>CAWIGX010000001.1:0-12726 GCA_963835875.1 uncultured Nitrososphaerota archaeon
CTGTTGCAAGTCAGCAAGTAAATTAATACTGAAGGCAGCGCTATTCATGACCATGGCTATCCTCAATGCCTATAATTGCAAGATTGCCTTTGGAATCTTTCAGTACTTCAATGGGAACTCCATACAAAGCTGTAAGAGACTCTGATGTCAAGACATCTTTTGGTTTCCCAGTTGCAAGCTTGCCATTGGCAATGTAAACTACTTTATCAAGAAATGGTAGAAGAGGGTTAATGTTGTGAGCAATTAGTAATGCTGTTACGTTACGCGATCGAACCACATTATTAACAAGGTGCAACAATTCTTTCTCGCGTCTCATGTCAAGATTTGACAATGGTTCATCGAGTAATAATATATCAGGATTACTTACCAATGCTTCTGCTAGAAATATCCTCTGCAGTTCTCCACCTGACAATACACTGAGAGGATGATGTGCAAGCTCTTTTGCTCCAACAGCTTCTAATGCATCAAAAGCAGCTTTACGATCCTTTTGAGAAAATAAATTAAAACCCCACTGTTTGCCGGAAAAACCTAGTCGTACTAATTCAAGAGATTCAACATTAGTTTCGCTGTCAATTGTGTGACGCTGGGGCACATAACCAACCTGCGGATTTCCACGCTTAGGCAGTGCATTAAATATCTTAATAGTGCCGCTAATTGGTTGCTGTAATCCTAGAAGCAAACGAAATAGAGTTGTCTTGCCTGCTCCGTTAGGACCAATAACTGCCACAAATTCACCTTGATCAATATCAAAACTGGCGTCACTCCAGACGGTCTTGGTAGGATAGCCAGCTACCACATGCTCAGCTGTAATAATCTTGGAATGCAATGCACTCATTTATCATTGTCCGAGGGCTTGGGCATTAAGTGCGTTTTGGAGAGAGAGTAATTCACTATTCATCCAATCTTGGAATGAAACATCGGGTGGTTGTATGGTTTCCGTTACACCAACAATCGGAATGCCTTGTTTAGCGGCAAGTGCCTTGATACTTTGCGTGAGTGGTGTTACTGTTTGTTCGTTGTAGACCAACACGGTCACATTTCCACCCTGACCTTGTAGCTGCTGCTGAAATTGTACAACACTCTGTGCCGGGGGATCATTTCCTTCAGCAACAGCTTCCATAAATTCAGGAGGGGAGACTAGGTCAAGGCTTGTAGCATTTGCCATATACTCGAAAATGCTTTCTGTGGCTGCTACTCTTGTGCCATGATACTGCTGCTTGATCTCGTTGATTCTACTATTATATTGTCCAAGTGATGCATTCAAGTTAGTATACTGTTGCGTATAATATGCAGCATTGGTGGGATCGATAGAAACGAGATTTGAATACATCTTATTCACAGTTTCATTTACATAAACAGGATCATACCAGAAATGAGGATTGTCACCACTTTTTTTCCCGATAAGATCTGCAACATTCAAAACTTTTTGATTTGGATTATTACTTGCCGCAATAATTTTTATAGCCCAATCGTCATACCCGGCTCCATTGACAATTACAAAATTAGCAGTTGCAATTGCTTGGGCATCTGCATTGTTACTTTCGTATTCATGTGGATCTGCATTAGGATCTGAAACTATACTCAGCACTTGGACGTGCGTTCCTCCAAGCTGAGATACTAAACTACCCCAAAAATTTTCAGCTGCAACTATTTGTATCTTTGATGCTGAATTTAGATTAGCAGATGATATTGTACTTTGTGTGTTTTGCTGTTGAGAAATACTAGTACTTGTCAAAACAACAACAGCTATAATTATTGCAGCTGCAATTCCTCCTCCTATTATTGCAATCTTCTGTCCAGACTTCACATAGAAGATATCATATTAATAACTTATAATCTTTTGTTATTAATTTCCATATTATAAATTGTTACAATTTATTAATTATTCCATACTAACTTTATATACAGTTAATAATCATAATTTTGCATGGGAATTATCAGTATATCTCTTAATGATAATATCTTAAAAGAAATGGATGATCTTCAGAAAGAGTTTGGTTTTACAGGTAGATCTGAATTAATAAGAGCAGGAATAAGGATGCTTTTATCAGACAAACTAGAAAAAGAGAAACAAACTGGCGACATTGGATGTGTCTTGACAGTCACACATGAAGAAGATGATGAAGAATCTGTTACAAAAATAAAACACAGATATGAAAACATAATACAGACACATCTTCATTGTAAGATAAAGAATAACAAGTGTCTTGAATTGTTCATACTTAATGGCAAGGCAGCAAAGATCAATGAAATGTCACGTGAATTCCAAGCAAGTGATGAAATGGAACATGTAAAATTAACTACTACTTGATTTTAATTTAGAAATAAATTTTAGTTATAGATTATTCATTGACATATCGGACTTCCATGACACGACATGTCCATACCAGAATAGTCAAGACCTTTCACATTTGCCCCAGTAAGATCAGAATTTGCAAAACTACCTCCATTTGCAGACGCTTGTTGAAGGTTAGCACCCTGAAGAGATGCAGTAATAAAAGTGGCACCCCTCATATCAGCACCTACAAGATTAGTATTTACAAGATATGCACCAGACAGATCTGCGCCTATCATGTTGGTGTGCGACATGTCAAGGCCAGATAAATTGGCATTACTAAATTCTGCACCGACAAATCTTGCACCAAGGACATTTGCACCGCGTAGGTCTGCACCAGATAGATTAGCATGATAAAAGTCAATGTTTCTCAGGTCTGCTCCTCTAAGATCTGCACCGGACAGATTGGAGTATGAGAAATCACCACCAGACAAGACAGAGTTTTTCATGTTTGCTCCTGAAAGATTCACATCATAAAACAATGGATTTTGCATAATGGTTCCGGAGAGATTTGCCCCAGTCATGTCAGAAAAATGATACTGATTTTGTGCCATTATACAGTTACTCCAGTCTACTTTAGGAGAAGGATGTTGAAAGCAAGACGGTAATTTTGGTACAGAATGTGAAGTGGAATAGTCTTGTGCAAATACATTTGTTGTAGACATTGAAGTTATAATCAATAAAACAGAAATTGTTCCCATTAACAATACTGAATTTTTCTTAATCATTTTTTGTAATCTGTTTCTCTTCTCAATTGGTACATTTGTAAAGTGTACTGTATTTTGTACTTGATTCAAGTCGCTTTTCATTGACAATCCATCTTTAATGATATTATTAAGGTTTACTATATTATTAATAGCTTTTATAGTATATTCAGAATTTTAATAATAAAAGTTATATGCTAATTAATTAATTAATAATAATATGACCAAAATGATCTCTGTAAACATTGAGACAAATGGATATGGCGTATCAGATCCAAAAGATTGGGCAAATGAGATATCCAATATATACGCAGATGTAGAACTTGCAAACCTTAGCGTATCAGGAAATATGATCTCGTTCAAGATGGGATTCTCAGGAATGGATGATACCAGTCCAGAAGATGTCAAGACGAAGATAGAAGAATACCTGACAATGAATGAGGCATTTGAGGCAAGGAATATTTCTTGCCACTAAATCTTTTTTTATTTTGTGGAAAAATATGAGCATAATTTACAAACTAAAATCAAAGTCAAAATTTCATGCATACAAGCTTGAAAGTGAGGGCGATCTTTTTACCTGTATTCTAGATTATCGCGGTTCTAATACCACTACAGTTTTTCAGATTGGATTTACAGATATTTTTTACAAGCCATTGTATTTCTCAGATGGAGATCTAACCGATATCAACATCTACTATGTAAAGAGTAAAAATCTGAAAAATGCGACAGATGTAAGCAAGGTAATTAAATTTAATCCAGGAACCTCAGAATGGCATCCTGCAAAAGATGACATTGAAGATACACATGGATGGATTTTCATTTCCAGAGTCTTGGATACATCTTCAACAGAAATACAAAAAATACTTCAGCTTGAGGAAAAAATAAATTCAAGACAAACATGACGCAAGAGCTAAAATCAAAATCTGTTGCAATCAGACTACATGGTCCTATTAATAATTCTACAGTCAATTCATTAATGAATACCATTGACGATAAGATGAAAGAAGGCATAAAGGATTTTGTACTTCTTCTCTCTTCACACGGTGGAGATACAGCTGCGGGTTTGACTGGATATAATTATCTGAAAGGATTATCTGTGAAAATAACTACCTACAACATTGGAACTGTATCATCTATAGCAACAGTGCTTTATTGCATTGGCAACAGACGTATTTCAGTACCGCATGCAAAATTTTTGATTCATGATCCACATTGGACATTTCAGCAATCAAGTCTAGAGGAAGGTGAGATTAATGAGATACTAAAACGGTTGACAGCATACAAACAAAATGTGGCAAAAGTCATAGCAACCAACACAGGAAAGACAGTTCTTGAAGTTCTAAATATCATGCAGCAAAGGACTACATTTACTCCCGATGAAGCTGTAACATGGGGATTAGTGCATGAAATTAATTCAGAATTATTCAAAGAACCTTCAGAGGTAATTTCAATCATTAAGGAATAATTTTCTATTGCAATATTCAACACGAGTCAAAATGCAATGAACAAGAAAACTTCACTTGAAAAAATAAATAAAAATCAAAAAGCATACATTGTTTTTCTGTATAAAAGCGCCATACATTTTACAAACATCGGAAATTATAAAAAAGACTATTAAACAATACAACAAGATTTTAAAAATATGCCCAGGCGATTTTGAATCCTTAATTAACAAAGCAACCTTGCTTTCAGAATTAGGAAAATTTCAAGATGCCATAAAATTCTACGACATGGCAGAAAAAATAAATTCTTACGACTTTGATGTCTTGTACAACAAAGCAACAACTTTGTATGATGCAGGAATTTACTTTGATGCCATCTTATACTTTAACAAGGCATTACGAATAAAACCCAAAAGCATAGAGGCTCTATGCAATAAAGCTAATGCGCTAACAGCACTTGGAAAACATGGCAAATCAATAAGTACATACAATGAAGCCTTGAAAATTTTTTCACATGATCTAGAGATTTTAAATAATAAAGGAATTGTATACGCCGGGCTAAAAAATCATAAAAAAGCCATACACTGTTTTGACAAGGCATTGAAGATAAAACAGGATGATGTCGATACACTTTGCAATAAAGGAAATTCCCTATTAGAACTAGGGAAATACCAAGAAGCCAGTGATTGTTTTAGAAAAACTCTCCAAATCAATCCTACAGATTTAGATGCAGTCATGCGGTTTGGAATAGCGCTTAATGAGACAAACAATCCAAATGAAGCCATATCTTATTTTGACAAAGTCCTAAAAAAAGATCCAAAGAATACAGATGTTATCATAAACAAGGGAATTTCCTATCACCTTTTAGGAAGATATACAAAGGCACTTGAATATTTTGACAAGGCGTTAAAATACGACAGCCATGATTCAAATGCACTTTATTGCAAAGCCCGAAGCTTGGCGATGCAAAAAAATGATGAGGAGGCACTAGAAGTATTAAAATCTGCATTTGATGAGTACGAGAAACATCATGAACACGAGCATGCGCATGATGATAAAGAAGAAGAAATTTTCAAAGAGAGAGTTAGAAAGGATAAAGCGTTTCTTAGGTTATTTAATAATCCAGAATTTCAAAAACTTGTCAAATAAGTGTAAATAAAAATCCGGTAAGACTTGGTACTGTTCAAGATACGCTGGGAAAAGCATACGCGATAATAGGAGTTTTGATCTTATTGGGAAATCCCCTCTCTTTACGCTGTAGAATTTGCTGCTTGTCGTAAAACTTTAGAATGGATACAAACCGATGCGAACCTAAAGTACTCAGCTTCTATGAAATCTAGCATGACTTTTTTTATGAGCATCATGTTTTCTGTGGTGAATCTCATGAGAGTCATGATGAGCTTCATGCATTTTATGGTGTTTTTCATGAAATTCCGAAAGTCGTTGATGTTCCTTACGTAATTTTTCATGTTCTTTGTGATGTTTTAAGAAAGCCAAGTGAAATTTTTCATGTTCCATACGGAATTTTTGATGTTCTCTATTTAATCTCTCATGTTCTTGTCTTAATCGAAGGTGTTCTTGTTTTAATCTATCATGACTTGGAAGGTTTCTAGTTTTTGCCATGAGATTAATACATCAAAAGGTAGGATATAAACATCAAGGTACGATTCATAAATGGATTATCAAACTATCCAGGTCTGAACCCTAATTTTGAGTACACATCATCAATTGATCGAGTGTATCGCCATCATACGTGAGAAGAGAATGGAAACTTTCTGCGTCGTAAAATAATCAGGTGATCATGGTGAATTCGAAACTCTTCCCAATTTTTTATTTTTTTTTGTCTTCTAAGAATCCGCCTTAAACACTTTGTTAAATTCTAAAATCGTTTCAATAAGTGATAAAAAATTAATTTGCTATAGCTAGATTATTTTTATCCAGTGTCTTTGTTGAAAATAGACCAGCATATTTTGCTATTAGTGTTCCTACATACATTGCAACCATTAGCATGACTATAGTTCCCGACGGTGCCAAGTTAAGAGGATATGATATGATTATTCCAGATACTGTTGCTGTCACTGATAAAGAAATAGAAATGATCATTGTTTTTTTGAATCCTTTTCCCATCATCATGCTTGTTATGTTGGGCAAAACTATCAGTGCGGTAATAAGCAATATCCCTACTACTCTCATTGTTATGATTACAGTGACAGCTGCTAGAGCTATGAAAAGATAATTTAGTTTCTCCACAGCGATACCATTTACTTTTGCCTGGTCTTCATCAAATGTAAAATGTAGTAATGGTTTTTTCAATATGATTAGTACTGCAATAATAGCACAGCTTATTCCTACAAGTGATAATGCGTCGCTTGTAGAGGTCAGCAAAACACTTCCAAAGAGAAAGCTAAAAAGATCAATGGTAAATCCATGAGCTGCACTGACAAGTATTACTCCCATGCCCAATCCACTTGATAATAGTACAGCAATGGCTGCATCTCCAGATATCTTGGTACTTTTTCTTAATTTTGTAATTCCTAATGCCGCGGAAACAGAAACTACAGTTGCAGTCCAAATTGGATAGATATTTAAAAAATATCCAAGAGCTATGCCGCCAAATGCCATATGAGAGAGAGCATCACCAAAAAGTGAATATCTTTTTAATACCAAGTACAATCCAACCATCGCACAGCAAATTGCTGCGGCTACGCCTGTAACCAGAGCCTCTTTGCATAAAACCAATCGCCAAGAAATCAAGAGTCATCTAATTACCTTTGTGATTGTGCATATGCATCTGCATTGCTGATTCTGAATAGGTTTTTAGTAGATCCTTGTTTGAGAAAAATTCATCTCTTTCGCCATGGAAAAACAAGTCTCTGTTCATGCATGCTACTTTGGTCGCATGATCGGAAATTGCAGTAAGATCGTGTGAAGCCCATATTATTGTAATTTTATTTTCCTTGTTGACCTTTCTAAGCACTGAATAAAATTTATTTTGTACTTCCATATCCACGCCAGTGACTGGTTCATCCAATATCAACAACGCAGGTTCCTTCACAAGGGCATGTGCAATGAATGTACGTTGTTGCTCTCCCCCTGACAGTTCACCTATTCTGTGATCTCTTAGTGACTCTAATCCAACAATTTCAATCACTTTTTCTATTTTTTCATTATCTTTGCTTGATTCTCCAAATATTCTGTTCCAACAACAGCCACAACTTTGAATCAACTTAGCGCCTTTTCGTAATTTTTTCTCTGACAAGAGCCCCATTGCTATGATATCAAATACAGTAGCAGGAAAGTTTTGTTCAAAATGTACTTTTTGTGGAACATATCCTATCATCGGAAGTAATGAGGAATGTAGATTTACCTCGGATCCAAACAACTTGATCTTCCCCTGATAACTTTGTAATCCAAGAATTGATCTAAATAATGTAGTTTTACCTGCACCATTTGGTCCAACTATTCCCAGAAGATCGCCTTCTTGTACATTAAATGTAATCTTGTTTATAGCTAAAGATCCATTATAACTTGCAGAAACATTTTCTACATCAAGTATATTTATTGGCATTCCATTCCATCTTTGAGTCCAGCCAAGTTTTGATACCATTTATCGAGGAATGTTACACCCTCTTTTTGTTCAGTGTCATTTATACCCTCAAGAGGGCTCAATACTTCTGTTCTAGCACCAATGTCAGCTGCTAGAGATTGAGCAAGTTTAGGATCTACAAGATCTTCGGAAAAGATTACTTTTACGTGAGCTTGTTTAGCCAAAGTTTCCACTCGTTCAAGATCTTGTGGGGCTACTTCTGCTTCTGGTGCTAGTCCCGATACCCAAATATCTGTTAAATTATATCGTTGTGAAAAGTAATTAAATGCATTATGAAATGATACAAACGTATGCAGCTTGCAGTTTGATAATCCTGACCTTACATCTTGATCTAATTTGGCTAGCTTTGCAATGTATGCAACTGTATTGTTTTCATAGTATTGGGCGTTTGCAGGATCAGCTTTTTCCATGGCATTTCCAATATTTCTTACCTCTTGCTGTGCAAGTATGGGGTCATTCCATACATGTGGATCCTTTCCTCCCTGCGCAATAATTGGACCTGCTTCATCCGAGTCCATATGTGTAACATCTGCATCATGCATTACAATTCCTGTTGATGCTCTGACAAATGTGGTATTTGGAAAATTACCTGTAGATACAAATACAGGGATAAATGCTTCCATGCCAGCTCCGTTGTATATGAAAAGTTGGGTATTTTGTACATCTTGTACTTGTTGAGTCGGAGGCTCCCATCCATGTGGTTCCGAACCAATCGGAATAAAGACACTCACATCAGCTCTGTCTCCTGCTACATTTCTTGTAAATTCATACATTGGAAAAAATGATGCTATTACCTTGAGTTTTGAATTTGTATTTGAGATATTCTGAATAGAATTTTGTGGCATCTTTGTTTGTTCAAATATATTGGCATTCATCGATACAGCAAAAATTGCAACTATGACCGATGCAATTATTCCTCCAATTATTGCTACTCTCTTGCCTGAACCCACATGATATACATTATGTTATTAATATATAATCCTTTTTCTATTAATTTTCATATTATATATTAATTATAATTATTAATTATTACATATTAATTTAAATATAATTAATAATCATAATTCGGTATGGGTGATCAGTATATTTCTCAATGATGAGATACTTTCTGAATTAGATAGAATACAAAAGACGATGGGATTTTCTGGTAGGTCTGAAATTATTCGAGCAGGTATTCGAAATCTAGTGGCAGAAGAAAAACAGCATGGCACTCTATCTGGATCGATTCATGCAATTCTCATGGTTGTTCATGATGAAGAATCTGAACAAGTTGTTACTGGAATCAAACACAATCACGAAGATTTGATCGGTACGCATCTCCACAGTAAAGTAGACGGTAACAAATGCATGGAGCTTTTCTTGTTACATGGAGATGCTTCAAAGATTAGCATAATGACAAGAGACTTTCAGACAAACGAAAAAATGGATAATGCTAAGCTAGTTGCAATGTAAAAAATTTTATTTCTTTAATATTACTATATTCCATTTTCATTAAGAATTAATGCAAGAAGTGCAGCACGTGTATCTTTTCCATATTGCGCTTGTTTAAAGTACTTGGCCTGTTTTGTAGAATCAATCTCTGGAGATATCTCATCAAGACGTGGTAGCGGATGCATTATGATGGCATCATTTTTTATTTTCTTAACAATGTCTGTGCCAATTTTGTAGCTTCCTCTTACTTTAACATACTCTTCAATGTCAGCAAATCTTTCCTTTTGTATTCTTGTTACATATATTACATCTAGATCTTCAATATTTTCTTCTAGATCACTTGCCTCAGTGTACTGAAGTTTCTTTCTTATCTCATAAGTTGAGTCAGATCGGATTTTAAGTGAAGGAGGAGATATAAGTTTTACATCAACGTTATAATTGCTTAATGCATACAAAAGAGAGTATACAGTTCTTCCATATTTTAGATCTCCAACAATTCCTATTTTCAGACCGTCAATCTTCTTTTTTTCTTTTCTAATTGTATAAAGATCAAGAATTGCCTGTGTTGGGTGCTCCTCTGTGCCACTTCCTGCGTTAATCAGTGGCTTTTCTGAAATTTCAGCAGCAAATCTGCTAGAACCGTCAAGTTGATGCCTAAGAATCAAGACGTCGGAATACAAAGACATGATTTTTACCGTATCAGCAAGACTTTCACCCTTTTTTGCAGAAGATGATGAGGCATCAGAAATTCCAAGAGAGGCACCCCCGATTGAGGCCATTGCTGCCTCAAAGCTTAGTCTAGTTCTGGTACTAGGTTCAAAGAATAGATATCCAAGGGTCTTTCCACGTACAAGCTCCCTTCTCTCATTGGGGTTCATCTCAATTATTTTGTCAGTTGCTTGAAAAACAGTTTCAAACTTTTGTTTATCAAAATCTCTCACTGAGACAATATCTTTTTGGAAAAAAGAATTGCTCATTAGCAATTCACTATTATATATGAGTAGTATACAAACTATTCCAATGTCAGAATCTGATCTTATTGTAAGGAGAATCAAAAACGGAACTGTAATTGATCATATTGAATCTGGAAAAGGACTCAAAGTATTGAGTGCATTGGGAATAGATGGTAGAGATGGTAATGTAATTACAATTGCACTAAATGTTCCAAGCTCCAAAGTTGCAAAAAAAGATATCATAAAAGTTGAGAATAAATTTCTACAGGATACAGATACTAACAAACTTGCACTTATTGCACCAAAGGCAACAGTAAATATAATTCGAGATTACAAACTAGTTGAGAAGAGACGTGTTGCCTTGCCAAATCAAATAGAGAGAATTTTTCGATGTTCAAATCCAGATTGTATAACAAATAGTGATGAGGATATTCAACCTATCATGGACGTTGTTGACAAAACAGGACTTGTTCTAAGGTGTAGATATTGTACAAGAATTTTGGACGTTAATGAATTAAAATATTATTAGAATTTCTATTTCTTTTCTATTTGCATTTCGTATTGGTCAAAGGTAAACTTTCTTGCAGTTCCAAATGGTTTGAATGCTCTTCCATTACCATGATAGAACTTTGAGAAGAATTCAACATAGATCAACCTAGCTCCCTGAATACCTGGTTCAAAGACACCAATTACAATATTGAATATGTGACCTATGAAGAGTATTATTGTTCCAAGAATAATGAAAGGAATTGAATGATGTAATGTTTTTATAAAAATAAAGTCAATTACATCAGCCAAGATAACAGATGCTAACAAAATACCAATAAGTCTGGTGTATGAGAGTATGTGACTTACAATGGATGGTAACTCCATGATTGCCCTTGGACCTTCCCCTACAAACATTAGTCCAATTCCACCTATCATCAAGCCTATGTAGGCTGCACCTAGTGTACTATGTACTGGATTAACATGTTGATGATGCATTAGCGCAAGGCCAAAGAGTACTACACCCCAACCAAAGAGCAACCAGCCTACTTTGCCAATTGCATGTTTTTTGAGACCTTCACGCATACTGTTCAAAATACCAAGAATTAGACCAAATGAGACCATTCCAAGACCAATGTATCCACTGATCAGCAATAGTTTTCTTAGGCTAGTAATTGGACTGAATATTGTTCCATCTGCTGGAAGATGCAAACCTAGATGACTATTGAGAAAACCAAACAGGTAACCGTTAAGATGGAATCCAAAGTAGAGGTTAAACACAAATCCTAATCCTATTGCAATGATAGCACCTGGTGTCATTGCTTTTGCAAGTTTTACCATCTGTCGTCTTTTTAGTATATTCAGTGCAAACTTTCGCAACATACCCGGCATGATGTTAATGTCCCTCTTTCCACCTTCGATTCTTCGAATAACCCATCGACAAACTAGAAGTATAAAAAGTCCATATCCTGCATCTCCTACCATCATACCGTAGAATATTGGAAAGAGTATACCAAAGATGAGTGTAGGATCAAATTCTTTGCCTTGTGGTAAAGAATAGAATCTGATAAAAGCCTCAAACAATTTGAATCTTTTTGGATTGTCAAATTGTGTCGGCGGATGCTCGTCCGTTTCAAGTTCAAACAGCATTGTACCTTTGGTATTTTTTTCAAATACTGCTCTTAGTTGATTTACCTTTGATTTTGGTATCCAGCCTTCAAGTGCAAACGAGTCGGATGTAACTCCCAAGTTATCAATGACTTCAAGTTTTCTATTCTCAATTTCAAGTTGCTCCTCTATACACACGATATTAACATAATGAGCCTTTGAGATTTCATCGAGCTGTCTCTCAACTTCTTTTAGTTTTTGTGAGATCTCAGATTGTTTTGTTTTGAGTTTTTGAATTAACTGATCTGCCTTTCCATCTAGTTTTGGAACTGCCTCTAACTTTACATCATATTCTTGAACTATAGTAGCAAGTGCATGTGGTGGAAAGTTTGGAAATGTGACAAGAATCATACTTGTGGTATCTTTTCCTTCTTTAGTATTGATAAAAACATCTTGACTGTTAACATCAAGTGCCTTTTTGAAAGCAGAATAGTTCTTTGAATTCATTCTACCAAAGTAAGAGTGAGCCATCTTTAATTGAAGAACACTAAAGTCTTCTGTGAAAAATGAGAACTCTTCAACTAGTTTTATATTATTTTCTGTCTCGTTGTGTTGTGTCAGAAGACTTTCCTTTTCTTTTTCCAAGGTCGCAACTTTATCA
>CAWIGX010000002.1:0-15553 GCA_963835875.1 uncultured Nitrososphaerota archaeon
CTCTAATTGAAGAAGGACTAGGAGAGATCGCAAAGGCGTACATCCTGTATAGACACGAACGAAGAAGAGTTAGAGAAGAAAAGATGAAGGTTCTGGAATCAAAGGCTCTTGATAATGTAGCAAAAAAATTCGATCTTAATTGCTTACGAGTTTTAGCATCGAGATATTTACTTAGAAATAACAAAGGTCAGATAACTGAAAGTCCAGGTGAAATGTTTGAGAGAGTTGCAATTCTTGTAGGAATTGCTGATATCATAAGAGATCCATCTGTATTTCAAATTGAAGGTGGTTATACTAATAGCGTAGAAGAGGCAGCAAAGTATCTAGAAAAACTTGATGACTTTGACTATAAGTTCAAAGTAGGAAAATACTATCTAAACAAGTATCACTTTAGATCATTGATAAATCACTATATTGATTTAGAAAAACATGGCCAGATGAAAGTCAGCTTCCGTGAACTGTTGACTATGTTGGCTGCAAATAAGTTTGAACAATATGCTGAAAGAATCCAGGAATATACTGATCTGATGATTGCTCAGGACTTTCTACCAAATTCACCGACTATGATGAATGCCGGTGCAAGATTAGGTCAACTTTCTGCATGTTTTGTCCTAGCAATGGAAGATGACATGGAAAGGATAATGAAATCATCTTCTGATGCGGCATTGATTTTCAAATCAGGTGGAGGGGTTGGTATCAATTATTCTGATTTAAGACAAGAAGGAGATATGGTGGCATCAACATCTGGAGTAGCCTCAGGTCCTGTCTCCTTTATGAGTATCATAAACACTGTTACTGAAGTAGTAAAACAAGGTGGAAAAAGAAGAGGTGCAAACATGGGAATCATTGAAGCATGGCACCCAGATGTTGAGAAATTCATCACTGCAAAAACAAAACCAGGAGTTTTAGAAAACTTTAATGTAAGTGTAGGAATTTGGGAAGACTTTTGGGAAGCACTAGTTAATTCAGAGGATGGAAAATTCGTTCTTCGAAGTCCAAAAGAAAGAGCTCCTGTAAGAGAAATAAATGCACATAATCTAATTGACTTGATTGCACTTTCCGCATGGAAGAGTGGTGAGCCAGGACTGATCTTCTTTGATATTATAAACAAATATAATGTATTTGCAAAAGCAAGAGGTGGACCAATTAGAGACTACAAACCCATGTGGAGAACAAAGTCTCTATCCGTACGAATCATGTAATCTTGGTTCAATCAATCTATCTAACTATGTAAAGAGAAAAGCAGATGGTCAATACGAATTTGACTGGCAAAGATATGAAGAAACAATAAGAAAAACAACAAGATTCCTTGATAATGTAATTGATGTCAACACATATCCAATTCCAGAAATTGACAAGGCGTCTAAAGATTCACGAAGAATCGGACTTGGAGTAATGGGAGTTGCTGATTTCTTATTCAAATTAAGAATTCCATACAATTCTCAAGAAGGATATGAATTCCAGGAGAAACTTGCTGAAGCATTAACATATTATTCAATGGAAGAAAGTATCGCACTTGCAAAGACACGAGGACCATTCCCACTGTGCTCAAAAACAGAATATCCTGAAGCCAAAATTCCTATTGCTGGATATTATGAGAAACCAAAGAGTGCGCGTACTTATGATTGGGATGCTCTGATTGCCAAGATTCAGAAACATGGCATTAGAAATGTTCTAACAACTACAGTTGCTCCTACTGGTACACTATCAATGATACACTGATTGCTCAAATGGAATGGAGCCAATGTTTGCCTTGGTCTTTGAAAAGAGAGTAACAGTAGGCAGATTCTTCTATACAAACAAAATATTTGAAGCGGTACTCAAAGAGCATGGGCTATACAACGATCAGATTCTAGAAAAAATTGCAAATAACTACGGTTCTGTTAAAGGAATTGCTGAAATTCCAGAGTGGATCCAGAAGATATTTGTCACAGCAATGGACATTCACTGGGCAGACCATCTAATGGCTCAGGGAGTATGGCAAAAATGGATAGGTAATGCAATTGCAAAGACAATCAATATGCCAAGTGATGTCTCATCTGATGATGTAAAAGCTGCATATCTATTAGCACATGATCTTGGTTTGAAAGGAATTACTGTATTTAGAGATGGTTCAAGACATGAACAAGTATTACACATGACTGGAAAGGACGTTCAAAAGAATTTCCAAGTAACTCCAAGTCCATATGTTACAGATTATATCTCAAAGAATGTTACAAACGCATATCTAAAAACTGAGATAGAAAGAGCACTTCAGATAAAAATTCCAGATAATATAGTATCTGCTCAAATACAAGCACTTACACCAGAACAAATGGAAGAGAGACTCTGTCCTACATGTAAAAACAACTTGGTATTTGCAGAGGGATGTAGTGTGTGCATTGAATGTGGATACAGCGGTTGTACATCCGGCTAGAATGTTCTTATCTAAATCAAAACTCTTTTAGTATCTTCAATTGCTGAAAGTATTATTGAATAAGAAAATCATTAGTGTTGGTATTGGAGATGCAGATAGCTATTGCAGCAGTTTTTCTGATATTAATACCACAATTACAACCTCAAACTATGCCTCCGACTCAAACTGCAAATACTCCTCATAACATAAAACTTGGCCTTGTTATCATACCTCCTACCCAAAAATCAACTCTTCAAGAAGTCAAAGATGCATATGCGCAAGCTGCATCTACAGGAATAGGAAGAAGCAATGTCTATCTTTCTTGGCCTATTATGGAACCTTCACAAGGAACTTACAACTGGGGCTATTCGGATATCTTGATGGGGTTGAATCGTGAACAATACCTCAATGTCACACTTTACTTTTCAGTAATAAACAATCAAGACTTGGGACCATTTCCAGGTTGGATGGGAAAACCACAACTTGATCAAAAACTCCAAGATCAAACAGTAACCACTCTTGATGCAATACTTTCAAGATACTACATAGTAGATTATGTAATAATAGGTGGAAATATTGATAGTTACTTTAGAGATCACCCAAGTGAGATTCCACAATACGTGGATTTCTTCAATGGTGTATATGATAAATTAAAAGCAAAACATCCTGATGTAAAATTTGGAAACTGGTTTTCATTAAATGATATAGTAAATCACTATCAACCAGATATTGTAGGAAAGCTAAACCAAGGTGACTTTGTAGCATATTCTTATGCTCCGGTTGACTCGTTATACTATGAAAGTAACAGCACCGAAAAGGAAGGGGCTAATTTACAAAAGATGATTGATTATGCAAATGGAAAAAAAATAGCTTTAATGGAAGTTGGTTGGGGTACTGATAAATCAATTAATGGTACAAAAGAAGACCAACAAAACTTTGTAAAGACTGTATTTGATTTTTATAAGAAAAATCAATCTGACTTTGAATTTCTAACCTGGTATAGACAGTATGATAGACCTGTTGACACATGTTATAATTCACTAAACAAGGCTACCGATTCTATCTTTAACAATGATGAAGTTCTGAATAATACTGCTTCATACCTATGTAGTACTGGTTTGATTGATGTAGATAAAAATCCAAAACCTGCATGGGATGAATTTACCAAACAAATACAATCTATTCCTAACTCTTAATTATAGAATTAGCCAATTTTCATTAATTGAAGTATACCGGGTTTTTTAGTTTTTTACTATTAATTACAAGTATTACTCCTGTATTCGCATTATACGAACCTCCCACTAAAGAGGAAAAGGACAATTTTGATCAGTTACTTGCCCAGTTTGAGGCAGTTAATGCAACAAAAAAAGATGTATCAGATGTAATTCAGACTTTTCAAAAACCACTGATAAGTACTTTCTTGTGTAATTCACAGGATGTCAATAACCAAGTAATAACAACAATTAAAACAAAATTGGCAAAGTTTGATGAAAGTACAGTTCACCAAGACTTGGTTACAGGAGGATCATACACATGGCATTGTTCAGAAAATATTCAAGGTGGAAAAATTGTACTAGACTGTAATAACGAACTGCGAATTAACCCACGTGTTATTTCTAATGATACACAAATAGATCCAAAATTACATGATGTTGAAAATCTAGTTATACTATATCATGAGTTACTTCATGGACAGCTTATGATTGATGCAATAAAGAGTTCCGCTATGTGGCAACAAGAAACTTGTAACATAAAGCCCGGAGAAAATATTGATTATTCATATGCTGATCCTGATCATAAAATAATAAACTATTTGCAAACACAATTTGCATCTGATTTAATTGATAAAGAGGGAGGAAAGATGATTACAAAAGAAATCAATCCAGACGCAACAAAAAATGGAACATTTGTGATTAAGGTATTAAGCTTCCAAAACTATCCTCTGTTTGGAAATGGCACAAAAATTACCTTTCGGACAAGTAACATATTTGAAAATTCATTTTTTCAGGTAAAAAATGATGTCTTTCTTAGTGGACATTTAAAAGATGACACAAAATCTGGACTTGCGTGGTTTTACCTTTTTAATAACGAAAAAACACCAAATATTACACATGGATCTGTTCCTGCTTGGACAAAACGAGTTGCAGGTTTGTGGTCAAGTGGAAATATTGATGACAAGAACTTTTCTTCAATGATTGACTATCTAGTACAGAACAACATAGTTAGTTCCAATGATGAAAAAAACACTATATCTACAATACCTCACTGGCTTGAGAAGAGTGCTTATCTGTGGTTTTCAGATAAAATTGATGACAATACATTTGTTGGTTCTATTCAATATCTCATTTCAGCTGGAATAATCTCTTAATAAGAAAATTAAGTGCGGTCGCCGGGATTTGAACCCGGGTAACGGGCTTGGAAGGCCAGTGTACTAACCAAACTATACTACGACCGCTCACTGTGCCAATCTTAGACCTACATAATAATTCTTTTTTCGTATTCATAGAGTATACGTGAAATTATGATATGAGCTTCAAGTGGATTTTTGTCTACTGATACTATTTTGCTAAAATAATCTTTGTTTTTATCAAAAAATTGTCCTTTTGAAAATCCTCCAACAACAAGACAAGTATTATCATTTATTTCCTCAGCTACTTTTTGGTAAGAGCTTTTGCCTCCTTTACTTGAAAGTACGATTGTTTGTTTTGGATTGATTTTTTTAATTAGATTCCCAAAATTCATCTCCTTTATCTCAAGAAGTGTATTCTTACCTTCTTCAATTTTTCCAGTAGCGTATAATTTTTCAACCAATCCTATGAATCTGTGATATGACTTTGGCAATCTAACATTTTGACCTATAGAAATAACCTTGTCATCAATTGTATGGACAAAAACATCCAGTTTGTTTTCAAAATAAAGAGGAATACTACAAGCTTCAAGCAAAGAAAAATGAACAAGATCTGGTCGTCCTCTTTTTATCTCATTTTTGATTCCTTTCATTGCTGCAAAATGCCATGATATGTCAAGTAAAATTTCAGAGGGTTTTTTGTTAAATCTTCTAGCCGATGCTATAACTGAATTATGCCTCTGTAGTTCTTTAGGTACTAATTCTAATGCAGATTCTGCTATTATCAGAGAGAGCAAGATTGTATTTTAAGGGTAGGAATTATTAAACAACATGAAACCTGCAATTAAAGACCTTCTAATAGAAAGGATGCAAATTCTGATTAAAAATGCCATATCTTATGCAAGGTCTAATCCAGAGTTGGCAGAAAGGCAAGCAGTACTTGCCAAGAGACTTTGTACAAAATATCGTATTAGAATGCCCTATGAGTTGAGGATGCATTTTTGTAAAAAATGTAAAAAGTTTATTGTACCGGGATTTACAGCAAGGGTGAGAATAGGAAGGAGTAATCTCAAATCAATACGTATTACCTGTGGTTTCTGTAACTACACATACAGAAAGATAATTAAAAAACAAATTCCAATAGGTCAATGATTTATAAGACGAACTTTGAATTTTGGTTTTTATGGCAAAGGCATATGATGTACCAGCAGATTTGTTGATTGATAAATTATCTGATACTTTAAAGACTGAGGATATTGTACAACCAAGTTGGATACCATTTGTTAAAACTGGTGCACATGCAGTAAAGCCTCCTCAACAAAGTGATTGGTATTACACAAGATGTGCATCTCTTCTAAGAAAAATTTACTTGCACGGTCCGATTGGAGTAAACGATCTAAGATCAATGTATGGAAGTGCAAAGCCTGTTGGTTATGGAGGAGCACATCACAAAGATGCTGGTGGTTCAATAATTAGAACAGCTATACATAGTTTAGAAAAATTAGGTTATTTAGATAAAGTTGAAGGAAAAGGCAGAACAATATCACACGAGGGTATGAAAAAACTTGATCGTCTATCAACTGAGATCTTAAATGAATTAATTGCAAAGAATCCAAATCTGAAGAAATATTCCTAGTTGTATTATGAGCTCTCATAACCCAAATGATGAACGAAATCCAAGCGATGCAGAAGTTTCTGCCATGAAGGATAATGCACTAAAAACTCTTCTAACTGCTGAAGCAAGAATGAGACTAAATAACGTTAGAATGGTTAAACCTGACCTTGCAGCAATGGTTGAAAATTATCTCTTAGGACTCGCATCTCAGGGAAGGCTGAATTCACAAATCTCCGACGATCAGTTAAAGCAAATTTTACTGTCTATTCAACAACCCAAGCGGGATTTTAAGATTAATCGCAAGTAGTTCTAGGGAAAATATATTAGGGGTAAATTGAACGGTTACAAATATGAAAGCAGTTGTTTATGACAAGTATGCACCAAATGATGATTACAAATCAATTCTAAGTGTAAAAGAAGTACCTGATCCAAAACCAAAGTCAAACGAAGTTGTTTTTCGTGTAAAGGCAGCTGCCTTAAACTATAATGATATTTGGGGAATGCGTGGACAACCAGTTCCGGTTCCATTACCACACATTTCTGGTTCTGACGCTTCAGGTGAAGTTACTGCAGTAGGAGAAGATGTTACAAACTTCAAAGTTGGTGACCGAGTTGTTTCACATTCAAACATGTCATGCAGAGTTTGTGAAGCATGTACTGATGGCAGAGAATATGATTGTCTAAAGAGAAGCATTTGGGGATTCCAGACAGGACCATTATGGGGTGGATTCTCTGAATTTACTCATTTGCCAGAAGTTAATGTTGCAAAAATTCCAGAAGGTGTAAGCTATGATGAAGCAGCTGCTGCATCAATGACATTGCTTACTTCATGGCATATGTTAGTAGGAAGAGCAAAAATTCATCCTGGCCAAACAGTCCTTATCATGGGAGGAGGATCTGGTGTGGGAAGCTTTGGAATTCAGATTGCAAAACTGTATAATTGTAATGTTATTGCTACAGGAAGTCCAGATAAACTAGACAAACTAAAAGAACTTGGAGCAGATTTTGCTGTTGATCACAGAAAACCAGATTGGAGTAAAGAAGTAAGACAAATTGCAAAACCACTAGGTGGTATCGATGTCTCATTTGATCATATAGGTCAAACTCACTGGAATGATCAACTTACTTTACTAAAGTATGGTGGAACCTTGGTAACATGTGGCGCAACTACTGGATATGATGCAAAAACAGACTTGAGACACATATTCTTCAAAGGAACTAACATCTTAGGATCAACACAGGGAACAAAAGCAGAATTAGAACAAGGATTGTACTGGATGGGTAAAAAGAAAATTAAAGCTGTAATAGATTCAGAATATAGCTTTGAAAATGCCGCAGAAGCACATACAAAAATGCTTACTGGAAAAGGATTAGTCGGCAAAATCCTACTTAAACCATAAATAAATTTTATTTATGGCAAGACTCCTTCGTAGTCTCTTATTTGTTCCAGGTAATAATAGCCGCTTTTTAGAAAAAGCAAAATCACTACGTGCTGACATTATTTGTTTTGATCTAGAAGATTCTGTACCTTTTGAAGAAAAAAAATCAGCAAGAAATTTGATAAAAAATGCATTACAAAATAGATCAGAATATAATTCCGAAATCTATGTACGAACAAATTCTCCAATATCTGGATTGATACCTGATGATCTGAAAGAAATTATTCAAAAAGGTGTTGATGGTATTGTGATTCCAAAAGTAGATACTGCGAGTGATATAAAAAAAATTGAAAAAACAATGATTGGATTAGAAAAGAAACGTAAACTAAAACCTATTGAGATCATTGCATCAATAGAATCTACTAAAGGAGTTGTAAACTCTTATGCTATAGCTTCTTCCAGTAAAAGAGTCTCTGCATTGGTCTTTGGAGTGTTTGATTTGTTAAATGATCTAGGTGTCGAGTACACCACAAATCCCGAAGGAGCTGTATATTCGAGAACAAAAATCCCAGTAGACGCAAAGGCTGCGGGAAAATATGCAATTGATGCAATCTGGCAAGACATTGATGATGCTGTAGGATTGGAACATGATTCTATTGATGCCAAAAACTTGGGTTATGTGGGCAAAAGCATTATTCATCCAAATCAAATCGATATTGTTCATAAAGTATTCTGTCCAACTCACTCAGAAATAGAATGGGCAAAAAAAGTCATCAACGCATATGATTTGGCCAAAAAAAATAAAAAAGGAGCTACAACAGTTGACGGAAAAATGATTGATGAAGTACATTACAAGAGAGCTGTCACTCTATTAAATTCTATAAAAAAATAATCAATATAGCAAGAAAGTTGAATATATGACATGGTTGTAGATATGTCTATTATTTGATAAACATAAATCATCTAGATACCAATAAGAATTCATTAATCATGTTTACTGGAATAATTGAAGGCTTGGGCAATATTGTCCGATTTGATAAAAAAACAAGTAACCGTAGTGCTGCAAGAATGAAAATAAAACTAGGTAAAATTGCAAAAGGACTCAAAATCGGAGATAGTGTTGCAATAAATGGTGTATGTCTTACTGCAATACATATTTCAAAAGATGTTGCAGAATTTGAAATGGTTGGTGAAACAATACAAAAAACTAATCTCGGATCCTTGCAAAGTGGTAACAAAGTCAATATTGAAAGAAGTCTTAAAGTTGGTGAACGACTTGAGGGACACTTTGTATTGGGTCATGTTGATGGTACAGGTATAATTTCTAAAATGGATAAACAACCAAATCAAATAAAAATATGGACAAAAGTTCCAAAAGAATTATCAAAATACATAATCAAAAAAGGTTCTGTTACAGTTGATGGTATTAGTCTTACAGTTGTTGATTTATTAAAAGATCAATTTTCAGTTTCAATAATACCGTATACCATGAAAATAACTAATCTGAGTTACAAAAAAGTTGGAGATAAAGTTAATATTGAAACTGACATTCTTGGAAAATATATTTTATCTGATGGCTAGTTACTTACCACTATTTTGGTAATTACCAATTTTCTAGTAAAGTTTATAACAATAATGAAAAGCTGATCATGTATGTCCTTGGAAGAAGCTATTTCATCACTTAGACGAGGTGATTTTATTTTACTACATGATGAGGGTAAACGTGAAAATGAAGTAGATATGGTAATTGCAGCAGAATTTGTAACTCCTGAGCATATAGCACGTATGCGTAATGATGCTGGAGGACTAATTTGTATGTCAATAAATCATGCATTTGCAACTAGTTTAGGTCTTGACTATATGCATGAAATTTTATCTAGCTCTCAAAAGTTTGATTCAGAATCAAAGAAGATGATTATTGGCACTGCTCCATATGGCGATAGACCTTCTTTTTCAATCTCGATTAATCATAAAAATACATTCACTGGAATAACTGATAAAGATAGGGCATTAACAATTTCTGAAGTGGCAAAATTATACAACAGTGAAAATGATAAGAAAAAAGAAATTTTCAATTCTACCTTTAAGACACCTGGTCATGTTCCAATGCTTATTGCTTCAGAAGGGTTATTATCAAATAGACTTGGACATACTGAGATGTCAATTTATTTAATGAAACTTGCAGGACTAACACCAGTTACAGCAATTTGTGAAATGTTGGATTCTCAAACATATTCTGCATTATCTACTGAAAAAGCTAAACAATACGCTACGGACAATACTATACCATATTTTGATGGAACTGAACTTGTTAAATTCGCAAAGGAGCATTAATTTTGAATATTGCTATTGTTGTATCTGAGTTTAACAATGAAGTAACTTTAAAAATGCTAGAACTAAGCTACAGAAAAGGCAAAAATATTGAAGATGAATGTAAAGTACACTTGTAAAGTACCTGGCGTGTTTGATATGCCTCTTATAATTGACAAATTATTACAAAAAAAAGATGTTGACGCTGTGATAACTCTAGGTGCAGTAATAAAAGGACAGACCAAACATGATGAATTAATTTCAAATGTTACTGCAAAAACACTAGTAGAACTTTCAATAAAATAT
Organism: uncultured Nitrososphaerota archaeon; assembly: GCA_963835875.1. Taxonomy (GTDB): domain Archaea; phylum Thermoproteota; class Nitrososphaeria; order Nitrososphaerales; family Nitrosopumilaceae; genus Nitrosotalea. The sequence continues at coordinate 10,353 of CAWIGX010000002.1, forward strand.
CAAAAACCTGTAACATTGGGAATAACAGGACCTGGAATGAGTGATAGACAGGCACACCAGAGAATTCGCCCTGTATCCGAGAGAGCTGTAGAGGCTGCAAAGAAATTATCTGAAGAACTGGAGAAAATTAAAAATGATTCAACTAACAATAATTAAGATCACTGGATACGGACCATGGACTCTAACCTTAGGTAGTGACCGAGAACATAGGCTTCAGATGCTTCAAGCATCATTATACAAAGAAATACAAAATTTGTTTTCAGAAAGAAACTGTCTTGCATTTCCTAACAGATTTGATGAAATCTTTGTAATAACTAACAGTCTTTCAATTGATGATCATATAGAAATTCAAAAACAACTTGTAAAATTATTTGAGTTGGGGTTGTCTATGTCTATAGGACAGGGTAATACTCCCTTTGAAGCAAGTTCAATCGCTGACAAGGCACGACGTACTAATACAATGTTAAGCAAGGATCATAATATTTTTGGATTTCCACTAGGAAAAGACGAAAATTCAGTCCAGATTATACACATGGATGTAGACGGTTCTACCTCAGTCTCAGCAAAAAAGTCACCATACGAAGTATCATTACTTATTATCAAATTATATTCAGAAATGTCAGAATTTTTCCTACAAAGAAATTCGCTTACATTTTTCATGGGAGGAGATAATTTTATGATAATAAGTTCAGGTATAAATAAAGATGAAATAACAAAGTTTCTTGAAATTGTGAAACAAAAACATGATATCTCATTTAACTGCGGAATTGGGACAGCAAAGACTGGAAGAGATGCAGCCAAGTTAGCTACTCAATCATTAGATAAGATCCGCGAACTCAGAGATTCCGGAAAAAAAGATACACGAATTCTAGAGATAACATGCTGATAAAAAATGTCAGTCTTCTTTATGGTAAAGAACTAGAGTATATTCAAAATACTCATGTAAGAATTTCTGAAAAACACATTGGACCAATAGGGACAAAACTCTCACCTCGTAAAGATGAGCAAGTATTTGACTGCGAAGGTCTACTAATGATGCCTGGGCTAATTAATTCTCATACCCATATTGGAGATTCTATAGCAAAAGACATAGGTGTAGACTCTGACGTTGAGAAAAAAATACATCCAGTTAGTGGATTCAAACAAAAAATTCTCAAGACTTCTAATAAATCACATCTGGCGAGTTTTATCAAAAATTCATGCATTTCAATGATTAGAAAAGGTATAACATCATTCATTGATTTTCGAGAAGGTGGTATCGAAGGAATTAATCTATTAAAAAATACCATATCAGATATTCCAATAAGGCCTATAATCTTGGGAAGAATTGAATATTATCAAGACTCAAAATCTATCAAGAATAATGCATCTATGCCAGAAGCAAGAAAACTAGATCTAAAAAATCTTCTAACTAACTGTGATGGACTTGGAATCAGTGGCCCAAATGAATTTAGTAATTCTGCATTAAGATATTTTGCTACAACAAGAAAGATTCGTGCTATACATTCAGCCGAGACTGAAGAAAGTAACAAAATATCTCAAAAGATGTATGGAAAAACTGAGACTCAGCGAGCCTTCCTTTCAAAACCAAACTTTCTGGTTCATATGACTCATGCCTCAAAAAAAGATATTTACAATTGTCACTAAAAACAAGATAAGCATTGTTGTATGTCCAAGAGCAAATGGTTCTCTTGCAGAAGGTATTCCAGATGTGAATCTAATGCTTGATACTGGTTGTAATGTAGCAATTGGAACTGATAATGTTATGATAAATTCACCTGATATGTTCAGGGAGATGGATTATCTCTGGAAAGTCTCAATGGGTATTAAGAAAAAACGACTAATGCCAAAAAATATACTTCAAATGGCTACGACAAACGCTTCAAATCTTTTAGGTGGTAAAGTAGGAATTATTCAAAATAACAAAATAGCAGACTGTATATTTATTGAAAAACATTCAATCGATTTAGAACCAATGCATAATCCTCATGCCTCAATTGTTCAACGTGCTTCGGAAAATACAATAAAAGCAGTAATGTGTGAAGGAAAATTAGTTCATGGCAAAATCTAGACCTTATGTCATAGTTAGTGCTGCTATTAGCATAGATGGAAAATTCACTACTCGTACAGGAAGATCTAATCTTTCATCTAAAAAAGATTTGATACGAGTTCATAAACTCAGAAAGACAGTTGATGCAATACTTGTGGGAAGAAATACAATAAGTATCGATGATCCTTTACTTACTGTCAGATATGTAAAAGGAAAAAACCCAATTCGTATAATTCTTGATTCTATGGGAAGTTTGTCTCCTAAATCTAGAGTGATAGAAACTGCAAAAAAAATTCCTACCATACTTGTAGTATCCGAAAATGCTCCAAGAAAGGTTGAGAGATTTATTGCAAAAGGAGTTGAAATAATAAGATGTGGAAAAAATAAAATCAATCTAAAGAAATTATTAGAAATACTAGAAAAAAAAGGAATCAAGAGAATCATTGTTGAAGGTGGAGGCACAACAAATTGGTATTTTTTCAAGGAAAAACTAGTCGATGAAATCACACTAACAGTTACACCATATGTTCTTGGAGGTAGTACAGCAATTTCTCTAGTTGAAGGTGATGGTTTTGGAGAAATACCCAATTCCTTTAAATTAAAAAAGATTGAGAAAATACAAAATGAAATAGTTTTACATTATACTTCTTAGTGTTTTAGATCGTCACGTCAGCTGATCAATTTTGCCTTGTAATGCTTTTTTGAGCTTTTCATTTCTTGAGAGATTTACCAATTTTCCACAGGTTGGACATTTGAAGGAGAGATCAAGGGCTTTTTCAAAGGTTAGTTTTTGACAGTCTTCATTTCCACAATGATAAAAGTCTGCAGAGTTTTCATAATCTACTCTATGTTGTAATCTCTCTACAATCTTTTTCTTTTGATTCTCAATGAAATTATCTACCTCATCTCTTCTCACTCTCCATCTATAGACGAACCAACCTTTCTTTTCGTCCTTTACTCTTATTCCTGTTATCAAGGCTTTACCAAAAAGATCATACAAAACCTTCCTGACGATATTAATTCTAAGACCAGTCGAGCTTGCAATTTCTTCGTCAGTGGCATCCTCTGTGTTAAGCAAAGAACGGGCAACTTTGAGATATTCATCACCCCCAATTAATGCGGCAATCTTTACAAAAGGATCTTCATGTTCGACTGACATTATGCATTTCCTTACTGATATCCATATTTAATCAATGGTTTTAAACCTGTTTTTTTATCTAATGTATGACTATCAAAATTGATAATTAATCCGTGACACTTTTACTTGGAAGAATCTACTGTAAATGTGAATGAAATCTAGAATATTTATTCTATTTTCTATCTTGGGAATTATTTTAATCACTTTTACTTCTATAATGTATCTTCAGGGAACTACTGAAAGTAGTATAAAATCAGAATTACTCCAGCAGACAGAAAATGAAAAATTGACTCAAATTAAAGATATATCTTCTCACATATCAGCAGACCTTGACAGTGTAATTGCAAGGCTCTCTGGATTAGAAGACTCTGAGGAATTTCAAAGTGGTAAATTTGATGCCATGTCAGAAAAACTAGTTTCAGAAAAATATTTAGAGATTAATAATATCGTAGACAGGATTTTTGTAACAGATACTAAAAATATTGTAAGGATTAACGAAACACCTCCAGGAGAAAATGGATTTCTTGGTTATGATGTAACAAATAGAACTTATGTACAAAAGGCTATCTCAAGTGAAGATCTGTATCTATCTGATTATTCTATAGGATTGGATGGAAAAAGCAGATTGTACATTAGCAATAAGATAACTACGCATGAATCTGGTGAATTTGAAGGAATTGTATGGGCTACCGTTCCAATTAATTCATTTTTCACTAGGTATTACAATATCGATAATTCAAGTTTACCATTTATGATGGTGATGGATAAAAATGGAACATATATGGTGTCTCCATTTCCAAATCTTGTAGGAAAAAGTTTTTTTTCATCTGACGTACAAAGTTTTTTTCATAATAATTCTGAAGTAAACAGATACACTAAAGAATTACTTGGTGGTAAATCAGGACTTACATCATTTGATTTTGGGCTAGGACCAAGAACAGTAGTCTATAATCCTGTATTTGTTAATGGAATACCTCAATATTATTTGATTCTAGTGACACCTAGTGAGTCTGTATATTCACAAATTGATAACATCCTCAATATTCAAAGAAATGAAATTATATTTGGTTTTATCAGTGGTATGGTATCTATTTCAGTTCTAATTTATTTAGTATTAAGAAGAGACATTAAATTATTTCAAAATGAACTGATAATTCAAAAACAACATGCTGAGATTGTAAAAAGTGAAAGATTATCAGCTATAGGAGAATTATCTTCTAGACTTGCTCATGATATTAGAAATCCACTCTCTATAATTATGAACGCAGCTATGTTAATTAAACAAAAAAATCCTAATTTAGATGAGAAAACTCTAAATTTCTTGGATAAACAGATTGATTATGTAAAAAGAATTTCTAGTCAACTAGATGACGTGCTAGATTTTGTAAGAATCAGTCCTCTTGATCTAGAATATCATTCAATTCTTGAAATAATCAAATCCGCTGTTAATAGAATACAAATACCAAAAACAATTGAAATTGTATTGCCTACAAGTGATTTTAAAGTATATTGTGATGAAAATAAAATTGAAGTAGTACTTGTAAATCTGATAACTAATGCAATTCATGCAATAAAAGAAAATGGTAAAATAGTGATAAGAGTTATGGAGGAAGAAAATAGTCAAGTAATAGAAGTAGAGGATAATGGAGAAGGAATTCCTAGAACAATTTTACCAAGAATCTTTGATCCACTGTTTACAACAAAGAGTTCTGGAACCGGACTTGGTCTATCAAGCTGCAAAAATATTATTGAGAGTCATAAAGGTGCAATAACGGTACAATCATCTGAAGGTGTTAAAACAGTATTTACAATCAGACTTCCAATGAATTCAAAATAAAATATCTAATCAACTGAACTGGCAGTTTTAGTAATTACATTTTTACCCTTTTTTGTTGGTATTATCTCTCGTTCTCCGTCTGAATACTTTTTCTCAAGATGTTGTCCTTGTAAAATTCTATCTAGCAAGATTGCAAGAGCTGAAATCTCCGAATGTGGTTGATTTCCAATTGCAAC
>CAWIGX010000003.1:0-538101 GCA_963835875.1 uncultured Nitrososphaerota archaeon
CAATGTATTGCTGTACAGATGTTTGTTGTGCAAACTTTTTTGCCTCAACATAATTTCCTTCACTAATTGCAATCTCATATTTTATTGTGGCATCTTTTTTACCTGCTTTCTTCTTTGTATCTCCGCAGATTTTAAAGAAGGAGGTCTGCCATCAAAGACATAGACAGGTTTTATTCCAAGTGACAAGAAATTGATATTTCTGTAAAAAAGTCCGCTGATATGACTGGTAATTTTCCCATTGTGATCAGACAAGGGAAGGCCGTCAGGACCACGTATTATAGAAAGAAATTGGTATATTGCATTATAGGCATCAATTGCAACTATTTTTGATGTAAAGATTCAAGATTTGTTTTTTCTCTAACACATAGTTGCTTAAAATCTAGACCCATGTCATTTCCCTTACAATATGGCTATTTTTTATCTTCTTATTTCTTTTTCACATTAGACTTTTCCCAGCCTTTTTCTATAATTTCCTCGTAAATATTTGAGAGTTTTGGAATTGGTTCGCCCTTTTCTGCCGCAGTCTTTACCTTTATCTCTATAATAGGTTTCAATGGCTTTGGCAGTCCCATCATCAATTGTTATAGAGATTCTAGTCTTTGCCAATTATTTCCACTTTGTAAGAATCATAAAATATCAATAATAAACTATCCATTATCCATTTTTGACTTGAGGTACAAGTACAGAAACCCTCCTTTGTGACGGTAATCTTCACAGGAGTGTCTTCTGAGAGACCAAGTTGGACCAAGAAGACGCCTATTGTAACCTCATCTGGAAGAACATACTTCTTGTCCTCAAATTCTACTGAGATTGTCTTCTTAGTGATGATCTCCATGTATTATTAAAATAGTAAATTGTCTACTTTATATCCTTTATTATATATTTGATCATCAGATCACTTATTCTCATTGTATTTATGTACCAAAATCAGAGTCTTGGCAGGCTGCCAGGTTAGCCAAGTGGAACGGCGACCGCCTCGAGATCAAATACAAGGTAGCGGTTGTGCTTCGGCACGCAGGGGTTCGAATCCCTTACCTGGCGCTGTAATTTTTTATTATAAATTTAGTGAAATTTCGTTCGTAAATTTTGTCAAAAATTGGGAGATTCGAACTAAATGTTTGACACCCCGATGGAGAGTAGAATTTTTTAACATAATCTTTTGAACTGTGAGGTAGCATTTGAAAATAAATTTGAGGTTTTCATTTAAACTATTTTTTTTTATAAATATAATATGCTGTGGCTATCAATATTGTAGCAAATATTACAAGTATAATCATTACGGGGAATAGAATAAACCCCATGTTAAGAAGTTGAAATTGTGGCGACGAAACAAAAACTGTAAATTTTGCAATATTTATGTCATGTAAAGTATCAATTCGGATTAATATGTAATAGGTACCACCACTTGGAAAGATATAGTCTTGTGAAAAATCCGTTCCATGTATTGTAGTAGTTTCAAATTTATGTACAAGGCCATTAGGAGTTGAGTTAACTTCTCGGATTTACCACCGTGATGGTTTCATTAAAATTCTTGAAATCTTCACCAGTTTGTAGATTTTGAACACTAAAGATCATAGTGGAATTTCTACCCATGGAAGGAGTAGATGGAATGGTATCAAATTGAATCTGAATGTTATGTTCTTGATTCTTCCAATCCTGATAGTTAAGTCCATAAAGATTAGCATATGATGGAAAACTAGGAATAAAGGCAAGACAGCAAAGAAGCATTATTTTTACAGCTTTTAAAAATCTGGAAGTGGAATTTGTCTTCATTCAAGGATTTAGACATTGATTCGACTTATAATACAATATATTGATTTTCTATTCACAGACATAATTAAGAATCACATGTATGATTTTTAAGTAAATCACACTTGATGTAACACGTGAGAAAAATAAAGATAATTTTACCCATATGTTTTTGCATTTTTATTATTTTTTCATCTCATGATGCAAGTGCAGAGGTAGCAATTCATAATCCATATGTTGAAGGTATTTTCGGATCATTGAGTTGGCATCCTGACGCTCTAAATTCAGACTCGGAGGTCAGAGGAAATTATGAAGTAATTATTACAGCAGAATCCGATAATTCCCTCAATAGACCAGGTAACTCACATACAGTTCAAAGTCTTCAATTATAACCAAGGCCCTTATGGAGATAATAAATTAAATTATGCCGAAATAGGTGTCAATCACTTTACAATGGGAGTAAGAATATATCACAATGATGTACTTGTACATGAATTTCTTCCACAATATCATGATGGGAGTTTATGGAGTACAGATTATACTTTTACGCAGTCTGGAAATCACGTGTTAAAAGTAGATCTATATAATTTTGACAAGGACAATAATGTTGTAACATATATTTTCAATGTTCCAGTATCAACAAAATTTGGTCCCATTTTCCAATACATTTTAGTTGCAGCAGTAATTGCATTCGCAATAATCTTGATATGGGTCAGATTTGCCATGAGAAGAAAAAAGATTCAACACCTGTAATCACGTCCAGAAAATGCAGGCAAGCGAACATGCTTTGAAAATGACAGTTCACTAGAGGAGCAAAAAGAAGAGCTAAGAAAGTTGTTGATTAAGCATTAGCAAAAAAGAAAAGTAAGAGTGACCCAGACAAGAGATGAATTTTATTAAGATTGGTTACATAATTGGAAATGTCATACTAAATTTTTTACTCACAACCCAGATTATGAGTTTTGAGAATAAAGTTTTAGATCTCTACCAAGTAGAAATTTGATGTTATTCGCCTAATCCAGAGTCATCTTTACCACTAATTTTCACAATATCCCAAGACATATTGCTCATGTGGCTGTTATGGCATATGATGATTGCCATAGATTGTGCAGGAGATAGGGAATTAGCATCAGAATTACAAAATTATCTAAAAAAGCATCAGTATGATGTAAAAACAGACGAGTCATCTGTTATGTTAAATGCAGTAGATGCAGAGAACGTTTTAGAGTCATTTCTCAAGGAAAGTGGTAGAACAGAGTATAGCATACGTAAAATTGATTCCGCAAATATTTTACTATCCAAAGAGGTGCCAATCGAAGATTTTGGTTTTGTAAGATGTGAAATGTGTGGATATGTACTGTCAAGCGAAGAAGAGTTGCTAGTTCACAGACGAGCGCATGGAATTCAACTCCTTTGATCGGATTTCCTCTAAAAATAATCTTGAGATTATCAACGACGAAAATCTAAAATATTCATTTATCTAGTTTATCTCCCATATGATACCATGAGAGAAGAACAAGTAATTTTAAGCAAAATAGATGTAGACAAACTAGTCACATCTACCAAGAACCATTTGCAAGAGTTGGGACTGAAAATAATCCACGAAGACACATTCGAAGGTTGTTACAGCATCAAAGCATACAAGGGCGGAATTCCTTCACTCGTTACTGGCAGCGTAAGAGATGTCGAGATACTAATTACTGGGAAAGATAAGGACTATGAGCTAACACTAAGAACTGGAGCGTGGGGCAGAGATATTGCAATTCCGTCACTTCTTATAAGCGGATTCTCGTTTGGCGCAGGTGCAGTTGTAGCAGGTGTTGAAGTTCTCAGAGCAGTAATGTTTGAAAAAAACTTTTGGGCATGGCTCAATAAGGAAATATTCCGTCTAGGAAATGAATCCGTGATGGGTTCGCCACAAGTTGTTGCACCACAAGATGGTAAATAATCATAATACTATTTTTATGTAAAGACAAACTATTGTAATCGTTTACACTCAAAATTTTAATTCATGTTACAACAATATCAATCATAAGAAAGAATATCTACGCGAATCATGTCTTATGGGACTTAGGGGTTACAAGAATAATTGTGAAGTTAAATTTCTCAAACATTGTTGATTGTCCATCTAAAACTTATTCTGAAATTAGTGTAGCAACGCTTTTAGGGACTACGAACGATGTAAGAAATGAAATCATAGCATGAGTCAAGAGTCGTTTGCAAATTATTTTACAGAACGGTTGGTTACACAAAAGGGTTCTGGATTCCACGTTATTGCAGGAGTGCTAATTCTCATCATTGGTATTGCCATAGGACTGACAATCAATAATTCGTTGATAATCTATGTAGCACTTGCTTTAGGCATATCAGTTATCATCTCTTCATTTCTAATGATTATCAAACAATATGAAAGAGCAATAATATTGAGACTGGGAAAATATCAAAGACAGGTAGGCCCTGGTGTTCAAACTAGACTGCCTTTTGCTGATAACATACTTGTTGTAGATATACGAGAAAAAGTAAGTGAATTCAAAGCCGAAAGAATGCTAACAAAGGATAATGTTCCAGTAACTATTGATGCAATACTTCGTTACAAAATAATAGAACAGCGAGTTAAAGATTCGATACTAAATGTAGAGAATTTTAATCAAATGATACGACAGGTCTCCCAAACAACACTTCGTAATAATATCGGTTCTGCGATGTTCCAAGAGGTGCTTTCAAAAAGAGAAGAGATCAACGAACGTATTAAAACCGCAATTTCAAGTGAGGCAAGTAATTGGGGAATGGAAGTAACTGGTGTAGAAATACGCCAGGTAATAATACCCCAAGAATTAGAATCTGCAATGTCAATGCAAGCTCAGGCAGAGCGTGAAAAGAACGCGAGAGTGATATATGGAGAGTCAGAAGTTCTAGTTGCACAAAAATTTTCAGAGGCAGCTAAAGTATACGCCGATAATCCTGTGGCATACGCACTAAGACAATCTAACATGTTGTATGAATCAATAAAGGTTCAAGGAAGTACTATAGTTATGGTTCCAACAGAATCACTTAATTCAATGGGATTTGGCAACCTAGGAACTACTATTGCATACCTTGAAAGCACCAAAAAGACTGCAGCCCAACTAAACTCAAAAGACGATAAGACCAAACATACTGATGCTGAATCGCAGTAGAATCACACATGGCCCACATCTCTTTTTGTTTGGGGCTTTTGTTTTGTCGAGTTCCTCACAATAGATTTTGCCAAGTTGCCAATCTACAAATTACTAGAGCGCAAAGGATTACGTGCAAATACAGGTCAACTTGCAGTGCCTAAAAAATAGATTCAGATAGATTATCTCAAAATTATTTCGTGAGTAGTTTACGGAACGATTGTAATTCCTGTTTGCGTTTGGAGTCTGAATGAGGGTAAGTCATTTTGAGCCCTTTGAGTGTGTCAAGTATTATCTGCGAAAGTATCAGCCGAGCATTCTCTTTGTCATCTGCAGGAATAATATACCAAGGTGCATTAGCAGTGCTTGTACTAAGACAATCCTCATAAGCTTTCATGTAATGATTCCAGAATTTTCTCTCCACTATATCAGCAAGACTGAGTTTCCAATTCTTTTTGGGGTCATCAATGCGTTTGAGAAAGCGTTTTCGCTGTTCCTCCTCTGAAATGTGAAGAAAGAATTTGATAATCTTGGTTCCATTTCGATGAAGATGACGCTCCAAATTGGCAATGGACTGATACCTCTCATTCCAAACGGTTTTCTCGTCGAGAACATCTCCAAGTCCCTCGCTACGGAGAATCTCTGGATGTACCCGAACAATCAATACTTCTTCGTAATAGGATCGATTAAAGATTCCAATTTGTCCTCGTTCAGGTAGACAGTGGGTAGTACGCCATAGAAAATCATGCTCAAGTTCCTGAACACTGGGATGTTTGAAACTGAAAACGTGACAACCTTGTGGATTGATGCCAGACATCACGTGCTTGATGGAGCCGTCTTTTCCTGCTGCATCCATAGATTGAAAAATCAACAATACAGAATAACGGTTTGATGCATAGAGAAGATTTTGTAGTGAGCTTAACTCTTCAACATGTTCTTGGAGTATCTGAGTATATTGCTCCTTTGACTTGTAAACAGGCTTTACAATCGTAGGCCATTTGGTAAGTTTGATCTTTTCTCCTTCTTTTACTAGGAAATCTTTGGAATTAATTTTCAATTCAAATCATCTACTACTGAGAACTTCTTATCTTTACCGCAGATAATCATATGATGGATGACATCAAAATTAGGAATACATAACAATTACGGATTGTCGTGTCTAGAATGTCTGGCATGCTTTCCAGTATGAATATTGTATTTTATTGCGTTCATCTAAAAATAAGTTTACCATAGTATGTCCTTTATTGATGATGTGTTTTAAGGCAAGATTATAGCCAAAATTAGACACTTGTTATTTTACCACAAGTACTGGAATTTTGGACTTGATGACAACGGAAGATGCCACGCTTCCAAGAATCATTCTTTTTACTGGACCTAGACCTCTTGAACCCATTACTATGAGATCAAACTTTTCTTTTTGGGAAAAATCTATGATCTTTTTTGATTCTTGCCCAAACAAAGTCTCTTTTTTAAAACTGATCTTGTTTTTTATGACTTGCTTTTCTGCATTTTCAAGAAACTCTGTGACTTTTTTGAGGAGTTTTCGAGTCTCGGGAGTATTAACCAAGTCAGGATTATCATATGCAACATGCAAAACATATAGCACGGTTATCTGGGCATCAAACTGGCTTGCCATGTAGATTGCTTCATCTAGAGCACTAAAGGAACTCTTGGAACCATCCATTGGTACTAGGATCTTTTTTATTGCTCTTTTTATCAATAATTTAAAAAAGAAAATTTACAATTTAAGTGTCACATAGAATATCAATTATGAAAACATCATTTGAACATCAAAATTTGAAACTTTTGACTTATGTTACAACATGTAAGAAAATCTAAATCCACTTGATGAATTTATATAAAATAATAGTTTCAAGAAAGAAATGATATGAAGATTATTTTAACTGGATTCAATTTTTTTAAACTTTATTCTATACACAAATGCAACAATACTAGTACCTACAAAGGGCGCAGTCAAATACAGCCACAAGTCGTTTATGTAACCAGATGCCACTGCTGATGCCATCGATCGAATTGGATTCATGGATGCTCCTGATACTGTTCCAAAAAAGAAAATATCCAATCCTATGACTGCACCCACTGCAGCCCATCCATGTCCATGGTGCCCTCTATAATGAACAACAATTAGAGTAATTCCCATTACAAACATAGTAGCCAGAACTTCTACTCCAAAGATCACTGGTATTGGGTATGCATAGTTAGGTGCATTTGCACCAAGATTATCTTGTGTACCGATTACATATTTGACAAAAAGGATGCCCAAAAATGCACCAATAAATTCTGCTGCAAGGTATAATCCGAGAAGATTTCGTGGCATGTGTTTTGTTATCAGAAATCCAATTGTAACTGCCGGGTTGTAGTGCGCCATTGAAATTTTGGTAAATGCACGTATTGCCAAGCCAACTCCAACCGCTGGACATAGTGCAAGAAACCAAGGTCCAAACATTCCGGCATACTTTGCGTTCAATACTGCCGGTCCAGCAGAAACGACAACCAATATACACGTGCCAATGATTTCAGCAAAAAACTTTTTTTGATTAATTTTCTGATTCCAGACTTTCAAGATATTGATAACTTGACACACTAATAAAAAAGTGTGTAATATCTCATTTTGTATAAAATTTCTTCATGAAGATATCTTGGACTAGTAATCAGTTTGAAAATTGTGACTGTGTAATATGATAAGAATGGATCTTATGTCATCAAACAACCAAATCTAATGCAGATGTTGAACTAAAATTGTAATATCCATCAAAGGCATCATGGGTCTGAAATTATTCCAAGTCATCCATAGTCGCAATACAACCTATTTTGAGAAATTCAATGACCCATGTGTTGACTTGACTGGAAATTCATGAATTGTTGTATTGCAGTGAGAACTTGTGTGTCATTGGTGGTTAAAATCAGAATAGAACCACCGTCAATGTCTTTTATAGAATAATTAATCAGATCCTTTTTTGCTTTCATTACATCAGTGCCTGGAACAATTTGAGCATGGATATAGAATGGTTTAGTGAAATTTCCCTGAGAAAATTCGTATTGAATCTCTTTTACATGAGATCTTATCTCATCAACGGTTTTGACATCACTCATGTTAGTTGACATGATCATAATCTCGCCACCTGTTGTAGTTGACATGAAATGATGATGTATCATAGTTTGATTGAAGCCCATTGCCATATTGCCACGTTCCAACATTGCTGTCTGATTGAAGCCTTCTGTTGTATTGGTAGTTTGATTAACTGTAGTCTTGTTACTTATAGGCAGAAAATATACTCCAGCTAATATAGACATGATAATTACTACAATTATTGTTAGAATTTTCTTATTCAACAGCATGTCTGATATTACATCGTGATATGAAATTACCTTATGTTTATCTAGATTAGTTCAATGTCGTAATTTCAGTCAATTTTTATAATTTTACCACAAAGTGGGCCCAAAATAACACCATGTTGATACCTTAATCCCCCGTCCTGAACCAAGGGGGTCAAACTAATTTTACTTCGCATTCAATGGCGCTGTTAAGTTTTATTTTAAAACATGCAACATTATAAAAAATCTCAGGGCATGAATTGTTATTCGGTAGCTATTTGTATCAATTCAGAGATCTGTTTTCCTTTTCCTTGAGAAAGTGCAGATATTCCCCCCGTCAAGCTCTCAGTTGTGATGCCTTTGGTTGCAAGCGCACGAACCGCCATCAATGAAGTATTTCCGGCCATGCATACAAGCAAAGATTTACCAGACCCGAGTTCTTTCAAATCTTCTGGAACCTGCTGAGTTGTCAATAATTTTTCCACATCTTTTGCTTTTGGAATAATTATCTTACTTTTGTCAACTCCTAGGGATTTTGCAATCATTTCTATTCCCTCTTCACGTGGAGTGTATTGGGTGTGAACCCAAATGATTTTGTCATAATCATTTATGCTGGAAGCAGTCTTCTTGTAGCGATACCTGAATACGGTTCTGTTTCTTTGACATCTCGTCCAAATTCTTTTTGTATTTTTGTATCCCATCTGCAATTATTACAACAAACTTTCCACCAAATTGTCCAGAGTTTACCATCTGTACTACTGCGTATAATGCAAGTGCACTACTCTCTCCCATATCATAGCCATTGTCAACAAAAAACTTTAGCATGTATTTTGCACGCTCAAAATCTACCTCGTGTTGTCCCTCGTATCGCTCAGGTTCATAAAACTTTAATCCACTTGCCTTGTCTTTTGTTCTAATTCCTGCCACATCTTGACCAGGTATTGGAAATACAACATGTAGTAATTTTTTCCCATATTTTTCAGACATGTATCTACTCAAACCTCCAGATGTTCCACCAGTACCAAATGTACACACCACTCTAAAATCTCCAAGAGACTGGTTTGTCTCATGTAATTGTTGGTCTATCTCAGGTGCAGTAATAGTTCTGTGAGCTTCAATATTCATTTCATTATCATATTGTTCTGGACAAAAACCTCCATAGATATTTGCAAGCAACTTTGCCAAATTGATTATGTCTTGAGATACTAACAATGACTGTACTTCAGAGATTGCACTGTCAAAAATTTCTGGCTTGAATCCAAGTTCGGATAGTTGTGAGCGAATATTTGCAGCAGTTGCTTTTGCAACCAATACATTAGGATTATCTTTCATTCCAGGAGCTGGGCATATATCCATATCAAGGTTTAAGATCCGAGTCTTTTCATTTCTCAATTCTTCAAATACTCCGTCCTGAAGTTTTCTTGATACTAGTGTAACTACATCTAATCCAAGCTTTGATAATTGCCCAAGAGCTATTCCAAAATTGCCCGAAGTGGCTTCAAATATCGTCTGTCCGCGTTTAATCTTTCCTTTAGAAATGGCATCATGAATAATGTTTAGTGCAGGTCTTACTTTGATAGACCCAGATGGTAATCCAGAATCAAACTTGCCGAAAATTTTCAAATCTTTATCATCAAGGTTTAGATTCAATACTTTTTTTGCACATGCCTTGAAATCTTCGGTAATGTCACGAAGTGGAGTTGCATTAACGATTGTTACGTTATCTGATTTTTCCAAGTGTGGAATTTTTTTCCATACCTCTTGCTCAAATTGCTCAAGCAAAGATGTGTCAATGTTTTTTGGTATATTTGATGTCAATTTTATCTGTAGTGCTGTGATGGTTTTGAATATCTTATAAAATATGTCATATAGTTACGATGGTGTGTACGGTTTAACATAGGCTAAAAAATTAAATTTAGATATCATAAAACACGCATTCTATGTCATTTGATTGAGGACATCAAAATTTAAGCAATTTACCGTCTCAGCTTTTTTCTCTTTCAAAACACTTGTCTGCTTCTTTCTTTTTATCCAGTTTTAAAAGCACTCCGCCTTTGTTATGCCATGCAACTACAAACTCGGGGTTTAGTTTTATTGCCCTATCAAAGCACTCCAATGCTTTTTCAAATTTTTCAAGAATAAAAAAACAAACGCCTTTAAAATTCCAAGCGGACGCTCTTGTTGGATCCAATAAAATTACCTCATCAAATGACTCCATTGCATCTTCATATCGTTTCAAATCAGAAAGACATACACCTTTTAGATTCCAAGCATCGACAGATTCAGGATTTATGTATAAAGCTTTTTCGTAACAGTAAAGGGCTTCATCATATCTTTTCAGACTAGACAGTGCGTCGCCTTTTTTGAGCCATGCTTTTACATATCGGGGTAACTTTTCTAGGGCTTTGTCAAAAAATACAATTGCCTCTCCATATTTTTGTTTTAAAAGTAATTTCTCAGCTTCTTCATAAGAGTAAACAGCATCTTCAGGATAAATGTCTCCAAATTTTGGAATAATTTTTGATTCCCCTGCATGTTGCAATCGCAAGATCTGGTACGCATCAGAGATTTTCACAAATCGTTCCTCATTGCCTTTTGAAGAATCCTTGTCAGGATGATAACGTAAGGCAAGATTTCGGTATGCGTCTTTAATTTCCTTTATTGACGCACCAGGTTTTAGTCCCAATATTTCATAGCACTGAAAGGTATTCAATATCAAAAATACATCCAAAGTAGAATATCAAAGTCTTTCTTGGAAGATCCATGCCTATTTTTATAACTGACGTTAACATTACACATCGTGACTGAGGTAGAAACAGTGAAAGTAGATTTTATTCAGATTCTACTTGTTTGTGCGATATTTTCTATTTTGTTTTTTGCAGTTTACCTTATGAAAACAGATCTAACTCTAGTCTCACTTGTCTTTGCGGCGTTTATCATGTTCTATCAACTTCTTAGTGCAAGAGGTAGCCTCTCGTCAAAATTCAAGTATGGAACAAGATTGCCTTCTCCATTTGCTGCAATCATGATTGCCCTCCCATTTGTCATAGGCACGGTTGCAGCATACGAAGGATTTGGAATATGGGAGTCACCTGCAAGAATCATAATCTTGTGGGGAATGACCATAACATTTTGGAGTACTTTGATGTTTGTACCACTTGCAGTATACAGTAAATTGAAGGAAGATATGCAGCCAGAACCTACTACTTATCCAACTCTTAGTGTGCTTGTGCCAGCATATAATGAAGAAAAAGTAATTGCAAGAACAATAGAGGGATTACTGGATACAAATTATCCCGACAAGGAAATAATTGTAATTGACGATGGAAGTAAAGATGATACGTTAAAGATAGCAAACAGATACAAAAACAAAGTCAAAGTATTACACAAAGAAAATGGAGGAAAAGCTTCAGCTCTTAATCATGGAATAGCATTTGCAAAAGGTGAGATAGTCGCAATAGTTGATGCAGATACTATCGTTGGCAGAAATGCTCTAAAACAACTAGTCAAAGGATTTTCTACAGACAAGAACGTTGCAGCTGTTGCAGGAAATATCAAGGTAAGAAACAGAATGAATTGGCTCACATGGTCTCAGGCTTTAGAGTATGTATCCGGAATTGAAATTATCAGAAGGGCTTTTGATTTTTTTGGCTCAATTACTATAGTACCTGGAGCATTGGGCGCATTTAAAAAAACAGCACTAGAAGATGTTGGGACGTATCACAAGGATACATTGGTTGAGGACTTTGATGCTACAATCAAGGTCTTAAAATCCGGATTTGTCGTTCAGGGAAGCACTAGTTCAACTGCGTATACAGAGGCACCACAATCTTTTCATGATTTTTACAAACAACGAAAGAGGTGGTATCGTGGAAATTTGCAAGTATTAACAAGACATGCAGAGACCTTGTTTAACCCAAGATATGCATTTTTGTACAGAATCGCATTTCCGTTTATGATAATCTCCATGGTAGTCCTGCCATTTGCAGGACTGGTAGTGATTGCCACCGCGATATACGAAGTGTTGATTGGAGAGTGGATGTTTGTAGTAGAGATGTTTGGGCTGTTTATCATATTGCAGACATTAATGTCGGCTCTAGCCGTCCGTATAGACCGGGAGGATCCCAGGCTGATACTGTTTTCACCATTTCTGGTCATAGGATACAAGCAAATAGTTGATATTTTACTCGTATTAGGATGCCTTCAAGAAGTTTTTAGGACAAAGGCAAAATGGACCAGTGCAAAGAGGATAGGCATATGACAAAATTCCTGTTTAGCGGAGCATTGATTGTTATAATATCAATAACAATTTTGGTAACTAGCCCAGCTTATGGGGATACAATTGGTTCTATAGCAGTCACATTAACATATACAAACGGTGACACTGCGGACTATTGGCCAGTATCTTTAAAAATTTATCAGGATTCTAATCAAACAGCCTACAAAGAAATTGTATCGTTATCAGGAAATCCATTTAACATTGTATCATTGCCTATTGGTCATCAGTACAAAATTGAAGCATATGCAAATAGCATGTATTCAAGTGTAAGTTATGTCAACTTGGAACAATCACATCAGGACGTTACTATACAGTTACCCCTCCCGGGAGGAATACGTGCTGATGTTTTCTATAATGATGGTATAACGCCAATATCAAATGCAACTGTGTACATCAAAGCCCAAGATAACAAGACATGGGCTCATGGTCCCGTAGATGCTAACGGACAAACTATGAGGTTCTGGATCGAACCAACTACTGTTCAAAATGATTACTATACTGTAGATGTGAGAATTGGAAACAGCCTGACATATTCCCAATCGCCAATACTTCTTTTACCAGGTATACCTCAGGAGAAAAAAATTGTAACAAACTGGCCGCCAGTGATAAATTCACTCATCACAGTTAATGTCCTTGATACCCAATTACACCACATATCTTCTTCAAATGGAGAGTTTGTAGTAGAACTTTATGATAACAATGGAAATAAAATCTCACAATCTCCAGTTTCAATACGCGGTGAAGCATATTTTTCCAATTTGAAAGTTGGAGATTATCTTTTCAAAGTTGTTGAAGAAAGCGACAATTCAGAGTGGGGGACTTTACAGGTAACGCTGGATGGTTCAAAATTTTCTTTTGACATAGAGAGTCAAAAAGTACCAACTGCTTCTGTGCCTACGCCAATTATTCCCACGCCCATACCAGTAACTCCTCAAACTACCTCTGGAAATATGACCCAGGCTCCGGCATCTCCAATACCTACGCCAGTCATTCCCACACCCACCCCTTCGAATATCATTACAAATTGTAATTGCGTGGCATTCAGATTAGACAATATTCAAGATTATTGGTTAAGCAATGTACAAGCCAAAGTTATTAGTGTGTTTGATGAAAAAAATGCCAGTTTGACTGTCGGTGTAATTGGTAATGCATTTGGAAATGACACCGTATTAACAGACTACATTAAATCAAAAATAAAGACAGGTCTGATTGATGTAGCAATAAACGGTTGGAGTTTTGAGGATTTCACCACATTTAACAAATCCCAGCAATCACAACTATTAGAACAATCAAAAAACAAAATATCTTCAACACTGGATATAGTACCTTCTGTCTTCATACCTCCATATGGTAAATCTAACAATGATACATTTTATGCCATGATTGATAACGACTTGCATTTTATCAGTGGAAATACAGATACTCAAGTACCACCAGCTCTTGCTAAAAATATCCAATCTTATCCCCCAACCATATTTACAGACACAATACAACAATACAATACAAATCAAAGTATGACAAATGACCAGATAATGTCAGAAATCCGTAACAGTATACAAGCCAATGGATATGCCGTGGTTCCAATTAACTTTCAAGATTATGCACAAAATAATGGAACAGTCAAGATGAACATGCCAGACGATGAAAAAATTCAAAAACTCCAATCTTTGATTGATGATGTAAGAAACGGAGGATATCAGATTGTAACTGTCAATGAAATATCAAATCCTCCTAGTGTTCCAGAATTTGGATACTTGGTCACAATTACTTTCATGCTATCGGTTATTGCAGTAATTACAATTCGATCCAAGTTCATACCAAGTTAATAGTTCAAGACACTTACGGGTTTTTTGGCCCTACCATTTCATCATCTCTTACACTATTATCCCATTTTCCACGTATTCCTTTGTAAATAACTACGCCTCCAGATCCTAGTAGACCAATAGACAATGCAAGATAAAGCAAATAATCTTGGGTCTTTTCAGAGCATTTGACATGTACTGCCACTCCAGTAGAATAATCATAGCATTCATCAAAAGTTTGCTGTTGGACTGCAAATTGGGCATAAGTAGAGTTTGCAAATGCACCAAGCATGAAACCTGCAAATATTATTGCGGCCCCACATAGGATTAACCGTATGTCACTCATGACAGCGTAATTGATTCTGCACAATATTTAACGTTGTCACAAGTATACAATATTGTATAGACCATGGTTTTTGGATTTGGCAAGAAAAAAGCACAAGAGCATCCAGCTACAACACATAATGAAAGAATAATAGGCATAGAAGAAATTCCAGGAATTCTTCAGGAAATTCAATCTCCATATATTACTGAATCTATCAACATTGCAAAATCAGTTAGAGATGAAGTAGAGGCACATAAAAAAAAGATTCATTCGTTGATTCTTCAGTTAGAGCATGATGACTTGAAACTTGACGACATTGACAAAAACTTGATGATAATTGTAAAACGAGGAAAAGATTCCATTGTATCCATAATAAAAAAAGAGACCACATCCAGTCTAACAAATGCTACAAAATATGATCAGGTGATATTGCTCAACACTGAGATCAGTCAAACATTAAAGAGAATAGGAGATGTGCTAGGATTGAATTCAAGAATAATTCACATTTTCGCAAAAAAATATGCCGGCAGTCTCAAGGAGGAGATTGCCAAGATAGCAAGCAAGAGAAATCAATTACAAGTTTCCATAAATCACATAGAGAATCTCAAAATAAATGGTGAAAACATTGTTGACCTGAGTAAAAAAATCTCAGAAGAAAAAAGCAAAATCATCCAGAAAACAAACAGAGTGTCAGAGATTATATCAGAGCTTGATATCTTAAAAAATAATTTTTCAGTACATGAGAAGCAGATTCATGATTTAAAGGCTCTAAAAGAGTACACAAAATATCTTGAGATTAAAAATAGTATAGAATCATTATCTTCTGAAAAAAATCAGATAAAAAATATCATAGACATGCAATTCTCAAAGATTTCAAGGCCGCTTGATAAATACAGCTACATCTCTGCATTTGAAAAACCAGTCAAGAAGATGATGGATGAATTGGTTTCCAACCCATATGAGGTAATTTCCACTCATAACAAACCCACAATAATACAAATACTAGAAGCGGTAGCCAAGTCAGTTTCTTCTGCATCCATTTCTGTTAAAGATACTGACAAGTCCCTAGAACAGATAAGGGAGACGATATCAAGATTAGATGAATTCATTACATTAAAAGAATCATACTCTAACAAAGTATCAACTCTTGAAAAAGATCTGATTGTTTTTGATATAAAATCATTAGAATCCAAAGAACACAGTTTGCACAAATCTAAAACGAATTTTTCAAACATGGAATCCATTAAAAAGAAATTAGAGGCTGAGATAAATGAGGACAGCAGTATGCTTGAAAAACACATATCAGAAATAGAATCAGATCTTACCAGAGTTTCAAAATCAAAGATTATTCTAAAAAAATAGAATTCATTCATACCACATTGAAGATTAATTAGTTTGATAGTATCAGTAATCACATGTTATTCAAGACTGAAAAACATCAGAGAACCATAACCATCAAGAATGACGTAAGAGATGGAATTCTTTCATATTGTAAAATGAATCATCCAAATGAATGCATATTGATACTTCGTGGAAAGTCAAGGAAGGGAAAGATACTAATCGATGGCCTTGTCATTCCCCCGTTCTTTCACACTGGTCCAACTTTTGCAGGGTTTCCTCATTCTTTTCTACCATTAGACACAAGTCTATGTAGGCACTGTTCATTCTCACCCATCAGGTGTTGCCAGGCCATCAGTCACTGATCTACACAATTTTTTTGGTTTTGTCTCAATTATCATACAATCACCGTATGAAGACGGTGACATTTTTGCATATGACCGGGATGGAAACCTCCTAGAGGTCACAATAAGTTCGGATCAATCATGACAAAAATTTATAAGCTTTTTGATGTAAGAACTAGCGTTGATTAATTACAAGACTTATCTGATATTCCTTTTTGGCTCACTAGCAGTAAGCATAGGTTTACAGATGTTATTACCATTCCCATTTGGTTTGATTGCAGCATTGGCCATTTTCATAGTATTTCCACTCTTCTTAAGAAACAGAGCAATGAAACGAATGGGCGGAATGGGTTCCGATGCAGGTGCTGGAGGAGGCGGAGGATTCTTTGGTCAAAGCCAGGGTGTAAAATACATCTGCCTTGCATGCAATAACAAGTACAAAGGCGGAATGTGTCCAAGATGCGGCTCTAAGATGAAAAGAGCAGACTTTTAATCACTCTGAAATGAAACTTGAAGAACTTCGTAGTATGGCATTATTTCAAAATACAATAGATACTTGGATAATGCTTTGTGAAGAAAAAAATACAGATTGGTATTCGCCTGAGAACTACATGAAATTCATTGCGCATCTTTTCAAGAACGGACTGAAGTTACAAAAATTTCCTTTATGCATAAAAGAATCTGGAGGAATGTATCAGAGAGGCAAGGACAAGACACAATTTGCAGAAACACTTGCCCAATCAACTGATCCAAATGCTGCAGCTTATACAGTCAGACTCTCAGATGATACAATAAAAATAATTCGTCAATTCAATTCTAGTGTAGTAAACTAAAAAATTCTATTCTAAAATCAATTGCGTATTATTTATAAATTAATTTTTTCGCTTCTTTAGAAACTGAGCGATTGCAACTACTGGAACTTCATTTGATTGATCGATGACCAATATCTCTTGATTGTATTGGGTTTTGATAGTAGATTTGAATTCAGCCATCTCGCAGTAATATACAGATGCAACATGAGTGGTTCCATTGAGGATTTCTCTTGTGACATCATCAGATTCTGGAAAATTTGTAAAACTTATCAGGTATCCAGCACACCATCCAATAGACGGCGTGTTTGGAGGTATTGCGCTTGTTAGGAATTTTTCTACTGAAGTATACTTGGATATATGATGTATGATTATCTTTTTCACAGGTTTGTATTCTACTTCAGGAATCATCTCAGTAACACTCTCGGTGGTCATCACCTTAAGATATAATCAATAGTATTTAGGCTATTTTCAAGTATTTGACTAATTACATCAGGGTTAGAAAATGACCAGACTGAAAAACCAGTCCCTTGATGAAGAATTTTTTCTAGTTTGGATAAGATTATCGTCGTAATCGAGGATTAATTATGACATCCATTGCATGGCCCATAAATACAAACGCAAGACCTGTCACTGCAATTAAAATTCCAGGCGGTAGGATCCACCACCACATACCACGTGCTGCTGCACTGTAAGAGCTTGCATCATGCAATATTTGTCCCCATGTTGGAAAGGTAGGATCACCCAATCCTAGAAAACTAAGACCGGCCTCAGTAGTAATTGCAGCAGGAACTGATATTGCAATGCTTGCAAATGCATATGGAAGAAGTTGTGGAAGTATGTGTTTGAATATTATTTTATAATCTTTCTGACCCATCAGTTTTGATGCTTCGACATACTGGAGTGTTTTTATCTGCATTGCCATACTTCGTGATACCTTGGCTATTCCCACCCAGCCAAAAATTACAAGGAACCCGACTATCAAAAATATGCTATTTCCAATAGTTACTGCTAAAATTATCAAGAGTGGAAGGGCAGGCATGGCATAAATTACATCATTAAAGCGCATCAACGCTTCATCAGTTGCTTTGCCCTTGAACCCTGCAAACACACCATAAAGTAAGCCAAGTATTACAGAACCAATTGATACGGTTATGCCTATGAAAAGAGCCAACGGTGTACCCCAAAGTAATCCAATCGATAAATCTCGTCTTAGCTCATCGGTTCCCATCATTCCATAAACTTTTCCTCCTAGTACAAGATTGGATTTTTCAAGAACCGGCTTTTCAGATACATCATACAAGTGCACTCTAAAGATATAATTACCTTTGAGAATTTTATTTTCGTCAAGTTTTGAGAATACAATTTTTTCAGAAGAAAGAGTATCAAATGGAAACAAGTATCTGCCTTTATCATTTGCAATATTTTTCGTAATTACATTTTGTGTTGAAAACAACATACTAGAGTATGTTGTTTCAGTATTGCTAAAAGGTAATGATGTAGAAACTAGATTCAATTCAATCCCGTCAGGCCGTGTCACAGATAATTGTAACAAAGGAGAGCCACTGTATTTGGCAGTATATTGGTAGATAAAGTCACTTGGAAATCCATCATATTGATAATTTACTACAAATGAATCTGTCAGAACATATACAGATGGTAGTTGTTGTGATGAGCTTTGGGGTTGGAGTATCAAGTGTTCGGGGATCTTTTCAGATTGGAAATAATTTATCCAAGCAGGTTGGGCAGATTTTGGATACAATAGCCAGCTTGCAGGATCATTCCATGTCTTGAAGCTTTCAACTGGTATAGTTACAAATGCGATAATTGACATCAAGAAAAGGACTGCGAGAATTACAATTCCGGCCATTCCTATCGCACTATGAGAAAATTCACGCCAGATACCTCTTGCTGAAAAACTCATTCCCTTCTCACCCTAGGATCAAAGTATCCGTACAAGACATCAGCTACAAACACACTTGCTAGAAAGAAGGCAGTCAAAACATATGTAGCGCCTATGATTACTGGCAAATCCAAAACACTGATTGCTTCAAAGTACAGCCTACCCATACCTGGCCAATCAAAGACAGCTTCTGTGATTATCGCCCCACCAAGAGAGCCTGACAAGCTAAGTGCAAGAATTGTCACAACAGGAGGTGCAGCGTTTTTCAGTGCATGGGAGTATAGTATTCGCTTTTCATCTATTCCGGCTGCTCTTTTTGCCATGATAAAGTCCTCTTGCAATACCCCAACTAGGAAATTTCTTACCAAGTATGCCCAGGAGCCAAATCCGATTAGAACCAGAGTAATCAATGGAAGCGCCATGTGATACAAAAGAGACCCCAGGTATCCCGGATCAGTTACAGAAATATCAGGGGTTGCTCTTGCAGGAAATATCGGATAAAGAAATGCAAAAACGAATATCATAAGAACTCCTATCCACCAGACTGGAAAACTGCTTGAGATTATTGCAAAACCGGAAGTTATCTTGTCAATCTTGGAGTTTACCTTGCTTGCAGCAACTGCTCCTAGAAATATTCCCAGAACAGAAACTATTGCAGTAGACTGTTGTAAAAAGAAGAATTGTCCTTGGCAACTTTTCAAGTATTATATCCTTGACATCAGATGAACCGCTATCGCTTGTAAGAAATTTTGCATGACCAAAGTCCAATGTCAGAATTTTGTACATTGAGAAACCAATTCTTTGAGGAGTGTACCATGGTTGATCAAGGCCAAGAGATTTAATTCGTTGTTGAATTTGATTTTCTACATATGAGTCCATCTGATCAGTTGTTTTAAAACTCGACAGAAGACTTTTGTTGTTGGTCACTTGTTGTCTTATTTCCAATGCGACGCTCTGTTTTGATATAGAATCCATATTTGCCCCTACCAATGCAATTGTAACAAGAAGTGTTGCCATCAGCACTCCAAACATTGTAATTGCACGCTTTGCAAGGAATTTTTTAAATCCCATCTACTTCACTGGACTTTTCCTTCTCCTAAGAATTACATACAACACCATTAGAAATACAGCGCTTGCAGGTATTACAATGCCTGCAAGATATGCATAATTTACTCCTAGAGACTCGTGATTAGAGATAAAATTTTCCTGGGCTAGTTGATTTGCCCCTTGTGTTACAAGAAAACTTGTATGATACATATCAGGTTTGTATGCATCATCTGATACTACAAATATCTGAAAGTCATTTGAGCCTAATTCAAAATTCTTTGTCTTTTCAGGACCAAGGGTTATTGTCATGTTTCCATCTGCAGATTTTTTCTTCCCATTATCGACTATCTTTCCTTCAGGGTTTGTAAAATAGTAATATACAGTAGCATTTGGTGTGACTGAAATTGGTATTGTAAGATTTGTACCTAGGATTATGTCAGTTGGTACTTCAACATTTTGTATTGTAGGTATGCTAATATCTTCAAATTTTTCCCAGTATCCAGATTTGAAAGGATATGTGGGATCATCAAATGCTTTAATCGTGATTTTTCTTGCATCAGGAGAATAACTATCCAAATAGTATGGTCCATTACTTATTACAGCATGTCCATGTTCAGCAATCCAAGATATCGAAGCATCGTATCTTGAATTAAAATAATTTGAATCGTTAACATATGAAAGTGCGGGTGGAATAGAACTCTCTTTTTCAAAGTCTTCAAGGTTTGTTTTTATCACATTGGCATCATTTGGAATAATTAGTGACATCCAGTCTACATCTTTGCTCATTGCGTCTGATCTTGAAAATGCAAGCTTGCCATCAGTAACTGCTTTTTCCATAGCGTAACCAATCTCCCATGGCATTGCAGGCCAGACTTGGGCAGAGTCTGCAATTTCATTATCATCAAAATGCCAATAGTTTTGATAAACCTCAATAGTATCTGCATCAACAACCCTAACTCCTATGAGCATCTTTGCAGCCTGATTTGCCTTGGGAGAATATTCTGAATCAAATGTCATGGTTCCATTTGTCTGATCTGTACCCCATTGATATAGAAAATAAATTCCATAAAGAACATCGTTCATATCCATTGGAATTTTGTTGTGCCAATTTCCAAATTTTAGGTGAAACGTTACTTTGCTTGTTGCCTTAACTCCAGTTCCCACCTGAACCCACTTTTGTTTTAAAGCATCCCAGTATATTGCGTCACTTGGAACATCAAGTTTGTTCAAAGGTCCAGCAGTCTTGACTTGCCAATCAGACCTTACTGGTATGGTATATCCAGTGTAAGGATTTTTGAAGTCTCCAGGGTCAGATATGGTTCCCCAAATTTGCTGGCTGGAAGAATCTGTAAATCCACCGATTGGATTCCATGCACCAGAGTAGATATTTTTTACACCTATTGTCAGTGTGTCAGAATCGGATCTTGCATTAATTGGAGTAAACCTACTTGTAATTCCTGCACCAAAATCATTTATTATTCCATCGACTTTTTTGTTTGCGACAAATTGGTCTATCTTGCATGCAAGAAATATTCTAACAGAATCATGAATTCCCCGATCAACTGCCTGGTTTATCAAACTGGAGCGTTGATCTGAAGATGTAAAATTTCCAAAGAATATCGCCTTGGATAGAGAATCAATCTCAGGGTCTTGGAAATTCCAATATGAGGGATTGTTAAATCCAGGCATGTTAGAGTACCACGGAGAATACATTTGGGCAGTATTTACGGAATCATATCTTACAAAACCACTCATTGTCCATCCTTCTGTGTAAATACTCCATTTCATATCAGATGGATTGGAACCATAAACATCAGAGAATGCTTTTGTCAGATCACCATAATCTTTTTTCACCACAAATCCTACATCGTGTAATTGAGAAGCAAGAATTTCGCCAATAGATCTTCGTATAGGATCATCACTTCGAATAAAGATTGTAACAGATATCGGTTTTGAATTATAGTACCAAGTTCCTCCAGTCTTTTGTGCACCTGCCTTTTCAAGTGCACTTGATATGATTTGATTTGCAAGCGCGGGATTATGTTTAAAATTAAATGACTGTAATTCTCCCAGTATTGAGAGATAATCAGGATCATATGGTTTGTATGCAGAAATCATTTGAACGCCATAACCATTTAGAACTTCATCTACGATAAGATCCCTATCTATTAGATAATTTAGTGCAAATCTTACTTGTTGGATTGAAAATGGATTGAATTGCTCAGAGACTGCGGGATTTATCAAAAGACTATAACTTGTTCCAGCAGACTGGAATACCTTCAAATTTTGCCTTGATTGATCATCAAGTAAATCCAACGGTATTGCAGAATAATAAATATCCAAGTGTCCATTTTCTATTTCTTGTACAGCAGTGTTATCATCAGAGTACTGGATAAATTCAACTTTGTTAAAATTTGTACCTTTATCACCAAATGCAACTACAGGGCCCAAAATAAAAATCGCTAGAAGAATGAATAATAAAAATTTCATGATATGTTTTTCAATGAACTGTATTTAACCGTGGTCCAACAAGTAAATTATCATAATATAAAAAACTAGTACAAGAATTACGATGACGTGGTGTCACACAATAACACAAATAGTATTTTATAAAAGAAAACTAATTGGTTCATAATGAATCTTCAAATGCTAGTAAAAGGAATTCAAGGAATAATCCCAGGAGGGCTTTCTGTCAAAGATTTTAGCATGGCAACTCAGACTAGCGAATATGTAGCAAACGAGATACTTGACAATTTTATGCAAAATGGAATAGGAAGATATGAGGAGGAACAAATCCATTTTGAAGAAAGTGACAGGCTAAAGACGTGTATTCTTGCAATTAACATGGGTGCGGCAATTGAGGAGGTCTCACGCTTGTTAAAATGGCAGGATTTTGAATCGCTTGCAGCAGAAATTCTTGAAAAGCAAGATTTTGAGACTACAAAAAATGTCATATTAACAAAACCCAGGATGCAGATAGATGTGATAGGCATCAAGTCAGATGTTGCCATACTTGTTGACTGTAAACATTGGAAAAATATGTCCCACTCGGCACTTCAGACTGCCGTAAAAAAACAAATTGAGAGAACAAAGCAATATCTGACTAAAGAAGATATCAGGGCTGCAGTTCCTGCAATTGTAACCCTTTACCAACACGACCTACAATTCATTGATGGAGTACCAATTATCCCAGTCCATCAGCTAGATTCATTTTGTGATGAGTTTTACGGGAATCTAGAAAAACTTCAAAGTTAGAGCATCGTATAGATAAAAAATCCAGTAGTTATCAAAAGAAACGCTTGTGTTATTCGCATTGCATTATCAAGGGATTTTGAATAAAGCTCAAGTTGGTTACCTCCCATAACTTTGACACTGGTCTCACTTTCTAGGAGGTCGTAAGATGTAGGAGAAGCAGTCTGTTCTGCTTTTTTGGCAAGATCTAAAAACCATGATACAACATCAGGTGCTTTGGATAGACTTCCAAATTCAAAATAACCGTGTTTATTTCTAGGCGTTCTTGCTTTATAGTGCGTATCAGATGTGCATATTTCAAGAAAATTATATCCATTATTTAAGAAACTATTTGCAATTTCTTCACGCAGTCCATTTAACATATTATTTGCATCGGCCCATGCAAGAAAGAACTTTTCATCACCAATCTTAAAACACATTATTGCAACCTTGCCAGGTCCAAGATCATCTGCATCAAAATTTAGATGCTCAGAGTTTGCATATCCAACCTCTAATGGCAACGTCTCTTTTGTGATGAGTGTATCCAAAGTAGATTTTGCAGCAATTAGAAGATCATCTGCATCAAGTTTTTCAATTTCTTTTCCCATTGCATTATGACTATCAACAATCAGTACTCTTTCAAATCCTCTGTTTTTACCATATTGCTCAAGATCTGATTTTATGTAAAATGGAATATCTTCCATCCCGTGGGGAGACAATGAAAGAATCAAGACTGCTGTTTTATCAAATAACAATCCAGTAGTTCTGGCTTTATTTACTTGAATTGTGACTGGCTTTGTGCTTTTTGAACCTTCTTGGATTTTCAGATTTTGTTGGAGGCTTGTGATATAATGATCAACTTGAGATTTAGAAGGTAAGTTAAGCGAATGGTCAGAAATGCTATGCATTACCATCGCAGAAGAATTGAGATTTTTATATATAAGATACGGTATATTGCTTCCACCTATTGGATGAAACGGTCCAGGATGAAGGTCTGGAATTACCAGTCTACAATCTCCGTCTTTTTTCTTGAATAGAATTTGAAATGTGGAGACCTTTGATGGTTCTGAGCGTTTCTCCATCAACAATTCCATTGGTTTAGGATCATTATTTGTCCATGCTGCAAGATATGCTTGCAAGAATGCGTGAGTACTAGATAATTTTCCACTACCTGCAATTCTATCACTTAACAAAGTCCAGAGACTTCCAAGAACACAAAAAACTATACCATATGCAATAGACCTGGGATCAGACAGCATTGGAATCCATTGATTAGTAGGTACAAATGCAAGGAACATTGCAAGAGGTTGGATTAATGAAATTGCCCACGCTGTCTTTAGTTTTGCTCCCAGTACTGATGTAAATATCGCAATTCTAAAACTAGTAAACAAAAACATTCCTTCAATTACATAAATTTGTAATAACTGTGGTTTAGAAAATACGTAAAAAGACAATATTCCACATAGAAGAGTTACAAGCCACAAAAGATTTCCAAATGCAGACATGTGTATGGATTTAGAATATTCAGTTTTCAAAATTTTAGTATCTATTATCTGAGTTATCATAAGTGCGGCAACAGTAACAGGTATGGCATAGACTAGCCTGTCAGATGATTTGAAATAATCAATGCTTGATACTGCCACAATAACACATGCGGCAACAATGGCGATTACTAGCGATACATAGTGTGAAGTTGGAGTAAATGTTGTTAACGTATACCGTTTATGAATGCGGGATACATCGTTGGAGCTTTCCGTCATGCTGAGAAAAAGATCTTAAGAATCCACGAAAGTCCAATCAATGATGCAGGTATTGCAACTACTATCTCTGGCCTTAACTTGTAGCCTTTAGTCTCATCCTCAAAGAATCTCAATAGACCCGCACTTGATGCTGGCAGTGGTGCAGATTTTTTGCTGCTCATGATATGTCTGTTTCAAGGATGTTTAAATAAATACCTTTTTGTGCCTAGATCTTGGCCAGTCTTTCTTTAATTGCAATTACCTCATTCATAGCAAACAAGATCTGTTTTTGTTTCTCATAGTCCTTTTCCTTTTGAAGTGCTTCTGCCAGTTCCTTTATTTTTAGATCCAATGTATCAATAGTAGTATTTCCAGATTTTCGTTCCATTTGTGGTAAGACGGATTCAGATTGCTCTTTTATTGCCTCCTTGCCACATGTTATACATAATGCATTACCATCATTCATAATTCTAACACCCTTACAATATGGACAAGGGTCACTGACCAGTGTAGCTCCCTTTAGCAGCATCTCGACTGCTCGTTTTGTTAGCTCTTTTGACATAAGATGGAGTTACTTGAACCAAATAAAAAACTTAGAGGAGGATAAACAAGGCTTAATAGTGAGATTTCGACTTTTTAGTTCGAATGGCGGTAATCTGCAATACTTGTGGACTTCCTAATGATTTATGCGCCTGTGGTGAACTTGAAAAAGATCAAACTCAGATTGTTGTAAGAATTGAGGAAAGACGTTTCAAAAAGAAAGGAACAAAGATCGAAGGAATCAATCCAAAGATGAATGATTTAGGAAAAGTTGTAAAAGAATTAAAGGCTCGTTATGCTTGTGGCGGCACTGAAAAAGAAGGTTATATCTTTCTTCAAGGAGACCATAGAGATACAATAAAGGCAACGCTTGTTAAGCTTGGATTTCCTGAAGCTAGTATCGAAGTTCATTGATATCAAGTTTGGAAAAAATAGATAAGATCATAAAAATTCTTGCCATACCATATTCTGGATTTTTGTCAATAATATTTGGAATCATGTTACTTTCATTTCCAATTGGTCTTTATGTGATGTTCAATTCCGAGATTGGAAAAGATATCAATTATCAGTATCCCACTGACGGATTGAATTTGTTTTTTGGTGGAATAGGCTACAAGATTCCAGTTTCTTTTGAGATTGGAGATGCGTTTATCATAGCATGGGCAGTTTTTTTGATACTATTTTCAATCTCATATTTTGGCCCAGAAGATTCTCTATTGAAAACACTTTCAAATCTAATGTCAAGAGGGTGGAGGAGCATGAAAGGCAATGCACTTGCAAATACGATGGCATGGTTTTCAATTTTAATTTTATTTTCAATAATAATTGAGATAGTTCAGCAAAGCGTTGGAATCAAGATTGAATTACCCCAGTCTGATAACAATTTGATCCGTTTCTTTCAGACTAACCACATCTCCTTTGACTGAAGAAGTAGGCTTTAGAGTCATCCTAATAGGAATTCCACTTTTTCTAATATATTCACACGTTCCCTCATGGAAGATATTTTTCAAGTCTTTGTGGAGACCTTCAAAATATCTCTACATTGAGAATTACAAAAGACCAATGATTTTGATTATTACAATCGGATTATTTTTCGGAGTATCCCATATAATTTCAGGAACCCCGTGGAGTCCTGGAAAGGTGTCACAGGCAACAGTTGCAGGAATTATAATAGGATGGGTTTATGTAAGATATGGTTTTGCCCCAGCAGTGTTGATACATTGGGCCACAAACTACTTTTTATTTTCATATTTATTTTTCATTTCAAATCTAAGTCAAAGCCCAACAATAAACGAATCATCAAATCCCTTTTCCAATACATTAGAAGCGATAATCATCATAACAGGAATAATTGCCATAACAATCAAGATTTTATCGCATATTGAATCAAGAAAGAACATAGACAAAACAAGTATGCCAAATGATAAATTAATCTAGAATTTTTCTAAGAGAGTTTGCTATTGTAGTATCAGAAAAAGACAGTATGAATCTAAGATCAGATTGATCATCAATATCAAGCATGATCCTTCGAATCAATACAAGTGCTGAACTTGCATTTCGTTTTTCAGCAGTATTTAGATGTATTTTATAGTCTGTCTTCATCATAATGCGTCTCCATTACATTTGTAGGAGTTCTAAACAAGGCATTGGTTCCATCAAATTTTCGTGATGGTACAACCAAGACACATCGGTCAGACGTTCTCATTTGATATAATGTTTCTACATCTTCTGGCTGTATCAGCGGTATATCTTGTGGAAAGACCATCGTTGCCTCAAACCCTTCTCGTGAAAAATAGTCATCTGCAAGTAAAACTGCACTATTGACTCCCTGTTCAGATTCATCATAGATTCCATGTGCTCCAAATTTTTTTCCAATACCTAGTGCCTTTTCATCTTTACTTACTAGAACGGTTTTTTCAATAAGGTTAGAACGTGTTACATTTTGTAAAACTGATTCCAACATTTCCGCACATATTTTTTCAGTCTTTTCTTGAGATAAATTAAGACGTGTTTTGGCTCTCGAGAAAGTTTTCACTGGAATTATTGCGCCAATACGCAAATCAGACATGAACTTGTTTTAGAATAAAAGATGCTAAAGCTTCTTCATCTTTCTTGTCCTTCATTCTTATCTTAGTTTCATAAACTTTCATATCCAAGTTTTCTATTTTTCTAGTTAGTAATCGGTCTGCAGAATCAATTACAATGTGCGATGCAACTTCAGAATACATTTTTGCCAAACCATAAACAGAAACTTCCATGCCTGCAGCTTCCATATACTTTGTAGCAGGTCCACTAATTGCAGCATTTCCTATAAGAGGACTAACAACCACCACCTTTTTCTTTGATTTTGATAATTCTTTTCTAATTCCTTTAATTGACAAGATTGGTCCGATACTTGTCAGAGGATTTCCTGGTGCGATTATCACTAATTTAGAATCATGTATAGCATTTACTGCAGCAGGATTTGCGCGTGCCTTGTCTGCACCAATATACTTTATTCCCTCTACTTTGTCTTGGCCTTTGTATTTTACCCAGTATTCTTGAAGATGCAAGTCTCCCTTGTTGGTTACAATTCTTGTTTCTACGCTATTATCAGTAACTGGAATAATTTTTGTGTCAATTGCAAATTTTCTGCACATCCATTCTGTAATATCAGACAAGTTCTTTCCATTCTTTAGCATATTAGTTCTCAAAAGATGAATGGCTGCATCTCGGTCACCTATGTTAAACCAAGTCTCTTCTCCTAGAACTTCCATTTGTCGTAAAAATCCATATGTGTCCTTCTTTATTCCCCATCCTTTCTCAGTATCTAAAATATCTGCTAATCCGTAGAGAATGGTATCAATATCCGGACAAATGTATAGGCCATACAGCCAATAATTGTCACCAACATTAGATATTACAGATATATCTCTAGTTTGAGTAGCTACGCCTCGTACAAGTTTAACAGAACCGGTTCCACCTGCAAGAATTGTAATCATCGTTCCATTTCCCCCGTAAAGTTAGTAGATTAGACCAACTAAATATTACTCTTACCACTACAAAAGAAAAAATTTTAGCTGATGAAAAACAATGCTAAAGTTTATTACTATCCGACAGAGAATTCACACCGTGACTAAGAGATTTCTTTTAGCATCAGTCATTTTGTGTTTACTAGTTTTCGGAACTGCAGCCCCAATTTGGGCAACAGTTGACTTTAATGCATATCTGCCAATTGAAGGAACTCCAATTACACCAGAATTCAAATTTACAAAAAATGTTTCAATCGACTATTCAAATGGTGGAAAACTAAAAGATGCCCTAGTGGGTAAAAATATGACAATATCATTTTCTGACTCTTCAGATAACAATACAAGCATTAAATCATTCATGGAAGACATAAACACAGTCTTTGCAACGCAAAGAAAGTCTACTGCAACAATCTCCAATTTGAAAGTAGAATATCAAGTGCAGATCAATGGAGATGACAAGGGTGCAACAATTGATTACTTGATAAGATTGATTCCTACAGTTAATGGATATACCTTAAACAAGGGAGGAGGCGATGCACCTACTGTATTAGACATATCATGGATGGGATTTGTCCATGAAGGGTCCAGTAGTTATATCTACCCAACAATATGGTGACTTGGATATCAATTCCCCATTAGGTGTAATACAGAAACAATTACCAGATGTATACAACATATTGAATGGAACTCCAGCAGAGGCACCCTTGAGCGCTAATTTGATAGATGCAAGCCCACTTGTTGGATACCCAATTGATAAATGGAATACCCTTTTTGATCCAGCATATACTCTCAGTGAGACTGCAGGATATGGATATGCTGGACAGAAAGTTGCAGTAACAGGATTTGCGTACGGACAAAGTGATTTATACCAAGGATCATTAAAAACCCGAAAATATTGATACTGATTTTACAGCAGATGCAAAATATCATTTAACAATAATTGACAGAGCAAGTTCAGGCACAATAGATGCGGCAGGACATGCAAACGGATACATGGTACAAGACACTCCAGCAATCTCCACATTAGCCCAAGTAAGCGGCACGGATCATCAGTTCAAACAGCCCAAGGCCTATCTACTACTACAATATATGCAATGGCAGGATTTGCAGTAATAATCGCAATGGAGTATTTCTGGTTGAGCAATCAAAAAATGAAAGCAGCGATGAAAAGAGGTGTAGACACTAGCCCGCCTCCAACATTCCAGTATGAAGAAAGAAAACACTGGGTAGACAAGTTTGATGAAGAAAAGAAAAAGAAGGAATAATTTTTAAAAAATTTATTTTAAAAAAAAAGTGCGTGCCAGCCGTAACCCTCCTTCTGTTTTAACGATATTACGCTATGCGGCCTACCTAAACAAAGTGCAGCGCTTATTGTTTGATTTGGCCTTTCTCCGCGCGGGACAGATTTTTCATTCCTTACTGGAAACCTCAGGCTTTACCATCATAGTATGCCAGGTTGGATTTTTTTCTGTGCTGTTGCCAATCATCTCTGACTATCCGTCTCCGGATCGCACTTGCTGCATGGAGGGAGGAGTTTCCTCTGCCGTGGCAGTGATCGTTCACCGGCTCGCACCTGATAGCAAGGATCCAATTTACTATTTTAGGATTAGCATAGAAGAAGGAACAATCAGTGCATCATATGGGCAGTAAATTTGTGTGCCTGTTACAGGTAACGAGTAGAGATTTATTCACCATCATAGTCCTCACCGATATAT
Source organism: uncultured Nitrososphaerota archaeon (assembly GCA_963835875.1). GTDB lineage: Archaea > Thermoproteota > Nitrososphaeria > Nitrososphaerales > Nitrosopumilaceae > Nitrosotalea. The sequence continues at coordinate 30,324 of CAWIGX010000003.1, forward strand.
TCACATGACACATGACACGCAAGCCGGACTCGTTCGTAGCCTCTCATTACTAGACATAACAATGATTGGAATTGCAGCGATGATTGGAGGTTCCATCTTCAATCTAGTAGGTCCCGCAATGTATGAGGGCGGGCCTTCACTTTTGATTGTATTTGTAGTCAGTGGAATAATCAGACTTCTTTACTGCGCTGACATATGCAGAGTTAGGTTCTGCATTTCCAGAGGCAGGAGGTGGCTATAGATGGGTAAAAGAGGGCCTTCCAAGACCAAATGCGTTCATCAGCGGTTGGATAGCGTGGTTTGCCCACATGATAGCAGGTAGCTTATACGCGGTATCAATTGGAGATTTTGTTGGCAGCCTACTAACAGGTATTGGAATGGCATCACATTACGGAGGAATTCCACTAAGCAAAATCATTGCCATAATCTCCATAATATTATTCACATATGTAAATTACAGAGGAGTTTCACTTACTGGAAAAATTGGAAACGGACTTACAATAATGCAGACTCATAATCATCATAATTCTCATTTCATCTGGAGTCTATGCAATGAGTTTTGTCAACCATAACTGGGCAGTAAACTTTCAGCATTTTATTCCAAAAGGTATAACTGGTTTTATCTTGGCAATGGGAATTACGTTTATTGCTTTTGAGGGATATGAGATAATTGTCCAAGCTGGCGAGGAAGTAAAAAATCCAAAGAAGAACATACCAAGGGCAATTTTCATCACATTAGGAACTGTAACTGTACTGTATGTAGTTTTTACTTTTGTTTTTCTTGGAGGTCTTGACTCTTCAAAGATTGGCAAGGAAGTATGGCAATACATTGGCGACCATCAGGATGTAGGAATTGCAAAGGCTGCACAGTATCTCATTCCATATGGAACAATATTGGTATTTGTTGGAGGCATTGTTTCAAGTATAGCTGCTCTTAGTGCCACTACGTTTTCTTCAAGTCGTGTATCTTTTGCAATGGGCAGACAATACAATCTCCCATACATTTTCAGTTCCATCCATCCCAAATATCATACTCCTCATTTTGCAGTAATCGCCTCTGGGATCATCATGTTGATCATGGCATCATGGCTCCCATTAGAGCAGATTGCACTTGTAGCAGGAGTTATGTTTCTCTTTCTTTTCACTCAAGTAAACTGGGCTGGAATCAACATTCGAAGATTATATGGTAACAAACTTGATTACGGGTTTAAAATTCCGCTATTTCCACTCATGCCAATCATTGGCATAATATGCAAGGCAGGATTGGCAATCTTTCTGTTGATTTACAACCCACTAAGCTGGGTAATTGCAATCATTTGGATACTAATCGGATTTTCAATTTATAAATTGCATATATCCAAAAAAGAAATTGAACATTATGCACCTTTAGTTGCAAACATAGGTCCAACAGAAAGAAAGAATTATCGCATAATGGTGGTTTTCAACAAAAAGACAATTGAAAAGCTAATCAAGATTGCATCCACCATTGCCAAAGACAAAGATGGGGAGATTTCACTTTTAAATGTGGCAACAATACCTCTCCAGATACCTCTGTCAATGGGTCACAGATTTGCAGAACCAATCACAAAGTCGTTTGATGAATTAAAAAAGACTCCAGGTTTCGCAGATTATAGGTATCTAGTCAGATTATCGCATGATAACACAGAGGCAATTCTTGCAACTGCAGAAGAACAGGGAATAAATCTTCTCATCATGGATTTCTTTGATTTTAAAAATAATAGAAAACTGTTGTCTCTTACCACGTGTGATATTTTAGGAGTAAGTATTAAGAAAGAATTTGAAACAGAACTATCTCACATAGTTGTATCATACGACAAGGGAAGACATTCAGACTTGGGAATTGAGATTGCACATGCGTTTTCTAATATCATGGGAAGTAAAATTCGAATCATACGAGGTGTTGTGGAATCTCCAGAAGAAGAAAGAGACATTCTAAGTAGAATTAATGAAAAAATGTTTGATTTAGATTTTAGAAAAGTACCAGTGGAACGAGTTTATCCGACAAGCTCTGAAGTCATTAAAGATTTGCTTGAGAATCTAAACAAGGATCCAGAGATTGTAATTGTAGGAGCTGGAAATCAATCAGATCAGGCATTTAGCCCTAGAACGATGGAAATTGTAGAAAAATCTAACTATAGCGTATTTGTTGTAAGAGATTCAAGAATTTCAAACATCAAAGTAAGATATTTCTGGCAAATGATAGCACCTAGATTGAAGGAAAATAGAACAATTTACAGCATTTATCGTAGATTATACAGATTACAGCCCAGAAAGAAGACTCCTTCTGATGAGGAATATTTTTCACCAAAGATATAATTTTATAAAATCACATCCAAGAGTTTTAAAAAAATCTTCATTGTTCCAAGCCATACTCTTGGGATATTTTCATAACATCATCCATAGTTTTGGCATTAGAATAATCTTCTAGCAAATATTGATTTAGATCAAAAAATGTATGTCCCCACTTGAATTTACCAATAACAGAATTGGCAAGTTCGCGAAAGTCCATAATATAAAGAACTCCAGCAATTGCTTCGGCAGTTGTAAGTTTGCCTATCTTGGAATAATTAACAGGGTTACCTGCAAGCAGTGGAGGAGCTTTCGTGACAGACCTACAAATTTTTTGAGAAACATATTTTGTGCCAACTCCCATGAACAGTCAATTGCAGTAATAGACTTGGTCAAATCTCTGTCAGATCTTAAGACAAAGTCTTTTGCAAAGGGATTGAGAATCATGTCTTTCCCAGTGAGATGTTTTATGCGTTTGGCAATACCAAATTTTACAAGTTTTGCAGCAGTACATTTTGTAGGATCATCTTGTTCAAACATTAGAACTTGAATTTGCATCAAGTTGTAGTGTTTTAATCAAGAATAAATTGGTTGAGATTTAGAACTACTTTCCAACATAGGTTACTTGGTAATAGAATCTAGTAACTTGATTATCTTTTATTACGTAAACTTTCCATTGCCCATCAGGCATCACATCATTTGTAGCTGCAGGAACGATACTAAATTGTTGCAGTCTAAGTCCAGGCCCAGAATATCCAACAAGGAAATTCTTGCCATCAATTGCCACAGTCTGATATAACATACCAGACTGTGCAGTGGATTGTGTGACAAGACAGTTTAGATTTTGGCCTATAATGCAAGTTCCGTTTTGTGAATTCACGTTAATACTAACAGCATTTTCATCGCCAGGATTTACTCTAAGTAGGCCATCAAGTTCCCTAGGATAATAGGTCAGATTACCAATTGGTTTCTCAGCTAGTGTTATAGGAATGACAGAGTCTGAGATTTGATTGACTTTTGTAACAAACATGTTAGATTGGGCATGTTTGTCAACTGGCCCAATGGTTAAAGGAATAGTTGTCAGTGTAGGAGTAATTGCAGCCACACTAGATGGAACGGTTTGTGTTTGGTTTGTTATAATTGGAATTTGTTTGACGGGTAGTTGATTTACTACATCAAAGTATGCGTTAAAAGCCCCAAATGGTGCTTGTGCTATTATGGTATAGTTTCCAATTGGAGTATTAGCAGGAATTGTATAATGATAACTAAAGGATCCATATTGATCAAGTGAAACAGTAGCTGTTGGTATGTTCTTTCCTGTCAGCGATGCCACTTGCCCTTCGTTGATGACAGTATCATTTGTCATACCAATTGCAAGATCTACAGTTTGAAGAGAGATGATGCTGCTTGTTCGTCCAGTTAGCAAGACAGTTTGACCAGGAAGATACTTGTCAGAATCCGTAGTCATGATGAGTCGTAGACTACCAGAACTGGTTGAAAATGGATCAGATATGTTAAATGATGTTGTGACTTGATTTGTAAGATATGTTGCATAAAGATTGTAGGTTCCATTTGGCCAGCTGCCAGGGTGGAATGGAATGGTAATAAAATACTGTCCCCCAGGATTGACAGCTGCAGTACCTTGGTATGCTTGCTGTCCATTAGAATATATCGTAACAGCAACCAGTGAGTTTGCCACAGCAGTTGCAGCATTTTGAGTTGGAATTACTTGGCCCCAGATATTTGCTACATCAGTTGAGAGATAATTTGTTTTATCAGTCTCGACTGATAGTGGAGATAAACTTTGATTTGATTGAGGGTTTTGAGAGACTTGGAAAAACAGTTCAGAGCTTGCTTGGTTTGAACTAATTGTTATTCTGTATATTCCATAAACAGCACGGGTTGGGTCTATTGTACCTGAAGCAGATAAATCAGTAGTTATAACGGCACTGCCTGTAGCATCTGATGTCGGTATAGTCCAAGTCCATGAAAATTGTCCATTATTTACCTGTAATGGGAATGTGATTTGATTACCAGATGGTTTTACCAGTGTCAGGGTATAGGAATTAGTAGCAACTGAAGACGAAATATGCCCAGTCAGTTGTACGGTATCACCCACACCGTAAACATTCTTGTCAGTACTTGCAGAAATTGGATTAGATGCGGTACCAGTAAGAGGATTATAAACTGAAAAAGTAGTTGATGCTTGAAGACTGGCACCATATTTAGCTACAAATGTATAGTTACCTGGTTGACTAAAAATATTTGGCAAAACAGTTTGCGATAGTGAATAAAATCCATTCACGTCAGGAGTTACAGAGTAAGTTACTGGTACAGGGGCATAAGATTCAGCTGAACCGCCGACCGTAGGACAATTTTTGGAACAGCTACCACCGCCATATCCTCCAACTGTACTACCTAGTGACATTACCTGACTTCCATTAGAATTTAAAACAGATACCATAACTTGGACGCCAGTTCCAGATATCAAATCTGGTCTAACTTGGCCTGAAATAAGAATAGTGTCACCATATGCATATGATAACTTGTCTATAGATATTGAAAATGGTCCTGAATTAACAGGTGTATAAGTAGACGGATTTGCTGAGACTGCAAAAGAAGTGTAAGCTGTTCCAAAGGGCGATGTAACTTTTACTCCGTAATTTCCAAGTCTGTCAGATATTGCAGGTATAGTGAAACTGTACGTAAAGGTATTACCAGTTCCAGCAGTTACGAAATCTTTGACATCAAAAGATACAGGTATCGAGCCAGATGTAAATGAAGTCTTGAGTGATCTCAATAGTTGGAGATAGACCAGAATTTTGTAATCCGGCTAGTTGTGTACTGCCACTAACTACTACTGTATCACCAGGAGCATATACCTGTTTGTCAGTAGATATCAAAATTGGCTGACTTTGAACTTGGGTAGGAAGTAAAACAAAAGTAGTAAATGCAGATGTACTACCATAAGTTGCTGTCACTCGATATATTCCATAAGTTGGATTTACTGTGTTAATAACCAATCCCGAACTACCGGCACTAGTTTGATATTGATTTGCGGTGGTTATTCTTCCTTGAGAATCTGGATATTGTGACCCTTGAGAAACTATTATGTTAGTTGGATCATATACCTTGTATTGTACAGGAGTTAGTGGAATTACTGTTGAAACAGTCCCTGAAAGTACAATAGGTTGCGAAGTTGTATAATTAGAACGATCTGTAGATATGACCAGCGTTGTCGGTGCAACCTGTGTAGGCGGAATAAAAGCAGCAGAACCTAGTGTAAAAGTAGTTGATGCTTGAGCATTACCATATGATGCAGAAAGTGAGTATGTCCCTTGAGCAAATCCCAATATTTGATCAGTTTTCATATATGTTGAGAATTTGAGATCAGTTCCAGGATACAATGAAAATGTTTGTTTGAATCCATTTGGTCCCAAGACAACTAGATTAACAGTAGTAGGAACAGAAGTTACTGCGGGGTTGTTAACAATTTGTGAAACTTGACCGCCAATGTTTACAATATCGCCAAAGATGTAGTTTTGTTTGTCAGTTGAAACAGACATGCCAACCTGGCTAGTGACTGTAGTTGTCGGAGGCTGCCCCATTTGAAGTTCCAGGTGTTCCTGTCTTGAAGGTCCAGTCACTTGGTGAACCAGTATCAAGACCATCATAGATTCTCTGCCAAGTATTACTATCACCTTGCGTATCTGTAAGCGGTGGTGTTTGATCAATAATTGTGCCATCGGTTCCCGTTAGTTGCATAATGGCACCTGCTGTTGGAAGCCAATTTGCCACATAATTATAAACAATGAATTGATGGCTTGCAATAGAAGTTCCTAATGAAATTGTATACGTTTGTTGCAATCCAGTAGTTGCCCCAATCGACCAACCTCCGATATTGACAGGAGAGCTAGTGGGATTATACAGTTCCACCCATTGCAAGGGAGATTTAGTATAATCACCTGTGGGATTTAGCTCAACTTCATTTATGACAACATGATTTGCTATCTGAACCGCTTGTCCACTAGCTGGATAACTTTGTCCAATTACAAGTAAGACTAGAATTCCTACAATAAGGTACGGGTTTGAGAATTTCATCTGCAATACCATTTCAAGGCCATGTTTGGAATTTTAGGTGTTGATTGTGGAAAAGTTGAGCTAGTTGTTAATGCCCAATATGCCCCATTCCACATAATCAAAATATTCTTTACAAGCATTATAAGTCGTACGTATAATTTGTACCAAATTAGCTTACAGTGCTATGTTTTTTCTTGCTTGTCAGAATCACATGTAGGACATTTATTTTCAGTGATTTTTGCTCCACAGATGGCACAAATTCCCTGACCAACCTCCCTTAGAATCTGTCTCTTTCTCCTTCCAACAAATACTTTCATTGCAAAAAATAACAAAATTGCAATCAGTGTGGCATACAGTAGATTCATGCCAGGCAAAGCCATCAATCCTATCATAATACATAAAATTCCTACAATCAGTAGAATTTCCCGTTTTTCAAATTTCAATTTAATCTAGGACTAGGATATTTCAATAAATAGATATGCCAGAACTCAGAGTCACTGAATTGGCATTCATCTTGTGTCATGTCTCTAACTCTTCTTCATCGCCTGGCTATCATAATCAGTTAAGGTCAGATAATAACTAATGGTATTTTATTCAAATTGCAAAATCTATAGCCACAAGGAGTTTATAGCGAGTCTTACCGGATTCAAATTTTTAGTAAACCCAAATTTATGAAGATCTGAATTTGTTTTCCTTTATTCGAGTATTTTAATACAGATTGGATTTCATAGATTTGCATGCATCTGGAAAAACTTGCTCATAGTTTCACAATTGGTGGTACTGTAATTGCAGTTTTACTAGTCATCATTGCACTAGTTGAAGTGTATCATTTTGGCGAGCTTGTTGGCGAGCAACAAAAGACAACGGCAAGTTTGACTTTACTTCTCAACAAGACGGATAATTTGCTAGCAGAGATGCAAAAGTCCACATCAGGTTTGGATACATTGGTCAACAGAACTGATCAATTAATACAACTACAAACTAGTACATCCTCTAACATTTCACAGCAAACCATAATGAAAGAATACAGCGATCAGGTTCCATTTCAAGTCGGTATTGCATATTGTAATTATGAAGAAAATGATAACGATATTGCATATTCTACAATTATTTTAGATAAAAACGGAGACCCTACAACACTGAAATTTATGCTGGATGTTCTTTTTAGGTTCTATACTCTTCCAACTGATAATGGAACTCTAGCAATTGGAGAAACTCAAAGTTTAGGGAATGATTCAAACCCTGAATTAGTTGAACCTGCTGAAGAAAAATTGCAAAAATTACCACTGGCAAACATAATGAACCAAACCCAAAATACTACTGACACATATCTGTTCGTACGATCACAGTATGATTTTGCTCCATATTCTGAAGCGACTAGTAATTTGATTACTAAATATGCCCATGATAAAAGTGGTCAGCAAATGATTGAATTTAAGAAAAACAATAGTGGAGACTGGGAACTATATCCAAGTCAAAACTCGATTTGTAAATAGATTATTTTTTAGATCATACTTGTAATGGTTCAAAATTTCAGCACTAGTGCAAAATCTACAGCGCTTTTTTTAAATAATATTTCTGTAGTTATCTGGTAAACACAGGGCTTGTTTTATGACCCTATACTAGTTGCAGTAATTTTTTATATTCAATTAGATACAAGCGAACATGCCGACCAACACTGTCAACTTACATCGTGTAATTGCCACAAATCCAGAAAAAATATATCGTGCATTTCTGAATCCTGATGCCTTGGCTAGGTGGATTCCCCCAAATGGATTTACTGGAAAAGTTCATCATATGGATGCAAAAGTAGGTGGTACATTCAAAATGTCGTTTACTAACTTTACAACTGAAAAAAGTCATTCCTTTGGTGGAGAATTCCGTGAGTTGGTTCAAAATGAACGTTTGAGATATACTGAAAGTTTTGATGATCCTAACCTGCCCGGAGAAATTCAGGTAACTGTAACACTGAAGAAGGTTTCTGTGGGAACAGAGTTGACAATCGTACAAGAAGGCATACCTTCTGTAATTCCTCTTGAAGCCTGTTATCTTGGATGGCAGCAGTCACTTGCTAATCTAGCTAGACTAGTTGAACCAGAGATTCCAAATTGAAAATATTTGGAATTATTCTAGAAAAAAAGTGCAAAATCCTAGTGTCTAACTATATCCCCAAAATAAAAGTGGGATCGGCCGGATTTGAACCGACGACCTCAGGTACCCAAAACCCGAATCATACCAAGCTAGACCACGATCCCGATGTGATTGCACAAAAATGTCCCCAATTTAATCTTCTCATATCATATGATGATTTTAAATAATTAACTAAATTAAGCCATAATTGTTGCAATTACAAGATTATGTCAATGCTGGAAAAATAGCATCTGAGGTAAGAGAGAATGCAAGAAGAAAAAATCATGTAGGTTCTACTCTTGAAGAAATATGCAATTCCATTGAAAAAGAAATTGAGAGTAAAGGTGGAAGATGTGCATTTCCAGTCAATGTCAGCTTAAATGAAATTGCAGCTCATTATACCGCTGAACCTAATGATACCATTACAGTCAAAGACACTGATCTTTTAAAAATTGATTTGGGTGTCCAGATAAATGGACATATTGCAGATACTGCTGTTACTGTGTGTTATGAACCAAAATATGATTTTCTAGTACAAGCCGCAGAGTCTGCTCTCAGAGAAGCAATGGCAATCATCAAGGTAGGAACAAAATCAAGTGATGTTGGAAAAACAATAGAAAATACCGTAAAACAGATGGGCGGAATACCAATAGCAAACCTTAGCGGTCATTCTCTTGAACAATATACAATTCATGCCGGCAAGTCTGTTCCAAACATATGGTCAATTGGTTCATTTTCATTCCAATCCACGGAAGCATATGCATGTGAGCCATTTGTCACCACTCCAGATGGTTCAGGTTTTGTGCGAGAAGGTAAAATTAGAAATATCTTCTCGTTAGTTTCAAGAAAAAGAACAAAGGATGATGAAGTCAACAAACTAATTGATACAATATGGCAAAAATTCAACATGTTGCCATTTGCACTAAGATGGCTCATACCAGATTATAATGAAAAGACTGCAAGAGACCTAATCGAAAGATCAATTAAAAACAAAGTTGTTCGTTCGTACCCAATACTTGTTGAGGCAAATGAACAAAGAGTTGCTCAAGCAGAGCACACATTTATTCCAAAAGAAAACGGTGTTACGGTAACAACTATTTGACGCTACATTAACAGTCTCTTTTTTTATACGAGTTCATCTCTATTTTCTGTTTCAACATATGGGGCAATTGCTTTGTGTCAGCAATTCCAGGATTGATAAATCATCTATATTCATCCCCGCAGTCACCAATAGAAGAAAACAAATCATTTGATCTTGAGGTTACTGATCTTATCTGTTCTTTGTCTTCTCTATCTAAATTTAATGAAAACACTCTAGCGTTGTCTGACTTGTGCTCTGCTATGCCAAGTCTTACACCAATTATCACACCTGCAACAACGGGCTTGTCCAAGACATATTTTGCAGCAACATTTGCAATACTAACATGGTGCTTTTTTGCTATATGGTATAGTACCGCAAGTCACTCTTGAAATAGAGTCCATCCACCCCAAACATCAATCATGTTCTTGTATTTCTGTAAACTTGATGTATATAGCTCGGACCTTGTTGGCTCTGGTTTTTCTCGATAATTTTCAGACAAGAATCCTCCGAGAAGAGTTCCATAAGCCAGTAGTTTGATGTCATGTTTTTGGCAAAATGGAGCCATCCTGACTTCAGGTCTAGAGTCTATGATAGAATATTGTACTTGATTTGATACTAGTTTGAATCCATTTTCTACCATAATCTCTATTCTTTCCGTATCAAAATTTGTCAGTCCAACATGTCGTATCTTTTTATCATCTTGAAGCTTGAAGAGATGATGTAATGCGTCAAGGTAGTTTGTATCGTTATAATCCCACCAGTGAAACTGGACCAGATCGATTGCTTTTACATTCATTCTTCTAATGGACTTGTCAATGTAATGCTCTACAATTGATCTAGTCATCGGACCTGGATTTGGGACAAATTTTGTTAGAGCCTGTATTTTGTCTAGTTCTTCTTTACCCTTTTTCTTTTCAATTCTTCTTCGAAATTCACCGATGTATTCTTCGGCAGGTCCATAAATGTCTGCCATGTCCCATGTAGTAAAACCAGAATCATGGTATGAAAGCATCTCAGAAATTGCAGATTCTGGGTCAATTTTACCATGGCCTCCCGCTACCTGCCACATACCGTTCAGGATTTTGCAGATTTGCAAGTCAGATGTTAACTGGTAGGTTTTTTGTGATTGTGACATGCTTGTGATTTTCTGAAAAACTTGCCTTATTTCTCTTTTGATGCTTTTTTAGAATTAGTACATTTTATCATTATGATTTACTTCCACTATTTGATAACTTCGCCAAAAATTTTGGATATCATCATTTGGCCATTACCACATGAAGTACACTTTTCTGCGGTTTTAAAGACATAGTCTCCTTCTTTGAATTTTCGTTTATTAGTTTTATTGCAACTAGAACATTGTTCAATTGTACATGGATCAAGTATTTCCTCCTTTTTCTTAAAGATCATTGTGCAACCCCAATAGTATTTCCAACTCCAATAACCAGAGCACACTGACCTATCTTTGCATAGACTTTGATGATATCATAAATTTGAGATGCAACTATATCAGAAGAGTCTGCAATCTCCTTTCTCATCAGAGTGATTGCTTCCTTGATTGATTGTTTTATAACAATTGCATATATTGGAATGTTATGCTTTGTTGCAATCTCTTCTATTTGGAATCTTTCAGTACCTATTCCTCCAATTGCTGCTCCAAATCCTTGTGCAATAGAACCAGTATCTTCACCTTCTCACTTCAAGGCTGCATCAACCATTACTATAATATCAGGTTTCGTGTCAGCAAGAATTTTCTCAAGTGCATCAGCAGGTTTTCCAACTGTAGCAGCTGGTCCCTCAGCTTTTAGGAAATAGAGTTTTCGTCCTTCAAAGTCTTTTTCGCTCCAAACTGTTTCAAGTGCGATTGGTTTTTTTTCAGTATCAAGCATCATTTTTCCAACAATCATTGGACCTATTCCATCCCCAATGGGTTGTCCTTGTTTGAATGCAGATACCGCAATCTTGAGTGCCTCTGCTTCTTCCATTATAAATGGCATCATCATTTGTAATGGTAAAATTAATGGAAAGTTATTCTGTTTCTTTGCAGTAAGGAAAAAGTGTCTTACCATTTTGTATAACAATTGCAATGTAGTTACTGCTTCCAAAATGTTAGTTATCTTGCTTGTTTCAATATGGCTCATATTTTGAGACAAACTATTGACTTGCTCCCTAGTTGAATCTTCTCTTATTCTCATGATATGTCTTATTTTTGGAACTATACCATTAGGATCCATATCAATTGGCATTATTGTAAAATATTCAAAGAACCTGTCAAGTTTTTGTGTGGGATCTTCAGAAGGCTTTAGAGTATTTTTGATATAATCAATAAGTTCCTTTCTAGTATCATCACGAAAAGATTTTAATTTTTCAAGTCCCTTGTTAATGTCAGATGAAGTTATGTAAAGCTGAATTCTTTGCCCATACAACATAAAAATAAAGATAGGTATAATCCAAACCATCCACATCAGAGGATTAGAATTATCACTAGAACTGAAAAGCTTGTCTATACTTGTTGCATTAAAATCCAATAACAAAAACAACTTTTTTTGCCAAATTAAATCTTTCAAAAAATTAAATCGTTTTAAACGTTTGATACTGATATACCAGTATTGGACGCAAATGAAATCAGAGTAAGATTATCCAAGACTGTAAAATGTACTGTTTTGGGGGATGATTATGCACGTAATTTTTATTCAGTAGATGCTAGTTCATACTGCTTAAAGCCATCAGTTATTGCAATTCCTCGTAATGAATCAGACATCATCAAGATTATACGATTTGCAAAAAAATACAACATTCCAGTTACTCCCAGAGGAGCAGGAACTGGACTTGTCGGTAGTGCTTTAGGAAGAGGCATAATAATTGACATGAAAAATCTCAATGAGATAGAACTTGGTAGCAATCATGTCAAAGTTGGTGCAGGAGTTTTCAAGGGCCAACTTGATAACATATTGAAAAGAAATAACAGATTCATAGGTCCAAATCCTTCCATAGGCCCTTTCTGTACCATTGGGGGGATGATCGGAGCAAATGCTAGTGGAGCACATTCTTTGAAATATGGTAGCATGATTGACAATCTAATTGAAATTACAATGATTAATTCCTCTGGCAAAATAATAAAATTGCCAGATAAAAGAGATTCACAAAAAATTAACATCTTCACATCATCAAAGATTGTGAAATCATTTCCAAAAGTTTCCAAGAATTCCTGTGGATATAGAATTGACATGATTCATTCAAAAAAAGAGATACATAAAATAATTGCAGGGTCGGAAGGAACTCTTGGCATAGTAACGTCCGCAAAGATTAGAACGTATGTACTGCCAAAGAAGATCGTATTGCTTGTCACATATTACAAAACATTGTTAGAGGCAGCAAAAGATGTTCCAAAAATAATGACATTAAAACCATCAGCTGTTGAACTTGTAGACAGTAACATAATAAAGCACATCAAAATAAAAATACCTTCCAAGACAGGTTGTCTTCTTTTTGTAGAATTTGACGACAAGGTAGAATATAGTAAGAAGAATATTCAAAATATAATATCAGGCAAAATAATTAAAACCGAACCAGATACAGATAAAATCAAAGAATTATGGAGTTTTAGAAATTCCGCTCTTGCATTTAGTCTAAAAAGCATTACAAAGAACGAGACAATGCCTACGCTCATAGAGGATGCAGTGGTACCAGTAAAAAGACTGCCACTACTGCTAAGGATATTAGATATCATCGCCAAAAGATACGACTTGAAGATTATCATTTATGGGCATGCTGGAAACGGCAATCTGCACATAAGGCCCATCCTAAAGAGAAAGGATAAACACCTCATCAAGAAGATTGCCTCGGAGTTCTTTTCCAGCGTAATAGAAATTGGCGGGAGCATAACAGGAGAGCATGGCGATGGCCTTGCCAGATCAGAGTTTGTAAAATTGCAGTACAACAATGAAGCATATTCTATTTTTAAAAAGATAAAAAAGCAATTCGATCCTCAAAAATATTCTAAATCCTGGAAAAATCATCTCAAATCAAAGTACTGTCACAAAAAATCTAAAGATCTGATCAATTCATTGAAGTTAATTATTTAATTTTAGTGCCAAGGGCGACATCCTCAGGAACTGTCAGCCAAAAGGGTTTGTCATTTAGATCGAGCTGCAAGAAGCATGGCACCAGATTCAATTCCTCCAATTGTTCTAGGTTCTAGATTTACAAGTGCTATGACTGTTCTACCTACTAGTTCTTCTGGTTGATAGTACTCTGCCCCACCAATGATTACGTTACGTTTTTCATCTCCAAGATCAATTACACCTTTCACAATTTTTGATTTCCCCGGAATTTTTTCAACTTCAATTACCTTAGCCACCCTCATATCCAGCTTTGCAAAATCCTCATAAGTTATCAAATTCATAACAAGTGTCAAAGTGTGAGATTAAAATTGATTTCGGAATAAAAAATCTGCGTTACAAGAATCTGATTCCATTCCGTGTTATAACATAAATACGAATAAAAACAAACTATCTCATGGTACAGATTCAAGCATCTATTGAGATTGATGCTCCGATAGACAAAGTATGGAGTATAGTATCCGATCTTGATTCTGAGCCAAAATTTTGGAGAGGAACCAGGGAGGTAAAAAATATCTCAAAAGAAGGAAATACTATAACAAGAGAAGTTACCATAGCATTCAAAGACTCAAAATGCATGCAGACCGTAACACTTTATCCAAAAGAGATGATAGATGTCCAATTTACAAAAGGAATCATTGAGGGAACCAAGACAATTACACTTACGTTCCGCTAGAAAACAAGACAAGACTTGATGCTTTGTGGGATATGAAACTATCAGGCATGATGGGAATGTTTACCGGCATGATAAAAAAACACATTCAGAGTGGTACTGAGCAGGCCCTCCAGAGCATAAAGCAAGAATCTCAGAGATAGACAAATGTATTTTTTTGTAGATATAATCAACTACGTTCTGGCATCTATTTTGTTAGGTGTTGCAATAGCGTGGATATTTTTGATAAAATCAATGTTGGCTACTTTTATAGATTCACCTTTTTTAGATAAATTCAATTCTAGGCCACATCATACTCCAAAAGTATCCATAATTTTACCAGCTAGAAATGAAGAACTGTTTATTGAAAAATGCATAAATTCTCTTTTAGATCAAGATTACAAAAATTATGAAATAATAGCAATCGATGACAGGTCGGATGACAACACAGGTAATATAATAAAAAAACTTTCCAAAGAAAATTCAAATGTAGTATATGTTCTAGCGGAACCCAAACCAGAAAATTGGACAGGAAAGAATTGGGCGTGTATCGAGGGTTTCAGAAAGGCATCTGGTGAACTGCTATTATTTACGGATGCAGATACATTTCATACACGAAAAACAATTTCTCTTGCAGTGGATCATCTGATGAGTGAAGAATTAGATGCACTTACAGTAGTTCCAAAGATGCTCTGCCTTGATTGGTGGACAAAAGTCACTTTACCAGTACTATCTACTTTTCTTCATACACGATTTTCCGCATTACGAGTAAACGACCCTTCTAAAAAGACAGGGTATTTTTTCGGTAGTTTTTTCATAATAAAAAGGAAAACGTATGAATCAGTAGGAACTCATGAGGGAGTAAAAAATGAAATTATTGAAGATGGAGCACTAGGCAAAAAAGTCAAAGAACAAGGATTTAAGCTAAAGATGGTACGCGGTGAACATCTAGTTGAAGCAATATGGGCAAGAGATTGGGGCACCTTATGGCATGCCCTAAAGAGGTTAATGATTCCACTCTACATACAATCAAACAAAATAGCTGTGGGAATATTTTTTGCAGTACTTTTCCTGTTGTTTATGCCATTTCCAATTCTTGCATATTCTGTACTATTTGTCAACACCTCAGAATCTTTTGGCATTTTATGTATAATTTCACTAATTTCGGTTGGATTATTCTATGCAGGAAGCACCATAGATGCAAAGAAGGGGCTGTCACTAGGATTTCGATATGCATCATTTGCCCCAATTGGTAGTTTAGTGATAATAGCAGGATTTGCAACTGGAATTTTACATGCCAAAAGAAGTAATGCTTTGGTGTGGCGAGGTAGAACATATTCCATATCAGAAACAGTGCAAAATTCCATTAATTTGTGAGTAAGGATTATACAGTAACCTCAGATACTTTTAGATTCTTGGACAAGACAACTGCCATTTTAGGTGGAACATATGGAATAATTGTACTAATTTTGGTATTGGTATTTGCGTCAGGACAACAAAAAATAGATCTATTACAGCCAACTGCTGCACCGTTTGAAAATAGCGCTCAATTAAATCCAGCAACACACATGAGCTTGGCAGATCTTTTTTCCAAATCTCAAGATGGAGTTGTTCAAATTATAGTTCGTAAAACAAGCGATAATTCTTCAGACAGAGCTATTGGTTCAGGTATTGTATATGATCTCAGTGGACATATCATTACAAGTAATCATGTTGTAGTCGACTATCAAAAGATCAGAGTTGTATTTCATAATGGAGATTCGTACACAGCTCAAGTCACTGGGACTGATCCATTTGCAGACCTTGCGGTAATCAAAGTAGATGCAGATCCCCAAACACTTCATACACTACCACTAGGAAACTCTTCAAAGCTTAGGATAGGAGACGAGGTCATAGCAATAGGAAGCCCGTTTGGTTTAACGGGTTCTATGACCAGTGGAATAGTAAGTCAACTTGGAAGAATACTAAATCCTCCAGATATAGGATCATTTTCCATTCCAAATGTCATTCAGACAGATACTGCAATAAATCCTGGAAATTCAGGCGGCCCACTACTAAATGATCAAGGAGAAGTGATTGGCATCAATACGGCAATTCAAACTCAGACTGGAGAATTTTCCGGTGTAGGATTTGCAATCCCATCAAACACCATGAAAAGAATTGTGCCATATCTCATACAGGATGGACATTACAAACATCCGTGGTTAGGAATATCAGGGATAACAATTGATCCCGACTTGTCAGACAGTCTTGGGCTTTCAATACAATCAGGATTTCTAATTGAAAACATTGTACCAGACAGTCCAGCTGCTAATGCAGGTTTGATTGCATCAAATCAAACAAAGATGGCAGATGGGATCAAATACAAAATTGGCGGAGACATAATAGTTGGAGTAGACAATACGCCTGTCAAAAAACTAGAAGACCTTCTAAATTATTTACAAGATAATAAATCGGCAGGAGATAAAATGATATTAAAGATAATTCGTAATTACAAGCCCATTGAAGTGACTCTAACCCTACAGGAAAGACCTAGTAGTCCGTAAACAAACAATGAATAATTAGATACAATTGTATCAGTAACTTTGTTAGTGAACAAAGTAGCGCAATTTTTTATTAACTAAATTTCCATATGAGTGCATGTCAAAACAACCATATCGATCAGAAATGGGAATGATAGCAGACATACTAAAGGTGGCAATGGACCACGGTAGACAGGGCGCAATCATTACAACCATAGCAAGAAATGCAAACTTGTCACATTATACGGCAATGGACAAGTGTCAAAAATTAATAGACTTTGGATTAATAGAATCAAAGACATACAAGAGAGGGCATATTTTCGCCATTACTGATAAAGGAATGCAGTTCTTATTAGAGTTGCAAAAATTTACAGAGGAAGCACACGCACTAAAAATAAGATGTTAAACCATCAAGTCAGATTAGAAAATTGGTTCAACTCGTATGTTACACTTTAATCCAGAATCATTGTAAAAAGTTAGATTTTAGTCAAGTTAGAAAAATAGTTATAAAATTTGAAAAATAACCCCATTTGACAGTGTTTGCCGGAATGGGCATTTATGTTCGTTAAATATCCCACATCTAAGGATAAATACAACTGTCAAAGCTTATCATGACTAGTTGAGCGAGCTTATCCTCAGTTCGGAGTTGTTAAACAGATTGGTTGATGGTAGGACACCATCAAAAACTGAATCTTACCAGATCTATCAAGATGCAGAAAGAGAGCCTTCAGAACTTTACAAGGTATCACAATTTTTAAGAAGTAATCACAAGGGTTCGGTTGTAACCTATTCAAGAAAAGCCTTTTTCAATTTGATAAATCTTTGTCGTGATACTTGTTCTTATTGTACATACAAATCAGAACCAGATCAGGCAAAAATTTCAATGTTGTCAAAAAAAAATATCGCAGAACTTGTCAGCATTGGAAAAAAATACAATTGTACTGAAGCATTATTTGTCACAGGTGAACGACCGGAGCAAAAATATCAAGAGGCAAAAACATGGCTCAAAGAAAATGGATTTTCAAGTACTGCAGAATATCTAGTTTATGCATCAGAAATTGCACTAGAGGGAGGACTTTTTCCACATACTAATGCAGGAAACCTTACAAAAGATGAGATGCGCGAATTAAAAAAGACAAATGCAAGTCTTGGTCTAATGCTAGAGAATGCAAGCGAAAGACTTTCAGAGAAAAACATGGCCCATCAATTTGCCCCAAGTAAAAATCCTAAAGCAAGAATAAAGATACTCCAAAATGCAGGAGAGTTGAAAATTCCAATGACTACAGGATTACTTTTAGGAATTGGAGAAAATCCATTTGAATTAATTGATTCAATTTATTCCATAAAAGAGATTCATGATAAATACAATAACATCCAAGAAATAATTTTACAAAACTTTCAGCCAAAACATGATACTCCTATGAGAGACAGTCCCTCAGCACAAGAAAAATACTTTAAGATAATGGTTGCAATGACTAGAACAATTCTTCCTAAAATGAATATCCAGATACCTCCAAATTTATCACCTAAATCATATTCATCATTTCTGTCAGCAGGAATTAATGACTGGGGAGGAATATCACCCATAACCCGTGATTATGTAAATCCAGAATTTCCATGGCCTCAAATTGAAGAAGTCAAGAAACATTGTTCTGAAGCAGGATTTCAACTAAGAGCAAGATTCCCAGTTTACCCAGAATTTTTCTCGCACGTCAACTCGGATTTACGCTCAAGGATGAAAGAAATTTCAGATTCTGAAAATTTAGTAAGCAAGGAGTATATCAAATGAGCATAATTCATACAGCTTTATTTGATTCACTCCTAAGAAGATCTGACCCATTAATATCGGAGACATTGAACCGTGCCTTGGATGAAAAAGAAATTTCTATCAGTGAGGCAACAAGGTTGTTTTATGCAAAAGGACTTGATTTTCATCTAGTTGGAATAGTTGCAGATGAACTAAGAAAGAGAAGAGTTGGAGATATTGTCACATATGTTGTAAATAGAAACATCAATTTTACTAATGTCTGCATAAAGCAATGCGGTTTTTGTGCATTTAGTAGAGACTTTCGTGAGGAAGAGGGATATTTTTTACCAATGGATGAAATAGTGAGGCGGGCAAAAGAAGCACAAGCACTAGGTGCTACAGAAGTTTGCGTCCAAGCAGGATTACCTCCAGACATGGACGGAGATACATATGAGAACATTTGCAGAGCCATCAAATCAGAAGTTGGCGATATTCACATTCATGGTTTTTCACCTGAAGAAGTACTATACGGAGCTACAAGATCAAACATCTCGATAAAAGAATATTTGATTAGATTAAAAAATGCAGGAGTTAATTCCTTACCAGGAACTGCAGCTGAAATTTTAGATCAGGATATGCGAGATAAAATCTCACCAGGCAGAATTAGTGTTAGCAAGTGGATAGAAGTTATCAAGACTGCACACAAGATAGGAATACCATCAACTTCAACTATCATGTATGGTCATTTGGAATCACCTGAGGATAGAGCAAAACACATAGCGTTGATAAGAGACATACAAAAAGAGACAAAAGGATTTACAGAGTTTGTTCCGTTAAATTTCATTCATTCAGAAGCTCCAATGTATAAAGAGAATTTACATTTGAACATCAGAAACGGAGCAGATGGAAATGATGTCTTGCTGATGCATGCAGTATCACGAATCATGTTAAACAATCACATAAACAACATTCAGACGTCGTGGGTAAAAGAAGGAGCAGGAATGGCACAATTATCATTATGTTGGGGAGCAAACGACTTTGGTGGTACTCTAATCAACGAAAGTATCTCCACAGCAGCAGGTTCTGGACATGGTCAATTATTAAAACCAAAAGATATCAGACAAGTAATAAGACAGATAGGAAGAATTCCAGCCCAGAGGACAACATCTTACAAGATAATCAAGAATTATGCTTCAGAAGAAGGTAAAGACCCGCTGGATGAGATTCAAAATACTTCTCAGTTTGGGTCATATCAAGAATTGATAAAACTTGATAGATATAGGTACAAAAACAATAGGCGAAACTAGTTGTCATATTGTAATGACATACTCAAAAGATCAAGGGCTATGCATTTGGATGAATGCGAAGCAATCTCAATACAGAAAAAGATTACAACGGTAAGAATTACTGACTCTGAAATAGCAGAGATAAAACATAATCAAGAAGATTCTGTTGCAGTACGCATTATTCATGAAAAGAAAATTATGTCATCTAGATCATTTTCAAGCGAAGAAGATATTCTAGATAAAATTTTAAAGACAAAATCATTTATACAGCCAAAGAATTTTTGGAAATCACTTCCATCTCCTTCAAAAATAATGAAAATAGCAAAAACCTATGACTCACAGCTTGCCAACATATCAGGGACTAGTGCAATAGATATTGCAAATGAAATGATAAATTCTGCCAGCCATGGTAAAATAACACGAATTTCAGGTTCTCTTAATATCGTTTCAGAGCATTTTCAGATAATGAATACAAATGGCATAGATTATTCAGATGATTCCACATTTATCGCAGGAACAATCAATGCAGACTCGGAATCAGACTTGCCAGTCAGCGGCATAGGCATGAATTGCTCAAGAACTCTAGAGAGTTTTTCAGCACAAAATGTTGGCAGTGATGCTTTAGAGATGTGTACAAATTCAATTAATCCAAAGAGAGTTGAACAAGATTCCTATGACATAATTTTTGAGCCTTATGCATTTGGGGAGTTGCTAGCATTTGTTTTTTCTTCAAACTTTAATTTAAAGACGTATTCTGAGAAACGAAGTTGCTTTTCGGACAAATTGGGCAGTATCATCTCAAATGAGAATTTTAGTCTTATAGACGATCCACATAGTCCAGATGGTATTGGTAGTAAACCATTTGATGATGAGGGAACTGCAACATTACCGCAATTTTTAATAAAATCAGGAGTCATGACGGGTTTATTTTCAGATTCTTTTGAGGCATTTAAGAATGGAACCATCTCAAGTGGAAATGCAACACGACCAGGATCACCAGTAGGAAGATCTACACAATCCATTCCAATCATCATGCCCCATAACTTGAAAGTTCCAAATGGTAATTATACCAAAAATGAAATTATTCAAGAAACAAAAAAAGGATTGCTGATTGGCAGATTATGGTATACATATCCTGTAAATCCAGAGCAGGGGGATTTTTCATGCACTGCGCGAAGTGGAATTAGAATAATTGAAAATGGTAAAATGGTTTTTCCTGGTAGATCTGTTAGAATAGTTCACAATCTAAAAACAATGCTTGGAAACATTTTATCAGTTGGAAACGATTCAAAAAATATTCTCCAGTGGAGTTCTTTGCCATCCATAACACCTACTGTTAAAGTAGGCTCAGTAAAAGCAACTCCAATCTAAAGAGACGGTAGAACAAATTGCATGCCAATTCCTACTGCATATAAAATAAGAAGCATTATTCCAGATTTTAGGCCCAATTTGTTCCTAAACATTGGGATTAATGCGACAATTGTAATTATAGTGACAAGTATCATTTGATTTTCTAGCATTGCGGTGTTTGGTATTTTTGCAGTAAATCCTTTGTAACTCATGGCTGCAAAAATAGCAACTGAGAGCAGCAATGTATTGTTGAGTATTTTTGAACCAAGAACATTTGCAACTGCAACAGATGTACCACTTGCGCCTTTTCTTGCCAGGAAGATCATGGATATTTTTTCAGGCATTTCGCCTGCAATTGGACTGACTATAACAGCCAATATAACAACTGAGACACCAAAATCCACTGATACTCCTTGAAGTGAATTTACAAAAGGTCCTGCACCAATAAAGATTCCAGCAGTTCCTGCAACAAATAAAATCATTGCTTTTGTAAAGTGTTTTTTTGATTTGAGTTGCAAAGGACTTTCGTGAAGATTGGCTTCAAGCGGCATTGTCTTTTCTTTCTTCATCTCTCTAAAAGCAAGTCCTAGATAGACTGCAAATAATCCTGCAAATACTATTCCGTTTATAACATCATAGCCGTTGATGAACATTACAGCACCAACAACTGCTGTTATTATTAGAAAAATTTTGTCCAGTCTAAATTCTTTAACATCAATGAATTTTTGTGGTGCTTTTGAAAGACGCGTAGTTGCTATAATCAGCATAATTGCCAATCCAAACGTCATCATGAACAAGTTACTTCCAAGTGCAGAGCCTATTGCAACACCGTATGATCCATTTTTTGTAGCAGCAACAACTATTCCAATTTCTGGCAATGTTGTTGCGACACTAAGTAATGTTCTACCGACAAATCTTCCACCCCACTTTTCTGCAAGGTGTTCAGCTCCATTAGATAACAACCAGCTGGCAAAAATTAATTCTCCCAACCAGCCAAGTAATAGAAACACATTATCGGCCACTAGATATTTCTCTTAAATCAAGTATTATTATTTGTGACTAAAAATTAGATTACAGACAACTAGAATAAAAAAATAGCAATAATGATTTTCAATAATATGAGTTAGCTTTTTAATTTTTTAATCTTTAACAATAATCATGGTAAGTGTGGATTTTATTCCATCTAATTTTCTTATCTGATCAGTTATGGTAGCCCTCAAGGATTCCATCGAATCAGATTCAATAATCATCAATACGTCATAGACACCATAAACTGGATATGCCTCTTTTACATTAGGTATTTTTTTTATTTCGCTTACAATTTGAAGTTCTTTGCCAAGTTCTGCATTCATCAAAACAAAGGCGCTATGCATGTAAAAAGTTAGTTTGTCTAGAATAAAAATAGATTGAATTTGTCCAAAAAAGCTATTACTAAGCTCAAAAAATCCACCCAGGCTAGAATTAATAAGGTATAGTACGGTACCAATACCGTAACATGAAAACTAGAATGACGTACATATCAGTGGAAGTGGCAGATCATTTCTCAGATTTCATCATAAAAAGAGATGAGCAGGTATTAGATGCAGTAAAAGCACGAACCAGAGATTTTAGTACCATTTCCATTCTAAAATTATTATATCAGTGAAGGTGCAATGCTATGACTTTCTCCGATCTATATGTGAAATCAAATATCAGAATGAAGAGATCGTTTCTAAATTATCTTCATCTGTGTGTATCATATAATTTCGTAAGCAAGGAACCCAGTGGATCAAATATGGTGTATTCCATAACTGACAAGGGAAGGACAATGTTGGATCTATTCATGCAAAAAAGCAACTAGGGTATAATTGCATAATTCTTTTATTCCAATCACATAGAGCAGAGTCATTGGGAATTACTTACAAAGATGCAGGTATTGATATCAATAAGATAAAACAGAGTCAGGCAAGCATAGGAAAACTCATTGCATCTACTCACAAGTTACAAAAAAAGGCAAAGATAATGTCTGGATTTGGACACTATGCTGGAATTGTAGAAATACCAGGAGGTACACTATTAGCAACCCACACAGATGGTGTTGGAACCAAAGTCATGATTGCACAATCTATGAAAAAATATGACACTGTTGGAATAGATTGTGTTGCAATGAATGTAAATGACATAATATGCATCGGTGCAGTTCCCGTATCTTTTGTTGACTATATTGCAGCCAATAGAAATGATCAAGACATATTCAAGCAAATAGTTCGAGGACTTGTAAAAGGTGCAAAAGATGCCCAAGTTCCCATAGTGGGCGGCGAGACTGCGATATTGCCGGATTTAATATCAGGGAAGAATTTTTCTTTTGATCTAGCAGGAATGGTTGTAGGAATTCTCAACAAACAAGACATGATCCTTGGCGACAAAATAAAAACAGGTGACATTATCATCGGAATAAACAGTAGTGGACTACACTCAAACGGATATTCACTTGCAAGAAAGGTGCTTTCAAAATATTCCATGAGAGAGAAAATAAAAGGTTTAGGAATTCTTGGCGAAGTACTTCTTGCTCCTACTGAGATCTATGTCAAACCAGTTTTGCAGGCAATCAAAGAATGTAACATCCATGGACTGGCACATATCACAGGCGGTTCATTTACCAAGCTTTTAAGACTAAAAAAGACTGGATTTTTGCTAGACAGCCTACCGGTACCTCCTTTGATATTTCAAATAATTGAGAATCATGGTGTTGTAAGAAAAGAGATGTACAAGACGTTTAACATGGGAATTGGATTTTGTATAATTGCGCCAAAAAAAGAAGAAACAAGAATAAGTCAAATCTTCAAAAAACATGGATTTCACAATAGGCAAATTGGCAAGATAATTGAGAAAAATGGCGTATACATAGACAAATTAAGAATAGCATGATTACATGTGAAAATCAGAAAATTTACCTGATTACTCTAGATTAGGATTTAATACCCAAATTCATTCTAACAAGTCGTGCAAAAAGCAGGTGTAACGTTTGAGGATGCATGTAAAGAGATATCAGATAATCTCCTCTCCATTTCCAATCCTACAGACAAGGATACAAAAAGAGAGGTCAAAAGAATTTGTATAAAATACGCACTGGAGAGAATTCCAAGAAATTATGAGATACTAGCACATGTGACAGGCACTGATTATATCAGACTTCAAAAAGCTCTAGTACGAAAACCTGTCAAGACCGCATCAGGGGTTGCAGTGATTGCACTGATGCCAAAACCATATGCATGTCCGCATGGAAGATGCAGTTATTGTCCTGGAGGCATTGAATATAATACTCCAAATAGTTACACAGGACGAGAACCATCAACACAAAACGCCATAGCAAACAGTGTATGATCCAAAAAAGCAAATTCTTGACAAGCTAGAACATCTCATAGCATATGGTCATGACAGTACAAAGCTGAGAACTAGTAATAGTAGGTGGAACATTTCTTTTCATGCCGCATAGTTATCAGACCAATTTCATCAAATCATGTTTTGACGCTTTAAACGGATTTGATTCTCAAGATTTAGACTCGGCTCAGAAAAATAATGAGAAAGCAAATTTTAGAAATGTTGGATTTACTATAGAGACCAAGCCAGATTATTGTAAGAAAGAACATGTAGACTGGATGCTAGAATACGGAGTAACTAGAGTCGAGATAGGAGTACAGAGTCTTCATGAGAAAGTATACAAAATAGTAAACAGAGGACACACCTACAAGGATGTAACAGAATCATTTCAAATATCAAAAGACGCAGGTTATAAGATTGTAGCACATATGATGCCAGGCCTTCCGTCAATGACACCAGAAGAAGATATTTCAGATTTTAAGCAGTTATTTTCAGATCCAGAATTAAGACCAGATATGTTAAAAATATATCCAACATTGGTTCTTGAGAATACTCCCCTTTACGATATGTACAAGCAAGGAAAGTTTACTCCATATTCAGATGACGAGATGGTACAAGTCCTAACAGAGATTAAAAAAACTATTCCAAGATGGGCAAGAATAATGAGAGTTCAAAGAGAGATATCATCAGATCAAATAGTAGCAGGGCCAAAACTTGGAAACTTGCGTCAAATTGTCCAGCAAAATCTAAAAAAACAAAACATTTCTTGCAAATGCATCAGATGTAGAGAAGTTGGATTGTCTGAAAATACGATTAACGTTGATGACATAAAACTCCACAGAGAAAATTATGATTCTTCATACGGGCATGAAGTTTTCTTGTCATATGATGATTCCAAGGACAGAATATTTGGATTTTTAAGATTAAGAAAACCAAGTGATAAAGCACATAGAAGTGAAGTTAAAGGAAATACATGCATTGTAAGAGAGATTCACGTATATGGCAAGTCATTAAAATTAGGAGAAAGAGATCAGGATGGAATCCAACATTTAGGATTAGGAAAGAACTTGGTCAGTGAAGCAGAGAAAATTTCAAAAGAAGAATTTGATTCAAAGAGATTGTTAGTAATAAGTGCAGTAGGAACAAGAGAATATTATAAAAAACTTGGTTATGTTCCTCTTGGTCCATACATGTCAAAGGATTTGAAATAATGGAAGAAGAGCAACAAATAATCGGCAGAGGAACATGGATAGACAAACTTGCAGATGATCTTTTACAACGAGAAAAGACACTTGGAAGAAAGACGGATTTAATAAGAGTAGAAAGTGGCCTAGGAGCATCTGGAATTCCCCACATTGGAAGTTTAGGAGATGCAGTTAGAGCATACGGAGTAAAACTTGCTCTTGAAAATTTTGGATACAAATCAGAATTGATTGCATATTCTGATGATTTAGACGGATTAAGAAAAATTCCTGAGGGGTTGCCAGAATCTCTAAAAGAACACATTGGAAAACCCGTCTCTTTTATTCCAGATCCATTTGGATGTCATGATTCGTATGGTCTGCATATGAGCAGCCTCCTTTTGGACGGTCTTGACAAACTTGGAATAGAGTACAAGTTTCAACGAGGAGTTGATACATACCGAAATGGGCTACTCAAAGATCAAATTCATACAATATTGACAAACAGTAAAAAAATTGGTGAAAAGATAGCAGAGATGGTAGGTCAGGAAAAATATCAAGAGACATTACCATACTTTCCAGTATGTGCAAATTGTGGCAGGCTGTATACTGCAATGGCATACGAGTATTTGCCTGATCAAAAGAAGATCAAATACAAATGTGCAGATACAACAATTGGTTCAAGACCATTACAAGGATGTGGCCATGATGGAATTGCAGATATTACAAAAGATCTAGGAAAACTTCCTTGGAAGGTAGAATTTGCTGCAAGGTGGCAGGCCTTTGATATCAGATTTGAGGCATATGGTAAAGATATCATGGATTCAGTAAAAGTAAACGACTGGGTAGCAGAGAAGATTCTGAACTTTCCAGCTCCAACTCATGTAAAATATGAAATGTTTCTTGATAAAGGAGGAAAAAAGATATCAAAATCACTTGGAAATGTGCTTACTTCGCAGGCCTGGCTTAGATATGGAACACCCAAAACAATTCTTTTGTTACTTTACAAAAGAATCACAGGAGCGCGTGAAGTAGGTATTGATGACATACCAGCCCTAATGGATGAATACAATGAACTTGAAAATATCTACTTTGGAAAAATAAAACTGGACAACGAGACCAAAGTTGTAGATTCAAGGGCTTGTATGAATATGTGAATTTACTAAATCCTCCAAAGGCTCAAAAGCCATATGTCAATTACAGATTATTAATTCAACTCTGTAAAATATTCAGAGAGAACAGAATCCCACTTGTTACAAAAAAACTAGTTGAATACGGAACAATTAAAGAATCAAGTCAAGAAATAGATGAGCTCATAGCACTTGCAGGAAATTATGCTGATGATTATGACAATCCAGCAAAAATTGAGATTCATCTAGATGACATTTCAAAAAAAGTCTTGACTCATCTAGGGAATATATTATCATCAGAAGAAGAGCCAGTAGATCTTCAGAATACCATATATCAAATTGCAAAGGATAACGGCATGCAACCAAAAGACTTGTTTCGTGTATTATATCAAATAATATTAGCATCAGACAGGGGTCCAAAAATCGGACCTTTAATCATAGATATAGGAAGAAAGAAAGTCGCCATGTCGATTTCTGAATACACGTAGACATGGCTCATAGTGAATACAATAGACCCAAGGGAACAGGCGTAATACTAATTGCAATAGGAATAATAATTTTTTTCTTTGCTCCAAGTTATTCTAAACATAGTCTCATAGAACGAATAATAATCACCGTTCTTGGCTTTGGGATTGGTGGCATGGGATTTTACATTTCTTTTTTGAAAAAAAGAGCATAGTTTCAAGCATGCCCTAAAAGCAATACTTTTCTTACCTTAAACCAGAGTTCTTCTAATGGGACTTTTTGGGCACAAGAAGAATTTGGGGAAAAATACAGAGGAGAAACTAGATAAGAAAACTCATGCCTTAGATGAAAATGATACATCTCATGAAGAGATCAATGATCTCAAAAAAGAGATTCAAGATACTGCAATAATGCTTGGAACATATTCACAGCAATTAGAGAGGGCCAAGACTGAACTTGATGCTGTCACCCAGGAAGTAAAAACAGTACGAGAAGAAATAGAATTAACAAAAAGTGATGTCCAGTCCAAAAAGGCAGAGCTTGATTCCATCCTAAAACAGATCAAAGTTTCAAAGGAAGAATTGGAATTAACAAAATCACAGTATGTACAAGAAGAGGTAGAACGAATAAAGCAGCAAATCAATCAAGTGCAAGATGAATTATCAAAAATAAAGTCTGAAAAAGAATACGCTGTTTTAGAATTGGAAGAAGTAAGATCCAAGGCATCTTCTACAAGAGAAGAATATGAGAAAATTTTGTCAGGCTGAAAGGAGTCGAAGAAAAGACAATCGCATCATTAAAAGATCAACATGAAATGAAGAAAAAGGAGATTACATTGGCTAAAAAAGAACTAGAGTTCATAGAAAGAGAACTTGCCACAGTAGGAAAAAATAACAATACACAGAGAATTGTAGAGGCTGCAGGAGCAGTTGCTGCAGCAATCAATGCAAAATACGAAGATGCTAAAAAAGAACTTGAGATAATCAAAATTGCTCTTGCAAGAACAAAGGAAGAATATGAAACTGCAAAAAAAGAGATAGATGAATTAAAGAATAATATCAGTGCAAAAAACACTACAAGTGAAACATAATTTTTAAGTAAAACAATTAGACAGCCTTTTAAGACATGAACTCCATTTTGACCTTGTGAATGAGGCTTTTGTCTTATTAAATGTCGATTATAAGCAACAAAAAAACATAATCGAGACTGCAAAAAAAATTCCAATGGTAAAAGAGGTAAAGACGGTTTATGGAATCTATGATGTTTTGGTAATCTTACAATCAGACAATATGCAAGATATCAAGACTGCAATTGATGTAGATTTACATAAAATAGACGGGATTAACAACCTCACATCGCTTATTTCTGTAAACTAAATTGTCCCAAGAATATGAAATTATAATAGTTGGAGGCGGACCTGCTGGATTATCTGCAGGAATATTCATAGCAAGACAAAAAGTCTCTTGTCTCTTAATTTCAAAGGATTTAGGCGGACAGTTAAATTTGATACCAAAACTTGAGAATTATCCCGGAACTATAATGTCAAGCGGACCATTACTTGCAAAAACCCTTGAGAATCAATTTCTAATGTTTGGAGGAGAGATGATATATGATACAGTTGAGAGAGTAGATGAGACAGAGGCAGGGATTAAAATTAAAACAACTCGTTCTGAATATACAGCAAAAGCACTAGTTGTTGCACCAGGAAAAGTACCAAATAATCTAGGTGTTGAAAATGAATCTACATTTGTAAACAAGGGAATACATTATTGTACAAAATGTGACGCTCCGTTTTACCAAGGAAAGACAACTGCAGTTATTGGAGTAGGAGCATATCTGTTAGAATCAGGCATTTTACTTTCAAGAATGGCATCAAAAATATACATGATTTACAAAGGAGGCGCACTTGGTGGAGACAAAGAAATGATTGCATCAATTGAAAAGAAAGAAAACATAGAAGCTTGTTCCCCAGTCTTCTGTCAAAGCAATATCAGGTACAAGTAATCTTCAGTCAATTACAATTGTAAACAATTCAGGAGTTGAGAAAGTGGTTAACATAGACGGACTTTTCATAGAGATGGGTTCAAAGATAAATCTTGATTTTATAAAACATCTAGTAAATATCAATACCAAAAGTGAGATCGAGGTTACAAGTGACGGAAAGACATCCCATCCAGCCATATTTGCGGCAGGTGACGCATCAAGTATTCCCTACAAGCAAATTATAGCAGCCTGCTCCGGTGGTGCTAATGCGGGATTATCAGCCTTTAATTATATTGAAAAACTCAAGGGGAGACCAGGAATACGAGCAGACTGGAAGAAGACCATTGGCGATACAGTATTTCATTACTAGTTACGATATAATACACACAACTAAATCTAAATTAATTTTCATGAATAGGGAATTTAACAAGATGTCTTCTAAGAGCAAGTGAAAGACCTATCGATACACATGAGATAAGAGTCGCAGTAAAAAATATGAGATTATAGGATTCAGCCGTAGGAAAGGTGCCAACAATTCCTGTCAACGTAGTCTTGTGTGTCTGCATGTACATTCCTGCCATGGCAGGACCAACCGATGCGCCAATAATTCGAATAAGCGTACTCATTCCGAGTGATACTCCAATATCTTTTCGTGGAGTGGTCAGCATGATTACATTCATTGCACCAACATTTGTCAATGAAAGACCTGTTGATAAAATTGCAAGATTTGCTGAAACTAAAAATTCTGTAGAATGATTAGTGTAAAGGCTTACAAATCCAATTGCACTAATTAGACTTCCCAGTAGGATAGGTTTTGTGGAACCAAGTTTTGATACAATAAAACCAGATGTAGGTCCAAAGATCAGCAAAACAATTGCAAATGGAAGTTGTACATTACTAGTCATCAGAGGATCTTCGCCAAATCCTAGAGGTGACGGGCTTCTAACAAGTACGGGTATTGTCTGAAATACCATGAACATGGACATACCTACAATCATAATCATTATGTTTGCGGGCAGAATTGTTTTATGTGCTAGTATTTTCATACTAACAAGTGGATATGGAGTTCTTTTTTCTATAATTGCAAATAATATCAGGTAAACAATTCCTATAGCAACAAGACCTATCACAGCAAATGAATTTGAATCATCACCATTTTCTACCATGGTCAATGCCATCAAAAATGCACTAACAGAAACAGTCAAGGTAATTGCACCTTGAATATCTATTTTATTTCTAGAACTAGTTCCACCCTCACTGGTCTTTTCTGCATGTAAATGAGGCTCTTCCACATGTATGAAACGTGCTATAATTACAAGTAGTGCAATTGATACAGGAATTATAGAGTAAAAAGTAGATTGCCAGCCAAAAGTTTGTATCAGATGACCACCAGAAACTAGGCCAATAACTGCACCTGTTGCAAACATTGACGATATTATCCCTTGACCAATTGCCAGTTTGTTTCGTGGAAATAATTCTCGAATTATACCAAATGCAATTGGGAACATGGACATGCCTATTCCTTGTATGATACGCACTAGAAGCATTTCATAAATATTTGTGACAAACCCCCCTAATGATACTCCGAGTACATAAATTGCCATTATAATCAATAGAACTTTTTTTCTTCCATAGATATCAGAAAGTTTACCAGTAATAGGAGTCATGATTGCCCCAGCTATCAGATAAGTTGTTAGAATCCATGATGACATGCCATAAGATATATGAAAATCTTTGATCAAATCAGGGATTGCTGGAATCAACATGGTTTCGGCATACATTACCATGGTGGCAATCAAACTTAGAATTGCCAGAGTCTTCCAGGCAGTGGAAGAAATTTTTTCTGCTGGATTTCCATTATTTGATTTTGACATTGCCATAAAATTCAGATGTTCCTTTTGTTTGCTTTAACAGATGAAAGTGTTTTTTCCAACTCAAATGAAGTAACTAAATTTTTAGAAATTTTTCGAAGTGTATCAAGTGTTATTTGGATATCATTTTCTGAAATATTTTTAGTCGAAGATCTTCTTATTTTTAGGGCACATTCAATCATAGACTCCCACAGCGAATCAGCTTTTGGCGTAAGATAGATCCTATTTGCTCGCCTATCAGTCAAATCAGGTTTTCTTTTTAACAGTCCTTCTTTTTCCATTTTATCAATAACTGGTACTAGTGTTGCACCTTCAATTCCC
This sequence comes from uncultured Nitrososphaerota archaeon, assembly GCA_963835875.1. GTDB lineage: Archaea > Thermoproteota > Nitrososphaeria > Nitrososphaerales > Nitrosopumilaceae > Nitrosotalea. Next base: position 61,911 of record CAWIGX010000003.1, read on the forward strand.
ATCTTGTCAGCTATCTCTTTTTGTGTCAGTCCAGGTTGTAATACAAGAGCCCCAACTACACGCCATTGGCTAAGAGTAACCCCAACATTTCTTCTAAGTTCAATATCAAGGGACTTTTGAAAGGATTTTGCCGTATTATTTACAACAAACCCCACACTATTTTCAAAATCATATTTTGTCATACTTAGAGTACTAATCATTAGGACACTAATCATTATAAACCTTCATTGAAAACCAGCGATTTGCTTATATCTTTAGCAAACTTGTACGCATCATGACTAAAAAACCAGATGTAATAGGAGTAAAAGTTCTGGAACAAAACGGTGTCAATGTAAAAGAGTGCTAAAAAGGCTCTAATCTACAATGCATCAGTAGAGTTTACAGCCTACTATTACTTTACAAATCTAAGAGCGCATTGTGTTGGAATGGAAGGGGAAGCACTCAAAGGAGTAATTGAGGATGCAAGAATGGAAGACCTAAGCCATTTCGAGTCCTGTCTATCTAGAATTTATGAGCTTGGAGGAACATTACCCATAAACGCTCAGGATTTTATCAAGATGTCAGGCTGCGAATTTCTACAACTTCCAACAAACCCAATAGATACAAAGGCAATTTTAGAAAAATGTCTCAAGGCAGAACAGGGTGCAATTGTCAATTGGAACAAAGTGTGTCTTATGACACATGGAAAAGATCCAGCTACATACGATGTTGCAAAAGACGTTCTAAGAGAAGAGATAGAACATGAAGCATGGTTTTTGGAATTACTTTATTCAAGACCATCAGGTCACATGAGAAGAAAATTCCCCGGAGAGAGACCTCATACCCACAAGCATTCAAGAGTCTTTGGGTTGACAATTTTTTTAAATTTTTGTTAGTATAATTTTTTTAGATATTTGTGAAAGGTTAAGATAAATATCTACAGCCAAAATACACGATAATCATAATTGATAGTAATAATTTGCGGTTTGCCAGGAGTTGGAAAAAGTACACTTGCAAAAAATCTTGCTCCGTTGATTAATGGTACCATATTATCTTCAGATAAAATTCGAAAGGAATTATTTCCAAATCCCACGTATTCCCCATTTGAGCGAAAGCTAGTTTATGATGTAATGATAATATTAGCAAAGTATCTTAATGATGTAAGATGTAACTGCATACTTGATGCGACCTTTAACAGGGAAGATTCCAGAGTAGAAATTAAAGAAAAACTAGAACTAGATGATAAAGAATTTCAAATAGTAGAGTGTTTTTGCCCAGAAGAACTAGTCATATCACGCCTAAAATCCCGCAAAGACGACTATTCAGATGCAACTATAGAGGTATATCAAAAAATGAAAAAGATCTACGAGCCTGTAAAAGTTGAGCATATTAGTATAGACACAACACTTGACCCCCAAGAAAATTCCAATAGAATTTTAGACAAGATCAAGGAAAAACAATGAGTGCCAATCTATGGCAAGTCTTCAGAATTTGGCGCACAGTGCTTATGAACCCATTTGCCATCAGTGGTTTTTGCAATCTCTGCACCAGATTTGATTGGCGCATTGCATTCAGAACAAGTAGTCTTGAATTTTGCTTTCATGTAATTACCACATAAGACAGATAGATAAACTATCAAAAATGTAACTAGTCAACCTTAAATTACCTTAATTTGGTTTTTCAATCAGACTAGTACATGGTAAAACCAATATTTTATGGTGCAATTGGAGGAGGAGTAGCAGCTGCCATTGCAGTCATTGTTCTAGTTGTATTCATGTCACCAACTCAACAATATGCATTATCAGTTGACCCAAGAACAGAGATGGTCATGGGCGTTGGAAACGTGGTACGTGTATACGTACAAAATACAGGTTCATCGCCACTAACTAATGTCAAGGTAGACTATGGAACCACTTCTGAACCAGTGTTACCAGTTTTAAGCCCAGGCGAAAAAGAAATGTTTTCACCACCAGCAGGTACAAAGATGGTTACAGTGACCAATGATCAAAACGTCACCGTAATGAAACCAATCTCAGATTCAATGTAATACAATTACATCAAAAATTTATTTCATTTCTGATATAATATAATCAAAAAGAATTGCATTTGAGGAAACTATGCTAAAGGCATGCCAAAATATTTAGCGTATAGATACACTAGGATTTGGTTTTGTTTATGGTAACCTTTTGGTATTCTTCTGGGTTTTCCTCTTTTAGTCTTTGGAAATAGACCTCTTCGTATGGCATTTCAGCAAGTTTTGCTAAATTTCTATTTAAATAAAAGATGCACAAATTTTGTTAGACTGGGTCAAATTTTTCACAACAAGCATGAATTACGAGGCATTCACATAGAATAACTGATTTTTAATAGGCATTTCCTACAAATCTAAGAAATGACAGACCAGTCAGTAATTAAAAAAATCAAGGACAAGATAGACAAGGACGAGCGCAACCTAAGAAAATCCATTACAGAGATAGAGAGAATTTGGGAAGATACAGGCCTTGAGCCAAAGGATCCGACGTATCTTGTGGAGAAAACAATGAGATTTGAGATGGCACAAGAGAACATAACCAAAGTGTTTTTGGCATTCAATGAAATAATCAACGAGTACAAGAAACTCTGTTCAGAGTTAGAAAAACATAATGATGAATAATATTTTCAAACTGAATATTTTAGTCCATGGTCGCGATAGCTTGGGCAACATCAGTTTTACTAATTATGCCAACAAGAGTATTTCTGGCAGATAGTACTCCAACACCGTGGATTTTTTTATCTAGCATCATCTTACAGACTTTTGCCAGATCATCATCATAGTTTACTGAAATTATTTTATCAGTCATCATATCCCTGGCCTTGGTAATCTTTCCAAAACCTGATTCAGAAGCAAATCCTTTCCTAAAAACAGTTACAGAAAGATTAGGCGTTTGTTCTTTTATGATTTTTTTATTTCCAGATAAAAGTGCTGTTTTGAAGAGATCTTTGAAAGACAGTATTCCTACGGGTTCTTCATTTTCATCTCTAAGAATTATACGTGAAATTTTCTTTAGAATCATTTTAGATAATACTTTATAGAGAGGATCATCGGCATATGCCCATACATATACAGACGTCATAAATTCTCCAACTGTTTTTTTATCTACATAATTTTCTGCATAAAACTTTGTCAAATCTGTCTTTGTAAGCACTCCTTGAACTTTATCACCAGTACTTATTGCAAGAGAGCTTATCTTTTCATCAAGCATCATAGTTGCACATTGCTTGATTGAAGTGTTTGGGCTTGCCATGATCAGACCTTTCATAATTTCCTCAAGCGGGATTTCATCCATAGTTCGTTCAGTCTTGTCTTCTAAAAGGAACAAAGCCAAGTCTTTTTCAGATACGATTCCAAGCGGATTTCCATTACGAGATACAATTATTCTGCTAATTTTATGATCTAGTAGTTTTTTTACGACGTCAGATATTTTGGAGTCTCTTTCAATGGCTATTGGGACGTTCATCAGATCCTTTGCTAGTTCCATCAATCATAACGATATAATATGTAAATAAAAGTCTCATGTAAGATATCAGGTTTGAATACAAATTAAGTTTAGGATATTTGAATATCTTTGTTGGTTAGGTCACGGACTTTTTCATTAACTTGGATGATTGCAGTATATAATTGAAATAACAATTCATTACTTGGATGCGTTGCTTCCAAAAGCTTACGGTCTATACCATATTCTTCAATTTTTTCCCACATGTCATCAAGCGATAATTCAGAATTCAAATACTCCCCGTTGATTTGATTAATTCATATTTTTTAAAACTTTCTATAAATAAAATAGACACATTGGATCAATCAAGAGAAAGAAAAATACTAGTTTTCAAGACATGGAAAATAATTTATTTTAAAATATCAGATCGCTTGTAACAATATTTCATATTAATTTTAAATTTTTAAATGGTTTTTCTTGTTTATTTTACTATCAATACTGGAATCTTTGATTTATGAAGTACGGCATGTGACACACTGCCAAGAAAGGCTTCTTTTATGCCACCAAGACCTCTGGCTCCTATTACTATCATATCAAATTTGTTTTTTGCAGCAAAATTAACTATCTCAGTTGATTCCTTTCCAATTATGACTTTGCCAACAAAGACTATACCGTTTTGGGCACAGCGTATTTTTGCATGCTCCATAAACTCCTTGGCAGCCTTTGCAAGGTATTTTTTATCATATATTATTGGCGTAAATGACTGTGGATAGACTGGCATGACAAAAAGTCCTGTAAGTATAGCTCCACACTGTCTTGCAAGATAGATCGCAGTATCTAGTCCTCTAAGCGAGTTCTTTGAGTTATCTATTGGAACTAGGATCTTTTTGATTTGGGATTTTGCCACTGTTGTGAGTATATTTTAGGATTATAAAAGTAGACAGGCTTCGGGGGAACAGTGAACTAACTTGGGCTAGTTTGGGCCCACTGTGCTTAAATTTGATACAAAATGTGCAGTAAGATAATTCTGAGTAGCTACAAAACTCCTTTCCCTGATTTTTCATTTTGATCCAAGTACTCTTTTAACTACATTTGTGACAATTGATTCAGAGAACGGCTTGATGACAAAATCTTTTGCGCCCAGTCTAACTGCTGGATTCATCATGTACTTTTGTTCGATTCCTGAAATCATTATTATTTTAGCATTTAGATCAAATCTTAGTATGGAGTGAAGTGCCTCCATGCCATCTACTTTAGGCATATTTACATCTAAGAAGATAAGATCAGGCCTGAATTTTTTATATGTCTGTATTGCTTCTTCACCATTTTCTGCCTCGTATATTTCGGAGACAAGTGCATGTTTTGATAAAATATCCTTCAAGCCAACTCGAACAAATTGCGCATCATCTGCTACAAGTATTCTACAGGTCATAGCAAACTTGTCATAAATTTACAAAACTCTGATTTGAAATCAGTTATCTCCAATACCTCCAATGTCCCCAATTCAGAAGTAATATCCTCTAAAATAGAATGGTAGTCTTGTCTATACACTTCTTTTAACACCGCTCGCAAATATTCTAGACGGTTAATACAATCCTCAATATCACAGTTGTAAAGCGAATGAAGTTTTGCAAGAACCAAATTATAATTGGCATTTCCATGCCTCATCAATGCCACTTCAATACAGGTTACTGCGGCTGTCCTATTTCTTCCTGCTAAGAACATGAGTGATTATGTAGTTTTTCATTATTAGTTATTTTCAACTATTTCCAACTAGGAAAATTAGTAATTCATCAAATTTTTAAAAATAATCATACATAACTCCGAGTCCTGTAAGAATCAGTCTAACAGATAAAGTGAGCCTGGGTGGATTTGTGTACCAACATGGGGGCTTAGTTTGGACCCACTTTGTGCCTAAAATAGAATCAGTTGAAGAATTTAATTTCGTCAGTATTTTCATCTGATTCAAGATTATTTACAATTTTTACAAGGTCATTAATTTCAAATGGTTTGTAGATTACTGCCGTTGCTTTGAGATCCTCTATTCGCTTTGCCATATTCTCAGAAATATCTGAAGTAATCATTATCACAATAGAGTTCGGGTCAATTTCTCTAATCTGCCTGAGTGCATATAGCCCATCAACATTTGGCATGACAACATCCAAAATTGTAATATCGGGCTTTAGCTTCTGAAATAATTCAATAGCATCCATACCGTTACTGCCCGTTCCAATCACTTTGAAATCTTTCATCTCCAAGAGTTCAACAAAAAGTGATAGAATGTCATCATTATCATCAACTACAATGACAGTTTTTTGACCTCGTTTCTTTTCCACAATTAGTTTAGTCATATTCTCTATTTAAGGTGTTTTTTGAATAATGTTTCCCAATAAAAGAGAATACGTATAATAGTAGTTAGTTGATTAAACGGTAAAAAACACCTTAATTGGTAAAATATTACCAATATTTTCCAAAAATGATATATTTGGCAATTTTATTCTTAAATTAAAAGTCATGAAGACAACCACTGTAAAAAATGGCGTAGATTCAGGTACTATAGATGAGTCAGATGGACTTGCTTTAAAAGACAATTCTAAACTTTTGGCTCAACTAACCGAGATATTATCAGCATTATCAAAAAATGATGCTTTAACAATTTTCCTCATGTCCGAAGAAGGAATAAGATCAGAGTTGGATACACCATCAAAAATAGGTCTTACAGTAAAACAATACTATACCAGACTAAAACAGTTGGTAGATTTGGGGCTAATTGCAAAGCATAATGAATCCTACACCCAAACTGCATTTGGAAAAGTTGTTTATCAAAAACACATTTTGGGACTAACAAACAATATCAAAAATTCAAAATTCTTGCAAATGGTTGATGCTCTAAGAGCCAATCCAAAGTTTAATGATAAAGACATTACAGAATTTATTTCAAAAGTTGAACCAGAAATTAATCTCGATTTACAAGAATCCTTCAAGAAAAATTCTAGCGTCGTATTATCATATGAAGACATGGTTAGAAAAATTTTGGAGATGACAGAATTTGCTCAAAATGAAATACTTCTCATAACTAGATTTCAAAATGATCTTATAGTTAACTCCATTTTGAAAAAAGCAAGTGCTGGAGTCAATGTTAAAGTTCTCGCAGATACAAATCTTGTAGAAAACTATTTTGAAAAAGAGACATCAATAAAGTCAGACAAGAATAAGAATGAGCGCGAGAATGTAGTTGCCAATCCATATTATCCTTCAAAAATAGATAGAAGATATGTACAAGTTCCTTTCTGTGTTCTAGTGGTAGATAACAGATATGTTGGATTGGAGATTGTTAATCTAAGTGAAACAAAAAAATTCAAAATGGCTATTTTTACAGAAGATAAAATTATTGCATCATACATGATACCTCTTTTTAACAATTTGTGGGAAAAATCACACAAAAACCACCCTAAAATAGTCACAAAATCAGCATAATATCAAGAGTAAGCATGTAAGAATTGATTTAAAATCAAACCTACAAATATTGAAACCTGAATGGCAAATATGCTATTTCTTACTACAGTTCTAGTTTTATTCATTTTCTTCTTATCATCATAATTTCCATACAATTTAATAATTTTTAAAACAAGATAAACACAAACTGCCAACCCAAGGGCCGCTCCCACTATATTCACTCCAAGAAAAAAATAACTCGTTACAATCATTGCAGCTATTGAAACTATTGAGGTAATAATCACCATAAAGCTTTTCTTACTCCTATAACAATAGGGATTGTTCTCCTACCACCAATTGTATCTCCTTTTAAATCACGAATATCATTAAGAGGGCCATTTATGAAATAGATTAGGAATACTATGAATGAAGAAAATACTGCCAGATATGACACATTATGAATTGCAAGAGACCCCATCATAGATGCAATAAACCCTCCCAAAGATGTAACAATTGTTTTTATTACAAATAGGTTCTTCAGATGTATTTTGGGATGAGAGTAGGCAACAGCTAATCCAAAAAAAACAAGTGCTCCTAGTCCCGTTGGTACGTTAATTGAGAATGCAAGTAAGATTGAAACCGCAAAAAAACCAATCGTAGAATACAGTATTTGCTGATAATGAGTTCTTTTCGAATTGACAGTATCTCTATTATTTACTTTATCTACATCATAATCTGTAAGATCGTTGTAAAGATAGGTAGCAAGGGCAAGAAAGTACACGGATGTTACAAGTCGCCCAAGCACTAGAAAATCCGGAATTTTTAACCCAGATGCGATAAAAAATGTACCAAGTGCAGCTAAAGCAAAACCATAGACGATGATTCTGGATTTTATCAAAGATATGAGCATGGAACATTGTTCGTTGATTTTTTTTCCAAAATTGGATACTGGTAGTCTTTGTGCTAGAGCCATCGTATCCCACTATTTAATTCCCATTTTAGAGTAAAATATTGATACATATTCTCCATATCTGGATAATTATACCACGTGATTATAACTTTTTGGATATTTCATAAGAAAATATGAAATAATTCATCTTAATTATCATTTTTTATGTAAATTTTCATAAATACTGATTTTATGTCACCTAATACCGTAGAGTCGCTTTGATTCAACAAATTATGACAGAACATAACTCAGATAGTAACTATAGTGAAATATTCTTGAAAAATCAATTTAGGGTTTTTAAGAAATTCCAATAAAGCCAATTTTCCCCAAACACTAAAATTCATTCTTTTAACAATTTACTGAATGAAAATCAATCTTACCAGAGATGTTTTACAAATAACAGGTATTACACTTTTTATTTTACTATTGACAAACAGTCTAACATTTTCTTCAAATAATTTTCCACAAGCTAATGGAATGGACGGTCTAGTTCCAAGTCTAGAACCAACTCAGCACATATCATCCAATCCCAATCTTTACGTCTCTGCAGAGAATCCCTTGTTTAAAAATTATTTTGCAGGTCCTCAAGTAATTGAAGTGATTGTAAATGATCCTGACATAAACAGATTAGATCAGGCCTATGGTGAACCTGTAGTAACTATCAATGGCAAGAGGTTAAGAATGGCTCAGGGAATAGATGGAAATTGGTATGCATACTTTGCAGATAGAAATCAGGCAATTGCTGCAAGTAATACCCAACTTGGTATTACAGGCAAAGGACTCAACTTTGGAGGATTCTGTGATCCTACAAGTACGTTTAGTCCAATGCCTGGTGTGATTTATACTGAAACAGATGGATTCACGCTAGCAAGAGGTGGATTTGGTTCGGTAAACCATACGTCTACTGTTGTTATAACTTCAAGTAATTTAGGAACATGTACAAATGTCCAAGGAATATTAACTGCAAATCAAATGGAACATGTAGTTAGACTAAATCAAACTCTTAACTCAAATCCAAGTGGCTTTAATGCAGATAGTACATACTCACAAGTATGGCCCATAATCCAATTATTTGATTTCTCTTCAATTCCCTCAGCAGTAATAGTAGACTATCAAAAAAATGGCGGAGATCAAATTGTCAATTTGATATTTGATAGGATTCCCAAAAATATCATAACGCCAGTAAGCAATAGATCAGATTATCCACAAGGAGCCCAGGTTCAAGCAGATTTGATTGATCCGCAACTTAACATTGATCCGACAGATGAAGATTCTTGGACTTGGGGTACTTCGCCTACTAACAACACCGTATTTTATCAAGCATTTTCTAGAAACGGAGAGCCTGATGCAGATGGAACTCTTGGAATGCAAGACCTAAGTGGAAACTTGACAGCTTTGATGTTCAATCATAACGGCATACTAACAACTTATCCCAGTCCACAAGGTGTACAGGTTGCAGAATTACAAAGTAATGGAATACAAAAACTGTTCAAAGATAGTAACGGACATTATAGAACGCAATCAATTAGCGGACCGTCAGTTCCAACAACATTACTAGAGATTCAGCCAAATGCTGGAATCTTTGCAGATTATGATGCAGGCGGAATAGCAGATTTAAAGATTCTAGATCATGCTAAAAGGGACACGTCTTTTACAGTAAAATACAATGACGTATCATATAGTGTAGTAGTAAAGTTTTACAATGCACAGTTAACAATGGGTTGGCCAAGCACTCAGACTACAAATATACAATATACAAATCAGCCAGAGAAACAATCTAGTTTTATTTCATTTTTGAAAGAATTTGTTTTAAAAAATCTATTTTTTATTGATTATTTGCAGTCCTTGTGAAACCATAGTTCCCCAAATAGGATATCGCCTTGTTCAAATCTCATACAAGTTACGTAAAGATAAATCACAGGTAGAAACCTTAGTGCAATAAAATAATAACATTTCCATAATTAGGCAATAGTAGCATAGTGTTTTCATTTTTTAGACATCGTCATATCGTATGTGTTTGATCATTTTAGAAAATATAATACATAATATCTATAGAGGGACGAAAAATTTGAAAGAAATTTGTTTGTCGAGACAGCAAAAAGTAAACGTGGTGTCGAGTCGCCAAAATGTGGTGATTGTGGACATGTGTTAGATGAACATTATCACTTAAAATCTGAAGGCTATGGGTGTGTTGGAGAAGATATGAGGTGCACCTGTATGACATTTGTGATAAGATAATATTTTATTCATCTAGATTGGAACAACAAAAATAATACAAATGTTACAAACCCAACGTATTTGGTACATTATCTGACAATAGGTGATAATTTTTCAACATCTTTTGGCAATAATATCGTAAAAGTTGTAGGATAGTTTCTTACCGAGAGCGTACCATGATGTTGTCTAATGATGTTTTTGCAACTTGGCAGACCTAGTCCAGTCCCATGTTCTTTGGTGGTAAATAATGGCTCAAAGATTCTATGAATAGCATCTTCAGGTATTGGCAAGCCAGAATTTTGAACATCTATTTGTATCTCATCGTCTTTCTTGAGAAATCTTATCAAAATTTCTCCAGAGGTCTTTTCTCCAATTGATTGTATTGCGTTTGTTATCAAGTTGTAGAAAACAACTTCCAATTTTGAACCATCACATTTTAGTGAAATATCATTTTCTGGCACAATCATTTTAATATTTTCTGGAATTTTTATTCCCTCTAATGAATTGGAAATTATATCCAATAATGAATTTTTTTTCAACATCAACGGTTGGGTTTTAGCAAAATTCAAGACATCGCTTGTTAGCATATTCATTTTAGTGACAGCACGGCTTATTTTTGCAAAATGCTCAAAAACTTCTTCATTAAACTTGTCTTTGTATCTGATTGTCATTATGTCTACTGCATTTTTGATTATAGACATTGGATTTCTCAAGTCATGTGCTAGATCAGATGCCAATTCACCCACAATTGCAAGTTTTTCTTCCTTGATGACTTGTTCAGTTTTAATTTGTTGTACGCCAGTAACAAATTCACATTTTAATCCAAGTGATTCATGATGTTTCCAAATAGTCTTCTTCGTTTGGAGCATCCAATACACAGTATAATCGATCTTCCTTTTTATTATAAAATATCTCTAAATGTTTAACTCTGAAACCATCAACTGGTGAATTTACTGCTTTTTCTAATCTTCTGGATTAAGACCTGCCATATTGTGTCCGTCGATGAAAATAGGCATGTTGATATTTTAATATGTATTTTTCAAATAAAAGTGTTTTACTTGAAATTTGTTAGAATAAGCACTCAGGAGGCATGTAAAATTTATGTTAATTTTATTTTGAGTTTTAACCAGATTCAGCGAAGGTTTGAATTCTTGGACCCATCTACTCACATGGGCTTATTTTCAGGCCCACTTTGTAAGTAAAATCTCCATTCTGGCAAAAGTTAAGATTTATCGAGAAAATCTTTTGTTTCAAAAAACCCAGAGAGTTCTTTGGATATTTGCTCTGAGAATATTTCTAATACCTCAAAATCTGTAGGCGAGAACACCTTTTCACTAAACATTCCTAATACTGCTACTGCTTCACCCTTGTAGATTAATGGATATCCTGCAAATGACTTGAGTTTGTCCTTTTTTGCCCATTCAGGATACTTTATTCTAGGATCGTGAACTATGTCATTTGAGACTACAGGTTTTCGTGTTTTAGCAATAGAGCCTATTTTTAATGAGTTATACGGAATTTTTGAAAATTCACCGTGTATATTTTTGTATTTTCCTGCGCTATATTTTAGGACAAGTGATTTTGATTTTTTGTCAACAAACCAAACTCTGGCAAATTTGGCATCAAAATGCTTTACAAGACTTTCAACTATGGCTTGTAATCTGTCATTTAGATTGTCGTGTTTTCGTATTGTGTTCAATATGGTATAGACTTCAAGTTTTCTTTCATGCAAAACATGCTCATCAAATAGAACATAGGGAGATGATTTTTTTACCTTTGATTCATAGGAGCGAAAATCAGCAATCAGATCCGCAAATCTGTTTAGTAAATTGTTTGTTTCAAGATCATATTGTTCAACTGATGAGAAAACAAAGTGACAAACCCAGTCAAAATCTCCTGATAGTCTTGTAGAATAGATACAGAAAGGTGATTCATTTAGATAATCTGTTAGCCTTCGAATTGCTTCGTTAGTATTTTTTGAAAACTTGAATTTAACAAGTATAGTTCTATTAATTTTTTCCGAAACAATTTCAGGATTTAAAATTGTGGAATATCCTATGATTGTTTTATTTTTCTCAAGCCTTGCCAATCGTTGTCTTACGGCTCTATCAGTGATTGTAAAACCCATGTCTTGAAGTTTTTTAGATATTTCATGAGAAGATATTCGGGCATTTTTTCCCAATTGGAAAAGAATTACCTTGTCAATCTCGTCTAGCATGAATGATACTGGTAGATGTGATTAATATTGGTTTTCCGAATCGGAAATTTCGAGCACATATTACATATAATATTAGTCATTTTACTTCCGAATCGGAAATTTTTCTTTTGTAATTACTTCCGTATACAATATCAAGGAACGAGTCTAATGAAATATGATAATCATGAATTGGAAATCTGTCAATAAATTTGCAATACTGGTCATACTAATGGTCGCAGTTCCTGAAATTGCAGGTCATACTTTATTTGAGAAATCTCATCCACCTGATTCCTCAGTCTTGGCTGCAGTATCATTTGCAAATAATCTACGAGATAATACTGAAAAAACAGGAATATGTCATTTGGCAATACAAGATGATCAATCAGGTTCACATGTGGATAGAGTTGCAGGCTTGGAATCAAAATATGGAAACTTTACCTGCAATCAAGGAACTTGATTCCAGATACCAACATGGAAATAATTTTAGTTCTACTTGCATCTGCATCAGGGAGATTCGTGTACCATCGTGGTCTTAATTTCAGGCCCATTTTGTACGTAAATCAATTAGAGTCTTCAGTTTTCATTTTATGATTTTGCTTGGACATATCTTCGCTAATAAGATGAGATGTACGTGGAGGATCCTTTCCAATATGAAATGAAATAGCATGTTGTTCTATGGCAAGGTCTGCTTTTGTCATGCGTTCATGGTGACGCAGATGGTCAGTCCAAGATTCCGAGGCAAACATCATGACATATCGACTTGGATTTTCAACATCGTGGAATAATTCCCAGCTGATTGCACCATCACGTAATAGGACAGAACGCATGTCATTCATTGCAGATTCAAACTCGCATGAACGTGTTGGATCAATTTGGAATTCCATCTCTACTAGTACAGATCCATCTGCATGATCATCAATGTCAATCATAGTACGGGGCATATGCCAATGCATTGACGGAGTAAGATCCACATCTGCAAGTGGTTTTAGTTTGTAACGAGTAGATGTAACAAGACCAACCACCAATCCAATTGCGGCAGCTATTAATGCAGTTGGAATTCCCCAAATTTCTGCAACAATCCCCCATAATATGCTGCCAAAAGCCACTCCTCCCCAATACATCATCTGATGAACTGAGACTACACGTGTTCTTACCCATGAAGATACAGAATTGTATGCAACAAAATTCAGGCTCGATGATATTATAATCAAAGCTATTCCAATTGTAAATATTCCAACAAACAAGATGGTAATGCCATGGTGTAATGATATGACAACCATTGCAACAGCATACAAAATTATCGCACCTGCTACACGCTTTTCTATTGAAATGTTCTTTATCCGAGGTACTATAACAAAACCACTGAACAGACCACCTAGCCCAAATGCTCCAACCAAAATCCCAAAAAGAATTGAATTAGAACCTGCCTCGTTACGAGCCAACAGAGGCAAAAGTGATATCACTGCACTGCCACAAATTGTAATTGCAAAGTCTCGTACCAGCAGTGCACGTACATGTAATGAATGACGCATGTATCGCAATCCTGTGCTGATAGCCCCGATTACTTGCTCAGGTGGAAGAAGTTTGCGTTCTGACGGTTTATTCCACCTATGAAGAAAGATTATGATTCCTATGAAGGAGAGTGCGTTTAGCAGAAACACCATCCCAGGTCCTGCTACAGCAACTACAAGACCACCAAGAAGAGGACCTATTGCAAATCCAATGTAGATTGCCACACTAAATAGTGTCATTGCAGCAAGAGCCATTTTTTTTGGTACAATCTCAGTTTGAATTACAACATTTACGGGTAAACTCATTGCGTTACCCAAGCCTAACAATAAAGTAAACACGACAAGAATCGAAGATGTCGTAACGCCAGTAAAGGTAAGTAAGCTTAGGATTATAGCTACTGCAAGTGAAAAGTATTGTGTGACAAGGAAGAGCTTGCGTCTGTCAACAATATCTGCAAGGGCTCCGGCTGGAAATGCAAGTAGAAATATCGACAAGCTTGTCATCACTTGTAAAAGTGATACAACAAAGGGAGAAGGTGCAAGTGATGTCATCAGCCAACCAGAACCTGCAGTTTGCATGGATGCGCCTATGTCTGATGCAAACATTGTAATCCATAGAAATCTGTACATTGTATTTTTCAATGGACTCTCTGATGCGGAATTTGTACTACTCATATAGCACAAATAATATTCATTGATTAAATCTATAAAGTAACCCCTTTCACTTTTTTATTTCCAAGTTCAAACTTGGTAGAAATTATGATTTGCTGGAAATAATTTCAAAAATAAACATTCAACAAGCTGAGTCAGCTATTGAGAAAATCTAGTAGTGCCGAGTTTACTTCGTCTGCATGTGTCCACGATATACAATGTGGCCCATCCTTTACTATTACCAGTCTTGCATCTTTGACTATCTTTGCTGTTTTTGCTCCTGATGCTGATAGGGGGACAATACGATCCGCATCACCGTGAATGACAAGAGTTGGTACGTCAATTCGTAGTAGATCTTTCCTAAAATCTTCATGCCAAGTAGGTACGCAAGCATAGCTTGCCGTTGCGGATGCGCTAGCAGCCACATTCCAACATGCTTGGACTGCCTGTTCGCTTACTTTCTTGCCCATTAGCAAATCAGTATTGAAGAAATTCTTGAAGAACTCTGTAAAGAATGTGTAACGATCAGATGCTACTGCCTTTTGAATCCCATCAAAGACAGCTTGGTCCACTCCTTCAGGATTGTCTTGCGTTTTAAGCAAAAAAGGCGGAACAGAAGCTATGAAGACTACATTTTTCACACCTTTGGATCCGTACTTTCCAAAGTATCGTGCAATTTCGCCACCTCCCATCGAAAAACCAACCAAAGAAAAATCATGTAGCCCCAGATGTTTCACAATCTTATGAAGGTCTTCGGTAAAAGTATCATAGTTATAGCCTATAGTCGGCTTGCTTGAGTTACCAAAGCCTCTTCTATCATATGTGATGACTCGGAACCCAGCATCAAGTAAGATTGGAATTTGTTTTTCCCACGAATCTCCATTAAGCGGGTACCCATGGATTAGTACAACTGGCTTGCCAGATCCGTGATCTTCATAATAGAGATCAATTGAATCAGAGTTTTCCTTACCGACACTTACAAACGGCATTATCTATCTCATGCCTCAATTTCTGGTAAGACTATCTGACTAATAAATAGACGGTGAGAAGATGGTAATTTTTAATTATTTTTTTAGATTAATCTATTTTCTACTTTATAATCCCATCATGAAATTTGATACTTGCGTGACTGCCGTCACAAAACGGTTTATTGCTTGATGCTCCACAACGACACAGTGTTACACGGTTACGTTTTTCATAATGTGTTCCATCATGTGATTCAATTATAATTTCTCCACGTACCCAAAGCGGACCACTACATTTCAACGGCGGATCTTCAACTATTCCAATAGACGGGGGTAACTTGTCTTCGATTTCCTTGCCAGTTTTTTTGTCATGTATAGTTAGCCTACCGGATGGACAGTGCATAAGCTTCTCGTATGACCAAGTCATGGATTTTTGGATCATCTGTTTTTTCAATCAAACTCCAGATTTTACCTTGAGGATCACAAAAGCGGGCAAACGCACAAAGGTTTTCCTGGTCATGTAGTTGCAAGGTAGGACCATCCATAGTTTGAGCCTGTGTGGCATAAGGTTCTTTGGATGTAGTTTCTTTTCCATCAAAATTTATTTTTGTATGAGTACCATCGCAGAAAGGTTTGTTCTTTGAATTGCCACAACGACACAGATAATATTCAGATTTTGTTTCAAATGTTTTACCCTGTTTCCAATCCCATGAAAATCCATCTTTGTTATTTGTAATTATTTCAACTGTAAGAGGAATGTCTCCAGAAACAATGTATGGCCCATTCTTGTCTATAATGATTTTCTTTACTTTAGAGCTGTTCATTAGGACATAAAATGTCATATGTTAATTATAAGGATTTTACAGTTTTGTTAAATACCTTAGAACTGTTTGTTTTGCACATACAAGTCACTATATGAAATATCATTCTCAGTATTATTCATGGACGAAGAGAGATATCTACGAATACTAGTTGCTGAAGACAACAGGGAATTGACAGATGCATACAAAATGGCATTGGAGGAAAGAGGTCATGCAGTTACGATTACAAGAGATGGAATAGAATGTATGCAGACATACAAAGAGTTTGAAAAACGTGAGAATGCGGAAAAAAAATCAGGCACATCATATTTTGATGCTGTTATACTGGATCATTTTATGCCCGGAATGGACGGAATAGACACAGCAATAGAGATACAGCGTATCAATCCAAAACAAAGAATAATTTTCATAACAGGAGGAGGTAAACAAGTTTTAAGAAAATTGAGGGAAGTTGAAGAAAATGTAGAGTTTATGACCAAACCGCTTACATTACAAGCCTTAATTAGACAAATCGAGAGTTGGCCAGTACACTTGTGGCGTCAAAGGGTCAAAGAAGGATTCAAGGAATGGGACGGGTATGTAGGAACATCAGTTCCAGTAGGACCAAGTAGAGCCTAATAGAAATATTGCATGAAAAAGAAATAAACGATTTTAATAGAATGGCAAACATATTGGTAGATAATCAATTTTTTTCTAATGTAAAAATTTGTCGGGTAGATTTTACGTGATATACATTACGTGTTCTTATTAAGAACATATAGGATGTTAATCAGCATGACTATACCAAAGGTAACAAAGAGTAATGGAAGTTTTGTCTTAAAATTATCTGCTGTGAATTGATACTTTCGTATAATAAAGTAAGAAATTATTGAATAGATGGCAGTAATAGCAATACATCTTGTAACAAGTTCCTTAGTGAGTTCAGATGATAATATATCCACCATAAAGAGATGGCTATAATTTTGAAACGTCTCTTTCTATATTTTTGCCTTCGTTATCGATATAATAGTAGGTATCATGACCATCATTTTCAAAATGTAATGTGAAACTCTCATCTAAATCGTCTAATGTATCGCCTCTGACTTGAAATCCGCATTCGGTACAAATTCCCCTCATGTCTCTAGTCATATTGTAAATTTTGTTATTTCTTACTAATAAACAAGATCTAGATTTTGTTATTAATCTGATATGGCAATTTTAATTCAAGTGGTTTAGCACCATCGGAGGCATTGTTTTTGAACTCTTGGTTTGTTGACAACCATGCTGCAATATCAGTTGTTGTTATCATTCCAGATAGCTTGCCATCTATATCAACAACTACAAGTCGCTTTATTCCATAGATTGACATGACAAGTGCTGCCTGCTCTATTGTCTCTTCTTGCAGGATTGTTATAATTGGACGAGACATTATTTCTTCAACAGATATTTTAGATGGGTTTACGTCTTGCGATACAACCTTTCCTACTATATCTCTCTCAGTTACAATGCCTACTGGGTTTCCTTTTTGTGTAGCAACAAGAGAACTTATCCTACCCTTTAACATCAATAGTGCTGCTTCTCGTACATCGGAATCTACTGGGATGGTAGTAACATATACTGTCATTATATCCTTGACAGTTGATTCAGACATGTTGTCATGGTGTTAGTTTTAATTTTTAATAAACAATGGCTACTCAAGATGACTGGATGATAAATTAATTTAACCAAATTTTATGAGATAGATATTATTTTTCCATACGAGGGAATTATAGTTTCATCGACCTATGGCCTGGACTAGTTTAAAATTCATATAGTTTTACGATGCAGCCATATTTCTCAGATAGGCGATCATTACAAATTACCAAGCCAAATTTCCACGATTCTACAAGTTCTTTTACAACTTGGTTCACATCATCATACTCATCTTCTACTAAATTCTCTTGCATTATTTGGTTCATGATACACTATATGCATTTCAGATAATTGCACCATCTTTAAACAATAGTTTGTGAAATATTATCATCGATGAACCCATCAGAACAAATTGATAAGCGAATCATAGAACTTGCAGATTGGCGTGGCGGTATGCTTGCCAAACTTCGTAAAATTATCCATGATGCTGATCCTAAAGTCATAGAAGAATGGAAATGGATGGGAACCCCAACCTGGTCCCATGATGGAATACTTATGGTGGCAAACGCACACAAAGACAAGGTGAAGATGACTTTTTCACAAGGCGCAAATCTTTCAGATCCAGAGAAAGTCTTCAATGCTGGACTAGAAGGCAACAAATGGCGTGCTATAGATTTCTATGAGGGTGACAAGATCAACGAACGAGCTTTGAAAAATCTCATCCGTTCTGCTATTGCACTCAATTCTGATGCATTGAAAAAGAAAACTTCCAAGACCAGACCTAAAACAAAGAAAAAATCGTAACTGTCGAAGAGTTTGAAAAATTAATTTCAGAAGGCTGGCAGTATGTCGCAACCCTACCAAATGACAAAATTTTGGTCAAAAATAGCCATGGCTCGTAGTCACAGGTAATACGGGCCCGGGGGGATTCGAACCCACGACCTGACGCTCCGCAAGCGTCCGCACTATCCAAGCGATGCTACGGGTCCACAAATAAAATTCAGCAAATGCCTGTTATAATACATTTCAAAATATACAAAAAAATCTAGGCGACTTCTTTTTCAGCCTTTTTTACAAAGATGTAATTCATGGCAAGTCCTGCAATTACAGCTCCCAGTATTGGTCCTACCCAATACATCCAGTCATAGTTCCAGTATCCCGATATGAGTGCAGGTCCAAAAGTTCTTGCAGGATTTACACTTGCTCCAGTCAATGGTACACCTACCAAGTGTATCAAAAATATCATCCCACCAATTGCAAGACCATACATTCCAGCCGCTGCTTTTTTATGAACTGCAGTCATGAATATAACAGTCACCAAGAAGAAGGTAAGAATTGCCTCAACTGCAACTCCAGAAGCTGCGCTATTGTGCAAAAGAGCACTAGGTCCTGCTTGTGTACCATAGTTTATCTTTGAACCAATGTCTGGCAAAATTAGTTTAAACGTGGCAGCTGCTGCAATTGCCCCAATTATCTGAAATATGATATACGCTATACCGTCTTTGATATTGATTCGTCTTGTAACTAACATGGATATAGTAACAGCGGGGTTGATATGAGCACCTGAAACATGCCCAAATGTGTAAACCATTAATCCAATTGCAGCACCATGTGCTAATGCTATCATGACTATGGCAGGAATTGAGAGTCCTGCACCAAATGCAACAACTGCAAGGCCAATGGACAAAGGTCCAAAGAAGACAAGACAGTATGTGGATATTGCTTCTGCAAGCCAAGCACGTGGATTAACCATTGATTACTCGACCTCTAAATATACAATATAAAAGATTCGAATCAATCAGGCAAAAAATAAGTAGGGATAATCCAATTCATTTGTTAGATGTTATCAGAAGGAGATCCAGTTCCAGATTTTGCACTAAAAGATTCAGAAGGTAAGACTGTAAAAAAATCAGATCTCAAAGGAAAAAAATATGTTGTATACTTTTATCCTAAAGATTTCACTCCAGGATGCACAACAGAGGCTGCCGAGTTTGCCCAAGATTACAAGAAATTCAAGACTGCAGGAATTGAGATTATAGGAATTAGTCCTGATGACGAAGAATCCCACAAAAAGTTTGGAGAAAAAATGAAAGTGCCTTTCATATTGCTTGCAGACACTGAAAAAGAGATATCAAAGAAATTTGGCGTTTGGGGAAAGAAGCAGTTTATGGGTCGTGAATACATGGGAGTAAAGAGATCAACTTTTCTGGTTGATGAAAAAGGAAAAATATTAAAGGTTTTTGAAAAAGTAAAACCTGTAGGTCATGCACAACAAGTGCTAGATGCCTTTAAGGCTTGAATCCTGCTGGAAGTGTAGTTCGGATTGTAGATTTTGGTTTTGGTGGCTCTGGAGCTGGAGGAGCTGTTGTTGTAGTAGTTGAACTACCAGTAAATTGTTTATCCATTGGATGATATGACAATCTTTTTCTTGTTGCAAAATACTTGTTGCCAGTATATCCTGTTGAGTGAATCTGTGCATAAGCAGGTGCTACTTCTCCTGAACTTGGTTCATTGTAACTAGACTGTTGTGAAGATTCTGGTTTTGGAGATTCAGTGGCTTTGGACTTCTGCTGGTTTGAATCCTGCAGGTAATGTACCATGAGTTGGACCTGATGCAGCTGGTCTTGTTTGGTTTTGGCTTCTGGTTTTGGTGCTTCAGCTGGCTTTGGAGATTCTGATTTGAATCCGGCAGGTAAAGTACCGTGAGTTGGACCTGATGCAGCTGGTTTTGGTGGAGGTGGTGGTGCATGATGTGTCTCTTCTGCAGCATATGTCTCTGCCACTTCAGAACCCTTTGCTTTCCACATTGACTTCTTTTCTTGTGGTTTCATACCTGCTGGCAATGTTCCACGTTGAGTCTTTGGTTCATCATGTTCTGGTTCAGGTGCTGGTGGAGGAGCTGTTGTTGTAGTTTGAGTTGTAGTTGGACTACCAGTGAATTGTTTGTCCATTGGATGATATGACAATCTTTTTCTTGTTGCAAAATACTTGTTGCCAGTATATCCTGTTGAGCTAATCTGTGCATAAGCAGGTGCTACTTCTCCCAAGTTTGGTTCATTGTAACTAGACTGTTGTGAAGATTCTGGTTTTGGAGATTCAGCTGGCTTTGGAGCTTCTGCTGGTTTGAATCCTGCAGGTAATGTACCATGAGTTGGACCTGATGCAGCTGGTCTTGGTTTTGCAGCTTCTGGTTTTGGTGCTTCAGCTGGCTTTGGAGATTCTGATTTGAATCCTGCTGGTAAAGTACCACGAGTTGAACCTGATGCAGTCTGGTTTTGGCGCTGGTTTTGAAGTCTCAGATGTCTTAACCTGAGATGATAAATTAGAAAGCTTTGCTTCAAGCTCTGCTATTTTAGATTCTAGTTCGGCAGTGTTGGATCCTTCTGAAACTTTTTTAGTAGAACGTGTTTTTTTTGGCTGTGATTCTTTGGACATGTTATAGTTGTGTGATATAGCAGTTTATTTACATTTTGATCAAGTTCAGATCTGATAGGCTGAGCATAGAAGTTTTATATGAAGCAGGAGCGTATTTTAGGCGTTGGACGACTTTGAGAAGGAATATCCAGGCTTTGACTGGAAAAACATCCCAGCATACAAGCATCCAGGAGGAAGAAATTGTCCATGTCCAAAGCATGAATTTATTCGAGAACAAGTAGGTGTAGCAAGGACTGTAAGCCAGACATCAAAGGAGGCAAGCAATATCACACTCAAGTTTTGCCCCGATCATTACAAAGTATACCTTACTGAAGTAATTCCATCCATGCCGCTAAAGTATAGAATTTTAACAAAAATTGCACTAAAAATAGGTGCGATTAAGATTGAACAATTAAAGTACATGCAATCAGACCAATGTTTTTACTGCAGATTTGGCTCTGGTGGGCATGACAAGAAAAACGAGCTTCCTCCCATTTCCTAAATTGGACTGATCAAGACTTTGGGTTTGTTTGGCGTGTCATGATGACATTTTTTTCCACATAATGGACAGGTTATCCTGTCAAGAAAGATACATTGACAGATATGAGATTTCATATAGCTGTCAGCAGTTTTAGAAAACTCACCTGTTCCGTTACAAAATGAGCACTGGGTATCAAGAAGTAGAATTTTTCCCTGACCTCCACAAACTGCACATTTTTGTTCGGTCAACTTGATGGCATTCCCTCTTTAGGATAATTAAAGTTCTTTTGTTAGAACTTTTTTTTCAGGCATTAGATGAGAATCTAGTTAAGCTTATACAATATACAAATCCAGTAAAGACGTGCCTATTGAAGACATTTCAGAGTTTGTTGAAAAATTAGATAAAGCAGGTGAACTTAGAAGAGTAAAAACACAAGTTGATACAAACCTTGAGATCTCTGAAATTCTAAGCAGGGTGATGTATTCCAATGGTCCGGCTATACTTTTTGAAAATGTCAAAAATTATGACATGCCAGTTCTAGCAAACGCATTTGGTTCTCTGAAGAGACTTGAGATAGGATTGGAGACTACAGACTTTACTGAAATAGGTCAAAGAATTGTAGATATAACAAAGATGGAGATGCCTACTGGAATTTTTGACAAGTGAAGAAAACTTCCAGAACTCTCAAAGATGGCAGACATTGCACCAAAGCTGCAAAAGAGCGGTCCTGTCACAGAAGTAATAGAGGATGTACCATCATTTGACAAGATTCCAATTCTTAAAACATGGCCAAAGGATGCAGGCAAGTTTATCACATTTGGACTAGTTGCCACTCGTCATCCTGAAACGGGTATAAGAAATCTTGGAGTATACAGGATGCAGATTCTTGATAATACCCATGCACTCATGCATTGGCAAAAACACAAACGCGGTGCACATCATTATGATATCAAAAAAGATTCCGGAAGTAAGATAGAAGTTGCAATAATAATTGGAGGAGATTCTGCTACAGTATTTTCTGCAGTAGCTCCTGTACCAGAAGGACTAGACAAGTATGTCTTTTCTGGAATTACAAGAAAAACAGGAATCAAGACAGTAAAATGCAAAACAGTTGATCTTGAAGTTCCTGCCAATGCAGAGATAGTATTGGAAGGATATGTTGACCCGTCAGATATCAGAATGGAAGGGCCGTTTGGAGACCATACAGGATACTATACACCGCCCGAACCATATCCCGTATTTACATTAACTGGAGTGATGCGAAGACAAAAACCGATTTATCTAACAACTATAGTTGGAAAACCAATACTGGAAGATGCATATATTGGAAAGGTAATTGAGCGTTCATTTTTACCTCTAATCAAAATGTTTCATCCAGAGGTTGTGGATTTTTCAATGCCTGCTTCAGGATGGTTCCAAGGCATGGCAATTATATCAATCAAGAAAAGATACCCAGGACAGGCAAAAAAAGTCATGATGGGCCTTTGGGGAATGGGCCAGCTTGCACTAACTAAATTCTTTGTAGTAGTTGATGAAGATGTAAACGTACATGACCTAAATAATGTAATTTGGGCAATTACTACAAGGGCAGATGCTGCAAGAGATACTACAATAATTAACAACACTCCAACAGATACACTTGATCCTGCATCTCCACTTGTAAACTTGGGCTCTAAACTTGGAATTGATGCAACCCAGAAAACAAAGGAAGAAGGATACCAAAGAGAGATACAAGAACTTGTAAAATCAGACGAGGTTACAAAAAAGACAGTAGACTCTAAGTGGTCAAGCTCATGGCATCTAGTATGTTCTAACTATATTATAGAAATTATCGCGTTCGTCAACATTATACCCTATCTGTTTTACTGCCTGAATAATTTTTGCGCCAGTAAGCTCTGTAGAACGAGCCCCCGTACAAGATACAACTTCCTCACCAAGAAGCGTTCCACCAAAGTCATCGGCTCCATATTGCAATGCCATTTGTGCCATTGCAACTCCATTTGTAAGCCATGAAGATTGGATATGAGAAATTAATCCATTATACATTATTCTAGATATTGCAATCATCTTTAGAAGTTGAGTTCCACCTGCAGCATATTGCACAGTTTCTTGCTTTTGCATCAATGTGTTATTTGGCTCAAAACTCCATGGGATAAATGCCATGAAACCGTTTGTCTTTTCTTGCAATTTTGCAATTTTTACAAAGTGTTCTGCAATGTCATCTTTAGTTTCAACATGTCCATACATCATGGTAGCAGATGCCGGAATTCCAAGACCATGTGCCTCTTCCATTATCCTAAGCCATGTATCACTTGAGATTTTTTTGGACTGATGATTTGCTTTACTTTGTCAACTAGAATCTCAGCACCCGCACCTGGAATTGATTGCATTCCAGATTCTTTTAGTCTTGATAAAACCTCTTTTGTACTGGTATGTTCAACTTTTGAGATTATATCAATCTCAGATGCAGAGAGTCCATGAACTCCGACTTTGGGAAATTTTTTTCTTATCAACTTGAATGCATCTTCAAAATATTCAATGTGAAGAGATGGGTTGTGTCCTCCCTGAAACATCACTTGTGTTACACCAAACATATCCCAGGCGGCTTTAACTCTGGATTCTATTTGATCAAGTGTTACAGTATAAGACTCCTCATGACCAGGAGGTCTGTAAAACGCACAAAATTTACAATCTGTTATACACACATTTGTATAATTTAAAATCATATTATTTACAAAAGAAGAACGTAGTCCAAACTTTTTTCTTGTCAGGTAACCTGCAACAAGTCCCATCAGATGCACATCATTAGAATCCAATAGTCTTCTACATTCTTCAATACCTGGCCTTTTACCAACAAGAGAATTTTCTAATATATCACCAATTTGAGAATGATGAAGTTGTTCTGTCAGTTGACTCAATTGACTGTGTTTTCCTTTTATTGTATTTAATCCTTTGAAAGTAAAATAATTTTAAAAAAAAGTATTCATACAATTCGGATTTTGATTACAGTTTTTACAGATATCAAAATAGAAATCCGTTGTATTTTCCCGCTATTTTTAAGTAGGGCACAGCAACGATTAACTCCAATGGTAACTGGCCACCAGATTCGAATGAATCGTATTCTACGCAATGGCAAGATGCTTTGCATACCTATGGATCATGGGATATCTAGTGGCCCACTAAAAGGAATTGAGGACCCTTTTGCTTTGATTTACAATTGCCAACATTTTGGACTTACTTCGGTCATAATCAATAAAGGAATTTTTAAGAATTTGCCAAAACCCACCAAGATTGGGCTTATTGTGCATTTTTCAGGTAGCACTTCGCTTTCCATGTCACCAAACAGAAAGATGTTGACAGGCTCAGTTGAAGAGGCATTACGATTAGGTGCTGACGGAGTTTCACTTCATATCAACATAGGCGGAAAAGAAGAACCAGAAATGATAGAGCAACTTGGCAAATTGTAGATGACTGTCATAAATGGAGTATGCCTCTTTTAGCAATGATGTAATCGCGAGGCGAGAATATCAAGAATCCTCACGACCCAGAAATAGTTGGACATGTTGCAAGAATTGGAGCAGAATGCGGTGCAGATATTGTAAAGACACTTTACACAGGAGACATTGATTCATTTAAAAAAATTGTCAAGAGCACTCCAGTACCTATTGTAATAGCAGGAGGCCCCAAGGCAAAGACAGACAAGGATGTATTACTAATGACTCAAGAAGCTATGGAGGCTGGAGCCAAAGGAGTAACATATGGTAGAAATATTTTTTAGCATTAAAAATTCAGGTAAGATGACCCCACAATCTTTCTGCAATAATATTTAGTAAAGAATCAGCAAAGGATGCAGCGAAGTATCTTGAGTAAGAACAGGGAATTAATCATAGCCCCAAAAATTTCAAGGGTCAGATTGCCAAATTTTTGTCTGAGATAGAAAGAGAGGAATCAAGATTGTAAATATAGATCCCAACAGCATCAAAGGAATCAAGACAAAACTTTCTACAATACATACTTCTACAAATGCAGATTATGTTATAGTTGACAAGGTTACAAAACTTCGAGGTAAAAAGACTGGAATGAAGTTCAAGGTTCTTTCAAATACAGATATAGAAAAAATACTGTCATTTGCAAAGGCAGGGTTTGATTTTGTCATAATTGAGGTAAAAGACTGGAAAATAATTCCCTTGGAGAACATCATAAGCAAAACTACACAAGATTCACACAAAGGTATTTGCTGTAGCCAACACCCCAGACGAGGCCCGTAAGATGTTTTCAATCTTAGAGATAGGAGTACAGCGGAGTCATATTTTCAACCAATTCATTAAACGAGGTAAAAGAGACACTTGTCTTCCTTGGTTCAAAGAGTTTCGATTCCAAGTCTGCTAAAATTTTAGAGATAAAGGAGGTTGGAAATGGCGAACGTGTCTGTGTTGATACTGCCTCAATGCTAGGACGGGGTGAAGGAATGCTGATTGGTAGCAGGGCAAATTTTCTCTTTCTTGTACATAACGAGTCAGTTGGTTCATCATTTACATCGCCAAGACCTTTTAGAGTAAATGCAGGTGCAGTACATTGCTACACTTTATCCCCAGATGGAACAACAAATTATTTATCAGAATTAGAAACTGGCTCAGAAGTTCTTGTCATAGATTCACATGGCAAGGCAAGAAGAGTACAGTTGGTCGTTCCAAAATAGAGAGCAGACCCATGCTAATGATTAAAGCACAAATTGGAAATGAGATTGGTGGAATAATTGCACAAAATGCCGAGACAATTCGCTTTGTACGTCCAGATGGTCACCTTGTCTCAGTCACACATCTAAAGAAAGGAGACACTGTCCTTGCATATTCAAAACCTGCAACAGGAAGACATTTTGGCATGGAAGTAGACGATGAATATATCATAGAAAAATAGTTTTTTACACACAATACAAATTTAAAAAAAGTTGTAAAATTCTTATACAGATATACAATAAGATAATCCATTGAACCTACGTTGCAATATATGTGCCATAGAGATTGATGAAAAGGAAGTAGATTCTCATGTAGGTACACCCCAGCATCTAGAGAACAAATCAAAAATTTCTACGAACGGAAAAGGTTTAGACAAGAGTGTTACAGACATGTGGTACAATTAATCAGGCTAAAAATATCATTTATAGAAAAATAAAAAAATGTGTCACTCGAATTTCTTTTTAAGCTAATTATTTCAGCCATCTCTTCTTTGAGATGTCTTTTCAAAAGAGACTCGTGTTCTCTTTTATGTCTCCAGTACAAATTCATGACAGATTGTCTGGATTTGGCATGCTTTAATGCAGCAGTGTATTTTCTGTGACTTTGTTCAACAATTCGGAAATACGATTTGCTGTTAGAAGTTACCATATGTGAATTTTTGATTCTTAATAGATAACCTTTCCTATTTAGTAAAGTTCATTCATGTAAAAAATCTACAATGGTTCTGGTTTTTTCCAGTTAGGAACACAACTGCATCTTACGAAGGGAGGGCGGCTCTAGAGTCCTTTTCTTGCGCAATTTTGACGTATTTTGATGATTTGTCTACCCCAATGTATTTTCGGTGGAGAAATCTTGCCATCTTTGTGGTTTGGCCACTCCCAACAAACGGATCAAGTACAAGTATCACCCATGTTACTATAAAGTTGGATTAAACGGTAAGGTATCTCTTCTGGAAATGCAGCAGGATGAAATCGCCTATAGCTTGGCGGCATTGGGGCTATTGTGCCAGATTGAATTTGCAATTTCTTTTTTCATCAAATCATTAAGGACCAATTTACTTTTTTTGTCTTTGAAATTATGAAATGGCATTTTTCGCAGAATTATAATTTGTTCATGCATAATATTTGGATAATAATACGTAGGATAAGGATGCTGAACTGTTACTCTGAATACTTTTTCCCCGCCAGTAACTTTATTCCATATTATTTCTTCAGAAAAAAATACCAGCCAATTTATTTATTGGATAACTCTACAAGAAGTAATGCAGGAAGTGGAAGTTTACTTTTTCCTTCAATGATTTCATTTCCTATCACAATACAGCAAAATCCCCCAGGTTTAGTTACACCGATAAACTTCAGAAAAAACACTTTTCATCTCTTCAAGCCAGTCTTCAATTGATACCTCAACAGTTCCACGATACCATTTCTTTGTATCCTGGTGTTCTTGGTAGTTTATTGCGTTATGATATGGTGGAGATGTTACAGTTAATGCAATTGTATTGTCTTTTATCTGAAAAATATTTTTGAATTTCCAATCATTACAGAATTTGGCTTCCACATTACCTTCCTCAATTGTTTTAATATTTAACAGTTGTAAAAATAGAAAAAACATTTTCACATAAAATTAAAACAAAGAAAATGGGCTCAAAACATGTCACGCGCATGTTTTAGACAATCATGAAGTTTTCTTTACTTCTATTTCTATAGTGGATACATTTCTTGACCTTCCGTCCAATGATTGAAGTTGCTCTAATCCTGTTTTTTTTATTTCTCCTATAGAATATCCTCCAGAAGTATCAGCCCTTCTTGCAATTATTTGTGCAACATCTACTGCTCTACCTATGCTAAGCCCTCTTGCTTTTATTGAGACTCACAGATAGCTCACTGACTCAGAGTAGTGCAGATGTTACATATGCCATTATGGGCTTTTTTCCTATGAAGACTGTGTCTTTTGCGTCGCGTCGTTCGTCTCTACTCATGTATATCCTCTGGAAATGATCGTTTCATAAAAGTTTCTTCCACAAGGAGGACATCCGCCAGATATGCAATAGATCACACCAGTCATTGGATAAATTACACCATGAAAAATACATCTAAAATCAGATCTTGTCAAAATAAAGTCGTCAGAATAACATGAATTTTTAGATCTGATAATGAAAATTCTTTATTAAATTTACGAAGAATTTGATGCTAATCTAAATATACTAGTGAAATGTAGTTCAACTAATGTTTAACCAACAAATTAAGATAGGTTTGGTCGCAATAGTATTAATGGCAATCATGGTTTCTGCAGGAACAGCATTACCAGCTGCAAATGCACTAACACCAAGTACAATATACTATCAACACAGCCACAAAACAGATAGATTTCCAGGTGGACAACACATCTGTGGAGAGCAACTATGTTCACCAGATGTTTGGTCAAAAATGGATAATGCACTTAACAAATCACAACACAATGCAAGCATTTGCTCTGATTTGAAAGCATGGATATACTGTGGCCAACATGTCACTGCACCAAAGACTTCCTAAGTCATCTAAAATACAATGTCAACTAAGGTCTGTGTAACAATCGCAGAGTCTAACCCTAGAAAAATTGTTAAAGAGATGAAGAAGGCTCTTGCAGACTCGGACTATGTAGAGATTAGACTTGATTTTTTAAAACCAAATCAAATTCCTTTTTGTTTATCCCTGTCAAAAAAATATCTCAATCGTTGCATATGTACAGTACGGCCAACTACAGAGGGAGGAAAATTTCAAGGTACTGAAAAAGAAAGAATCTCCATATTAAAATTAATTTCTGAGTTTAATCCATATCTTTTAGATGTAGAGTATAACACATTAAGAAAAAATCAAGGATTGCAAAAATATCTCAAAAGCACCAGAACTAACATACTTGTATCATGGCACGACTTTGTAAAAACGCCAAAGGAGCAAACTCTTAGAGTAATGCTTCAGAGAATGTCCAAGTTTTCAAACAATGTCAAAATTGTTACTACTGCAAAGACAATAGGTGATACTATCAGTATTCTTTCACTATACAAAAATCATGCAAAGAAAATCAAGCTAGTTTGCTTTGCAATGGGAGATTATGGTAGAATGTCAAGAATATTGTGTACAAAGCTTGGGAGTCCTTACACATATGTTTCACAAGGCAAACCAGTAGCCCCAGGTCAATTCAGCCTCAAGGAAATGAAAAGCATATTGGCGTTGGAAGGTAAAAGTTAGAAAGATACTAGGGTTGCAATAGAGAGTATTTTACTATTCAATTATACTATTAATCAGAGTTTTTTTCCAATAATCTTCTAACAAAATTAAATTCCGCTTTTTTAATTTTTGTAGAATCAGAAACTTCATGAGCCATATCTACAAGATCATCTTTGGTCAAATCAGTTACCACGGTATCTTCTTTTTCAGATTGAAGTGAGTAATCTATATCGTTTAAAACATCCACATTTTCATCAAGTAGCTTAGCACAATCATCAAGCATATCGATAAATTCTTCCATATCGTCCAATACTTGATCAAAACACATTACATTAATTAATTAATCTGTGTTCATAGGCATCAAACTCAATGCCACCATTATTATAAAAGAAACAAGAAAAGTATACCATGAAACTCAAGTCGTCTCAGAATAACACACCTAGAAACACAATAATTTTCAGCTACAATTGTAACAATTCTATTAGGAGTATTTCGATTAGTGTTATTTTTGGTACTTGTTTGGATAGACTGCAATAGCATTCATCATAGTTTACCAATACAGAGCATCTAGATCAAACACAGGAAATTTTGTTTGTCTAGATTGCGCTACAATCCATCAAGATTTAGCCTGCCCAAAATGCGGTTCAAAACTTAAGAAAATATATTCTAAAGACAACAAGTATGGAATTTAACCTGTTACAGTTACTAGAAACGTCCATAATCGCTTAAATCACTATTCATCAAGTAAAATATGATGACAAAAACTTATGCAGTCATAGGAGATCCGATTGATCATTCGTTTTCGCCTGCACTACATAATGCAGCTTTTTTATTCACGGGTCTTGATTGCACCTATATCGCATATAGAATTCCAAAAGGAGAATTAGAGTTTGGAATTGAGGCCTTGAAGAAGATAAGCATTGCAGGATTCAATGTTACAATACCCCACAAGGTTGACATGATGAAATTTCTTGATGACATGGATGATGAATGTAAATTGGTAGGAGCTACAAATACAGTAATCAATAATGCAGGATTCCTCAAGGGATACAATACAGATGTAGAAGGGTTCTTAGATCCTATAAAAAAGCGAAAAATTGATTCCAAAGATTCTGATGTTTTACTAATGGGGGCAGGTGGAGTTGCAAGAGCCATAATAGTTGGATTTGGCAAGGAAAAAGTTCGTAAAATCACTATTGCAAATAGGACTCGTGATAGAGCAGATGAATTGATCAAATTTGCCCAGAATCTAGGCATAGAATCAGATTACTTGGATCTTCAATCAGCTGGAGAGACTGCCAACAAATACAAATTTGTAGTAAATGCAACATCAGTTGGACTAAAAGGAATAGGCTGTCCCATATCTACAAAAAATATTAATCGTGATTGTATAGTATATGACATTGTCTATGTGCCAGTTGAAACTCCTTTAATCGAACAGTCAAAAAATCAAGGTGCGACGATCATATATGGATGGGAAATGCTTCTTGCTCAAGCAATGAAGTCATTTGAGATCTGGACTGGTAAGCAGGCCCCATACGAAGCCATGAAATTGACCTTACTTGGTAGGTTTTAGAGATGCGCAAAGCAAAAGCAAGCATGCATGGTGCAGTATCAATAGTAAACGCTATTGCTACAGGAAAGGGTTCCACCCTTGGCATATCATTAGGCATAGAGGCAATAGTAGAAACAGAACCTGGTAAAGGAATAATATTTGAAAATAGAGAGTCAAATCTTAGTTCTACGACTAATACGTAAAGTCAGTTGAAACATCAGTTCCAAAATCTGAACTTGAAAAAAATAAAATAATAATTTCTGTAAAATCTGAAATTCCTTCAGGATATGGACTCAAAAGCTCAAGTGCCATTTCATCTGTAATATCGCTTGCATGTGCAAAATTATTTAATCCAAAAGCAACTGATCTTGACATTTTAAGATACGGAGTACAGTGCATCCATAGAATCCAAAGTAAGCATAACAGGAGCTTTTGATGACGCATGTGGGTGCTATTTTGGAGGATTTGTTGTAACAGATAATTCCAACATAAAAATAATAAAATCAGAAAAAGCACCCGAAGATTTGTCTGCAATAATATTTATTCCAAAGTCTAGAAGAAGAGGCAATGTGAAAAAATTAAAAATTCTAGAGGGAGTTTTTTCACAAGCATTGGATTTTGCAAGCAAGTCAGACTATTGGAATGCAATGATACTTAACGGTCTTGCTACATCTGCAATCTTAGGTTCTGATCCAAAAATCATAACTGATCTCATAGATAGTGGAGCACTTGGTGCATCAGTATCTGGAAATGGACCTTCAATAGCACTGCTATAGTAAAAAATGACAGAATATCAAGTGTAAAGAAAGTATTCTCATCCTTAGAGGGAGGAACCATAGTTTCTCCAATAAACAATAGGAAGGCAGAAGTTTATGAAATGTAGTGTTGACAAGTCACGTCTTTCTGGTACCATAAGATGCCCTCCAAACAAGAGTTATTCTCATCGTGCTGTTTTTCTTGCCTCACTTGCAAATGGAAAAAGTACCTTGAGAAACGTTTTACTGTCTAGAGACACTTTGGCAACAATTAATGCATGCAAAGTCTTTGGGGCAAAGATAGAGATTAACAATTCAACTGTAATAGTTGAAAGCAAAGGAGAAGTAATCCCACAGACTTGTGACATAGACGCATCAAATTCAGGCACTACAATTAGAATTTCAGCTGCAATTGCATCTCTTTCAGATAATACAATAACGCTCACTGGAGATTCAAGTCTAAAAAAGAGACCCATGCAACCACTACTTGATGCATTAGAGCAACTTGGAGTATTTTACACATCAACAGATGGCAAGCCACCAGTCACTGTGAAAGGAAAGGCAGTTGGTGGAACAACTCACATTTCAGGTTCGATTTCAAGCCAATTTATTTCCGCACTCTTGATTGCAGGTCCAAAGATGAAGAATGGACTTGCATTAGAAATTGATGGAGATCTAGTATCAAAGCCATATCTTGATTCCACCATTGCTACAATGAAAAAATTTGGTGTCACAGTTGATGTAATTTTACCATACAAAAAATACAATGTTGCAAATCAAGAATACAAATCTGCAGAGTTTGCAGTTCCTTCAGATTTCTCAAGTATGGCACTCTTACTTTCTGCAGCAGTATTGTTAGGAGAAGATATGACAATTGAAGCATCCATTGGAGATCTACCACAAGGAGATCAAGAAATTATATCATATTTAGAAAAATTAGGTGTAAAAATAAACATGGGTGAAAAGATAACCATATCATCTCCAAAACTTCTCAATGGAGGAAAGTTTGATCTGTCAAACAATCCAGACCTCCTTCCGCCAATGGCAATTCTAGCTCTTAAGACATCAAAACCAATTGAGATTTACAATGTAAAACATGCACGATTTAAAGAAACAGACAGAATTGCAATTTTAGCAAAAGAACTTGCAAAGATTGGAGTCATAGTAACAGAAAAAGAGGACGGATTAATTCTACAAGCCCCAAAA
Organism: uncultured Nitrososphaerota archaeon; assembly: GCA_963835875.1. Lineage (GTDB taxonomy): Archaea > Thermoproteota > Nitrososphaeria > Nitrososphaerales > Nitrosopumilaceae > Nitrosotalea. Next base: position 95,073 of record CAWIGX010000003.1, read on the forward strand.
ATTCTAAAGAGTGCCGAATTAGATTCTTCTGAAGATCATAGACTATTCATGGCACTTTCCATTGCAGGCATGTTTGTTGGAAATTGTACTGTTACTGATCCTGATTCTGTAGATGTCTCATATCCAACATTTGTTGAAGATATGAAGAAAATTGGTGCAAAAATAATAGTTTGAGAAAAGATAGATTTTTCAACAATTTCATCATATAGAGCCCTATTTCCTAGAAAGATTATAAACGCGTAAAAGGAAATTTTATCATGTCATCAAGCTCCATAGGACAGCGTTTTGTTTTTACAAGTTTTGGTGAAAGCCATGGAAGATGTATAGGTGCAACAGTTGATGGATGTCCAGCAGGATTAGAGATTGAAGAAAAAGACATTCAGACTATGCTTGATTTACGCAAACCAGGCCAGTCCATCATTACAACCCAAAGAAAAGAGGATGATAAAGTAGAGATTCTTTCAGGAGTATACAAAGGATATACTACTGGAGCACCCATTACAATGATCATCTGGAATAAAGACCAGCATTCAATAGATTATGACAATCTAACTCTAAAACCAAGACCTGGTCATTCTGATTATCCAGCATATATCAAGTACAAAGGATTTAACGATATTAGAGGAGGAGGCAGATTTTCAGGAAGGCTAACAGCTACATTTGTCATGGCAGGAGCTATTGCAAGAAAACTTCTTTTGAAAACTTTGGGAATTGAGACTTTTTCCTATACATGCCAAGTTGGAAATATAAAAATGAAAGAGCATGCATCGTTGAAAATGAAAAATTCCATATACAGTAATGAAGTGAGATGTCCAGATCCAAATATTGCAGGTAAGATGCGTCAGACAATTCTTGCAGCAAGACGAAGTGGAGATTCAGTGGGCGGTGTCATCGAATCATTAACAATGAACTTACCAGTAGGACTTGGTGAGCCCATTTTTGGCTCCCTAGAATCAGATTTGAGTAAAGCACTCTTTTCAATCCCTGCTGTAAAAGGGGTAGAATTTGGCTCTGGTTTTCATGGTTCCGCATTACACGGTTCAGAAAATAATGATGAATTTCTAATTAAAAATGGGAAAATTCAAACCAAAACTAATAACGCTGGAGGAATTCTAGGAGGCATTTCCACAGGAATGCCAATTGTCTTGCGAGTTGCATTCAAACCAGCATCATCAATATCAAAAAAACAGCACACTGTTGATCTTAAAACAAAGAAACCATCTACTGTAATAGTTAAAGGAAGACATGATCCATGTGTAGTTCCTCGTGCACCCCCAGTAGTAGACTCGCTAGTATCAGTGGTACTTGCCGACCATGCAATTAGAGCAGGTTTTATTCCATTGGTCATCAGATAAGAAATGACAGACATCAACAACTTGCGTGACAAAATAGACAAAATAACATTTGATATTCTAAAATTACTTAAAGAAAGAAATGATGTTGCAAAAGAAATTGGTAATTTAAAGAATAATCTAGGCATAGGAGTTACAGATGAAGAAAGAGAAAATCAACTTCGTGCAAGAGTCTTGACATTATGCAAAGAGATAGGACTTGACGAAAAGACAGCCATGATAATGTTAAATTTCCTATTAAACGAATCTGTTAAAATTCAATCTTCAAACAAGCATACACATCTTGCAGTATTTTTGAAAGCAAAGAAAATGGAACAAGAAGGGAAAAAAATAATCCATATGGAGGTGGGCGAGCCAGATTTCTTACCACCAAAGATTGTCAAAGATGCACTCTCCGAAGTTTATGACATGGGGTATACAAAATATGGAGATTCAAAGGGAATGTCAGGATTTAGAGATGCACTTGCAAAGTATGTCACAGAAAAATTCCAAGTCAAAACATCATTGGAAAATATTTTAGTTTCCCCCGGAGCACGATTTTCCATATTTCTTGCAATTTCTAGCCTAATGAATCCAGGCAATGAAATCATAATAATAGAACCAGCTTGGCCGGCATATCGTGATAATGCTCTTAATTCTGGAATAAAGATCAGAACTATTCACACTACACTTGAAGACAAGTGGGAGCCAAATATCAAAGATATAGAGAATGCAATAAATCAAAATACAAAGATGATAGTTCTCAACTATCCAAATAATCCAACTGGCAAGATTCTCCCAGTAAAATTACAAGATCAAATAATAGATTTAGCAGTTAAAAATGATCTGTATGTGTTAAGTGATGAGATTTACTCATCATATGCATACAAGTCATGGAAGAGTATACTTTCATATGGATATAACAAATCCATAGTTACACAGTCATTTTCAAAATCACATGCTATGACAGGCTTTAGAATCGGGTATGCAATATCCAGCCCCGATATAATAGAAAAAATGTCAAAGCTTCAAGCTCTTGCATTAACAAATGTATCAGAACCAATCCAATACGTTGCCATGAAAGCATTAGAGGCAGATACAACTAACAATACTAGAACCATTAAAAACAGAGTAGAATCAATATCAAAAAAAGCAAAAACAATGCAATTAGACTTTGTAGAGCCAGATGGTGCCATGTACATATTTGCCAAGATAAGACAGGATAATTTTGATTCAGTAGATTTTACAAACAAACTTTTGGATGCAGGGGTTGCAATAGCACCAGGAGAAGGATTTGGCAACTATCAAGGATTTGTTAGGATATCAGCCTGCCAGCCAGAAGATACACTTAATCAGGGAATGCAAATAATAGAGGACAGGTTAAAGAGTAAACAATGAAGAAGAAAATTGCCATAATTGGTGCTGAAGGTCAAATGGGAAAATGGTTCTCAAGGTATTTTCTTGAGAAAGATTATGACATAATTGGATATGACTCTGAAAAAGAGATTTTGAATAAATTAGTTACAAAGGCACAGTCACTTGTAGGTGCTATTTTAACAGCTGATTACGTTATTTTATGTATTCCAGTAAAACGTACACCTGAGACGATAAGACTCATTGCAAAAGAGATGAAGCGTGACTCTTATTTGATAGACATCTCTTCTCTTAAAACAAAAACTGCCGCTGCACTTTCCAAGATACCAGACAAAGTAAACCCCATTTGCATCCATCCCATGTTTGGCCCTGGAACTAAGAAATTAAAAGGACAAAACATAATCTCAATCCCAATCAGGGATGCAAAAAAAGAGATGGCCGTAGCAAAATCATTGTTTGAAGAGGCAAGCTTTGTCCAGATAGATGCAGCAGAGCATGACAAGAAAATTGCAATTGTTCTTGGAATGCCTCACTTGGTAAATTTGGCACTTGCCAACATATTTGCAAAGGAAGAAAATTTCTCTCTAGTTGAAAAAATGGCAGGAACTACTTTCAAGGCTCAAAAATATCTCACTACTGGAATAATGACAGAACCACAAGAACTTATTGAAACAATAATTTCAAATCCTGAGATTAGAAGATACGCAGAAGAATTTTGGAAGGACATAGGGAGAATGCTCATTTTGATTCAAGAGAATAAAACAGAGGAGATGATAAAATACATCTCAAGTGCCAAAGAAAGACTAGCCAAGAATGTAGATTTTGACGAATCATACAAGAAACTTGTTACAATGGTAAATGCTGTAGAAAAATAATTGAAATCCACTAAAATTGTAACTTCTTTTTTAACTCAGGACGATCAGTATCTCATTTTAAAACGCAGTAGTAAGGTTAGGACAATGAAAGATCTTTGGGCAGGCATAAGTGGGATCATAGAAGGTAGTGAGGATCCGTTGTACAGGGCAAAAAAAGAGATTCTCGAAGAGACAAGTATTACAGAAAATCAAATTACATTGCTTAGAGCAGCATCCCAAATTAGAATAGATTCTCCCCAATATGCAAATCATGAATGGTTGATCTTTCCATTTTTATTTTCTGTGAAAAAACCTCAAATTAGATTGAATTGGGAAAATTCAGAGTATCAGTGGATAGCCCCATCAGATATGAAAAAATTTCAAACGGTTCCAAGTCTTGAGAAAGTACTAGCTAGTCTGTTGTAATTTTTCTACTTCGGTTTTTGTAAATCTCTGTTGAGGAAGCATAATGTAAACACATGCTCCTCCACACATCGTACATGGAACTGTATTTCCTTTGAGTTGACCTGTTCTTGCATGAATGCGTGCTGCCTCTTCTGGATCAATTGAGAGTGCAATCTGTTTTTCCCAATTCAATGTTCTTCTTGCTTCAGTCATCTCCATATCCCATTTGATTGCCTTGTCTCTTAATTTGACAAGATCTCCAGCATGAGCTGCAATCCTATATGCAATAAGTCCAGCTTTTACTTCTTCGGCATTAGGCAATGCAAGATGTTCTGCAGGTGTTAGATAACATAGTAAATCAACTCCTTCACTTGCAGAGATTGCAGCACCTATTGCACTTGCAATATGATCATGTCCTGAAGCAACATCTGTTACAAGTGGCCCAAGAACATAATATGGAACCTCGCCAATTAGAGATTTTGCCAATCTAACATTGGCTGCAACTTCGTTGAGTGGTACATGTCCTGGTCCTTCAACCATCACTTGAACATCTTTTTCATGTGCAATTTTAGTAAGTCGTGAAATATTGATCATTTCCTGTACTTGGAGTTCATCGTGAGAATCAAGAATAGAACCTGGTCGTAGTGCATCTCCCAGACTAAAAGTAACGTCATATTTTCTTGCAATCTCAATCAAATAATCAAAATGCTCAAAGTAAGGATTCTCCTTGTCATACTTTAACATCCATGCAGCTGTAATAGTGCCTCCTTTGCTTACGATGCCTCCGTGTCTTTTTACTGCAAGAATACGTTTTGCTATATCCTTAGTTATACCCGAATGAATTGTGGTATAATCAACTCCATCTTTTACATTATGTTCAAAAGCATTTAGAAAATCATCCTCTGTGATGTCAAGTGGATTTTTGTGTTTTTCCACACCGTAATTATATGCCTCATAAACAGGAACTGTTCCAAAAGCAATAGGTGCAACTTCAAGTAGTTTTCTTCTATACAATCCCACATCACCTCCATCGCTAAGATCCATGATGGTATCAGCATGATATTTTATTGCGACCTGAGCTTTCTTGATCTCCTCTTCAAGATTCTGATTTAATGTAGAATTTCCAATGTTAACATTCACCTTAGTCTTCATGCCCTTTCCTATTCCAACCACCCTAATTTTTTGCAGGCGAGTATTATTGTGAGGAATTATAATAGAACCGTTTGCAATTTTAGGAATAAGCCAATCCAATGTCACATCTTCATCATGGGCAACTGCCTTCATTTCATCTGTGGCAACACCTCTTCGTGCTGCATTCATCTGTGTACTCAATTTACTATTTTTAGCGAGTAATTGGATTTAAACGTGAGTTTCTAAACCTAAGATCATGCACTGTGTTGTCAATTGCAGGTTCTGATCCATCCTCAGGAGCAGGCATTCAGGGAGACCTGAAGACATTTCAACTCATGTTGGAGGTAGATGGTCTAAGTGTAGTTACAGCAATTACTAGTCAGAATACATCAAGCTTTCTTGGTGTAGAACCAGTTTCAAAATTACTTGTAAAAAGTCAGATAAGGTCAATTCTAGAAGATTTTCACATAGATGCAATCAAGATAGGAATGGTTTACGACAAGCAAACTATTAGAGCAATACATTCAGAATTTGAAAAAATTAAAATTCCCATAATCCTTGATCCCATTTTCAAATCCACGACTGGTGGAATTCTACAAATGCAAAGTGCTTTTTCTGATTTCAAAAAGTTTCTAGTCCCTCTTTGCTATATAATCACTCCAAATATTATAGAAGCTGAGAAGATCTCAGGCATCAAGATAAAATCGTTAAAGGATGTGAAAAATGCCGCAATGAAAATTCAAAAAATGGGAGCAAAAAATGTGATAATAAAAGGCGGTCATTTTTTCAATGGAGACAAGGTCACAGATGTATTATTAGAAGATAAAAAATTTAGTATTTTTTCTCACACTAGACTAAAATTTGAAAGTCATGGAGGAGGATGTACTTTTTCAGCCGCTCTATGTGCAAACATTGCAAGAGGAAAAAAATTATCAGATGCAGTTGATTCTGCACGTCTTTTTACAGTAGAATCCATTAGAAACGCTACAAAGAGTGGAAGAGGCATACCAGTTATCAAAAAATCAAAGGGTGATGTGATTGAAAACCAGTTATCCAAAGCCATTTCAGAGTTTTGCTCAATTAAATCCATAAATGAATACATTCCAGAATGCCAAACAAATTTTGTATATTCCATATCAAATCCAACAACTCTAAAAGATGTATTGGGGTTAGAAGGTAGAATTGTAAGAACTGGAAAGCTAGTAACAGTAGCAGGTCATCTCAAGTATGGAGGATCAAAGCATATCGCATCAGCAGTATTAGAAATGGCAAGAAAATTTCCTTCCATAAGATCTAGTTTGAACATAAAGTATGATGAAAAGATAATCAAAAAATCAGTCTCCAAAGGATTGAAAGTTTCATCTTATGATAGAAGTGAAGAACCACTTGAGATTAGAGAAAAGGAGGGCAATACCATGTCATGGGGAATCAAGGTAGACTATAACAAATTTGAAAACTCCTCCAGATATTGTATTTCATAGAGGAGGTTTTGGAAAAGAAGCCATGATTTTAATTTTTGGAAAAAATCCAGCCGACGTATTAGGAAAAATTTCGAAGATATCAAGATAGAATTCTTGATCCTTCAACGTGAATTTAGAAATTTAAAATAAAATACATGAAAGTTGTCATTTTAACTGGTGGCCTTGGTACCAGACTTAAGCCATCTGCTCCATTTCTTTCCAAAAGCAATGCTTCCTATTTGGGGAAAAACCACTATAGGAACAATCTAATCGAATGATGGGGTAAAACGAGCCAGATGATTAGTTTGTACTTTGTGTAAGTTATTTAAAAAACAATTGAGTTTATTTTGAAGATGGGAGTAGGTTTGGTGTAAAAATTGGGTATGCTGTTGCAAACAGGGCCTCTTGCCAAGCAGGTGGGTTAAAGACTGCCGAAGACTTCATCGACGACACATTTGTCTGCCTGTATGGCGATTCTATATTTGACTTTAATTTGAAAAGCATGATAGCAGATCACCGCAGGAAGAGATCATTTGTCACCATGGGATTGTTTGAATACAAGACCAGGCTGCAATACGGTTTCATAGACACAAGCAAGGCCAACAAGGTGACGGCATGGCGTGAAAAACCCGAAGTCAGGGGAAACATCAACATTGGACTGTATGTGATGGAGCCAGGAATATTCAAGTTCATACCTCCCAACATGCCATATGGCATGAATGATGCAATACGTAGTGCGATGGCAAACAAGAAGAATAAGAACAAGGTAAGCGGGTTTCTCATAAAGAAAGGATTTCTTGACATAGGAGACAAGACATCCTACAGGCGGGCCCACCAGCAGTACATAACAAGGCTGGGTCAGATCTAGGTAAGAGTATGGCAACAACCATCAGGATACGTAAATTACAAAGAAGAGACTTTTACAACGGGTTTTTGCTTTCTCTTGATTCACTTAGGAAATCAAGCCATATCAAGACAAAAAAGGCAAATATTATTTTTGACAAGATCTCAAAAAATCCAGATCATATAATTTATGTTGCAACACATAATGGAAAAATTATAGGTGCTACAACCCTTTTGATCGAACAAAAATTCATCCATGACGGGGGCAAAGTAGGTCATATAGAAGACGTAGTAGTAAGAAAAGAATATCAGGGCAAAGGAGTGGGGAAAAAACTAGTTAACGCACTTTTGAAATATGCCGAAAAAAAAGGCTGTTATAAAACTATTCTTGATTGTTCAGATGATCTTATTCCATTTTACGAGAACTTGGGGTTTAAGTCGCATTCAAATTCATTAAGGTTTGATCATCGATCAAAGAAATAATCTCGTTTAGGCATAGGCTTCAATCTGAATAACATTGAACCCATAATGATTACAGGAATTGAAGTTGCCATGAATACAAAGGGGCCTATTGTAAGTTCTGGTACAAGATAGACATCCTGAATTTGTTTTATTAGAATAGTTACATAATACATTCCAATGATTGTGATTATTCCTCCAGTTATGATAAGCGAACCAGCGAGTCGTGAACCATATCTTCGTCCGAGCAAATAAGAGGAGCCAGTTAAAACCATTGCAGGTGCAATGCTAATAGATATGAATTCCTTGATCTGGGATGAAGGATCAATATCATGGGATGGACGAATAAGGTATACGGAAATTGATATCATCTGAGCCACGAACATGATAAACAGGCCAAGACTTGCAACAGATATCCATCTCTCAATTGCCATTACAACCCATCTCTTACTTGAATAAATAAACCAAATGATTGTCTAAACTATTCCGACAAGACCTGCAAGTTCTTTTCTACATGCAGCACAACTGCCTGGGCTTTTTCAGGAGGTACTTTGTTAAGAAATACTCCATATCCTCTTTCAAGTCCAACCTAGGATCGGCTTGCGGTACAGCTCGATATGCCAATGATTTGCCTATTATTTTTCTTTTCAGGAGAAAGATGAAAGACCATGTTATATGACAGAGTTTTCATTGTATTTGCAAGTCCACCTAAAGTAGCGCGTAAAATAAGTGATAAATGATTCATTCTTTTTGAGTTATTTTAGAAAAACTCGTAATGTGTTTTTTTGGATAAATCAAAAATTAATATGAATGAGATGGAGCCCATGGGCAGAAAGCAACAAAACCTTCTGTATGAAGTATTTGTCTAGGTCCTCCAGTTTCAGTACCACAGTCTGACACATGGGACATATTCCTTTTTCATTTAGGATTTTGTGCGCTGCCTCAGCCTCTTGTTCTATAACAGGAGGAATGTGGAAAAAGTTACAACGTTTAGGTGGCGTGATTAGTAGAGCCACCAGCTTCTTTTCCGTGATTTACGTATATTGAAACATATGTAACACCACGTTGGGTGTATAGCCACCTAAGCCTGTCTTGTATTACAACAAGTACATTAGACCATTGTTCAGTGGATATACTTGCAAGAGAATCCTTGTGTTTTTCCGAGGCAACAACAACATAATGATATCCATAAGCAGGTTCGCTGTAAAGCGGTCTATCACTGTAAGAATTTTCAGAAGTAGTTGTAACGACAGGATTTTTACTTTCAAATACTCTAACTGACCAATTCTGTACATAGTTATCTTCAGTATCTTGAAGTCTTTGCAACATCCCATCCTTTGCAACCAGAGAAAGTGTTGATGGATTGGTCATAGATTCATTTCCAGGACAATAAGGACATTTTTTGGAATCATTACCGAATTATTTTCAGGAGAAACTATAACAAATCTATCAATTGAATAATCCTTCCTTAAATCCCCCATACTGCTAGATTTTAAGCTAGCAATTTAAAACCTTTGCAAAGATCGGAAATTACCGCCAATACGGTAGAATTTTGATTCCAACAGTCCAAAACAATCATTTTATTAAAAAATTAAACTTAAATTGGAAGATCAGATATATGAAATTATTACATGTCAACTACATCACTAAGACGAGATCATGATTTAATTGAGAAAGTACTAAAGTCAATGTGGTCTACCATTCCTCTACTACAATCTGGTAAGACCATACCCAGAACCAATTCTAAACCAAGTGATTGACTTTTCAACGAATTTTACAGATGTATGCCATCATGGAAAAGAAGAAAACTCCCTGTTTCCAGAACTTGAAAAAAAGGGAATGCCAAAAAATACAGGTCCAATAACTGTTATGCTCATGGAACATGAGGTCACACGCAAGATAGGAGCAAGAATGGAAGATCATGCAAAAACATACCTAAAAAGTGGTGATGCAACCCAATTAATTACAGACATGCAAGAATACATCAATCATGTGGTACAGCACGTATGGAAGGAAAACAATAGGTTGTTTGAGATGGCCGAGATGGCTCTAAGAAATGACGCAGAACAGGTGAATAAGAGTCTGCTAGAGGTAGAGCATGCAAAACTCAAGGAGATAGGAAAGACAAGAGAACATTATGAGAAATTTGCAGATGAATTTGCAAAGCAATTTCCATCAAACGACTAGGTCTGGTTTACTACCAAAGGACTTTTCTAGTACACATTTGTGAGAAAAATATGAAGATAATAAAACAATATTTTCGCATACAAGTATGGAGGGTTAAATCTTGACTGCAAAGACAGGAGACAAGGTCAAGATAGAATATACTGGAACTCTTGATGACGGAACAGTCTTTGATAGTAATGTTGATGAGGGAAGCCTATTAGAATTTGAAATCGGTGGAGGGCAGGTAATAAAGGGATTTGATGATGCAATACTTGGAATGAAAGAAGGAGAAGAAAAGCAATTCAGTATTTCTCCAGCAGAGGCATATGGTGAACATGATCCGACCCTAATTCAAAAGGTACCAAGAGAGATTTTCCCACCTGATGCAAGAACTTATTCCAGGACTATTGTTTGAAGCAGGACTGCCCACAGGAGAAAAGGTACCTGCAGTGATAACTGCAATAGAAGAAAAAATAATTTCAGTTGATTTGAATCATCCTCTTGCAGGAAAGAGATTAAATTTTAAGATAAAATTATCCTCAGTTACATCATCTTAATTTTCTTTCAGTTTAGATATCAAAAATTAGTAGTCATTATTGTAGAAAATCAATATCGAAAATATAACAAGCTAGAAATTTGTTTCAGAATTCAGATCGCTTAAAAAATCAAGGTTTATGTGTGATATGAAAAAACGTAAGCTTGGGAGATTTAGAAAAATGGATAACTCAAATGTTCGCATGGTTTACGTTCTTCTTGATGGTATAGGTGACTTGCCTCATCCAGATTTGAAGGGTTCAACGCCGTTAAGTTATGCAAAAACTCCTAATCTTGATAGACTTGCAAGAAATGGAGCCATAGGAGAAGTAATTTCAGTAGGCAGGGGAATAGCCCCTCAATCAGATATTGCAGTTTTCAATATGCTTGGGTATAGATTTGAAAATACGCAATATGTTGGAAGAGGAGTAATTGAGGCAATTGGGGTAGGCATTGATTTTAAAAATGGTGATCTTGCACTACGTGGAAATTTTGCTACAGTAAATGATGAGAGGATTATCACAGATCGTAGAGTCGGGAAGAAACATAGAGAAAGAAGACGCCATGGCAATTTCTCGCGAGATAGAAGAAAAACTCAAGTTTTCAAATCCAAAAGCATCAGTTGTCGTAGCCCCAACAATTGGACATAGAGTAATTGTAAGAATAAGATGTGAGGGATATTTCTTACACCAGATATTAGCAATACTGATCCGGCTTATGCAAGAATAGACGGCATGGGAGTTGCCAAGGCAGTTGGGGATTACATGGAGGTAGAAAAGTCATTGCCCTTAAACGAGTCTGATGGTGCCAAACTTTCAGCATTACTTGTAAATGAATTTACAGACAAATCGCTTCAGATTATGAAAGATAGTACTGTAAATAAAAATAGAAAAGAACAGGGCAAGAAGATGGTAAATTCAATCCTATTACGCGATGCTGGAAACAAATTTCCAGATGTTACTCCAATAAACAAGTTACATGAGATGCAGTTTTCATGCATAGTAGACATGCCAGTAGAGATAGGCATTGCAAATGTTTTGAAGATGAAATCATTTAGTGCAGGTGGTCTTACTGATTATGAAGAAAAGGCACGTGTTGCAGCCAAAGCAATGCAGACAGAAAATGCAATTTATGTTCACATCAAGGGACCAGATGAATTTGGTCATGACGGAGATGCAGTGGGCAAGATGCAAAACATAGAAGAAATAGACAAAAGATTCTTTGGGACTTTGCTTGATAATATAGACACATCAAAAGTTGCAGTTGTCATATCAGGAGATCATTCTACACCATGCATAAACAAAAGCCATAGTGACGATCCAGTCCCTGTTTTGATTTCAGGAGATTTTGTCAAAAAAGATGGAACTACGCGATTTACAGAAGAGCAGGCAAAGAAAGGCAGAATTGGACTCATCATGGGAGCAGATGTCATCAATACTGCAATAAAGGCCATTAAATCATAAACGGTTCTATGTTTTTAGAAGAGATAATTTTCTCAGTAGTTTTTCTAAACTTGTCCATGTCAATGTCATAATATACGCCAAAAGCACTAGAGAGTTTTTCCATAGCCCTCTTCATTATTGAAAGACATATGTCATTTTCATTTTTTTGATAATGAACTAGTGCCGCTGCAACAAGAATAATTCCTTGAACAAGATCTTTTTCTCCTTCATGTGTTTTTTTCCAAACACCTTCAAGGACTTCATGACACTCCCAATATTTTTCATCGTTAAAGTATTGTTTTGCTCTTTTTAGTGCCTCTTCTTTTTCAATTTTTTCTTCGACAACATGTCTTGCATCATCAAGAGGTCCAATGGACTGGAATTTTTTTACAACTTGATCCAGTTCTTCTTTTTTAACAGACACATCAAATTCTAAATATTTAGTTGAGACTCTCATGTCTCTTACAATTACATCCATTTCAGAAGTTAATTGATCAGCTTTTGCAAGTAGTGCTTTTGCATCAGTTGGAACATAACCTGAGTTTTTCAGGTGTACCATAAATCTATCCACAGGCTTGAGATATCATGATTTCATAAATTTGTTGTCTAGTAGCCGTTAAGATTTATATGAACTATTAAAAGGACTTGGATTACATGTCCATGATTGAAGTTACACGAGATGTAAAGAATCCCTTACTGTCAAGAAGAGAGATTACTTGTAATTTCAAAGGGCTTTCTGGCAGACTAAAGAAACTAGAAGCAGTAGACATGATTTCAAAAAAATTCAATCTAGAAGGAAAAATTGTAATACCAATACTTTTGAAAAATGAGACTGGAAGACCGGTAGTATCAGGAAGTTTCTATGTGTATGAAGATGAAAAACTTGCTAAAGAACATCTCAAGGCTGCAATTTTTGCAAGAATAGAAAAGGCAAAAGGTGCAGTTGCAAAACCAGAGGGTACTGAAGCATCAGCAGAGAAGCAGAAGCACCAAAGGAAGAGAGTAAGTAATGGTAAGTAAAAAAGGCTCAAGCCCATTAGTTTACAAGTATTACAAGGTGTCCGGAGATAAAGCAGAGAGAAAAAAGAAGGAATGTTCAAGATGTGGTAAGGGCGTATTCATGTCTAACCATAAAAATAGGCGTAGTTGTGGCAAGTGTGGATTTACCGAATTCATTCAATAATTAGTATAGTTTCTTTTTTCTAAGACGAGAAACTTTTTGTTCTATTTGATTTAATTTCTGTAATAGATTTGGTTCAATCACAGTATTTGCAATCACTGTTGCTGGAATCTTGGCAATGTTAGTATCCATTGTAATGTTTATGATAGGAAGTTTCTTTTCTATCCATAATTTTAGAACTTTATCCTCGAGTTTATAGTCTCTAAATCCTTCTGGAAATTTTTTAGTTATATGAGATAGAAGTGTTTTATCATCAAATACAGCCCTGGGGTCAAAAAGTCTGGTGGAATCAGAGTAACTACTCTCAAAAAGATTTCCACTTAGTTCATCAGATATAATATCCATCTTTGATATTCTTCGAATCAGTTCTAAATAGTGAAGAAATTCATGTGCCAAGATAGCATGAATTGTACCTTTGAGGCCATATGCTACAAGCGGAGCAGTAATCTGTATTATGATATTTAATTTATCACCAGAGACAATTGGAATTGTCCTTGCAAACAATATACCATAATCAAAAGAGCCAGATGATGGGTGCGATACTACTACTGACGGTTCTACATATGCAAGTGGAAAATTAATTCCTGATGCCTTTTCTATCCTTTGTATACCGGACAGAGTAACCTCAAACCTCTTAATTATTAACGAGTGAATTTTCTCAGGAATTAGCCCATTTTTGTAAGCTTCGTGCACTCTAAGTAAAGGATCCAATCGAACAAGATTGAATTAGACTATAATAAAAGCTTGACATAAAATGACAAATTTCATTTAACCAGGATAAATTAGGAAACTGTCCTTGTTTTAATCACATTACAAATTCAATTATTAAGCACTATTTTATGAAAATCAAATGTAGTACATTTGCATGAATTTTCAAGCAGCATGCTAATGTTTGGTTCTACATTATTACCAGTCACTAATCTCTTGAGTGGAATTCCCCCATCCAATTCTACAAGAATGGTAAATGTTCTAGCATCTATTTTCTTGATCTTTACATTGTAGATTCTTTTTTGGTTCTTCCAAGAAGTATTTTCGCTTATTGAAATTGGCATGTCTTTTAGACATTCTAAAACGTTCAATGCTTCAGGGGCCAGATCTTTTTCTGTGGATATTTCCAACAAAACATTTGTCTTGAATTTGATTTGATCAGTTGGTACCTTTGAAACTGTTCTTAGATGCAAAATAGAGACACCATCAAGTACAATATTTTTTGGCAATAGTGACTTTTCTTTTATGAGGATTTATCAATTTGACAAAGAAAGGTCTGCCATTACCAAGAACAAGACTAGATTCATCCTCACCTCCAATCCAGGTCATTTTGGCTTGTTGGGCACCAAATTTTTCAAACAAAAACTTGGCAATCTTACCTTCTACACTATTAAATTCAGATATCCCATGAAAGTCGCAGACAAAACATCCTTTTCCGTCACATCTATTGCAAGATTCTTGTTTTTGTGGAATTCCCCGTATATCTTTTGTATATCGCCCTTGCAGTATCAATGCTTTGGGCTTTACTTCACATTGATTCTTTTTTGAAATCAATTGTAAAGACAATATCCGGATTTTGATAATCAACTTTAGTTCTAGTTTTTTTTCCAAATTGTTTTCCCATTTCTCTTGTAATGTCACTTTTGATTCCAGCAATTCCACGTAGCTTAAACTTTGAACGTACAATATCATCCCTATCCAAAATCGAAGGTTTAAGAATCGCCCCTATAAGAAATGTTGAAAATTCATATTCTTTTGAAATATCAAGCATCTTGCTTAAGAAAACATCAAGTTCTGGCATTAGATTTTTGCATAAATAGCATGATTTTGGATTATTTTGCTTTATAATTTTCCTAATTTTTTTACCAAGATTTTTGTGAGAAACTAATCCTAGTCTACTTGCAAACATTCTTCCAAGACAGTAATCGCATAAATGATATTCCCGTAGGATTTGCTTGGTTTCCTCAATCACTGTATCCATCTTAGTTTTTTTCAACAACATACAAAGCAAATGAGAGGTGTTTTAATCGTAATTAAACAGTCAAAAACATTATTGGATAAACTAATCCATAGTACTGACAAGCGTATGTTAAGTTGGCATATGTGAACAACTGTTAAATAAAGTGAAGTCCCACCATTGAATATGGTTTCAAGAGAACTCGTAATCATTCTGGCAGCCTGTTTTGGTGGCGCATGCGTCATAATGGTTGCAATGTCAACAGCAGGCGGTGGGGCACCCCCAGGAACTTACAGTGGAAACAGCAATGGTGCACACATGGTTTCCAATCCACAAAACTGTGATTCATTTCAGACAGGCTGTGCGATTAATAACACATATGCATCTAGTTCAGACTTGTCAAGTGGTGCATATCTAAGTGGTAACTACAAACCTTAGTTAAATCACATAATTTTTTTTTCCTTTATTAAAATAATTCCCGAAAATCGGTAATGAATAATCATTTTTTTCTCAGTGATGCCTGGAATCTTGGAAACCGCGAATAGTCACAATTATATAATTTACCACGGATATAGACGTCTACAAGATTCTTTTTCTGAAACACTTATGGCTTTGGTAGGACATGTCTGTGCAGCATCAAGTATTTTTTCTGACTTTGCACCTTGTTCATTAATTACTGTAGATTTTGGATTTACTCTTAACATTCTTCTCTACCCTAAATACAGAAGGAGCAATTGTCTCGCAGCTACAGCATGCTATGCACCTCCCAGGATCAACTTTTACAGATACTGAGACCTCTTGTTCTACATGTATTGGTTCAGTTTCAGATCTTGTCTCGGTTCTTACTTTTTCATAATAATCCCAAAAAGTCTTTTCATAATGTGACCAAAAATTTTGATATTCATCTTCAGCATATCTTGTATATCTAGTCCAGTCTTCTTCGGGATTTCTATCCGATTTTCTTGCACCCCAAGAATAAGTCGAGTTAGAATTAGATTTTTTCTTGGAATCTTTATCATGATATTTTTCAGAAGACTTTGTTCCTATCTTATTTTTGTATTCCGTGCGAAGTGTTTGATATGCCTCAACTACCATCTTGAATTTTGTGCTTTCCTGATCCAATGTATTTTTGTCTGGATGAAATTTTAAAGCTAGTTTTCGATATGCGGATTTTACTTCCTTAATGGAGGCCCCTTCTTGGAGACCCAGTGTCTTGATAACACTGATAGGTGTTCAACAAGATGTTTAGATTATATCACATATGATATTTAGATACATCTTAATTTGAAAAATGTTCTAACCTAATCCCATTTTTCGTAGCATTCCCTGCATCTGTCTTCCTTTGGAAGCCTTCATCATGGTCTTTGAATTTTTGTATGCTTTGAGAAGTTCTTTTACCTCATGCTCTGGCCACCCAGAACCTCGTGCAATTCTTTTCACTCTAGAAGCATTTATCAAATCAGGATCTGATTTTTCATCCTTTGTCATAGACTGGATAATAAAACGCCACTTTTCCATTCGTTGTTCTTGTTGCTCTACTTGATCTTCTTTTACCATACCAGAAAAACCAGGCATGTTTTCTAGGATGTTACGCAATCCCCCCGCCTTTGTTGCCTCTTCAATTTGAAAGTAGAAATCTTCCATATTCATTTTTCCATGTGAGATTCTCTTTAGTCTGTCCTCATTGCCTTCAGTCTCAAGTCTTTTTGCCATGTCAAGCAATGCTTGAATGTCACCCATTCCAAGCATTCTTCCAACAAATCTTGTTGGTGAGAATTTTTCAAGATCATCTATTCGTTCACCTGTTCCAATGTACATTATTTGTGCACCCGTTGCAGCTGCTGCTGCAAGTGCACCACCGCCCTTTGCACTACTATCTAATTTTGTGACTATAATTCCTCCCACTGGAACTGTTTTATGAAATGCTTCAGCCTGATTGTAACATTGTTGTCCAATAGTTCCATCAATTATCAATAATGCAAGATCAGGGTTTGCGATTTTACTAATTCTGGTCATTTCGTCAAGAAGATCTTTTTCTTCCTTGTGCCTTCCAGCTGTATCTGATTAGAATGATATCAAAATTTTGTCCCTCAAAATGCTTTAGACCATTTTTTACAAGTTCCGGAGAATCTTTGTTTCCTTCATCACCATACACTTCCACATTTGCCTTTTCACACATTGTCTTAAGTTGCGTAAGTGCTCCAGGTCTGTAAGTATCCGCACCGATAACTGCAACTCTGTAACCTTGTCTTGTCAAGAGCTTGGCAAGTTTTGATGTTACAGTAGTTTTTCCACTTCCCTGAATTCCTAGCATCAAAACCTTGTTTACTTTACCAGGTTGGAATACGAATTGCTCTTCTGTGCCTAACAATTTAGCAAGTTCTTCATATAGAATTTTGACAATGTGATCTTTTCTAGAAAGTCCAGGAGGAGGGGTCTCTTTGATTGATCGCTCTTCCAAGTTTTTAGTAATTTGAAAAACTAGTTTTACATTTACATCAGATTGCAGTAATGCCCTTTGGATATCTTTTGAAAGTTCCTTGATGAGAGCCTCATCAATTCCCGAAGAGTTTACTATTTTCTTTAATGCTGCTCTAAGACCTGTTTTTAGACCGTCTAACATTACTTTGCTAAGACTGCTTCGGTTATTTCAAATCTTCCTCTATAACCATCCCAGATCTTGTTTGCTTTGATTATTTTAATCGAAGAATAAAACAGCGGGCAATCTATAACAAATGTCTCAGCCTCTCCCCCTTCAAATGTTAAATTAAAACCATGTTTTGCAGACAATAAGACAAGCTGCTTTATATCATCTCTAGTTATTTCACGTCCCAGCCATGTTTCATCAAGTCCTGCTGAACTTACACTTGTTATGATGAACTTGAATTTAGAATCTAACAGTTCGTTCAAATAATTTTTTTGATCAATATGCCACAATGGTGATATCACTTTAAGATTCAGATTATTCCCAATTGTTTCAAAGCGAGTTCTTTGATAATCACTAAATAATCCTCCATGCACTATTCCTTCTATTCCAAAGTTCTTCTTTGCTTTTTCTAATAGGTTTTGCAATACCTCAAGTTCAATTTTAGGATCAGTAGATATTTATGCTACTTAGAATTTGAGGTATTTTCATAGCAGTAGATTGTAGCGATGTAATTGAAATGTTTGGATAGTGTAAAAGATAGCTTTCTTCAGATTGTGGAAATATGGAAACAAGACATTCTATGCTATGACCCTCTTGTTTGGCTTTGTATATTGCATATGTGCTATCCTTTCCACCTGAAAAAAGAGACGCTAATTTCAATTTACCATCATACCTTTCAAGTTGATTATTTTTTTTCTAGTACATTTACTTGCTTGAAGCAATTGGCACATAGCGAAAGATGACCCCGTAGTGTAGTCTCTACATTGGATGCTAGGCAAACATGACAGAGTCCTTTCATATTGTACCCATACAAGTTGTACTGTATAACTAGTTCTAATATTTGAAAAGCCTGGATGCTTCAATACTCATAATCTTCATCATACCATCAGTTGGCTTTTCTAGTCATCATCAGCATCCGAATTTTAATTCTTAATTCTAACTATAATAGTTCTATCCATAACTTTCCAGTATTCAACGTCTGAACCCTGTGCAACTTTGTCTTTAATTTCGTCTTCAATAAGCTGAGCGTCAAAGACTTCAAAGGTTTCAGAATCCATTATCTGAGTACTTACAGGCGTTTTTGAAATTATAGAGCCTACTCTTTTATCGATAAGAGGAACTTGAACTTGAGCACTGACTGGGGAGACGTGTGAATATTTTTTCTTGTCGAATATTCCAACTCCCACTATTCTTGCCTTTGCGGCACCGTGTTTACCGGGTTTACTAGTATCATATTCTACAATTCTGCATGGCTCTTCATTTGGTCCACCTACTGGAAGTAATATGTAAGAGCCAATTTTTAGCGCACCGAGCTCAGATGGCTTACTCATTACCAAAACAGAATTTGGAAGAGTATATAACTTTTCTATTACGAATTATAGTTACAAGTGATCTCTTGAAAAGAGATTCTCAAAAAAATCTATTTTATTTTCTCAATTACTGACAGATTAAGAAGATTGGTCATCCCAATTCCTTTTCTTTGTACCTCTTTTCTTGTCTTCTCACAATATTTGTTATCGGCCTGATGTTTGCTGTCACTTGAAACCTCAAGAACCACCAAATTTTCCTCATATGGAAAAGTAAATTTTTGGATTTGAGTAGTAGACAGTTTAAGGTTTCCCATCTCTGCCCTTCGTACTCTGTTACGTTTGGCAACAATAAAGCCAAGATCAGATAGATCAGATTGAGAGTCACCATATTCCAGATAGTAGAATCGATAATAAATTCAAATTATGATCCTCCAATCTCTCAAAGAATTCATCATTTTTTGTAAAAACAAATGTGGGGGTTTCTTGATTACATTTTTCAACTTCATTCATAATTTGGAAACGATCTTTGAATCTTGCAAGAAGATACGTATTGGAGCGTGATGGAAAATAGGCACGGCCATCTTCTGAAAAAGTTGCCGTTACAAAATACACATCGTCAACAAGATCTGAATTTTCAAAAGTATTCTTTAGTGTAGTAAAGGCATCGTTTTGTAAATATGGTACACATACATATCCACCTTCAGACACATTTGCCACCGACATATTATCAAGATAATCTATGCTGTTTATATGTAATCTGATCAGCTGAAAAATTTATTGCACAAGATTAGAATTTTTTGAAAAATAACGGATTATCGATAGTTATTTAATACGAAAAAACTGCGTGAGAAACAGTCCCACGCTAGCTCAGCCTGGTAGAGCTTCCGGCTGTAGTGGTTGGCCATCGGCTAACTGTCATTCAGCCTATCAGGCTTACAGAAACCGGGTTGTCGCAGGTTCAAATCCTGCGCGTGGGACCATCATAAACTTCAAAAAGTCATCACTCAAATAGAAAACTATGTCAGATGATCAAAACTGGTCTACATTAGACGAGGTTGATCAAAAGATAATTAACATTCTTAACAAGAATGCAAGGACGCCATCAAAAGAAATAGCAAGTGAATTGAGAAATTTTGGAGTAGATGTATCAGACAGAACAATTCGAAAAAGAATCGAAAGACTGGAGAAGAACGGAATCATAAAAGGCTACAAGGCGGTATTGAGCGGTATATCTTCAAATGATCAATTTGAAGCATTATTTCTCAAACTCAAAATAACAAGATCCATGGATACCATAACAGAATCTATAAAAAATTACATCAAGACTTTGCCAAATTATCTATTTGTTGCTACAGTAGATGGAGATTGGAATATGATCACAGTACTTAGAGTAGAAGGGACAGAAAAAACCCCATCGGCACGAGTAGTGGAAAAATTCTCCGATCAGATTATAGATTACAAGATAAATGGAATTCAAATCAAAGATGTGAATCTACTTAACATGTCAATGTTATTACTTAATTGATTTCAGATAATTTAGTTGCGTCTAGAGCATTTTTCAACTCGTTTATTGAAAAGGGTTTTTGGACAAATGCTGTTGAACCATAACCAATAGTACTTCGAACACGTGGTGTTGATTTTTCGTCTGCGGTAATCAATATAATTGAAATATCTGGTTTTGAGTTTAGAAGAGTTTTTGCAATCACATCTCCTTTTAGATCTGGCAAATCCATATCAAGCAATACGATTGGATTTTGCTTTGATTTTACAAGTGCGGAAACAAGGTTAATTGCAGACTTGCCATTTGCAGCTGTTTGGATATCATCATAACCTAACTGCTGGAGAAAATTTTTGAGGCGCAATAAAATTGCAGGACTGTCATCAACTACAATAATTGGTCTTTTTTCCTCAATTACATTAAGAGCGATACTTTTGAGCAGATTCAAATGCCTTCATTGCATCATCATAATGTCCAGTCCTAAGAAAACATCTTGCAGCACACTGATATGCATAATTTGCATTATTGGGATCCTTTTTTGCAATCTTGATATAGAAATTGGCAGCTTCCAAAAGTTCCTCTTTTCGTTCCTTTCCCTGTTTGGATTTACATTCAGATGCCAGTATTAGGTAAAGTCCGGCTTTGTCACTGTTATTTTTCATCTCTTTTTGAGCAAGAGCAGAAAACAAGTTGTGAGCTGCTGCACTCTGATCATTTTTTAGATAGGTACATGCAAGGTCGAATTTTTCCAAGTCTTTGTCCATTTCTAGAAACATACAAGATCGGCTTATAATATTTGGGATGTGTTAGAGGAAAACTCTTGACTTGAGTTAGGAAAAGAGTAGATAAAACACATATTATAAACAAAAATTGAGCAGTAAAAGAGTGAATAAAGAAAATCCAGATGTGGGCATTTCTCAACCTCCAGTGAATATACTATTTAGTCCTCTAGATGTTTCAAAAAAGGATGTATGGAGTATAGATGTAATACGCATCCTAGATATTTTGATTAAAATTCTCAGTCAGACAGATAAAAAAGATCTTAGAGTAGCAGGAATTGCTGCCTTGTCTTCAGCCATGATACACAGAATGAAAGTAGAGAGCATTTTTGCACTACAAAAGGCCGCCATGGAGAAAAAACCCCTTACCCAGAGAGAAGACATGGACATTGAAATAATAAACATGCCATACAGACACGAGTCTACATATCCAGTAACACTAGATGAATTATTATCAGTTCTTGAGAATCTCATTGGAACAATAGCAAACCCGCGTTCAAGTAGAAGACAGACTTGAGTTTGAGCCAGTCCAAGCCCCCAATTTTGATGATTATTTCATCTCCCTTGAGAAGATAATAGGACAATATGAAGAATTGATAATGAATAAAATAAAGGCCACAGGCTTTGGTTCCTTTAAGAATATAGTGTCAGAGCTTCGACTCATTGACGTAATCAGATGTTTCTTTGCCATTCTCTTTTTGGCAAGAGATATGAAAGTAGATCTTGAACAGACAGAAGACGACATAGTGGTTTCTCTGATAAAATAGAAATTTACAAGTAGATCAATAGTCAGTAGGAATTTCATTTAAGTATGCTCTAACCCTAACTTGTTCTATATGGGAAAGATAGAGGATGATGAGGCAATGGCAAGACTAGAAGCCTCACTATATTCAGCAGGAAGACCCCTAACCATAGAGGAATTGATAAGGGCGTCTGGAACAGAATCCAGAACCAAGACTTTGGCCTTGATGACAAATCTTGTCAAAAAGACAAAATCAGTATTTCAAGCAATAGAGGTAGCTAGTCTCCCAGACGGATCATATGTATTTCAACTAAAACCAGAGTTTAACACAGTAATTCGAAAGTATGCATCAAAGCCACTTTTGCCTACTGCAACCCTTAAGACATTATCATATATTGCATACATGCAACCAGTCTCTTCAAAGAGACTAGTAGAAGTTAGGGGATCAGGTGTATACATGCATCTAAAACTATTACAACAGCTGGACTATATCGAACACCAAAATGTTGGAAGATTAAAGATTTACAACACCACTGAAAAATTCCAGAAATACTTTGGCATTCAAGGAGACAAGGATCTTCTCAAACAGAAACTCTTTACAAAAGTAAGAAATCCAAGTCAGGCTACAGTTACGCAAGAATCTGTACCTGCTGAACCATTAACTCCAAGCCAATAATCAAACCAAAAAGTGTCCCATACTGTAAATGGTATAATTAGAGATAAATGAAACAAGCCCAAATAATTTTGAAATAATTAATACCTTGAATCTCACGTTTATATTTAGAGTTACTTTATCGAATCAACATGAAGAAATCTGTGGAAAATCTTGCTACAAGTAAGATTACGGGTGGAAGAAGGTATCCTCTCAGATCAAGACGAAAGTATGAAATCGATAGATATTCTGTAGAAGCAATTAAAGGAGAACAGGTAACCATATCACGAAAGACTCGAGGAGGAAATCAGAAAACATCATTGAAGACCACAGATGTTGTAAATTTATCAGTTCCAGGTTCTAAGGTCAAGAAATTAAAAATTATCAAGGTGTTAAAGAATTCATCAAACAAAGATTATGAAAGACGTGGAGTAATTTCAAAAGGAGCAATATTAGAAACAGAAGCAGGTCAGTGTAGAGTAATTTCTAGACCTGGTCAAGATGGCGCAGTTAATGCAATCTTGATAAAGTGATGAGATGAAGGATTACGAACACGTCGTAGTCTGGCTGGATTATTTTAATAAAAATATTACAAAAAAAATGGGTAGACGCGTCTCCCGTGAAAAGAGCATCTTTGATCCATCACTAAACGAATTGATATCTGCTGCCAAGGCTGCAGGGCTTGAGCCAACTGAGACAAATGATCAAGTTAGATTTCCAAGAAGACCATATGTCAGATCTGGCTACATCACACTTACCAAGGCTCAGCCAAAATCAAAAATAATTTCCGCAATTTCTGAAAAACTAGTTTCAAGAAGAGCCAAGCAGACCAAGTAAATAGTGTTTATAGCTTGAAGCTAAAGTAATTTTGACAGAACTCTATTGATAACAGTATTTTGTTGAGAATTCAATTGCAGGAGGTAGGCGAAGTATTGCATCTAGCGAGTAGCGGCAGAGTCATCATTAGGCTCACAAAACATCTAAGAGATAATCAGATAGTCGTAGACAATTCTGGAGTCAAAATCGCCAAAGTATCAGAAATGATAGGTCCTGTTGATGCACCATATGCTTCAGCAGTACCGCTTACCAACAATATCAAAAAATACATTGGGAAAAAAGTTTTCGTCGTCGAAGAAACTCCTGTGATGAGACCCAAAAGATTCAAAGGAAATAGAAGAAGATGACCATGACAGAACTACAAACAAATTGCCCAGAATGTCGTTCTAATCTAATTGACGACATTCATAGTGGAGAGAAGATTTGTTCTGGCTGCGGATTGGTCGCAATGGAACAGATGCCAGATTACGGACATGAATCAAGAGCAACAAATCCAGAAGACAAGATGAAGTTGACACGAGCATCAGGACAGACAAGTTATGCACAACATGACTTGGGAATTAGAACAGAGATTGCCATGGGAACAAAGGACTTCAGTGGAAGAACAATATCAAGTGACATGGCAAATCAGATGTACAATCTAAGAAAATGGCAGACTAGAATCAGAGTTGCATCACCAGAAGAACGAAGACTTGCAAACATTCTAGCAAAGATAGGAGAAACATGTCATGCCCTATCATTGCCAAGAAATGTAATCGAGTCAGCATCTATGATATACAGAAACTTTCAGGGACAGGCAGACGCAAAAGGCAAGTCAGTTGCATGCATGTCAGCTGCAACAATTTACATGGCATGCAAACAATGCGATGTTGTAAGATCCCTTGATGAAATCTGTGCTGCAACAGGAAGTTCAAAAGAGGAGAAGCTCAATGTCAAACTAACGGCAAAATACTATAGAACACTTGTGATGGAACTAGGTTCTAAAACAGCACCAGTAGTAACTCTTGAAAAATACATATCAAAAATAGCAAATCTGGCAAAACTTGAAGTTCGTGTAGAAAGACTTGCTGCAGAAATTGCAGAAAAAACATCTGATCACAGTCTTGCCGACGGAAAAGCTCCAAACGGATTAGCTGCTGCCTATCTATACATAGCATCAACTCTCCTTGGACAGAGCATCCTTCAAAGAGATGTCTCAAGCGTGGCAGGAATAACTGAGGTCACCATAAGAAACAGATGCAAGGAAATTCTCACAGCATACAAGATCAAAGTGACATTACGACAATCACTAGTCAAGAACTAACCCCTTTTTCTTATTTTTAATCTAGTCCAATAGCATATTCTATCCCGGTATGGCTATTTTTGTCATGTATCTTTCATTTGTACGATAAGAAAGACAGGTAGTATGTTGTTGCTTGGATGTTTCTCTGGTACAGATATTGCATATTTTTTGTATTGTCTTTCTGCAATGACTACACCAAAGATGTTTTACAAGTTCTCCTCCACATCCCCTACAACTCTCGTCAGGCATTATACAACCACACTTGTGATAACTAGATCTTTGCTTTTAGTTGAATGCAAATAGATTTAGTAGTTCACCATAGGAATCTAATTTTATTTCATAACAAAGATTGGTATGAGGCTAACTAAGATATATGAAAGAATAGTGTATACACTAGAAAAAAACTAAAAATAAAAAAAGTGTGGTTGTTCTTTATGGATATGCCCAGATCTGTTGACCGTTATATTTTATTTCGGCAAGACCTATGTAGTCCAAGTTTTGTAGATTACCTGGTATTGGCGCATAACCTAGTTTTTGTGCATATTGTTGACCATCGCCTATCATGTAGTAAAGCAAGTTGACTAGATCATTTGCCTTTTGTTGACTCTCACCATTGATCTGTTCAAGGTTTGGATCCACCAACAGATAGGTGAATGAGGCAATTGGATAGGTATTTGGACCTGGTTGATTAGCAATTGACACATGACTCCAAACTCCACCTGGGTCTGGTAGTGAAGATATTGCGTTTGAAGCTGCTGCTTCAACATTGGTCACCACGCTAGGATCTACGAATGTAGTCCCATCAGCGTTCTGAACATATGCAAATGGCATTGGGTGTTGGCCTGAGCCTGTCATACCTGCACCGTTGCCGGTTACTGACACCATCTTGTTGTGTTGTGCATAACCTAATTCAACATATCCGAAAGATTCAGAAACTTTCTTGACTATAGCGGCAACTCCAGCATTACCTGGTCCGCCCATCCCTGCTGGCCATGGAACAGATGTACCATGCCCCACCTTACCTGCCCAGTCAGAACTGACTTTGCTGAGATAATCGGTGAAGGCATATGTTGTACCAGAACCATCGGATCTATGTACAAGAACAATCTTGTTTCTATCATCCTTTAATGCTTGTGCAATAGATGGATCTGTTTGAAGACTTACTATAGCATCATCATGCCAGTAAATAATCTGACCCAAATAGATTTTTAGCTATTACATCTCCCGTTAACAAGAGTCCATTTTTCGGAACTCCTGGAAGATTGTAAGTCATAACTATTGCACCCATTGATTCTGGAATAGTAAGAGTTCCTTGTGGAGCCTTTCTTATAATCAGAAGATTGCAATGGTGCATCAGATGCTCCAAAATCTACTTTCTTTGCTACATACAGCTTAATACCAGCTCCACTACCTATTGACTGATAGTTCAATTTTATTCCAGAATACAATGTGTTGTATTCAACTCTCCATTTATCCATTAGTGGATATATGAAAGTGGAACCCGCTGCATTGTACTTGAAAGTATCCCCATCAGCAGGTGGTGTAGGACCGGGATTTGCTGTTTGTGCATGTGCACTAAGAACAGTTGTCGGCACTAGTAGAATTAACATTAATGTTAATCCTAGTAAGATTTTTTTTGTCATTGAGCTTGATCTGAAACATTCGATATTTACATAGGATCGACATAGATTATGTAACTATCTATGTACTACATTGACTTATGAAATTCACTTGTAAATTTACATGGGCTATAGAATTACCCTAGCGAGAGATGAGAATACATTTATTGCAAATTAGTATCCAGTGGTTTTTAGGCGAGGTTTTAGAATCTATGACTTGCCAAACTAATGGATTATCAATACTGGACAGGATGCATTTTCTAGGACATGTCTACTAACACTTCCCAGAACCTTGATTTTTTCGATGCCTTTGAGACCTTGGCTGCCCATAACAATTAGATCAACATCGTTTGCTTTAGCAAAATTAAGTATTGCGTCTCCTGGTTTTTCTGAAATTATTTCATAATCTGCCTCGACTCCCTGCTTCCTACAATATTCGACAGTTTCTTGGAGTATGTGGTCAGCCTTCTTTGCAGCAACATCTACATACTCATCGAGTGCTTTATTCCAGTCTACCCCCTGAACCATTCCAAAAAACATACCCGGTGGCTCAAGCACTGGAGGATGTATTGCCATAATAATACTAAACTCGGAACCAAAATCTTTTGCAAGCTTGATGGCTTCATCAAGCGCCCTCTGAGCATATTTTGAACCATCAAATGGAACTAAGATATGTGAGTAAATTTTTGTCATAAAGTATGTTGTATCCCAATCTATTATAGTAGATGAAAAATATCACGTATGAGAACTATGAGTATTATGAAAATATGAGTGTGATAACAATTTATCCATAGAAACCACATATTAAGAAAAATCTACGTAGTTTGATTCGTCTATGTCAGACTCATTTGGCAACTGACTTGGAACATATTGTATCTTATCGTCACTTTCAATATTGAATTTGCATATGTACCCAGGTTGTCTCAATAACTGGTAATTTACCACAATTAAGTCAAACATGAAATGATAATTTTTTAAAAAAGAAAAAGAGTTTTAGAATTTTGTACTAAATCTTAGTCCAGTCTTTGCTGAAACTGCAATTATTGATACAATTGCAATTGCAAGTACTAGAGCTGCGATTGGTCCAAATTCTGGTACCGCGCCTCCAGTGAATGTCACTTCAGCAAGTCCATCCATGCCTATTTTCTTAATTGAATCTGGCAATGGAACATACAACAAGCCTGAAGCATATTGCTGACCATCATTAAGTATCCAAGTGAGGAAATTGACTACCTCTGTTGATTTATCTTGTGTTTCCCCATTTACTGTACTCATGTCTTTGTATATCATGACATAAGTCAATGTGGATATTGGATATGAGTTACTTCCCGGTTGGTTAACAACGGATACCTTACTCCAGTCTCCATCTGCTACTGGCAAGTTGGAACTAGCTGCTGCCGCATCTGCTGAAACAGAATCAAGAGTGGGTTCTACAAAGGAATTTCCATCAGCGTTTTGGACAAATGCATATGTCATTTTGTTTTGATAAACATACGCAAGTTCAATATATCCTACAGCATATGGCGTAGTTCTTACTATGGTAGCTACACCTTCATTTCCATTTCCCCCCGTACCAACTGGCCAAGGTACTGTCTTTCCTTGACCTACTTTGGTTTTCCAGTCAGAACTGACTTTGCTGAGATAATCGGTGAAGGCATATGTTGTTCCAGAACCATCAGATCTGTGAGCGACGACTATCTTTTGATCAGGTAGTGTTACTCCCGGATTGAGGTTAGATATTGCTGGATCATTCCATGAGGTTATGTTTCCCATAAAGATCTGTGCAATTACAGGTCCTGTGAGTTTAAGACCCTTATCAATTCCAGGAAGATTATATGCAATTGTTATTCCTCCTATTGAATCTGGGAAGGTAAGTACTCCCGGTGCTTTTTGTTGATCAGCTGTCGATAGCGGTGCGTCAGATGCTGCAAAATCAACACTCTTTGATTCCAAGAGCTTTATTCCAGCTCCACTTCCAATTGACTGATAGTTGAGTTGGATGTTCTGGTGGATTTTGTTGTATTCAACTCTCCATGTATCCATTAGTGGAAACACAAAGGTTGAACCAGCTCCTGTGAGCGTGTAACTTGTCTGTGCAAGTGCAGGCAATGACATTGCTGGTACTAACAGAACTAGCATAAATGCTAATCCTAGAATGACTTTGTTTGTCATGTAGATTGTGCAAAAAATATCATATTTACCTTTGCCCACCATAGTTTTCATGTTAATATGAAATCTATATAGATTTAATCAAATGAAATGAATCTTGTGAATTAAACTACTAGTAGGTTCTTGTACCAGTGACAATATAGTTTACCGAGTCACCTACGAATGCTGCGTGGTCTGCCATTCTTTCCATATACCTCAAAACCAAGGCATCGGCAAGGGCACATTTTACATTACCCAACATTATCAACATTGGCAAATGTTTGTTATAATATTTATCAACAAGATCTTCATCAGTTCGTAATTCGCGAGCTTTTTCAAGATCAAGGGTCGCAAAACATTCTACAGCAAGTTTGATCATCTGCTTTATCTCTCCAGATAAAGTATAGATAACTTCATTCTTACAGGCTGAGAGATCCCCAAAAGTTTCACGGACCATTGTTATATCATATGCATATCTACTCAATCGAGTAAAACCATAAGAAATCTCAAGTGATGAACGAATAAGTCTAAAATCACTTGCCACAGGTTGATATCTAAGAATCATGTCAAATGTCAAATCACCAACTTTGTCATACAAATTCATCATTTGACTAGAGAGTTCGTGAACTTGTTTTCTAGCATTTTGTCCACCCAAGTAAGAATCAATTGCAAGATTAGCGGACTGGATAGACAAGTCTGACATTTGTTTCATCATTTCAGATAAATTTTGCAAATGTGGGTCTATAAGACGTGTCATTACCCAAAATGACCTTGAACATACTTCGCAGTCAACTCATTTCGTGGATTTTCAAATATTTGTTTTGTGTCTCCAAATTCAACCAAGTCTCCAAGATACATAAAACCAGTATAGTCAGAAACTCTGGTTGCTTGTTGCATATTATGTGTCACAATAATTATCGTGTATTCTTTTTTTAGTTCCTGTATCATCTCTTCAATTTTCTGAGATGCAATAGGATCAAGAGCAGAAGTTGGTTCATCCATTAAAAGAACTTCAGGTTGAATAGCAAGTGCTCTAGCAATACACAAACGCTGTTGTTGTCCTCCAGAAAGACCCATTCCTGGTTTTTTCAGATCTCCCCTTACTTCCTCCCAAAGTGATGCCATCTTAAGACATCCTTCCACTACTTCGTCAAGTATCTTTCTATCTTTGACTCCATTAAGTCTTAGGCCACATGCAACATTATCGTAAATGGACATGGTAGGAAATGGATTTGGTTTTTGGAATACCATTCCAATTTTTCTTCGATTTATAATAGGATCTACTTTGTTAGAATAAAGGTCCTCACCGTCAAGTAAAACTTTTCCTGTCAATGTTGCATTCTTTGTAGACTCATGCATTCTGTTTAAACATCTAAGAAATGTTGTCTTTCCACATCCAGAAGGTCCTATGAGAGTCTGTAACAGCTCTGTCTCGAAACTTCATTGATATATTCTTTACAGTTACTATACCATCATAGCTTGCAGAAACATTTTCTGTAACAAGTTTGTATTTTACATCATCAATTGAAATTCCCTTTACAGGAGTTCTTGTCACTGTCTCCATCATGATACAGCTCTGTTCCTCTTGAACCTTAAAAATGTTTTTTCTTTATTTCTCAAAAATATATATCTCACACCGATATTTATTGAAAGAACCATTATAATCAAAATAAATGCCGCCCCCCATCCTTGAGTTACAGCACTGTCATATGGAAGTGATGAGAGTCGCCATATCCTAAGTGGAAGTGCATCAACTGGTCCATTAAGATCAGTTATGAATTGACTACTACCAAGAATTGTAAATATGAGAGGTGCTGTTTCACCAGATATTCTTGCAACTGCTAACAAAATTCCAGTTACAAGACCATTTTTTGCACCACTAAGTACGATAGTAAAAACTACCCGATATCTTCGAATTCCTAAAGCATATCCGGCTTCCCTATATGTAACAGGTACAAGTTTGAGTGATTCTTCAGTTGTTCGCATTATGATTGGCAACATAATAATAGAGAGTGCAAAGGCACCTGCCAAAACAGAAAAGTTTCCTACTGTTAAAACAATTAAAACAAAAGCAAACACACCAATGACAATGGTTGGAAATTCTGCAAGTACGTCGTTGAAAAATCTAACTGTCCTACCATATCTGTTGTTACCATATTCAGAGAGAAATATTCCACCCATCACACCAATTGGAACTCCAATAAGACTAGATAATCCAATTAGTACCAAAGTTCCTTGAATGGCAGGACCAATACCTCCAGGTTCATCACTTCCTACAGCTCCAGGTATTTCAGTGAGAAAATTCCATGATAGTGCAGCTGCCCCATTAGTAAAGCAATTGACTAAGATGGCTATCAGTGGAACAATGGCAATTATCACACATGAAAAGACGACACCCTTAACAATTTTGTCCACTACAAGCCTTCTACCAACGTTATAACGAAAATGTTTTCTAAATTCGGCTCTTTGTTCTGGAGTTATCATGCCAATACTGCTCCCTCGTGTGACTTGACTACTCTAGCAACAAGAAGATGTGCAACTACATTAATGGCAAAAGCCATCATGAAAAGAATTAGTCCAATGCCTACAAGAGCCGCCAAATGAAGACCCCCTTGAGAGGCTTCAGCAAATTCATTTGCCATTATAGTAGCCAATGTCTGTCCAGGTTGGAACAATGAGGTCGGAATTGCAGCTGCTCCAGTAGCATTCCCTATCAACATTGTAACTGCCATGGTCTCTCCCACAGCTCTTCCAAGACCCAATATTGTCGCACCGATTAATCCAGATTTTGAATAGGGTAATACTGCAAGTCTGAAAGCTTCCCATTTCGTCAGCTCCAAGCATATATGCAGCTTCACGCTGACTATTTGGTACTGCTAACATTATTTCTTTTGAAATAGAAGCAATGGTAGGAATTATCATAATAGCTAAAACTATACTTGCTGTAAGAATATCTAGTCCAAAAGGAGTTCCTGCAAATATTATGCTTTGATCTCCAAAGAAGTTATGAAGCGGTGTCTCTATCCAGTCCTGAATATAAGCTCTGAATACGAGTAATCCCCATAATCCGTACACCACACTCGGAATAGCTGCTAAAAGTTCTACAACCATAGCAAGAGGAGTTCTTAGTAGTTTAGGTGAAAGTTCAGAAAGGAACATGCCAATTCCAAAGCTAAGAGGTACAGCTATTAGCATAGCAATTCCCGCGTTAACCAGAGTACCCATTATGTAAGGAAATGCACCATAAGATTCTCGGTCTTCAACAGAGTTCCAATCAGAGCCTGTAAGAAATGACATTCCCTCTTGCTGCCAAACTTGTGCTGAACCGGTGACAAGATTAATTACAATCATTGCAATAATTACAAGAACATATGTAGCTGCCGCTAAAGCAACAATTTTGAAAATTTTATCCATGTGAGGTGACCCTTTATCAATTTTTATGGCCATCATTACATATTTTGATGATATTAGATAAGATATGAGAGGATCGACCATAATTTCTTAGATCTCATAGTTCAATATAGAACTATATAGTCATATATAGAAATAGGGGGCAACTGCTTTAATTATATGATATACAACACAATCATTGTCCGAAGTACTAAACGATAGAGAGGTTCGAAAATTACAACTCGTGGGGGGTTCAACATATGTCCTATCTCTTCCCAAAAAATGGGTTGATGAATTGAAACTAAAGACTGGAGATTCCGTTTCGATAATTAAAAATGTCAACAAATCTCTTTCAATATTACCAACAGGCAATTCGTCATCAAATCCAAAGCTTTCAAAATCAAAGGCAGTTATTGTTCAAAAAGATAGCATAGAATCAGTCCAAAGAAAGATCATTGCAATGTACTTGGCAGGCTATCAGATAATAGAAATTCATGCAAAAGGAGGCAGAATTCAATTAGAGCACAAACAGGCAATAAGAGATCTTGTAAGAAAGAACATGATAGGAACCGAGATAGTAGAGTCTACACCAGAGTCTCTTACAATCCAGGTTTTAACGAGTCTTCCAGAACTTTCAATAAGCGATGCCCTCAAGAGGATGTTTTTACTCACATCAACGATGCACAGACAAGCAATTGATGCTCTAAAAGAAATGGACGTAGAACTGGGTGAAGAGATTACCCATTTAGATGATGAAGTTGACAGATTCAGTCTATACATACTTCGAAACCTAACACTTGCAGTTGAACATGAAAAGATCCTTCGAGATATTGGACTCAAAAAACCCTCAGATTGTATAAGTTACAGAATAGTTGTAAAATCAATTGAAAGAATTGCAGACCATGCAGTATCAATTGCAGGAAGAATAAAATTTTTAAAAACAACTTTGGAACCAGCATTGATACAAAAGATAACTCGTCTAAGTGAAGAATCACTCAAAGTCTTCGAGGATTCGATTTTGGCATTAAATAAGAGAGACTATGCTCTTGCAGATAGCGTTGCAACTAATGCATGTAAAATAGCTGATAAAGAAAAAGAGTTTACAGATAGTCTCGAGGAATCAAAGAAATACTCTAGTGTTATCAAGTTTGTCTTAGAAGATATTCGTAGAACTGCGGAATATTCCAGTGATATTGCAGAAGCTGTAATTAATGAAACAGTTCAAGATGTAATTTCTGAAAACAGCCCTCCAGGATAGAACAATAAATCGACGTTTTTATCTAAGAGATAGTAAGAAGAAGGTTATAAGTATCACACCATGAATAAAATGAAATCTCTAGATTTGGACAAGAAAATATTCCTTGATAAATTTGAAAAAATTCAAGACAACTTTTGTCAGAAATTACAAGATTACGTAAAAAATCCAAACGATGAAAATATCCATGATATACGAGTTGCAATTAGACGTTTAGAGACAGACTCATAGAATATTTCCAAAGAGTGTCAGAGAAAAAGAAAAAAATACAAATTATGTGAAACAAGACTAAAACACTTTTCAAATTAAATGCAAAGATAAGGGATTATGACATCATATGCGCAAAAATGGAATCTAAATATAAAGACCAAACATATGATCTAGTAAATAGCCTTAAGAATTCTAGGATTGAAAAACTTGACAGTGCAAATCAGATCGCATTAAAAATTCTACGTGAGTCTATTCCAAAGATCTCTTCCTACAGGATAAAAGAATCAAAGTTGAACAAGAGATATTTCAAGGTGTTAGGCAAGATTGAGTTAGACATTCAAAAAAATACAATAATTGCACTGGGTAATGAGAAAAAAATAGAAGAGCTTCATATGTTAAGAAAAGGTTTTAAAAAATTACGTTACTCACTTGAATTAGCATCAAACAAAGGAAAAACTGTTCAGATCCTCAAAAATTTAAAAAAAATCCAAGAGATGCTTGGGGATATTCATGATAGCGACATAATTATTGATCATCTAAAGAGTATTGAACAAAACTCAAAATATTTAGACATCAGAGAATCTGAAGTTTCGGAAAGAAGTAAAAAATACAATGCGTTTGTAGACGCCTTTAAGAAAAGAAGACCAAAGACAGGATATTTTTAACTATAATTCAAGGATTGAGCTTTGTGAACTTCCCTGATAAGGACGAGTTGAGAGAATAACTTTAACGTCAAATACAATCTCAAACTTTTTCAAGGCATCTTTAAGTAAAAATTTCTGTGTAGATCGTGATTGAATAACAGTGATTTCAATTATTCTTGAACCGTGTGGTCTTAATTCAATCTTTGACTTGGTTCTTTCAAGAATCCTCCTTAGAGTAATCAGTGCGGAGATTTTCTTCATAGATGTCCTATCTTGCTGAGACAAAATTGTGTTGTATCTGGCAAATAACCAATCAGATGTTTTAGCATGTCTCGCATGAACTAAAGAGAGTCCCAAGACCAATTGATCATTATGGTCTAGTGGGATATCCTCATCCATGATTGAATAAAACACACTTTGGGGACTGCTAAATGATGATTTCTCCGACATTATTTTTTCAGCAAAATCAAGTATCTTTCGTTCTCGTTTAGAAATTAATTTAATGGATAAAAGAGTATTAAGAAAAATTTCTTTTTCTGGACTGGTGATTCGTTGATCCTCAATACCAATTGTTTTTCTAATTTGTTCTGCAGTGAGGTATCCATCATGATATGCCTTGGGGTCTTCTAAAAATATTGAAAGTGCTCCTTCTCTCAGCCCATGGTTACTAACATACAAGTCAGAAAAATCATATTTTTCCATCAATGTTTCAATTACATAAGAGCCTGCAATAATCGTCTCTGCTCTACTAGAACCTAAGACGGAGATCTTTGAAATATCATCTGAACTCATTTTTGAGAGCCCACTAATTGTAGAATCAAGTGATTTACGACTAATTTTATAATTATGAATTTTATCTAGGGGATATAATGAAACTCTTTGCTCATATCTGGCCAAGGCGCGTAATGCACCTCCAACTCCAACAAGCTTTACATCTTTACTCATGCCCAAATCTTTTTTGCCAGGAAGAAGATTCCAGATGTATCGTTTTAGGTCTTTAAGATTCTTTTCAGTGAATTTACCTTTTCTGCCATCAAATTGATGTGTCAATCGAAGAGCCCCAAGAGGTAATGAAATTACTTTTTTTATCTTGAATCGTTCTGCATAAACAATTTCCAAGCTCCCACCCCCAATGTCAAAAAATAATGAATCTGGGATATGAAGTGATTTTATTGCGCCAACATATGAGTACAGTGCTTCCTCTCGTTCAGATAAAACTTTGAAATTAAATCCGGTTTCTTTGGAAACAACATTTAGAAAATCTTCCTTGTTACGTGCTTCTCTTACTGCACTAGTAGCAATAGGTAGAACTGATTTTATCGGATTTAATTGAATTATGTCTCTAAAAACTTGCAGTGTATCTATTGCTCTTGACATGGGTTTTTTTCCCAATTTGCCTTTTTCGTCAAGTCCTTCTCCTAGCCTTACTTTGATTCCTTCTTGTTGATAAACATCAAATGAATCATCATCTTTGACATTATAGATGACCAATTTAGCAGAGTTAAAACCAAGATCGATTACAGAGATTTTCAGTTAAACATTACCCACTTTTTTACTAACATGAACTATTAATCTACTTCTGATTTACATTTTTTTACTAAATGAAAAATATAGGGAACGTAAACCTACGACATTTTCTTCAAAAGTTTTGGAGTAAGTAACCATCTTAGATCTCCTTTGAGTTTAGGTAGTATAGATAATACTCTTATCCTAGCTAGTCCAGCTTTCTTTAGATTTATTCTACAATCAGATTGAGATATCGCTTCACTTATCATTTCACTCAGATATGGTTCATGTCCTACTACAAGTACTATAGAATCTCGTTTTAACTTTGACAAGTAAGAGTAAAATTCTAGCCTACTTCCTTCAGGTTTCAAGGCATCCAATTCTTCAATTTTACCTTTGTATTTGAGAGATTTTGCAACAATTTCAGCTGTATTTTTGGCGCGTAAGAGAGGACTAGTAAGGATACAATCCAATTTTATTTCCAAGTATTTTAGACCATTTGATAGATCCATAATCTCTTGTCGCCCTTCGGCAGTTAGTGTTCTTTTAAAATCACCTGGTAATGGAGATCGTTTTCCTGCTTCACCATGACGTAGAACTAACAAATCCATAGACAAGTCATCAGTTTTTCAAATATTTATGAGTTAAAGAAGGTTTGGCGTGATACCCCTAATGTAGAATTGAAATGAAATCTAAAATTTCACACCATGATTTATTATTTTTTTAGTGTTACATTTACTATATAGATCATAGTAATTACTTGATGAAATTTTACAAAACACATGACAAATGGAAAAATGACAGTAAAACCTAAAATTGCTGTCATGCCACAAAGCAATTCGAGGTAATAAAAATGGAAAAGAGGGGAAAACTAATCATAGTTGAGGGCATAGATGGTTCAGGAAAGTCAACCCAACTTCATCTTTTAGAAAAATGGCTTGCATACAAAGGTGTCAATGTTTTCAAGTCAGAATGGAATTCATCGGAAATGGTAAAAGAAATTACATCAAAGGGGAAAAAGAAAGGATTACTTACTCCAACTACATTTAGTTTGTTGCATGCAACAGATTTTGCAGACAGATATGAAAGAAATATTTCACCATTGTTAAGAGCTGGTTATTTTGTTTTGGCAGATAGATTTGTTTACACAGCATTTGCAAGAGACATAGTTAGAGGTTGTAATCCTATATGGGTAAAGAAAGTTTATGATTTTGCAGTCAAACCAGATGTTGCATTTTATTTTAAAGTTCCAGTAGATATTGCAGTTGACAGAATTCTCATTGGTAGACCCAAGCTAAAGTATTACGAAGCTGGAATGGATATGAATTTGAGTAATGACCCATATGAGAGCTATAGAATTTTCCAAGGAAGAATAATTGAGCAATATGATTCACTTGCAGAAAGCGAAGGATTTACCATAATTGATGGAACTCTAAACATCGAAGAACAGCAAAACATTGTAAGAAAAAAGATCATGCCACTTTTAGAAGACATGAAACCAATGAGGCCAAGGACTAGAAGATAAGACATGACGCGAGACAAATACAAGGATCTTGGAACTAGAACTGTCGAATTTTATGGTCACGGAATTAAGAATTTGCAAGATACCGAAATCAAGGGAAGATTAATTGTGATTGAAGGTCCAGACGCATCAGGTCGTAGCACACAGATTCAATCAATTACTACAAGATTGGAAGCAGATGGTCACGCCGTACTCAATACGGGCCTTAAAAGATCAGAACTAGTTGGCAAAGGAATATTGGAAGCAAAGGAAAATTTCAGCCTAGGAAAAAAAACTCTAGCTTTGTACTATGCCGCAGATTTTGCAGACCAATTTGAATACAAGATCATACCAGCATTGCAAGCAGGATATATCGTACTTGCTGACAGATACATCTACACGCTTATAGCAAGAAATTTGGCAAGAGGATTAGACAGAACTTGGTGTCATAATTTATACGGATTTGCCATCAAGCCGGATATTGTATTTTATTTGGATGTTGAACCATCAGTCTTGATACACAGAGTTTTCCAAAAGAATTCTACATTAGACTATTATGAATCAGGGGCAGATATGGGACTATCAAATGACATGTATGAATCATTTTTAATTTATCAAAAGAGAATATCACAAGAATTTTATGCAATGCAAAAAAGATACGGTCTAGTTCCTATCAACGGCAACAGATCTGTGTTGGAAATTCAAAATGACTTGCAGAAGAGAATAGATACTTTTCTTAGACGTGTTGGTCACAAATAAATAGAAAACTAACTATTGAGTGTAAAAAATTATCAGATTGGTTCGTGAGAAGACTGTACATCTTTTACAGTTTCTTCAGTTTTCTGCTGAGATTTGACAAACTTGACCTCTATCAAAGTAGCATATACCGCTCTTCCTTTTGAGATTGGGACTAGAATTTTTTTTAATTTTTTCAGATGTTCAGTTTTTTCATGCGTTTTCTTGGCATTTTTATCTGCAAAGGACATTATGTGTACAAATGAGGAACTGTCATCATCGTCCTGAAACACTTTGTATTCAATTGTTCCAGGTTCATTCTTTTTTACTACATCTACATACTCAGACAGTGCATCTTTTGCTTTAGCGAGTTTTTTCTTTTTGACTTTGTATTGTACAGTCATTGTGATTAGTTCCAAAACAATTACCTAAAAAAACAGATACCCATAACCAAATAAAAACTTGATCGCAAACTTTCCCATAAAATAGGCATGATAAGAATAATTTGTAGAAATGATCCTACATAATCTCTTAGTACTATATTGATATCATAGACAATAACATTCTATACGGCGTATCCTTTTCATCCACCAAATACATCACAATGGTATGACAAGTTATTTTGAGAGTCTGTTTGAGTTTGATGCGCTTTGTAGTAATATTGCAAAGATTGATGAGAATATTGAGTTAGTTGCAGTTCTAAATAACAAAGGTAGAGCCATAGAAATGATTGCCAAAGAGGAAGGAATCAATAGGGATCTTCCACCTCAGAAAAGAGAGATGCTATTCATGGAATTTGTGCTAAAATCCAATATGAATAAAGAGCACAATCATGAATTTGGCAAAGTTTTTACACTCCATTCTCGAGAGGGAGAAATTTACCATATTCTCATTTGAGATATTAGATTATGTATTATTAGTAATAACAAAACCAATCTCCGATATATTAGAGCTCAGGAATAAAATTTCAGAGACAATAATTGGCAGTAGAAAAGTAGAACTAGCACAATAGCCATTCCAGAAAACACTTTATCCTTAGTTCAATTTTACATAATAAAACATTAGATTTGCTACATTTCTTGCGTTGTGCTTTAGTTGAATACCATGGTTGACTTGATATGACATGAACACAAACATTTCAAATTTTCATTCTCAACTGTTTGTTCACTTAATTCCAAATCATGTTCAGTTGAAATTTTGTGTTCACAGATGTAACACACAATCATTTGTTAATATCAATACTGTAACCCGTTGATAAGTAGAATACAAGTGAAAATCATATTTTCATTAAACATCATAGTTGATTATAAAATAAAAAGAGAGGGAGTTAATATCCGGATAATTCCACGTTAGGACACGCGGAGAACGGAGTCACTACTTGACCTGTCGTAGGAGATATACACACTTGTGGAGTATTACCATGGTTGCTAAAGTCAAACATGTCTTCTACTGAACCAGCAATTTGATCATATGATCTCTGGCCTAATGTATCAGGAATTCCACCTGTATGCCAGTTGTCCTCAATGAATTTCAGAGGAGATGTTTGATCAATGGTGGCATGTGAGATGTAGTTTGATTTTGCATATGGCGATATCACCAAGAATGGTAGTCTTTGACCATAACCACATCTATCATCTGCAGTACCCAATCCCAAATGGTGTTCATCTAGATCTTTGCTACCACATGTTGGAGCATAGTCATTTAATGGGTCATTAGAGTGGTTTACGATTTGAGGTACGACATGATCATACCAGCCATCTGAGTCATCCCATAAGACAAACACTGCGGTGTTTGGCCAATAGGAGCTTTTCTGTATGGTGTTTGTGACATTGGCTAGGAACTGTCCTTCATCCACTGGATCAGAGTATGATGCATGACCATCCTCGCCCTTTGGTGCCTTTAGGAAGGTTACCTGTGGGAGGCTGCCAGCATTAACTGCTTGCCAAAAGTTACTAATATCATACTGGTGATTTGCCTGATCAGTTTGTCCTATCATGCTAATAGATGTAGGTGGCAAATGATGAGGATTTGCAGTAGAGTTATAGTACTCGAATGATTCGTGGTGTGCACTATATGCTGTCTGTTTGCCTGTTAGCAGAGTTGTAGTCTTTGTACCACATACTGCAGGATGTCCTGATGAGTATGGCGTACTTGGAGCAAAACCTCCTTGGAACCAACCCCATGTGATACCTTTATCATTTAGTATATCACCGATGTTCTTTCCACTCATCGCAATGTATGATTCTGTAGATGAATGGCAGTCATCATAGAGTGGGTCTGTATCAGATATTGCAGCACCGCCACCAACTGCGTCTTCACTTGCACCAAATGTCTGACCTGATATCAGGTTGATTGCACCTGGTGTTGAAGGTCCAAACGTTGTATCAAATGAACGGTCGCTCATTGCAAAGTTTTGTGCAAGATTCCACTGTGCAGTTGCATTTTGTCCATCATAGTAACCCATCACAACACCTGAAACACAGAATTGAGTTGTACTACTACCTTCT
Organism: uncultured Nitrososphaerota archaeon; assembly: GCA_963835875.1. GTDB lineage: Archaea > Thermoproteota > Nitrososphaeria > Nitrososphaerales > Nitrosopumilaceae > Nitrosotalea. The sequence goes on from CAWIGX010000003.1 coordinate 135,459, forward strand.
GTGTGCTGTACAAACCCGTTCATCAGGCTTCCATTAACAGCTTTTTGTTCATCCAAATATTCGTGATCCTGATCACATGTTACTGCATTCCTTAGAAGGAATGGATTGTACAAGTTTGGATTGCTTGTTAAGAGGCTAGGATGTGCGACATAGTTATCAGATGTTGGAGTATGTGGCTTTGCAGTAAAACCTGGAGCATTAGGATATGTACCAAAGTAGTGATCATAAGATACGTTTTCTTGGAATATTACGACCACGTGTTTGATTGGTGTCTTTGTATCATATCCAGGATCTGAAGGACTGTATGCCCAACCAGAGCTGCTCAAGACCATAGAAGTTATTAGAAGTCCTACGAGAGTTGTTGTTAGAATTTTTGTCATTGAGACAAAGATTATTTTTCTCATATATCCCGATGACCCAAATAGATTTTGGTGTACTACTTGGAAGATGATGATAAAATAAATTGATATTCTCCCTTACTCGATCTTATTGATCGACCCAGAGAACATGTAGTGAACAAGTGCACTATGTTGTGATCGAATAAACTATAGATAATATTTAGATAAAAACATGTAACTCTGTAGATTGGTCTACAGAGATTCCTTTACATGTCAAGGTTTTCTGGATTTTTGTAGACCCTCCCCGCAATTACTAGTTCTATCATTTTTATCTGACAAAAAATGAAGTAAGAATTGATAACAAGAAAAAACAGTCTTTTTCTATAGAGATAAATAAAATAATTTCCTTTGACTTCACTATGAAACGGGTTGAAGACCATGTTTGAATCTATATACTCTAAGATAAACAAGTGAAAAAGGGTTAAGACATACCGTTGTGAATCTGCTAATCAAATGGTAACACCAAAAGATGATGAGGATAACGACAAAAATGCAGATGTGAGTAGGAAAGAATTGGAAGACGAAGAAGAATTTGATGATGATATAGAAAAGGAAGAAGAAGATGATGAAGAATAGATATCACCGCATAGCCTAAACTTTGGAATTGCCCATTAATTAGAAATACATGGTTTTATAAAAATAGGAATAAAATTTAGTCAATTCTTTCTAAGAGTAATTTTTTATTTTCATAATACAACCTCATGACAGAATTTTTTTCAAGAGATTTTAATAAATATAAAATTCCACCTCTTCTTATCTTTTTTATCTTTTTAATCTTGTATACTTTGGATTCATCATCTTCTACTATGCGGACTCTTTCTCCACTTTTGAATACCGACATCTCTGTTCATGTCCGTGATATCAAGTACAATAGATAAGCGCACTCTATAGTTTTTACAGATATCATATAGGGATCGATACTTTGCTTGTTTAGGCTGTAACTGGTTCTTCTTTTCTTGAAATAGTCTTAGTTGAGTAAGACTGGGACACTACAGAATTAACAGTTGATTTAATCCATGTGCCTATGTCGGGCCATAGTTTTTCATGGGCACTAGACCCAATTATCAAACCAACATGTCCGCTTGGAATGCTGATTACCTTCGTATCCTTGCTGGAAATGTGTTCAGTTATGGCAAGTGATGAGGGGGGTGAAATAAGATCATCTTTTTCTGCATACACTGTTAATACTGGAAAGTCGATCTTTTCAAGATTGACTAGTTTTCCATTTACATGCATTTTCTTGGATATCAGTAGATTGTTCTTGTAACAATCATCTATGATCTGACGATAAAATGCTCCAGGTATTGGCGGTATGTTATGCAACCATTTTTCAAGAGTTACAAAATCGTTTAGATATTTCTGATCATGAATTTTGCTTAAAAGATTGGCATATTTTTCATAATTTCTAAAAGGATTCCTCATGACAAAAGCTGTATCTAACATGAGCGGATCTAAATGGCCAAATTCGTCCAAGATTTTATCCATGTCTAGTTCTTTACTCCAGACTGAAAGAATGCTGTCTTCTTTGGTAAAATCTATTGGAGTTGCCATAAGAGTCAAGCTCTCCACTTTTTCTCTGTGTAAAGCAGAATAAACTACAGAGAGTAATCCGCCCCAACAATATCCCAATATTGGCATTTTTTGTCGAGCATGATTATTACAAATGACCGAAACTGCTTCATCAAGATAGTTTTCATAATCCTCAAGTCTTAATCCATCATCCCGAATACTCGTATACCCCCAATGAATTACATAAACATCAAAGCCTTGCGAGGTCAGATTTTTTACAATACTTCTATCTGGTTTTAGATCCATCAAATTGAATCTATTGATAGGCGCATAAACAAGAAGTAGCGGTATTCCATTTTTATCATCAGTAATATAGTGAAGTAATTCGATTTTACCTTTTTTAAAAACAATTTCTGAAGGAGTAGCAGTAGCAGAACATTCTAGGTCAATTGCACTAGATAGCTGAAAAAGATATTTTTTGATTTGATATAACGCTTCGTCATAATATTGTATGGGAATGTTAATTCTCTTCTGTGCATCCCTGTAATCTACAAGCGAGTTCATGTATTCTGACAAAACAGATGTAAATCTTTTAGTTCGTAGTTCTTTGTTGAAAATATTATCAAGATTGTTTGCAAGAGATTCATAGAATAACTTTGGATCAAACTCCTCTTTATTTTGTTCAAGAGTCTTTTTAACCGAGTTTAGATACATGGCATTGTATTCCAAATTTAATCTAGCAAGCGAGGACAATAATTTGGCATAATCGGTAAATGTTTCATAAAAATAGTTATACATTATATTTTTCAAACATTAAACTAATTTACTCATTGTCAATATTGATTACGTAGTAACTTGACAACTATGATTGATATGTAGACCATGTATTTCATTATGAATATATGATAAAACATAACTAGCCATATCCTATGATGATAAAAATCAATCAAAAAGCTAAATTCAAATCTAACCAAGACCATTTTCAGATATTAACATAATTGTGAATATCCATGAAATATGATATAATTAATGAACTTGGAGCATCATACTTGCTGTTACCAAAGGCTATCAATGATGGATTGATGGCAAATGATAGAGTAAAGTATTTTTTCACATTGCTTCAATTAGCAAAAAATTCTGCAGATGTTCCTGAACATGAGTACCCTGACTTGAAAAAAGAACGACTCATCTGTAACATAAACAATACATCATTTGACACAATTATAAAACAAACTACAAAAGAATCAAAAGAATAATTATAAAATTCCAGAGATGACTCTAATTCTTGAAAATATAAAATCAAACATAAAAGAAATGCTCATACCTTTAGAAATATCTGCTAAAGTTTCAATTGATAATAATACAAAATTCATAAACTACAAAAACAGATTTGAAAATCTAGTTGCATTACAACATGATATGAACAATTTGAATAGTTCCATGATAAATCAAATGATTTCTGCAAACAAGGATGAAGGTGATAGTCTTCACATTCTTGTGATGGATCTACACAAGGAACTTAATAAACTACAATCGGAAATTTCTGATGAATCTATAGGAGGAGCCAAAGTATATGCAATACAAGAACCAGACCGAGTTCTGATAAATGCGTTCATGTCAGGGTTAAACAAAACATCACCTTTGAAATTTGATCATCCAGGCCTTGGAACTACAGATGACAAGAAGTGGAAATTCCTTGATAATTCAAAATGATATTGGTACTACAGATGCACATGTATTAGTCATCAAAATTGAAAATTCTACTGCCACATTAACGTATACTGATGTGCATATGCAAAGACTAGTGTTCTTTAAATCACTTTTTGAAAATTTTTCTATCGAGTGGCAAGAAATCGTGTCAAAAAATTCAAAGAATTTTCAGGATGAAGGAGATTATCAGATGTGTATTGGAATATACAATGCAAAAGATGTTGATGATCTGAAAAACTATCTGAATTATTTGGGTTCTAGGATTGTATTTTTGATAGATTGGAATAGGGCAAGAAAACGGTTGAGGAATTTTCTAAGCAAAAACGGTTGCATAGAGATACTAAAGTGGGCTGCTGATAATGACTATGGACATAGGGGGTTTCTCAGAATGGGTGGAGACCAACTTATTTATGACGCAATTGAAAGTACAGGAAAAAACCTCATAAAATTTGGTCAACAGTTTGATGAAGTACTCGGCAAAGAAAATGCCATAAATTTCTTAAAATTTGTATTCAAGACTTGTTCCACTGGCCTATTGGAAGGAAGATCTGAAGCACTCATACGAATTGAAATTCGGGCTGAGATCATAAATTACTTTCAATCAGATTATCACGATATGCTTGATTTGACATCAAGACATGCTACGCTAGTACTAGAGATTGCTACATGTGTAAGAGATGGAGTGATTGGGATACGTTCTACTGAATCAAAAGAATTGTTGGAAAAAAATGCAATCAAAGCCAAAAAATGGGAAACTAAGGCAGATCTGTTGGTCAATGAGATGAGGTTCAAGACAAAAAATACTACAGATGCAGTAGCATTCCAAAAAATATTACATTTTTCGGACGATGTTGCTGACGCATTGGAAGAATCAGTGTTTCTATTACCACTAGTACCAAACGATGTACCTTTGACTTTGTATGATTCATTACAAGAATTATCAGATCTTACAATTCAAGGTTCAAGAGAATACCTAAAGGCAATTGAGAATACAAAACATATTCAAAATTCGACATCAAGAGAAGAAATAGACGATTTTCTTCAAGCTGTTGACAATATTTTCACTCTAGAGCATCGATCAGATGATGCGTTACGAAATGCCAAAGTGATAATTATGAAAGAGACCAAAGATCACAAGCAAATTCACATACTCTCTGAAATTACTAACAATATTGAGACAGCATCAGATGGATTAATGAAAGCATCATTGGAGTCAAGAGACTATGTTTTAGACAAGCTGATTACAAAATGACCGAACTTCACTCAACATTCCTAGAATCTAAAAAAGATACTAACACCATTTTCTTCTTTGGAAATGGAATTGATTATCCACAATTTCCATCTATTGAGACAGTGGGTTCAAAAGCATACAATCTGATGAAGTTAACAAATCTGGGTCTTCCCATTCCGCCTGGATTTGTATTGAGTACGTCTTTTTGCCATGAGTTTTTTATAAATGGCCAGAAATCACCTTCAGACTTTTCAGAAATTCTCCAGTCAAACATCAAAAGATTTGAAACCATGACACGTTTTACTTTTGGTGGTTCTAGAAGACCTCTACTGGTGTCAGTCAGATCAGGGGCAGCAGTTTCAATGCCAGGCATGATGGATACCATTCTAAACGTGGGACTGTGTGATTCAACAGTGAGCGGATTAATTCGTATGACTGGAAATCCTAGATTTGTTTGGGATTCCTATGGACGTCTTGTGAAATCATATGCTGAAGTTGTTCACCACATATTGCCAGATTCTTTTGATTCTGTGTTAAAGGATTATCTTCAAAAAAATGATGTCCGAGATAGTTCGGATTCTGACTCTGAAGAATTGGAACATATGACTACAGAATATATGCAAATTTTCAAAAAAACTACAGGAAAAAAGTTTCCTCAGAGTTTGTTGGAACAGTTGATTGGAGCTGTTGAGGCAGTCTTCAAATCATGGGAAAGTTCAAGAGCAATTGAATACAGAAGAATCCGAAACATCACAGGATTAGTAGGAACAGCTGTGATCATCCAAACAATGGTTTTTGGAAATATGGGAATCACATCAGGTTCTGGTGTAGGATTTACACGCAACCCCACAACAGGAGAAAATACTTTGTTTCTAGATTACTTGCCAAATGCACAAGGAGAGGACGTCGTATCTGGCAAACACTTGTGTCGTGATGTTCATTATTTGCATACAATTTTGCCTCAGGTGTATAATGAAATTCAATCCATGAGAAGGACGTTGGAATGTGCTTTCAAGGACGTGCAAGATTTCGAATTCACAGTTCAGGATGGAAAGTTGTTTTTACTTCAATCAAGAACTGGAAAAAGAACTCCTTGGGCTGCATTAAAAATTGCAGTTGACTTGGTCAATGAAGGAATAATTGATTCCACTACAGCAATAAAACGATTAGAAGAATACGACATACATTCTATCAAGAGACCTAAAATTCTATCAAAATCAGTATTGCAATCACTATCTGCAGGTACTTCTGCAAGTCATGGAGTAGTAGTAGGAAAAATTGCATTTACATCGGAAAAGGCAAGAGACTTCAAAAATGTAGGTGACTCTGTAATTTTAGTAAGACAAGACATTTTAACTGATGATCTTGAGGGAATATCTACCTCTGATGGCATTCTTACTGCTACGGGAGGAAGAACATCTCATGCAGCAGTGGTTGCAAGACAATTGGACAAGGCATGCATTGTTGGATGTCACGATTTGGTAATAATTCCTGGAAATAACATGTGCAAATTGGCACAAACAATTCTGAATGAAGGAGACTATATCTCACTTGATGCAAATTCTGGGAATATCTACAAAGGTAAACTTGAGATTGTTGATGAAAAACCAAATGAATTGATCAACCAGATTGAAAAATGGAAATAAAAAGAAGAAAAAGGGTTTATTGGATTTCTGGTAACGAGTTAGTTCCCGTAAAGAATTCAATAGTTTGACCCGATGTATCTTGGAATTTTCCACTAAAATAGGTAAAACTCGAGTCTCCGTCAGGACATCCTAGATTATTTCCCCAGGAATATACTCCAATACCTTTTAGCACAGTACCATCATTTGCTGTCAATTCTACATCACCGGGTTGTTCAAAACGAGTTTCGGAGGTACATCCACCAGTTTGTGGCGTAGTGTCTATCTTGCTTGTTGGTACAAATTTAAGATCATATGAAGTACTTCCAATCGTAAGAACTCCACTTTGTGAAGAAAGCATCGTGGTCCCGTCAGAATTTGTAACCAGATCTCCTTCCACATGAGCAGTCGTCGTAGTACAACAGTCAGACAATTCAGTAAATCCATCAAGTTGTGCTCGTATTTGCTGGACCGTATCACCTAAAGCAGATACAGGCGTTACTGCATTTGTTGTCAGAATAGCAACTATCGATACAATAGTTACTATCAGAAACATATTAGTTTTCATTAAATCTCTATAATCGATAGTGTATTTTTCCAAGATCCAAGTAAACACCGTAACAGTACATAATATATGAAAATATTTTTCAGATTATGACATTTATGATGATATCATAAAATAATATAACTCGTAAAAAAATATACGTTTTACTTTACGATTAGATTTGATTCCTTTTGTTTGATTATCTTTCCTAGTGTTATAGTATCAAGAGTTGAACGAATTTTTCCCTGCTTAATTTTATTATTCCATTCTTTTACTTTGGCAAACTTGTCCCCATCTCCAATTATTTTTGTAGCCAAAACGGGATTATTTGACCACCATGAAATTGCAGTTTGGAGTACATATTGTAAATCATTATCAGATACAATTGGCCAATGCTGGCTCAGTACATTTTCAAGAGGCAGATCAAGAAGACCTAGTCTTTTTTTGATCATAAATAAAATTTCTATAAACCTAGGTGGATCTTCAAGTGCAGATACAGATATTCTTACCATATTTCCATCTTGAGCACTTTTGTCATTGTCTACAAATATTATCTTGACCAGACCGCGAGTACCTGAAATAGTCAGTTCATCTTTTCCAGATTCAATCTTACCACCCATCTCTTTTACAATATCTAGCATTACTTGGAGTCGATCCTTGTGTATCTCATCAAGTGATATAGGAGTATCAGATTTTTTATCAGATAGTACAGTTATGGTTTCAGAGGATTTTACCAGATCAATCTTGATGCAGCCTAGTACGGTTTTTACCAACTCAAAATCATCATTTTCAAATATCAAAGTATCAGGAATTCTCTTGTCCACAGTTGCCAGTCTTCGCAAGACATTGAAGATCTCATCAGGTACATTTGGCAACTGACTTTGTTCAATAAATCCACGTTTACCTTCACCATCAGATTTCCAGAAAGATGTGATTGGTTGAGCAATTGTAGATACAATATTGTACACTGCACGTTTCTCCATAGGTGTAAGCATTGGAGTTGTATCATTTAGATAAGTACGAAAGTAAGTCGTTCCTTCAAAACTTGAACATTTGAGTACGTTACCAAGATTTACTTTGGCATAGAATTTTTCTTTTTTTGTTTCAACTTTCAAGGGAGCCCAGTCTCGCGATTTAGGATCAAACTCTTCCCAAGATTCTGGACTAGGAAGTTCGACTTGTTTTTCTTCCCCTAGTTTTCTAATTTCTGGTTTGTACAGTCTTGTTATGGTTTTAACATGATCTTCCAGGGTATGAACTGTAATTGCCATTCCCCACAATGAATCAAGAAATTCCTTTCGTTTTTCAGAATCCATAACAAGTGTCCAACGTTTCTCAACGGCTCGGGGTCTAATCTCTAGCCTATTGAGAACTTTATCCAGCCTTGATTTTTGCGAAAATTGTAATGAGGTGATTTTTGTAAATTCATTCTTGTATGTTTCACATAGGTTTGGTCTTCCTTTCTGAAAGCAAACATCACAAAATTCAAGTGGTTCCAAATCTATATCTCAAATAGTATCATAATTGGGCATTATAATAGATATCAGACATATCATCAACCAAAAATAAAATCCAAATAAAAAATCACTTTAACTAATTTAACTAAGAGCACCATACGATTTCACAGTAACGCATACCTTGTAAATCCATGAATGCTATAGTGATATCATCATGAGTGAAGCTGCAATAGCACTAGAAGGCGTAGCTGGTAAATATGCAGCAGAGGCAATAAAGCAAGACAACCAAGGTGCCAGAGGTATTGCAGTAACTAATTATCAGAGGGCTATTGAGGCACTAACAAGACTAATTCATCTTTTCCCAGATAATACTTTGAATGCAGTATATCAACAACATTGTGAACAGTACCAAAAGAGAATAGGCGAATTACAATCTTCACCTGATGATTCATCTCCCAATGAAAATTCAGGTAACAACACACCATCCCAAGGCAACTCCAGTCAAACATCTACTAACACCAATATTGACAACATGATATTAAAAGAAAAACCAAATGTTAGCTGGAAAGAAGTAATAGGATTAGAGGATGTCAAGACCGCACTACGGGAAGCTATAGTATATCCCGCCAGAAAACCAGAACTTTTTACATTGGGTTGGCCAAGAGGAATTCTCCTATACGGACCTCCAGGATGTGGAAAAACAATGCTTGCTGCCGCAACTGCAAGTGAGATTTCAGGTTACTTCATAAATGTAGATGCAGCTTCAATGATGAGTAAATGGTTAGGTGACGCTGAAAAAAATGTATCCAAACTATTTCACACGGCACGTGATTCTTCTAAAAAAGAGAACGTACCAGTAATAATGTTAATTGATGAAGTAGACTCGCTTCTTGGAAATTCCCAGAATGAAAACGGTGGAGAGATTAGAGTAAAGAACCAGTTTCTTACAGAAATGGATGGAATAAACGATAAAGGAAAAAATCTTCAGACTTATGTTATTGCAGCTACTAACAAACCTTGGAAATTAGATTGGGCATTTCTTAGAAGATTTTCAAAAAGAGTATACATTCCATTGCCGGCATTAGAAGCAAGAGAAAGTCTCTTTTCAATATATTTAGCAAAACTAAAAAAAGATCCTTCAGTAAGTTCGTTAGAACTTGCCCAATTAACAGATGGGTATAGTGCAAGCGATGTAAAAGACATCTGTCAATCCGCACAACTATCTGTTATAGATGAATATTTCAGCATGGCAGATGCAAAAGGAGACAAGGATCTTTCACATGTCAGACTGCGAGACTGTACCACGGATGATTTTAAGAGAATTATCAAAAAAAGAAAACCCAGTGTTAATCAAGGAATGATCCAAGAGTATTCAAACTGGACTAAAGACTTTAGTGCACTATAATCCTATTTTGTATCGTAGAATTATTTTATTCTCTTCTTAATGCAACCATTGGAGAAAGTTTTGATGCTTTCCATGCAGGATACATTCCTGCCAAAATACTTAGTCCCAAAGAAAGTAACCATACCTTAATCAAATCCGTAGGAATGTAGATCGGTGGTATATGAACAGGTGCACCCCCTCCAGTAGGAGTGGTGGTTGTAACTATACCCAATATGATACCTGCAACCATGCCAATTGCCATCCCTGACGAAGCCCCAATTATGCCAATCAGTGCAGCTTCAACTAAAAAGAGCGCAAGTATTTCTGCATTTTGAGCTCCTATTGCTTTCATAGTACCAATCTCACGAATTCTTTCTGTAACAGAATTATACAATGTAGTAACAATACCAACAGCACCAACAACAAGTGCAATAATTCCAACCATTAGAATAAAAGCTGCATTTCCGCTTGCAGCTTGCTGCCTTACCGCCATAAGTGCCTTGGGAGTTGTAGCACCAAGAGTTTTTCCAAACATGGCAGTGATCTCTTGCTGTACGGTATCTACATCATCAGGAGTAGTTGCAGCAATGATTAGCTGATCATATCTGTTTTGTTTATGTAATAGTTGATTGCCAGCATCAAGATTGATGATTACTGAACGATCGATTGCAGTATTGCCAGATGGCTTTAGTATTCCTGAAACTATGAAATTTTTTATTACGGTATGTGAGCCGCTTGAATCAGAGTAAGTTGCGGTTGTTTTGATCGTTTCACCAAGTACAACAAAAGCAGTATCGGCACCAGGTGGATTTACTATCGTATCTCCCACTAGTGCCGCTGATCTATCACCTGGGAGCACTGTAGAACCATCAATATATTGAACATTTGGTAGTTCTACAGACAATTTGGATGGATCAATTGCAGTGATGGAGGCATGTTGGACGCTTCCCTGTGAGTTCATTTGTACAGAACCAGAGTACACAGGTATAACATCAGATACATTCGGAAGACTCTTGAGTTTTTGCACAATGACATCATTAATTATTATAGAATTACTTGAGGAACTGGCATATGAGTAAGGGAACGTTGTCCACTACCTACAAAAAGAACATTAGCTGCTAATGAGTTAAATTGTTGTTCCAAGAATGCGGCCTGACCTGCACTTAGACCATTTAATACCACAACAAGACTGCTACCAAGTACAACCATCAGAATTGTAAGTAGGGTTCTTACCTTTCTATCAACTAGTGCCTCAAATGATAATAAAAAAAGATCTCTAGGATTCATTTTCTTTCTTTTTGGTATCATCAAATATTGATACTATATCAGTATCTCCTTGTGTTACCATCTTTAGTTTTTTCTTTGCTAATTTTTTCTTTCTAATTAGAAACGCAATCACTGCTGCTATTGCAATGATTATTCCAATAGTTACCGGTGCAGGCAGAGGTATCTGATTAAGTATTGGAATATCACTAAGTATAGACGTAGATTTGGTAGCAGTAGTGGTTTGACGAACTTTAGCAATAGCTACGGTTCCATTTACTATTACAGTGTGAAAGACCTTCAGGTCATCAGCATATACTACCTTGAATGCTACCTGATACACTCCAGATGGTAGAGAGCCTCTAAGCGGGACGCTGATTGGAATTGGTGAGTCTGGTGAAAGATCTCCTATGAATTGTTGTGATGAACTTGCACCTGCACCGCCGCCTCCAGAATATCCTTGTCCACCTGTGCCTCTCTGGCCACCTGCACCGCCGCCTCCAGAATATCCTTGTCCACCTGCACCGCCACCTGCGCCAGAGTATCCTTGTCCACCTGCGCCAGAGTATCCTTGTCCACCTGCGCCAGAGTATCCTTGTCCACCTGCACCGCCACCTGCGCCAGACGGTGTAAATGAATGAGTTTGATTATTTGTTGAATTTGAAATTCTTGCACTCTCATTGCATCCAAAAGTGGAGATGGTGCAAGTTGAACTGTTGTAAATAATGCAGTTGTACTACCTTGATTGAGCAAGTTACCCACTAAACTAGAAGTTCCGCCCGAAGTAGTTGTAGACAGACCATACACTTGGAGCTTGATATCACCTACAACAAACGCACCCAAGGTAAGGGAATTTGTTTGAGATTGACCTTTTGAAATATAATTAGCAGTTAGTGTAAATGAAGTTGGGGTATTAATCAGTGAAGTTGCTGCATATACCTTAGTTGAGAGTGTTTGATTATCACCTGGTTGCAAGGTTGGTATTGTCCAAGTAGAAGTTCCGACAATAGAGACAGAAGTTGATTGTGGTACGAGATTTATAATTACATTTGACATGGTATCATTACTATTATTTGCTACAGCAAAATCAAGATCATCCAAATTTCCTGAAACAATCACAGGAGTTGATTGATTTCCAAGATATGACAAAGTAATAGATTGTGGAGGATTAGGAGATATGACAAGACCTGTAATAATATCAGCTGTTAAAAGCTTGCCCCATGCATTTTGATAATTTACATTTAGTTCTACCTGTTGAGTAGTTCCACTTGCACCAGGTCCTGGGTAAACAGTTGTAGTTATTACAGCTTGTGAGTTTGCGTGGATGGTTCCAATGTTGAAAGTACTAGGTCCAAGATTAACAATATTTGTGGTAGTTGAAGACAGTGTAATAGAACCTCCACTACTAGAACTTCCGGTACCACCTTTAGATGTTCCAAGATTTGTAATTGTAGCAACAACTCCAGTTGCATCAGCAGAACCCTTGTTTTTAATTATTATATTTATAGGAGTTTGAGTTTGTGGAGCAATTTGGGAATTGGCAAGTGTTGCATCCATTATTACTTTACCAGGAAGAACCATTGGTATGTCAAGCAGTGCAGAGGTACATTGTTGCCCAATTATTCCCACTTGGACATAATTTGCAACAACAGTTGTAGCATGAGTACCTATCATAGCAGTAGGTAGTACATTTATGTTAAAATACATAGTAAATGATCCTCCAACTGGTATCTGGCCATAGTAATTGGAGATGGCAGGATTGCTTACAGCACGTCCTGCCGACTGGTGTTGCATAAGCAATTGCGGATTTGCGCTTTCTCCAGTAGCTGTAAATCCTGATGGAAGATTAAGATAAGCTGTAACAGATTCTATTGGAAAGTTTGAATTTCTGTTTGTCATGACAACTGCAAAAACTGAAGCTCCTTCACCTGGACCTATCTCTTTTTTGACAGGATTGCTAGTAACGTCTGTGGCTGAAGATGTTCCTTGATCGACCCAATACGAGTCAACTACCACTGGACCAGCATAAGAGGCATCAAGGATAGTAGTAAGGGGCGCAAAACAATCCTGTTCGATATTTGATGATGGTAAGACACCTCCTGTTGATGGAGCTGGAGTGTTATAAATCGCGTATGCATTAAAAGATGAAAGCATAGTGGGTGCAAAAAGCATCAGGATTAAAATTGGAGTTACGACTTTGGCCGCAAGTTTTCTTGAGAAAAACTTTGTAAAGGATTTAGTGGTAGACATCTTTTTCTATTCTCCCATCTCTTAGTAATATAGATCTATCACTATTTGCAGCAAGTTCCGGATTGTGGGTAACCATTATTATAGTACGTTTGAATTTGTGGGAAAGATTTTTCAGCATGGCAAACACGTCATCGCCAGTCTTTGTATCCAAGTTTCCAGTAGGTTCGTCAGCTAAAATTATAGAAGGATTATTTATCAAGGAACGAGCTATGGCAACTCTTTGTTGTTGTCCACCACTAAGATTTACGGGTTTTTGGTTTTTCTTGTCATCTATACCAAGTGCTTCTAGAATTTTCAGGGCACGAAAGTTTGCAACATCATGTGACATGCCAGCAATAAGTCCTGGAAGTTTTACATTTTTTAGAACAGTTGTTCTATTGATAAGATTAAACGATTGAAAGATAAATCCAATTCGCTCATTTCTCAAGGTGGCAATCTCAGAATCATTCATAGAGAACATATCTATACCATCAACAGAGATTTTTCCTCTAGTAGGCCTATCAAGTGCACCAATCATATTAAGAACAGTTGACTTTCCACTTCCAGAAGGTCCTACAATTGATACAAACTCACCTTTTTGAATAGTAAAACTCACGTTATCCAATGCAACAACTCTTCCTGCAGAAGTATCATAGATCTTTGAAAGATTCTCAACTTTTAGAGCATGTGAATCATCAGATCCGGTTTCAGTATTTTTTTTAGATACTAAATTTTGTTTATTACTCATAATCAATTCCTTTTAGATTCATATCTTAATCCCTCAATATTAAGAAATTCATTCGAGTAAATATTTCCAAAGTATGTGATATCATGATGTTTTAGTTAATTTTTCTACATAAAACACTTGTCAAACCTTGTTCAAGAACATTGTTAGTGAAGATTCAAGATGACTTTCAAACAATGTAGTACATACACCTAATATGGTTTGAAACATTTCAGATGATAATATTTTGGAGGTCTTGCTCCAATTCGTAACACTGTATCTCCTTCCACAAATCCAAGAGTGCATTTTCTACACTTGTTATTTCCAAACGTATCAAGTCTTGCAACATCTTTGGGTTCTAGTTTAATTTGCATATTTTAACATCCTTTTCTAAAAAGATTACATAGTAAGAAAATGCCTTGATTATAACGTAATGCATTCCCCAAAAAATTTTTAAAAAACATGTATTAATTATCCCAATACCATTTTTGCTCAAATCCATCATGCCTTGTCAGATGTACATCTTTGGAATAACGCCATAATCTGACAATATCACTAAATTGCATTTCACATATTGTACATTGAAGATCGTTTTCTTTATGAAACATTATATTTTTTACATCTCCATTGTTAGAAAATTAGTGTGAATTAGGCAATACTGAGTGTTTTTTAGATCTAATAACAGCACATCGGAAAATGTAATTATTCCAAATCGTTTTGTTTTATTTACCAAATCCATTACCAACATTGAAACTTATAATCAATTTTCAGAGGATTTTTACACATAATTTTAATCCTTTTTAGTAATTTTTGCTTCCAAGAGTTTCATTATCAGAAATGGAATTTTTAAAAAATCTAGATCTTTTTCAGCTGATACACATAACATTTCAGTATCCAATGGAAAGATCATAGATATCGAATTTTGCCCATATGAAATTGTGAAATTTACAGGTCCAATCTGGTCATCATGCACTCTACGCATACGTACGCCTAATGCAGTTTCCATTAACAAAATCTCTAGATCTTTAGGATCGATGCGAACTTTCAACCCTTTTCTCTTATTTTCGGCAAGCAGTTTTCCTTTATCAGTAATAATTCCAACAAATCTAATTTTAGAATCTAAGTTGAGGATCTCATCACAAAAATATTCAAGTCTTTCATGAGAATAATTTTTTTCGCTGATATTTTGAACTGATTGCATATCAAATTCCATATCTATGAATTATTAATTTCAGATAAAACAGTTATCAAACTTTGTTCAGTAACATTGTTACTGAATGGTAAACGTTACTAGAGATACAAATTTTTGATTCAAAAGAAACAATTGCGAATAAAGCTTAATACTTGACTGATACCGCATCAAACTATAACTTGTCACATGAATATAGGGATAGAATTTACATACGAAAGGACATTATTTTAAAATTAACAGAGTATGGTGAGATCAATCAGACATCACTTCTCAGCTATTGTGGCTTGAATTTAATGAAACATAAAGACATTCTTGAGAGCCTTGAGAAAAAAGGCTTCATACAGAGAACCGAGCAGGCATGGGGAAATAAAAAGATAATAAAATACGCAGTGACTCAAAAGGGACGAGAGTTTTTTAAATTAATTCTAGAGCCATACGAGGATATGTTTCCTAGGAAGGAGAGACATGTTGAAGAACAAAGTTAGCGAAGCGTTTTTAATGCAAATGGAGGAGATCTAGTGAATGTCAGAACCTGAAAATAATTCTCCCAAAAAAGAGAAAATGCCAGAAGATGATGGAGGAAAATCTGACAATATTTTAAAAATTTTAGACGAGCTTTTATCTCATACTAACAGGTCAAGACGGTTATTTCTGACTTTTATTGCAACGGCATTATTTTTTGGACCTGCTGCAATAATACTAGGAGGAATTTTACTTGAGCATCCAGATTACAGCATAAGACAATTAGAAACACAACAAGGAAGTGGAAATGATCTTCGTCACATTCCACCAGGAGCGCACCTTCAACTAGTTGATCAAAATGGCACAATCATAAGAGAATTACCTACAGGTCAAGCAAATCGTACTCATGCTACATCCATATTTTTAGGATTACGGGTATTCATCATAATCTCAATAACATTTGCTGTAATTCTATTGCTCATAGCAATTAAGGAATACAAATTCTTTGTACATTGGAGCAAGCGATTCACCAAATTTAGATCCCTCCAAGATAAAGTAGACAAAGAATTAGGCGATGAGTAGCATCAAGAACTTTGTTCACCAATCAATAAATACATCTTGAAAAATAATCAAACGTAATGAAACCGGTTATACTTTTAGGATTAATTGCCATTGTATTTATCACAGGTTCCATATTTGCAACTCAAGCTAGTGCACAAACCCAAGGACAGGGCGGTCAAGGATATCAAGGACCCCAAGGTACAAGCACTCCCGTAAGTGGTACATATACCAACTCTAACTTTGGAGTGCAAATTACACTTCCAGATGGATGGAGTGGTGTTGAGATCAAGCAAACTTCAGGAAGTACTAGAGTAATGATAGCACCAGGAGGATACCAGGCAACACAGGGAGCACCGCGCCCACCAATTACAATCGGCATATCAATGATACCAACAAGCTCAACAACATCTACTTCTCAATTTATGCAAAGAAATATGCAGGGAATCACATGTACCAATTCCACATCAACTAACACTGTTAACGGTTTGAATCTCAATGTAGTAACAGTAGACTGTTCTGGAACCTCAAGTTCTGGAAATACCATAGCAACAAAATCCAAGACTGAGACGATTCAAACAGGCTCGGCAAAAATCATGCTCAGTTATAGGGCAAATCCTTCTTCGGGATATGACTCTCAATCTGCTACCTTTGATAGCATGGTCAATACCCTTCAGATTTCAAACGCTTCACAAGCACCCGCCGTACCAGAATTTCCAGTCTCAATAGTAGGAGTAGTGGTTGCAATAATGGTAGGAACTGTAGTCATATTAGGAAGAGTAAAGATAATTCCAAGTAGCGTCTAAAGTTAACATTCATCCAGATTTACAAAAATATCAATCAAGTACAATCAAACTTTATTAAAATGACGTGAGCTGAGATCTTGTCATTGGATAGTAGTCAATGTTACAAATTACTTGGCGTGAGTGAAGGTGCGCCCATAAATGAGATAAAGGATGCATATCGTAGACTTGCCCTAGAATATCATCCCGACAAAAATATCTCTGCAAAAGATGGTGTAAAATTCAAAATGATAGCCGAGGCATATCATACTCTGCGTGTAAAAAATAGTACACATACCATGGCAAACGATGCAACAAAATATCATACCATGAATAAAAATCACCAATTTGAAAAAGATAATTTTCTAGCTTGGCTGAATTTTCTTTGCTATAAAATAGATTACAGGTATGTAAAATATGTAAGAATAATCTTCTTTTATTATCTCAAGTATGAACCAACCTTGTTTGAATATAGTGATAAAATAGAGAGAAAGGTATCCATCCTGCTACATAGTTCAATAAGATTTTTCCGACACGAATGCATAAGAATTATTTTTAGAATCATGGCATTGTCTTCAAAATCAATCCACATACCGTTAACCACAAGAGAGTTTAATTTTTCAGTGATGGTGTTTTCCTTTAAGAATCATCTAAAGACTAGAGAAAAATAGTGTAAGCACATGTCCCAAGATATCATGCCATTTGGAAAACCTCCTCAACATCCACTAAATACAAATCATTCAAAGACAAGTAGGATTTAGCAAGATATGTTTGGAGTCACTTATGTATAATAAGATCATTCTAAATTCTTAGAATTAGAATTAGCGCCAGCTAATTTTTTGTTAGCTTATATATCCAAAATCATCTTGTAAATACAATGGCAATACTTGAGATCAAAGATCTTCACGTACAAAGAGACGGTAAGGAAATTCTCAAGGGAGTAAATCTCAAAACAGGTCCAGGTGAAGTTCATGCCATCATGGGCCCAAACGGATCTGGTAAGAGTACTTTATCATATACAATTTTAGGTCATCCAAAGTATGAAGTTACAAAAGGAGATATTTTACTAGATGGAGAAAGCATACTTGGTCTTTCCCCTGATGAAAGGGCAAAGAAAGGATTGTTCTTGGCATTTCAATATCCAACAGAAGTTTCAGGTGTAGGTTACTCACATTTTCTAAGAACTGCATACAATGCATTAAGCAAGTCACTTGGAGATGAAAAAAGAGAAGTGTTCCTTACAGTCAGAGAATTTCAAAACTATCTTAAGAAAAATCTTGATGAAGTAGGACTAAAACATGATTTCTTATCAAGATACCTCAATGAAGGATTTTCAGGTGGGGAGAAAAAAAGAATCAGAGGTATTACAGATGGCAGTATTACAGCCAAGAATATCCATTCTTGATGAACCGGATTCAGGTTTAGATATTGATGCAGTACAAGCAGTAGCAAAAGCCATCAGTTCAGTCTCAAGAAAAGATGCCACAGTAATTGTCATCACCCATTATGCAAGAATTCTAAAATTCCTAGACAAGCTTGACTTTGTTCATGTTATGGCACAAGGAAAGATGATTAGAGAAGGTCCAAAGGAGCTTGCCGATGAATTGGAACAAAAAGGCTATGCGTGGCTTGGAATTCAAGAAACTACGGAATAAAGAATTTCTTACATCATTAGTCTAAAATTCCTTACATCGGTATACAAACATTATTTTTTTAAGCTGGATACATGCAGACAAGTAGTCAATCCAAATCAAACGAGTTTTACACGAATTGTATGAGATATTTTGAAGCATTAAGAAAGACTGGAAAACAGGATTTTGGTTTTGAAGATGAATTTTTCTACACCATGCCTGCCATGTCAGAGAAAATTGTAAGCGAGTAGTAAAAGCATTCAAAAATCAATACAATCACGGTTTCAGTTATATATTCAGTATAGTGATCTCTCGTTGCAGAGGTACCGAAGCCCGGTCAACCGAGAGGGACTCAAGATCTTCTATAAGATATCCCTTCCCTTAGGGGTTCGTGGGTTCAAATCCCACTCTCTGCATTTTTCTTTTCTTTTTCTCTCTTCTCTGTCTCTGTTTACGATTTAGTTCATCATGCCCTCTGTGATTTTCACCCATAGTAATACATGCCAGTGTTTATTAGAAAATTTTTCCGTATTATACCATGGAGAAGATAAAGACAATGGACAAAATACCAGGGCCAAAAGCCAGGCGTGTTATTGATTCTATGAAAAAACATGCTTATGATTCAACATTCATGTATTCGTTGGTTGTGTCACATGGACACAATTGCATCATTGAAGATGTAGATGGCAACAAGTATCTGGATTTCACATCCAACATAGGAGCTTGTCCTTTAGGATATTCACATCCAGATATTATCGAAATACTTGCAGCATATTCATCAAATGGTACATACAAGATTGCAGGCCAGGATTTTTACTGCCAAGAACATGCCGATCTTGCAGAAAACATTTCAACCATATTGCCTGTAGGTTTTAAGACGTTTTTCATAAATAGTGGTGCAGAAGCTGTTGAGAATGCAATAAAGATTGCATATAGAAAAAATGGCCCACTTCCTGGAATTTCGTGTACCGGTGCATTTCATGGAAGAACGTTGGGCGCCCTTAGTTTTACACATAGTAGACCTGTACAGAAATATAATTTTCCAGAATTTCCATCAAAAAGAATCAAGTTTTGCATAAAAGACAATGATGAAGAAATTGATGCCGCTGAAAATCTATTAAAAGAGAATAAAATTGCATTCATCTTAACTGAAATAGTTCAAGGAGAGGGAGGTTACAATATTGCAAGTAAAAAATTTATTTCAAATCTAAGAAAATTTGCAACAAAGTATGGAGTCCCATTAATACTGGATGAAGTTCAATCTGGAATAGGTCATACTGGCAAGTGGTGGGCCTTTGAGCATTATGGAATCAAACCAGATATCATGAGTACTGCAAAGGCATTACAAATAGGAGCTACGGCATATGACAAAAAATTCGATCCAGGGCAAAGATCAGTGTTATCAAGTACATGGGGAGGAGGAAATAGAATTGACATGGCAGTTGGCTCACGAGTCATAGAGGTAATAAAACGAGACAAGTTATTAGACAATGCAACAAAGATGGGCAATATGCTTAGGAAAGGTTTGACAGAGATGACTGGAAAAAAAGGCGTAGTAGATGTAAGGGGATTAGGGTTGATGGTGGGAGTTGAATTTGATACAACATTACACCGTGACAAAAAACTTAATGAATTATTCAAACATGGTTTGTTGACTCTAGGGGCAGGTCAAAAATCAATGAGAATTATACCTCCACTCATAATTACAAAAGAGCATATACATGAAGGCCTAGAGAATCATGCATCAAGTATTGATGAAAAGCTAGTATGCATCATACTTGTCACCCATCTCAAGTGATGCTATTTTGAGTTTTAGCACTTCGTTTGCCCCTTCGTAGATTACAATTGCCCTAGAATCAAGAAAGTGTCTTGCTACCCTGCTTGTTTTCTGATACCCATAAGAGCCAAAGACCTGAACTGCCCTATTTGCACAGTCAAATGCAGCGTTTGTTGCATGTAACTTGGCAATAGCGGCAAGTCTATCAGATCTATTTCTCAGTGAAGAATATTCCTTGTTTTCACGGTCAAGTAAAGATAGCCAATTTGCATCGTTTTCTTTGAGGGTTTCCACATAATCATGGAGTTTTTGCCTTGCGGCCCCTGCACGATATACTAGCCACCTAGAACTTTCTATGTTTACAATCATGGTAGCAAGATGCTCCTGAATTACTGTTTTTTTGCAAGAACAGAGCCATGTTGTTCTCTTTTTTGAGAGTATTTTATTGACTCATCAAGACAGTCTTTCATTACTCCTACAGCACCTGCAGCTACACTTAATCTTCCATCAATTAATGCACTAAATGCAACACTAAGACCATTTCCAATTTTCCCAAGAAGATGTTGTTTTGGAACTAGGCAATTTTCAAAAGTAATCTCGGCATTTTTTACCGTAAGCAATCCCATTTTGTTATGCATCTCTTCTGCGTGAAATCCCTTGGAGTTTGTATCGACTATAAACGCAGAGATTTTTCCATCAGTTCCTCTCGCATATGTTGTTATAACTTTGGCAAATGTACCATTTCCCACCCAATGTTTTACTCCATTTAGAACATAATTATCTCCACGTTCTTCAAATTTTGTCAAAGTTTTTCCAGGATCACTTCCTGCATCTGGCTCCGTTAGCGCAAAACCCATTACGCTATTGCCATTAGTGGCATTTGGAAGATACTTCTTTTTTTGTTCCTCATTTCCCCAGTTTTGTATCACCATTTGACCAATGGAAATATGCGCAGAGAAAAATGTACGAAGTGAATTTCCTTCTCGACCTATTCGTTCTATTGCAAACAAGTATGTTAAAATATCATATCCAAGGCCTCCATATTTTTTCGATATAGGACATCCAAGCATTCCTATTTCTCCAAATTCAGGAATTACTCGGTCATTTGATTTTTCGTCTAGATAACATCTTGTTTCATGATCTCTAATTGACTTACAAACTCTATCTATCTTATCAAGAAAAATTTTTTGCTCTTCTGATATTTCAAAATTCATTTTAGAGATATTTGAGTATGACATTTATCTATCCAGTTGTCTCCATGGATATAATTTCATTTGAGTTTCTATACTTTTACTATTTGAATCTCTCGAACATTATGTTTTGAAAGATCTTCATGTAAAGCAGCGTGTGATTCATCAGTAAAGGTCAAATTGCATCTATAACACTTCCACGCTTTAGTACTCATGGAAGCCATACGTGAATTTAATTAATAAGGATATTGGACTATTGTTCCATTTTTTAATATTACAAGGTTCAAGGATCCAATTACTTGAAATATTTCCATATTTAACAACATTTCTTGAATTTTCCCAATATACTATAACTAGAAAGACATTTCGATAACTTCAATTTATAAAAATGGAATTAATTCTAATGACTAGATTGAAATTAGAAAAATTAAAGGAATATGTAAAAAAGAAGATAGAAAATGATGTTGCACATGATTTTGAGCATATTATGAGAGTGCTCAAGAACGCAATAATTATTGCAAGAAAAGAAAGATCAGATATTGAATTAATTACTGCGGCTGTGCTATTGCACGACATTATCTCTTACCCAAAATCTGATCCTCGCTCAAAAAATTCTGCTCTAGAGAGTGCAGAAGAATCAAAAAAGATTTTAAAAAAATACAATTGTACCCATGATGAAATTAAAATCATTTCTGATGCTATTAGAGATCATAGTTTTTCAAGAGGGGTTGTTCCTCAAACATTGGAAGGAAAAATATTGCAAGATGCTGATAGATTAGATGCATTAGGTTCAATAGGAATAGTAAGAACATTTGCAGTAGGCAGTGCTGAGAATAGACCATTTTACAATAAAGATGATCCATTTTGTAAGAAGCGTTCTCCAGATGACAAGAATTGGACATTAGATCACTTTTACAAGAAACTTTTACTTTTAGAAAAAACAATGAACACAAAGACTGGAAAAATAATGGCAAGAAATAGAACTAAAATAATGAAAAATTTTCTGGATGAATTAAAAAAAGAGATCTAGCCATAGTCGACATATCTTTTGTATCTTGTTTCAATTTCAGGATTATTACCAGTTAGAATTTTTCTAATTTCATCTTCATGTTTTTCTTTGATATAGCCAATGATTTCTTTGAAATTTTCTTCCTCTGGAAATGCATTTGTAAGCGGAACTAGCATCTTAAAATATTCGGCTACTTTTTCTCTGAATTCTTCTTTTGTAGGTCTTCTTTTCTTGTTCATTCTAAACCAAATTGATGCCCAGCTTGCACCTACTACATGTGGCAGTAGATCATATGCACGCGTTATCTCAAATGATTGGTCTTCTCTCATCTCTGATTAAGTGCTTTTGCTGCACCCTTTGAGAAATACGTTACTATCATATCTGCGCCAGCACGTTTGATTGCAGTAAGAATTTCAAGTGTCACCTCTGTTTCATCAATATATCCAGCCATAGCTGCTGCCTTGACTAGAGCATATTCTCCTGAGACGCTATATGCGGCTATAGGTATGTTGAATTTTTCCCTAGTCATGTAAATCAAGTCAAGATAGGCAAGTGCCGGTTTTATCATAACAATGTCTACTCCCTCTTGTATATCAGTTTCAACTTCACGCATGGCTTCTTTTGGATTAGTGTATGGTAATTGGTAGGTCTTTCTATCTCCAAACTGCGGAGCAGAATGTGCCATATCTTTGAAAGGAGAATATAATGAAGAGCGATGTTTTGCAGAGTGGGACATTATTGCAACATCATGAAAACCAGCATCATCCAGACCCTGCCTTATTGCTTTTACTTGTCCGTCCATCATAGCAGAAGGTGATACAACATCTACCCCAGCTTGAGCTTGACTTACTGCAATTTTGGATAATGTTTCAAGACTGGAATCATTATCTATCTTATCCCCTTTAACAAGCCCACAATGACCAGAACTAGTATACTGACAAAGACAAACATCAGCCATGATCGCAATATCATCTCCAAGATTCTTTCTAATTTCAGAGATTGTTTTTTGTACAATTCCGTTCTGAGTAAAAGATGATGTACCGTGATCATCTTTCTGAGCAGGTATTCCAAATACCATTACTGCTGGAATTTTCAATTCTGCAATAGAATTTACTTCGTTTACTACATCAGATAACGCAAGTCTCTCCATGCCAGGCATTGAACTTCCAGGAATTTTTGATTTCAGATCTTCTTGGACAAAAATTGGACATATGAGATCCTTTGGGGAAAGTCGTACTTCTTCTAAAAGCTCCCTAATTTTACCAGTTTTTCTAAGACGTCTCAGTCTTAAATTAGGAAAAGACATTAGACAAAATACCTTTTTTTAGCAATATAATTTGTTACTCTCTGGTCTTATAATCAAAGAGTTTTGTGACAGTTTTTAGAATTTCAGAATCACCTTGTTCGGAGGCTTTTCTTAGATTATTCATAGGAATTGACATGATATCTTCAACTATTGCCTGAGTAAGTTGGTCAATAATTCGTATTTTTTGTTCATCTTTTTCACCTAGCATTTGAAGAGCTTTCTTTAGTTCTTTGACTCGCGCTTGGTCTATCTCCTTGAATACATTAGTAACGATTGGTTCAACTTCAAGTCTCTTCATTGCTGCTTCTACTACAGGAAGCTCTTCATTAATAATTTGTTCTGCAGAGGACACAACCCCCATCCTAGTCTGCATATTCTTGTCTACCATCTGTGCAATCTGATCCATGTTCATAACTTTGATTTTATCAATAGTTCCAACTTTATCATCTACCGTTCTAGGATTAGAAAGATCCATTATGAGCATGCCATCCTTACCAGATTCCATTGCTTCCTTTACTCTATCATATGTAACAAGAAAATATGGCGCGACTGTGGCTACAAACAGCACGTCAATTGATTTGAAATTAGATGTGGCTTCGTCAAATGGTATCGGTATTCCACCTGCAGTATCAGCAAAAGCCTTTGAACGTTCAAACGTTCTACTAGTAACAAGAAAATTAATTCCTCTTTTTTTGAGGGATTTTGCAACTAAACTTGCTGCTTCTCCAGTTCCAATTAGCAAAATATGCTTTGATTTTAAATCATCAACATTTTCTTCTGCAAGATTTACTGCCATTGAACCAACAGAGATACTACCCTTTCCAATTCCGGTCGCTTGACGTACACGAGAACCAACTCTAATTGCCTTGTCAAACAAAGTATTGAGGTTATTCCCAGAGGCCTTTAGTCCACGAGCAGTACTGATAGAATCTTTTATTTGGCCAAGTATCTGTTCCTCCCCTATTACAAGAGAATCAAGTCCAGATGTAAGCCTGAGTAAATGAGCATATGCTTCAGTTCCTTTACTTATTTCAAGATTATCCTTAAACGCATTTTCTTCTAGTCCTGCAACAGATGCCCATGTTTTTTTTATTTTTTCAAGATCAGTAGTAACAGTACAACCAAAGAGTTCAACTCTATTACAAGTTTGCAGTATAACACATTCTTGTAATCCAGAATGTCTCAAAAATGATTCGTAGGCAGAATCAACATCTCGAAAAGTGAATCTCTCTAGCATATGAATAGGAGATTTTCTAAAAGTAACTCTAGCGTTGATTACATCACTTGTCAGATTAGATCACCTAGCATTTCCATAACCCGCTTCTGTGCTTTTTTTAGATTTCCATCTTGTATTAATTGTTTAACATGATTGTCATTCATAACACCATATAGAAACTTCCTTCTTTCAGGAAAGGTTGAGATCTTGGCTTTGGCTGCTTTTCGAGCAAAATCTTGTAGTTGTATATGGTAAATGTCTTCTTTTTTAATTAATTTTTTAAAGACTTGTTCTGCCAGTATTTTCAATTTCCTTGCCATGGCAGGACTTCGACCTCCTGTTGATATTGCGATTTGTACTGTGTCATCAATATTAATTACAGATCCAAATGCAAAATCACTTACTTCTGGATCATCAGAAGCATAAGCATAACAATGCATCAAACTTGCTTGTTCTACAATTTTACGATTGAGTTCTTTATTGTTTGTTGTAGCTAGCACCATAAACGGTTTGTATTTTTTTAGAAAATTTGCATTATCAAGTTTCATTTTTTTAAAAGATATTTTCTTTTTTTTAACATAGTTTTGGATTTGCCTATTAGTTGAATCACTGATAAGAAGAATTTTGCAATCTTGTGTTAAAAGAGTATTTACTTTTTTTAGGCCTTCATTTCCTCCACCCACTATAATTACCAAATCTCCCCTAAGATTCAGATCAACTATCAATCAATCACGCTGACTTTGGATGATATTTATAGATTCTATGAGAATCTAGGCAACATTTTTAATTATAATAGCAGACTTTGCATTCATCATGGACAATCTGGACAAAGAGATTCTAAATGAGATCCAGTGGACTTTCCCTTTAACACCAAAACCATTTACTGAAATGGCAAAGAAATTTGGATTATCAGATCAGGATATGATGCAGAGACTTCGTGTCCTCAAAGATGCAGGAATAATCAGACAGATTAGCGCAATATTTGATACAAGAAAGTTGGGATATAAGAGCGCATTAGTTGCAATGGCAATTGAGCCAGAAAAATTGGATTATGTTGCAAATCAAGTAAACCGACATCCTGGGGTATCTCATAATTATGAGAGAAATCATGAATACAATCTTTGGTTTACTCTAGCAGTTCCCCCAGGAGCTGATTTAAAAACAGAGATAGATAAATTCTCCAAGTTACCTGGAATTAAAAAAACACGATTACTTCCTACGATAAAACTATTCAAGATTGGAGTGAAGCTTGAGATGGTAGAGGAAAAGAAATCAGATGTCAAACCATCTGAAGAAAAAAAGAAAATTACAGAAACAAAATTTATTGCAACTGAAGAAGAAAAAAACTACATACGCGAGTTACAAAAAGATTTAGAGATAACTGAAAGACCATTTTTAAAATCTTCTCAAAAACTTGGAATAACTGAAGAACAACTTCTCGAAAAAGTAAAACAATATGAAGAAATAGGAGTTATGCGAAGATTTGCAGCCATTTTACGACATAGAGAAGTAGGCTTTACTGCAAATGGCATGATTGTATGGAAAGTTCCAGATGAAAGAATCGAGGAAGTTGGTGAGAAACTCGGTGCCTTTCCGCAGATAAGTCATTGCTATCAAAGACCAGTATATCCAGATTGGCCATACAGTGTATTTTCTATGGTACATTGTAAATCAATTGCAGATGCAGAAGAAATGGCAAAACAAATTCAGAAACAGGTAGATGTTACCGATTACAAGATTCTTTTTAGTTCAAGAGAATTCAAGAAAACAAGAGTAGAATACTTTGTTGAACATGAATTTAACATAGAAGACCCAATTATTGTATAATATACCTAAAAGTAAATTTTTAGGATATCTCAATTACAGGTTCTGGAGAAGAGTTCAATGAAACTTTAATCGAATTAACCTTACTTTGATACATAAAGAATTTTTTACCAGAAGAATTTGTATCTCCTGAAACACGGACAAGTCCAGAGTTATGTAGTCTACGAACCCACCTGTACACTTGAGTTAAAGGTATTCCAGATTTTGTACTAATCTCCCATGCAGATTTTGGTGCATCAGTAGTAGCTTGAAGTATTTGCATGGCTTGGTCATTGGATATTATCTTTAAAATATAGTCTGCGTTTTTCTCTTCAAGAATTCTGCCTTGTTGGAGTATCAGCACGTATGCTTTAACAGACTACAAAAATATAACATGCTCGATTAGATTGCACTTAGTTGCAAGCATTTGCAATCATTTATTCAGTAAATTTGAACGACATCATACCAACATTATAGTCAAAATCAACCTTTTTCCCCAAAACTTCTCGGAAAATTAATTCAAGCACTGTTGTATGATATAATGACCAGTTCTCACCAAGATCGTGTTTGATGATAAATGTATGAACATTATTTTTTATGTTATGGTTTATTTCAATTGAGGATGCACGCATTCTTGCCTCAAACCAGGAAATGAATGAATCAAGACTGATATCCCCTTGCATGAACAACGCAGTATCTCTAACTACATTTTTACCAATTCGATTAGCCATATCTACCACATGATCTTTAGTCATCTTTCCAAAGAGCTCAACAATGATTGGTTTTGCAATTGGAACCATACCCACTTTAGCTTCGTACATATCCCATTCTACATATCTTTTGAAGATGTGATTGACAAACGTGTTGAGACTAGTTTCTCTATGTTCAGATTCAGAACGAAGTTTACTTAGGACATCTTCATCAATTCTAAATGTCATAGTAGATGTCTTTTTTGTACTAGAAACCATCACTTTGATTGATTTTCTTTGAATATAATTTGTTTTATGTCATAGAGTTTTAGAACTAACTAGGCAGTTTGAGCTGATGCTTTCAACTCATAGGAAGGCCATTGATTGAATAGTCCAATTACCTCATTCTTGTCATCATCACTTAGGTATTTTCCATCTGACATGGCAGAGAACATCTCAATTTCTTCTTCACTTACAACAGTAGGAAGTACTGATGAGACAGGTTTTTGAGAGAGAATGAATTTAATTGCAAGTTCAGTAATGTTCAATCCGTTTCTTTTTGCAATCGGTGTCAGTTGATCTACTTTTTGTAGTGCCTCTTTTACCCAATCTCCAGTTCGTACTGAACGATGATCCTTTTCGCTAATTTTAGTATCTGTGTTTACTTTTCCTGTCAATATTCCAGAAGCATCTGGTACTCTAACTAGAATTCCCACATCGTATTTTTCTGCTTCTGCAATCAGTATGTTTCCAGGGTTTTGTTCAAGTATATTATAGACGGTTTGTACCGCAGTAGCATCAGTAATCTTCATCGATTCTAGACCTTCATGTGTCCATCCTATAGCAGGACCCAATGCAATCTGATAACTTTTGACTATACCTTCCTTGATCTTTTTGTCCAAAAAATCAAAGATTTGCTTATCTTTGATAGTTGTGATTTTTGGATTGTGTAAACCATATACGTCAACATAATCTGTCTGTAATCTTTCAAGACTTTTCTTAAGAGCAAAATCTGTAAATTCAGTCGTAAATTTTTGTGGAAGTTCCTTGTGACCTATCTGTTCAGTAGAGTAAATATCATAACCATATTTTGTTGATAATACTATTTCATTTCTCATTCCAGAAAATACTTCGCCTATTAGCTTCTCACTTTTCCCTCTTCCGTATATGTCACCAGTTTCAAAATAATTAATGCCTAGATCAAATGCTCGTTTCAGCATTTTTTTAGCCTCATCGTCTTCTATTTTTTTACCCCACCAATCAAGACCAAGAGTCCAAGCTCCAAATCCTATTTCAGATACGTCAATTCCACTTTTACCCAGTTTTCTATATTTCAATTTACAATCCTCCTAAACTCAGATATTTTTTGTTGAAGATCTGATTCATTTAAAACAGCTTTTCCAGCCTCAGTATTGACATTTAATTCTATCCAAGATTTGCATCCGTGATATTCTGGAAGAATTGGAATCTCAGTGGAAGGAATCTTGTATACCTTCAAGAAAACTGCGATCATTGGTTTCTGAGGCATCCAGTTCATTCTTTCCACAATATAGGAATCACTCCAGATATGAAATTGAGATAAATCCTCGATTATTTTCATCGAAGATACATCATGCTCTGCAAGTACTTCGGCATATGAGGTTATTCTGTTAAATCCCTCTCTCGGCTTTTGTTCTCGTACATCTGCAAGATATCTATAAAATTGTGATTTTAGAGAAGCATTGTCTTGGTGTTCATATGTTGGAAAGAGCACAAATTTTTTGTCTTCAATTTTGAAACCAGATGCTGTCTCAAGTATTCCACCTTTTCGTAGAAGAACTGTTTGATCTCCGTTTTCAAGTGCAGTTACAACAGTTGCCCATTCTTTTAGCGCTTTCATCATCCAAGACTCCTAATCAGAGGAATAATGTCTTTTTTGACACAAACTAGCATTGGTGTATCCACTGCAACGTATCCACTGACACGAGTTTCCCGTAGATCCATTATCAGATCTTGAAATTTGTCTAGCGTATCTGTTTCAAAAGCAAGCATGAAATCCTCATCATGGATTCCAAATGAGTAAGTAGTGTTTAATTGCACTTCAGGGTATTTGTGTCCAACTTGAATGTGTTCCACCATCATCTCTTTTCGTTTTTCAGATGGTAGAAGATACCATTCTCGTGTTTTGATAAAAGGATACACAATAACATATTTTTTCTGGACTTCACCTCCAAGCCAACCGCGTGGTGGAGGATTATTTGCATAAATTGATGGCCTTGTATTTGACAAATAAACATGTGTTGGAATAATATATTTTCCAAACACCGTGAGGTATAATTTTGATATGACTTCCTGAATTTTTTCAACCGACTCTGATGCAAACCATAACATAAATTCTGCATCATCTCTTAATCCTAGTGTAGAATACGTCCTATACATTATCTGAGAATTTTTAAGAACAATATCTACTTCTTTTGCGGATTCCTCTTTTGCAAGATCTGCCATCCAACGCCATTTTGGATCTACTTTGAAGAATGAGAAATTGAAAAAGGTTCTAGGCGGTTCACTCATAATGACTTAGTCTTGCAGTACCTTATTTAAAATCTAATCAGATTAACCAGGTTTGATAAAACAAAATCTTAGATAATCCACATCATGTAATGATATCTTAAATTAGTGGACTTGTGGCTTGTAGAATATGAAACGAAATGCCAAGATTACAATAGGAATTGCGTCTATTTTCGGCGCATTTACAATTGTGATGATTATTTTGGTTCTACAGTCAAACTCATAAAACTATAACTGACACAGATAAAATTCAGAGAAAGTCATGCCTTATTTATGATAATAATATTTGAAAATTCAATCTAGACCGGATCCATTAAATCATCCAACTATGGCTCTACAAACATGGTCACAATTAGACATCAGCCAATAAATGAAATTATAATACATGAACTTGTCAAAGTCAATAGCATTGAAGATTTTCTCAATATCAAGACCAATAATATTCCCTTAGGGAATTCTGCACCTCCCGCTCGTTGGGCAGACGGAATATTATATGAACCACAAGGTTTTCCTCCCACACCTGAAATTATCAAGGATCAGATTGAGGGAAAAATCCATTTCGCGGCAATAGAGTACACAGAGATGCCACAATACAAACCATATCTGAAAAACAGCACCAATAATGTTCTCTTACCAATAATTGACATGTCACATAACGCTGCAACCAAACAAATTGCACTCTGGTTGAAAGGTCAGATCATTTCCAAGTAAATTTAAAAATTCATTGTGCAAACCTCGACATCTTACCAGAACTATTCATCAAAACACTTATTATTTGAAGATAGAAAATTTCCTTAAATGCCAAATATAGACCAACTGAGCAGACCACAAAACAAGCTTGAACCAGTTGAAGGAGTAATCGAGAGTATTAGCGAACCAAGAACTGTCAGCCTTAAAACAGGCGGACAAGCTCAGGTTGCAGATGCAATGTTAAAAGATGAAACAGGACAGATTAAGCTTAGTCTATGGGATGCACAGATAAAAATGGTAAAACAAGGTTCCAAGGTCAGAATTGAAAACGGATACATTTCTACATTCAGAGGAGAAAACGCTCTCAATGTTGGAAAATATGGAAAACTAGTAGTGCTAGAATTCTAAACATATCTGCTAGACTGATTTTTCCCCTTTCTCCAGTCCATTACGCTAAGTATTATCCCAGCTATTATTACAACAATTCCAACTATCAACAGAAAACCTGCCTCTGCCAATGGAATCATATTTTTGACAAAGGGGGAGTTAGGATCAGTTAATGCTTTGGATTTTTCAGGATTCTCTGTGAATAACATTACTACAGTTATTGGTTCCTTACCTTTGTTTTCAACATTAAAGTTGTACGTATCAGCTTTTGATACATCAAATGATTTTATGAAAATTTGGTCATCTTCAACAAATGAGCCGAATTTATCCCCGAAGATATTAGATATTGATATTCCAACATCGTCATTTGAATTATAATCCACCATGTGAACTCCCCACATCAGAGGTACTCCAGCTGTATTGACAGTATGTGAGAATGTATACACATTACCCGCGTCAATTGTTACTTTATCAGACACATTATCAAATAGGCTTTCTGGAGAAGGAAAGAAATCTCCATTAGCACCTTGTTCTTGAGGCATAATAGAATATGCTATTGATGCAGCTAAGATAATCATAATTGTGCCAGTAATCAGAATTATAGGACCACGTTTCTTCATTTTAATTGACAGATCCCAATCTTTTGTTATGTCGTGAAATTGGTAGAGACATATCGCTACAGAAAAATTAATTCAATATTAATTAAGCGTACAATTATTACTTTCGTCTAGATTTAATTTTTCTTTTAGGTGCTTTTTTTGTACGAGATTTTGTTTTACTTTTTGCTACTTTTCGTTTAGGATGTTTTCTGTTTGCGGTTCCTTTTCTCTTTCTTTTCTGAGCTGCAATTACAGCCATTCTCTTTCTTTTCTGAGCTGCAATTACAGCCATTCTCTTTCTTTTCTGAGCTGCAATTACGGCTAGCTTCTTTTGAACTATCGATAATGCCGCACTTACCTGGGTTTCAATCTTTTGCAGAGACTCAAATCTTGGTCTCAGTAAAGCCTCTTCTTTTGTACCAACCTTTAGTTGTTCAACTAATGCAGGTTTAGCATGAATTTGTTTCTTTAACTGTTCTTCAATCTTTGCTTTCTCCTTCTCAGTAGATTCTATTTCCTTCTCCAGTCGCATCTGATTAGATTCCCTTTCTTTTAATTCTGCATGTAATTCTGCTATTTTTTCATCAACATACTTTAGTCTTTGAATTGCATTGATCTTTTCTTCAGGGGCACCATATTCACTTTGTTGTTTTGCCTCATCTTTTGCATTTTCCTCATGTTTTAGTCTCTCCTCAGCCGCAATTTTGAGCCTCTCTATGCTTGCTTTTTGGGATAGATGTTGGTTAAGAACTTGAGCTAGGTGGTCCTTTGTCCTAGTTAGATCTTCTTTTTTCTTATCAAGTGCAACAAGTCCAGACGATGATCTTCTTTTTTTATAAATAGCTTCTTTTAGTTTATTTTCAACCTGTTTTCGTAATTGCGATACTTCTGCTTTTTTTATACCATATGACTTTGAAAGTGCCTCAAGTGATCCCATGCGATAATGAGCTTTTGTAATCGATTAAGTTTGTGTTATGATCAGTATTTGACATACGAGTTAAAATTTTTAACATATTTTTGATCCATTTCGTAAAATATCAAGGCATAACAAGTGTCACCAAGTAGATTTTATTTACCAAATACGTATTGAATGCATGGAATTTCATCCATCACAGTTACCAATTGCCCATTCTTTTACGATCGAAGATGAACGAAAATCAGGAGATGTGGCGTCGCAAATGGTAAGAATGGGGTTTTCAATGCAAAAAGGAGCATTCAAAGTAATCATGACAAAAGAAGAAAAAGTTGCAAAGAAGATCGGATTTACAATCATGAATGAATTAAATTTTGGATTAAGAAAAACAAAACAAGAACGCGATATCAGATATTGGATATACAGTCATGATAAAGATCATTATGCAATGGTTTTGATAAGCTCCAAAGTCATGCAAGAATTAGGTTTTTGATTTATCAAAGATAAGTTCAATCTTTAATTTCTTGGATATAATATCGGCAATCAGTATTCCAAAGATTACACCGGATATTACAGTTGAGGGATATTCTTGCAATAGGTATAATCTGCTAATTGAGACAACTGCGGGGTAGATCCATAATAGATACCAACCATGCGGAAAACGCCTAGATAGCGCATATCCAATAATGAAAGCAAATATGGTAGTTCTTACAGTAGCCCCTGCGGGGAACGTTCCATCAATTTGACATGGCACACCAACATCTGCTCCCGATTTAATTGGTAGTTGAGCCCCTGGATACTCAAGCGTTGGTTTTTCATATCCAGTATAACATCTCATGTAAGCTACAGCCATACTACCTACTAATAATGAAAGTAGCAGTACTAGACCAAGTCGCCTTGTTCTTTTGATTATAAACAAAATGATGCTAACAAATATTGGATAAAGTACCCATCCCAGTTCTGTAAATACTCCCATAGTAAGATCTATTGTTCTATTGCCTACAAGTTTTGAAACATAACTTTCAAAACCAGTGTCATATACTAATACTATTTTTGCAACAGCAAGATAAAGTAGAATTAAAAAAGCTACTAATAGTAAGAAAAATGTTCTACTTCTTATATCAAAGATCCAATTCTGCAAAGAAATCTCCTCCCAAGCATTAACATCAGTACTAAGATCGGATACCCTTCCATATTAAAATCAAAGTACTCATCTTTGAAGAGGTTTCCTTTTGATCGTTTTCTGACTAAAAGATTTTAACCACATCTCTAGATAGGATTGACATTGAGGATCCTAACAATAGACGATTTTGATACCAAAGGTAAAA
Organism: uncultured Nitrososphaerota archaeon; assembly: GCA_963835875.1. Lineage (GTDB taxonomy): Archaea > Thermoproteota > Nitrososphaeria > Nitrososphaerales > Nitrosopumilaceae > Nitrosotalea. The sequence goes on from CAWIGX010000003.1 coordinate 169,609, forward strand.
CTGTTTTTCTTAGAGTGGACATGAATTGTCCCATTGATCCTGTTACCCTGAACATAATTGAAACAAGTCGAATTAGAGAATCAACCGAATCTCTCAAAGATCTGGAAGGTGCCAAAGTAGTTATTGGATCACATCAAGGAAGAGTCGGAAACAAAGATTACACGGGAATGGAAAAACATGCAAAGGTACTTGAACAAATTCTAGGACGCAAAATAAAATACATTGAAGATGTAATTGGTTCAGAAGCACAGAGGGAGATTAAAAATATGAAAGATGGAGATATCATACTGCTTGATAATTTAAGATTGTGCGCGGAAGAAAATTACGAGTTTGCAGCTTCTGAAGCATCTAAAACAATAATGGTACAAAGATTATCAAAGTTATTTGACATATGTGTCTTAGATTCATTTCCAAGTTCACATAGATCACATCCATCAATAATTGGCTTTGCACATGTTCTTCCATCTTGTGCAGGCAGATTGGTAGAACGAGAAGTAAGAAAGCTAGATGAGATAATGACTGTTGCCAAGGGGCCTCATGTGGTGGTGCTTGGAGGATCCAAAGTGGTAGATAGATTAGAGGCAATCAAAGAATTAATTCAAAACGGTAGAGCTGATCAAGTTCTTCTCACAGGTGTAATTGCCAATGTATTCCTAAGAGTCAGGGAAGAATAAAGTTCCCGCTAGGAATTAAAAGAGAGGAAGAGGTAGTTGCAAAAGCACATGCATTAATTGGTGAATATCCAGAGGTGTTTTCATTTCCTGTAGATATTGCTGTAGAGAGAAATGGAAAAAGAGTAGAGATGGATGTTCGTGAAATTGTAAAAGGCGAACAAATATTCGATTTGGGACCAAAATCAGTCGATTATTATCTAAAATCAATCCAAGGTGCAGGAACTGTCTTTATGAGTGGACCTGCAGGATTTTTCGAAAATGAGAATTTCAAGTTTGGAACAGAATCATTGCTCAAAGGAGTAGCAAATTCTTTTGCAACTACAATTGTAAGCGGAGGTCACCTAACCGCAGCATTGAAAAGATATGGCCTTGCTGAGAAAATAAATCACATCAGTACTGCAGGTGGAGCTTTGGTATTGTACTTGACAGGTGTAAAACTCCCAATGATCCAAGCATTAGAAGAAGCAGCCGCTAGATATCGTTCTAAATAGTCGCCTTACAATCGGAATTAGGACAAACACGAGGTTCCATCTTTCCCAAGTAAATTTCTTGGTCACATGAATTACATTTTATTTTTTCCACTACATCAAAGAGCTTGTAATGATTAGTAGTAAAGTTCTGAGCAATCTGCCTGATAAGACCACCTTCACGTAATTGGTTAAAATATTGTTCTAAATCATCAATTGTAAGAGAAGAATCCAATCCATTATTTCTGAGTAATTCAAAGATTTCATCGTTTGTAAATCTCAGATTAGTGTCATTGAATTTTTCAAAAATGATTTTTCTAATCTGGAGCGGTAGCGCCGCACTAGATATAGTCAATTTAGTAAAGACCCGAGGCTTGTTCTTTTATCTGATCTGCTGATGCAGTATCTTTTAGCTTGTCAATAATATAAGAATAGAGACCAGACTTGAGAACCTTTAATGATAATAAAGCACATTTTATTCTAGCAGGTCCAAGATCATGCAATCCTAAATTATCAAGAATATCGTCTTTTGTAAGTTTTTTCACATATTCAAAATCTTTGCCCATGATAAGCTCTGTAAGCATTGATGCACTTGCCTGGCTTATGGCACATCCCTTACCTGTGAATTTCACATCTGCAACTTTATCATCTTTTATGTTAAGATGCATTTCCAGCTCATCACCACAAAGGGGGTTACTGTCGCGTTGAGAAATATCTGGATCTTGTATCTTACCATAATTTCGCGGGTTTCTATAATAATCAAGTATTATCTCTCGGTAAATATCAGCACTACTCATATCCTAAACAACTCCTTTGCTCTGTTAAGAGATTTAACAAAAACATCTACCTCTTCTTTTGTATTATAGATATAAAAGCTTGCGCGGGATGTTGCAGATACATCTAATCTTTCCATCAAGACTTGTGCACAGTGATGACCAGAGCGTATGGCAATTCCATCTTCGTCAATTATAGTAGCAAGATCATGTGGATGTATATCTCCCAAATTAAAAGAAATAACACCTCCTCGTTTTGTTATATCTTTTGGACCATACAGAATCATTCCTTTCATTTGAGAAAGCTTATCCAATGCATATTTTGTCAATTCCATTTCATGTTCTCTAACCTTGTCCATACCTATTTTATCAAGATAATCTATTGCTGCAGCAAATCCTATTACATCTGCAATGTTAGGAGTTCCCGCTTCAAACTTGTATGGAAGATCATTCCATGTTGTCTCATATTTGTGAACCTCTCGTATCATATCTCCCCCACTGTTGAATGGAACCATCTCTTGAAGTAGTTCTTTTCTTGCCCAAAGGATTCCCACTCCAGTAGGACCAAGCATTTTATGTGCAGAAAAAGCGAAAAAGTCACAGTCAAGTTTTTGTAGGTCAACTTTAAGATGTGGAACAGATTGTGCTCCGTCAATTAATACTCGTACACCATATTTTTTGCATCTCGTGATAATCTCCTCAGAGTTTGTTATCGTTCCCAAAACATTGGACATTTGACTAAATGTTACAATCTTTACTTTACCAGTATGGAGATATTTATCCAGATGATCAAGAATCAGTTCGCCATTGTCATCTACACCAATGTATTCTAGTTTTGCACCTTTTTCCTTTGCCAAAAGTTGCCATGGAACTATGTTACTATGATGCTCATATTCTGTAGTTACGATGATATCGTCTTTGTCAACATTTTGTCGTCCCCATGCATAAGCAACAAGATTAATTGCCTCAGTAGTTCCTCTAACAAAGACAATTTCTTCACGATTTTTTGCGTTGATGAATTTTGCCACCCTGTCTCTGGTTGCCTCATATGCAAGTGTTGCCTCTTCAGCAAGTTCATGAACTGCCCTGTGAATATTAGAATTGTAAGTTAGGTAAAAGTTACTGATTGCATCAATTACTTGAATTGGTTTCTGAGTAGTTGCCGCATTGTCAAGATAAACAAGTGGTTTATCCTTGTGTACTTTTCTTTTCAGAATAGGAAAATCATTTCGAATATTTTCAACATTTATGAAACTTGTTTGCAAATTAATTAACCTCGATGTAGATCTCGTTTTGTTCTATTTTAACATTGTAGATTTTTAGAGGTAGTTCAGCTGGAAGGTTCTCGGGCATGCCAGTCTTTAGATTAAAAGTTGAGAGATGTAATGGACATGTTACACCCTCTTCAGTTAGTATGCCAGTTGAAAGGTCGGCATCTGCATGAGTGCATATTCTGTCAGAGGCATATATTTTTCCGTCTAGATTTGCAAGTAGGATCTTCTTGTCATCATAATCAAAGTCAATCATCTCACCTTTCTTTAGCTGATTCAATTTGCAAACATTTACCCAATTAGACAAGATCTCACCTGTATTTGTAATGACTTTCAAATGTATCAGTTTCACGATATCTTGTTTCTTCAACTTCAAGCATAGCTTTCGAGCTGTTCATCTGTCTTGATAGTTAAATTACGCCCTGCCCACTTGGAATCTATCAGATAGCTTATCCATGCACGAACTTGATATGACATCTTTCTTGAAAGAGGTTCAAGAAATCCTTCCACTATAATTTTCTGAGCATCGGATTTGCTCAAGCATCTTGTTGCAAGATAGAAGATCTGCTCCTCATCCATCTGAGCTACTGATGCAGAGTGTGTTGCCTTGACATCATTTGTAAATATTTCAAGCCCTGGTATAGAATCTGATTTTGCACCCTTGTCCAATAAGATAGAGTGTCCTGAGAGATATGATTCTGCATGATGCGCATCTTTCTCAATTCGTATCATTCCCTTAAAGAGAGATTTTGCCGTATCTTTAAGAACAGATTTTTCTAAAACTCTACCAATTGTAGATGGCGCATTATGAATTAAATTCGAAGCAAGATCGTATGATTGGTTCTTGTTTCCAAAAACCACTTCAGTGTCTTGTGCAGTTGCTCCAGGGCCATTAAGAAAATTATCTACCTTGTATCTTGAAAGATGCGAACCAAACAATCCAAGATACCAATTCATTCTTCCGTCACGCTCTATTCTTGCCACTCTTGAAGAGAAATTAACAGCTGTTTCATCCATTGCTTGAAGCGTAACCAAGTCAAATTGACTGTTAGCACTTACTGATACATCTAGTAATTCAAGATACGCTTGTTGTTTTGAGGCTTGCGGAGCATAAATTTCTTGAACAATTGAAGCTTTACTATTCTCCTCTGCCACTACAACATTACGGGATATTGTTGAAGTCTGATCTAGTGAGAGTGAAGACACAACATGAATTGTTTTCCCCAAAATGAGATTTTTTGGAATGTAAATAAAAATTCCAGAATTGAAAAAAGCATTGTTTAGTGCAATATATTTATCTCTCTTTGAATCCGTTTGTTCAAATGATTTTTTTATCTTGTCACCATGGTTTTTTATTGCATCTTGGATTGAACATATCACAAGACCCTTGTCCTTTAACTCAGACGGAATAGTAATTTTATGAATATTTGTTCCAATCTGAACTATGCTGGGATTTTCACCAATTTCTAATAATCGGTCTTTTACGAAATCTGGAATGGTACTATCAGAACTTAAAGAAAACGTGATCTGTTCTGGATCCATCTTGTTTGCATCGCTGTACTTGTTGTAAAGAGGAGAGACTTCTTGTGGAAGTTGTTGAAACATTGCAAAAGCACTCTTTCTGTATTCCCTTAGCCATGTAGGATCATTATTTACTTCAGAAATTTCGTCTATATGATTAGAGCCAAGTTTAGAGAGAACAAAAGATGACATTTTACATCACAAAGTGACACAATCGGCGCTAGCCGACTGAGCCATCCATTTCCATTTTAATTAGTCTGTTAAGCTCTACTGCATATTCCATTGGAAGTTCTTTGGTAAATGGTTCAATGAATCCATTTACAATAAGTGTAAGCGCTTCTTCCTCAGTGAATCCTCTTGTCATAAGATAGAAAATCTGCTCATCACCAATCTTACCAACAGTTGCCTCATGAGTTACTGTGGCATCTTCCTGATTGATTTCCATATACGGGTAAGTGTCAGTCTTGGATATGTCATCTAATAACAAAGCATCACATCTAACGGAAGCCTTGACGTTGGTTGCGCCCTTTGCTACATGTAAGAGACCACGGTAGGTAGTTCTTCCATTATTTTTGCTTACAGATTTGGATGTTGTTCTAGATGTTGTATTTGGAGCAAGATGTACCATTTTTGCACCTGTGTCTTGATGTTGATTTTTACCAGCAAATGCAATAGAAAGTGTTTCTCCGTGTGCACGTTGACCTAGGAGATAGATCCCAGGATATTTCATTGTCAATTTACTTCCAATATTTCCATCAATCCATTCTACGCGTGCACCTTCGTATGCATACGCTCTCTTTGTAACTAGATTGTAAACATCGTTACTCCAATTCTGAATTGTAGTGTATCTTAATTTTGCGCCCTTCATCGCAATCAATTCTACAACTGCAGAGTGCAAAGATTCTGAAGAATATACAGGAGCAGTACAACCTTCGATGTAATGTACTTCGGCACCCTCATCTGCAATTATAAGAGTTCTTTCAAATTGACCGATATTTTCTTTATTGATTCTAAAGTATGCTTGTAATGGTAGATCTACTTTAACTCCTTTTGGAATATAGATGAAAGATCCTCCACTCCATACTGCACTGTTGAGTGCTGCAAACTTGTTATCTTCTGGCGGTATTACTTTACCAAAATATTTTTTGAATACTTCAGGATGTTCTTTTAATGCAGTATCAGTATCTAGGAATAGTACACCTTGTTTTGCAAGATCTTCTCTGAGATGATGATAAACAACTTCGGACTCGTATTGAGCACCAACACCTGCTAGGAATTTCTTTTCGGCTTCAGGAATTCCCAATTTATCAAATGTTGCCTTTACTTCAGCTGGAACATTGTCCCAGTCCTTTTCTGTTTTTTCAGAAGCTTTTGCATAATAGTAGATATTATTAAAATCAATTTGGCTAAGAGAGCCTCCCCAGTTTGGCATAGGTTTTTTCATAAAGATATCATATGAGCGAAGTCTAAAGTCAAGCATCCATTGTGGTTCGCCTTTCATTCTGCTGATTTCTTCAACGACTTCCTTGGATAGACCCTTTTTACTGGTGTATACATACATCTCAGTAGAGTCTTTGAAATCATATTTACTATAATCCATATTCATATTCTCAGAAGTCATACGTTTCATAACCCCGTTATATTATAAAAAAGTTACACCACGGTTCATACTCGTATAGCGGAGTAGGCTAAGCTAAACAATATCAAGAAAATAAAAATAGATTAGTCCCAGCTAAGTGACTCATTCTAATAATTTAGAATAAGAAGTTGTTTATGCAATAGGATGAAAGATAAAGTAAAAATTATTTTTCGATCATTTTAGACCATGTTAGTAATGGTTGCACATCTAACTCCAAACTTTTTCTTGGAAGGTCCATTTTTTATTTAGTAAGAAGTTTCCTACGGATGCAATAGCAACTGCCAAGAATAATGCAATAGAATAATTCAAGTGTCGCAATTCAACTAGGCCATAAACCAATAACAATTGAAAGACTGCTCCAATACCACTAAAACCAAGGAACAATCCATATTGTGCAAGAGTTCTTTTTGTATCAAAGTTTCTATCTTCAAATGTCCAGATCTTGTTGAGAATAAAATTAGAGCTCATTGAGAAAACAATTCCTATCATGGTAGCATAGATATACCAAAGATTGGAAAGCACAGCTCCAAACATAAAAGATACGAAATAGTTTACCAACAATCCAGAAGCACCAACGGTATAAAATCTTCCAGCCTTAGACAAGAAATGAACCGATGTACGTCTTTCGTTTGTTTTTACAGATTTTCCATATCGATATAATCTCCACACAGATTGTAAATAATCAACACATACTGAAAAATCCATCTTGCTTGAACCAGTTGTACGGTCGATGAAATTATAAGGAATTTCCTTGACTTTTGCACCTCGTGCTTTTACAAGAATCTCAAGCAGAATTTTATATCCAATCGCATCAAATTTTATATTATTTACAATATGACGTTTGAATGCAAAAAATCCAGACATGGGATCTTTGATCTTTATTCCAAGTCCATGTTGAGCAATTTTGGTAACTCCTTTACTGATTAATTTTCTTTTAAATGGCCAACCTGAGACAGAGCCACCTTTCACATATCTTGACGCTACTACTATATCGCAATCAGAATTTTGTAGTTCTTCTACCATTTGCGGGATAGTTTGTGGAGGGTGAGATAGATCACTATCCATAACAACTACTGCATCACCTTTAGCATGTTCTATACCAGTTACAATAGCAGAGCTTAGTCCTCTCTTGTCCTCACGACGAATTATCTGTATAGAATAACTAGGATTTTTGGAGTTTTTTGCATACTCTTCAACAGTGTTACTTGTACCGTCAGGAGAATTATCATCGACCACTATTATTTCAGCATTCATTTCTCGTGTTAGTGCTGAACGCAAAGAATCAAGTATTTTTATAATATTTTTGGATTCATTATAGGTAGGAATAACGATAGAAAGAGAACGTTTTCTATTGATTAACACCTCTTTCTGTACTATACTCAAGTTACTTTCTGTCATTTTATGATTATTTGACCGTTATTAAAATTGTCCACCTAACAAAAGCAATTCTTGATCGATTCCACTGCACCATTTATTGTATGTATATCTGCAATGATGGGTTTTACCTCAAATTTCTTAAGCTCATCAGCAGTGAATGGTCCTATTGCAACAATAGTAGTTTTTTCCAAGTGTTGCTTTAGAGTTTTTTCAGCATAATCAGCTAACATTATATCAAAAAATGCTCTAACTGATGAAGCACTAGTAAAAATAATTCCATCAACTTTATTTTGCGAAAAAAGTTCTTTGAATTCTATCCAATAAGATAATGCGCTGGAAGATTTGACATCATATAGATAGACTTCTTTTACTTCAAGTCCGATCTTTTCTAACAGTTGTGCAAGAAATGGTGTTGATGCACCACTTCTTGGGATAATTGCTTTTTTTCCTTCAGCATTTAGAGTGGTAAAGACTTCGCCTACTCCAACTGATGAAAATCTATCCGGAACGTGTGATACTCTAATCCCCTCCAATTCTAGTGCAGATTTTGTTTTCGGTCCTACTGCGATTACGGTAGTATTTGCAACAGCAAGCTGAAGTTTTTCATATTTTGAAATTTTCTTTGCAGTATCAAACAAAAGTTTGACTGCCTTTGAGCTCATAAATACAGAATAATCAGGATCATCAATTTTTATAGCATCAAGGAATTCATCCACCATATCATTACCTTTGCTTACCAACTCTATTGTTGGTAACGATATTGCTTTTGCTTTTACGTCAGATATTAATCGTATAAATTCTTCTGAATCGTCTTTTGATCTGGTAATAGCAATAACTTTTCCTTGTATCATCATCTCCACCCTATTTTATCAGAGAGGTTTACTACCTTGCCTACTATAATAATAGTCGGAGGTTTAATTTTTGCCTCACTTACTTTTTTTGATATATTGGACAAAGTACCTTTTATCAATCGGTGTTCATCAGTTGTTCCATTTTGAATTACAGCCACTGGCGTATTCTTGTCAAGTCCTCCGCTAATCAATTTCTTGGATATTATCTCAAGTCGTGATAGGCCCATCATGATCACTATAGTGTCAACTGCTTTTGCAAGTTTCTTCCAGTCAACTATTCCTTCTTTTTTCTTGGCATCCTCATGACCTGTAACAAACACTACAGAAGATGCATAATCTCTATGTGTGAGAGGTATTCCAGAGTATTCGGCAGATCCAATACCAGATGTGATACCAGGAATTATTTCGTATTTGATTTTGTGTTTTCTTAAAAATTCTGCCTCTTCCCCTCCTCTTCCAAAGATGAAAGGATCTCCTCCTTTCAATCTCGCGACATTTTTATTTTTTTTAGCAAATTTTACCATCAAATCATTTGTTGTATCTTGATGTTTGTAATCATCACCAACATCTCTTCCAACATACATTTTTTCGGCCTTTTTTGGAATCATTGCAACTATTTCCTTACTTACTAGTCTATCATACAGAACTACATCTGATGATTTAATCGCTTCAACAGCTTTTAGTGTGATAAGTTTTGGATCACCAGGACCTGCTCCAACAATGAAAACTTTTCCTGTCATTTACTATTCCATTCCTCTACTTTTTCTCTCCAATTTTTCGCAATATCAGAAATTCCCTTTTCTTTAAGTTCTGTTGCAACTTGTCTACCAAGATCATTTGCTTGATTTACTTCTGAATCTTTTTCTACCATTATAGATTTACTCCCATCTACAGAATAGACTATCACTTTTAATCTTAGTCGGTCATTATCTTTATGAGCAAATGCTCCAACTGGAAATCTACAACCAGAATCTACAAACATGGAAAGCGATCTTTCTGCTTCGATTGCGTTTCTAGTCTCAGGATCTTCAATCTGTTGTAACAATTCAATTAATTGTACATTATCTCTTCTTGATACAATACCAAGTGCGCCTTGTCCTGGAGAAGGAGGAAATTCATCCAATGAAAGTCTTTGAAATTTAACATCTAGTCCTAATCTTAAGATTCCAGCTTGGGCCAATACCACCCCATCAAATTCCCCATCATGTACTTTTCTTATCCTTGTTTCAATATTTCCACGAATTGGTTTTACTATAACATCTGGCCTAAGTCTAATAATCTGAACTGCCCTTCTCAAGCTACTAGTACCAATAACTGCCCCCTTTTTTACTGTGTCCAACATGCTTCCATCGTTTGCGATAAAGACATCATTGGCAGATTCCCTTTTTGGAACACATGCCAATACCAAATCTTCTGGTAGTTCTGCAGGAACATCTTTTAGACTGTGTACTGCAAAATCAACTTTCTTTTCTGCAACCGCTTTATCTATTTCTTTTTCAAATATTCCTTTTTGATTTATAGTAAAAAGAGGGCGTGCATCAGTATCACCTTGTGTCTTGATTGTAACTATCTCAAATTCTGTTTGAGGTGACTTATTTTTTATCTCAGATACCACCCAGTTTGTCTGAGTGAGTGAAAGCAAGCTACCCCTAGTACCAATCAGATATTTCACAATTTCACCGCTTTTAGCGCTTTTTCATAAGCAGAAATAGTTTTTCGTATATCATCTTTAGAGTGTTCATATGATAGAAAGACTGTCTCAAATTGAGACGGTGCAATGAAAATTCCATTTTTAAGCAACAGTTCAAACAATTTTTTGAATTTTATTATATCTGCTTTTTTTGCAGAAGAATAATCTACAACAGGATCATTGGTAAAAAATATCTGAAACATGGATGAAATAGAATTAATTTGATGTGGAATTTTCATATCTGTTGCTAAATCATGTATTGCTGAAACTAGCTTTGTGCAATTCTTTTCAAGTTTAGGATACAATTTGGACTGGAGTTTATCCATGGTTTTTACAGATGAAACTCCCGCAGAAACAGATATTGGATTTCCCGCATAGGTACTAGCTTGATAGACATTACCTTCCGGAGATAGCATATCCATAATCTCACTTTTTCCACCCACTGCTGCAATTGGAAAACCATTTCCTAGTGCTTTTCCAAGTGTAGTAATATCAGGTTTTATTGTAAAGTATTTTTGGGCACCACCTATAGACATTCTAAATCCTGTAACTACTTCGTCAAAAATTAATACAATATCATTTTCTGATGTGATCTTTCGTACATCATTTAGAAAGTTCTTTTCAGGCAGTACAAGACCCATGTTTGCAAGAACTGGCTCTATAATTACTGCAGCCACATCCTTGTCTTTCTCTAGTAATGATTGTAGTTCTTGAGAATCATTATACTTTACTACAAGTGTATTTTTAGAGACTTCTTCCAAGCTTCCTTCCGAGACTGACATCCCAATATGTGCAGCACCTGAACCAGCTTTTACCAAAACATAATCATGCGCGCCATGATAGCAACCCTCAAATTTTATTATTTTTTTCTTTTTTGTAAATCCCCTTGCTAATCTAATTGCAGTCATGGTTGCTTCACTACCAGTATTAACCAAACGTACTTTTTCCATAGATGGAAAATTCTGAGATATCAATTCGGAAAGTTCCACCTCAATTTCAGTAGGTGCGCAATACAGAGTACCCTTTTGTAGCTGTTTTTTAACGTCAGAAATGATTTCTTTTCTCCCATGCCCTAAGAGTAATGCGCCATATGCATTACAGTAATCAATGTAATTTTTTCCATCTACATCCCACATCACACTACCTTTGGCTTTTTTGACAAAGAATGGATATGGATCATAATATCTCACAGGGCTGTTAATACCTGACGGGATGATTTTTTTGGCACGTGCAAATAGGTTTTTGGAACTTGCCATTTACCTAGAAAGAGATCGAATGTAATTATAATCTATATGAAAAATAACGTTTATCGAAAAATTAGTGGAGCTGAGACTGGCAATTTACAACGGTATCCTTTGAAGGATTGCCGAGATAACATGTATTCTGTCCACTTCCACCTTGAATTATGTTACTTCCCGTACCGACAAAGACCTGCATGTTTCCAGTTCCTCCTTTTATGATATTATCACCATTACCAGCATAAATTGTGTTGGTGCCATTTCCAGCGTATATGATATTGTCGCCATTACCAGCAATTACACAGTCTCCAGTATGACCCTCATGAATCACGTCATTACCCTCTAAGCCAATTATCAAATTAGGCACCATTGAACCTGTTAGTGTTTCACTGCCATTAGTTCCCATTACCAAGTTATAGTCTGATGATGGTTTTCCACATGCAAGTACGGTAACAGTTTGATCTAGTGCATTTTCATTGCCAAACTTGTCAGTTGCAATCCACTTGATTATGGTTTTACCGATATGAAATAGTCCAGTGGAATTATTAGTTATCTTTGGAGATGTATCAATAATTCCTGTACCGTTGGCATCTCCTATTACAAGTGGTGTTTCAAACGCTGTTGCATCAGTTACTATATCCTTAGGAATTGATAATTGAGGTGGCAATTTGTCAACGACTTGAATTATCTGCGTTGTATTTGCAGCATTTCCTGCTTCATCTTTTGCAGTCCACACTACAGTAGTATTCCCGAATTGGAATAACATAGGAGCATTGTTTGTAATTGTAGCTACTTTTACATTATCACGAGCTGTAACATTTCCAATATTCACACTAGTTCCAGTCGAACTTGTGGCGTTTACTACAATATTATGTGGTGCGGTTATCTTTGGCGGAGTGGTATCAACCACATCAATTACTTGAGTGGCATTAGATGTGTTACCAGATACGTCCTTGGCAGTCCATAGTATTGTACTCTTTCCTAGTGGGAATGTCTTTGTTGCATTGTTGGTAATTGTAACTGGTTGGATGTCAGTTGCAGTTGCATTGCCTATTGGTATTGTGTTATCATTTAATGAAGTAGCTTCAAATGTTATGTTAGATGGGATTGTAAGTTTTGGAGGAGTTGTGTTTTCTACATCAACTATCTGGGTTGCATTTGCCTTGTTGCCCGATTCGTCAGTTGCTGTCCACAAGATAGTAGTCTTACCTAAGGAGAATACCGAGGGAGCATTGTTTGTAATTGTAACTGGTTCCATATCAGATACCACTGGCTTTACTAATGATATAGCATTATTGTTAAGCGAAGTAACTTCAAATGTTATGTTAGATGGGATTGTAAGTTTTGGAGGAGTTGTGTTTTCTACATCAACTATCTGGGTTGCATTTGCGGTATTTCCTGATTCATCGGTTGCAGTCCATAGTATTGTACTCTTTCCTAGTGGGAATGTCTTTGTTGCATTGTTGGCAATGGTAACTGGTTGGATGTCAGTTGCAGTCGCGTTGCCTATTGGTATTGTGTTATCATTTAATGAAGTAGCTTCAAATGTTATGTTAGATGGGATTGTAAGTTTTGGAGGAGTTGTGTTTTCTACATCAACTATCTGGGTTGCATTTGCCTTGTTGCCCGATTCGTCAGTTGCTACCCATAGTATTGTAGTATTACCTAGTGAAAATGTCTTTGAAGCGTTGTTGGAAAGCGAAATTAACTTGACATTATCAGTGGCAGTTGCATTGCCTATTGGTACAACATTATTAGAAATGAATTTTGCCACCATATTAACTTCAGAAGGTGCGGTTATCTTTGGCGGAGTGGTATCAACCACATCAATTACTTGAGTGGCATTAGATGTGTTACCAGATACGTCCTTGGCAGTCCATAGTATTGTACTCTTTCCTAGTGGGAATGTCTTTGTTGCATTGTTGGTAATGGTAACTGGTTGGATATCAGTTGCAGTCGCGTTGCCTATTGGTATTGTGTTATCATTTAATGAAGTAGCTTCAAATGTTATGTTAGATGGGATTGTAAGTTTTGGAGGAGTTGTGTTTCTTACCAAAATAGTTTGAGTGGCATTAGATGTGTTACCAGATACATCTTTGGCAGTCCATGTAATAGTAGTCAATCCAATTGGAAATTGTTTTGGAGCATCATTTGTTACTGTAACTTGTTCAATGTCTACAACTGTTGGAGTTCCTAATGAAATAGTATTATTGTTAAGCGAAGTGGCCTCAAATACAATACTTGTTGGAACGATTAATCGTGGTGGAATAGTATGAACTACATTTACAGTCTGAGTGGCATTTGATGTGTTACCAGATACATCCTTGGCAGTCCATAGTATTGTACTCTTTCCTAGTGGGAATGTCTTTGTTGCATTGTTGGTAATGGTAACTGGTTGGATATCAGTTGCAGTCGCGTTGCCTATTGGTATTGTGTTATCATTTAATGAAGTAGCTTCAAATGTTATGTTAGATGGGATTGTAAGTTTGGGAGGAGCGGTATGAATTACATCAATTATCTGAGTTGCATTCGCAGTATTTCCTGATGCGTCAGTTGCTACCCACAGTACAATATTCTTTCCTAACTGGAATTCCTTTGGAGCATTGTTTGTAATTGTAACTGGTTGGATGTCAGTTGCAGTTGCATTGCCTATTGGTATTGTGTTATCATTTAATGAAGTAGCTTCAAATGTTATGTTAGATGGGATTGTAAGTTTTGGAGGAGTTGTGTTTTCTACATCAACTATCTGGGTTGCATTTGCCTTGTTGCCCGATTCGTCAGTTGCTACCCATAGTATTGTAGTATTACCTAGTGAAAATGTCTTTGAAGCGTTGTTGGAAAGCGATACTACTTTAACATTATCAGAAATTGTTGCATTACCTAATGAAACTGTATTATCAGCAAGAGATGATGCTTGTACTTTAACATCTGCCGGAGCAATAATTTTAGGTGCAGTAGTATCTTTCACAATCACATCCTGGGTAGCATTTGCCTTGTTGCCTGATTCGTCAGTTGCTACCCATAGTACAGTAGTTTTTCCCAATGGGAATGTCTTTGATGCATTGTTGGTAAAGGTAACTGGTTGGAGATCAACTACGGTTGGATTGATTAATTGCACAGTATTATCGTTTAGAGATGTTGCTTCCACTGTTATGCTTACAGGTTGTGGAATATGTGGCGGAGTGGTATCAACCACATCAATTACTTGAGTGGCATTAGATGTGTTACCAGATACGTCCTTGGCAGTCCATAGTATTGTACTCTTTCCTAGTGGGAATGTCTTTGTTGCATTGTTGGTAATTGTAACTGGTTGGATGTCAGTTGCAGTTGCATTGCCTATTGGTATTGTGTTATCATTTAATGAAGTAGCTTCAAATGTTATGTTAGATGGGATTGTAAGTTTGGGAGGAGCGGTATGAATTACATCTATTATCTGGGTTGCATTCGCAGTATTTCCTGATTCATCAGTTGCAGTCCACAAGATAACAGTCCTACCTAGTGCAAAAAATTGCGTAGCATTATTTGTAACAGATTTTACAATCCCATTATCAGTTGCAGTTGCATTGCCTATTGGCACTGTATTATCATTTAATGAGGTAGCCTCAAATGTAATTGTAGATGGCGGAGTAATTTTTGGTGGAGTAGTATCCACAATATTTACAACTTGTGTTGCAGTTGCAGAATTTCCAGATTGATCAGTTGCAATCCAAGTTAGCATGGTCTTGCCTAGGGGAAATACAGATGGAGCATTATTTGCAACTGATTTTATAATCCCATTATCAGTAACTGTCGCATTTCCAAGATTTACCATATTAGCAGTTGGGCTAGTTGCTTCTTGTGTTATATCAGGTGGGGCATGAATTACAGGTGGAGTGGTATCTTGTACTGTCACAATTTGTGTTGCAGTTGCAGCGTTTCCAGATGTATCTATCGCCTTCCAAGTTACCGTAGTCTTTCCAACTGAAAAATATGGCGGAGCATCATTTGTAACAGATTCCACACCAACTGCATCGTTGACAGATGATAATCCAAGAATGACAGCGTTATGATCAGGAGATGTTGCTTCAACTGTCACAGGTGGAGGTGCTGTCAATACTGGCGGTGTAGTATCTTGGACTGTGATTTTCTGAACCGCTTTTGCCGCATTTCCAGCACCATCTATTGCGGTCCATGTCACCATTGTGATGCCTAGTGAGAATTTCGGTGGCGCATTACTAGTAAGAGAGGATATACCACTAGTATCTGTTGCAGCAGCCTGACCAATTGATACTGGTGTTAAAATTCCAGTTGCTTCAATGGTGATGTCTGAAGGAACAGTAATAGAGGGAGGAGTATGATCATTAGGAAACATGTTTTTAGTTGCATTAGTCTGAGTTGTATTTTGGGTAACTGTGACTTGCGGTGTTGGATTAGTTGTTTGTAGTGGCGTTATAGTTACAGGTGGTGCTTGAGTAAATTTTTCAATTCGATTATTGTTAGAATCTACAACAAAGATATTTCCGTTAGAGTCTACAGCAGTTCCTAGAGGAGTATCAAAAAAGTCAGCACCTGTACCTTGGCTTCCCCAGGTTGTAACAGGAGATCCATTAGTATCTAGCTCTATAATTCTATTATTTCCACTGTCTGCCACAAAAATATTTCCTGACTTGTCTACAGATATGCCAAATGGGTGTTGCAGATTAGCTCCTGTTGAAGCACTAAAAGTGTTCAAGAATACACCATCTTCAGTAAATTTTTCTATCTTGTTTCCTCCCGAATCAGTTACATAGATACTTCCTTGGGAATCAGCAGCAACATCAGTTGCAGAAAGAAATTGACCGTCACCAAGTCCACTCTGTCCAATATTTTGTAAAAAGTTTCCATTACTATCAAATTTTTCAATCCTGTTATTTCCTGTATCTGCAACATATACATCGTCACTTGGATCTACTGCTATTCCTTTTGGAAGTAAAAGTGTACCATTGTTAGTTCCTTTCCCTCCCCATGATGTTATAAATTTGCCAGTGAGATCAAATTTTTGCACATCATCATTATTATTATCAACAACATAGATGAACCCATTAGCAATTGCAATTCCTGTTGGGGAATGAAATTGTCCATTACTACTTCCTTTTGCTCCAAAAGTAGAAAGAAAGTTTCCGTTGGTATCAAATTTTTCTATCCTATCATTTCCAAGATCAGTAACATAGACATTACCTGAAGAGTCAATTGCTACACCTTGTGGAAATGCAAATTGACCAGTTGTCTGAAGTCCATATGAACCCCACTGGGTAGAAAAAGAAGGAGTGCTAGTAGCCCAAGAATAACCAACAAACATACTTGATAGTACAAGTACCATAATCCCAATTAATACTGGGTAAGTCTTCAACACATACCAGATTGTAAGACACTAAAAAGATCTCCTTAGTTAGGAATTGTTACAATTTTGGTCAATTCTGGTAAATTAGAAGGGCTTGTTGACTTCCCTTGTGAAGACATAGCTTGCAATTGTGACCATAACTACAACAAACCCGCATATTACGGATATTTCTATTGCCACTGACAATATTTGAGCAGTGCCAGCCATCATCTGCCTAATCAATAATACAGAGTAGGTTACAGGATTTAGTCTTGCAACAAATGCAAGCCAAGACGGTAAGAGTTCCAAAGGAAAGAGTGCGGGACTGAGCATAAACAATGGCATTCCTAGAAAGTTGATGAGGCCCCAAAAAGTTTCTTGTGATTTAGATGTCGCAGCTACAATAATAGATATTCCAGAGAATCCAAGTGAAAATACGATAACAGTCAACAATATTGGAAATACCATAAGTAAGTTTGACATATGAACTCCCAATGCGAGTGCAATTCCTAAAATCAAACTTGACTGTAATGCAGATATCAATGATATTGCAAGCATTTTGCCTAATGCAATAGATGACCTAGAGATAGGAGAAGCAAGAGCTTTTATTCATGAAACCATATCTTCTATCCCATAAAGTATTGACCCCACCAAAAATACTTGTGAATATAGCAGTAAGCATAATCACACCTGGCGTCATAAATTCTATGTAAGAACCGTGAAAACCTACAGACTGAATTAACGATCTGGTACTTGCAAATGTGTTACCCATAACAATAATCCATATAGCAGGTTGAATAAGTCGTATCAATATTCCACTTCGAGATTTCTTGTATCTTTTCATTTCTCTCCAGAAAATGGTATATGTATCGGAGAACATTGTCATGACATTCTAAGCCTCCTTAATCTTTCACGCATTTTTTTTCTGTCGTACTTACCTTCATCCTCTCTTCAGCTCACGTCCAGTGTGTGATAAAAATACGTCATCAAGAGTGGGTTTGGTAAGAGAAATTGTTTCTATCTTAACTTTAAGATCATTTGCATGTTGAAAAATTTGAGGGGTAAGCTGATCCCCACTAGTTGTAAAGACTGTCACTACAAGTCCGTTTGTTGATACATCTTTTACTGTAGGAGTTTTTTTTATTTCTGAGATTAATTCCTCAAGTTTTGTTTCAGAGTCAATTTCAAAAATAACTATTTCGTTACCTAAAGAATTTTTCAATTCCTTTGGGGAACCAGTTATTTTGATTTTCCCATTATCAATTATGGATATATCATTACAGAGTTTATCAGCCTCTTCCATATAGTGGGTAGTGAGAAAAATGGACATTCCAAATTCTTCATGAATTTTTTTTATATATTCCCAGATTTTGTACCTAGTCTGTATATCAAGACCAAGAGTTGGTTCATCAAGGAATAAAACCTTAGGCATGTTCAGCAAACCCCCTCCAATGTCAAGTCTTTTCCTCATGCCTCCAGAGTATGTCACGGCTGCCTCATTTTGCCTATCAGCCAATTCGATTATCTCAAGTATTTCATCTATCCTCTTTGTTCTGACATCTTTTGGGATGTGATTGAGTCTTGCTTGCAATTCAAGATTTTCTCTACCTGTAAGATATTCATCCACTGTAGAATCCTGTTGTACGTATCCAATGTTTTGTCGGACAGTCTTTGCTTGAGTTGTAACATCAAATCCTGCAACAAATGCTTTGCCCGAGGTTGGTTTTAACAGAGTAGTTAAAATCATAATAGTTGTACTCTTACCTGCTCCATTGGGTCCCAAGAAACCAAAGATCTCACCATTTTCTAGCTTGATTGAAATTTCATCAACTGCCTTGAGCCCGCTAGAATAAACTTTAGAAAGTTTGTCAGTCTCTACAGCGTACAACAAAGAACAGAAAATTAATCTATTATAAAATGCTATTAGGAAAAATAAAGATTTCGACGTCTAAACAAAGATGAGTAAATTTTTAATAATTCTAATTTAGAAAATATATCTTGTGCCAAGACTAGATATTTTTTTGATTGGAATTTTAGCAATTACCGCAGTTGAAAGTGTATATGCATCATCAAGTGACATAACTTTGAGCGCCCCCATTACTGTAGATGCAAATGGCAATCAGAAATCAAATATACAGGTAGGAGAGGTTGTTGTTTTTTCATCAGTGATATCAAATCATTCAGATGGAGCTAAGCGATTTACATATCTAGTTTCAGTTATTAATCAAAACAATGAAGTTGAAGTGCGAGAAGGTTTTTCAGCAGATATTGGTCCAAATCAGCAATTCAATGTAGATCAATCATGGATGCCAAAAGAATCTGGAACATATAATGTGCAGACAGTTCTGCTTAATGGATACCTCGTATCAAGCCCATTAACAGATACAATCAACACTCAGATTAACGTAAAATAAAAAAGATAAAAAAGATTTATGGAGTTTTGTATTCGTCTTTTGTTTGTCTGAGAATTACCTTTTCTCCAACACCCCAGATTTCCGAAGTACGGAATATTCTCGAGCCAATAAGACCGTCAGATACCTCGATAGATTCTAACTCGTTTGTTTCAGTATTCATGTGGAGCCTTTTGATTTTTCCAATCTTACGCCCGTCAATGTCAACTACTTGAGAGTCAATTCTTATCGGAGCAGATGATAGCAGTACTGATTCTTCAGTAAACCTATCTATGTAGTCACGCGATAGAAAGTGATCTTTGTGCAATCCCTTGTGTACGGTTATTCCCACAACTTCTAGTGTGTCAGAATTGATATGGATGTGCTTTACTTTACCATATTCGATTCCTTCTCTATCAATGACCTTTTTTCCTTTAAAGTCATCTGCAGATATTTGCTTTCGGTCAAGTTCGATTCTTGTAGCCATGCATTTGACTTGTCAAGTCAGTTTATGGAAGGAGGTATCAGGGTTTTCGATCTAATCGGTTAAATTCTTTAAAACAAGAGATATTTCGTGGAAATTCAAGAGAGAACCTTCAAGGCAATACTAATCACTATGGGTAGAAAGTCAGGTAAAGAGCATCCAGTTGAGATCAGAGCAGTATTTTACAAGGGAAAATTCTATTTTTCCCGAAGAAATCCAAGTAGTGACTGGTTAAAAAATGCGCTTTACAATCCCAATGTCAAAATAGAATACCAGGGAAAACTCATTTTAGGAACAGCATCATTGGTCAATGATCAAGAATTAAGTAAAAAAATATCACAGATGAAATATGCTGATAAACGATCCGAGGAAGTAAGAATAGTTTTACAGGTCAGCCCATGTGAATAATTGTAGTCATGCCACGCTGTTCGTGTTCTTGACTATCCCTCGTTTCAGTTACAACAACCGTAAAAGAAACAATATCGCGTGATTGACAGTTACGAGCATCCATTTTCAAGTGTAAATCTAAAAGATCAAAGTCTTCATCAGAAATATTCGATTCATCAATTACAACGGGGCTTGTAGAACTTAGCAAGAATCTCTTATCCTTTTGATGCCATCCTAGCTTTACCTTATACCCTTCTCTTCCAATTGCTTTTACAGCTATGTCTATTATTCCAGGTTTTGCAAGTGTATAACCGGACATATTATTAACAAAGACTCCCACTTGGAATGGATATCCTGCAGTATTTTCTGCCATTTTTTGTATTCCGTCATTCATGACAACATCCACTCCTTTTATTGTAGTTGCAATCTTTGCTATCCATTCATTTGTTCGTTCCACTATTGCGTGAATTTGCACGCGTCTTTTCTTGTCTTCGTCTTCAGGTAGTTTGTAATAATCAACCCATGCAAGATAATCACCACATATGTCTTTGATAAATTGTATGCATGTTACCTTGTAATCTTCAACGCTTGATGCTCTTTCAGAACCCTCATCATATGACACATCATCCTTATCCAATGGAAGCATGAGTTGTCTCAAAATATCTTGTAATTAAGTGAAACCTAATGCATATATGAGAAAATTTTCTAGTACAATTATGAGTTTTTCCCAAATATCATCTAGACTTCAAAAGGAGTTAAAATCAAACAATCCACAGATTCGGTTTCTCTTAAAAAAGAGTCCGGGTCTTGCATTTACCACCATCAATGAAATTGCAACCAACATTGGAAAAAAATACAATATCAAAGTCTCCCTTAATTTTCCTGAAAGAGGAAAGATTGATGATTATGAGGCATATGGGACAGAAAATATTGGATTTGTGTTTGAAAGAGATAGTAAAGCATTTCCCATTGCAAGAGAGTTGATAAAATCAAAGGCATCTGAAATTTTAGGTAGAGTAAATATACAAGATGCCTACATGTACGAGGGAAAGGAAGGAGTCAGAGTGATAAACGATAATTACAGATTAGACATATTACCCGCATCGCTGCACTTATGGGGTAAGATCAATAATGAGATTAGAAATTTCTGTGACTGGTTGCTTGAAAATTGTTATGGAGTTAAACCTGGCGTAGAAGACGCTTTTAATGAAACCAATTCAAAAGTGTATTGAAGATTTCCATCCGGATCATAAATTTCAGCTTTTGCCGGTATTGGTAAATTATCAACTATCCATATTTTGTTTATGTGTGCTCCAATTCGGTATGACAAAAGATACGCATTTGTAGAACCAAATCCAAATGACATTTTTCCAGAATCAGTTACTTTGAGTGTCACATGATTTGCACCAATGTAGAGGTCACCCCATTCAGCATCCTTTGCTAGATATTTGTCGTCTGTTGCATAATCTCTCATTGAAAATATGGTTTGATCAAGAACATCAAAATACGGTTTGGCATCAGAAGACACATCCACAAAATCATAAACTAGGCCTATTGGTACAGTCTGACTTATTTTTTTACTACCATCGCTTGGATTTACTGTAACTAACAATGATTGATTTCCTTCTTGGATTGGAAGAAATTTTAGATCAGCCGTGAAATTTGTGTTGTTAAAAGAAACCGGATTAGTTGATAAATTTGTGTTGTTAAAAGAAACCTGATAAATCATTTCAGGAGTATATTCAGAACCTTTGCCCATGTGCCACTGACTTGCTTGTACAGGTACCAAGAAAATAGGTTTTGCATTAGAAAGAAATGGCCATGCAAGCCCCGCAGCTGCCACTATTATAATTACAGCAAAAATAGATACAATTCTTATGTTAGGCATATTATCTCAATTGATTTTCTTATAGTCTAATATTTGATAGACTTGGATGCATTCTAACAAATAGAATTGTCAATCCAACTACAATTGCCATTATCATCAAAGAGCTCAATGGAAATTCTGGAATGGCGTTATTCATGGTACCATTGTTCATTGTAGAATTAGTCATAGAAGTGCTATTGGTCATTGTAGAATTAGTCATAGAAGTGCTATTGGTCATTGTAGAATTAGTCATAGAAGTGCTATTGGTCATTGTAGAATTAGTCATAGAAGTGCTATTGGTCATTGTAGAATTAGTCATAGAAGTGCTATTGGTCATTGTAGAATTAGTCATAGAAGGTGTTGTTTCCATACTTACAGGTGGAGGACCAAATGATTCTTGTGTGTTTATATCAAATTTCACAAGACCTGAAGAACTGGAATCCACAGGAGAACCTTCAGCTCCGGTTCCAGAAGTCTGATATTATAACGTGTGATAGTGGTGTGGTTCCATTCAAGACAAATGTATTATCATCGTCTCCAACTGGTGCAAATAGATATTGCCTTCCCAAGACTTGTGCAAGAGAAGATAATTTTACTCCATTATTATCTACTGTAAATATATCATATTGAACATTACTGACTTTTTGTGTTTGGTCATATGGCTGCTCAAAAGACAATCTTATCTCTATTGGACATCCATTATGTGGATTAGATGGGCTATACCTGTATTCGACAACCATCGCGTTTGAATCTGTTGTAGTAGTAGCATGAACCGAGTCTTGTATCATATTTGGCGTATCACAACCTGAATTTACTCCAGCAGTTGTAGTAGAAGACATTTGTAAGAAACTAGGTTCTGTTTGACTATTTCCTGTTTGTAATAATTCCAAAGTAAAATCTGGAGGAGGTGTTCCTGTAGTTACATCCACATACACAATAGACTTCACAGGGAAAGGAAGACTGGAATCAACCCAAATTTTATTATCAACACCTTTGTGCCACCCAACTACCCATGTATCAAATGTACCAGCTCCCACTGTAACACTTTCATGATTCACAGGACCAACAGATTGTCCTCCAACTGAACCAGTTCTGCCCCAGGCAGGAACATCAAAAGTTTTTGGCGAATCACTTGTTGCAAAAGCATCTAACCATGAAATTGTACTTCTGTAAACTGCGGCATAATCTGAAATATTAGGATCAAAAGTTTCTGGGTCAGGAGTTATTTTTCCTATTGTCATGATTCCTTCTTGTACAATCGAGCCATCAACTGCCAGAAATACTAAATTCCAACCACTCCCATCACTTGTCTGATTTTTAACCCAAAAACTCATCTGAAGTGGAGCACAGTTATGCCAGTCAGTAAAGCAGACATTATAACTAAAATAATCACCTTGTTTTAGTCCCTTTCCAGGATACCATGAATCAGTAGATTTTGTAGCTTGTGCAGATTGGAAAGCAACAGGTATGATTAACAAAAATGTGAAAATAGCAAATATCACATACTTTTGCATATATCGGGTATAGAAAAAATGTTCTAGTTAAATCTTTCAAATAAGCAAATATAGTGGAACTATATTATTCCGAATATGTGCGAATGTGAAAAAGTCCACATGTATGAAGTTGACTTTAAGCTTGATGGAATGATTGTAGTTCCAACACATAAAAATTGCGGAGATGCTCTCAATGAGAAACAAGTAGACAAGTTTCAAAAAGAACTAGTTAAAACATGGGGCTTCAAAGATGAGAACGAAAAGTAAAGCCAATGTATTTTAAAAAATAAAAGAAAAAAGGTTACTAAAACCTATTAGAATGAAGATACGTGTTCTTTGCAAACTGATGCTTTGCAAGTACATTTAGCTTCACAAAGACATGAGCCTTGCATTTCACAATCACATTCTGCATTATTTTCTTTGGATGATTCGCATCCACATGCTGCATCGGTCATACTTTGGAGATCTCATACAGGGTTTTAAAAGTTATCGAAAAATCCCTAATAGTATTCCTTGCCTTACGGCTGATTTTTCAGATCCCCTAGTATTTCGTTTGTGGATTGGAGTAAAGTTTCTGCTTGATTATCAATTTCCACAAGATCATGGTCCATATCAAGTCCTATTTTTAACACATGGATAAATTCAGGATTTTTATGAATTTGATTTTTAACTTTGAGTAAATTGGTTCGATTTACGTATCCTAGATAAAAGTAACAATCTGAAAGAAGTGAATTATCTACAAGATATTCATATTTTTTTGCTATAATATCAGAATTTCCATTATTTTCCACCATGTTAGAAAATCCAATAGTAGATTTGACCATCCTTGAGAGAAGTGATGTTGATGATCTTTCAATGCCCAGAATCTGATGTATTATAGAAAACTTTTGATTTACTTTATCCTTCTTCATGTTTCTAATCACCTCAAGCATATGAGTTGGGCTTGGTCTCTTCATATTAAGACAAAAAATAGCATCTGCCAAAGAATATGATGCACATTTTATCCACGCTCCTGCAAAAGGATCGTTGATTTTTACAGAATCTCTTGCTTTGTTAGCAAGGATCCCCGCATCGACAAGACAGGCTTCTAGCATGAGAAGTTGCAATTTGTTCTTTCTTTTCGTTAATTTTTGACAATAACATTCTGAGCTTCCATTGATCATCATTTATGATAGTTAAATCCTGCAGTTGATGTAAGGTGTTACTAGAAGTATCATTAAAAGAACAATGATGTATCTTGACAAAATCATTTTCAATACGATGAACTGATTCTCCAGACTGTTCATCCATTACAGTTATGTTATACTCGCAACATTGGAAATGAGTTCCATTACTTCTACAACCTCCCAATCCAACAGGCAAATCAGATATTGAAAGTAGAATAGGAATATGTTTTACATCCATAAAGAACCAGTCTAAGATTTTGCTATAAAGTATCAAAGCTGTTAAAATTTACAAATCCATTCAAAGGCAAAACGTTCCTTTAAATTGCTATTCTTTATGGCTTAGCTAAGCTCCTGTGGTGTAGTCCGGCTAAGCATACTGCCCTCTCAAGGCAGTGATCCCGGGTTCAAATCCCGGCGGGAGCATCTTTCCATATATTTTATTAAAAAATGCCCACAGTTTAGATTCAAGATATTCTAACTAAATTCCAAAAGAATTCGTTACATATTTTTTAATATTATATTGTAACATTACAGAACCGTCAGAATTACCAGTAATTGAAATTCCTCGAATAGAAAATACCGAATCTGAAAAATCTTTTTTCATATCTTTTGGCATATTCAATATTGCAGTATATACCGTTCCATTATCTGTGGGACATGTTACAGTGATAGATTCACCACTCCCATAAGCAAGACAGTTATTGTATGATTTTTCATATGAGGTTGGAAAAGTATCGATAGTATTTGCAGCAATATTATTTGAATTTGTGGCTTGAGCTTCATCGGAAATCCCTAGAGAAATTCCAGTATAAGAGATAGCAACTAGTCCCAGAATAAGAAATCCAGTAACTACGCCTATAGCAAGAAATGAGAAATGAAATGAACGCTTGCGAGTCTTTGATGAGGCATCCCGAGTCGCTTGAACAAGTATCGGCTTTGGGTCGGATGACAGATTTTTCATACAGTGTGGGTGTGATTGTAGTAGAGTAGTATGATTACAAACTATACATATTTTTTGAGTTGCCTTCCTACAATCAGAACATAGGATATGACTAACTAGTTCTCCTCCGCAAGATCTACAGGACTCATCGGGCATGAAAATACAAAATTTTTCATGATAATTAAGTGATGAGAAGAATTCATCCTGTTAATTTCTACTCAAGATTTAAATTCAAAATTAGCAGTATTGCATAATCCAAGATTTGATCAAGTTATGGCAATTGAGGTACGAAGTACATCAGTTAATGGAATAGCAGATGATAAGCTATCCCAAACAAATACTTCAACTGTGTATTGTCCAGTGTTTTTTGGAATCCACACTTGTGATGCATTAAAGGATTGATTTGGAAGCATTGATGCAGAAGTGCTTTGAAAATATTCTGTTTCATCATTACTGCCTAGTATCTGTACCATATACGCAAATTTTTGTTCGGATTGACCATGGTTTGTAAGTGTAGATTGAACACCAATCTCCTGACCAACTTGAAAACTGGAAATTGCATGTCCAAACGGGTCCACCATACTAGGAGGAGTCACTGTGATACTACTATTAATTGCCATAGCTGATTGTGTAAATCCAAATAAGAGAACAGTTCCAAGTAAAAATAAACTAGTCTTCAACAATTTGAGAAACCTAGATGGATATAAAACGATTACTTATGAATTACAAGTAAGAACAATCAATATCATCTCAATCATGTACAAACTGCTAGTCATACAGTGATTCTTTTCACTACAATTTCATGTCCTTCATAAATGTGTGAAGCGTGATTCATCTTTATTATCTCATTTATTTTTTGTTCTGAAAAATATTTTTCGTTATACCGGCCTAAACTTTTTTTACAATTAAAACAATAAATTTCTCTAAACTCCACACGTAAAAAATAGTTTTATCGTATTTAAGATTCTATATTTGAAAATCCAAGTTGATCTTTATTTTGATAGAATTGAATTTTGGATACTTTGTAATAAATTACTTCTCCTCTTCTTTCAATTACTGCAAGCACTGGTTCCTTGCCCATTGTAGTAATGTCTTCTATTTGTTTTTGGAGTAGCCCAATCTTTTCTCTCTTGCCTTCAGTTAATCCAAATACGACATATTTTGTACCTTTTTCTCCAAATTGACCTCTTTCATAAACTCGAAAATCTGTTCCAAAACCAAATCCATCTTTTGCAACATATCCCCTAGTTCTAAGATCTCTATATATCAGAAATTTTGTAAATGAATCAGGATCAAGTTTGATACATTCTGCCATCAATGTATCGAAATCTATAGGATTAGTTCCTCTAAAGAGCTTCAGTTTATCAACATAAAGCAAGTATAGAGATTCAAACGGTTTGAGGAAAAATTTCTTTTTTATTATTTCTCCAAATCCTTTGAGCTCTAAGACATGTTGCATATCTTTGTCAGATACAAGAACATGATCTTTTACTAAAACTCCGTCTACTTTGGACTCTAACTCAGACATTGAAATTCAATGGACTATTATCAATATAATAGATCTTGTTGTTCTAAAGAGAAATTGTTTCTAGAACAGATAGAAAAGGAATTTGATTTACGGATAGCAGAAATAGGCAAATCAAGAATGGTTGGAGTTATTTCAGATTAACAAGATCTAGGAAGCACAGATATGATCTAACGGTTAAAATATAGGGCTTTAAACAAAAAAAGTGTTATCATGCACGGAGCAAATTATCGCGTTGGAAATGGTCAACCATATACAAGAAAGAAGTACATCAAGGGTAAACCTCAGATAAAAATTGCAAAATTTTATGGAGGAAAAAAAGATGGAGATTATGATTATTGCGTACAGCTTTGTTCTCAGCAAAAGATGCAGATAAGACACATGGCAATCGAATCTGCCAGATTATCGGCAAACAAGGCAATTGAGACAGTTACTGGAGAAACAGGCTATTACTCTACATTGAGAGTTTATCCACATATTTTGTTAAGAGAGAATAAAATGATTGCAACAGCAGGCGCAGACAGATTGTCAGAAGGAATGCGAGGAGCATTTGGCAAAGCTGTGAGTTTAGCTGCACGCATAGAAATAGGACAAGTGATAATGGAGGCACATGTGAAAAAAGAACATCTTGAAGCAGCAAAAAAAGCACTACATGGTGCTTCTGTAAAGCTACCATGCACTCCAATGCTCAAAGTAATTCCATTAAAACCCGCTTTAGCTTAATTTCAAAGAGTTAAGAATTTCTTTTTGTTTCTTATTTAGCATATCAAGGAATTCATTAAACTCATCGTTTGTAGGATTACGTTTTAGAATTCTTCTGCATTGATAATAAAAAGAGTTGTATAATCTTCCTACTATTATTCCATAACCAAATGAGTCAGAGTGAGTCTTCAATTCATTTAGCGATTTCATAATTTTGAAAATTTCATCAGATTTATCCGCAACCTCATTTATTTTTTGATTTAATTTCACTTCGAGCTGTTTATCCATAACATACCTTTACAACATCATGTTAAAAAATGGTATTCTAAACAGTACCCTTTAATAGACTAATAATTTCTAAATCGTTTAAGCGGTTGTAGTATAGCTTGGTTATTATGCGGGATTGCCAATTCTGCGACCCGGGTCCAAATCCCGGCAACCGCATTTCAAATCGGGTCTAAGATTCGCCTTTTTTACTCAAT
This sequence comes from uncultured Nitrososphaerota archaeon, assembly GCA_963835875.1. Classification (GTDB taxonomy): domain Archaea; phylum Thermoproteota; class Nitrososphaeria; order Nitrososphaerales; family Nitrosopumilaceae; genus Nitrosotalea. The sequence continues at coordinate 197,884 of CAWIGX010000003.1, forward strand.
TTTCTTTCAAAATGGAGTCAAAAAAATGAAGTTAGCACTCAAAAAATCACCCTACAAGGATCTTCTAAAAAATAACCAGTTCAAACTTTGGGTAGAGAATCTTGAAAGAGGAAGTGTGATCACAGCTGCAGAATACTTTAGACGAATAGGGCACATATGCAATACATTTGATACAACCACACAAAAGCTTGCAAGATTAAATGACAAAGCTGCTGGCAACTTTCTGCTCCAAGTCATATCACATTTTGAAAACAAGAAAAGTGCTGGCACCAACATCAAGGGATATGTCAGAGCGCTGAAGAGTTGGTGGAGTTTCAACGAGATTGAAGTAAGAAAGAAAATCAGGATAAGCGGCTCCAATGATTATTCGAAATACGAGAGTGAGAGAGTCCCAACTCCATGCAGAACTCCAAAAAGTTCTCGATGTTGCAAACATTAGGGCAAAAATAGCGTTAACTCTTGTCGGATTTTGTGGATTCAGGATTGAGGTTTTAGGCAATTATCTTGGACAAGATGGCCTCAAGGTAGCAGACTTGCCAGAACTTACCATAGAAAATGGTACAGTTGAATTCAAGAAAATTCCCACAATTGTAACAGTAAGAAAATGCTTGTCCAAAGCAGGACATCAATTTACCTCATTTCTTCCTGAACAAGCATGTGAATATCTCAAGCAATATTTGGAATTAAGAATCAGAAATGGCGAGATGATAACTCCAGCGTCTCCAATCATAACTGCTCTTGCTTACAACCCATGCAAGGTAGGTCAACACATAGGATCAAACAATGTGGGGGATTTGATGAGAAAAGCGATGAGAGCAGCAGGCTTTCAGTGGAGACCGTATATCCTTAGAAGATATTTTGACACTAGGTTAATGGTTGCCGAAAGCGAGGGACTTGTAATAAGAGATTGGCGTGTTTTTTGGATGGGCCACAAGGGAGACATTGAGCATGTCTATACTGTAAACAAAGGGCTCCCTGAAGATATCATTGAAAAGATGCGCCAGGCATATGCAAGAGGATCTAATCATTTGGTTACTACAGGAAAAGAGGAAACAAGCCAGGACAAGATACTTGAAACTTTCAACCTCCAGTTTTTGACCATTGCAGGTCATACAAAGGACGAGATTGACAAGTTGGGAAACCTCTCAAAACTTGGTGTAGAACAGATGCAGCAACTAATCAAAAAGAAATCCATGGAGACGCTTGGATTGAACGGGAATAGTCAGAAGGTAGTCAGCATAACAGAATGCAAGGAGTGGATAATGAAAGGATGGGAGTTTGTATCTACATTGCCTGATAATGAAGTCATAATCAGGTTGCCTGTTTTGAACTAGATAATTTGGAGTAGATGTCAGTCTTTCCAAAAAATAAATCATGATTAAAATCATCATGGAAATCGATAACTTTCATTAAAACAAGAGATTTTATAAAAAGTTACAAAATCTATGCTGTTACTTTGGTTTTGTTTTTAGTTTCTGACTCTAGAGCTCTTTTTGCTGCAATCTCAAACACTAGTTTATCGATGTAGAATCCTTGTTTTGAGTCTAATTTAGCTTGTACATGATAGCTTTTCCTACAGTCCTTGTTCTCGATAAAACTCCTTGTTGTTCTAAATTCTTGATTTCATTTAATGCAGTCTTGAAAGAAATTCCAGAGTTTTTGGCAATGTCTGAGACAGAATAGTCCCAATCCTTGAAAGTTGCAAGGAAATCCAAGATCTTTGATGTGCTGCCTGGGAATACGCTTTCCAATGGACCATTTTGTAATACTTTATTTTTAGAAATTGGGGCTTTTTTCATGCTATGCTACAACATAGTGTAATACATCATTATTAATATAATTACCTATCATTATGTAAATAATTACATAATACTTATATCAATCTCTGAACATTAGGAATTATTGGCAGATGATGTAAGCAAGGCAATACTGAGAAAGCTATTCTACGATAATCGAATTGGTGCAAAACACATTTCACTTGAAAATCTAAAGACTGGATTTCCATCTCATCTCAAAGGTGATGTTGATAAGAAACTAAAGAAGCTTGTAAAAGAAAACCTGATCTTAAAACATCCGACATCGTATGGACCACAATATGCTCTAAATCCACAAAGATTACAAGAAGTTATTGGCATATTGAGTGACAATAAATAATAATTACGAATCATTTGTTACTATAACTTTCATTAAAACAAGCAATTTCAATTTCATTTTTTACCTGTTCTTTATCTGATTGAAATTTTTCAACTAGACCCTTGCTTAATAGTTCGTTTAAACTCATTTTCGTCTCCGACTATCATTATCACTGATGTTTTTAAATCTCTCTTATCAGTGGTATATTATCATGAGTCTTTAGTAGAAATTCATTTTCAGTCCAAAGGATAAAATTTATTGTACGACCAATTTGTTTTTCAATTTTTTGTGTTGACTTTAAAATTGAATCTTCGTTAACACTTCCAATTATCAACATATCAATATCACTTGATTTTAATTCAGTACCTTTTGCAAAAAATCCATAGATCAAAGCATATCTAATCTTCTCTTTATCATATAACAATGAAAGAATCTCTTTTCCAATACTTTCTGTTTTTAAAAATATTCTCTTGAGATCTTCCACAATGGGAGAATCTTTGTTTAATTTGTAAAGTACCATGTTTCCTTGTTTTCTATGAGTAAGAAGACCTACAGATTGTAGGTTTTTCAATTCTTTTTGAACATTTATCGGTATATCGTGTACTAATCTAGCAAGTTCTCGTATATGATATTCTGTGTCAGATTGGAAAAGAAATTCTTCTAATAATTTGATCCTAGTTTTTGATACAAACAACCTTTCCAACATGTATTATATAATAATACAATTGTATTATAAATCAATACGTTTCTATAGGTAAAATGCAGCCTTTGACACATCATCATCTCAAGAATTCTCTACAGCATGAAAACAGTATAACAATAATTAAACAATAAAATCTTGACCAAAATCACTTGTGCTCTAATTCTTGATAAAGCAGTTTAAGAAAAATTTCAAGTTTTGCAATTCCTTCTTTACCTAATAACTTGTCAGATTCTGAAAGTATCAGTATCCTCAGTACGCTGTTGGCGGGCAGCAATTTCCTGGCCAAATCCTTCAGATCTACAAGACTCAGTCTTCCTTCAATCTTCTCCGATAGATCTTTTGGTACTGCGATCATTTCACTCATGACATATGATTTCCATTTTCATTTTAAACAGTTGTACAAGAGCGTCATCAAACATGATCATATCAAACAGGTAGGATCAGACTGAGGATCACAACAACAATTATTGATTACAACATAGCTGAATTTCAATCACATCCATTAAATCAAAAACCATTTCTAGTGATTGCGTGCCCACCTGTAAAGAATGCAATATTGTTTTTTACTCACAAGAAGGGTTTCAAGTACACGTTGAGAAAGTCCACGGCAAACCCAATTCATTGGATTCATTTGCTCAAAAACAGAAAGACGAAATCACACTTTAGTTGCCTATAGATGTCATCGTGGCTTTTTTCTTGTCATTACCTTGCCGTTTTTGATATGAACATAATTTCCCCGATTTTCAAGCATGGTCTTTGCAAGAGTTCCATTTTCTGGATCTAATACCAGGTCCTTTAATCCTCGATCGCTGAGTTTTGAAAAATCAAACCCTACTGGTTTCTTGTCTTTTGTATCAGATAATACAGCCGTGTCGTTTTTCTGCTCTGTTTCTAAATTATGCGAATCTGAATTTTCAAGTTTCTTACCCTCCTCTGTAGGTATGAAATATTCCTCTCTTTTGGTCTGGGTGATGTTTTTTCCTCCTTCCAAGGCAAATTTTGTATTTCTAGTCTCAATATAGCCACGTTCTGCTACACCTTTTTGTTCAAGTTTCCACAAAATCCCCATGACATCATATGCAGAAAGTTCTGCCTTGTAGGCAACAGACTGCGCCGTACCACCGCCTTTTAGTATGTTGTACACCTCAAGTTCCTCCATAGTTAGATGAGTTACAGAATTGTTCTGTATGTTTCCAAGTCGCTCTACTGCATCAGGTGGGATGAGTGCAATATTGTAAAACTGTTTGGCAATATTATTTTTGTTCATTGCATCCACAACATACTGTTTGTGTTTGTCTGAAAAAACTATAAACCATACATCGTACCCGAGTTCAAAGTTTTTCCTGAAATTTTCAACAACCTGAGATTCATGTTTTGTTGGGTCTGTCTCTACTTCAACTGCAATTATTTTTTCAGACCAATACAGAGGATCATATGTTATATCTTTTGAATCATCACGTCTTTGTGGCTCAAATATCAACAAGTCTGGTCTTTGTTCTCCCTTGTCACCAAGATCTGGAATACAAAACTTGAATGTCTTTTGCTGCATGTTCATTATCAGAAATATTGTAGTCTGGTGCAGTGGAGACCCTGCACGTCTTCCCATCATGGCTTGTGAGAAAAAACTATTGTATGCAAGGCCTGACAAAACATAACGAGTGGCAAGTTTGTCATCGCCATCGTTAAATGTTGTATTTTTACGCTCTACTAGATGTAATTGATTAACTAGGATATCATCAAGTTTTGAAAAAACATCTCGCTTGTTTACTGGAAACATTTTGTAAACAAACTCGTAGATCTCATCTTTTGTCATATCACGATTTTCATTATACAGTAAGAGCAGGATTGTTGCCTCAAGTGGTGTCACTTGTGGGGAGTAATGTTGTGACTTTGTTGGCATGACATATCTTTCAAGCGATGTTGGTTCGCCATACTTTTCCACACTATATCTTGCCAATTCTTTCCAATCTTTTTTCCTATCAACTATTGGAACTGCGATAAGTAATCCGGTATGCGGAGGATTCCCCTGGGAATAAAAGGCAAATCTTCCCTGTGTCATTGATGTGAGTTGCTCGACTGATACCGGCATTACAGTCTTGAACATGTTTGCAGTCTCCATATCCACTTTGAAGCAAACTAGCGTACGAACTAGGGCAGATATCTCCTTTGCAAACTCCCTTGGGAATGTATTGATGGTCTGGGTTGCAATTGTCACCTTCATGTTTGCCTTTCTCATGGTGTTTAGCAGTTCCCTGAGCGCAAATGGGGCAAAAAGATGTGCCTCGTCGATATACATGAAAAATGGTTTTGTGGAAAGATCAGGCCTTCCAAATCTCTTTCTTGCTTCGACATAGACCATGTTGATTAGAATAGTCCCAAGAAATGATATCACATCATCAGAGCCACCACTTGATAAATCTACTATTACCCACTTGTCTGATTCCATTATATCTCCAAAGTCAATCGTTGATTTTGCAGTATCAAGTATTGCTGCAACTTGTGGGGTTGACAAGATCTTGTCAAGTTTGTTGTACGCTGAACGTCCTGCATCTTTTTGATACTGCTGAGGAAACAAGACATTCCAGAAATGTCTGACATCTCTGTTTGCAACTTTATTCATAAAAATAGAACGCATTCTATCATCTGTGATTATTTTTACCAGGTCTCTAAGTGTCGAGTCTTCTATTTCTACAAGTGCATTTGCACCATTTCTTAGCAAGGCCTCAAGTTGCGGGCCCCATGAATCACGATATATGTTTCGTAATGCATTTACAAGATTCATGGCAACAACATATCTGTCGCCTCCACTCTTTACCTCAAGTGGATTTATTTTTACAATTTTTCCCCACAAGCGCACCGTATCCAGACTGATGTAGATTACGCGATCCTTTTTTGATTCTGGAATCATTCTTAGAACATCTTGTGCCAAAGTTCCATGCGGGTCAACAAGCATGAACCCTTGATCTCTGTTTATGTTCTGGTTTATCATTATAGTATCCACAATACTTTTTCCTGAACCCACCTCGCCAAAGATTCCCATGTGTATCTGCTCACTTCGCGGTATTCCTGCCGTCATGCCATTGTCATTAAAACCAAGAACAGTTATGTCAGACTTGCCAGAACTCACAATTTGTAGAAATATTTTATTTTAAAAGTAGAAATGTGTCCAATTAGAACGTAAGAACTAGATTACGTAATTGAACAGGTTCAAACTAATTAAAGAAAAATTAAGGTCTGCTGGATAATGGAATAGCGTAAAAAGTTTGACACTTTTGAATACTAAACATATTCGTCATCATGGAAGACTCTTTTCATTATGTCAGTTAGTTCATCCTTTCGTGTAAATTCCAAGCTTACTTCCAGTCCATATTTTGTCTGCTTTGAATGCAACAAGCCAGCTTTGATCATTTGCTCTCCTACTTTATCGACTCTTTTTAGACCCTTTTTACCAAGATCTCTCTGATTGAAGCCCTTTTTGAGATTCTCAAATGAGGTATGACTCTCTCCCCAATTTCCTCGTCTATAGAGTTTATGTGTGATACGTGCCATAATTTCCTCATCAGAGAAGTCCATTTACAGTACCTTTGAACGGTATAGAATAAATACTTTCAATGCGAATATTACAATGATATTACATGACAAATTCATTATTTGTCCAGTATTTGGGAGATTCCCCACAACTTCGGATAATTGATTTTTTTCTAGATAATGGAAGTGACTATTCAAAGAAAGAGATAATTGAAAACGTTGGAATTTCTAAAACTACATTCTATAAGGTTTGGCCAATGTTGGAAAAATTTGGAATATTTATTTCTACAAGAAAATTTGGGAACGTTCAACTCTATTCTTTGAACAAAAAAAGTATCATCGTCAAACAATTCTTGTCACTTGATTCAGCATTAAATAAACATGCAATGTTAAAAATGGCAAGTTCTAAAGGCAAAAAAACAGAGATTGAATTAGACAATCCCCTATAAGATCTAGAAGTCAAACAACTCCATTTAGAACTTTCTACAAGCAACGAAATAAAAATAGAGAATTATTGAAAGGTGTAGAGTTTTCATTTCTTATGGTGCAGATTTGGCTGGTCCCGGATGAGCAACAAGACCTTCAACACCCCATCCTCTCTTAATCAATATTTGAGAAGTATCAGATTTTACACATGCAGGAGAACCATCTTCTGCTTTTATTACAAGTTCAAAACCCGTATTACATTTTACATCTTGTACTTTAATTCCTGACTTGAATTGCTTCAAGGGAAGATTTGAAAAAACTGATGGTCCGGACAAGACATCTGGACCGGTAATCTTGAAATCCCATATGCCTTGCTCGTCTGACATCGGTTTGTATGGTATGTCTATTGCAAGCGTCCTTGAGAGACTGTTTGTTGCTATTTCTTTGAAGCTTGCTGGCTGCATGTACTTGTCAGGCTGCTGTGCACCTACGAGAACAGTGAAATTTTGGTCTCCTCTTGCAGATTGAAAGTCTATCAAATCCCTTGGAAGAGTTATTACAAACTGCAGACCTTCAGCGGTAGCACCTGATATGTGAACCCGCAATGCCTGCGCACCAACATCTACGTCAATTTTTTGAAGATCTGCAATGCTCTTGTACCAGATAAGATAGTTCCCGTCATTAAAAGACAGATGATATGGCTCTGCAGTGTACTTGAAGTATGACCTGTCGCACCAGCTCTTAACACATGTTATAATCTGGTACATTCCGCTGTCATTAAAGTTGGCATTGATCTTTATAGAAAACATATTATTGTTTACAAATGTCTCAAGGGTCTGCACTGTCATGTTTGTAGGATTGATGATTTGTACCTGAATTGGATTTGTGTAATTTTCTATGTAGATTTTTCCTTTAAGATCAATGGTGTCATTTTTTTCATAAAATTGACTGTCTGTCCATGTACTCACAGTCACTCCCGGTGGAGGACCACAATCTGTAACTCCAACAAGACAAGGGGCATAAACAGAGTTTGTTGTAAATGCTAGTAATCCAGATGTCAAAAGAATGATTATTGAAAGATGTAGAGTTTTCATTTTACTTGCTCACTAATAGTTTCATTTTGTCATTATAGATAGTCATGCCAGCTTGTGGCATCACATGGTTGCCAAGAACCGTAGTTGAGTTTGTAGATGAATGTGGTCCATATGATGTCGGAATTCCTATTCCTCCTAGGACACCAGAACCGTCAGGATTTTTTTTATTCTCACCATAGATTTCTTCGGAACCATCAGAGAATTTTATATCAAGCATGATGAACGCACCACCAGGAGTAGTCATGACCCCTTCCGGGAATGCAAATGTAACGTTTTGAAACTGTATTGAAGTTCTTTTTTTCAAATCATAATCTGCATAGTTAAGAGTGGTTTGATAGTAGGTTTGATTGTTGATTGACACAGTTGTATTATCTTTGTCTATGCCATTGTAATAGTAATCATAAAGTTCGACTTTTGGCTTGATTGTAGAGCCATCATAGTAATGTGTAATTTTAGACCCAGTTACAGAAAATCGTTCAGTGGAATTTTGTGGTTTGACTGTAATGCCGACATCTATTCCTAGAGTATCATTCATGTTAGTTGCAAAGACTCTTGTTCGATATTGGTTTGGCGTGGCATCATTTCCAATATATATGTGAAGTAAGACTGTACCAGGTGTAGTTACATGCGTGGATGATAATTTCAAGTCCATTCCGTTTGTAGTTGTAAATCCAATATGAGGTTCAGTATAGAGCGTCATTGGAAGATTTTCTGGAGTCGAAGTTACATTTACTACCAATGTTATGTTTTGTCCCTGTCTTGCTTCAAACTGAATGGGGGAAAGAGAATCTGATGATCCATTGAAAAAAAGTGTGAAATAAGATAATTCTGGCAATCCATGAGATTTTGTGCTATTAAAGTTCTGACCTGTAATGTCTAGAATTCCTGACATGATCATAATTCCTGCAATACCAGAAACTGCAATCCCTGAACCAACTATTATTGCAAGATGTAATGTTTTCATTTTCTAAATCTAATCCTGTAAAATGTAATAACGGATACAACACTGACAAGCAAAATTGGAATAGCAAATGGAAATTCAGGAATTATCTGAGGGGTAATTGTTTTGTTGTATGTATCCAATAAATTGAGATCAGTCTCAAATTTTCCTCCGACAGCTTTTGGCTTAGAATATAAGAATCAATAACTACGGGCTGGATTGAAAAATGATATACATCTTTTGTAAGATATGATGTCCAGATATCTATCTGATCACCCTTAGAGTAATACAAACCATTTATGGGATCATGATCCGGATTTGCAGTCCACAGGTATCTTTCCCCTGGCTTTAGATTCAGCGTAAAACTGCCCGATTGAGTCCAAAAAGTATTTTGTAAAAATGTCTGGTTTCCTTTTGTTACATACATGGCAAATGTCACATTTTCTATCAAATGGTTTGTGTTTACATCTAAAAATCTCAGATGTATCTGCCGATCTTGTGGAGGAATTAGATTCAAGGCATCAGGTTCGGATTGGATTAAAATCCTCATTGCAGTATTATTATTTTCTGTTGGAATCCAACAGAAATTACAATCGGCATTTGCTAACGGCATATCTATTGCAACCAAGACAAATATGATTGAAAGAATTACTATGGAATAATGTGGAGTTTTCATTCTTTACTTGTACGGTACTATCATGGTTTAAAAAAGTGGTGTAGATTTCTCTAGAATTCGTAATTAGTCAAACACTAGGTATCTAGATTTTTTCTTCACGGGTAATTTTGGAATAAATTTTTCCAGTTTATCATTTATCTCTCTTGCATACCAAGAGATAGTACTGCGCTTTTTCATTGCAAATATTCCTGTGATCGGCCCAGCTATTACCAACATCAGATACGTGTAATCAGGCCTGTAAATTGCAGTCGCAAATACGTTGTCTTTTGCTGTAAAACTAACGTTGTTTGTCTTGGAATCAAATGGTAGTTTGCTGCCTTCCCAATGATCAAAAACCTGTCTTACAAGGAATGACATTTGCCATTTTTCCGGAGCATTTAGCGTAACAGTACTTCCATATGAGTAAAATCCTCCGCCTATCGCATCTGTTGCATTTACACTTAGGACCAAGTCATATGTTGCAATTATGTTCGAGTCATCTTCTAGGTATGTTTGTACTTTATTTTCCGTATAACTCTGGTCGCCAATATCTATCACATGTAACACATAGTTTTTGTTTTGTAAAATCACTTTTGGCGGCAATTGTATCTCTGTATTGCCAGCATTTACTGTTGTAGTAAATGGCGTGTTTTGTGCAATGGAATAATTGTTGACAGTAAACGTTGGACTGATGTGTAACTGTGTTCCATCATTTCCTTTTGCAATCATTGTTATGTCAATTATTTTCTTTGAAACAAGATGCAATGTTTCCGATATTGGTCGAAATCCATCCTTGTGTGCAAATACAGTCACATCAAAATTCTGTTCTCTTGATGGTGTAATGGAATATTCCCCGTCTCCTTTTTTGATAACAGGAAAAATTGATTGTACTTCGTATATTACATTACTAATATCTGATTTTATATTGAAAATATTGTCCTTTCCTACTTTGAAGATTGTCGAGTTTGCATCTGTGTTTACATTCATGTCATTGTAAAATGAATTGATTGACTGAGTGATTGCTCCATCGTCTGAGAGTACTGCTACTGTTACTCTTCCTTCCTGATTTACTGACATGTATCTACCAGAAGGATCAAAGTTTACTCCGGTTATTGTTGATACATCACTTGGTACAATTCTTTCTAACGGTATGCCAAATGCATCTGTTTTGTATGCTACATATGGGAATTTTTCTCCAACGTGTACTTTTGGAGGCAATTCAAACTCTATGTTTGTTGCAACATCCAGAGGAACAATTGAAATTGCTAAAGATGGAATTCCTTGAATTGAAGCTACTAGTTCTGATTTTTTAGTGATTGTCCCACTGAGTATCATGTTGGTTGATGTAAAATCTAGTGTCTTTGGCATATTTTGGACTGTACTTTTGATGTCTACTTTTGGTGGTTGTGCAAAAACATTTGACGGTTCCACCATTGCACCTGTACTGTCTGCGATGTACATTATGCCAAGATCTTGATTGATTCCTGCATTGATTGGAAGCGGAGTTATCTTGATGCTGTACGAGTCATCATATCTAGGCAGGACACTGAAATTTGCAACTCCTGGTATCTCTCCCGGGCCTGATGCAGTCATGGTAAAGTTTCCTGTTCCGCCCCCCTGAATGGCAAATTCTACAGCTTGTGCGACCCCTGTTTCCTCGTTACTTCCAGGTATGCGAGTGGGTATCATGTTGATTTGTTTGTCATAATTTGTATCTGGTCCATTTGATGACAACTGGACCGTGCTACTGTCTGCTTCAAGCGGAATGATTGTACTGGTACCTGATTGGTTTATCTGACGATATAGCCCAACTATGCCATATCCAGAGTCATCAAATGTAGTTGGGTATGTCCAAATTTTCACCATGTTTGGTTTGCATGGTGCAAATACACTGCAGTAACTTGTGATGTTTTGTCCTGTTACCTGATTGTTCGTTGACGGCCCAACTATGAGGTTAGCACTTGCTGCACCAAACCCGTCTACGCTTGCAGAAATTACTGTACTACCAACATTTCGTGTATACACAAAACCTTTTGCAACTCCATCCCTTATTGTAGTAGAATAAAGTATGTCGTTAAAATGTGTGACATCATAATTATTTCCAAATCTTGCAACATTTGTATCACTTGATGTAAGTGTTGCATGAATTGCATACGGGGGCTTGAATGGTAATCCATTTTTTTCTAACCATATGTAATAATATGAAAGTGAGTTTGGCAATGCTGTATCTGGTGCTATGGCTAGCTTGATTGTTACATTGTCACTAACTTTTGTAACATTTGCAGTTGCAACACCCAAGCTATCTGATGATACTGAAATAATTCCACTGCCTTTTGTAAATAATGGTAATGTGGTATAATACTGTCCCTTTGGTATGGTTACAGTTTGCGGCGCGGTTATCATGGACGATGTTGTGACAGTTATTTCTGTATCTGCATCAACTGGTACTGGTAATCCAAATTTATCTTCTGAAAAAACATATGATTGCATATCTTGTGCCCTAGTTGTAGATGTTGGAACTATCATTTGTAATTGAGATGGTTGTGAATTTGAAGTGTAAACTAGGGTTGCACTTTGAGCCAAGTTCCCATTTAATGCACCAAATACGGTAGCATTTCCATCTTTGAGTGTCTTGATTGCAAATATTCCGTGATTTTCTGACTGAGGCACTGTTATTGAGAGCGGTACCTGTAATGTCGATTTATCACTTGAAGACAAGTAAAAAATACTTGGCTGGTTTTCCGGCTTGTCTAAAAGTACCATTCCTTCATAATCCTGACCACTGATCATTTTGCTTGGAATCCATATCGTAAAACTGCTCGCATCTTGTTGTGATGACAAATTGGAATTGGTATCATTTAGGATCGAGTCAAGCTGCCCAAACACTTGAAGTGGGGATATTATGATACAAATAAAAAATAAAAAAATTACAGTTCGCATAAAATCAAAAATTATGCATAATTTAAGACGATTTTTTTATCGTTAACTAATGCCTGTCAGGATGGAACCACTGTTAAGATTTATTGTGGCGCTTCCAGTGCATACTTGATTTGTAGTAGTAAATACTCCATAGTATCCTGTTGGCACGGATATTGGATTTCCATATGCATCAACATGTGCACGCATGTAAAATTCAACCAAATCTCCCGCATGTACTGGTATCTGTACTATTCCAGAAGCTTGTGAAGTCGGATAATGCATTGCCATTGCATTTGAACCTGAGAATGACCAACTGTTTACAGATGAGGTCTGCTGAATTATTGGATTTGGATTATAGTAAATAATCTGTGAATTAGAAAATACGCCGTTTACGTAAATATCTACATATACGTCAAGGGGTCCGGCATGAGCTGACGATGATGCATATGACAAATGATCCGTACACCCACTGGCTTGAAATTGATCTTGTGGGCATGGTGCTTTTACATACCAACCAATTGATGGATTGTATACCTCGTAGATGTATTGTGTTGCCGTCTGTTGATAGTTGTAAGTTGCACTTGTGGTGTACGATGTGTCCGCAGATACTTGTGCATTTACTAACGCATACATTGTTCCGTCTTTTGGAGCAATAGCTGATGCTTCACCTCCTGTGTCTGCACTAATTTGTAATGGTACCCCATTGGTATCATATCCCGAATTGCTGTTTGTACCTGATGTGACAATTGATATTCCTAAATTGCTTGGAATGGAAGACATTTTCAATACTGTTTGGGTACCATTGAGGCTAAATGAAATTGATTTTAGTCCTGGAATGATTGGCACCATCATAGATGAACCTGCATTGTATGTCTTGGACAAGTATGGTATGCTGATTAACGAAGTTGCATTGTCTACCACATTTTGTATATTTGTTTTAGCAGCCATGGGAATTTGAACATAAGCAAATGAAGTATAGATCTGCTGAGATGCTGCAGGTATGTTGAACATTTGATTATTCACCGTGTCATAAACTGCCGTACCTATGGTTCCTACATATGCTGGAGAATTTGGATAAATGTCCAATTCACCACTAATGGATGATTGGCCTCCGGCCGCTATTTGGGAGGCTGATAATGATATTGTACCACTTGAGTCTGTTACACCCTGTACACCAACTATTCCGTTTTGTAATATCTGAAACGGTATGTTAGATGGTAAGTTAGTCACTTTGAAAAACATCTGTGTGCTAGGATCATAGTTGGTTGCACCAATTGTTGTTCCCCCAGATGTTGGTGTTACAATTAACCAATACGAGTATGAGGGATTGAAATTTACTTGCGATTGAAAATCACTTGTGTATGTTTGTGTTAACGGAACAAATGGTGATTTATCATAGAGTGTGATATACGGCACAAATGAACTACTGCTCTTATAGTATGAACATCCTCCTTTGGCAGAACAAGAAGAGGAACTAGTGTACGAATAATAATTTGCAGCATACTGATCAGTTGTACTATAAGTTACAGAAGTTACATAGTAGTAACTTCCTGATACGTATCCATTTACTGTTGCAACACCTGTTCCAGAATCATAACCACAAGACCAAGACCAAGCGGTATACGTACTCATATTGCAAGCATACCAACTCCAAGTATATGTTGCATAAGCATTGCTTACTGAACTTACATATTTGTTGACAGGAGTTGTTACAGTATATCCTCCACTGGTTGTTCCAATGTTTGATGTAAATATTGTATACCCATGAGTGCCTCCATCATAAGCAGTGGGGGATATTGTATGATCTATCAAAGTTCCAAAAAATGCAGAACCGCCACCAGTAATACCTGATCCTGTTACAACAGTAGATCCTAATCCACTATTGAGTAAAATTCCAAGAGTGCCTGGGCCACTAATGCCAATCCCACTTGATGAAGTTGTACTACTTGGCGAACCTGAAAGAATAGTCGTCGAACTAGGAGATAATATGTTTGGCAGCGGCGCGCTGCTGCTTTGTAATACTCCATTACTGTATGCATATGGCGCATTTATCTGGGGAATGTACATTTTTTGAACAGAATCACTTGTCTGAAATCCTGCCGCAAATGTTCCAGTGTTAACTTTGTTGTAGGGTCTAAGCGAACTTGAATTTCCAATAGCACTGTCTATTCCTGCAATTACCAAACCTTTTGGATTTGTAGTAACAATTTGTGCTATGACTCCATTACCTGTTCCATTACCGTTACCATTACCGGTTCCTGTAGCAGAAGAACTTGATGTATTTGCGATTGGAAATACATTGCCATTGTCAGTGACGATTAGAATCTGTGTGGCATATGCACTGTTAAACACAAATGCTGTCAGTAATAATCCTAAAGAAAGTAATTCTATTCTTTTCATTATTTGAAATAATTATCTAATTTTTAAACAGTTGATAATCCGTATTATTTTAGATATTGTGACGGTATTACTCCGTTAAGGTTAATGCTTGAGTTTGCAAATGCAGGTATCTGCTTGTCATATGGAATTCTTGAAATCAAGTTTCCCTGATCGTCTACAATTCTAAAATACTTGATATGTACAGGTACATTTTCTGGATTTTTGAAACTAAACGACTTCCAGAATGTGTTGCCTGGATAGTTTCTTTTTCCTTGGTGTTGTGAATAGCATTGATAGCATTTTCTTTTTGTGTAATTGCCACATTTTGGCTTTGTTGCTGCATTATCAGACCCATTCCAACTATGACAATGATAGTGTTATGGCTATTGCTATTGGTATCATAATCATTAATTTGTAATACCATTTAAGCGGTTGAATACCTCCTTTTATTTTTCATGATGGTATAATTGTATGATAGGTCTTGCAAAAGGGCAACAAATTCTTGACAAGATAAAAGCACAGAGCAAGATGGGTCTTGGAACACTATATCTACTTGACACTGGAATTGCAGTAGAAGTATCTGGCAGTGGATTGTGTCTGGAACTTTCATATGGTGAAATACTTTCAAATGCAGCAAAAAAAGATAGCCTTGTGATTTCCTGGACTGAGGGAGTGGCTACATATGATATGAAATTTAATATCAAAAATGCGGCCGAGGTAGCACAAAAAATAAATCAATATAAAAAATAATTTCTTGAATATGTCTTACCCTGTTGAATTTAGAGTAAGATTTCCACCCAGTCCCTTGAATGCCTTGAGTATCTGACCCTCTGTGGTAAAGTTAATTTCATTTGTATAATTTTGATCCAGATTTCCAGTATTGTTTTGTAGGGTATTTTGTGTAAAGTTGTTTTCACTGTTTGATGGAATAGTCTGGTTTGAGTAAGTATTGTTGGTATCATTTGGCAATGGCAGTGTCTGGGATTGCTTTGAAAGTGGGATGACTGGCTGTTGAGGTTCAGAATTGTTGCTGCAGGCTTGCAAAGCAGTAGTGTTTTTTGCCACATTAGAGAAGCTCAACAGTTTTACTTGATAGAGAGCTGGCGCATCAGAGTTTGCAGTGTTTGAATCATAAAGCGTACTCTCTATTGGAAATGGAATGTCATCTTTTATGTAAAAAGTATTGTCTTTTACTACTTCAAACCCAACTTGGTATGCTGATGTAGTGGTATCTCCCATGGGTATAGTAGTAAATCGATTTACCGTGAACTGTGGAACTGGTGATACATATTCATCTACCAGCCCCCACGATGCTCCTATCTTGAGCAATTGAGGTTTGTGCATGTTTGCATATTTTTGTAGATAAAATATGGTATGTGAAAGTGATGTGGCATAATTCATGCTAGTACCATCAGTTGTAATTGTTGCAAAATCCGAAGATATGTGCAAAATGGAAAACCATTGATTGTGAGAATTATCAGGAGTAAAAATTGCTTGAACTATCCAAGTCTGTCCAGTTGGTTCTTGCAAGAGTCCAATAAAGTCAAGTTCTACCTGATAACACGGAGTTGCATAATTTAGAGTAGGTTTTATGGAATAATCACATATGTGGTATGTGTAATTTTGCTGCGGCAAAATGTCCTTTCCAATATACCATGATGGATATTCCTTTTGTTTTGCAATGACAAGACGTTCCAAGCTGTTGTCAAATCCTATTGCATGTACTGGAATAATGGAAAATGAGATTATTATAATGACTGCAACTACCAAAATAATCTTCAACATGTCTTTTCAAATAGTAATTGTTTAAAAACAGAAAATCTTGCTTTAAATTTTATATTTTTCTAAAATATAATGGCATCAAAAATACAGATGAGGAGTTTGTTTGGCTTGAGCTCAAGCCTCAACAGAGATTCAAAGATGATCAAGAAAATCAAGTCCTGAAAATAATCCAGTATGCTACTGAATTTGCATTCTTTGTCTTCCGGAACAAGTCCGAAATGACGTTTGATAGTCAGAACCACAGATAAGGATAGGAATCTCTTTGGAACAATTGATGGCCTTACAGTAGAACATATAGACCCAGCCACACTTTGAACGAATGGTTACAAAATATCTTGCGTTAAAAAATCACTTTATGGTTCCTCTTGTAGACCTTGCCAAAATAGTAAAAAGTGATGTCTATTCTAAATTCTGGCAGGAATCATCTAGGTGTATGATGGCCTGCTTTGTTCAGGACCAGACTAGAAAAATCTCAAACGCAATACACGGTAAAGTGACCTCACTTGAGAGCAGAATGTCAAAGAAAAATGCCATATTTTCAAGTAAGACAAAGACAGATCTTGCAGGGGCAAAAAGCAAACTTGATGGACATAATCTGTATAATTGTTTTATCATATTTGGAGTAGAGACAACTCTACATGAATTCTCAGAGTTAGATATAGAAAAAAGAGACCGTGTGAATCAAGAGAAAATTCTGTTTGAAAATCGTATCGCTAATCTAAAAAAAGACCTTACCGATGAACAATTTGAAAATGAATACAAGAAACAAAACAAGATTCATCATGACAATGTCAAAAAAATAAAAGATGCTTTCAAATTGGAGGTGGAAAGATCAAGGGCAGATATTGTCCAGTCAACCAAGACATTAGATGATATGATCAACACTGTTCTTCTCAACAGTTTTTCTCATAGAATTACATCTCGTAAGATCAAATTTATACATGGAAAAAAGACTTTCAAGCAAAAACTTGCAGAATTGTTTTCTGTCAAATCAATTGATCCTTATACTTTCATACCTCAAAAATTACATTCAAAAAGTCTTGCCTTATCGGATGTAGAGCCTGCATTCTTTTTGTCATTTCCACAAGAAAAAGATATTCAGATAATCAACTTTGGTGTTGGTGTAACACCTACTTTTGTACACAGTCCTGCTCAAGACGTGTCACTGACCGATCTTACAATGCAGTGTGATCCGCATCAAGTATCATCAGAGGATCAAGATAGACTAAGTCGTTCAATATGTGACAGCCTCAAAGTTCGTTGTGCAAGATGTGGCGTTCCAATTCATATAAAAAAAGATGGAAAAAACTGACAAAACCATTAGGATGCTGAATTAAATAATTTTGTTTTCTTCCCAATTTTAATTTCGTATGACACCTGGTGAGTTGATTAAATTAGTTTTACCTCACAGGTTGAATCCGGGGGATTCAGACCACCAACATGGGCTAATTCTGGGCCCACATGCATCCGTATATGGAGGCATAGTTTGACATAGAATTAGGCTCTAAAGTAACTCATTTCTTGCGGAATGGCCTTGAATTCAACCTCAGAGTTTGTTAGCGTTTCAAGCATTCCCCAATCAATTTCATTGAATTTCCTTCTTGCCATACTGTTTTAGCCGGACTGATAAGAAACGTGTTCAGGATAATATTATTGAGCCAATTCAGAATCTAACTGTATTTCCAGTAGGTAAAATTTCTGTGGAATAAATTTCCCGATATATTATCACATCCTTTAGGAGGTGAAGTAAATTAATGACAGGAAAAATTACTGTAACAATATCAGAGGAAACAAGGGACTCCATTGCGAGATTTGGCCCAAAAGAATGGACTATGGACCAGAAGATTAGAGCACTACTAGAGAATTGGAGAGAAAAGAATTTCAAAACAGGCCCATCTGTTCATCGTTGTAGGGACAACTTACCGAAAAAACACAGGCTAGTATTTGATGGTGGTCCAACAGGCGAGTACATCTTGGAACTATGCAAGGTCTGTTATTACGAGGAAGACAAAAGATTCTTGATTCGTGAAGAACCCATTCCATAGATTTTCAAAAACTATCTTTTTTTTCAATAATTTTGAAAAATGGAATTTCCACCTCTGTTCCAGACAGTGAGATTTGGGTAGAATTTGGAGGCTGGATTTTTTCAAATATTTGTTTTAGTTCGTTTATTCCACATGTAAAGAAACCGACTTCTTTGACTCCAATCAGGTTTGTAACAAATAATGGTATAAGATATTATTTGTCACAATGAAGAATGTTCATATCATTCTTCACATCTTTATTTTATAGATATACTTGGCAAAAAACGATGAGTGTCTGTCAACAATCAGAATTAGAAATTTTAATCCACTCACTGCAAACAAACATCCACGACGAAGAAAAATCGCAATGAAAGAGCTATTCAGCATGTTTTGGATGAGAAAAAATTGAAGTTGTCAGACATACAATTACGCTGTAAAGAAAAGCCCCTTGGAGTTAAAGCGATATTCTATCTGCTAAAATCTACTATGGATGGAGATTCAAAAAAAGATTTAGACAATTTATTAAAAATTCTCTTTGACGTATTATCTTATGACATGATACAAGATAACAAGGATGAGGATTTAAGAGGACTGGGTTTTATGAAAGATGATGAAATGGTATTTGAAGTACGTAGTAGTAAAAGTATCGTGACAACAAAAGATGAGATGGGTTTTGAGATTTCCATATATGAAACTTCAAAAAAATAGCCAATAGGTTCGAGTCCTATTAGTTCCGACACAGTATTGTCATGTCAGATTCTCTAAAACAGGGTAAATTCATCAAAAGATGTGATGTTTAGGTATTGAACTAATGCTGCAATACCCATCAGAGGTGTATTACTAGAAGAATTCTACACCAGTTTTTTAAACAATAATAGTCCAGTACATGTGAAATATGAAAACTCTTCACTTTGCAATAGTTTCAGTTATGATCTTGTTATTAGTTCCTGCAATAATGAGTAATCCTGTCAAGGCAGGTTGTGCTATAAGCTCAAACTCAGACTGGCCTTCAGCTCCATGTTATGGTTGTCCTGGATGTGTACCGTCAAAGGAGGTACAACGGGAGCAATGGAATCCATACTACCAGTACAAAGGAGCAATCTGGATGGAAATGATGAAAACACAAATGATTGAAGCTATGAAAAACGGCATCTTGGAAGATTGGGTAACTAGTAACGATTCAAACTATGATACCTGGCGTTATTATTATCTGAACAACCAAGCTCCATTCTTTAGAAGTTCGGTAAGTGGGCTAAATGATGAACATCCCTACTTCCCACCTCCTTTGCAACAACTCACAACAGGCATTGCCCCCAAAGATGTTGCTTGTAAAGAGGGTCTAGAATTAATGATAAAAACAGCCTGATAGCTTGCCCGTTTGTGTAAGATATCCCACTGCAAATGTTTTGATTGAAAGAGGTTGGGCGAAGGAATCTGTCTCTACCATGACAAGTCCCGAAACAACCATAATAATTCCTGTAAACTCTTCTATCAGATCTAATGGTTTTACATTTACTCCATCTATCGTAAAGGTAGTCATTGGAACAAACAATACTGTACGATGGATTAACATGGACAGTGTTGCAAATGACATAACAAGCAGTTTTGTATCTTTTAGGTCTGGCTTGATTGAACCAGGTTATGCATGGACTTACACCTTTGATAAATCTGGCATATACCACTATTACAGCGATATTCATACATGGCTCAAGGGAACAGTATTTGTTACTACAAATCAAACTGTAGAAATAGTATCAATTCAGTCAATCTCATCTCTGACCAATCCGGGTGGACCGCCTATCCAATTAACACTAAAAAATATCGGGGTCTCACCGATAACCAGCCTTAAGGCAACACTCGTTCTCAATAATGATTATAATTTTGATTTCAAAAATGTAACACAATCAAATCCTCTTGCATCTGGGGATTCTATATCTGAAACTAGAATATTAATTGGTCCAGATTTAGAACCGAGCTACATATCCTATTACGATAAGCGGGATAACAAACAATATTCCATTTATATACTGAGAATATTCACATGCCTTAAACAAGATTAGAATCTTCCAAGTTCCGATACAATATTGTTTTATTTTTTTAATTTAGTGAAGATATTGCAAATCGGTTAAACCCTAATTGAAATAAAATCTAAAAATCTTTTAATTCCTTGCCAAGTAATTTTAGAAGTATTTTCAGCGATAGTATTATAGGATATACAATTATGTATTTCATTACTCTTTTCAGAATTTTGTCTTTATTCATGGCTTATGCAATTGGAGGACTAAATTTGTAATACCAATCTAATAGTTTTTCAAATTGTTCTTTATGAGAAGATCTAAGCAGGATGTTATCTCGATATTCTCTCAAGAATTGTACATGTGGATGAATTTCAGAATCCATTGCAGCCGTTGCAATAAAACAACCTGGATTTTTTATTGCCTTGATTGTAGGTTTTGTATTTGCAAAATTCAAAACTGTTTGCAATGCAGCATTTGGGTTTTTGTAATCAGTGTAACGCCATGCAATAGCACCCGCATATCCTTTATCATTGGCAGTATGGAGAATATTTTGTAATACGATTACTTCTTGATTGATGTCATATGGACTTGAATCCAAGGCATATCCGCATTCACCCAGCATACAAGACTTGCCAGAGAAATCAGATGAATTGTATGGATCAAGTTGTGCTTGACTATTAGGGATTGCAGGGTTATTGTATACATGAATATCAGAAAAATCCATAGTAGAAGAAAATGATGTCACTATGTTTTTTCTCATGCATCCAACAGAAACTTTGATTCCAGACGGATTTATTGCAGTGGCAACAGATGCTATAAAATTTTTCAATTGAGGAAGAGAAACCAAGTTGCTTTCAGTCACACTCTCTGGTTCATTCATTATGTCTATAGCAAAAACTGCAGGCTTGTTTTTGATTGCATTTACCAATGGAGATATTATCTTGTTACAAAAATCAGTTGGGTCTTGTATTATTTTCAATATTATTTGCTGTCTTGCTGAAAATAATTCTTGGTATTTTCCAACTCTTGATGGATCTGAATCCTGCCGGTGGTGAACTACGAGTATCCCATGAATTAAAGAGTGTGAGATACACCTTGACGTTATGGTTATTTGCAGAATCAAGTACGGCAAGAAGATTAGTAATTAAGGTAGGATCTAAACCGAACAAATTGTTGTTTCCATCATTTTGTAAAAACCAGTCCCTCTAATTCCTCAAATAGCCATAATCTTACAACATCAACTCCATTAACTGCGGAAAAGTATTGTTCAATTGCTTCAGGATGTTGGGATAGAAAAGGTGGATGCGGGGGGATATTTGGTACAGTAAGATTCAATGTTATTGGAGCAGTGGGAGGATATGTCCATAAAGGAAAATCATCAAATTCAGAATAACCCATGTCATAACTATATGCTTGTTCAAACCATCCTAGGTTAATACCAACAAAGAATTTACTTCCCACAGTAAATGACACAACTTTATGATGATCGATTACTATTAAAAAATGATCAATCAAATTAAGAAAGAACACAATGGATTGTTGTTTTTAGTTAGACCTCCCCGTTTTTCCTAATACTACAAGACTGGTAAGTCCCAACACAATATTGTCTGGTGCATCGAATCAAGATCCAAAATGCGAACTAGGAAATGTTGTCACATTGAGTACTCTGGTTAATTGTGGATCTTCGATAATCACAAATGCTCCAATATCGACTATTACAAGTATAACTTACCTGAACGGCATTTAATTTTGACGCGCCATTAGAATCAGTTCCAAATATGCCTGAAACAGATTGAAATCGACAGCCATATGAGATAGTCTTGAGTTCATCCACAGAACTCTCTGCCAATGATTCTGCTTTTTTGTTCGTCTATTGCATTTTCAGTTACATCAGATTGATATGGTTTGGAAGGTATGATCGATAATAGTTCCAGAATGAGGAATTGGAAAGTCTGATGATCATAGTTATTGCAATAACGACAATCAAGATCGAAATTATGTAATAGTGTATAGTTTTCATTTTCTAAATTTTATTCTATAGAATGTAATTGCAGATACAAAACTGATTAATAATATTGGAATTGCATAGGGAAATTCTGGAACTGGTAGGTTCGATAAAGATCCAACATGGACAGAATAGGAAGGCAATGAGTATTTCGAAAAATTGTACGAAAATGTGTTTGCGTCATAGTTTAAAAGAAAATTATCAGTCTTCATTGTAATGTGTCATAAATGTGCCATTGATGGCAGTTATTGGGGGACAAGAATCAAGAGTAAAGCCTGACAAAAAATGAATAGAACTTTTGTTTCCTCCAAGTGATTTGAATTCTGTTGTGTTTGAGATCAACTGTGTTTGAAGTATATTCCAGTATTGTCCGTTTATCACATGGTTTTTTGTGTCGGCATCATGTACATTGTCAAGCACTTTGGGATTATTTTCAAGGACAAATTGGAATATCTTGGGATCAATCTCACCCATGTCGTTGCGAGGCGCTTGACACCAATCAAACATTCTCTTTTGTATGTCAAGCGGAGTAGGTATTGGACCATTTGAGATTATTTTTGGCATAGACTGGTTTTGATTTAGATAAGAAAGATTTCCATAATCTGTCGATGTTGAATTATAAGCATATGCACTAGTGTAAGTTAAGATAACTGAAATGGCGATTATGGCATAATGTAGAATGTTCATTTCTTGAACATCACTCATGGTATGGTTGGTCGCCCACAGTTAGAAGAAACGAATCCACACCTACAGAAGGCAGTTCCACCAGGTATGTACCCCTTTGCGCATTACTATCTGTAGTTATTGTCATTGTAACTACCTGCGATGTTGCATTCATGTCAAGCGGCAACACCTCTGATGGTGGCTCAAACAAAACATCTACTCCAGGATGGTCTGTCACAAATGCTTCAATGGGATTATTCCCACCAAATGATCCTCCTATGCATGTACCTCCACCGGCAGGCCCTGTAGAGCATGCCCTAAAGTGACCGTAACTACCATCATCAATCGTGACTCCTGGATATTTGGAGAGATTCTCAAGGCTTGTTATTTCATGGATAAATACGGTATAGTTTGTCAGGTTGAGGGATTTTGGAAGTGGTATTGGATAATCCTGACCTTGCGATTCTGACGCCGCTGCGTCAAGCTTGAAGGTTATGATTCCTGTACTTCCCGGCTTGAGCACGTAGTCCTTCTGCGTTCCACGGTACGGAAATGTTTCATTGTATATGCCATCAAAGCCGCTATAATTTGTGACTAGTGATGATTCATAGTATGGAAGTCGAAGACCTGACTGCGTGGCAAATGTGCTGGAATTATTGTCGAGTTCGTATGTAACACAAATTGTGTGTCGCCCCCAGGATATGCCGACTCGCTAGCAGCCCATCCTCTTTTTATGAGCATGTAAGCAGCATCAAGTTTCACACATGCCGGAGAATTATCTTCGGATTTTATTACAAGAATAAAGCCGTCAGAGCATTTAACATCTCGTGGAGCTGTTCCTTCTGCTATTTGTCGTAATGGAGATAGAATTTCTTGTACAGTGTTTTCTGCGGGTGGACTTGGTAAAGGACAACTGTTATTGCATTTCTGGACAAAAACATTCTCTACAAATGTTATTTGTGAAATTGTAGGATCTTCGCCCACTTGTACAAACTTGACAAAGTTACTTGTACCATTCAATACAGAAAACTCGACAGCGATACTTGTTAATTTAACATCACCGCATTTTTTCTGATTTTCTGTCATATTAGTGAAAATGCTTGAGAAAATGTACTTGTATCCATGTACTTTAGTTTGAAAGTCAGCAGAGCTTGTAGCAAGAGAAATTGCCTTTGCCTTGTCGATTGAATTTACAGCTGCTTGCATTTCATTTCCTATTCTGTCTTGACATTCTTGGTAAGATAAACCGAGATTGTTAGGAGTTATTTGTGCATATACAAAAGATTGTGGGACAATTAATACCACAATTACAAGAATTGAAATGTGTAGAATTTTCATTAAGAACTCCGTACTATTTCAGACGTCCCGAGATCAATCCAGACTGTTGCGTTACGAGATGAATTAGTAATTCCAAGCATCGTACCACTTGGTGCTTTCACCGTGATATTGACAAAATCCCCATCTTTCCAAGGCAGATTGTCTGGTAATGGTATTTCTTGATAGTTTGGATGTAAAACATCTACTACTGGCAATGTGATGAATAATCCATCTTTCTTTGTGCATGAATTTACGTCACATATGTTGTATCCTGTGATGAATGTCGTTGAGTTGGAGTTGATCTTAAGATAATAATCGGAATGAATACAGTTTTCCACCACTGGGCATCCTAGAAAAGGTCTATGAATCACTAGTGCATTTATTCCAAAATCATTTTCTTTAATGACAGGAGTAGGATCATAACTTGTAAAATACCATGTCATGGAAACTGAAAATATACAAGC
The DNA here is from genome assembly GCA_963835875.1 of uncultured Nitrososphaerota archaeon. Classification (GTDB taxonomy): domain Archaea; phylum Thermoproteota; class Nitrososphaeria; order Nitrososphaerales; family Nitrosopumilaceae; genus Nitrosotalea. The sequence continues at coordinate 222,934 of CAWIGX010000003.1, forward strand.
AATTACAATTATTGATAGACGTAGAGTTTTCATTTTTTACCACTAACCAAATCTAGGTCCAGAAAATGCAGTACCATTGTACAAATCATTTCCTACAGTCACCCCAATAGCGCTGTGCCACCAGAAGCTTAGAAGATATGATTTACCTATTTGAGATGTCGGTTTTGATGTAATTTGATATGTTACTTTCACTACATGGTCATTGAGATCTTCGGCATTGATCAGTTTTACTTGTACATCTCCCGAGTCTCCCAACAGTGGAAGATCAGTGCGTATCTTGGTTTTATCTACCTCAAATATGTCAGGAGAACTTTGAAAATCAGATATCGGAGTATTTGATCTTGTAGTATTTGATATGAGAGTATTTGATCTTGCCATATTGATATATGCCATCGCATCTTTCGTTGTAACTTTACAATTACTGCCAGGATATGGATTAAAATCATATGTAAATACAATCTGGGCAGATGAATTTGGCCTAATTGCAAACTGAATACTTTCATCTACAAGCCTTGTCAAATTTACACCAGGATAAGTGATGCCGCTAGAAGGCAGATCATCTCTACCAAATCCTCCGGTTCCAACTATTGACGACGTTGTTTCTGATATTACACATGATTTACTGTCAAAATCTTTTTTGTTCGGGGTGTTTACTATTGTATCTCCAACTTTGTTGTTCCAAGCCCACCAACCCTGTCTTACAAGCCTTCCAATACTGGTATCTTTAACACATGCAGGAAAATTGTCTTTTGATTTTATTACTAGTTGAAGATCTTGTTTGCATGTAACATTATTTGCTGCAATTCCTGATTTGAATTGCTTTAGTGGCGAGAGCAAAGTATTGTTTTGAGGATTATACCCAGAAGGATTTATTGGTGCAGCAGCTGGGATCATTGGTCCACCAGGATTATAGCCTGCAGAATATGATGTCACATTTAGGATCTTGGCAAGCGCAGGATCTTCTAAGACCTCCACTACTTTTACCGCTTTGCCAGGATTAACTGGACCTGAGTATAACTCAAAAGCAAATCCGCGGTCAGTTAATCCTATGCCCCCAGTAGATAGAGGCCCTGATTCTTCAAAATTGCTGCTAAATGTGTAATTGTATCCTTGGACTAGAGATTGGAATTGAGGAAGAGCTTGTGGCAAGTTTTATTGCGGCATCAAGTGCTGTAGAATTTTGGCTAAGCGGAATTTCTTTTTGTTGCGTACTAGAACTAGTACCGATATTGTTATTGACAAATTGCGATAACAGAAAAACATCGACGCGGTTATTTCCCAAATCTGTAGCATATATCCTGTCGTTCTTTACTGCAATTCCCACAGGTACTCCAGATATATCAAGTGCTGACAGTTGATGTCCTGATGGGTTGAGCTTTACTATGCGTCCGTTATCTGTATCTGCAACATAGATATTGCCTGCGGTGTCTACTGCCACGTCCTGTGGTGTACTACTAATTCGTGGTGCTGAAAAAGTTGCATTAAACACTGATAGAATTGAGCCTGTCGAGTTGAATTTTATTATTCCATGAGACTCCATGTCTGCAACGTAGATGTTGTTTGAACTATCTATTGCAATGCCCATTGCATTCATGCAGCAGTTGGTTGTATCATTTGCGAAAAACTGCGACATGATGATGCCTTTAGAGTTGAATTTGTCTACGATGTTGACATCGGTAACGTAAATGTTGCCTGAACTGTCAACTGCAATACGTTCTGCATTACCCAACTGGCCTGCAGCAGAACCTGCTGAACCAAAAGATGACAGTAATGTTCCCGCGGGACTAAACTTTTCTATTGTCATATTACTTCGGTCTACAACATTTATGTTGCCAGAGATGTCAATTGTAATGCCCTCTGGGATTCCCCCCATATCAAACGATGAGGCATATCTGCCAGAAGAATCAAACTTTTCTACGCGATTGTTTCTATTGTCTGCAACGTAAATATTTCCATAATCGTCAACTGCAATTCCCCTTGGAAGATGTAACTGTCCAGGGCTTGAGCCAAGCGAGCCAATCATAAGCTGTGGAGTTGTTGCATTGGCATTGTGAATTCCAAATGAAGCCATTGAGAAAAGAAACAAGGCGATTATTGAAAATGCCAAAAAATAGGAATCTTTACGTTCCAAGTTGAAAGTAAGATTTTTGCAATTGAAAATATTTAGATAGAAATGTTTGCACTTGGCATATGAATCTAAATGATGTAGAATCTTCATGCGTTATAATGACGACACAGGCATGATTTAAAAAACTCGTGTACGATTTCTCTGCAGTATTCTTCCAGTTTAAAAAGAGACGGAGGGTCGGATATGCCTCTGTACAGTGCATTTTTGCGTTCGTTGTGCCTATTTTTCTATTGAGGTACTCGAGTTTTCATTATTCACTTGTACGGTACTATCGAGGTTTAAAAAAGTGGTGTAGATCTCTTCAGGTTTTAGTATAGATCAGGAGATGGTAAGACTTAGGACAATATTGTTACATTCTTGAACCATTTTTTGATTTTATATTACAGTTATGAACAAAACACAATATCATTTACTTGGAAAAGTTGTCGACATATTCTTTTTGTGAGCGTGGATCAGGTGAACTTCAAGACCTTCAGTAGAGTAGAAAAAGGTATTGCATTACTTGCAAGTTGGCATGGTATCAATTAGAATATTTTTAATTTAATAGATTTGATTGAAATTAAGTTACCTTGAGATTAGAAAAAAATACGAATCCTATTAGACCCATATACTAACTTGGAATAATTTCAGACCCAGAAAATTTAATACCATTGATGGGTTTTTTGATTTTAGTTCAATATCTTACCATTGGATTCAACTCAAAACCTTTTCATGATTTATTTGCCTTCGTTGTCTCCAAAACCTATTGCTGCTGCAAACCCACGCCAATAACGCCTGACAAATCCATAGCCAATGACAGCCAATGATACCAGTAACACCAGTGTAGCAATCTTGCTGTAATCATAGGTGTCTTGAGGTGCAGAGTTGTCTATGTCAAAAGTCTGCGATGCCTTGCCACCCCAAATGTTGTATGCATCAACTGTAGAATTTTTGTTTCTGTCAGGTAGCATGACAGTGCATCCCTTTGTGCAAGTAATGTTTTGCATCTTTCCATCTACTAGAACCTGAGAGTATGGCCCAAAGTTATTGTCAGGATGGATGGTTACAATTCCTTGGTATCTTGTACCGTTGAGCATATTGTTTTGGTCCATGTTGACTGTATATCTCCAATTTGTATCAAACTCAAATCCACGTTCTATAAACGAGAGTTGTTTTCCTCCGGCAGTGATGGTAACATTATACGGCGATGGTTGTTCATACACCAAATTAAGAGGAAGATCAAGAGGATTTTGTGCAAATACTTGAGATACATCTGGTATTACCATCGATGTAAGATGTGCTTGCAAATTTATCACTCCAGTACCTGTTGCTGAATTGTCTTTTCCATACATGTCATTTAGTACAATTCCGGCAAAGATTCTGTCTCTGTCATGGATGACCTTGGTTCGTATAAAGTCCTGTTCATATGTTGCATTCTCGGAATAATCAGGTATCATCTTCAAATCAAGTGGTATGTGATTTATGGAACCATCAGAGTGCAAGGCAATCACAATCACATCAGTACTAAATCTAGTATGTGGATATCCAAAATAATATTTTGAAAGATCAAGCTTGTCCAGTCCTGCAAAGTTTGCAGATTGTAATGTATTGATTATTGTAGAATTATCATAACGTGTTTTTAATATGGTAAACAAAATTGGATGCTGAAATATTATATTTCCATATCCTGATTTTACAAACATGGCTACATTATTTCCTGGCTGTAACGAATTGCTTTGATATGTGAAATTATCATCGATGAAATTTGCAGAATGTGACTCTGACCATGTCATGGTAACATTTAGCGGTACAGGTGTTAGGATCTTGTATGCATAACTAGTGTAAGAAAATGAGTTTATCTTGCTTCGTCTATATTCATGAACTCCCAGGTCCGGGTCGTCCTGTCCCCCACCTTTGGACCCAAGATAATGCATGGCCACTGCAGGCCTGTTCCCAAACCCCCACCATTGGCCGTCTTTTAGCACCGTATAGCCATAACTTGAATTATACACGGGATCATACTTTACAACCAGCGCATCTGTCTTTGTAAATTGGCTTTGGCCAATCAATCTTCCAAGATTGTATATAGTTGTTTTATACGTGAAAATGTGTTTTTTGATATCCGAACTAGTTTCTGGGACCCAATTTGTCTGACCCTGTGCATATTCATATGAAAATGTCCAAGGCTTTGCCCTGGAATATAGTAGTGTATCACTACAAGATTTTTTTTGACATTCAAAATCTTTTTGCAAATACATATCTGATGAGTAGGTAGTATGTGCGGAAATTGTACCAACTCTTTGATTCTTCCATTGATATTGTGGATTGAAAACAATATTGATTCCATCCCAGATATAATATGTCCCGTCTAGATTTCTCATCATAAAACCGTCTGTATCTGTCAAGTTTTGTTTTGTTAGATCAATTGTTACTTTTGGTGATATCATCGGAGGAGAATATGAAGTACTTCCAGCAGTACTGCCTCTAAAACATGTACCGCCAGTTTGTGGATTGAAACTACAAATCAGGCCATACCCAAAAACAACTTGAGATAAAGTTGCAGCACTTGATCCAATTCCAATCTCTGCATGTCCTGACTCTGTATATCCAAAAGACTGTCCTCCCCCTGATGACATTGGTGAAATTTGGATCTGACTAATTTGAAGACCGTCTGCGTTTATTGATTTTGGTTTGATTGACCAGCACCAAGAATTCCAGTGAACATTGATTGCAAAATCAAATGCATCGCCAGGATAAAACGTGCCATCGGGATTACTGCGAGGCAATCCGTTGTACTGCGATGGAGTTGTATGTATGTCCAACCAAACTTTACAGCCAGGAATTGGCATGTCTGCATAAGATGTCGGCATCATGGAAGGAGAAAACAAAATTAATGAAATTAGTGTCAGACCAATAATTTTCTTCACGCAGATTAAGAAAAGTGATTTTAAAAAGCAAAATTATTGCAGTGGAAATTCAAAGATTGAACCATATGTTGTAACAATCTGCATCTTAGAGCCTGATGTACCAGTTGATATTATCACAGGTTCCTTTACTGGTAAAAATTGGGTTTGTGTACCATTAACAAATGTCATAGTATAGGATTGTTGTCGTACTGCATCCACCATGACCCTGTCTAAATTAATATTTGCAAGGCCAAAATTTACTAATTCTACCTCTGATCCCGTGCCTGTGTCTCTTCCTGTTACAAATGATACGCTCTCTGACATTCTCTTTTGGGACGAATCCAGCATCTGATAGGCACTTTGCTGTTGATTGTTAAACTGGTTAGATGATGCTGCAATTACAACCCCTGCAATGGCAAGAGCTACTGTAAACATCATGATTGTAGAATATATCTCGGATATTCCTCTTCGTTGCATCATGATGATAAAATATAGTAGATTTAAAGCACTTGAACGACGGTTTTGTTATGTCTTTGATTGCTGATGCTCAGAAATCCCAATTGATCAATCAACAAGGTAATAGTATCTTATAGCCAGATTTTATTTGATTTCATATATCGTTTCATAAACCACTGCAAAAAAGGCATCTCGTCATTTTTCAAGTTCGATTTTTCAAGAACGGCATAGTATTGGTATCGTGAAACATACTCTATGTTCAACATAGGATACCTGTTTTCATCAAGTATGCAATTCATTAACAGTCTTGATATTCTTCCATTGCCATCACCAAATGGATGAATTGACACAAATTTGAGATGAGCCAATGCTGCAAGCTCAACCGGATTCATCTTGGATTTTGCAGACTGGTACCATTTGAAAAATTCTCTTAGAAGAGAAAAAACCTGATCACCTGGTGGAAACTTTGTTTTGCTTCCACGAACTGTGATTTCGTAATCTCTGATATCGCCAGCAAGGTCAATCTTTGTCTTGTTGAACATTTTTGTGTGCCAATACCTAACAGTGTCAAGTGAGATCTGTTTTTCATGTTTTAGCATCTCAAAAAAAATCTGTTCTGCAAGCTCTGCCTCAATCATATCAGATTTTGGTTTGTTGGAAGGGGTGACACCATCCCTCAACAATCTCTCAGTCTCAAGTCTGGTAAGTGTAGATCCTTCAATTCTCTGTGTATGATATGTAAACTGGATGACAAAATCTTTCAACTCTTGCTCGATTACACTTTTTGGCATCTTTTTTTGGTTGGCAACAAAATTTTTGCGTATTAATTCCAGCTGAGGATACCAATCCTCCCGGTAAAATTCAAGCAGAAATCTTTTCTTTCGTTCTTCAATATCAGTTGGTATTTCTTTTCCAAGATACTCTCTTTTGGTTCTTGATTTGTTGTGGTGGGTCAGATAATAATAGGTCTGATTACTAGTTTTTTGTAGTATTACGCTGACCATGTGCTAGTTATGTTACCCTATGTATTTATATTTTCATTAGATTTACAATAAAGGGGTAATAAGTTGGCTATGAAATACCTAGCATTGATACTATATCATTTGTACTGGTTTATCTCCCTAACTTGATCAACCGACAAGGTAGTAGTATCTAATCAAAGTCTTATCTTCATTTTCTAACTTGTCCTATCCTGCATTAATCTGTCTGCTAGTAACAAATGTAGAACCATCACTTGTTGTTGCACTTACTCTTACAGTATAGCTGTTGCCATAAACAACTGCTGCATTTAGAATACCTTTTTGTTCTAATGTCTGACTAGGACCAATGCTTGTCATGTTCTGTGAAAGATTATACGTTACACCGTTAATGTCTGCAGATACGTTGTTTGAATGAAAGGTTTGTTTCCGGTATTTTGTAAAACAATGTCATACCAAGTTAAAGTTCCAGACTGGATTCCAGAAAGAGTTGCCGTGTTTATTGTATACTCTGCATTTGACGAGAGTATGCTGTTTGATGTATTCATATAATTATAGACAATGCCAGACATTCCTACTGCTATGATTACCAGCAAAGAAATTGCATATGCAGAATGTACACCGCGTCTTTTCACACATGTAAAACAAATCAAGTTTTAAAGGCTCACATGTGCTTTTGTCTTTTTGGCTGACTCAGAAATATCGGATCGTTTCGAATCAACTTGCCGGTACCATCATACAAGCATACATGGTAAAGCACCTGCCCATGAGATTCTGATATTTTCTTGACACGTATAGTATGAGTTTGTGTTTCAAATTTATCTCCGACATGAAGATTTCCAATCTTTTCTGCCAAATCAATTTCTGAGATTCCAATGATACCAGACATCTCTTGGAAATATTTGTAATACTTGTTCTTAAGCTGCATTTGTGTTCAATGGCGATGTGCCAAACATGTCAAGCTCTTCTTTTGATGGAGTAATGGAACAACGAATCCTGTAATCGCGTGTCAAGATCAAGGCATCTCCTGGAACAAATGTCTGAATCATGTCTTTTTCCTGCGGAGACAACTGCAATGATTTTGCAAGTTCTTCAGCCGCAATCTCGTTGTTTCGTAGTATTATTTTCGTCTCACTGTTATCAAAGAATGCACGCCCTGCCTCTGTCTTTGTTACGTCTTCTACCCTCTGTGAAATAAACATGAAAATTACATTCTTTTTCCTGCCCATGCGTGCAAGCAAATCAACAAATTTTGAGGCACTGGCAAACCTGAAGATGAGATGCCCTTCATCAATTACAAGTATTTTTGGAATCTCTACTGGTGCTGCCTCTATCTTTTTCCATAATTTAGCCAGTGCAAGGAAGCTTATCTTTGCTACAGAATCTTCAGCATAGGTTCCTTTTAGTGATATGATAGTACGGTCAGATATTGCAGGTTGACCCTTGAATAAAGTTGCCATTGGACCAGTAACAAGATTTACCAGATATTTTTTCTCTTCATCTGAGAGTTTTTCATAAAACTCATCAAGGCTTTTTATTCCAACACACTTTGCCAAAAATGAATTTGCAACAAGTGTTGGGGCTTGGGCAATCTCGCACAAAACATTTACCGCATCACTTGGTTTTTCAAACATCTTGAATGGATCAAAGCCGAGTTCTTGTTCTCCTGTGATTCTTATTGGTTCCACATCAAGATACTTGGCAATATTTTCATACTCTCCCTGTGGGTCAACAACAAAGATGAATGCATCTGGATACTTGTCCATCAGTCTCTTCATCATTAGTTTGGCAGTAACAGACTTGCCTGCACCAGAGCCTGCTAAAATCAGTATGTTATAGTTTGCACGCATTGTATAGTTGAAGATGACAGGTGCACCAGTGCTATAGTTTACACCTATGGTTATTCCATTTGGAACTTCTAGCATGTCTGCGCTTACAAATGGATAAAAAACTGCACACGATCCAAGCTCGACATAGAGTTTTTTTCCCCATCCGGTCAACATTTTGGCCTGGTTTGCAGATGTGTTGTCAAAACTTGAGAGAGATATCCTGGTTTGTTTTACAAATTTTTTTGATTTTTCCTTTAATGATTTTAGATCGTCAGCTTGGACTATCACATTAGCAGTAACTGTGAACAGTTTTGTACTGTTTTTTTCAAGTGCAGACACGGCCTCAAGTGCCATCTGGATTTGATGCATCATCTTTGGATTGGTGCTTTGTGTGGCTTGCATAAGGTGAATCTTTTTTCTCAATTTTGAAACTGCCTTGTCTTGCTCTATAGGAGCAAAATTGAGCAGTATTGCATCAGATACAGGAAGCAGGGAGTGAATCCATGCCGGTGAGAGCGTGGAAGAGAGAGAATACAGCGTAAAGCATTTGGCTAACTTGCCATTCTCAAGTATTACATGTTTTAGAAATTCATTTTTTACAGAAAATGGTGAACATATTTGTTGCAAGAAAATAATCAAAACCCTGTCTTTCAAGTACCCAATCCAAGGGCTCTGTACTTGACATAAAAGTTCTCAAGATTTGGAGATGTCTTATTTCATTTCCCATCTGTGCGTCTAACGGTTCTTTTATCATTGTAATACAAAGTGGTTCTTGTATAGAAGTGAGCAGTGAATAAAAATGTGATAGTACGGTTCGTTGCTTTTCATCAGAAAGTGTAAAGAAATTTGTTGGCTTTACTTCATAGGTGTGTATTGTCTTGGTTCTTTGCACAGAATTTAGAGAACATTTCTTTTTAAGGGAATGAGAATAGAGATATAATTACTAATAAAAATCCTAAATAATTCTGTAAAATTTGCTCAAAAAGTAATTTTAGAATATTAACAATTACAAACCAACCAAAAATAGTGCATAGTTTTTATTTCATTGTGGCTGCTTATCAGCAATTTCACAATTCTTGACGAAATTGTAAAATTTAGATGAAAGCATATGAGAGTTAATGCTAAAACAGACTTTGTACTTCTTCTTTCATCTTATCAGCTGATTCGACATCCCGCAAATTATCTGATAAATATGTGTATATTCCATACTTGAGAGCTTTGAGGGAAAGTAATGCACATTTTATTCTTGCAGGACCAAGGTCTGGAAGTCCAAGATTCTCAAGCACTGTCTCTTTTGATAATTTCTTTACAAATTCGAAATCCTTACCCAAGATGAGCCTCTGTCAGCATTGATGCACTTGCTTGACTTATGGCGCACCCCTTTCCTACAAATTTTACATCAGACACTTTGTTGTCTTTTATATTGACATAGATCTCAATATCATCTCCGCACAATGGATTGCTATCATGCTTGAAAATATCGGCATTTTCAATAATTCCATAGTTTCGTGGATTTCTATAATAATCAAGTATAATTTCTCTGTAAATATCAGCACTACTCAAAGTCTAAACTCCATTTGATTTTTTTCATGTTAAACATAGTTGGGATGTTCTTGTTCATAGAGCGTTCTCCATTATTTGATCTCTTACTTCACTTTTTAATTCTTGAAGTATTTCGCGCTGATATATTAACAAGTTTTTATCTTCAGCAAGTCTTGGTCTTTGATGATCAATTGTTATCTCCTTTTTGATTTTGGATGGTCGGTTCTCGAATACTTCTACCTTGTTGCCTAGTATTACAGATTCAAAAATATTATGTGTGACAAATATGATTGTCTTCTTGGTTTTTTCCCAGATTAATTGTAATTCTACTAATAATAGATCTCTTGTTTGAGAATCAAGTGCTGCAAAAGGGCTCGTCCATCAAAAGAATTTCAGGATCCATTGCAAGTGCTCTTGCTATTGCAACCCTTTGTTTCATTCCAGTTGAGAGTTGATAAGTATATGAATTTGCAAATTTTGTAAGCTGCATCATGTCAAAATATCTCTGAGATATTTCATTATGTTGCTCTTCTGGAATTCCTGCCATCTTTAGTCAAAATTCTACATTGTCAATCACTTTGAGCCATGGAAAGAGTGCGCCCTCTTGGAAGACTATTATTTGTTGGGATCCGAATCTGATATTGGCTTACCATTTAGCAAGATCTCTCCCGAGTCTGGTTTTTCAAAGACCTGCTACAATATTAAGAAAAGTGGATTTTCAACAGCCAGATGGACCGACGATACAAATGAAATCGCCTTTTTTATATTTAGATTTACACCATCTAGTGGAAGAAAAGACTTACCGTTATGATCAAAGTGTTTTCTGATGTCTTTAGCCTGTAAAACAATGGATTGATTGGGTACGCGGTATGATATTTGTTCAGATATTCCAGTTTGAAGATGTTCTATTGAATTCAATGATTGCTTCATAAAAGATCATGATATAATATGACCTAAAGACGCTTGATTTCATAATCATGTGCCAAAATGGCGCCTACTTTACACATATTGCATATTCGTCATCAGTTATATCTTATAGAAAATGCGATTTTACAATTATGTCAATTAAACACGTAGACTCTAAAAATATCAAGAATTACAAAATAGATTTTCATGACATAGTATATCCAATAATATTTGTAACCGCTTTCATAGGGGTTTGGCAACTGATATTCACACTTGGAATATTTCCAAAGATATCTTTGCCCTCGCCAATAATGGTGGCAGAAACTTTTGCAAAAATAATACGAAATGGTTCCTTACCGTGGAACATTGGTGTAACTCTGGGAAGATTACTAGCGGCTTTTGCTATATCGCTTACTTTTGGCACCGCCGTTGGATTTGTAATGGTAAAATTCAAGGGGTTTGGTAAAACATTAAATTCTTTTTCAGCAGGACTATTATCATTTCCCAGCATCGCATGGGTTCCATTCTAAATTCTACTCATAGGTTTCAATGAATTTGGAATACTGTTTGTTGTTGTTATGAGTTCAATTTTTAAATCATGATATCCACCTATAGCAGCATCAGAAACATTCCGCCCATCTATCTTGATGCTGCAAAAAACATGGGTGCAAAGGGACTCTCATTATTCAGACATGTAACAATTCCAGCAGCCACTCCATCTCTAATTATAGGACTAAGACAAGCATGGTCTTTCTCATGGCATGCTGTAATAGGTGCAGAGAGACTAATGTCAATTGTAGGACTTGGTCATGTTCTTTCAGTTGGAAGGGAATTTTTGGACATGAGTCAAGTGATTGCAAGTATGATTACAATATTTTTAGTCGGTTTGTTGGTAGACAGATTTTTGCTGCATAATATAGAAGATAAAATAAGAAGAAAATGGGGATTGGAACATCATAGATAAATTCCATATTCCACAACGATAGGTGATACGAAACTTGTTAGATGATTTGATAAAGAAAAGAATTGATACAAAAAAACCCCGAGAGGAAGGATTAACTTATGTTACAGACAAACTGTATTCCACAAACAGGGAAGATTGGGAATTAATCTCTCCATTTGTAGATGTTGTTAAAATTAATGGCGCATTACCACTACTTGCATCTGATTCGAGTATCGTAAAAAAATAAAATTCTATCATGATCTTGAAATTCATGTATCTGCTGGAAGTACTTTGGCTGAATATGCCATTATACAAAACTCCTTTGATAGATATGCAAAAGAGGCATCCAAATTAGGATTTGATATACTAGAGATTGGAGAAAATATAGTTGAATTAAGATTTGAAAAGAAAAAGAAAATTCAGATATTTCTGAATCGCTTGATTTAGAAATTCAATGGAAGGTAGGCAAACAAGATCCTAGACATCAGCTCGACATTGAAGACATGATTACAAAAATTGAGGAAATAGTAAAACTGGATTCAAAAAAAATAATCCTTGAAGCAAACCAAGGCATCGGAGTTGGAATCTATGATGAACAGGGCAATATAAAATGGAGTCAGATTGGAATGATAACAAACAAGCAGCCGCTAAACAAGTTCATTTTTGAGGCACCTCTAGAATCTCAACAATTTGCTTTGATAGCAGAGTTTGGTGAGAGGGTAAATCTCTGAGAAATTGATATGGAGTCAGTTCTCTCTGTTGAGTCAGAACGTCGCGGAGTCTTGTCCAAGTCTGCCTTTGGAAATGTGAATCTACGTGAAGAACCTGAAGGAGGACCTGCTGCAAAATTCATCTACTATTTGATAAAAACAAAAATCTTATCGAACAAAGTGAATTGATTGCTTTGAGTCGTCTTCAAAGAAGAACTGTTCAAATGCTGTTGAAGATTTAAAGAAATCAAGGACTTATCATTGAAAGAACTAGTCTAGATGATGCAAGAAAGAGAGTGTATTATCCAGTACGCTCTGAATGGTTGTAATTTATTAATTAACAAAAGATTCAAATCAAAAATAAAAATATTTTGGATTTCTCTCAGTGTTAAAAAATCTGAGAGAATATATTCATACATTACTCTAGCGGTTTTATCACAAAACCATCATATGCAAACAATTGGGCGCCCTTGAAATTGATCTTGCTTAAACCACGTTTATCTAACTCTACTATCTGATCTGGTAGAGGTGCAAGTTTTAATGGTCCAAGAACCTTTTGACCATCTGTTATCTCCCAGTAAATCTGGTGAACTAGTACTTTGCGGTATCCTGATCAGCACTTATCTGTTAAGATCTTGGTATGTCAAGACAGAGATCAGAGATACAATTGGATAAGAGTTCTTTCCAGATGTGTTTACTATGGATGCATTGCTCCAGTCTCCGATTGATTCTGGCAAGTTGCTAGAAGCCTTCGATGCCGATTCTGTCAGTCCTTCAAGTGATGGTATTACAAAGTTGGTTTTGTCTGCATTTTGGATTGCGGCAAAAGTTAGTTTTCCACTAACTGCAGTTCCCAAATCCAGATAGTTAATAGAGTAAGGACTATTGGCTATTTCCCTAACCACATAAATCTCTCCGCTACTTGCAGGCTGTGCATTTGTCTTCCATTTTACATTTGTACCTTTTCCGACTATTGTTTTCCAATCATTGCTTGTTTTGGACAAATAGTCTGTGAAGGTGTATGAAGTTCCAGCTGAATCAGATCGGTGAATGGGCGTGATTCTTGCATGTGGTAGTTTGACTTCAGGATTAAGTTTCTGTATCTCACTGTCATCCCAAAATATTATCTTGCCCAGAAAAATGTCTGCAAGAATTGGACCAGTTAAATTCAGTCCAGATTGTTGAAATTCAGGGATATTGTATACTATTGCAATCGTTGCAACTGCAACAGGTATGACTATTGGATGAGGTGTTGCCTTAAACTGTGTTGAAGTCAATACTACATCAGTTGCACCAAAACTAACAGATTTTTTGGAATACTGATATGCAACATTTGCAGGTCCAACAGTGTCATACTTTGTCTTTACTCCTGAATATATCCCACTATATGCCGAAGTCCATTTCTTGAACAATGCAGAATACTGGTTTAGCACAATACCATTTATGGTAAATTGCTTCCCGTCTTGTGGTGCATCTGGAGTAATTGCATATGCACTAAGTGATGTCATTGGTATTATCAGGATCAGCATAAGAGCCAATCCCAATGTTGTTTTCTTTGTCATTGCGGAATCGATTATTTGTAAACGATATAACCCAACTCAAATACGCAAATCATACACAATAGATGCAAATTTTGTAATTACATTTCATGTCTATATCTGATGACTTTTTATGCACATATGTTGCATATTTTGCGCATTTGAATCCTGTTATATTGAATATATTTTCAATTCGTATTTCATGAATCAAAAAGCAAGATTCAAGATACTAAGTGGAATTGTCGCAACCTTGATCATGTCATCTTTTATTGGATATGACAGATCTGCTTATGCAAGCAGTGACCTGAGTGTTTTAAGAGTAGGATACTTTCCTAATCTGACTCACGCGCCTGCTGTTATAGGCATAGGTAATGGTGACTTTCAGAAGGAATTGGGTGCCATCAAAATTGAACCACATGTATTCAATGCAGGTCCTGCAGAAATGGAAGCGCTATATGCAAATCAAATTGACCTAGCATACATAGGACCCCACCTGTGATAAACGCATTTGTAAAATCAAATGGTGATATCAGAATAATTTCGGGTGCTGCAAGTGGTGGTGCATCTTTTGTTGTGCGTAATGATGCTAAAATACAATCACCGCAGGACTTTGTCGGAAAGACATTCTCATCACCTCAGATTGGAAACACCCAGGATATAGCTCTAGGTTATACCTGCTAGATAATGGATACAAGACATCCGAGAATGGCGGTTCAGTAACTGTATTGCCTGCCTCCAACTCTGATATTGTGACCCTTATGCTAAAGAAAAACATTGATGGTGCATGGGTGCCAGAACCATGGGTTACAACACTTGTTCACCAAGCCAACGGGAAAATTTTCTTGGATGAACGAAGTCTCTGGGACAATGGAAAGTTTGTTACAGCACAGATTGTAGTAAGACCAGGAGTTTCTGCAAGCACATCCTGATGCAATAAAGAAATTTCTTGAAGCAAATGTAGTACGAGATAAACTGGATTAACAACAATCCAGATCAAGCACGTCAATCCTTCAATACTGAATATCAGAAATTAACAACAAAGACCATTCCTGATAACCAATTGAAGGAAGCATTCTCTAGACTAGAGATCACATACGATCCAATTGTATCGTCACTATACAAGTACGCAGACAATCAGTACAAGATAGGATTTCTTGACAGTAAACCTGATCTAACTGGAATATACGATCTGACACTTCTGAACCAAGTATTGCAAGAAAAAGGATTACCTCAGATATCTTCTGATGTAAACTCTACAGACAGAGTCTAGCACACAACAATCTGGTGTTAATTCTACTCAGTCAAATCCAACTGCAAATCCTGCAAGTGTTGTTCCAGAGTTTGGTCCTGTTGCACCAATAGTCTTTGCTGTTGCCATAATGGGAATTGTAGTATCTGCTGCAAAGACCAGAGTCATTCCACGACTCTAATCCTCCTCTTTTTATTTATCAGATATTGAGAATTTTTTCTACGTTGTATGTGGAACTTACTATATTTTCATTGAATTCTATCTTAGCAAATAGATCTCATAAAAACAATCAGCATGTAATTCTTCTATAGTTCTTGAACCGCATTTAGCACATACAAATTTTATCGTTTTTCTGCACACTGCACAAATAGAATATCTCATTAATGAAAGTCCGCAACTTCTGCATGAATTGTCTGGCATTTCCCATACGTTCATTGTTTGTAAATAATATAAGCACCGTCACATACGCTAAAGAAACCAATTATATGCAATTGCTATCATGTTTTTAGAATAAAAAATGTAAGTAGATTCATTTGGAAAATTTTGCGTCCATTGTGCTTCAATTGCGTATTTACTGTTGTTTAAATTTCATTGAAAGTATCATGTATTGTGCATGCTTTGTATTTCAAGGAATGGGAGTTTCTTGCAATATGTGCATATGCGTCAATGGTCAGTCAGTGAAGCTCTTGCAAATCTGATTTCTTCCAAAAAAGAATCAGTGCTATTCATCTGCAATGAGCTTCACTAACATTTTTTCAGATTTTATTTGGAATTGATGATTAATTTTTGTTTTCAATAGATTAGAATGGATCATATGCCTTGTGGGAGTATTCTGAATTTTTTATCTCATATTTGTAAGATGTAATTACTTGGTAACAGTAATTAATTCCCACTAAAGACTCTAACTAATTTTTTACAGTTGGATAGAATTGATAATATTGACGCAAGATATTGAAAACATCTGATACCTCGTAAGCCTTTTTTTCAATGCATGTATCAAGTAATGTCATTCTTTTTTCCATGTCCGATACAGGATCAATACCAAAAAGATCTGCAACATATCCAAGTCTTTTGCTTTTCTTAACCAGTTCCTCTATATCGTTGAGACCAAAGTTATTGTTCTTCCTATCAAAACTAAACAAATCTGTTGTTTCTATTCCTGTATCTGTTGGATTAATTTCTGTCAGTGTCTTTATTCTTCGCATTGTTTTTCCATCTATACCTTTGAGTGTTGTTGAATGGATTGCAAACCAAAGTAACATTTGCTGTGAAAGTTTTATGTTGATTGGTTCTGCTGCAAGTCTTGTTAATGCAGATTTTATGTCAGAGCCATGAACAGAGCTTAGCCCCCCGTGTCCAGTTGCAGCACTCTGGAACATCTCGTTTGCTTCCTTTCCGCGAACCTCTCCTACAATGACAAAGTCAGGTCTCATTCTCAGTGTTGCCTTGATTAGTTCCATAATTCCAATATCATTATCTGATTTGACAAGCGGGCTTGACCTTGTATGTAATGACACTGTACGTTTCTGCGGTATCTGAAGTTCAGGCGTTTCTTCTATTGTTATGATACGCCATCTAGGGTTAGCCATGGTCATCAGAGAATTTATCAAGGTAGTCTTTCCAGAGCCAGTTTCTCCAACTAGAATACCAAACGCCTTTGCGTCTATTAGCATCCAGACATATGCCGCCATCAGTTTGCTTATGGTTCCAAATTGTAACAGATGTGTTATAGTATAGGGTTTTGATGGAAATTTTCTTATGGATACTGTAGAGCCGTTGCCTGAGACCTCTTTTCCATATATGACCATGATTCTGTGTTTTGTTCTAGTTGTTCCATCCATTATGGGCTTGGCCACTGTAACAGATTTTCCAGTCTTTTGAACAAGTCTTTGAGTGTAAGAATCCATCAAACTAGATTTGCCTATGACAATATTGGTATCAAGTATGTGCATTTCAGAATGTTTTCGATGTATCACTCCAACATCTGTATCATGTCTTTCGATTAGAATTTCTTCGATATCATCATCATTCATCAGGACATCGAAAACGCCATACCCCAAAACTTCACGAACAATGTAATATTTTAGACGATCATAAAATTTTGAGACCTGATTTACAATTCCTTTTTCCTGGGCATCTTGCCAGATGTATTTTTCCAGATGATGAATGCGCTCTTCCTCAGTCTCTAGTTTGTCAAGAAATGGCAAAGAATTCATGAGATGGTCCATTATCTTTTCGTAAATTTGAAACTCGTTTTGTTCCAAGTGAGGTTCTTTTATCAAGTATTCACCAGTTGATGTAATGAAAACTTCAGCTTGGTTTACTGGATAATGATCAATGACCTGCACTTGTTCTATGTTTGCATCAAGTGCAATGATTTTTGAAGTCACAACTTGAAATAACGAATTCAATAAAAATTCACAGAGGTTGAATAGTATCTTTACAACTTTTGCTTGGTTTATCGTTACTATTCTATAACTTGACAGCATCTGCGTAACTTTCCTTCATATTTTGCATTGTTACCGCATATATCCAAGTAAGAACCATCTTCGTTACCAATTATCATCGTAATCCTTTTAGATATTTCAAAATAATATTCAGAACTGGTGCCTTCATCTACGTCTAGTATTTTAAAATCTGATTTTTAGAATAAATTTTCTCCTTGAGCAATTTTTCAACCTTTAGGATGCTTTTAAGAGTAGGGTTGTTTTGTTCTAAATCTTCTTCAGATATTATATCAAATTTAGTAACTTTGCCTTTTTCAAGAATCAGCATACTGTTTTCAGGAGAATGATGTACTTAAAATATTATCGCATACAACTTGGCTGGGTTTTGCAAAACTTCCTTTCTCTAAAGTGAAATCTCTGTTATATTTTAATCATGATTCATCAATTCCAATGGATCCATCGTTTTCCCATGATGTATATTGGTAAACACAATGTTGTGCAAAGTTTCATATTGAACCGGATTTTGTTTTAGAATATTCTGGAAATTATTCACGATAATAACAACGATCTTTTGCTTTCTGACCAGGAAAATTTTCACCACTAACATGAACTATTGTAAAGGGTTCAAAACGAATTTCTAATTTAGGCACTTTTTCTTTACTATGAGCCTTTTCATAACCTTTTTCGAAAGTTTGTAGCCGTTTTCGTCAATTACGGGTCTTTTCTTGACTACTTGCATGTTATAATCAAATCCAAAACTCTTATAGAATTGAAAAGTCTGATTCACCAAATAACTTATTCCCGATATTTTAACTTAGTATAGTAATATGCCAAACCCGATAAAGTCTATTCCAGAATAAATCACAATAACATGCAACGATAGACAGAGATTATTCCAGCATATATCACAACATCACATAATATCTAAATAAAAGTATTCTAATACATTTAATATACATGCCCAAAAATGGATGGAGTGCAATAATTGAGAATATAAGAATATGTAAAACATGTAATTTGTCAGCGGATCGAAAACCAATTAATTGTACTGAGCAAAAACACTATGATCATCACCAATCTCGAATTAATGCAAGTCAAAAATATTATTTATCTAACACTGAAAAAGTTAAGAAGTCAGTAAGAAGATATGAAAATAAAAATCGAGAACAAATAAAAATAAATCATTATGAATATTGTATTAAAAGAAAATATGGCATTAGTAGAGAGGATGTAGAAAAAATATTAATCGCTCAAAATTTTGTATGCGCTATTTGTAAAAAACCATTTACTATTACGCCATTTGTTGATCATGATCATAAAAGTGGTAAAGTTAGGGGATTGCTGTGTAGAATATGTAATTTAGGTATCGGATGGGTTGAAATGATGGACATAAAGACTTGTAACGAGTACTTGAAATACCAAACGATCACCTAAGTGTGATATTATGATATATAATTACACAGCAATAAATTCTTTGTTTGAACGCCATGCCGTCATGTGTGTAATCCCAAAAACCAGAGCAATGATACCTGCAGGTGACATATCAAGTCTAAGATCAAAAATAGACCCTGAGAAAATAATGACAATTTCAAATAGAATTTGAAGTACTAGTGATTGTTTAGGGGTAAATCTACGAGAAAATAATCGTACCATTACATTTGTCTCATATCTGATAAATTCGTTGAATCCAACTGTGCTTTTTACATCCAATAAAAAGAACGTCATCCAAAATGTAAAAAATGAAAGAGATAGCCACCAAGGAAATGAAATGCCAACTCCAAGTAATATCAGTGGGGCAAATCCAAGCGAGGTGCTAATCTTTTTTTTAACTCTAGCTTGATTCCACCTATGGCAAGAACTATGGCTGCAATTATACCTCCGATAAGCTGACCTGCTCCAAAGGTGCGCTTCAATAGATCTGGTGGAATTAATGCAGTGGCATCAGACGCATTTACCTTGCCTGATGTTATATCTACACCAGCTATGTAACTGAGCAATGTTGGTGCAATCAGTATCAGTACAAGACCTCCAATAGCAGACTATCATCATTTTTGAATACTTGTTGCTCATGTTTACTTCTTCGCCAGCGGCGTGGTCTAACATGTTACCATAAAATGATGAATTATTTAAGCCAGATTTTCTTGGTGCATTTTCACTTCGATGGTTTCTAAAAACACTGGTTCCACTTGTTCATCTACACAAACTGTAATGTTTTTTTTGCCTTGAGTTTTTGGTATGATTATAGTTTCCAATTCCCCGTTGATATCTGTAGTCAGTGCATCCAAGTAAGTTCCATCAAGATATACTTTGGATTTTTTGTTAGCGAGAACCTTTCCAGTTGGACCTACAAGTTTAACCTTGAATCTATATGGTCTTGAAAGATCTGACACTGTAATGGTCCTAATCTCATTTTCTTGCGAATCCTCAATTAAGGAACAAGCAAGACCGAGTTTTTTACTTGAACTTGATAACTTTTTGCTCTTTGCCTTTTTCTTTTTGTTTCCTGTACCATAATGTCTCCCCATGAAAAATAAAACCATAGAGATTACCATTTGCTCTGATGAGGTAACTTTTGGTTTTGTTAGCGCCAAGAATGCTCCAATACCTTCAGGAATTACAGCAAATATGCTGTGTGAACTTGAAAATATCAAATAAGATATCATGGAGGCAAGACCCAAAATGAAAAATTGCCTCATAGAAATTCTCCCAATTATAGGAAAAGACAGTACTGGTTCGTTTAATGCGCTTACATCTTCAAACCACAGGATCTCTAGGTTTCTCAATTATATCATGAAAAAAAATAAAATAAAAGGGATTTTGCTATGGAGCAAACAACGATCCGGTCTTTGATGTCACAGACCCATCATCTGATATGGCTTTTACAATCAGGGGTAATTGGGTTCCAGATATAGGATTGGCTGGAATTGGAATTACTTTACCAGAATAGCTTGCTGTCTGACCGGGTATTAGAGGCAAGGGAGCAAGAGTATATGGTATAGAATCTTGCACTTGGGCAGTCAAGTTGGTCAGTTTTTTGTTGCCATCGTTTTTGACATCAACTGTAAGATAGTATGTCCCGTTGAAGGTCTTTGTAAATTCACTGTGAGAGATACTGACTGATGTGCGTTGTACCAACGATTGCACTCCTCCAGTAACAGAGAATGCAACAACTCCCACAATTGCAATTACGACTCCAATAATCAATGCTATTTCCATTGATTGTGACATTGCTTTTCTTTTTTGCAGTTTTACCATCAACGGTCAAATGTTAGATTGTTTTTAAACCAGAACCCAGAGCCTTTGGTTTTTATCTTTTTAATCATATCTTGTTGTAATGTGTGAATTATAATCAGGTAATAGTTGCCCTTGTTGCAATAATCTGGTTATCATTAGCGTTCAATAATCTGACTGTCTTTGGGATTTCAACAGTAGGATTACTATTCATTTTAGCAAAACGTACATCAAAAAAGTTTGATTGGAAAAAACTCGTTGAGAAATTTTACAAATTCTCTTTGCTGCAAAAATTAAACATATCAAATACAAAAAAACCCTCTGCCAGAATAATTCCCTTGTCAATCAACCTACCAATTTTTATCTCAAAACCAGTACTTGACATGCCAATATTTCAAAAATTACAGAAAAAACTTGGCAGTCAGATTGAAAGCGAGATTAGGATGTCAGGCAAGCCTGCAAACTCGCTTAACATGATAAAAAAGAGCATGTCATTTTCTGTCCTGTTTGTCATAATCATACTTCCAATTGCTATTGCATTAGGGATCTTTGTAACTCCATTATTTTTTGCCCTCATTATACTACCAATGGGAATCATGTTTTATCCAAGAATGGCACTCGGACTTGCCAAATCAAAACGTGAGACGGCAATCAACCACGAACTGGCATATTTTACAAAATATGCATCAATAATGCAAAGTGTAGAAAAAACGCTGTATGACTCGCTAGTTGAAATTATAGGCAATGGGCTGTTTGAGATTATAGAAACTGATGCCAAGATGGCTTATCGTAATGTCACCATGTTTGCGATGGACATCTTTGAGGCCCTCAATGATATAGCACTGCATCATCCAAACAGAGTATTCCAGTCATTTCTTTTGAGTTATGTAGCAACGGCACAGACAGGTGGAGATCTTACAAATCTAATTGAGAGAGAAGCTGAATCCTTCTTCGAGTCCCTAAAAGAAGATCTCAAGAGATACTTGGGAACTGCAACAACCTTTGGCGAGATATTGTTGATAATACTTTTGATCATGCCTACATTTTTGATTGCAACGTCATTTCTTTTACCAGGTGGATCTGTTACACTTCTCTTGCTTGTAGGTGTAATAGGAATTCCCATGATGAGTATGGGATTAATTGTCATGATAGATTCTGCACAGCCAAGAAATTTGAACAAGATAACAATTGGAAATCTTGCCTTTGTGGTTGCCATAATAATTGCAATTGCCATGTCAGCTCTGCGCCAAGCACCCTGGCTTGTAATCACATCAAGTGTGCTTGGGTTTGCATTGGCAAACATGTTTAACACAACACCGCAATTTTTGCGAATCAAAAATATCGAAAATGCATTACCTGAATTTCTCCGAGATGTAACAGAATATAGAAAGATAGGATATGACATGACAATATCGCTATACAGACTTTATGGGACACGAAAATATAATAAATATTTTAATGAATTGTTTGGAATGATTTATTCGCAGTTAAAATCTGGCGCAACACTGTCTGGCATTGCTGGCATAGAAGACAAGTCATGGATAACTAGACTAGTGTTATTTATTTTAGGAAAACTTGCAGACACTGGAGGGGGAACACCATTGACACTTGAACACTTGACTAGATTTGTGTCAGATGTTACCACTACAAAAAAATCAACAATGTCTGCATTACGTATGCAAATGTTGCTGGTGTACATTGGTCCAATCATCATGGTTTTTGTGTCAAAGACGTCCATCTCATTGCTAACAAAGATGAGTTCGAACTTGTCATTTTTTAGCAATTTGGGAGTAGGTGGTGCATTTGCCATAACACCAGAGTTTGTAGATGCCATCAATATGGTAATAGTGATATCATCACTAGCCATGGGATTTGTCTTTACCAAGATCAGCATGTTTACCCTCAAGGATACAAAAAATGTGGCAATTACAGCAATTATAGTAATCATTGCCATTTTGATTTCCCCATATCTTCCGTCCATTTTTTAAATTACAGTATGCCGAAAACCTGTGTTAAAAAGAAATACAATTTTTCTTCCCATGCTAGACCCGAGCACCGTACTTTTTCTAAGACAGATCATAGCATTGACAATGTTATCAGTAGCATCATATTTTGACATAAAGACACGTCAAGTAGACGATAGAATCTGGTTGATTTTTGCAATCCCTGGAATTGTATTATATTTTCTAGCCCCACTGCCATCTTTTACTACCATTTTCTTTCTGGTCATAGGTGCAATCATTGGAATGACGTGGTTTCTCACAAAAGCATTTGGTCAGGCAGACGGGCTTGCCATAATTGCACTTGCAGTTGTATTTCCCATATTCAATGAGATGCCAGTTTCGGTACTAGTTGCACTGGCAACAACTGTATTGCTAGGATTATTTGGTACGTTGTATAATATTGCATACAATCTTTCAGACATGTTACATGGCAAGATATTTCTTGGAATCAATGAAAAATTACATCGTAAGATACTTGCATTTCTTACCATGCATAGAAAAAGAAGATACGAAAAATTTGTTATACCATCACAGACAGGTGACAAGTTTTCATTTCATTTCAAACCAAACCCAGATGAAGATTTTGCAGGCAATTTTACAGGTTATGTATCATCAGCATTCCCGCTTGTACCATTTATGCTAGTTGCACTTGTTTTATTTCTTGTAATATTCTAGTCTGATACACATTCGAGTCCTAAAACCTGAAGAGTTAGAAATTAGTTTCATTATAGCGCAGAAAATTCTTCCGTATAATGAAACTGTGAATACGTCATGGAAATAATAAAACATTCAAGATTGCCGCTTTAAAAGTACGTTACCTATTGATTTTGTGTTTAAATCAAGAAACGGATTTGGGTTAGACTCGATTATAATTCTGATATCAACTATTGCCATCATCGCCATAATGATTGGTGTAGGCAAGGTCTTCATGACGACACTTGAGAATTCCTATGTTTCACTTACAACCAGCATGCCAAAGTTCAGCACAACAGGAGATTATCCTGATACAATACACAACAAGACAGATTCACTTCTCTCAGTTTACAACATGTTACGGTCTGGGATAATTTGGGCAATTGCAGCAGTCTTGATGATAGCTGGAATTTTATTCATGCTAGAGCAGATAGAAGTTGTTCCTGCATCAACAGCATTTGGAATTATTTCAAAAGGCACATTATACTTTGTAATTTTATTTGGCTTTCCTCCAATTTGGGACCTGTATGCTAGTGTAATTGAACTAGGATCAAAAACAATAATGGATCCTGCAAATACAGGCCAGACCCCTGATTCTGTTGTCAAGGTGTTTGATACCATCAACGGAATGGGAATATCACAAGGTAAAGTACCGCAGGTAGACAATTCAGTTCTAAATAATCTTGTACAATTATTCAACGGTTCAGATATTTTATCTACTTTCTCAGATCAGGGAAAAGCTTTGATACTTGGTGCAATTGGGTCTATACTTTCACTAATACTTTCATTTTTGACTTACATGTTTGCAGCAATAAGACAAGTACTAACAGCAGTATTGATTGCAGGACTGCCTGTTATTCTGATACTTTCACTTGTGCCATGGTTCCAGGGAATAACAAAAAGACTCTATGATACTTTGTTTGGCCTCTCACTTGTTCCAATATTTTCAGCACTTGTCATGGTAACAGGTGCAGCATACCTTGGTGGTATAACAACACATCCAGTAGAAGAACAATGGTTTGCATCTGTTGCAGTGCTTACACTATCAACATTTATTCCAACAATTTTAGTTCCTCTGCTTGGTTCCTTGTTTAGTTCCATAACATCAATGGCATCAACAGCTGACAGGCTTTGGAGGCATGATGGGAATGATGGCAATTCAAGGTGGAAGAGGAATTGGAAGTGGTGCATATGGTGCTGCAATGTCGGCACAACAGGGTGCAGCAGAGATGGGCCAGTCAATATCAGGCATTGGCATGGTAAAGGCCGCAATGGGAGGAGGATTGGCAGGAGGGTTTGGCGGCATTGCACAAGGCTTGTCAAATGTTGGCTCTCATGCCCTAAGACGAGTAGGTGCAAAAGACTTGGCATATGACATGCGAGGCGCTGGCTCTCAAATTATGAAAACGTCACAAGACGTGGCACACCAGTACGGCAATTCAGTGATACAACCAGTTGTGGATAATGCCCTTACAGAAAATTCAGCAGGAGTAATGACTAGGCTTGCAACCATTCCAGTTCCACAAGAGCAAGCAGGAATACACCTGCAAAATGGGACGACTTTGTTAAATCTAGCACATGATTCCATCGAGACTGGTAATTATTCTAAAATACTTGACCACCAGTACTTCAAATCTGTTCCAGTCAGGGATACACAGAGCTTTGCAAAAGCAGTCTCTGCAACAATTGTAAATCATGGGTTTGAACCTCAAAAACTTGCAAACATATCTTACAACCTGGAGAAGATGGGCGGCCTGACTAGTGATAATGTTAAGGACTTTATTCAAAACTTCAAGGTTGAAAGGTCATTACATCAGAACGATAAATCTCAAACATTAGATGCAAATCCAAGTTGTTTTGGAAACCATGAGTCCAGCGATGATTCACACAAAAAAGGTAAATCGCAAACATGGGATGAGAATACTTGATCTAATTCAGACCTTTGTAGAGTCAGACAAATTTTCTATACATCCAGATCTTATTGTTCACAGGAGGCTTGGGAGATATGCTAAATCCCATTGTTTCATATAATGATGTTTTACCAATACTAGTCTGTAATATTATGTATCTACAGGCAATTCTTCTCACCAACTTCTTGAGCTGAGCCCCATGCAAAAATTGCAAATATCGGCACCTATTCCTTTTCCTCTTATGTTTGTTGTCAATTCCTGCTTGCCCCAAAAGCATGGCTAGATTTCAAATGGGTGTTGAATGTTCGACTTTTTCTTTTCTGTCTAGATGTTCTACATTTATTGATGACATTGAGACGGTAAAATAAGCCGCCATGTTCTTGTTGTATCGCACTACGTAAACTTTCGGATTGACTTGGAACGGGAACCAGTGTTTCCAGAAGAATTTTTTAGAGTCATATGACTGCTGCGCTGTCTATCTAAAATATAGCCAAATGCTGTTAAAATTTTTGTCTTGACACCAGTTATGATTTCTTAAATCAATTTGGAATTATTACTATTATTTTTTCATCTGGAGGACAATCTTTTTCTAAGGATTCTAGGACAAGTTGAATTACTTCCTTCATGTTTACCTTCAACTCCTCGATTGTTTCGCCCTCACTTATGGCATGCGGAACTCAAGACATCTTCCCGTATATCCTCCTTCAGGGTCTTCTTGTATCACAATAGTGAATCTGCGTTTTGCTACCATGACTTTCTAGTTATTGTGTATATTTTTAGTTACTGTGTGTGTTTGATTGTATTCTTTAGTCCTGCTGCTTTCTAATTTTTCTCTTGCAACTATTGCAACAAACTGATACAAACTGTATCCATTTTTCTTGAAAGCTGGATTCTCGTGGTTTACAGATTTGCACATCCATCTCAAGCATGTCAACAGAGAAATTATCAAAGTCTCGAAACACATCAACTATCATACTTGCTTCCTTGTCAGTCATGGTATCATATCTCCACTTCAAAAATCCAGGCAAGTCTGCAAAGTCTTTGTAAGTAAGGTTCTCATGTTTTATCAGTAACAAATACGGATCTACATCTGGAGTTCCGATTTTTGCATTCTTGATGTACTCATTAAGATAAGATACTCTTTCAGGTTTTAGGAATTTCTCAATATCTTTCTGATTCTTTTGGAACCAGAGTGCCTCTGAAAGTGAATGTGCATTCTGGTCAAATTTGTCATCATGGTTTTCAATATTTTTTATATCAGATATGAAATCGGGTGGAGTGTTTCTAGCATACTCTTGATTTACCTGAAGTGATATCATGCTCGACTTGATTGGCAAGATTCACTTTAAACTCAACTGACTTGCGGCCGTCTGATGTGCGAATCACTACAAGCAACTTGTCTTTCTTTACTGCTTCAAAACTTGCTAGATAATCGAAATTGGTCTCAAACTTGACACCCTCTCCCTTCTTTTCAAACATGATTCCATTGTTTAGTAGATACAGTATGCCTTTGCCTATTTTTTGCATCTCGGCATCGTAAAACTTGATTATTTTAACGCCTGCAGGAAGGGAGATCATGATACCAATACGCTCCTTTGGGCAAGATGTCTCTTTTTGGTCTGGGATGTCATATGGTTCACTATTCTATATACCAGGACGTAATATTTAAAAATATTTATAGATATGATGGTACAATAGATACTGTACTATACAATATGGCAAAAAAATACTTGTTGACAGTAACAGATGAGATGGGGGCAAAGTGGAAAAAGAGATGAAAAGACGCATGATAGAAACAGTTCCTGAAACGGTAAGAGACTATACTATCAGAGTATCTCACAGATAAGAAATGATTGTATAATAAATAAACAAGTAAACGTGATTTAATATTGGATGTCATGAATAATCTCAAATCAGAACATCGTGAATCACTAGACAAGTTCATGCAATAGATCATGTCAGAGAAATTACAAATTGAATCTATACTGTTACTTTTGCAGTCTTGTTTTTAGTTGTTGATGATTCTAGAGTCTTTTTGTTGCAATCTCAAATACTAGCTTGTCAATGTAAAACCCTTGTTTTGAATCCAAGTTTAGTTTGTACATTATAGTCTTTTCCAACAGTTCTTTTTCTGGATACTACTCCTTGCTGTTCTAAATTCTTGATTTCATTTAATGCTGTTTTGAATGATACTCCAGAGTTCTTGGCAATGTCTGAAACTGAATAGTCCCAATCCTTGAAAGTTGCAAGGAAATCTAGGATCTTTGATGTACTGCCTGGAAATACACTCTCTAATGGGCCTTTTTGTAATACTTTATTTTTAGAAATTGGAATCTTTTTCACATATGTCATGTATACATCATGTATAGAACAGGTATAGAACATATATAAAATTACCCATCATTATGTAAATAATTACATAATACTTAAATGCATAAAGAGACACTAAAAAACGTTGTCAGACGATGTAAACAAGGCAATATTGAGGAAACTATTTTACGATAATCGAATTGGCGCAAAGCACATTTCGCTTGAGAATCTAAAGACTGGATTTCCATCTCATCTCAAAGGCGATGTCGATAAGAAATTAAAGAGGTTAGTGAAAGACAATTTTGTTTTACAGCATCCGACCTCATACGGTATGCAGTTTGCACTTAATCCACAAAGACTACATGAGATCATAAATATTCTTGATGAAAAATAGTGATGTTAATTGGCACGAATTTAAAAAAAGTCATCCAAGAAATTAACAAGATTGTCTTTAAGATATTAAAGGATTAATTTTCAATTTTTTCTGCTTTTTAATTTTCTCTGTTTTGTATGATGATGAAAGTGACATCAATTGAAGAGATATCACTGAGCAGACCTTTCCTGTACCTGAACATCGCACTGGAAGAGTTCAAGGAAGAGGTAGTAAGAGACATACTAGATGAAATGTTAGAAGAGAGCGGCAAAAAGATCAAGGAAATAGGGCTTGCTCATATCAGAGACGAGATCGAGTATGATGTGACAGAAGGCATTAAGGAATATCAACTAGCACTAAAATTTTATAAGAAAAGTCCTGCAGAATACGGACAATGATGGTAAAGGCTGAGGTTACCTGCAACCAATGTAATCGTATTGTTAGAGGAACTATAACGGTGAAGGATGCAAAGATTGTAGACTCTGACGGCTTTATGATATTTGAAGACGAGGCAGTCTGTGATACCTGTCTTGGCGATGTTCCTCACAGAAAGATATGAAAATCAGCGTCTAGAAATTCTGGTAGCGCTTTTGGCAAAAAAGAGATAAAAATAATGTCATTAGAATCTAGAATAAAGGAACAAGATTTTGGATTGTACAAGATTAGAAAAAAAGACAGGAGGAACTACAAAAGTCAAATACTAAAACTAGAAAAAGAAAGAAAGTATGAAAAGGTGTGGTAAATGACCAAGTCTTCGAATAAAGCCAACTTGCGAGTTTTAAAATCAATAAATACAGCATTTGCCAACCAATAGATTAGATGGAATTAACTGCGATAATTAAGAAAGGGGAAAAACAGTATGTGGCCCTCTCCCCTGAGATAGATGTTGCAAGTCAAGGATATACGATAGAAGAGGCGTTAAAAAATTTGAAAGAGGCAGTGGAGCTTTACATAGAAGAGATTGGACTACCAGAGGGAATAGGCAAAGAACAGATGATAATTACAAGTCTTGAGATAGACAATCATGACCAGGTTGCCAGTACTGTCAGGTAATGATCTGATAAAATATCCTCTCAAAGGCGGGTTTTCAGTTTTCAAGGCAAAAAGGTAGTCACATAATTCTTGTCAAATTTGTTGAAAATAAAAAGAGGGCAGTTGTCGTACCAAATCACAAAGAGATCGACAGAGGAACTTTGTCTGAGATCATCCGACAGGCAGGACTTGGAAAAGATGAATTTCGAAGACTGGTCTGATGTTCTAGTAATATACAACAGTCCAAGTTCTGAATCAAAGACAGAATTAACTTTCAATCTAGATTACAAAGCACATAAAATGATACATCAATAGATAGATCAAATAAATTCAGATCAAGAATACAAGTCTCTGATGTGGAATTATCTGTTAGAAAAGAATTCAAATGAAGATCAAGAATACATCAAACAAGTTCTGATAAAGATGAAATTACAATGAATTCAAATGTTAAAACCAACAGAAAATGATAATCTAAGAACTAGAGTTTCAGAGTCTGATAAAAACAAAATAAAAATGTCAAGTCATTAGACTGTCTAAAAAAATTAAAACAAAAAAGAAAGAAGCTATAAAAGATATGGGGAGCAAGGAATCAAAGGACTAGCGAATTTTTGATGTAATTCAATCAAATGATATCACAATGGTCTTTTTTGTCAAGATGACATCCACTCTTTCTCCTCCCCTGAGATTTAGTCGTTCTGCAATGTATGCGGGTATGGTAACGCGGTATCGAAAGTAGGTTGTACCGTTGCAGGTTCTTGACCTCTGCTTTTGTACAATCATGGTATCACTTGTGCTCACCTTTCTCATGGGTGAAAGCCATGCAGTACATTCAAGGCGATCACTGACGTGTTTTCAGAAAAATGCATGTGTAGTTTTGAATCCACATCAGTACAAGTCTGGCAGAAAAATACGATGGGTTCCCTACACACTAGACATCTCGTGCATGGAATCTGATCTGATCCGCATGACCTGCAAGAATCAAGTCTCAACGTATCAGACCAACTTTTCGTGCATCAGACTCTTCCAGTACAATGTAGTCATCATACTTGAAGTTCCTGCCTGATTTTTTGCCCTTTCCGGCTATGAATATTTTCTTGCCTGTGAGTGGTGCAAGATTTGGCATGGCAGTGCGCAACACAGATTTTGCCAAAGTTAGGGTGCGCTCTTCATTTGCATACTCTTTTTGGCTTGTCTTTGTTTTTTCCCTGCCCATCTCTTCATAGATCTCTTCTATGGTCTCTATTCCCTGGAGGATCCTGACATCTACAACATCTACGTCTGACTTCATGTTGCCTGTCTTTGCGATATGCCTAATCTCACCCAAGCATTCTATAATTCCAACAAAATCCAAGGTAGGATTCCAGAATTTCAATGCAGGTCTTGGCTCGAACTGCGTTATCTTTTCCATGTCAAAATTGTACATGCCAAAGAAGAGACGTTTGTTTTTAAGGTCTAGAGTTTATTTCTGCATTTGAGATTGTCCATGTTTGTGAAGGTCTTGAACTTTAGACTTTCCAGCCTTGTAGAGTCTTGCTACTTTTTCCTCTTCTGAGACAGAGTTTGTCATCCTTTTTTTCTTTAACTTGTTTTTGTTTCTGTTGTTTTATTTTTGACAACTTTTTTTCTTCTCGTTTGTTTCTAATCAAGATTGTGGATTTCATACAATCATTTCATATTGTATCCATTGAAAAAAATTGTCGGGTCAAAAAATTATTTTTTGTGATAGACTTCTTTGTGCTTACCTACTGATGCAAGAATCACAGTTTTTCGTCATAGTCTACCTTGTAGATTACCTGTATTGCCTACCAATCTCATAGGACCTCCAACCTTTGAGCCATCCCTTTTTTGGGTCACCGCATCTTCCAGGATCGATTGCATTTTGTAGGTAAATTATTCCATCATCTGTTCTTTTTTGTATTTCTGGATGAAGTTGACTATACTCTCTAGTAAAATCATCTTCATATTTTGCGAACCACAAAATACTCTACCTATTTCCTTTTCTTGGCTTCTTTATGGAGGTCTTCTATGAGTTCATGAGGATTTGTAAAGGTCTTATGAATCTGCCCTTACCAGATTCAATTCTTTCTAGTGTTTCTATTTCACTAGGAGATAGGTCATCATCAACTGCCTTGCGTTTCTTGACTTGGGTTTTTGACAATGTCCTATATTCTTTCTGGGTTTTATTCAAGTTTGTGGATGTTTTCTTCATACCACAACCTCTTGTTTCTCATGTGTCTCAATGATCAAGGTGATTACCTTTTGGACCTTGGACAGTACCCTCATGCATATTCTTCCTACTGCTTCAGGAGATTTTTCTTCTGCATATGACGCGATATAGTTCCAGGAAAAAGTTGTCGCGTCATATCCGTACAGCTTGGCCAAGACACATGCTGATAGTTGTGCTACTGTTTCCTGTTCTGGATCCTGCACCGGCTTTAGGTTCTCAAATGTGGAATGAGCCTTGTGTGCAAGTTCATGGAAGAATGTGTCTGGATTTTCTTGGCTCAACTTGATTACATTTGTTACCAAGTTGTACGATCCTCCCTCACCTAATACAGTTGGACCATATTCCACCTTGACTCCAAACTTTTCTGCTACATCAAGCAGCGGCGGAAGCTTTGTTGGTTGATATTCTTCAACTGGTTTTCCATCAGTGTTCTCATATCGGAAGACAGGTATTCCGATAAATCCGACAGGAAATTTTACGTCATCTTCCTTGCCTTCTTCGTTTACGACTTTTTTGTGTCGTATCATTGGTGCCAAGATGTAGAATGCTTTTGCACCTTTCTTGACATATCTTCCAGATTCCTGCCACTGTCTGTATCCTCTGGCGTCGGCAGTACCATGCAACAGCATGACAAGCCTGTTTCCTAAAGACCACTTTCTTGATGGTCCTACGTTTTTGATAAAGACCTGCTTGCACATCTCCGGAAGTTCTTGGCTAGAAAAGAGCTTGACAATATTACCAAGCTCTTCTAGTGCTTTCTGTATGGTCATTGCGCCACTGCCTCCCCGGATGCAACAATTGCAGCCTTTAGATGCGAACAGGTTTTTCTGTACTTGAAACCTGCACAGGTACAGTGAGCAGGTTCCAACGTTACAGTATAGGTCTGTCCTGGCGTTGTTTTGCTTGGCACTTCAAATTTGTTGCCCACAACTGCAATTCCATTTGCTAGCAGTCTCTTTTCTGGTGCCACCAACGGGTGTTTGGAGTGGAAGACAAGCTCCGCATGTTCGCATACGAGTGGGTCTGTCCTGCCTATTTCATAGCACGTGATGGTTCTCTCATCAAGGTCTGCCACGTAAAACCACTCAATCCATGTCTCTGGTTCTGGGTCTTGTGCTTCAACAATTCCGTATCCAGTCAGAATTCCGCTCAGATGAGTTGGGTTTTTCCAACTTGGACCTGTGAACTCTTCAATTTTCTTGTCTTCTTTTCTTTGTTCTACTTCATTTTCTTCTGCACTTCTTTTGAAGAAATAAAAGAAGTTTGCAATTGTATAGGATAGGTCGTCATTCCTACCTTTGTTCCAGGCAAAAAATTCCTGTAGGTCTGGTACCACTCCTTCTGGATATCCATCCCAATGTCTGTAGATTTGGAATTTTCTGTTTCCACTCTGGATTCTTATGTTGCTTCTGGTACTCATTTCTACAATGCCTCCGTCTTTATGTCAAATTTCTCGACATATTCCAAGAGCACTGCAATCTGTCTCTCCTCTATGCAACTGATGCACAAGTAAGAAACACTTGCACCGGAACCTGCTACAGGTATCCTGATGTTGGCAAGTTTCTCACAGATGTCGCACTGTCCTCTTGCGTATTGTATTTCATTTGTTATGTTTTTTTGATTCATTTACACTACCTCCTTTTGGTTTGTGCTAGAATTCCAGTCGGTCTATACTGTCCAGTAGTGATGTCATTCTGCATTTTTTGTAAAAATTATTGCAGGAGCATGTGCTCGTTCATCCTGTGATTTTGGCACAGGGAAGATTGCTGTTCTGCATTGGTTTCCGAATACTGGAATTCTAAAATTTCATATGGACCGGAAACGGGATTTGAGTCCGCATCTATCTGGGGACAACTAGTGTTGTACCATGGAATAATCGATCCATATTTTCTATCTCTCACACCAGTCGGCCGAGTCCGCATAGCCTATGCTATGTATTGCTGGTTTGGAGAAATTGGCTCGGTCAGAAAAATCCTATTTGGATTTCTTCTTGATACTGTTCATTTGTTTTTCGCAGAGCTATTGCATCAAGAGTTGTCAGCCTCATATCCGTCAAGCTTGACAACTTCGTAGATTCCAGTTCTGTTGACAAATCGGAGACCTTTGGAATACATCCTGTCTTGATCCCCATCTACTTGTGTATAGATCTGGCCATTGATTTTCTCTGCGTATTTTTTTATCTCTTCGATGTTGGCTTGCTCTTCAAGCCCAAACTGTTTTTCTCCAGTCCAGAGCATGTCATCGAATTCATCCAAGGTCAGTTCATCAGGGTATGATTTCATCATGCCTTGATCTCCGTACATTCTTCAGACTGCACATTGTAGTCTGTCAAGCCGTCATCATCCCACACTATGTCCTTTGTTCCTTCGATGTTTTGTTCTGCCATTTTTACAGCTTTGGCTCGTGCTATCTTTTCATTTCTTGCCTTCACTACGATGTTTGTGCTCCACACATGCAAAGCCCCCTTGCTAACTTGGACTTCGAATATTTTCAATTCGATTCGCTCCTGTGTTGATGCGGGTGATTCAAGATGTCCTGAACCATGCCTATGATCTCTTTTTCATCATAGTCATCAAGAGTCATTCCCTGTGAATGAATTTCGTTTATGGCTTTGCCATATGCGTTCAAGATTCGTTTGATGGTTTGTTTTGGCATCATTGACCTTGTTCCTCCTTGATCATTTTCATGGCCTCACTGAATTTGCAGGGCTTCCAATCTTGGATTAATTGTGCGCCATTGTCTAACAATTCTTCGATAGAAATGTAGCCCCATTCTGCATTGAAATCATCATGCAGGTTGGCGTACCCAAAGGCAGTGTTTGTTTTTCTATCAAGTTCTGCAATTAGCCAGTAAAAGCCAATTGCGCGTATCTCGTATTTCTGATAGATTATTTTGTCCTGTACGGCCGTTTGTTCTGTTTCATATAGTTGTGGTATGTTTTTCATATTTTTTTACCTCCTGTAAAAAATGGGTGTAGCATTAGATGTCTGTGATATTATCTGGTTGGTAGTGATGTCATACATCTTGTTTTAAAAAATTAGATGTTGTGGAAAATCCACTTTGTTCTATTTTTTTGCAATAGAAAATTTTGCTGCGAGCAGATATTTTTGGTAGTTGGTGTTTACCCAAAAGATGGGCAATCTAGCATTACAGAATTCCGTAATAATCACATGTCAAATCAGTGTAGAGTTGTGTTGTTTGTTGGATGTAGATTAAAAAAATCAAAAGAGATTCTAGAATTGGTGGCGATGTTGCCAAATGACATATGCGGTATTTTTTGTTTGTAAGCTGGTGTTGCTTACGCATAAAATGTATTTTATTTATAAGGAGTTACGGCTAGGCCATCTTGTTCATGTCCAAAATTGACATTTTTGGACTCTTTGTGTCAGTGTGCTTTTTCTTTGTAGAAATTACAGAATTCCGTAATGGTTCAACCCGGTCAAAAAGTTCAGCAAACACACCAAGGTTCAGTTGTAATTCAGAATTTTTTTCTGTAATAAGTTTGAGATCAGAGCAACATCTTCGAATCTTCTTGTTGATTCTACTTTTGAGTACAACCTTGTATGATTTAGAAATCGAATTTGGATCATGAATAAATCTACGTTCAGACTTTGTCAACATTCCTGAGATGCAAGTTTGAATAGACCCAACGCGTTTGACATGACCGGATCTTGTGGTATTATAATATCCTGTGAGAGTCTTGTTTCTATTGCCTCTTTTAGACCAGGAATCATTATGCCTCCTCCGGATACAACTATTGGCAAGTGCTGCAAGTCTTGGCGCATCCCATTGAGATCATCAAGTATTGAATCTGCAAGCATTGTTACAAGTGGATTTACCTGCGGGTTTGTGAAGATATCATTATCAAGATAGGCAGTTTTAGAAGTTCCAAGTTTTGAGCTGATGTCATTTACTGCATGATGAATTGAGATGCCCCTGATTGCAGAATAATCCTTGAATGCAACAATCTCGGTTGTACCCTGTCCAATACTTGTAACAATTGCAGAGGATAAATTCACATCAATCAAGGTACCAAGCACCTGCGGTACTACATCACACCTCTTTGGATGGAATAATCGCGTTACCATTTTCTGGATATTTTTAGCATGAGATCTTGCTTCGTATGGCAGACCAATGACCATGCAGAATCTTGCCAACTCAGACTCTTGCCCGATTGCATCGTTGTTTTGCAAGACCAAATCCACTGCTTTTTTGACCAATTCTTCAAAGCCTTTTTCATGTACTGGTCTACCAAGCATGACAGGCCTTATCACCACAGCGTCTGGATATTCAGATAGTCTTTACTGCCTCATCGCCCACAGCCTCAATCTTTCCTTTTTTGCTTTCCCAGATTGCGTGTTGTCTGTATGCACAAAGCGATGGAAATTTTATTTTCTTTGTATCGGAGACGCATTTGACAAAACCTGTTCCGATATCAAGTCCTATTGCGTTCATGTCATATGATATGCCATAGACATTTAAGACAAAAATTACAAAGTTTTGTAAACGAAAATGCCTTTCATCACAATTGATGAATCTTTGTGACAGTCTGAATAATTTTGCATATGAGTTTACGTCCCTAGTTAAATGTACTTGATTACTTCATCCAGAAATTCTTACAACATGACATCGTATCATGGCAATTTTCATTAATTGATTTTATTGTATGATCAAAATAGACTGGGATTAATGCCCAACCCTCAATCAATTATTCGAATCTATTATGGATTTTATTTTAGTTAAAGATGCGGCAGGATCTTTTTGGATATCTCACTTGATGCCTTGATGAAATCTATTCTTAGATTTTTAGGAATGTACGGGTTGGTTGAAGCGTGTAGGCTCTTCATCATTGTTGAATCTGCCAGTTTCCTTGGGATCTCCTTGACAAACTCGTCATAATCTATCTTCGAAGATTTGAGAACATCCTTCAGTATTTGAATTATTTTGGTCATGTTGTTGTTCAGTTTTAGGCTGTAGTACAGGTCATAGATGTCCTTTCCCTCCTCCCTCTCATAAAATGCCTTCATCTTCTTTGCTATGAGAGTGTCAAATGAATAGACAGGTATTCCGCTAAGGTTCAGCGGAAGTATTTTGCTGTGTGCGTCTGCTATCACATCTACTCCCGTCCTGACCTCGCTTACATTGAATTCTAGCTGTATGTTGTCCTTCATCCCTATTTCATTTTGGAACTGACAAAAAAATAGAATTATGTTCCTCCTCCTTGCTTCTTTAGGAATCGTATACGAACTGCTTAGAAGAGGCATTATGTTGTCTCTGATAAATTGAACCTTGTCGTCTTTTTCGAGTTTCTTTTTGAAGAAAATATCCATATCAATGTCTTCTGAAAACCTTTGGACGTTTCCAAGAAATATTTTGTTGAGAGGTGTACCGCCCTTGCAGATAACTGTTGCATGATCTTTGAATTCCTTGGAAAGAAATGCTGGACAGATCTTGCTCCAGATGTCAAAGACTCGCGATTCTTTCAGTACATACTGCAGTCCTATGCCAGTCTTTGCTGCTGCTTGTTGCGCCTCTCTCTTACTAACCATTGTACCACCAGGAGAGAAGCTTCTTTTTTCCAATGTTGTCTATTAATCATCCACTCTTTGTTGTACGATCCACCGCTTTGACTGAAATCTAGTTTCGTCTTGTTTCCTATGCGCCCTTTCAGATAGTCGATAAAGTCTTGCGGTTGATCGTATTCTGTTTCTTCAAGGATTGAGATGAGGTAACCTATTTTCTGACAGACACTTGACGAGCCGAACTTTTCCAAGTATTTTTCCATCTCCTTCCAGTCTATTGTACCAGCAGTGTGAAGCGATTTCAGAACTTCGGCATATCCGCCGGCATAGTTAGGATGATAAAAGCAGTCAAAAAACGTCTTTGCTTTTGTTGACACTGTATATTTTCCTGTTTTTTCAAATCCTGTAAATCGCTTGCCAAATTTTATGGCCTTGATTTCATAATGCTTCAGCAGTGATACTGTCTCTGATTTTGTTTTTGTAGCAACATAAATCGTGAATGGTTCGTATTCGCTCAGTCCATGAACTTTGAGGGCGCTTTGAAATGCAAGATAACCTTTGAACATCTTTAGTGCGACCTCGAATGGATCCTCCAAGGTACACCTTGCCCTCCACCGCCGTTGCCGCCGGCAGGCGTAGATACACTCCCTTACCCACACGGGTTATCCATCCTTTCTTCTCCAGCCTCCCTATCAGAACATAGAGATAGCTTGGAACCATGCCAAATTTCTTGGCATCTAGTTCTGAAACCTTGAAGGTATTCTTCTCTACGCTCTCCAAATAGAGGTAAATTTTCTGTTCTTCGTGACTCATTGGTTTCGTGGAGAGTTTTAGTTCCATAATCTAACTATGGTAGTTAGATTTTAAATCCTTTTCTCCCTGAGTAGAGCTTTGAGTTCAATTTATAACAGTCATTGTTAGATGTTAGTGCTTTTTCTCACCGTCCATTACTGCGTTTCCGTGATTCCTATTTTTCAATTCAGGCGGAAATCCCTCAATTTTATCAGAGATTTCTTTTTTGACTAAGACTTTGATTGACAAGTCTGATTAGATTAATGAATCCAAGGACACAAACTCAATTCCACCTTTTTTCTTCTTGAGTTCAAAATTCTTTATTGCCTAGTCTCATATGCATCATGATTGTCTTCAGGTATGATGTTTTTCTCCATCCATTTTTTTTATGTCGTCTTTATCAATCACGGTCTAGTATCCCATCCATCCAGTCAATTCTTTCGTTGTACTGTTTATGATTAAACATACTCCTTGGAATATTCGATTACTTTCTTTGGCCCACTTGGATCAAGCCACATCAAACCCTTTGGAATTTTTCAACCAGACCTTTGCTTAATAGTTCGCTTAAATTCATTCTCGTCTCCTACTATCATTATCACCGGAGTCTTTAAGATCTCTCTTATCAGAGTAATGCCTTCCCGAATCTTTTGAGCAAACTCTTTTTCAGTCCACAGAATATAATTTATTGTGTGACCAATTCTTCTTTCAATTTTTTGCATTTTTGGATCACTTGCAGTTTGTATTTCTGGAGAATATTTGGACAGTTCACTTTCCAATTTAGCAAGCTCATTAATCTCCTGATTAACTATTGGTCTTGCTTTTTCAACCATCTCTTTCATGGTCTTGATTATTTCTTCTTCATCTTCATCAAAATCTTCTTCTTCAAATATTTTTTCTGCAAGTTTTCTTATCACATCATCATCTTTTTGCAATAATGCTTCCAAGAATAATTTCCTGTTTTTAACAGAAAGGTAAGCTGCAGTAAGCTTACTTACAAACCTTTGATGATAAATTGATCTGACAAATCCCAGATTTGCTTGATTACCTCTTGAGATGAATTGTTCATACTTTCCATAATGAGAATTTAGATAATCATCTAATTTGCTTAAAAGATCTATTTCTGGTTCATTTAATTCTACAGCTTCTTCTTGCACTATACGATCTGGAAAAACATATCCTGCATTCTTTAGACTGGAACGAGTATTTCTGATCATAAACACACGCATTGGGCTAAATGCAATTAGTATTTTTCTTAAAGATTCTGGACTCTTTCGCAAAATATCTTCAATAGTATTTCCAATTTTTGTGTCATGTTTCATAGCATAGAAAACATCACTAGAAATTATCTTATCTTCCAATGTTTGATTTAAAACTTCTCTGACCTCTGATTCAAGCATGTAATTGGTAGATATCCAGGAAGATAGTCTTGAATCCAAATATCCATTCATCCAGTTCTACTTGAGCAGGATCTTTTGAGATAATTTCATAAAATTTCTTAAAGTCTTCTTCGTGTACCCATGGACCTCCAAGCCCAAGAATTGATAACAAATCCAAGGCTTCTGTTTCGTATAGTTGAACAGGTGTTGCGGTAAGCAGTAGTATGTGTGGACTAGAAAAACTTAGAGAGGTACACAATTCATTTAACAGAGTCGGTTTGATATCGCCCGAAATATCTCGCTTCTTTCTTGCAGAGTGTGCCTCATCAATTACAATCAAATCAAAGAATCTATCTGCCACAAGTAATTCAGATTCTCTAGTGGAGGTACCTCTTGCATAATGCCAAGAGGCAATTACCATATCTATGCCGGGTCTATCAAATGGATTTTCATTATTTAATAAAAATTCCTGCTTTTCTGATGAAATAAGGCGTTTAGGATTACTTTCAAGCATCCAAAATTTCAAACCAAAATGGAGCCAGAGTTCTTCAAGCCATTGCCTAGTCACATTTTTAGGTGTTAGTATTAAGATTCTTGTTGCCTCTGCGGAATTGATTAATCGTTTTATGATTGCCCCAGCTTCTAGAGTTTTACCTAGTCCTACTTCATCAGCAAGAAGTATTCTATGTGGAAAATGTGCCATGGTCATGCGAACAGCATGTGCTTGATGTGGGAATAACATTACTGGACCATAACCAAGATGTGAAAGACTTCGAATCGAGCCTAGTTGTTTTATCAAATTTGCCAAAGGAAAAAGATTGTTAATTAATTGTACATCTGCTGCCTTTGTAACAGTTGGATCTTCTTGAGGATCTAGTTCAGGTTGTATTTGAGGATAGTATTTTTGTTTTAGCTTATGACTGATTACATGGGGTAATTCATACACATTATAATCAACATGGTTATCATTCCACAAGACTTCAAAATTATCTATTTCTCTTGAAATGTATTCCTCTGAACCAGGTCGCCAAGACATGTGAAGTGTCAAGTTTTCACCATTTTGGTCATATGCCATTTTTGTCTCATTAGCACTTCCTGCGGCTTCTACCACACATGTATCGCTATCTTTGAAGATCAATATCTTTTCATGAAAAATTCCATTACCCAATCCCAAGGTTGTTCTTTTTGGCATTGCGACTTTAATTTCTAAGGTACCATTTTTTAACATCCATGCCACAGCCTCAAGTCTTCGTTTTGAAAAAACATCTTCTATATTATCTAAATTTTCTGCAATTTTTCTTGCGACTTCTTCCAAAGTAGAATTATGTTTTTCTTGACTCCATTGATATGCTAATTCTATATCTTCTCCAAGATCATGAGCACCAAGTATCAATCTCATTTTTCCATTATTTTTAATCAGACCTGCAAGACCTGCAGCAGTAATTACAAGACTTTCTACACTAAAGTATCCGGAAATCCTATCATAAAATGTGGTTCTTTTGAGTACTGGAATGTAAAACTCTTGAGCTATATGCTTTCCTTCTCCCCTATATCCAATTGAAATTTTATTTTTTAATTCCTGTTCAAAACAGTGCATTTTCTGTTTTGATAAAGTGGCATCTGTATTTATCAATTCATAATAGTTTCAAACTCAACTACCTTTTTACTACTTTGGTTTGAGTCTGTTGAGACCACAACTACAATGTGATTATTTTGAACTCCTAAGATTTAGGCATTAATCTTAATTCGTGGTACTGTCACATCCTCCTCTGGGAGATTAAATCCTCTAGTCCTAGCATTTATTCTAGGATACTGATCGTAAATTTTTCCTCTAATAACACGTCCACCTGCCTTTGGCCTAATGCCACCCCATTGTTTAAAAAATATTTTCACATTTTGCTTCTTGCATTGTTTTATTATTTCAAGTATCCATTCCTCCTTTACAGGCCTAAAGTTGTAACCAATAAGGCAGACGATTTGACCAAGTGGTTCTAGATATTATAGAATCGTGAACAGTCTATTAGTCTCCCCAAGATATTATCATGTGTTAATACATATTCTAATTTTTCCGCTCTAGTCATTTATCATAATCAACTTATCAGGAATTATGAGATCATAATAACGTCAGGCTCAGAGTCACTGAGCATATGAATGTCTGATCTTTTTGCAAAAGGTTTATCATTTCGAATTACTATTTTGAATTATAAAATTGGAAACATCCACTAAAAACTTGATTTTTGGCATGGACTTGGACCCGTTCGGAACTGCAAACCGGCAACCGCATTTACTTATGCAAGCCTTTTCGAATTATTTCCAATGCATTTTGAGCTCTTTCAGGTTTTGGTAGCTGTATCATGAATACATTGGTGCTTCCATATTGCGAGTTAGGAGAAGAAAGTGTAAGCATTGTAGTTTCTGCCAATGCTTCAAAGAAATCCACATTTTCATTTGCGTATATTAGAAATTTTTCTTCAATATCGCCTTGTGAAAACTGTAATATCACTTTAACAAAAACATGTCCAAGTCCATCTTGTAGTATGTTCAGATTAGTCTCAACAGAAATAGGTTTTCCAGCGACAGCCTTCATTATATCATCAAATTTCTTTTCAGATAGAATAATACATGGAATTTTCTTTCCTTCATAATCAAAGAGGGTTACGTCTTTATGTCTTTCTGAGAGGAATTTCTCTAATTCTTCATTAACCATAAAATAAATGCGTAATGACTTTTTAAAAAGATACGCTGTAAAATGGAGTCAAATGATGCTTAGAGTTTTTGCCAAGAACTCTATTCGTTCATTGTCTTCTTCAGAAATTTTCTTGCCGCCATACTTGTTATTGAAATATATCAAATCTACCATCTTTGCCTTGTCAATATTTACAACTGTAGCATTATAGGGAGTTGTAATCTTTTTGTTTGTAAGTATGATTAGCTTGTCAACTATTGCTGATTTTGATATATCTGATATTTGATCAAGATCAGGAATGCCTAATTCATCGGCAATTATAGCTAATCCCACCTTTGATCCAAAATTATCCTGATATACAGCATCAAGAAGTAAGTTTTGTTTTTCTAGTTTTTGTATTATACCCATTTCCTGAGCAAAGATGGTTAGACTCTTGACTGCCTTTTTAATTTCTTTTTCATTATCGGCATCATTTCTTCGTATTGTCAAGAAATCAGATATTGGAATATTCATTATGCTTCCTCTCACTCTAAGTCCTGGATATGATTGCGTTATTGCTTCATCAATTACATTTTCGTCAATTTTTTTGGAATTTGACTGCATTGCTTTTTCCATTGCCTGATATAAGATATTGATAACAGAACGCACGTTTCTAAATTCGGTAAATTCATCATAAAGTACTCGGATTTTCGCTTCTAGTTCTTGTTGTTCTTCTGTTCCAAATTTACCATCTCTATCACAATGTTTTATGTACTCTGTCACAATCTCAGCTAGTTCATCTTTAGAGTTTGATCCGGCTAGATCTATTTTGTAATTTGCTTTTTCCAATCTATCAAATACAGATGGGTTGGTATTTTGTATCTCCAAATAACCTGACGGAGTAGATATCAACAACAATACAGAAGCGGGAAGATGTGTATTTATCACACCCTTGATAAATTCAGTAGAATTTTTGTTTCCATCAAGTTCATCTATTTCAAAGACAAGAATTTTTCCTAAAAATCTATGAGTCAAACGAGATATAGATGACAGCATTCCGATTAGTGTTTCCAAGTTTTTAACTTCATCAAAAGAATTAGAAATCACATTTCTAATTAAAATAGATTCATGATATTCAAATTTGTGAGTTAGAAACTTGTTCAGATTTTCCATAGAGAGCGATTGTTTTCCAGTTATTATGTCCTCAGTTTTCTCTTTTATTGTCATCCCAGTAAGCTTGTTTACAAAAGTATAGTCAAGTGCCTTTTTGGCAGAATTATCACCTTGTTCGGCATTTTCTTTTAGATAATTCAAGAATTTTGTTCGTAGTTGTACAAAAAATTCATTGTCAAATCCCTTCAGTATTGCATCATAAATTCCAGGAATAGTTTTTGGTGAAATCGTAGACAAATCAACATATGAGCATTCAGCATTGTATCGTCCTTTGAGACTCTTAACATGTAAAGCCAAATGAGTTTTTCCAGAACCTACGTCTTGGACAACAGTAATTACTCGAAAATCTCCATTTTCTGCAGATCTACCTTCTACTTTTCTATTTAGTTCCTTTACACATTCAAGCACCGCAACTTTTGCTTCTTTATGTCTTCTACCTCCAAGTATTTTTGCATCTTTTTCTGTCGGGGTCGGACTACTAGGATATGGATTTTGTTGTAAATGATAAGGATACATCAAATATTCCTCACATAACCGTGAACAAGTCCACGCATTACAATTCCTTCTTGACCCCCAGAAGAAATTTCATATCTATCTCTATGATTCTCAATCAAATTTGATGCCATTTGATAGAATTTGTCCTTTGAGAGATTCTGAGTTTCACAGATTTTCTCTCTGATTTTAGTAAATGGGACCCATCCTATTGAGGTAGAGGATTCATTCAATGAACTGTTAAATACGCCCTCAAAATCATCGTTTTTGGAAATACTTTCGCGTGTGGAATATTTTTCCAATTCTTCTTCTAGAGTTTCTGCATGTGCTTTTACTTTTGCAAGAGACTGACTTACACCTACTAACATGTTAAGCATTAATTTGAATTTAGGATCATTTTGTGTT
Organism: uncultured Nitrososphaerota archaeon; assembly: GCA_963835875.1. Classification (GTDB taxonomy): domain Archaea; phylum Thermoproteota; class Nitrososphaeria; order Nitrososphaerales; family Nitrosopumilaceae; genus Nitrosotalea. The sequence continues at coordinate 266,748 of CAWIGX010000003.1, forward strand.
ATATGTTGAATGTAATTCTCTTTGGTCCAGATAAAATACGCCACGCCCTTTTTTTCAATAAAGATTTGCTCTTTTCCCTTTAATTCTTCAAGTATGTTATCACAATCCTTTCCAAATGTCTTTTTCAGGTCGATTTTTTTCATTCCGATAACCCCCGAAGATTCAATTTTTTCCAGCATCTCCGCTATCATAGATTGAACTCTACAAAATTTTATTTAATATCCAATGTGATACAGGGTAACAATTTGGTGAAAATTTGTTATCTCATACATAAAGACAAACATTATCACATGAAAAAATCATTTCCAAACCAAAGATCGGTCACAATATAAGGCATAATGAGATAGAACACGTTGCAGAATGATGATTGGGTATGCTGATTTATGATGAATTATACCTGGGGTATCTGACTGCTTTAGAAATATGAGACATATGAAGCAGATAAAGATTAAATCTCAAAGATGAGATAAAATACATATTGAAATCGTCAAATGACCCATGGAAGGATAAACTCACTTCCGAACAATATGACATATGCAGAATGAAAGGAACAGAACAACCTTTTACGGGGATATACCATGACTGTAAAGAAAAAGGCATGTACAAGTGTCTATGCTGTGGAATTGACCTGTTTAGATCCGAAACAAAATTCGATTCAGGCACAGGATGGCCAAGTTTTTGGGAGTCCATTTCAGACAATGTAAGAATGGAGAAAGATACAAGCCATGTGATGTTAAGAGTCGAAGCATTGTGTAAGAATTGTGGGGCACATCTGGGTCATGTCTTTGAAGACGGTCCAAATCCCACAGGTTTACGATATTGTATAAATTCTGCGTCTCTAAGACTCGAAAAATAAAGTAGGTAATAGTAAAGTTACCCTGTTATTAATAGTACCGTATAGTACCGTAATACATGTTAAATTGTGAGTTTTGCCCAAAACAGTTCTTTGAAACTGCAAATGGTTTAGTAGCAAAGACTTTCCATGAAAGTCTTCATGATCCAGAGTTAGTAAACAACTAAACCTAGAACCTTTTTTATATTATCCAAAATCAAACCTAACTTTTTTATCAGTTGTCATTATTCTAATTGGAAGTGACTAAATCAAAAAAAGTAGAATCAAAACCCAGATCTAAAGATCCTACACATGACGTTGTCAAGAAAATGTCTTCAATCTCAGATGCTACCAAAACTTTAGCCACTGAAGTAAAGACAATGTCAAAAATATTTGTAGAGAATCAGAAGATATTGATTTCTCTAAAGGATATGATATCATCAGTAAATTCATCACTTGATCAGATTCAGAAAAATTCAAGACAAATGAACATAATAGAAGAAGACACACAGCGTCTATTTTCTGGGATGAATCAAGTTAAAGCACATTCCAATATAATAGACAAGATCAACAATCAAATTAATAGACTTCAGGATCATGTAGAAAAAATTCGAGATAAACAAGAATCCATGCCAGACACCAATAAGATAATGCAAAGTGTTGCTGATAGTATGGATTCCATTAGAAATAACACCAAAATGATAATGCATGTATCAGAAAAAACTGAGAAAATACGGGAAGATATCAAAAATGTAGCAAGTGGTGCAGAATCACTATCTAATCTAAGTAAAGAAATAGAAGAATTAAGAAAAAGTACAGATGAAATGTCAACCAAGACAGAATCATTATCTAATTTGCATCAAGAAATTGAAGAGGTAAGACAAAATACAAAAGAGATTTCCTCAAAAACCGAAAAAATGTCAGGATTAGAGGATGGCATATCAAATCTAAAAGGCGAAATAAGTACAATCATTGCAAAAACAGATTCAATTTCAAGTTTGAATTCTCAGATAAGAAATATTGGCATAGAGATTGATTCTATGATAAAGAAAACAGATTCGCTATCTGTACTGAGTGATGATATTAGGAACATAAATTCTGAATTTATCAACTTCAAAGCAAATATTCTTGGCAAGAGTAAAGATCTAGATGAAAAAATAACAGATTTTGTAGAATTGCTAAACAGGAATTCATCATCCATCGCGGAGTTTAATAAGAAAACTTATGAGATTTCACAGCAATTACAGGATATCAGTCATGTAACCCACAAGACATCCCATAATACATCACATGAAGTCATGGGGTTACTTCGCTTATCAGAATTCCAATCAAATATCAGAATGCGTTCTGAATCAAAATATGGTACGTTAGAAGATATTGAGAAGATGGTAAGTCAAACTAAAGACATGATAAATTTGTTTGACCGTATTTCTATTGAGGTAGAAACAAAAATGCCACTGCCCTTGGAAGTAAAACAGTGGGGCACATCAAAGATCTTGGACTGTGCAGACAGATGGGAGATAAGATTTACAGATGTATTAAGACTTTTAATTACAGAACTTGGTTCAGATATTGTAAAAGAGGCAATTAGAATAGAACAAGTTCGTGATCTTTTTGGAATACGAGCAGTGGATGAAATAAGACGTGAATTAAATATTACTTAGATCAGTCTGTTACTTCAAAAGATTGTAATTTTTCCTTTTTCTTCTTAAGAAGAGCAAATATTCCAATTATCACTGCAACCCATATGCTTCCAAATAACATGTTTGAAACACTGACATACATGTATGGTGTCGCATCAAGTAAATTGAATACTATCGTAGTTGCTTGGGCATGAATATTGAGCATCCCGGTATGAAATGCGGCAGTATCAGGTGAAGTAGTAGATATTTTATCAAGTGTTGATAACATTGTAGTAAGGTCTTTTTGCATCAATCCAAAATTAGTTTCAGCTGTTGGAAATATCCAAACTGGGTTGCCAGATTTTGGCAGAAGTTGTTGTACCGTTTGTATATCATCATGAATTACTTGTGGATCAGAAGTAGCTTGAATCCTAGACAAAATTCCTCTTGATTGGTCAAGTGGGTAAATTGTACTGCCATATTCCTCAAAAGCCATAACTACACCTACTACAATCAATCCAAGTATGCCAGCCAATGCAATTTTATAGTAATTATTTGCCATTTTTTCTGCCTTTGTTTCGACTCTACTTCTTGATTTGCCTTTTTTAAATGTTGAATGAGATATGCTAAGATATGCAATGTAAAGAAATCCGATAACCTGGATTCCCAATATTGGAACAAATACCGAATTATTAGAAAATATTGCAATAAAAATGCCCACTATGCCATATACTCCAAAGAATAACTCAAGAAGTGTAGTTTTGGTAAAGGGAAGAGCATATGCTTTATCTCTCCAATCATCATCATTTTTTATTATTCCAAATTTTGGAGTACGTAAAAATTCATTCTTTTTCCCAAAAAAGGCATCAAAGACTGCTACAGTATTGTTAACCGACATACCCGCAGAATAGATTATCAAATACAAATAGGAAAGTGCTTTTGATTTCCACTTCTTTGCATACATCCCTCGAATAACCATAAGGTATGCTATCGGCCCCATAGCCAAATATGCAATTATTGTCAATACTGGCAATCCACTTATCACATAGAGATTTATTTTTGAAGCTAAAAGTATAGGCAAAATCAAAAATTGTGCTAGTACTAGGGGATGTACAATATGTCTTGTAAGTTGAACAAAGGCTTGAATCTTTGTATCAATAGGTATTTTTTTAATTGTAACATCCCCAAGTAATTTGATGGCGCATTGGATAGAGCCTTTTGCCCATCTGAATTGTTGCCTTTTTGCAGAGTTCATTTGTACCGGAAGTTCTGCTTCTACTACAATATCAGGAACAAAGACACATTTCCAACCTTTCATCTGAGCTCTATAACTAAGATCTAAATCTTCAACTAGTGTAGCAGTATGCCAACCACCAGAATCTTCAATGCACTTCCTTCTCCAAATACCCGCAGTACCATTAAAACTCATAAAGAGATGAGAATTGCTTTTTGCTTTTTGCTCTATCAAGAAATGAAAATCAAGACTGAGAGCTTGTGCCTTTGTGAGTGGAGAATATTGTTCATTGACATGGCCCCATCGGCATTGAACCAATCCAATGTCGGGTTTACAGAAATATGATATTGCTCTTTTTAGAAACCATGTTGGCGGAATAAAATCAGCATCAAAAATAGCAATGAAGTCACCTTTTGCAAATTTCATTGCGTTACGAAGTGCGCCTGCCTTGTATCCTTTCCTATCTGATCGTTGAATACGTTGTATATCAAATCCCTTCTCTTGATAGTCTGAAACTAGATTTGCAAGTAGATCTTGTGTCTCATCAGTTGAATCATCAAGTACTTGAATACTGAGTTTATCCTTTGGATAATCTAACGCACAGACTGCATGAATCAACCTAGCAGCAACATATTTTTCATTATATATTGGAAGTTGAAGAGTAATAGTTGGAATTTCTTTTAGTTCAATAGAACCACTCTTTTTTTGATGTCTTGAAATTACTACTAAATAATAAAAGTTGCAAGTATAGAGCGTGATAATCATTGCAATTCCAATGAAAACATTCCATAGAAATTGTGTTAAAGTATTTGGAAGAGCATGTGTTAACATTTGGAGTTTTTCAACTTTACAGTCTTTATAGCCGTACCGCTAAAATTCTACTATCCTTTCTTGGATATTTTTATTGCTTGAACAGGACATACGTTTTCACAAGTTAAACAAAATATGCAATCAGGTTCTCGCGCCATAAGGGGTTTTTTATCAGAAGCTGGATGCCCTGCAAATTCAGCCCATTCGTAAACTTTCACAGGACATGCATCTATGCATGCACCATCACCTATACAGATATCATAATCAACTGATACAAATTCTCCCCAGATTCCCAATATTTCATTGCCCTTTCTTTGTCCGAAGACCTTAATCTTATGACTAGATGGGGCAGTGAAGGTTTCAACGACTTTAAGTTTTGATTTAAAGTCTACATCTATTGGACCTGGTTTTGCTCCATCATTAGCAACTGGTTCTTCTTCTTGTGCAACTTGTTGTCCTGGAGGAGGAGCTGCAGGCTTTGGTTTTGGTTTTGCGTTTGGAACAATCTGAGCTAATGGTGTGAGCTCTTCTAATTCTTTTAATGCTTGTTCTGGTGTTAATTGTTTCATTTTCACTCCATGCTCAACCATTTTGTCAGCAAGTATACTATTTCTCAAAATTGTATCAATGACCATTTTTGCATTTGCATCTGCTTTTCTTCTGTAATCTTTAACCCAAAGTCCATCTCCATATTTTTCAACAGGATAGATTTGGTAAATCATATCTACAACTTCGCCTGTTACAATCTCAACTTGAACTTCAAGATTAATTTCCTTGTATCCACTATCATCTGGATCTGGTAAATTTTCTTCTTTCCAACGATACGTAGCATAAACTCTGTCAGCAAATTTATCCATTTCAAAAACTTTCTTGAATCCACTAACTATAGAATCAATTTCATAAACATCTTCTAGTTTTATGGGAAGACGATAAAGACCGAGCTTGTAACTGTGTAAAGGATATACTCCCCTTTTTGATGTAGCTGATTGAACTGTATACACCTTATCCTTTAGCAGGAGGGACATATGATTTGTATATAGAAAAAGAGTTTAAAAATGCTTCCTAATAATCAGGACAAGTTTCTTCTCGGATCTTACGATATCTTTGTTCCATTTCGGTTGCATGTTCAAGTACTTTTTCAAATTCATACTTGTCTTTGGGAAAGTACCAACGAATTCCCACCTTATGACCTATTCCATCCATATCATAGATCATTCCTTTGTCAGAATTTACACCATATTTCTCGTCAATTGATTTTTCTTGTACTGTAAGACCACGTTTAGTCTTATCCTCCATTACAATATCAGATGCACCATCAAGTATGGCATAGAATATACCTTTTTTTAAAATCGGCTGTTCTTTAGCTGTTTCGTTATTTTTCGATTGGATTTCCAATCATATTACCCCATTCAGTCCAAGAACCATCATAATTTCTAACTTGAGGATATCCCAGTAGATATTTTAGTACAAACCAAGTATGTGAAGATCTTTCCCCTATTCTGCAATAACATATGACATCTTTATCAGGTGTGACACCTTTTGTTTCATAAATTTTCTTAAGTTCTTCAACTGATTTGAAGGTACCATCAGTATCATTTACAGCACTTGCCCAAGGAATATTATTTGCATTGGGAATATGTCCTCCCCTCTGAGCATGTTCCATGGGATATTCAGCAGGAGCAGTTACCTCTCCAGAAAATTCTTTGGGAGAACGTACATCGACTAGAACTGTGTCACTCTTGTCAAGAGCTCGTCTTACATCAAATAGATATGCACGTAGTCCTTCATTTGGCGGTTGTGCAACATAATTAGTTTTTGGAATTTGTGGTTCATCTTTTGTATAAGATCTATTTTCAATTTCCCATTTTTTCCTTCCACCATTCATTATCTGTACTTTTTCATGTCCATAATACTTGAATATCCAAAATACAAAAGCAGCAAACCAATTGTTAAAGTCACCATACAAAATAACTTCAGATTGAGTAGTTATTCCATTTCTTGATAAAAGATCTTCAAATTGAGATTTATTTATGATGTCACGTGTTATAGGATCATTAATGTCTCGCTTCCACCAGATTAAACTGGCTCCTTGTAGATGGCCTTGTCGATAGGCATTTTCAGGATCATAATCAACTTCTATAACTTTGAATGATTTGTTGTTTAGAGTATTTGCGACAGTTTCTGTATCTACTAAAACTTGGTATGAATAATTCATTTCTATCTGCATTATAATGAACTCATAGGGTTCTTAATATTTTATGCTTATCATATGCTTTTTAAGTGAAATTAGGATTAGCAGTATTAATTGGAACTTCATAATGTAGCTATAGTAAGTAAAGTTGGTTCAAAAGAATCAGAGGATGCGGTAAAGAAGGTAGCCAAGAAACTACTTGCAAAAAAAATTAAAGTATACGTTGTTTCTCCAGTTGAAGTTGACGGTACAAAAAAAATCAATGATTTAGAAGATCTCAAGACAACAAAACTAGATTTGACAATCACCTTAGGTGGAGATGGAACTACGCTTCGAACTTTCAGATATTTGGAAAATGAGGTTCCAAATCTTGCAATAAATGTCGGAGGAAACAGAGGTATATTGTCAGAAATAACATTACCTCAAATTGATACGGCTATTGACCAAATCATTTCAGACAAGGTTTTTTTTGATAGAAGAATTAGAGTGGTTGCCTCTTGTGGAGGACAGGATTTCCCACCAGCATTAAATGAAATTTACATCAACAGAGTGAATTTGACAAAGACGTCGTTATTTGAAATTAAATTTCAAAGTGATACAGTAACACAAAAAATGGATGGTGTAATCGTAGCAACCCCAAGTGGTTCCACAGGTCATTCTTACTCTCTTGGAGGACCTATACTTCACGAGAGTCTAAATGTACTCATCATAACACCGGTTGCCCCTGTTAACAAATTACCATCAATTGTGGTACCTGATGAAAAAGTTGAGATCATAAGCAATCATGATTCAAGTATCATCATGGATGCACAAGTTATCAAAACTGCGAGATTTGACGAAGTAATAACAATCAAAAAATACAAAAAACAAGTCTGTGTTTGTAAGACTAAAGAAACAAGGTCTGAGACAGATGAGTAAGCTTGGCTTCTAAAGTTTTAGATGCCACATCATTTTATGCGGGAATACCATTTTCTTCACAAGAACAGAGTTTTACAACCCCCCTAGTTTTTGAAGAAATAAAACATATTAAGAAAAGTCATGATGCTGTACAAGCTCTCATTGATTTAGGCAGACTAAAAATTATAGAACCAGATCAGAAAAATACTAATTTCATTTTAGAGAAAGCAAAGAATACAGGTGACCTGTCCGAATTATCAAAGGAAGATGTATCAGTACTTGCATTGTGTATGCAGTTAGATGGAGAATTGGTAACAGATGACTATACAGTATCAAATGTTGCTAGACATTTGAATTTGAAAGTTATTCCAATAATGACCAAGGGAATATCAAAGGTATTAGATAGTGTATACATCTGCCCTGCGTGCAGTAAGATCTTTGAAAAGATCTCAAATTGTCCCATATGTGGAAGCAAGTTAAAGAAAAAATCAGCCGAGAGGAAGTCTTCTTCCAACCCAGTCCGCAAAAGAGCCATCGTATAACTTTACGTTATCATACCCAGCCATTTTTAATTGAGTAAATACATTTGCATCTCTGTGACCTAGTGCACAATAGCATACCAATTCCTTATCTTTTGGTATTTGTTGTTCGGTGAAAATTCGCGAGAGTTCATCCTTTTCTTTAAAAAGAGAACCACCTTCACCTACACCTTCAGTAAAGGGAAAAAGTACCGCATTCAAAATTCTACCAGCCATGAACTCTTGAGGAGATCTAGCGTCAATTATCACGGCGCTAGAAATTTTTTTGTGAAGTTCTTCCGCTTCAATCCTTATTGAAGAATTTATTTTTGGAACGAATTTTGCAGGTATTGATTTTGTGATATCTCTAGTAATTGGAAGTTCTTTTTTTGTGCCAAGTTCTTATTCCGACGTCAAGAATTTTTGTTTTTTCATGTCCAAAATATAATAAGGTCCAAGCTATTCTTGCAGCAGATGGATCCAAGTAATCACCATATATTATGACAGTTTTTGATTCATCGATTCCAAGCGAACCAAATAGAGTTGCAGCCTGTTCACTTTCAATTACAAGATTAGCTCCATACTGATTAGTTTTTACAACTTTTTCAACTCCAAGAGGCTGAGAATTTGGAATATGAGCATAAGAATATGCAACACTGCCACGAGAATCCAAAATTACCAAATCTGGATCATTGTAATGTTCTGCCAACCACTGATGTGTAACTATCAATTATTCGATTAGAATCAGAGCGACATATTTGAACAATGTGTCATATGTCATGCAATGTCTTTTGATCAGTCTTTTTTGTAGTCTTATTTTCAGAGTCAAGTATTTTTCTTATTTTTTGAGCACGTACTTCACCCATTCCATTTATTTTAGATAGTTCTACTGATGAGGCATTCAAGGAGTGACTCGGTGAACCAAATTTTTCTAGCATTCTAGATGCAAGTTTTTCCCCAACACCTGGTAAACTACACAAGATTGATAATTGTTGTTGTTGCAAATCATTAGACTTTTTAATTTTTTTAAGGAAAGGTCCTTTCATCGTACCTTGTCTTGCACACATAGATATTAGCAACTTTGCCGTATGAGAGGCATTAGGGGTCGGGATTACAGGTATTTTGAAGTCCAATACTACTGAGGACATTGCCCCATAGAACACAAGCGGGTTTTCTGTAATTTTATCAATTTCGTCAACATTTCCTTCTATGATTATAGTAGGATGTTCAAAGTGTTCTTTTAGTCTATTACATTGATCAAATAAGCGTCCATCAAAAACTGATGAGATAAAATCACTGACACTTTTTCTTTCCACTACTGTTTCAGATGCAACAATATAATCACCAACAGGTAGATTCATCATTTCGACTTTGACGCCTATCTGTTTTAGCAGATCAGGGATTCCGCTCTTTCGCTCCCTTTCATCAACTACCATTCGAAGATCTTCAATTTTCATTAAACCGTTAAGTTTCTGTAAATATTTTATTTAGGAGTATCTGTCTTATTTTGTCCCGGTTGAGGAGGACCTTTCAACATTTCTCGAATTTTAGTCTCTGCCTCTTTCAGATTTTCTTTTACTCTTACTTCTTGTTTTGTTAATACTGTAAGTCTAGTATTTGCAAGTTCTTTCTTTTCTTGTAATTCGGAAACCAAACTAGTTTTATCAGATTTCACAAGAATTGATCCTGCAGTTTTGTAAACAATGTCATCATCATTTGCCTTTAGCAGTAATTCAAGTGCTCTTTCCGTCTCAAGATGTTCAGATTCGAGATGTTGTTTTTGAATCATTATGGATTGAAGATTTTGTTGTAATTGTTGTAATCTGCCTACTTGCTCTTGTAACCAAGGAGGAATTTGTTGTTCGCCAGAGGACATGAATGTTTGACTTGCTGTTTTGTTTATATCTTTACCGATTCTATTGAATCATTACTTGCCTGGACAAGTCTCAAAGTAGAATTAAGATTCAGCTCGTAGGTGTGAAATTTCTTGCGCATCAATCATGATTGTGATTTTATCATCAAGTGAGAAACTTGTATAGGTGGGGTTTTCATCATAGAATTTGTTATCAGTTTCAATAGAGTAAAAAATTGCTTTTGTTCTTTTACCGGCAGAGATTTCTATCTTTGCTTCATAGTTTGACGTCATATGCTAGACCTGCTACTTTGAAATTACATTTTTTGCAGACCCAGATTCCTACTGCTTCTCTACCAAATTTTTCAGAACCACATTCAGGACATTTTCTTTGTGCTTTTAGTTGTCTATGTACTGATGTGTATTTTTTTCTTGGTTTGAGGCCATATTTTTGACCTAGTCCTTTGAGCGAAGCGCTTTTACCTTTTGCCATACTACATCAACTGCTCAAATTGCTTCCTTATTTTCTTTCCTACAGAAAGGGCTGTTTCAGAGCACTGGATAAGCTGCTCGGCAGTGAATCCATCACTTCCACCCTTTTGTACCGCGCAAATGTTACCATCAGAGTTTGTAGTAATCGTAATTCTTGCATCCATACATGATTCTTCATCCTTGGTTGGATCAACGATTATGTAATCACCAATTCGTGCCATGGTTACTGATACTGGTAGTGTCTTTATCGGAGGTTTGGATGTTACACCTTCTACAAGTACAGGAGATTCGTCTTTGACTTCATATTTAGGAACAGTGCAAGAAAGAATACCAGCTACAGATGCATAAGAGCAAGCATCAAACAAGTTTCCACCAGAATCAATAACACTGCTATCAATGAACATGCCAATAACCGATTTATTTTCAATCAAAACAAGTTTATGCAAGTCAATCATTTCAGTTTCACGTATTCCTCTATCAACAACTCTTGCAAGTTCAATAACCTCTTCATTTGGTGGTCCGGGCTCTACGTTTGGATCTGCCAATGGTAAAATTTCTGCAGTGCAGATGAGAATTCCTTTATCACCAAGGTCTGGAAATGGTTTGTCAAGTTGTATCTTGACACCAGTTATAACTTCGGTGTTTCCCAGTTTTACTCTAGCAGAACCATTAGCTTTTGGAATTACACCTGTCTCAATTGTCAATGGTCTTTGTTCATCAAGAGATCTTCCATCGATTCGTTTTCCAGTTTTTAAAAGATCAAGAATTTTATCGCGTTTTAGTTGATCTAAAATTTGAGAACCCAATTTTATTGCTCACCAGATTGGAAGTATTTTTCCATTAATGCCTTTCTTTGAACTTCATAAACACGTCTACAACCGATTAGTGCGGTTTGCATACATGTTTTGAATTCCTCAGGTTTTAACATACCATCAAGTTGTAAAAGTGTAATTTTTCCTACATTTGGCATCAAGGCAACTGGCATGTCTGCCTGTCCCTCTTGATCTTCTTCATTATTGACATCTAAAACTATTCTATCTGCAACTTTACCTGCGGCACATGCTGATACCAAGTCACGCATTGGAATACCAGCATCTGCAAGAGCTACAGATGCAGCATCAAGTGCAGCACATCTTGAACCACCATCTGCTTGAAGCACTTCAATAAATACATCGATTACAGTACGTGGATAGTCTTTGAGTATCACAGCTGGTTGTAATGCTTCTTTTATAACCTTAGAAATTTCAATTTCTCGTCTAGACGGAGCAGGATTCTTTCTTTCAGTAACAGAGAATGGCGACATGTGGTATCTACAACGCAAAATTCCAGAATCTTGGTTTGCCATGTGTTTTGGATGAACATCTCTCGGACCAAAAACACCAGCTAAAATCTTGTTCTTTCCAAATTCAATATATGCAGAACCATCTGCGTTTTTTAGTACTCCTACTTTAATTGAGATATCTCTAAGCTCATCTAGTTTTCTCCCGTCACATCTAATTCCATCTTCAGTCATTAATTGTGTCATTATTTTCACCATCTGTTACCCCAAGCATAGATTTGACTCTTTCAGTCAAGTTTGGCGTATGCGCTAGAGCATCGATCATTTTCACTGCTTCTACTGCCTTTAATAATCCCTCTGAATCTTCACATGAAATTACTATCCATCCATTTTGACCTATTGTTATAATTGCCTTAGTGGCCATCTCAATTGTTTGAATCATTGAACCTCGTTTGCCAATCAATCTAGGTACTTTACTTGGTGAAATCTCAACTAATTCACCAGAATCAATCTTACCAAGATCCCTATCTTGTACTGTTAAAAGTGGATCTCTTAATCTATCAAAATTAGCAATCCTAGTTGCAACCAAATCTCCAATATCTAATCTTTGTTTGAGTTCATCTTTAGTTGGAGAATAATCCCTACCAAAAACATCTTGGGCTGGTAAAAATCCTACAAAGCAAGAATTAATGTCAAACTCCCAAGAAAGCGGAGAAGTTCCAATTACTTTTCCAATAACCAAGTCATTTGCCTTTGGCATATATCCACCAGTAAGAGGAATAACTTTTACAGAATTTTCAAAAATTTCAGAAATTCCAACACATGTTGAAATCATTCTATCACCGTCTTGATACACATTTTGTTCTGGTCGTAGAGGACCAGTAGCTATTACATCGCCAGGAATAACATATCTTCTTTTTACGTCCATCATTTTGCAACCTCAACAGAAGCAGTACCTTTTGTTACAGATCCTAATCTGTCCATTACATTTGCTCTTGCCGCCGCCGGTATATCTAGTATTACTTTAAGTCCACCGTTTGATTGCCATTCTTCTTTTTTCAAAGTTCCGAAGGACTTTAAAACTGAATAAGATTGCGCTGCAAATTGAGCCGGTACTAGAATTTCAAGAAGCATGTTTTCAGATTTTAATGGAATTATCGATCGGAGTTGTTCTATTATTTCTTTAATCTGCTCATCAGTATTTCTAAAAGGATCAACTGATACCCTTGCATCATCCATAGCTTGTTCTATCCTAAGTGGTGGATGTGGAAGATGTGATCTTGGATCAACATAGCTTTTAGCAATAAAGTCTACTATCTGTTTACGTTTCTCAGAAACCATCTTTCTTCGTTGATCAGTAGTAAGATTCAGTTCTCCTCTCTCAAGCATTATAGTGGCAATTGCGTTTGAGTCAGTTGTTTTGAATGCCTTCATAAGTTTCTCCGTAGACGCCCTGGTTCCTTTGTTGGAATCAGTGTAAATCTCGTCTGAAATCAATACTCCAGAGATATCCTTACGCTTACCTATCTTAAATTCCAAAGCAGGATCTGGTTTTACCAATATTTCGAACTTTTCTCCTTCTACTGAGAACCTCACGACTGTTACTTTGGTATCCATAATTGGGGTACTCGTACTCGGTATTTATCTATAAAGAAAAACTCGCTAGATTTTTATTTGGAATTTTAGTCCCTTTTCGTAAGATTTGACTTCTTTAGAGATTGTTGAGGAAAGTGGTAACAATATGGTTGTAAAATTGAAAGGCATACCTATTCAATATGCTAATGCGCTTAGACGAATTTGCCTAGCCGGAATTCCCACATTTGCTGTTGACGATGTTGTAATTATTGAAAATTCATCAGTTTTGCCTGATGAAGGAGTAGCTCATAGACTTGCAATGATGCCATTAAAAACAGATCTTGAGAGATTTATCGAGCCATCTGCATGTGACTGCCATAGTGAACTTGGCTGTAGTCGATGCAGAGTCTTACTTATGCTTGATTCTGGTAGTGCGGATACAACTCGTACAATAACTTCAGCAGAAATTAGTTCAGAAGATGAAGTTGTAAAGCCTGTTAGTCCTAACATTCCAATTGTTGCACTAGCTCCTAGTCAGAAATTGAAGGTAGAAGCATATGCAAGACTAGGTAGAGGTAGTGATCATGCCAAATGGAATTCTGCCACAGTCTCAGCCCTTACATCTACAAATAATCCCGATGAACATATTTTGTCCATAGAGACTACAGGCAGCTTGACTCCAAAAGAGGTTCTAAGGGCAGCCATTGAAGAGCTTGAAAAAAGATTGGGCGAATTCCAGAAGAATGTAGCCGCACTCGGTTGAAGCATATATTATATTTGGGTAAAAGTGGGCATTATTACACATGACTAATCAAGTTGTTATTCAAATGGTAAAGACCTTACGTAGTGCATCAAAGAAGAACAATGCACCCATATGGGAAAAACTGGCAGAATTGGCTTTAAAACCAACTAGAGCCAAGAGAACACTCAACTTGGGTCAGATAGATAAATTTGCGTCAGACAATGATGTAATTATAGTTCCAGGAAAAGTATTAGGTACAGGAAATCTTTCACATAAAATATCATTATGTTCATTTTCCATATCAGCTACTGGCGCAAAGAAGATAATAGAATCAGGTGGGAAAATATTAGACATATCTCAAATTATCAAGAATCATCCAACAGGAAAAGGAGTGAAAATCATTGGTTAAACAAGTTACTGAAGTAAAAGCAGTAGAAAAGAATCCAGCTTCACAAACAATCATAGTAGACGGAACAAATTTGATTGCAGGTAGACTTTGTTCACATGTTGCCAAACTTCTCATAAAGGGAAACAGAGTATCAATTGTAAATTCTGAGAACATCATGATTTCAGGAGATAGAAAAGCAATCATAGAAGAATATAGAAAGTTTTTGGAAGTAGCCAGTATCAATAATCCAAAATTTGGTCCATTTCACCCTCGTAGACCAGATACCATCATAAGCAGAATGGTAAGAGGAATGCTACCAAAGAATAAACCATCAGGTAAGACATCTTTGAAAAGATTAAGAGCTTATCTCGGAGTACCAAATGAATTAAGATCAAAGAAAACAACACAATTTGATGATGCAAAAATCAGAAGACCTTCTCCATATTATACAACTCTAGGAGAATTAGGCAAAATGGTTGGGTGGCACGAATAATGGTAAAATTAGAAAGCTATTATGCAACTAGAAAGACTGCACGTGCACATGCATTTATCACAAAAGGAGTAGGTCGTGTAAGAATCAACAATGTTCCAGTGGAAATGATACAACAAGAAGTAGCACGAGAAATTATGCTAGGACCTTTGGAAGTTGCAGGAGATCTTAGAAACAAAATAGATGTTTCAGTTAAAGTCAAAGGCGGTGGTTTTGTTGGGCAGTCATATGCAAGTGCGGTTGCAATTTCAAGAGCCATGACAGGATGGACAAAGACACGAAAAGAACCAAAAGACCATCCACTTACAAGAACAGTAAGAGAGGATCTTAGAAAACGATTAACAGAATTCGACAAACATTTGCTAAGCGGTGACGATAGGCGAAAGGAACCAAAGAAATTTGGTGGCCCTGGTGCTAGAAGAAGAAAACAGAAATCATATAGATAGTCTTGAAAGCTGTAATTCTGGCAGGAGGCCGTGGAACACGCGGAAGGCCATTTACAGATTACATCCCAAAAGCAATGATTCCCGTACAGGGAAGGCCCCTCATTTATCATGTTGTAAAATATCTTTCCAAGTTCGATAGCATTGATAGCATAATCATACTAGGAGATTTTTCTGGAATTGGTAGACAGATAGAGAAATATTTTGAAAATCACATTTCACTTAAAAAACCAATAAAATTCATACAGGATTCACAGAGTGGAACAGGGGGAGACCTCATTCACCTAAGATATGCACTTGGAAAGAATAAAGATTTTATTTTGTGGTTTGTTGACAACCTATGCCCAGTAGACATAAACAAGATGTATCGTTTTCACAAGGATGCTAAGACTACAGCTACAATAGCTGTGAGAAGATATAGAAAAGAAGAAACAGGATTTGCAATTGTAAATAATGGAATTATTGAAGAGTTTAAAGAAAAACCCACAATAGAGTTGCAGATGGCAGAATGCCTAGGGATATACATCATAAATTCGGAAATAATAAATAAAATAAAAATTAAAAAACAAAAGAAGAAAGACCTGAATTTATCTTACGATATTTTGCAGCCATTATCCAAAAAAAGAAAGATAGCAGCCTATGACATAGGAAAAACCCAGTGGTTAGACATAGATTCTCCAACACGTGTTGACAGGAACAAAGAATTAGTCGATTCCATAATAAAGAAATTCGGTACTTAGATTTTGTGAGAATGTTCGTATTTTGTAATTTGACTTTCGTGTTGTAAAGTCATTGCAATATCATCTAGACCTTCAAGTAGAATCTTTTTCCAATGAGGCTCAATGTCAAATGAGACATGCGCGTTATTTACCAAGATTGTTTGATCTTCCAAATCTACTTCAATTTCAGATTTTGTTGAAAATAATGTTTGTAAGATTTCATCCGAGACCTTAATTGGTAAAATTCCATTTTTGAAGCAATTATTATAAAATATATCAGCAAAAGATGTAGAGATTATCACCTTAAATCCATAATCATCTAGTGCCCACACTGCATGCTCTCTACTAGAACCACAGCCAAAGTTATCTCTAGCAAGTAGAATTTTGGAATTTTTGTATCTAGGATCATTTAAGACAAAATCTTTTCTTGGAATACCACCTTGTTCATACCTCCAGTCATAAAACAAGTATTGACCAAAACCAGTTCTTTGAATTAGTTTTAGGAATTGTTTTGGAACTATTTGATCAGTATCAACATTTACTTTGTCAAGAGGTGTAGCTATACTTTTTATTTTTTCGAATTTTTCCATTCTAATTCAGATCCAATTCTCTTACATCTACAAAATGACCATAAATTGCAGCGGCCGCTGCCATTACAGGACTTACAAGATGTGTTCTCCCGCCGGAACCTTGTCTTCCTTCAAAGTTTCTGTTAGAAGTACTTGCACATCGCTCACCTGCAGCCAAGATATCAGGATTCATGCCAAGACACATACTGCATCCAGATTCTCGCCATTCAAATCCTGCATCTTTGAAAATTTTATCAAGACCCATCTCCTCTGCATTTTTCTTTACAAGTTGTGACCCAGGTACTACCATTGCCCTAACTTTTGGTGAGACCTTTTTTCCTTTAACAACTTTTGATGCTTCTATCAAATCGCCTAATCTTGCATTAGTGCAAGAACCAATAAACACTCTATCAATTACAATATCCATAATTGGAGTACCAGGTTTAAGATCCATATACTGGAGAGCCTTTGTTGCACCCTTGACTTCTTCTGGATTTCCTTTACCATATTCCTCGGGGAATGGAACTTGTGCAGTAACATCATATGTCATGGCAGGATTAGTTCCCCAGCTAACCTGAGGTACAATGTTTTCTGCACTGAGCGTAAATGATTTATCAAATTTTGCTCCGCTGTCTGTTTTTAGATTTTCACGCCAATCATTAACAAGTTCATCATAATTGGCTGGAGTGTATTTTCGCCCTTTGAGATACTCGTATGTTTTTTCATCAGGTGCAATTAGTCCAGCACGTGCTCCTGCCTCTATTGACATGTTACATATAGTCATTCTCTGTTCCATTGTCAATTCAGATATGGTATCACCACGATATTCAATTACGGTTCCAGTTCCTCCGGCAGTACCAATTTTCCTGATTATTGATAGAATAATGTCTTTTGCAGTTACAGCATGTGGATTCTTTCTCTTTCCTTGAATTTTTATTACAAAGGTTTTTGGTTTTTCCATCATAATACATTGAGTCGCTAAGACATGTTCAACATCACTTGTACCAATTCCAAATGCAAGCGAGCCAAAAGCACCATGTGTTGAAGTATGACTATCACCACAGACAATTGTTGTTCCGGGAAGTGTAATTCCTAATTCAGGACCTATTACGTGCACTATGCCTTGATTTGGACTATGAATATCAAAGAGAGTAATTCCAAATTCTTTACAATTTCTTTCAAGTGACTTTGATTTGCACAGACGATGTCTGATCTAAGATAGGTAATGATCTATCACTTGTAGGTACATTATGATCCATTGTTGCAAATGTAAGATCAGGACGTCTTACTTTTCTTGAATTAAGGCGTAAACCATCAAAGGCTTGAGGAGATGTAACTTCATGAATAAGATGTCTGTCTACATAAAGTAGGGAACGTCCATCTTCATCTACAACAATATGCGAGTCCCATATTTTTTCAAATAATGTTTTTGACATTCAGGATCATCTTAATCAGAACCGGAGATATAATGGTATTATATTCAATCTAAGGTTTGTAATTGAATAGCCCGCCAGCTTCTATTATTTTACCTATCAATTCTGGAAAAGGCTTCATTTTGTATACTTTATTTTTGGTTAGGTTTTTAATTTCATTTTTAGATATATCTACTTCAAGTGAATCTGTATCAGATATATCATGATATGCACTTTCATCAATTTCAATTGGGAGTAGAAAAGCTCCGTCTACAGCATTTCTATAAAATATTCTTGCAAAAGACAAGGCCAATACTGCCTTTACTCCAGAATAAGACAGAGCTATTGGAGCATGTTCTCTAGAAGAACCACAGCCAAAGTTTTTTCCTGCGACAATAAAATCACCGGGTTTAACCCGTTTATGAAAATCCTTGTCTAGTCCTTCCATGGCATGTTTTGCCAGACTCGGCATAATCATGAATCTTAAGATAAGGACCTGGTAAAATTACATCAGTATCTATGTTATCTCGTTCATATTTTATTACAGAGCCTTTCATTTCAAATCCCTCGGATCAGTAATCTTTCCTGTTATAGCAGATGCTGCTGCAACAAGTGGAGATGCAAGATATGTCTGAGATTCCACATGCCCCATTCTTCCTGGAAAGTTTCTGTTTGTAGTACTGATACAAATTTCATCTTTTGCCAATACTCCCATATGAGCACCACAGCAGGCACCACATGTTGGAGGTCCTACAACTACTCCAGCATCTAAGAAAATTTTCAACAATCCTTCTTCCATGGCTTTTCTAAATATCGATATTGCCGCAGGTAAGACTTCGGTTCTTATTTTTACAGTTCTTCCTTTGAGAATTTTTGCTGCAGCCCGTAAGTCTTCTAGCTTTGCACCAGTGCATGAACCAATGTATGCTTTATCAAGTTCAATTGAAGACAAGTCACGTGCAACTAGCAATATTTTCAGGAGAGAATGGTTTTGATACAGTTGGTTCTATTTCAGAACCTTCATACTCGTAAATTTTTTCATATTGAGCATCTGCATCACTATGAACTTCATCATATTTTGTAACTCCTCTTTGCTGCAAGATAATCTCGTAATTTTTGGTCCGGTTCTACTATACCACTCTTGGCACCTGCCTCAGTTGTCATATTTGTTAGTGTCAATCTACCTTCAACTGACATTTCTGATATCCCGTACCTCCAAACTGCATTGTCTTGTATGCTGCACCATCATTTCCAATATCTCCAATTATTTGCAGTATCAAATCTTTTGCCATCACATGATCTGGGAGTTTTCCATTTAGCTTAAAGTATAATGTCTCAGGGATCTTGAACCAAATTTTACCATTTAATAAAACATATGCAACATCAGTATGTCCAAGACCTGCCGCAAATGCACCAAGAGCCCCAGTAGTATTTGTGTGAGAGTCTCCTCCAACATACACTTCTCCTGGAAGAACCATTGCTTCCTCATGAGATAAAGTATGACATATGCCATATTGACCCATTCCATATTTGAAATGCCGCTTGATTCCAAATTGTTTTGTAAAGTTTGTTAGTGATACAATATTTTGTGCTGATATCTTATCTGCTGCAGGGACAAAGTGGTCTTCTGCAACCCAGACTCTTTCTGGATCCCATATTTTATCAATTATCATTCCTGTCTTTCTTAATTTTTCAAAAACTGCTATTACTCCAGGTCCAGATACATCATGCATCATCACTTTATCAACATTGACAAAAATCACGTCTCCTGGAGAGACCTTTGATTTTCCAGAAGCACGGGCTAGGATCTTTTCAGTAATATTCAACATGAAAAATCAACTTTGTAGAAATTAAAATGTTTGCAGAACCCTAAATAGTAATTATTATTTAAAACCAGACATGCCTCTTACAGTTTTACCCGTAAAGTCAACATTAAAAAAAGAACAATTTGATTTGTTTGAAAGCCTTGTAATGGATTTGAATAATGCCGGAATAGTTCCTGTAAATGGCGATGTGATAGTTATTTCAAGCAAGTATGTTGCAAATTCGCAGGACAGAGTTTTAGAGTTTGGCAAAGTTGTACCCTCTAGTGATGCAGAAGGAATTGGCAAGAGATTTCACATCAAATCCAAAATAGCAGAAATAATTCTCAGAGAATCTGATACAATATTTGGTGGAATTCCAGGATTTGTAATTACATCATCAGATAACATCATGGCACCAAATGCAGGAATAGACAAATCCAATACACAGAGCGGAACGGTGGTTTTATACCCAAACGAGCCATATCTCATTGCAGAACATCTTAGAAGAAAATTTCTGTTAAAGTATAATGTACATGTTGGAATAATTATCACAGATAGTAGACTAATGCCAGGAAGAGTGGGAACTGTAGGAGTTGCAATATCTTGTTCAGGTATTGAGCCAACTTCTGATCTTCGAGGAGAAAAAGACTTGTATGGTAATTCTCTCAAAGTAACTTTTCAGGCCATAGCCGATGATCTTGCATCCATTGCAAATCTAAAGATGGGTGAAGGTTCAGATGCAATCCCATGTGTGTTGATTAGAGATTCGGATGCTAGACTCACTGACAGAAAGATAAGAGAAAATGATATGGCTATCTCATATGAACAATGTGTCTATGTTCGTGGACTAGGAACGAGAATTTAAGACAACTATAGTTTTAATATGACTAAAATGGACGCAGAGTTATGGTAGAGTTTCTTACTAGATATCCCAAAACCATGTACTTTATGAGATGGTAACAAGAGCAAGGTCAAGGTTGACACAAAAAGGGAGTAGAACAACTCACCATAGTAGTAAAGAAAAGCGTTGATGAACTACTGAAGATATTTTCTCACGAAGGTTTCACTCACGTAAAATTTGAGCATAAACAGGAAGCACAGATTGGCAGTGGTTTATCTCTTAAGTGAAAAAAACCATGGGAGATGCATGTAAGACTATTAGAAATGAAAAAAGGCTTTGTTGCAATACAGGCAGAAGTAGAAGTGTCACGTGACTATCTACAGCATCTCTTTTGTCAGAGAACTCCAGTATTATATGAGATAGAAACACTGCTAAAAAAACATCAGGTAGAATACAAAATATGGAATGAGCGAATAAAAAAGTATGTCAATACAGTCATTGATAATTATAAAGTCAAACTTGCCACTCCAAGTTTTCCAGTATTAGCATGGAAACCCATGGTATATGTAATTTCAACAATAGGCATATTGTATTTGTTCAAGTATATCATGACAGTTTAGAACCTTTAATTAGAAATTTTTACCATTGTTTGTAAATGAGTACAACCAAACTTCCACTTTCCCTAAGATTTTACGGTATTTCTCCATGGGAGCTTGAAGTTTTCTACAGTCTATTACATAACATATTCAGTGTAAGTGAAGATCCCAATGCTGACCAAGACGAAGATTTTACAACGATGATGGATATCACATTTCCACTAGAATTCAATGAAACATTTTTCAAATGGTTTGGAACTCCACGATGGGACAAAGTCAAGGGAATAATAAAAGAAATGAAGCGAAGGAGAGGAGGAGGCAATAGTTTACGTGTATACATAAAATTCACAGGAAATCCAGACATTATATTTACAATAGATCTAGATGACAGACATTCTTTTGATACTGCTGTCGATAAAATTGATTTTGTTCTAGAATTGCTGCCATATCATCTTGATCCTAAAAAACTACCCAAAGAAATCACCGAAGTCTCATACCAATTTGATGATATTAGTGGAAAGTGGAATGTTAGAGCAGGTAAGAAAGGAGATCAAACATATCAATTTTCAGAAAACGAATGGAAGATTACTTGATTTCTTTTTCAAGAGGCTCTAACATAGAATGTAGTTCACGGTATTTTTTTTCAATAAAATCAAGCGATTCTTCTAGTTTCTTTGATTTTCCATACTTGTATCTAATTAGTTCTCTATGTCTCCAAAAATTTTTCCCTTCTCCTATTGATATAGTACTAAAATAATCAGGACCTTTGAGTTTATCAGGAATCTTTATGCTATATGGAAAAAGAAATTCTGCCATAAACCATTCATCACCATCAGGATAATCAGAACCCGTATCTATATCAAAGAAGAGATGCAGTAAATTAGTTTGCATCAGTCCATCATCTCTAATTGTAGGGATGTTTTACGTTTGATTTTTTAAAATCAAGTTTTACCAAGTTTGGTTCGAAATATCCATCAATTATAGATTTGCGAAATATCTTGTTTACTTCTTCCAGATTCAAAGTAGAATTACTCTTTTTACGAAGATGCTAATAACTTATTTCATTATTGGAGGCGGCTACCAAGGTTTCTAAAGGATTACAAAAGTTTGTTAGATTTCTAGCTTGTCAAGCATTGTAGATATATCGGATATGGACTTGTTACCTTCAGAAATTATTTGATATGCAGGAGGGTTTTCAAGATAGTTTGGAATACGTTCTAACATTCTTTGATCATATGATTGAGATATATCATTTTGGTAAAAAATTCCTGTTGGGATCTTTGAATCCCATTCGTTTGATTTTATCAAGGCTTGAGTTAGTTTCTCATTTTCTTCTTCTGGTGAGTCTATGTGTACAACTGGATCATATCCTGTATCCTCAGACTTGTAGATCCTAGGTCGTGGTCTATTTGTCATTTCATCAATGTTATCCATTCCTGAGAACCAGTCTCTTGTATTGATATCATTGTAAGTAGGACATGGTTGTAACACATCAAGAAATGAAAGACCTCTGTGTTTTATTGCTGCAATAATCAAATCCTTGAGCTGTCTAACATCATATGCATAACCTCTTGCAACAAATGTAAATCCACTTGCAATAGCTAATGCAATAGGATTTACCGATTGATTGACATTAGGTTCTGGAAGAGATTTGGTCTTCAATCCTAGTTTTAGTGTAGGAGATGCTTGTCCTTTAGTAAGGCCATATACTCCATTGTTAAATATCAAATAAGTCATATCCACGTTTCTTCTACCAGCTGCAACAAAATGTCCTGCCCCAATTCCCAATCCATCTCCGTCTCCACCTACTGCAACAACGGTCATCTCTGGATTTGCAAGTTTTGCGCCTTGTGAAAATGGAAGTACTCTTCCATGCAAAGTATGAATACCATACACATTAAGATAATGAGATGTTTTTCCAGAACAACCAACTCCAGAAAATATTGCAGCCTTATGTCTTGGAATTTCCATCTCTGCCATAGCCATTTGAATTGCACTAACAATTCCAAAATCTCCACATCCTGGACACCAGTCATTATGTACTTCGGTTTTGTAATCTGCTACATTAGACACCATATTTTAGCACCTGTTTTTTCTCGGCTTTGTTGTCGATAATTTTCTTGATAGAGTCAAAGAGTTCATCACATGTCATTGGTCTTCCGGTGTATTTTAATATGTAATAGTCAACTTTTCTGTCTAGATATTCATTAAGTAATGAGCCCATTTGGCCATATTGATTTGCTTCAATATCGATTATTTTTTTAACTCCTGTAAGCAAGGACTGGATGTATTTTGTTGGAAATGGATGAAGTATCTTGATTTGAATAAACCCAACCTTATAGCCCGCTTTATTGAGCATTTCGATAGCATCTAAAATAGGTCCTTTTGTTGAACCCCAGCTAAGAATGCAATAGTCTGATACTCCATAGTTTATCGCCTGATCTTCTTTAGGAATTTGTTCTAGTGCAAGTTCCATTTTATGCTCACGTTTATCCATTTTATAGATACGATTTTCTGGGTCTTCTGATATGTGACCCGATTCATCACTCTCATCTCCAGTGTTCCAAAATATTCCATTTTCAAGTCCAAGTCTTGATCTTGGAGATATACCATCAGGAGATGGTCTGAATCTTTTATAATCAGACTCGTCAATTTTTTCAAGAAGTTTTCCGCGTTCTATTGTTATTTTAGTTGGATCAAATCTTTTTACCGTGGAAACGGTACTTGCAATAAATTTGTCCATCATGTGTATTACAGGGATTTGATAAATGTCAGCAAAGTTGAAACATTTTGCAGTATCATAAAATCCTTCCTCTGTATCACCTGACGCATATACAATTCTTGGAAAGTCACCATGTCCAGCATGAATTGCAAATTGTAAATCATCTTGTCCATGCCGTGTAGGAAGACCTGTTGAGGGACCACTTCTTTGATACAAAGTTAATACAAGTGGAACTTCATTTATGCCAGCCCAACCAAGAGCTTCTGCCATAAGCGAAAACCAGGACCAGAGGTACTAGTTGAAGATCTTGCTCCTGTCAAGGATGCACCGATTATCATGCCAATTGCAGATATCTCATCTTCTGTTTGTACAACTAGAGTAGAACCAGGTCTGTTGTTTTCAACCTCGATAATTTCATTTGATTCTAAAAATACACTTTCATCTGATGCTGGAGTAATTGGATAGTATGATTGAAACCTGCAACCACATGCTATCTTTCCAAGACTTGTAGATTGAAAGCCTTGAGCTAGCATGATATGGTCTTCTTTTGGAATTGGAGATAACTGATACTTGAATTTAGAATATTTTACTGTAGAAAAATTATAAGCATAATTTGCTGCAGTTTTATTCATCTCCGCAATCTCTGCTTTTCTTGAAAATACAGAACCAACGGACTTTAACAATGTTTCAGGAGGAAGTCCCAGTAACCCAATAGATATAGAGACAGCAAGTACATTTTGCATACGAAACATTCCACGCATTTTTGGATTATTAGTTTCATCTGATAAATTTCCCAGAATTTCTTTAAATGAGACAGGGTAAAGTGTAACTCCCCTCTCCTTGGCTGCGTCAAGTGCTCCTTGTATAGTAAATGGTTTATTTTTGGATGAAAGGTATGTCTCAAGACGTTTCTTGAATTGCGCATCAAGGGTGTGAACTTCATCTGTTTTTATTGCAGATAAATCTGATTCATACACTATAGCACCGTCATCAAATACTGCATCTGCATGTCGAAATATGGTTTCAGCATCAAAGCCCACTAGCATTGTAATTCCACTAACATTTGATCTTACAATTTTGTCAGAAACTCTTACTCCAAAGTAACTATGTTCACCTTTAATATTTGAATAAAATTCTCTCTTGCCAAAAACCTTTAGGCCACAACCTGCACATGCACCAGCAAAAATATTTGCGGCAGTTTCAACACCGCCTCCTTGAGGACCACCAATAACCCAAGTTAGATCAATAGATGACATGATGCGTTTAGATTTTCATCAAATATTAACAATTCTATGATTTTTTTGAAAAGACTGGTAATTAGCCGCCAGTTGCTGCATCAAACAAGGCACATTCACATTTATCACGTTCACCACAAAATGGACAAACACATACACATTTTTCTAAAGGATTTCTACATTGCACACAAATGGCAAACTCATCTTTGTGTTTCAATTGCATATCATTATTTTGATTAATTATAAATGAGTTGTTGTAAAGGCATAAAATGAATTCTTTTTGTCGATTTTTACTTAGGATTAGTTAATTTTTCATTATGATACGCTTAAAATTGTCATTTACTCATTGAAAATAGTTGAAAATATTACTCACACGAAGACTACATGATTTTGCTGTAAAGGACCTCAAAAAGAAATATGATGTAGAAATCTACACTGGAAAGATTCCAATGCCAAAAAAGTTACTCATATCAAAAATCAAGGATAAAGATGGTATGATCTGTTACCCGTATGATTCTATAGATGCAGATGTGATTAATGCTGGAACTAAACTAAAGGCAATTTCTACCTATAGTGTAGGCTATGACCACATAGACGTCAAGACCGCTACTAGTAGAGGCATCCCAGTAGGTTACACACCAGAGGTATTGACTCGAGCTACTGCTGATATGACTATGGCCTTGATGCTATCTCTTTTCAGAAGAATTCCTGAAGGTGATAAATTAATTCGTAACGATAAATGGAATACAATATTTGGTCCTTATGAATTTCTCGGAACTGATCTATATCAAAAGACACTGGGCATATTTGGAATGGGAAGAATAGGAAAAGCAGTGGCTAAAAGAGCTGCAGGTTTTGAGATGAATATAATTTATCACAATAGAACTAGATTATCAATTAAAGAGGAGAAAAAATTAGGAGTAAAATATGTATTACTAGATAATCTTTTTAGAACAAGTGATGTTGTTAGTATACATTCACCACATACACCACAAACACATGAAATTGTGAATTTAAAATTACTTAAGAAAATGAAGAAGACTTCATTTTTAATTAATACTGCCCGTGGTAAAATAATAAATGAAAAAGATCTTGCCATTGCGTTAAAAAGAAAAATAATTGCAGGAGCAGGTCTTGATGTATTTCAAAGAGAGCCAATTAATTCCAAACATCCGATTGTAAAAACGAATAATTCAATATTAACACCTCATAGTGGGAGTGCAACTATAGAAACAAGAAAGAAAATGGCAGAGATAGCAATAAGGAATTTAGTGCTTTCACTCTCTGGAAGAAAACCGATTTATCAAGTTAGGTTATAAAATAATCATTAAGCCATAAATTAGAGTTCAATTAGATCATTAGGATCTATTCTGATACAATTGGTACCCACTGGTTTTAAGCCAGTAAAATTAATAGTTCCCAGGGGAACTTTACCTTCATTTTGGAGGGACTCTAACTTTTCTGTAAACGCATTTTTGTGCCCATCACATGCAACACCAACCATGTATTCACCATCTTTAGATTGTATAGAAATTACAAATTCAGGCGGCATTGGACAATCTTGCCCCTTTTTTCTAATGGAGCAATGTTCTGGAAACACAGATACATTTTTTGATTTCAGAATATTAATCTTGATTGAAGTTACTTTCACTAGGCTTAGATAATAGTTTCAAAATCCCAAATGGAATCAGTTTTTCGTGTTTTATACTGGCAATAGTCCTTTTTCCTGCATAGATTTTACTACAAATGCAGAATAGGCAGGAGCCCCAGTTGCACCAGGAGAATTATAGTTTAGAATATGATACGAATTTGGACCCACTAGTTCTAACACATCTGGCAAGAAATTTCCTTCAGGAGTTATGATAGGAGTTCTAATTCCAGCAGTACCTCGTTCTGAAAAGAACTCGGGTTTTACCTTGGGCATAAATTCTTGTATACGCTCTATCATGACAGTTTTCGATAAGGAACTTAGCCATTCCTTTGCAACCAAATTCATAAAATCTGCATTAAGAAGTAATTTTCTTGTACTTCCTGTTACTATCTCGGTGAGTTTAGAAATGAATGTTTCAATATCTCCCACATAACCAGAATAAGTTTCAGGGCTTGGAACAGGAACTGCATTTGGTCCTACCTCACTTTTTCCATCAGATCTGATAATCCAGTGTGGATCAAGAAATGGAAAATCAGGATATTTTGGAACAGAGTAAACATTAGTCTTGACTAGATTAGCGTATTCAGCATTTGCAATCCAGTATTCCCCTCTAAAGTGAAGACTAGAATAATCATTTGCCAATCCAAACTTTTTTGCAACATCAAGTGAATATCCACCCGCACAATTTATTACAATTTTTGAACTAATTTTTTCTCTATTTTGAAATGTATGTATTGTAGCATCATCAAGGTTTTCAACAGATTCTAGTTGTCTATTAAACAAAAATTTAGTTCCATTTCTTTGTGATTCTTCTTTTAATTTTCTTGTAAACTCTCCATAATCAACCACTGCATCAGTTTTACAATGAATTGCAGAGTGACATCTGATATTTGGTTCTCTTTGTGCTACATCACTACTGTTTAACAATTCCATATTTTTCTCAGACATCCCATTTCTTGGACCCCAATCCATATATTTTTCAAGAATTTTGTGTTGAGTCTCATCAAGTGCAATCTCCATGGTACCTACCATATTCCATGGCAATCCCTTTTTCTTGGCAAATGTCTTCCACATTTCATGGGAAAGAAATGCAGCTCTTGCAATTTTCCTTTTTTGTCAGGATTAAGATAGAATGGAGAATGTACTACTCCTGTGTTACGGCTGCTTGTATGCATTCCAACATCAGATTCTTTCTCAATTACTGCAACCTTTGCATCATACAAATTTGAAATCCAATACGATATAGAAGTTCCAAGTAACCCTCCACCGATAATTGCTATATCATATTTTTCCAATGATGTAAAAATACCAAGGTCTGATTAATTGATTTGTAAAAGGCGCCGGGAGAGAGATTTGAACTCTCGAACCCTTGCGAGTACGCGCTTTATGGTTTACTAATTTCCAGGCGCGCGCCCTACCAGGCTAGGCGACCCCGGCATTCATCTCGCCAATTCAATTTCGTTGTAAAACCGACTATATATTACTGTAAGAGATGATTATTTCACAAATTTTTTTCTGTAAATAACAGCAATTATTGCAGACCCTATGAATGGAGCAGTCCAATACAACCATAGATTATCAAGATAACCAGATACTATTGCAGGTGCTAATGCTCTTGCGGGATTCATAGAAGCTCCTGAAATAAATGCAAAAAAGAAGATATCAAGACCCACCATTGCACCAATTACAACTCCGCCAAATCCACGTAGTCCTTTCGTATGAACAACTGCCATAATCACAGCCATCAACAATGCAGTAACTAAAATCTCAACTCCAACTATAAGAGGAATTTGGAAGTGATAATCCGGAGCGTTTGCTCCAAGATTTGCGTCCGTACCTATAATATATTTTACAAAGATGCTACCTAACAGTGCACCAATTATTTCTGCAATGAAATACACCGGAAAGAGACTCTTTGGCATATGTTTTGTAATAAAAAATCCAACCGTCACTGTTGGATTGAAATGTGCCATAGATATTTTTCCAAATGCATAGACCATTATTGTTACTGCAACTGCGGGAGCAAGAGCTACAAACCAGAGACCAAGTGTTTCAGAATATTTTACAGCCAGTACTACAGAACCTGTTGCAAATACTACTACAACAAATGTACCAATTAATTCAGCAAAGAACTTTTTTTGGTTTGATGATAGCCTATTTGTTATTCTAGAGTTTTGCAAAGTAGTCTCACCTTTAGTTCAATGGTATCTCTTATCTCTCGGACTTTTTCAATGGGTTTTCCTTTAGGATCTTCAATATTCCAGTCAACCGAGTTTTTCATAAAAACTGCGGGGCACTCAGTTTTATTCATACATCCCATGTTTACACTCAAAATCGAATCTGAAATAATTTCATTAGTTAGCACCTTGGGCTTTTGTTTGGTTAGATCTATACCAATTTCTTTCATAGATTCTGCTGCAATAGGATTTATCGCTAGCGTGGGTTTTGTTCCAGCACTTATTGCTTCGTATCCCTTTGGAGCATATTTTCTAAAGAAACCTTCTGCCATCTGGCTTCGTCCAGCATTTTCTACGCAAACAAATAGAATCTTTTTTTTGTCTTTTTGTTGCCTGAAAAAATTCATAAAAAATCACTTTATTGCTTTAATTATAAGGCTGGTGATTTTTCTGCCATTTACCTTCTCACCTTCTATGTACACCCTCTGGTCTAGAACACTAACATCATGAAAGCCTGCTTTCTTGATGCTTTCAATATAGTGTTCCTGTGTCAATGCGCCATCAATACAACTACACCATTGCTCTGCATTGACTTGGTCGTGTTCTAGTTCTTTGTCTGTTACTAGATCAGAGATTACCATTCTCCCGCCCTTTCTTAATATTCTATAAACTTCCTTGAATGCACTTGTCTTGTCCGAAGTAAGATTAATCACACAGTTACTGATTACTGCGTCAACAGTATCATCATTAACTGGAATATTTTTTTCAATATCTCCTTTTCTAAATTCTACATTTGTATAATTGCCATTACATGCATTTGTTCTTGCTTTATCCAACATTTCATCAGTCATGTCAATGCCAATTACTTTGCCTGATTTTGACACCTTGTTTGCAGACAGGAATGCGTCAATTCCTGCACCTGAACCAAGGTCTAGAACCGTTTCACCTTCTTTTAGGTCAGCAAATTTTATTGGTGCACCACAGCCTACACCTAAAATGGATTCTTGTGGGATTGATTCCAAGTCTTTTGGATCATAGCCAATTATTTTTGTAGCATCAATAACAGAATCGTTTGTACTGCATTCGCCGGGCATGCAACAGCAGTCCGAGTTGCCAGTTAATGCAATCTTGCCGTATCGCTCCTTTACCTTTTCTTTTATTACATCACTCATTTTAATCCCTTGACAAGTTCTTTTACTCTAATTTCTATTTCATCTCTTATTTCTCGAACTTTCTCTATTGGTTTGTCTTTAGGATCTTCGATTCCCCAATCTACATATCTACCAAGAATAAGAGAAGGACATTCCGTAGTATCCATGCATCCCATATTCACCTTCAACTCTGCACCTCGTATTTGTTCATCAGATAACCTTTTTGCCTTTTGATTGCTAATGTCAACTCCAGTTTCTTTCATTACATCTATTGCAAGTGGATTGACGTATGATCTGGGACTAGTACCACCGCTCATTGCATTCCATCCCTTTGGGGCATATTTTCTAAAGAAACCTTCGGCCATCTGGCTTCGTCCAGCATTTTCTATGCATGCAAATAGAACGTATTTTTCTGGTTTTTTTCCAAATAATCCCATTGTATATCGTACATTAGTGTAGTCAGTAAACCATTTAAGTTGTCAAGGATAAACAATTACAGTTAGTGTTAAGATGGAAACTAAAAGAAAATCACTTCCAATGGTTAAAGATATGTGTAGCTTTGAAGGATATGATGCTTTATCCCTAATGTCTGAGACGTCAAAGCTGAGAAAAATAATTACTAAAAGAGGCACACTTGAAATTCTAATTCCACTATGTTGTACAACAGAACCAGTACGCCACAAAGAATTCAAACAGGCTTTGAAAGGAATTAGTAGTAAGACTCTTGCTATCAGATTAAAAGAACTTGAAAAAAGTGGAGTGCTAGAAAGACTCGCCTATAATGAAATTCCTCCCAGGGTGGAATACAAGCTCACCAACAAAGGACAGGAACTTGTTGAATCCATGATCAATCTTTTACAATGGATGAAAAAATGGTCTAAATTAAAATAGATATTGTAAGGAATTGTGTTTTTTGTATTATATTTTAGAAAAGTCTATTTCAGTATATTGATAGTAACAAATTTTTCCAGTGAGGTTCCTGCATCTTCAATTGTACTTGATACTATTTTGTATCTTCCTTGGTATGCTTTACCACCATCTGATTTTGTTTGATCCCAGATGAATGTTTTTTCCTCTTTTGGTTCTAGTTTAGATAGCACCTGTGGAGATAAGGGTGAATAGACTAGTATTCCATCAAGTCTAGTTATTTTCAATCCAAAAGAAGCGTCAGAAAATGTAAGAGGAGTAGTTCCTGAATTTATCATTCTAATGTGAACCGGTTCTCCAAGATGATAGTTAATTTTATCAGGAATAATAGTAAGAGATGGGCCGTTCTCATATACAAGAGTTGGAACCTGATTTGCAATTTGAGAAAGATAATATCCCAAGAAACCAGCTGATACTAGTCCCACTATGAAAAATATTGCGGCACCTTTTGGTATCACTTGAAAAATTTAATTTGATTCCTTTTTAATTGTTAACTACTGGCTTGGTTCTCCAACTTTTCGGATATGTGTTGGGAGCCATGATAATTCTCTTAATCTTAAAGGCAAAGCCCTTGGTATTTTCAACAATCTCATCTTCATTCAGGGTTGCTTCTGCAAGAGCTACAACCTCTCCTTTTTGTGTATATATTGCAACAAAATCTCCACGCTTTAGTCCAGGAGATATTTCAAGAATACCAGGTATTGCAAGTTGAGCTCCATGACATAGAGCATCTACTGCAGAGTCTCGTATTACAACTGATTTTATCTCGCTTAGAGTAAATTCTATTGGCATCATGATTCTTCTTAGTTTTTTATCATCACCGTTTTCTTTCCACAAAGCATAAGCATCAACAAGGTCATGTATTTTTACTAAATTAGAATCCTCATTGAAGTGTCCCACTCTACTTCTTCTAAGTTCAATCATTGTTGCACCTTCACCAAGAATCTCTCCCATATCATAGAAAATTTTTCTTACATAGGTTCCTGCTTCACACAGAATTCGTAAAAGTAGTAATCGCTCCTTTTGCTCTATGACTTCAATTTCATATACATGTCTAATTCTAGTTTGTCTTGATACTGCAGATCTCTGCGGTGGTTTTTGAAAGATTTTACCAGTAAGTTGTTTGAGTACATCAGCCAGTTTTTCTTTTGGTGGGAGTGTATGCAGTCTTCCAAGAGCATGATATTCTTTCGGGCCAAGTAATAAAACTATGAGAGCCTTTGTTGCTTCACCTAGTCCTATTGGTAAAAGTCCAGATACTTGTGGGTCAAGTGTTCCACTATGACCAGCTTTTGGAACATGCAATATTTTCTTTACCCATGATACTGTCTCATGACTGGTAGGACCGTTTGGTTTGTCTAACAAAATAAAACCATAGTTGAGAAGCTGCTCTATTGATCTCTGATCATAATACGTACCATGGGCATCATTTGTGATGTCCTGGTCGATTACTCTAAGATTTTGTAATTGTTTGAGTGTCATAGTAATATTTCACTGCATTTTTTGCATGGTCAAGAACTTGTTCAGGTCCAAGATCATCCGTGTTTATTATGTTATTAAAGACAGAAAGGTCTTCTCCAAAATTAAAACCATAAAGCTTTTTGTATAATGTTTTATTTTCATCATATCTCTTTTTTACTATGCCAAGTGCGTCTTGTAATGATATATTATCTCTCATTGTCATTCTTTTTGCACTATTTTCATGAGAACCTGCAAGCCAAATTTTTATCCCATCTCTAACTAACCATGGTAGTGTGTAGCTTGTTATGATTACATCTTCAGTTAGAAATATTTTTTTCAATTTTTCGTCAACTTCTTTATCAAATTCTGGATTTCTTTTTCTTATATTAAGAAAACTCATTCCTTCTTCCGTATCCCAAAAATCATCATTATCTGTTTCAAAGCCTTGTTCCTTGGCCATTTCTTTTAGTACATCACCACCACTAAGATATTTTAAGCTAAATTCTTCTCCTAATCCTTTTGCTATCGTAGTCTTTCCTATGGCTGGTGGACCAGAAATTATAACTGAACGAAGCAATTTCAGCTTGTATCCATTGTAGTTTTTGTAACTCTCATTATGATACCACTAAAGGAAGCTGATGATAAGAAGTACCAAGCCCAGAAATACAAGTCATTTACATGATGACAAATGTTAGGATTACCAGGAATTTGAGATGCTGCCACTTTTGCAGCAGTACAAGTTAATTCAAAAAATCCTCCAGGTATGATGTTCAATGATATAGGTGCAATAGCTACGGTGTAGGAAAATAACGGAGGAAGTACAAAATAGAACACAAGAATCAATGGGAGAAAAGTAATCATCATTGGTCTCATATTCATTTGCATAACTTCCATGTTCATTTTGTTCATGTATGCAGATTTCTTGTTAAGCTCATCGGTTTTTTCTTGATCTTTTGATTTGAATGCAGCCATTCTTTCCTTTTGCCAAGCTCTTGTTTCTTTGAGTAATCTTTTCAATTTATCTTGGTCAACCATCTTTCGTTTTATAATAGCATTAAGCAAGTTAAGACCAATAGAGATACACATTATTCCTAAAGCAGCTGGGATCATTCCCTTTACTATGGGATTTGCACTTCCCATTGGACCTCTATTTAGACCAGGTATTTGTAGTGCTATCGTATTTATGAAATCAAAGAATATACTATGTTCCATTGTTAAACCCCATTGCACTTAGGATACCTCTAGCCGCTTCATCAACCTTACCTTCTGTGTTAAGAACCATCTTAATTGGCGAACCACAGAGTATTGAACATGTAGAGAGCATCGCACTTGTAACATCAAGTTCTTTTTTTATGGTATCAATTGATACTATATCTCTGGTCCTGGTAGTGTCTGTCATTCTACGATTATAGATTTCTTCAGGTCTCGCTGTAATCATAATAAAACTATCAGGATTGAGTATCTCTAAAACATTATGTGGAAGTCCAGGGTAGAAGCCTTCCTGTGTAGAAATAAATGCATGTGTATCTACAATCACCACATCATCAGAGATTGAAGCTATAGTTCTTGCCGCCATAGATTGTAATTCTCTTTGCGCTTTAACCGAAAGTTTTCTTAGATCATCCCTATTCTGAACTCCTTTCTTTTTAGCTTCATCAAACATAACAGTTCCAAAAATCGAGACGCTTACCTTGACATTTTTCTCTTTTAATAACTCCACTACACGTGATACAACTGTAGTCTTTCCAACACCTGGAATTCCTACAATTATTATTCGATTACTTTCTACCAAGTAATGCACCCAGTGAAGGCATTACTTCTTCGACTCTTTCTCGAACAAGTAAATTGTAATAGTTAATCAGAATATCAACTGTCAACAACATTCCTGTTCCTGATCCAAATGTTCCTAGCACATCAGAAGTACCAGCTAACAATCCAAGTATCATAGAACCAATTATAGTAACAGATGGGATGTATTTTTGAAGTAGGTTTTCTACTGGTTGATTTGAACGTCTAAAACCTGGAATTTGTACTTCAGCATCAAGTAGGTTTTTAGCTGCACTCTTTGCAGAAAGACCTCCAAGCTCAATCCATAACCTACCAAATAAAACTACGATCCCTATCATGAATAGAATATACAAAACAGCTCTCATTGGATCTAATGCAACAATATCCAAACCACGTGGTGCTGTAACATAGTACAATATACCACCTGTTGGAGTGGATGGAGATGTAGGATCAAACATTCCTAAGAAATTCAGGAATGGGTTTGCATTTCGGGGATTAAAGTTGGCCCACATGATTTGTCCTACAAACACTGCGTTAGCAGTAAGAGCAGAAGCCAAAATTACCGGAATGTTGGAGACATACATTAACTTGATTGGATATACAGCTGAGAATCCTCTATATTTTGTAGATACGATTGGGATTTCTATCTTGATTCCCTGAGTATAGACAAGAATCAGCAAGACTCCAGCTGTTATCAATAAACCAAATATGCCAGGCAATTGGTTAGACCGGAAGAATAGATTAGTAAAATCATGATGAATTGCACCATGTATGATATTTGCAAATACACCTACTGGACCTCCATCGCCGGCAGGAACTGGACTGAATATACTCCAAATTACTTGTTGAGCCACACCTGCAGCAATAAACAAACTAATTCCACTTCCAAGTCCCCATCCTTTTTGTACTAATTCATCTAGCAGCATGATTATCACAGATGCGCCAATTAACTGTCCTATCAGAATGAATATAGCTTCATGGTTGGGCATCCTAGGTCCATAAACTGCCATACCATACAGTGATGACTCGGCAATGATTACAATGTAAGTGACAATCTTGGTCGCTGTTTGATATAGTTCTCTGTCTTCGGGTTTCTTGAAATCAAGATGGAATATCTCAGAACCTTTTAGAAGTTGCATTAAGAGTCCAGCAGTAACAATAGGTCCGATTCCAAGTTCTATCAATGTACCTTGTTGCGATGCAAAAATTACTCTAGCAAATGCAAGAAAATCAAAGGATGGTGTTGATGCTCCGTAAAGAGGAGTTTGTCCCATAATCATGTAAATAAATAATGCCACTCCACACCACATCAAACGTACTTGTAATGGGATTTTCTTTTTTGGTTTTGGTACTTGTGGAATGTAAACTTCAGCTTTTGAGATAATAGTTTTTAAAAAACCGCCAGAGGCCTTACCTTCTTCTGCTGTCACGCTACTGCTTGCACCTCTCCACCAGATTGTTTTATTTTTTCTTCGGCAGAAGCAGAGAATTTTTCCACCTTAACAACATAAGCATTCTTAGTCTGTCCTCCTCCTAACAGCTTATCATAGCCTAGATCAGTAAGGTCTATCAGTTTCTTGCCGCCTTCCTGTTTTCCAAATTTTGCAAAGATATCATCTAGATCTCTCACACTAGCCCATTTACGAACTAGATTTGGATGTGGTGGATGAGTAGAATCATGACCAAAATGTTTCGGATCAGTCAATAGCATTCTTATGAAATGATGTTTATGCAAACCTGATTGGCCAAGTCCCCCTTTATGACCACTTGCTCTGTGTTGACCAATCTGTCCCCAACCACAGTGTCTACTTCCTCGGTATTTTCTTGTCTTTCTCATTCTTGTTGGCATTTTACATCATTAACCTCACTTGTGCTAAGAGTTCTTTATGACTACCAAGAACTCCCCCTTCTCCATACATCTTCTTGGTATTTCGTTTGAATCCATGTTTTGGCGGCGATAAGGCAAACCATGGTTTAAGTGGTTTTAATTTAGACAGGGTGGCAGTTCCCTCGGCAATCGATTTTGCAAGATCATCAGTATTTTTGAATCCTAATTTTGTCATGTCTTCTGGAGTGATTTTTTTATAACCACCTTTACGCGCCTTTTTCTCCAATAAGCTCTTTGGTGGTTTGTATATCGATTTCTTGCCATGAGACGTAATGTTTAATCTTGTCAAGCATACCTTTTGTGTTGTCTTTTTCTGGAATTATCGTGGCACGGAATCTTTTGTCCAAGTGCAGAAGATCCATTGTGGTATCAGCCCAATAAGGAACATTAACCGTTCCTTTCATTCGGACTATTAAGAAAGCTTTACCCATATCTTCATTCAACCCTGACTAAATGTTTGTCTCAAACAGTCTAAAACCGCTCTTGATGTAGATGTCATAGTGTTTGTTGACCCCGTACTTTTTGTCCAAGCATCCTTCAAACCTGCTAATTTCAAAAGATTTCTAATATTTCCACCCGCTACAAGTCCCAGACCTCTTGGTCCTGGAATAACTTCTATTGTAACACTTCCACCTCTACCCCTAATTTTGAATGGAACGGAATGTGGTTGTTCACATCTACACTCCCAACTTCCGCAACCAAGTTTTACGGGACTGACATTAAGATAAGCTTGATTTGTTGCTTTTTCAATTGCGATTCTCATTTGTTTTGATTTTCCTTGACCTATTCCTAACCAACCATTTTCATCACCTGCTGCAACAAGTGCTTTAAATCGCGTATATTCACCGTTGGTTGTTTGTTTTTGAACAATTCCAACATCAATCACTTCAGTTTTAATTCCTGGTAATAATTTTTTAATGATTCCAGCCTCTTGAATTCGATAACCATTTTCATAAATCTCTTTCATCGTTGTAATTTTTTCAGTTGCAACTAGTGTTCCCAATTTGGTTCTTGGAACCCATACCTGTTCTGGCTCTCTTCTTGGTGGTCTTGATCTTTGTTCTGTTCTACTCATTTGGATTTAACCTCACTATCAATTGCAGATCTTATTTTATCGATCTCATTTGCAACTTTAAGATGCTTGCCACTAATCCTCTCTTCAGACGGAAAAGTTTCTGCGTCTGCGGGTACATCCAGTCCGGCATCTATTATTCCTTTCAATGCCGCAGCAATTCTTTGAGTATATTTTCTAGTACCGGTATAAAGTACTGCACTCTTGACTCCACTTGCAAGTGCTTTTTTTCCTGCCAGGTAACCAGTAAGATATGCTGCCGGAATACTCTTTCTTGAACCCTTCCAGCCCTTATTGATGAGTGATCTGGAATGAGCTGATGAAAGGACCTTATCACCGGCCATTTCTGGTTTGTGAATTTGTACCAGCGTATTTTCGTTAGATATTTGAACTGTGATAAAGTCTCGTCTACCCATCAAGAGATGTCTTCTCTTTTTGTAGTTGGTCTTCTCGTCCCGAGATCTACGTAATATTTGTGAATATGCCATATGTACTAATTCCTATTTACAAAAAATTTTGGTGAAGCTCTTATAAACGTTAGACTTGCAGTAGTAAAGCCATTAGTGCCTTTTGTGCATGAAGTCTATTTTCAGCTTCATCCCATATTACGGATTGTGGACCATCAAGTACTTCACTTGTAACCTCTTGACCTCTTTTTGCCGGAAGACAATGCAAGAAAATTGCATCATGATTTGCTTTTTTCATTAAATTTGAGTTTACTTGAAAGTGTGGTAGAAAATCTTTTGCTCTATCCGTTGCTTGATGATGAATTGAAACAAAGGTATCAGTTACTACGACATCGACATTCTTTACCGCCAGTTCAGGATTACTAAGTAATTGAATATCAATGAATTTTTTTGATTCTTTTATTATATTCAAATTTGGTTCATAACCTTTAGGAGTTGCAATGTTAATATCAATAGATACTTTCGCGCATCCATAAATCATGGAATTACAAACATTATTTCCATCTCCAATCCACGCAATTTTCAATCCGCTAAGTTTTTTCTTTTTTTCTTTAATTGTCATAAGATCTGCCAAGATTTGACATGGATGAAAGGAATCAGAGAGCCCATTTATTACAGGCACTGTAGCATTTTTGGCCAATATTTCTACTTCGTCATGCGAATACACCCTAGCCATGATCAAATCAACATATCGTGAGAGAGTTTTCACTGTATCTTCTATTGTCTCACCTCTTTTTAGTTGGAGATCATCTGCAGACAAGTTAAGAGC
Source organism: uncultured Nitrososphaerota archaeon (assembly GCA_963835875.1). Classification (GTDB taxonomy): domain Archaea; phylum Thermoproteota; class Nitrososphaeria; order Nitrososphaerales; family Nitrosopumilaceae; genus Nitrosotalea. The sequence continues at coordinate 305,363 of CAWIGX010000003.1, forward strand.
ATGGCCACCTAATTGAAACATTCCAGTTTCAAAGCTGACTCTTGTACGAGTGGATGGTTTCTGAAAAATCATTGCAAGTGTTTTATTTTTTAACAGCGGTTTAGAAATTCCTTTTTTAAGATCTTTCTTCATATTAATGGCATTTTCTATTATTTTCAATAATTCGTGTTTACTCAGCTCATTTATCGTAAGAAGATCTTTTGTTTTTACTTTCATTTCTTCATCCATCCAAATAATGAGCGCTTCTTCTTAGGCTTTTCATCTCCTATTTCTTCAATTTCTTCTTTTGTAGTTTCTAACTCAACTTGTTGTTGTTCTTGTTTTTTTGGTCGTCCTTCAGAAATCCATTTTTTAATATTTAATGCAAGGTTTTTTGCTTGTTCATCGTTTTCAGGAGGTGATACCTCAAAGAGATCAGAATACTTTTCAATATCTTTTGTTGAAATTCCTGCGAACGGATCTTCTTCTAAAATTTGTTTTTCGTGTTCCTTATCAACAATGATTTTTGGTTTTAGTTCAACTTTAGGTTCTGGTTTTAGTTCAACTTTAGGTTCTGGTTTTAGTTCAACTTTAGGTTCTGGTTTTAGTTCAACTTTAGGTTCTGGTTTTAGTTCAACTTTAGGTTCTGGTTTTAGTTCAACTTTAGGTTCTGGTTTTAGTTCAACTTTAGGTTCTGGTTTTAGTTCAACTTTAGGTTCTGGTTTTAGTTCAACTTTAGGTTCTAGAACTTTTTTCTGTACACTTTCAATAATTTCCGCAGGACCAAAAAGAGTTTCTAAAAATACATCTTTATCAAAAGATTTTAGATCTTTATATTCTTGCCCAATACCTAGGTAAAGAATTGGGCTAGATGTTACTTTAACGATGGATATAGCAGCTCCACCACGTGCGTCTGCGTCACTTTTTGTAAGTATAGCCCCATCAAATTTTGTATAATTATGAAATTCTCTTGCTTGACTCACAGTGTCATTACCAGCCAATGAGTCACCTACAAATAATTTAAGATCAGGGTTTACTACTTTGTTAATTTTAGATATTTGATCCATCAGATTCTTACTAGTTTGCATCCTTCCAGCTGTATCAATTAGTATACAATCTATTTTATGAGATTTGGAATAAAGCACTGCATCTCGAGCCACTGCAGCTGGATCTGACCCATAGTTTTGAGAGATAACTTTGATGTTCAATCTTTTTCCATGCTCACCTATCTGCTCAATTGCACCTGCTCTGTAAGTATCAGCAGCAGCAATCACAACAGAATATTTATTTTCGCGTAAAAGATTTGCAATTTTTGCGATTGTGGTAGTTTTCCCGGTTCCATTAATACCCATAAATGAAATAATATAGGGTTCTCCCTTGTCCTTCTTTTTTTGAATGTTAGATAAAATATCAACAGTTCCTGCTACATCAAACATATTTGAAATGCTTTTTCGAAGTTCTTGTTTTACAACTTCGGCAATCTTGTCCTTGTTAACCGTAGCACCGATTAACTGTTTTTTCAAGTCATCTTTTAACGCATCAATAACTTCTGTAGCAACATCAGATTCCAATAATGCAACCTCAAGTTCAAACAAAACTTCATCAATATCTTTTTCCTTTAGTTCTTTATCTCCAAAACTCTTAACCGCTACAGAAAATGCATTTCGTAGTTTTTCAAACATGATGTACTGCCTTACTGCTGAGGACTACGATTTGATTGTATAAGTTTGTTCATTTCATGTTGTCCCTGTTCAAGTTTCATGGAAACTTCTTGTCGTTGTGATGCTAATTGTTGTAGTACCATTTCAAGTTCCTTAATCCTAGATTCCATGTAGTTTATTGCAGATTCTTTATTTTGTTCTACTGATGCACCCGCCCCTATATTTACAATCATTTTTTGTTCAGGATTTATTTTTGCTTTTACATATACTCCTAAACCCACTGGCACAAGAGTCTCATATTCTGAATTACCTGTTAGTACTTTCATCAATTCAACTGCGTTTGTTGCCTCTTGCAAAAGTCTCATCACTGTTTCTTCTCGTTGTAATAAATCATTTAGATAAGATTCCAAGGATTGCATCTGTTGCAATAGGGCTTGAGCATGTTCTTCACTCATTTGCAAAAAATTCTCTTAATGACTATAAATTCATTCTGAAAATATAGAATAAAACAAAAAGAAGAAGAAATTATGCTTTCATTTTTGAAAGTCTTGCGTCTACTTCATCCCAGTTTATTACATTCCACCAAGCATTTACATAATCTGCACGTCGATTTTGGTATTTTAGATAATAGGCGTGCTCCCAAACATCTAATCCCATCAGTGGGATCAAACCTTTGGTACGTGGACTTGTTTGATTTGGCATTGTAGTAAACTCAACTTTCTTTGTCTGTGAATTGTAGGTTAACCAACCCCAACCACTTCCTTGAATAGCAATTGTATCCTTTACGAATTTTTCTTTGAAACTATCAAAGTTTCCAAACACAGAATTGATAGCTTCTTCTAAGCTACCTCCTGGTTTTCCACCACCACTTGGTTTCATATTATTCCAGAATAGAGCATGGTTCTCATAACCTCCTCCATGGAAATTCACTGCACCTCTAACATTTTCTGGAACTTGATTCAAGTTTGAAAGTAACTTGGTTAATTCCATATCTTGCAATTCAGTACTCAGATTTGCCAATGCATTATTCAAGCCATCAGTATATGCTTGATGATGTTTCGTGTGATGAATTTCCATCGTTCTGGTGTCAATGTGTGGTTCCAAAGAATCGTATGAATACGGTACTTTTGGAAGTTCATATTTTGCCATAAGAATTCCAAGTTTTTCTTGCCATTTATGGCTTTGGTTGCAAATGCATTTTATCTGGTCTTGATGAAGACACCATGTGATAGAGAAATCGTTAATTTTTTCTCTTGTTTTTGTGTTATGCATTTCATATTTTATTTCATATTCAATTGAAGATGAACAAAGACCTCTTTCAAAGAGTATACAGTTGGTCGGCGTTGAAATACCAAGACAACATGGATTAAATGGTCAAGGAGTAAAGGTGGGCATCATAGATACAGGGATTGATTTTAATCATCCAGATTTACATGGTTATGGTTCTTCGGAAAGAGTTGTAGGAGGATACAATTATGTTGACACAAATGAAGAACCATTAGATACTAATGGTCACGGTACGGAAGTTGCTGGAATAATTGGTGCCAATGGAAATTTTTCTGGAATGGCTCCAAAATCTCAGTTATTCGCATACAAAGTATCATCTACAGGGGAAGGTGTTTCCTCAGAATATATCATTCAGGCTATTTCTCAGGCCATAGATGACAAGATGAATGTGATTAACATAAGTCTGGGAGTAAACAGAACTAATGACGGATTAGAAAATGCAGTAGATGAGGCAGTAAAAAAGGGAATTGTCGTGGTGACTGCAGCTGGAAATAATGGACCAGATAATGAAACAATTGGAAGTCCGGGAAGAGATGTTAATGTGATAACAGTTGGTGCATCATATAACAACATAACATCAAGTCTTGTATCAACTTTTGAGATTGAAAGTAAACAATATGATGCAATACCAATGCTTGGCGTCAGTGCTTTACAAAATCCCATTGAAGGTAAAATAATTTATGGTGGATATGGAAGATTAAAAGATCTTGAAAATATCAATGCCAAAGGAGCCATATTACTTGAACAAAGAGGTAGCGATACAAAAGGTGAGAAAGTATTTTTTTCAGAAAAAGAGAAAAATGCTGCAGACCATGGCGCAATTGGACTAATAGTATTCAATAATAAAAGTGGAATTTTTTTTGGTGAGCTCATAGGACCTAATTCCACTAGAGATTATCAACCAAGAATTCCAGTTATCTCCATATCAGGTGAAGATGGGCTCAAATTGAAATTAGCATTAAGTAATAACACCATAGGCAACTTTAACATATTTTATCACCCAGATTTTGTAGCACCATTTAGTTCGCGTGGACCAGTTTCAGTTTTTTATGTAAAGCCTGATCTTGTTGCTCCAGGAGTTTTTGTAAATACTACAACGCTAGGGGGAAAATACAACATAACAAGTGGAACAAGCATATCTGCACCACATGTTACTGGTGCTGTTGCCATATTATTACAAAAATATCCTAATTTAGATCCAGCATCCATAGCAACACTCATAACAACAACAACAGATCCCGTTACAGATGCTTATGGTAATATACTTCCAATTGAAGTTGCTGGCAGCGGAAGATTAAATGTTACCAGAGCAGAATCTGCAAATTTAATAATTATTCCTCATGACATAGTTTTCAATTTATCTTATGATCACCCTAATGAAACTAAGACGTTGAAATTACGTTCAATTAATGATGCATTAATTCCAAAACTAAAAGTTAGGTTTTCATCAAGCGAATCAAGTCTTGCTTTCAATTATACGGTAATCAATAATACAATAATTGCTCAAATTACAGATAATACAAAAAATATAGGCAATTATGACGGATTCATAACAGTTGACGATTCAAAAACTTTGTATCGAATTCCGGTTCTCATTCATTTAACAAAGGGAACATTAAATGTAAATCAAAATAATGGACAGATAAATTTTTCAATAGATTATCCGGAAAAATGGTCATATGCAAAGATTTCTCTAATCAAGTCTGATTCACATGATGTAAAAACAACCGCAATCACTCCAGACAATAATAGAACTTTAACTGTTCATAGTACAGGCGAATATTGGATCCAAGCGGACATCAAGGTAGGAAATAAAACTGATCATGCCTATCAAACATTAATGGTAAATCATGTTACAGAAAATACGAATTTTGAAGATATCCTGCACATTCACATTAAACAAGTAATTATTATTTCGTCAATTCTAATTATTGCAGTAATAGTTGGATCAGTAGTAAGACGTAGATAGAATTAGGTATGTGGTCCAGCATTTTGTATTTCTGAAGAAACATTGCCAAATTTTTTGAAGTTATCTACAAACATTTGGGCTAGTTTTTTTGCAGATGTGTCATAAGCGTCTTTATCAGACCAAGTATTCCTAGGATTCAATACATCGGATGGAACATCTGGACATGTAGTTGGAACATCTAAATTGAAGACCGGATCGTGTCTATAATTTACCTTATCCAACTCTCCTGACAGTGCAGCAGTAACCATACTTCTAGTATAATGAATGTTCATTCTTTTTCCAATCCCATATGGCCCACCTGACCAACCAGTATTTATCAAATAAACCACTGTCTTGTGTTTTGTAATTTTTTCACCTAGTAATTTTGCATAAACTGATGCATGTCTGGACATGAAAGGAGCACCAAAACATTCTGAAAATGTTGCTTTTGGCTCAGTAATTCCTCTTTCAGTACCTGCAAGTTTACTTGTGTACCCAGACATAAAATGATACATTGCTCCTTCTTTTGTCAGTCTAGCTATAGGTGGCAATACACCAAATGCATCAGCAGTGAGAAATACTATGACTTGTGGATTTCCTCCAAGACTAGGTATCACTGCACCTGGGATGTAATCAAGAGGGTAAGCCGCTCGAGTATTTTCCGTAATACTTCCATCATAGAAATTTGGCATCATAGTGTTTTTGTCAATCACAACATTTTCTAGGACTGCACCAGATCTTATTGCATCCCAGATTTGTGGCTCAGCTTCGTTGTTGAGGTTTATACACTTTGCATAGCATCCACCTTCAAAATTAAAAACTCCTTTATCTGACCATCCATGTTCATCATCACCTATCAGATTACGATTTGAATCTGCTGATAGTGTAGTTTTTCCCGTACCTGAGAGGCCAAAGAATAAAGATGTGTCACCATTCTTTCCAATGTTAGCAGAGCAATGCATTGGAAAGACACCACGTGATGGCAAAATGTAATTCATTACTGAAAACATAGCTTTCTTTATTTCTCCAGCATATGATGTGGCTCCAATTAAAACAATTTTTTTCGTATAATTAAGAAGAATGAATGCGTCGTTTCGTGGTACCGTCCATTTCAGGCATTGCCTTGAAATCATTTAATGCTATAACGGTATACTCTGGCGCATGTACTTCAAGCTCTGAAACAGTTGGCCTAATGAAGAGTTGTCGTACAAAAAGACTTTGCCACGGATGATCAGTAATGATTCGAATTGCTAATCTGTGTTTTGGGTCTGCCCCTACAAATCCATCAAAGATAAAAATATCTTTTCCATCAATGTATTTTTTTATCTTTTCAAATATTTTATCGAATTTATCTTCTGGAAACGGGTGATTAATTTTACCCCAATCAACAGTATTGTGGGTTTGTTCATCATCTACTATAAAACGATCATCTGGAGACCTTCCCGTATATTTGCCAGTTTTTACTGCTATAGCCCCATTTGCAGTAAGAATTCCCTCATTCTTTTCTTCAATTAAATCAATTAAGGTCTTGACTGGCAAATTTCGTTGTATCTTTGAAGGCCTAATTCCCATTTGCTCCAATTGAGATACAATATGACGCGTGATCGTAGGTTCCAAATCCTCTATCATCGGGTAAGACGATTCCTTATGAAATTCCTTATTATCTCTTCGGATCACAAATGATGAAACAAGAAACGTATTTATTGTAAAATTTAGTCAGAGTCGTGTACATGCCGATCAATAAAGAAGCTCTTGAACTTAGGAAGAAGGTAGCTGAGCATAGACCAGCCTTTGTCAGACAAGAGAGCTGGAGATATTCAAAACTTGCAGAGACATGGAGAAAGCCCAAAGGCATGGATAATCATCAGAGAAAACAGAAGAAAGGATGGCCAGCTTTAGTAAGAATAGGATATGGCGGACCAAAAATAGCAAGAGGATTACACCCTTCAGGATTTACTGATAATTTAGTTTATAACTTAAAAGACTTGGAGAGACTTGATCCAAAGAAAGATGGAATTAGATTTGCTCATGGAGTAGGAAAAAAGAAAAGAACGGAAATAATTACAAAAGCAATAGAGATGAACTTCAAAGTATTCAACGCGAGAGTGTCAGCGAGTGGTAGTAAATCTTAAATCAAAAAGGCGACTCGTCTCCAGAATTCTTGGAGTAGGAGCTGGTAGAGTAAGATTTGATCCAGAATATCTAGATGATGTAACAGATGCAATCACTCGTGACAATATTAGAAGTCTGATAACTGCAGGAACAATCCAAATAAAACCAATTGTAGGAACTTCAAAAGGAAGAGCACATTTCAAGAAATCTCAAAGACGTAAACGTGGAACCAAACAAGGTTCCAAGAAGGGAAGAAAGGGATCAAGAGTAGGAAAGAAGGAAGTGTATGTCAAGAGAATAAGAGCAATGAGACACCAACTGAAAGTTTCAAAATCAAGAAAAGAAATAACAAATCCAAGCTATTGGAAACTTTACAAACAAGTCGGTGGAAATCAGGTAAGAAATTTGGCTCATCTTCGTAGCCTAATAGAAGAAGTTCGTACCAAGAAATAGATTCAAAATCTATAGATTTTATCAGAATCTAGAATTTTTCCGTTCTTTATTTTAATTCCTTCATTAGATAACATATTAGTCTTAATCTTCTCACCCCAAGCATAACCTCCAATCTTACCATTAGACAAAATTACTCGATGACATGGAACAATAACTGGAAATGGATTTTTGTTCATAATTCTTCCAATAGATTCGTTGTCCATTTTTTAGACCCACTGCTTTTGCAAGTTCAGAATAAGTTGTTACCTTTCCTTTTGGTACTTGTAAGAGTTTTCTATATACCTCATTTTCAAGATTCAAATCTTTATCATCTCCAAATCAGTTGAATTTATCATCTCAATAATTTTTTGTTTGTTCTTTCCAAGTCCACTCCAGTCTACTCAATGCAAATTTAGCATCACTATTTCGCTCTACAATATGATCAAAAAGGTTTTTGTCAAGATCATCTAAACCATGTTTTGGAATAACAGTTCCCAGTGCAAAATCACCTTCGAGTAATTCTTTATTGAATTTACTAGGATAGTGTGTACCTCCAAAACATATGGCCACATCATACTTCTTTTGTGATTCAGACATTTCTTTTAGGACGATTTTTGCTACACTTTCACACAATTTTTTATCAGTCCATTCTTTTTCAGTTGTACCTATTTCAATGAATAAAGTAGGCTTACTCAAGGCCGTAGGTCCGTGATGAGTTGCTTCTATTGTTATATCAAATTTTGAAAAAGTATCTCTTTCTTCCCACAATCGTTTCATGTATGATTTCTGGAGATGCGGATGAGGTATTGCCACCTGCCTTGGAAATCCACCAAACATTGCATCCCCGAAATTTCCCGTACTATGGCATGTCAATGCAAGCGTTCCACTCTCAGATGCGTGTTTTGATAAAAATACATAACCATCATAATGATATTTTTCTTCAAGCCAATCAGCAGATATTGTAGGAGTCGGTATGATTACAAGGTCAAAATTATTTCCATGATAAATCTCATCTTCTTTTTTCATTTGTTTTGAAATGAATGATGCCATGTTAGAACCCGCAGGATCAGATTGGTATGCTACGAGTAATTGCATAAAATAAGAATTATAAGGACACTTTATTAACGTCCTCCAATGGTAAAGATAAACCCAAAACAGATGCTTAAGGACATGGTCAACACCATGAAACTTGCCAAAAAGTCAGATAAAGAAGATTACATGGAACATTTGAGATTAGTAGTTCTTGGCATGGCTACACTTGGTGCCATTGGGTTCATAATTCAATTCACATTTGCGGTTATTAATTTAGGACATAGATAGAATGGCACAAGAAACAAAATCACACTTTTTCGCAGTTAGGACCACAGGGGGTCAAGAGAAAGTGGTCATGGGGTTACTAGAAAACAGAATTAAACTAAAAAAACTCAATATACAGTCAGTTCTTCTTCTAGAGAATCTCAAAGGATATGTTGTTGTGGAGGCCATAGATGCCAATGCAGCGTTTGATGCACTACAGGGAATCAGACATATCAGAGGTCAGCTAAGAGGAGAATTAACATTCAAAGACATAGAAGGATATTTGGTAAAGAAATCCACAGTTTCAGAATTAGTCGTGGATCAAGTTGTTGAGATTATTGGTGGTCCCTTCAAAGGTATGAAAGCCACAGTTACTAGAGTAGATCAGGATAAAGAAGAGGCTACTGTAATTTTACTTGATGCGCCATATCAATTACCAGTTACTGTTGATGCAAATTATCTTAAACCGTCAACTCATTAGCAAGGATTAAATTTACAGTTAAGAGGGAAGAAAAATATCATGGCAGATATGCAAAGTGTTTCAGCACTTGTCACAGGAGGCCAAGCTAGTGCAGGCCCTCCATTAGGTCCAACATTGGGACCATTGGGTGTTAACATTTTACAGATAGTCACGGCAATAAATGAGAAAACTAAAGATTTCGAGGGGATGAAAGTCCCAGTTACAGTCAATGTAGACAAGAAGACAAAAACATGGACAGTAGAAGTAGGAATTCCTTCTGCAGCAGCTTTAATTTTAAAAGAGGCTGGCATTCAAAAAGGTTCAGGAACTTCGGGGGCAACATGGGTTGGAGAAATATCACCTGATTCAGTTGTCAAAGTTGCAAAGTTAAAAATAGATTCATCCTATGCACTAAATATAAAATCGGCTGCAAAGGAAATAATTGGAACTTGTTTGGCACTTGGAGTAAAAATAGATGGTAAAAATCCTAAAGAGGCAACAGCCGAATTAGAAGCAGGCAAGTGGGACGATAAATTCAAGTAAATTATTCAATTACAGAATAAATCGGATCTTTATCAGTTCTTTGCAATTCAACAAAAGTTTCAGTATTTAGTATTCCTTCTATCTTACCTATCTTTTCTATAGCCACAGTATGTAATTCTTCAAGATTCTGTGCTCTCAAAGTTAATAGAATATCAAAACGTCCAGTAACCTCAGATATTGCAACTATTTCAGGAGTTTTTATCAATGCTTTATGGATCTGGTCCTTTAACTTGGGATCCCTGTTAATACCCATAGTAGCTCTTACTCCTATACCAATCAGAGACTCATCAACAACAATAGTAAATTTCTTGATTAATTTTTTCTTAACAAGTCTCTTTATTCTACTATATAGAACCGAAGTATTTACTCCAAGTTTTTTTGAGAGATTAGGAACTGAAGCATTACCATCTCGGCTAAGTTCAGTAATTATTTTCATATCTAATTCATCGAATTTGTGCAACTTTGCGACTTGTTTTTATTAGTATTTAATAAATGTAAGTTCCTTTTGCGAAATGTATTCTTATTTCAAGATAAGTTCAACAATATGAAAATTTTAGAATGTTAGCATTTCTCGAATGGTTTTGTCGCTAAAGGATTTTAAATAGGCAAATCAGGAAGATTTCGTAATGATTACAGAGTCCCAGATATCTCAGATGATAACAGAGGCTAAAAAGAGTACAAAGGCAAGAAAATTCAAGCAGTCAGTAGAGCTAATCATGACTTTCAGAGATGTAGATGTGAAGAAAGGATTTGCAATAACTGAGACAGTTCAATTACCAAAAAAGATGAGTCAGTCAGCTAAAATTTGCGTAATCGCTTCTGGAGATCTTGGTGTAAAAGCAAAGAGTGCAAATGCAGACATGGTAATAGATAGTGCACAGATAACACAGATGGGTACAAACAAGAGGGAATCACGCAAATTAATTAATGGTTATGACTTTTTCCTTGCAGATACTTCGGTCATGGCAAATGTTGGTAAGACATTAGGTCAATTCATGGGTCCTAGAGGCAAAATGCCTACACCGCTTCCTTTCAATGCCCCAATTGATTCAATATTGGAAAGATTCAGAACTTCAATCAAAGTGAAATTGAAAAACTCTCTTTCTTTGGCGTGTAAGATAGGGGATGAAACTATGTCTGATGAAGATTTACTTGCAAATGCTAATGCGGTAATTAGCACGATAGAAAAGAAATTACCAAGCGGTGATAAGAACATCAAGAGAATAATGATCAAGACAAGTATGGGAAAAATAATTAAACCGGTACAGCAACCAGGAACGAAGTAAGATGCATCAGAATAGAACAAAATATCCTCAAAAGAAAATGCAGATGTATCAGCAGCTTCAAGAATTACCAAGCAAATACAAAGTTGTAGCATTAGTTAGAATGGAAAAAGTAAGATCTTCACAATTATTACCATTAAGAAAAAAATTCAAAGGAGAAGTTGAAATTGTAAGCATCAAAGATAAAGTTGCACAAAAGTCACTTTCTACACTAAAGATTCCAGGACTTGAGAAACTTGCAGAAAAATTAGTTGGACAATGTGTTTTGATGTTTACAAATATGAGTCCAATCAGATTGAATATTTTACTAGGTAAAAACAAAATAATGATGGCTGCAAGAGGCGGAGATAAAGCAAGTATTGACGTTGTAATTAAAGCAGGTAACACAGGAATTACTCCGGGACCAATTCTTACAGATTTTAAAGAAGCTGGAGTTTCAACAAAAATTGATCAAGGAACAGTCTGGATAACCAAGGATTCAGTAGCTGCAAAGAAAGGCGATACCATATCTACAAAATTGGCCACTTTACTCAGTAAGCTTGATGTCAAGGCAGTAGAAGCTGGTATAGTACTAAACTCCGCCTTAGAGGAGAAGATAGTTTACAATCAAGAAGAATTAACAGTAGACCTAGAAAAATATAGATCCGCTTTTGCTCAGGCCCATCAAGAAGCATTAGCATTATCAATAGAGATAGGATATGTAACCAAGGAGAACGTCAACATCATACTTTCAAGAGCTGCTCAGCAGGCAAGATCACTTGCAATAGAATCAGGTTTCCTTACTGAAGACACTAAGGAATCAACGATTCAGAGAGCTCATGGACAAGCCAAATCACTATCAACAAAGCTAAAGAACTACAGTACTCAATAACTCAAAATTATCCACGCACTTTGGGTAAATTCCAATTGTATTTCATAGCAACTAGCCTTAGTATAGTAGTGACTAGAATTGATCCAATTGTTGCCACTTCAATTTGAAATCTTGTAATTAAAAGAATGTAAAAAACAACAACACCTAGAAAACTCGCTGATGCATAAAGCTCTTTGACAAAAACCATAGGTATTTCTTTTACAAACATATCTCGCAGAATTCCTCCTCCCACAGCTGTCAGCATTCCTGCCATGGCCATGGCAAGAAAGTTCATTCCAAATAATTGATATGCCAATGTAGCACCAATTGCAGTAAAGACTCCCAATCCAAGTGCATCAAATTTTAAAAATAAATTCCAGTGTTTTTGTATTTTTGGATAAAGAAAGAATATGATAATACCAGTTGTGGTAGTAACAATTACATAATTTGGATCAGAAATAGAATGAGGGGGGAAATGACCAAGCATGATATCTCGTATAGTTCCTCCCGCAACACCTGTTATTGTTGCAAGAATAATAATTCCTACAATGTCTGCCTTGTTCTCTATTGCTTTGAATGCACCGGTGACAGCAAAAGCCATTGTTCCAAACAAATCCAACATCAAGACAATAACCTGAATCGGAGATGACAAATCAGTCAAATAACAAAGTAACCAAGACTATAGTAAATAATGTTTTTAAGAAATTACAAAAAGGGGATAAAAATTACAGTTTTAACCGAATAGTGCTGAAAGACCTTCCATAGCCTGTTCTTCGGTCTTTGCAGATGGTAATTCAGCTTCTTTCTTTCCTTCTGCCACTCCACCTGATGGTGCGGCTGGTGCAGCAACTGCTACTGGGGCAGCTTTGATTGCTTCCTCAATGTTCACATCTGCTAGTGCAGCTACAAGTGCTTTTACTTGTGCCTCATTTACTTGAGCACCAGAAGCCTTCACAACATTAGCAATATTTGCTTCGTTGATTTCCTTCTTTTGTTTGTGCAAAAGTAACGCAGCGTATACGTATTCCATTGTAAACAAATTTTGCAAGAGGCATAATATAAAACTATGGAGCTTTTAAGAAAAAATAAATAAAAAATGCCTTTTCTAGTTTAAGATCTTAAGACCTCTACAGATTGAATACATGTATTTCTTCAATTCTTTATCATAAAGTGTATCCATCCTTTGTTTTAGGAGTCGCTTTGCCTGATCTCTTTCTGGACCATTAGGTAAAGAGAGAACATTGTTAATCAATTCAGGAATTGATTCTCTAACCCAACCAGAAATAATATTATGAATATTTTTGTGGATTTTGTAAACGTCATTAGTATCAACATCAAATACTCCAGTAAAATTATTGAATTCAACTCTATAGATCAAGGCAAAGATACATTCCTTAGGTTTAGGATTTTTCAGAATTTCAACGGATTGAGGACCAGCTTTTCCTTGTAACACTTTATTCTTCAAACCTACAGGATTTATCACAATTCCATTAACACCAATGTTATTGTTTTCTACTCCTGTTACAATGCCTACAATGATATCGCTATACTCACCATTGGGCTTGGATGCAAAGGCAAAGTCTCCTTCTTTCCAGCCCTTCTTTTGAAACATGAGAAACTTTTCTAATAAATCATATTTAATGTGTTGCTTCAGAATGCTTAATATCAGTCAGAAGAAAAAATTGTGAAATGGACAAAGATCAGATCCTTTCAAAGTTTTCTACGGATCCAGAAAGATACTATAAAGTTTCATTATTTGACAATGAGGGATTCAGAAGAAAATCATGTAGTAAATGTCGAAGATATTTTTGGACTTTAGATGATAGCATGAATTTGTGTCCGGATCATATAGAGAATAGTTATTCTTTCATTGGTGATCCTCCTACAAACAAGAGATTTGATTATACACAAGCATGGAAAGAAGTAGAATCGTTCTTTGTTCAGAATAATCACAAATCAGTTGGAAGGTATCCAGTAGTTTGCAGATGGCGTGATGACCTTTATTTTACGATTGCGTCAATTGTAGATTTTCAGAGAGTGATGGGTTCCAAAGTGGTCTTTGAGTTTCCTGCCAATCCATTAATTGTCCCTCAAACTTGTCTCAGATTCAAAGATATTGAGAATGTTGGAGTAACTGGAAGGCATTTTTCTAGTTTTTGTATGATAGGACAACATAGTATACCAAATTCTCAAGGATATTGGAAGGATAGATGTGTAGAACTTGATTTTAAACTTCTTACAGATAGATTAGGAATTAACAAAAAGGAAATAGTATTTGTTGAAGATGTATGGGCAGGAGGAGGATCTTTTGGTTCGTCACTTGAATATTTTGTAAGAGGTTTAGAACTTGGTAATGCAGTATTTACGGAATTCCAAGGAGATTTGAATAATTATTCTGTTTTAGATCAAAAGATTATCGACATGGGCGCAGGCCTTGAAAGATTCGCATGGATAACAATGGGAACTCCAACAGCATATGATTGCTGTTTTGGGCCCATAACAAACCACATGATACAAAAAATAGGTATTGACATAGATTCAAGCATAATTTCAAAATATTTTATGGCAGTTGCAAAAGCTCTATCTGAATCAGAAGATATCTCAATAGTCAGAAAAACTGCTGCAAGAATTGCAGGTTTAGATGAAACAAAACAGGATAAGATAATTTCACCACTTGAAGGCATATACACGATAGCGGATCATTTGAGAACTCTTATTTTTGCAATTTCTGATGGTGCATTGCCAAGTAATGTCGGTGGAGGCTATAACTTGAGAATGATTCTAAGGAGAACACTTGCTACGATTGATAGATTTGGCTGGAATTTTGATCTCAATGACTTGATTGATTTTCACATAGATTATCTAAAATCAACTTATCCAGAGCTTGAACAAACTCGTAATGATGTTAAAACAATAATCGAGGTAGAAAAGAGTCGTTACAACGAATCCAGAGTCAGAATGAAAAACATGGCAATCACTCTCAAGACCCAGAATAAGAAATTAACAGTGGATGATCTCATTCGATTGTACGAGTCAGATGGTATAACACCGGATTTCCTCAAAGAATCTAAGATAATTCCAGAAATTCCTTCAACGTTCTATGAAAGATTAACAGATTTGCACCAATCTGAGAAAACTGAAAAAAAGCAAGAACTGAATTTGGATGGAATACCCGATACAGAATTACTATATTACAAAGATGATCCTCATGAATTTGAAGCCAAGGTTCTTCGAGTGATTAATAATAAATTTGTCATACTAGATAAAACATCATTTTATGCAAGAGGAGGCGGTCAAGAGCCAGATCATGGAATGATTTCTGAATTTGAGGTAATAGATGTCACAAAACATGGCAATGTGGTATTACATGAGATTAAAGATTCCACACCAAAAGAAGGCATAATTGTAAAATGTAAAATTGATTCAACAAGAAGATTTGGAATAACACGTAATCATACAAGTACTCACGTATTAAATGCGTCTTCAAGAAACATATTGGGATCATGGATCTGGCAACATTCTGCATTCAAAGATGTAGATTATGCAAGACTTGACATTACTCACCATTCAAATCTTACAGAAGAAGAAATAATGAAGATAGAAGATCTCGCAAACGTTACTATAAGAAAAAATATTCCGATATTAATCAATCAGTTTGAAAGAGGTGAAGCTGAACAAGAGTATGGCTTTAGAATTTATCAGGGAGGAGTAGTTCCAGTAAAACTAGTACGAATTGTAAACATAGAAGGATTCGATGTGGAAGCTTGTGGTGGAACTCACGTTCAAAAGACGGGCGAATTAGGATTAATAAAAATTACAAAAGCTGAGAGAATCCAAGATGGGGTTGTAAGATTAGAATTTGTTTCTGGGGAGGCCGCACTAAAGTATACTCAAAATCAGGATAGAAAGATTTCGCATATAGTAAAATCACTTGGTTCAAGCAAAGAAAAGATGTTAGAATCGTTTGAACATGTAATGAAGGATTCAGATGATGCAAAAAGAAAATTAAAGCAATTAATGAAAAGAACTTCAGAGTCATCTGCAAAAGAGGCAATTGCTCAGGCAAAGAATATCGGACATGTGAAACTTTACAGTATAGTTGAGGAAGAACTTGATGAAGAATTTCACATATCCACAGGAGAGATGGCAACCAAGATTGAAAAATCGTTGATCTACTGCGCATTAGTAATAAAAAATGAAACAATCAAGATAATTGCATTTTGCGGTTCGGAAGCTATTTCGACCAAGAAAGCAGGAGATCTAGTAAAGGACGTATCCAAAGTACTTGGTGGTTCAGGTGGTGGAAGAGATACATTTGGTCAGGGTGGAGGAAAAGATCTATCAAAAATAAAAGATGCCCTCCTGATCTATAGAGAAATCAGTCATTGGAGAGAGATAGTAAAATGGATTGGACTTCACTTGAAGAAAAATGGAGACACATATGGGAAACTGAGAAATATTTTGAGACTGATCCTAATAATGAAAAAAAATTCTTTGTGACTGTAGCTTATCCATACCCTAATTCTCCGCAACATGTTGGACATGGAAGAACATACACACTAGCAGATGTTCATGCAAGATTTATGCGCATGATGGGTTACAATGTATTATTTCCAATGGGGTTTCACTATACAGGAACTCCCATCCTTGGCATGGCAAGAAGAGTTCAAGACAATGACATAAAATTATTAGAAACATTTCGCAATATATACAAGGTTCCAGATGAGAAGATAAGAGAATTTTCAGAGCCAATAAAAATTGCAGATTATTTCCACCAAGAAATAAAGGCTAGGAATGAAAGAGATGGGATATTCAATAGATTGGAGAAGAGAATTTACTACAATAGATCCTGTGTATAGTAAGTTTATTGAGTGGCAGTTTGAAAAATTAAAAGAGAAGAATCTGATAATTCAGGGTACTCACCCTGTAGGATGGTGTCCAAAGGATCAGAATCCGGTCTCCCAACATGATACTCAGGGAGATGTAGAGCCAAGTTTTACAGAATATACAATTATCAAATTCAAGTATGAAAAATATATCATTCCCACTGCAACATTACGACCTGAGACTATTTTTGGGGTAACAAACATTTGGATAAATCCAGAATTTATTTATGAAATCATACAGGTAAATGATGAAGAGTGGATAGTAACAAGCGAGTGCGCAAGAAAATTAGAATTTCATAATAAAAAAATAACAAGATTAGATAAAATATCTAGGAAAAGAACTAATAGGTAAAAAAGTTCAGGTTCCTGAAAGAAATGATCAAGTTCTAATTCTACCTGCAAGTTTTGTCAAAAGTGAGAATGGTACAGGCATAGTAATGTCAGTTCCAGCACATGCTCCTTTTGATTATCAAGCTTTAGAAGATTTGAAAAAAGAATTTACAAAATATCCTAATCTTTCTGAGATTCAGAATATTAAAGCCATACCAATAATTGCAACAGAAGGCTATGGCGAAATTCCTGCTCAAGATGTAATAATCAGACTTCAAATTGAAAATCAGAACAATCCCAAGTTAGAAGAAGCGACCAAGGAGATATACTCAAAGGAATTTTACAGTGGCAAATTAAAACAAAATACTGGAAAATTTGCAAATAAAACAGTCTCAGAGGCAAAAGATGAAGTAAAAAAATGGATGCTACAAACTGGAAATGCTGATATTCTCTACGAACTAAATGAGACACCTATAAGATGCAGGTGTGGTGCAGAATGTGTAGTAAAAATACTCAACAATCAATGGTTTCTTAACTATTCAGATCCAGAATGGAAAACAAAAGTTCATTCATGGATAAATGAGATGAAAATTCTGCCAGAAGAAATTAGAAATGAATTCAATAATGTGGTAGATTGGCTCCGAGAGAGAGCATGTGCAAGACAACATGGATTAGGAACAAAATTACCATGGGATAAGAACTGGATAATAGAGAGTCTATCAGATTCAGTAATTTACATGGCATATTATACAATAGCAAAATATGTCAACAGTAAAGAAATTACATCAGAAAACACATCTGATATTTTTTTCGATCATGTATTTTTGAACAAAGGAAGTTCGGAGACGGTTTCGTCTCAATGTAAAATAACATCAAATCTTACTGGAGAAGATAAAAAATGAATTCCAGTATTTTTATCCAGTTAATGCAAGACATTCAGGCAGAGATCTAGTACCAAATCATCTAACATTTTTTATTTTCAACCACATAGCAATATTTCCCAAGAAATACTGGCCTGAAGAGATTGTGGTCAATGGTTCAGTTTTGATGGATGGAAAAAAAATGTCAAAGTCTGAAGGAAATATAATTCCTCTTAGAGATGCCATAAGAATTCATGGTGCAGATTCCATAAGACTCACAATTTTAATTTCAGCGGAGTCTATTACAAGATGCAGATTTCAATCAAGAGGCAGTCAGGGGAATAAAGAACAAGTTAGAAAGCATGTTAGATGAATGCTCAAAATACAAATCTGCTCAGAATGTCAAACTTGAACAGGAGGATAGATGGATAAAAAGTAAGATTGAACAATTGACTTTCATGACAACTTTATCAATACAAAAAATGAGATTAAGAGAAGCATTACATTTCATACTCTACGAGTTTGAGTCAGATCTTCAGTGGTATATGAAACGAGTTACTGCAAAGAAACGTGAAGATTTCTTAGGAATCTTGCATGAAATATTTTCTACGAGAGTAGCAATGATGTCACCTTTTGCCCCATATGTATCAGAAGAGATGTGGTACAGATTAGGAAATCCAGGTATTGTATCAAAGTCATCTTGGCCTACACATCATGCTGAGAATATTGATTTTAGTTCAATTCAATCTGAAAATCTATTAAAAAATACTATGGATGATATAAAAAATATAATCAAGGTCACAAAGATTATTCCTAAAAAAATAACAATTTACACACCCGCACCATGGAAAGTAAAGGCCTATCAGAAAATTTTATCTAAAGTTGTGGAAGGAGAGGTAAACATAGGCACTTTAATAAAATCACTCATTGCAGACAAGGAAACAGAGGAAATAAAGAAGGATCCTGATTTTGTTAAAAAAACAGTTAATGATATTTTATCAGAATCACAGGAAGAGAGAGAGACAAAAAATAGAATAGGTTTAATCGATGAGAAGAAAATTCTTTCTGAGTTAGATTCACTTGTACAAGCAGAATTTGGAATTATGTCCCAAGTATTTGCAGAATCAGATCAAGACAAATATGATCCAAAAAATAAATCAAGAACATCTAGACCATACAAACCAGCCATCTTAATAGAATAATAATTGCCGCATGTTTTTATTAGGTAATTTATGGTATAAGATCGCTTGAAGATTGCCGTAGTTGGAGTAGGAGTTGCAGGAGCATATCTCCTTGCAAGATTAAAGAATCAACATGAAGTAGTAGGTTTTGAAAGATCTACACAAGAAAATCATGATTCCATATGTGCATGGGGTACATCAAAGGCACCAATGCAAGAATTTTCTAAAAAAGTTGGACTTGATTTTAATGATTATGTGATTCATGATGGAAAACAAATGTATGTTGACATGGGTTTAGAAAGATTCCAAATTAAGCTTAAAGGACTTTGTACGTACAACAAGATTGGATTGATAAAAGATATGGCAAAAGGATGTAAGATACATTACGGATCTGCCCCAAAATTACAGGATTTAGAACCTGAATTTGACATGATTGTTGATTCTACAGGTTTTCATAGATCATACTTACCAAGACTTGAAAAAGACTTCTATCTGCCAACTTTTCAATACAAGGTACAATACGAAGACAAGGTACCATTTGATGATTTTTATCTCAAACCGTTTTCTTCCATCAGCGGATATTTTTGGTATTTTCCACTAGGCGATAAACTTGCACATATTGGTGCAGGAGATAAAAATAGAAATCACATTGTAGAAACTAATGCGTTCTTAAAAAAATATGGAGGTAAAGTTCTAAAGACAGTTGGAAGACCCATACGTCTTGCTACCCCTAATCTTTGTGAACCATTTTATCATGGAAAGGTGGTGGGAGTTGGAGAATCAATAGGAACAGTTTATCCACTACTTGGTGAGGGAATAATTCCAAGTATGACGTGTGGTGATATTTTTGTTGAAACATTAGGAAATAATGAAAGATATAGGCAGATGGTACTTGAAAAATTTGCAATTTATTCGAAGGTATTAGCCTTTGTAAGAAACAAAATGGAAAGCAAATTTGGAATAATGAAGAATTTTGTTGATATGTTATCCATCTATAGATATATGAAGAAAAATGAGAGTAGATTTGGAATGGAGATTAAGATGACAGATATGATGAAAGTAGCAAGGGCTTAGAATCACATACTCACATAACCGAAATTTTCTCTTGTCGTTCTATTTGAATTCATAGTATAATCATAGATCATTTTTGAATATTCAAGTAAAACTTCTTTCATTTCATCATGAGATTTTGCAAAATAAAATCCTGGACAATCCCCAGTAAATTGAAATGTGGCATGTACTCTAGCTTTTCCTTTTTCATTTTCAAGCCATGATGAGAATGGGTAAAGATAACACACTCCTGGTCTAGATGGATGAAGTCCACAGTAGCCTTTTTCATCAAGAAATCTACATTTGATATAAGTTCCATCTTCTGACTCTTTTTCATCTTCCTTACGTTTTAGATTTATCATGGTCATTACCACTGAATTTCCTTCAGGTCCCTTTTCTTCCCAAGTAGTGATATTGGTCTCTTTTTTTATAAAGTCAGAGACTTTGCCGTATTTCAGATTCTTGCTTATAGTTATTAGATCATTACTTGTTAGTGGAAGTCTTCCTTGTCTGTTACAGCAATTATGACAGTCGGGCCAGAAGCATTTCCATAACACATAGCCATTTTCATCTCTAAGATATGGAATATGAAAAATCACATCATTTACTTTAATCTGAAAGTCGGCAACATCTGTTTTTTTACCCAGAATAAAATCTATAATGATAGGCTCAATTTTCCAGTTTTGTGATAATAGATCTAATGCTTCTTCGATTTTTGTTACCATCAACCAATAAATGGAGATCAGAACTTTTTGAACGTTATCAATGTTAGAAGAGAAGGGAAAGTATGCATCCGCTACTCAAAATCGAAGATTTGTCTGGGAAAAAGTCATGTGGCCATTAATTTTGGAATTAAATACTATTAGCTTTACCACTCTGCAGTACAAGAAAAAACGTGATCAAATATGCAAGGAATTGAACATTCCATCATCTCGAATTGCTGGAGGTTTTGTCTCGCTTTTATTAAAAGGAATTTTATATAAAGAAAACAAGATCTATTCCATTCATTATAGATTAATTCCTTACATGAGACTTGGAGCAAATTGTAATTATTCTACTGCAGTCCGGGAGGCAAGTACAAAATAATATATTCTCAAGAAATACCAGTCGTCTCGGTAGCCCGATAGTCTAGCGGTCAAACAATTTGGGCCAGGGATCTCAGGCTCTGGATCTTACGAGAGGACACCTGGGGACGGCAGTTCGAATCTGCCTCGGGCTATCTATTATTTTTAAAAAATGTCTTCTATCTAGAAGCCATTGCGATTCTTTCTAATTCATTCTTCTTCTTAACAGAAGGAGCGTTCATATCATTTGCAGCAGCAAGTATAAGATGTTCTGCAAGATTTTCCTCCACTGCTTTTGGATTGGAAAATGATGCATCTCTAACACCTTCTGCTATGAATCTTAATGCCAGATCAACTCTTCTTAGCGGAGCAACGTCTACTGAAACGTGGTAAACCGTTCCACCATAAACTATTCTAGTTGTATCTTCATTAGGTGCAGAATGTTCTACAGCTCTAATCAAAACTTCAACTGGATTTTTTCCAGTTTTAAGATGTATAATTTCAAATGCTGCTTTTACTGTATTGATTGCACGAATTTTCTTTCCACCCATCCTACCAGTGTTTTTTGCATATTTCTTTCCAAAGTGAGATAGTTTGTTGATTAATCGTTCAGTAATGTTAACTTCCGATTTATTAAATCGTTTAAGTGCGGATCTACCAAAAGTTAGAGGCATTATTCCTTGTTTAAGAGATATTACATTTTTCAGACCTGGATCTTTAATATCAATATTAGAGATATCCCATTTTCTAAAAAGTAAAAGATTTTGTGTTTCGGTCATTTTCTATCTCCTAGGTTTCTCTTTCTTTCCGTAAACGAGTTCTTTAAGTGAAGTTCCATTTACTTTGAAGACTTTCCATCTTACACCTGGAATATCACCAAGTGCTCCTCCCATGGATGCGCCCATACCTTCCACATGTACCTCGTCATGTTCATCAACAAAATTAAGTGCACCGTCTCTTGGAAGGAAGGCAGTAACTGTTTTACCATTTTTTATGAGTTGAACTCTAACACATTTTCTTACTGCAGAGTTGGGCTGTTTTGCTTCTATTCCAACTTTTTCTAAAACTATACCACGAGTCTTGTGGTGCACCTCCAAGCGGGCTGGCCTTCTTATCAAGACCTAATTCTCTTCTCTTGTAAGTACCTATAGACCATTTTTGGCGCTTTCTTTTATCCTTTAGAACTCTTCCTGCAAATAGACCTAGTGGTGATTTTGCCATACCATTTACTCCATTATTTTCTCCGGACTTTGTATAAGAACACTAGAAATTTGAAAGTATCTCTTGGCTAATAGTCTTGCTTTTTCTGCATTACGACCTTCTCTACCAACTACAATTCCTTTCTTCTTTGCATCAACTAGAACAATTGCTTGAAGCGAACCGTCTAATCTTTTGTTTATTTTTACTTCAGAAACTAACTTTGGATTAAGCATGTTCTTAAGAAATTCAGCTGGTTCTTCAGAGTATTCTACAAGTTCAACATTTCTTTTTACAACATTTTGTAAATTCTTAATTGTAGAACCACCTTTACCAATAGCTAATCCCATCTTACCTTGATTTACTACAAATATGACTCGGTCTTGTTTTTCATCTTCAATACAATCTCTTGCTGTACTCCAGTCACATTCTGAAAAAGTGACATTAATTTTATTTGATCTGTTGTTAGTTTGATTGTTTCCGTCATGCCTTTTTTAAACTCGATCTCTTTGTGGGACATTTAAATCTTGATAGAAAACACATGAGGAAAATGACATTGGATTATTTCGTCTCTATTTCAAGTTCTTTTGTGATTGCTTTTAGATTAGTATCGCTCAGAGTCTTAAGCGATAGTGCAGAAATTCTGAATTGTGTTCCACATAGTCTACCAAGTTCAACTGAGGAACCATTATAATTCAAAGTTGGAACCTTTGAACTTTTAGCAGCTTCTTGTATTTTTTCAAGTGTTTCTTCTGAAACTGAATGCGATAAGACAATTAGTTTTGAATGTTTAATTGTGCCAATTGCTTCTTTAGTACCAAAGGAGCATTTGCCATCCTCAATTGCATCTTTGATTAATTTTTCTAATAGTTTAACCATCTTCTACTACCTTCATGTATAGATCAACTGTTCCTGTACCTATCGGAATATTTGCTCCCACTATAACGTTTTCTGTAACTCCTTTAAGCTCTTCAACTTCTCCCGACAGTGCAGCTTCTGCAATTGTTGGAACTGTAATTTCAAATGCGGCTCTTGCAAGTACACTTGTCTTGGTTCCAGCGATTCCATGTCTTCCAATTTGTTGCAGATATCCTCTAGAACACATCAAATCAGAAACTAACATAAGATATCTCACGTCAACTTCTAGACCTTGATCAGATAATGTGGAATTTAATTCATTTATCAGTGAATTTCGTGCAGCCTCTATGCCCAAACTACCTGCTATTTCAAAGATATTGTTAGTTCGGATATTTTTCTTATCTATGCCATCGATTTCCCATACTTTTGCAATGTTTGAGCCAGAAGTTTGTATAACCCATTCTTCTCCCTGTTGTACGATAGTTACTCGTTCTACATCAGTAACACCTTTAACAGTAGTAGAAAGTATTTTGTTTCGCATCGCAAGAACAGTTTGAGTATCAGATTCTTCTGGTAGTGTCAAGGTAATAGAATTTCCACTTGGTTCAATTTCGAATTTTTTCTTGGAAGATTGTAATGCATCAACCACATTCTCGATTGTACATGCTCTTTCTCTTACTTATCTTGATTAAGATTGAGTTTAATTTTTGTAGAATAATCAGTTTCAGTACTGGATATCAGTGCACTAATTTTGGTGTGTAAGATCTCTCTGGCTACTTTAATTGCTTTTTCTTTTGATTTTTTGTAATTTTCTTCCAAGTAGATATCCATGGTAGGTGTTACTGGTTTCTTTCTTGCATCTACAAGTTCAATTAATCTTGGAAGTCCTAGAGTTACGTTTCTTTCTCGGATACCTGCAAAGTGGAATGTTCTAAGGGTCATCTGAGTACCTGGTTCACCTATTGATTGAGCTGTAACTACACCGACTGCTTGACCAGGTTCTACCTTTGCATTATCATAAAGTTCTAATGCTTTTTTACAGACTTTATCAACACCATCTCTACTAAGTTTTGATTCAAGTAAAGCTTCAAGTACAGTTTTTGATAAACGTGGATTGAATGTCTTTGCATATTTTTTTACAAGTTCTGAAATTTCTTCCTTAGTGGCTTTCTTTCCTGAATCAATGATACTTTCAGATTCTACCAGTCTAGCAATTCTAAATGCCTCACCATGATCACTTTTTGCTACATCTATTCCATCTTCACCATAAAGGAATTGTATTATGTGACCATGAGGATCTCGCACTGTTCCATCATATTCTAGTTTGAGATGTTCAAGTGCGTTGATGAGTCTTCTTTGCATGTAACCACTTTGCTGTGTTCTAACTGCAGTATCGACAAGACCTTCTCTACCCCCCATAGCATGGAAGAAGAATTCCAGAGTGGACAATCCTTCTCTATAATTAGATTTTACAAATCCCTTACCGTCAGGATTTGCATCATGTTCTTTGAAGTGTGGTAATGCTCTGTTACTGTAACCTTTGAGAATTCTTCTACCTCTAATGGATTGTTGACCTAACGCACCTGCCATTTGACCAATATTTAATGAAGAACCTCTAGCACCTGTTGTTGCCATAATTCTTCCTGCATTAGTCTCATCAAAAGATTTGTCTGCAGAGTTTCCAGCTTTATCTCTTGCTTTTGAAAGTTCGTTTACGATTTGAGCCTCTAATGCTTCTTCAGCAGAAAGACCTCTGCTGAGTTGTAGGGTACCTTTCTTTGCTTGAGATATGAAATCATATACTTTATCATATGATTCTTGAATATTTTCAAGAATTCCATCTTTTGTCTTTGTTGCAAGTTCAAGATCAGCATAACCATAACTGAATCCATATCCTGTAATGAATTGTTTTAGCATAATCAAGATGGAGTTAAGGAAATTCTTTGCCTCTTCATATCCATAATCTTTTGTAATTCTGTGTAGAACACTATCAGGTTCTTCTGCACCAATTGATGCTTTGTCAATTACACCACTTACCAGTTGACCATTTTTAATTACAACATCCTTTACAGGACCCTTTGTTCCCTTGGACCATTTTGAAGTTATAACATAATTGAAGTCCTTTGGCAAGAAAAGCGAGAAGAGTTGTTTACCGCTATAAAGTGAACCGCCTTTTGCTTTAACTGCTGGATCTGGGAATGTTCCAGTGTAACCACCCAACATTGCAAGATTTGCAAATTCTTGTGGTGTTAAAGTCGTATCATCTTTTGTAAGCAGATATGCACCAGTAATGAAATCACGTAATGCACCTATTATAGGACCGCCGTATCTTGGAGATATTAATTGGTCTTGTACACGCATTAAGAGTATAGCTTCTGCTCTTGCTTCTTCACTCTGAGGCACGTGAAGATTCATCTCATCTCCATCAAAGTCTGCATTGTAAGGAGGACAGACTGATGGATGTAGCCTAAATGTCTTACCAGGCAATACTCTGACATAATGACCCATAATGGACATTTGGTGCAATGATGGTTGTCTGTTAAACATTACAATATCACCATCAGAGAGGTGTCTTTCTACAAGATATCCGATTTCAATATTATTTGCAATGGTTTCTCTATCTTCAACAAAATCAAGTCTGATTTTTACTCCATCAGGTCTTACAATATAGTTAGCTCCTGGGAACTTGCTTGGTCCATTTATGACAAGTTTTTTCAGTCTTTCAATGTTCCATTCAGTAACAACTTCTGGAATTGTTAGTTTAGTTGCAACTGCTTCTGGTACTCCTACTTCAGAGATTTCCAAGTTTGGATCAGGTGAAATAACAGTTCTACTTGAAAAGTCAACTCTTTTTCCAGATAATGAACCTCTGAATCTTCCCTCTTTTCCTTTTAATCTTTGAGTGAGAGTTTTAAGAGGTCTTCCTGATCTATGATGAGCTTGTGGAATTCCTGATACTTCGTTATCAAAGTAAGTTGTAACATGATATTGTAAAAGATCAACCAAGTCTTGTACGATAAGTGGGGGTGTTCCAGCTTCTTTACTCTCTTTGAGTCTCTGATTTACTCTGATGATATCTACAAGTTTGTGAGTTAGATCATCTTCAGATCTGATTCCTGTTTCTAGAATAATTGATGGTCTTACTGTAACTGGAGGAACTGGAAGAACTTGTAAAATAAACCACTCCGGTCTTGCAGTAGTTGGATCATATCCCAACAATTTGAGATCCTCATCAATCATGTGAGAGAATCTTTCTCGGATTGTAATTGGAAGTAATCTGTTCTCTCCAAGCTCAGTTCTTTCTATGAAGATAGTTGGTTTTGTAAATATCATTTCATATTGTGATTTACCACAATGAGGACATGTCTTTTCTTTCTTGGCTCTTTCAATTATTTCAGTTGGAATATGTTTAATTGAGATTACAGTATAAGCTGCTTCCTTTTTCATAATTTGATGATATTCTTCTAATTCTTCTTGTGGAAGTTTTAATCTAGCACATGATCTACATGTTGTAATTAAAAGCTTGTAGATGTTGTCTATGAATGCAA
Source organism: uncultured Nitrososphaerota archaeon (assembly GCA_963835875.1). Taxonomy (GTDB): domain Archaea; phylum Thermoproteota; class Nitrososphaeria; order Nitrososphaerales; family Nitrosopumilaceae; genus Nitrosotalea. The sequence continues at coordinate 332,188 of CAWIGX010000003.1, forward strand.
TGTGTAAAACAGGTTCTGCAAGTTCAATGTGACCAAAGTGACCGGGACATCTTGCAGCTGTATTACCACAAGTAAGACATTTCTGTCCTGGCTCAAGTGTACCAAGTCTTCCATCCATTAATCCTCCCTGAACTGACATTCCATCTTCATCATAGGTTTCAGGTGCAGTAATTTCTGCAACAGAGTATTTTCGAATTTCTGTTGGAGACCATACTGAGAATTTTATTCCGTCAATTACTTTGATTGTCTCAAGTGCCATTATACTCTCTCCTTTATCAAAAGTCGTGGTGCTACATCAAGACTCATCATTTCTTGTAGAAGTAGCTTAAACGCATATGCTACAGAGATAGATGTAACTTTTCCTTTATCTCCACATACTCTACATACGAATCTTCTTTGTTTAATATCATAATAGGATACCAATCCACATCTTTCACAAATATAGATATCCGCTTTATCAGATTCATCAAGTAATCTATCTTTTAGCATCATAGATGCACCATATGCAATAAGACAGTCTCGCTCCATTTCACCAAATCTCAAACCACCACCTCTTGCACGTCCTTCTGTTGGTTGTTTTGTCAACATTTGCACTTGACCTCTTGCTCTTGCATGAATTTTGTCTGCAACCATGTGGTGTAGTTTTTGATAATATACAACTCCAATGAAAACATCTACCGCAAATGGCTTTCCTGTCCTTCCATCATACATTACTTCTTTTCCAGAATATTTGAATCCATTTTGTTCTAAAACTCCTTTTACATCTTCAAGTTTTTCTCCAACAAAAGCAGAACCATCCATTTTACTTCCACGTAATGCTGCAGCTTTTCCTGTTACAGATTCTAGGAACATTCCAACTGTCATTCTAGATGGGAAAGCATGTGGATTAATCATAACATCTGGAACAACACCATCGGCAGTATACGGAAGATCTTCATGATTTACAAGCAATCCAACAACACCCTTTTGACCATGTCTTGAAGCAAATTTGTCACCAATTTCTGGAATTCGGAGATCTCTTACTCTAATCTTATACATTCTCCCTCCGTCATGTGATTGAGTCATGACAACTGTGTCAACTACTCCATTTTCAGACGGTCTTACTCCTATTGATGTATCTCTTCGATATGGTCCCTTTACTTCAAACTCTCTATACTCTTCCATGAATCTCGGTGGACTTGTTTTTCCAATTAGTATATCTCCACCTTGTACTGTTGATTCGGTTGCAATTACACCGTCCTCTTCTAATAATCTATATGCCTTGTCGCCCCTAAATCCACGAATATTTCCTTCTGCAGTTGGAATCTCGAAATTATCCCTCATGCCACCAGGATATTGTTTTGCTTCAGCTTCATAGATTCTGTAGAAGAATGTTCTGCCAAGTCCTCTATCAATTGAAGATTTGCTCAAGACAATAGCATCTTCAATATTATAACCATCAAATGGTAGTACTGCAACAACACAATTTTGACCAGCAGGTCTATCCTCTAGTCCTAGAAGCCCCATTGCTTTTGTGTTAACAATTGGAGTCTGTGGATAAAGCATAAGATGTTGTCTGACATACGTACTTGCATTCATAAGAGGAGTTGAGAAACCGAGGCTTTGTTTTGCCATTGCTGACTCGTATGTATTTCTTGGAGACTGGTTATGTTCAGGATATGGAATTATTGATGCACCTGCACCCAAAATTGCAGATGGAAAAACTTCCATGTGAGTATGTTTCTTTATATCAGTTTCATCAATTGCAATGTAAGAGTTCTCTTCTTCATTAGCGTCAACCAATTCAATTATTCCCATATGCAGCAAATCTGTCCATGAAAGGAATTTCTTACTAACTTTATCGATTAATTCTTGTGTCAAGAGAATTTTATTATCTTTAATTACAATTAGAGGACGCAGTACTCTTCCGGCATTACAATTGACATAGAGTCTTTTAGTTGATCCTTCAAAACTAGATTGATACAAGAAAATTCCAACGTGTGGATGAATCTTGAAATTTCTTCTAAGATCTCGTAACGAGTCAACAAGTTTCTGTCCATCTTTAAAGTATCCAATTAATCTACCATCAACAAAAACTCTAGTTCCCTCTTTTTTCAATTCATCTTTTGCATCAGAAACATAGGTTACACCCAAATCGTAGAGTTTCTCAATTATGTCCTCAGATGGAACATTAACAGAAATTATTGCCGATAAAGCCAAGTTCTTTACTAGCCCACAATTTGAACCCTCAGGAGTTTCACTTGGACATATTCTGCCAAAGTGTGTAGCATGAAGATCTCTTGCTTCAAAATTAGGCTGACTTCTACTCAAAGGTGACTGAATTCTTCTAAGATGACTAATGGTTGAAAGATAGTTAGTTCTATCAAGAAGTTGAGTTACACCAACTCTACCTCTGCCCCAATTTCCAGTTGCAATAGCATTATTCATTTTATCAGTAACAATTCCAGGTCTAACAGCAGCTGCTACTGCATTGATACCCCGCTTCTGACCTGATCTTTCTAGTTGATATTTCATGTCACGGACTAAGTTTCTAAATGCTGTTCGGAAAAGATCGGCAAGCATTTGACCAGCAAATTTTATCACTTTATTTCCATAATGATCTTTATCATCAGGAGAAATCCAGCCCAACTTTAATTCAATTAATTTGCAAGTAGCTTCACCAAGAAAGAGTGCTTTTTCTTTTCTATTATCAGGATGTTTACCAAGATGTGGAAGAAGACCCCAATCAAGTAATGTCTCAGCTCTCTTGATCTGGAACTCTTCAAGCATACCAGGTGCAATTCTCTTACTAATGTAGACAATAGCATCTTTTGCAGTTGGTACATCGCCTGATTTTTCAAATGAGCCCTCAAGCTCATCTTGAATGTCATCTACTAGAGATACAGAAGCAGCGATTTCCCTATCAGATTCAAGACCTAATGCTCGCATTAAAGTAACTACAGGAATATCAACAGGGGAACCTGGAATCTTTGCAACAATAAGACCATCATTTTTCATTATCAATTCCAATTTTGCGCGATAGCCAACTATAGAAGAATAGACCTTAGCTTTGAAAACAGTATTACCGCCAACAGTTTCTTTGTCTACAATAATTTTATTGTAAGAAAGATCTTCGAGTCCCACTATAACTCTCTCTGAACCATTTATGATAAAGTAACCACCAGGATCGTTTGGATCTTCACCATGTTCTACAAGTTTTTGTTCAGAAAGACTATGCAATATACAAGCATTAGATCTCACCATCACGGGCATGTCTCCTATGTGAATATATCTTGATTCAAGAATTTTTCCATCTTCTACAACACTTGCTTCAAGCATTATAGGCGAAGCATATGTAACATTTCTTAATCGTGCTTCCATTGGTGCAATATGAGTAATTGATCCATCCAATTCCATCATACGGGGTTGTTGAAGTTTTACTTTGCCAAGCTGAATTTTATACGGATATTCTGCACTTTCAATTTCAATATGTCCAACTTCATCTATAATACTTTGAAGTCCTCTTTCAAGAAATTCATCATATGAGTTAAGATGTTGTCTTGCAATTCCTTCTCTCTTTAGAATATCTTGAACAATAGGCCAGCGTTTATTTGAAATATTTACCATTATTCTTCCACCACGTACCTATAGTAGAGACTCTCACCAGCAGTAGGACTCTTTCTTGTAATTTTTATCATATCACCTGGCTTTACTCCTAAACCCCGAATAGCTGGATCACTTACAAAGATTAGCGGCATTTCAGTAGGCTTGGTATGATATTTTTCAAGAACTTTCGTTGCTTCGTCTTTATTGATTATCTCATGTTTTGGGACATAGATATGATCGGGAATCAGTATTTTCTCTTTTTTACTTATCATGTCTAAAATCTCCTTTCAACATTAGCTGTAAACGCATAACTAATCCACAAACTAAGGTGAATCCACCGAGAGGTTAATATATATCTAATCTGAAACGTGTCAAATTTAGTACCTTTTGTCAATAATTTTTTCCGCAACTTTAAATAGCAAAAAAAATCATGCCTAACTAGGATGAGCACTCGCTTTAAAGGATTTGCGCTATTTGCGATTTTGCTTTGCGCTATAGGAGTAATGCCCGTTTTTGCTTCTCCATATGCAGTTCAGAATCCATTAGGTACAAATTCTACAAATGCAACACATCTGGAAATCTGATAAGTCCTACACCAACAGGTGCAATCAGTGTAACAACCGACAAGACTTCATACAATGATGGTGATACAATTACAATATCAGGAAGTACAATGAATTACATTTCTGATCAACCAGTCACTATGGAGATCATTAAAAGCCCAATAGGAAACATTGTAAAATTGGCTCAAATACATTTGGGTTCTGATAGAACTTATTCAACATCGTTTAAAGCTACAGGACCTCTCTGGTCAGCAGCAGGTGCATACACAGGTGACGGTACAGTTCGGCAGTAATGTCAACACAGCCCAAACAACCTTCCAATTTGCAGGTTCTACTGGAACTACAACACAGGCTGGAAACACTATGCCAGTTGATGGAACATCACTTTCCGTACAATACAGTATAACCAATGGCAAAGTCACGGACATAAAGGCTGACGTACAATCAAAGTCGCTTATTGTATCAATACAAACCACTGGAGATGGAGTATTAACTATAACACTCCCAAGAGGACTTATTGATTCACAAACAAGTGGTGGTCAAGATGACAAATGGGTTGTATTAAATGACGGCCAAGAAAGCTGATTTCCAAGAGACAAGCACAACAACAACCGCTAGAACTCTATCAATTCCATTTACAAATGGAACTCAAGAGATAGAGATAATCGGTACACAGATAATTCCAGAGTTTGGACCAATTGCAGCTCTAGTACTTGCAATTGCAATCATATCAATAATTGCAGTTTCAGCAAAGACTGGACTAAGATTTATGCCAAAATACTAGAACTCTCTACTTTTTCATTTTTTAAATATACATAAATATCCATTCTGCTTAATCGCAAATAAGATGAGTACTCATAAAGAATATGCGTTGATCGCAATTCTTGCTACAGCAGCTATAGTAGGTGTAGTACCTGCATTTGCAGCAAACAACCCATACTTAGCATGTCCCGACTGTAACGACACCAACAACATTCAACAGATACCGCAAGTAGCAATAACAGTGACGACTGACAAACCAGTGTATGATCACAATTCACAAATTATGATCACCGGACATATTGTAAATCCATACCCAGGACAAGATGTCGCTTTGGAGATAACCAGTCCGTCTGGCAATGTAGTAACAGCAGCTCAAGTGACCCTTGATAATAACGGAGACTTTACTAAAACAGTAAGTTCTGCCGGCAGATCTATGGTCTGAGAATGGACAATACACAATAAAAGCACAGCAAGGAGACGAACAAGCAAGAGTTAATTCAGCTATATTCCAACTCGCAGGTGTAGCCGCAACATCACCTCCAGCAATTCCAGAGTTTGGACCAATTGCAGCTCTAGTATTTGCAATTGCAATCATATCAATAATTGCAGTTTCAGCAAAGACTGGACTAAGATTTATGCCAAAATACTAGAACTCTCTACTTTTTCATTTTTTAAAAAAATTTCCCCTTATGATAACATTAACAAAATTGAACAAGTAAATTGTAAAAAGTAGCGAATGAAATCAATCACTAAATAAATTCAAAAACATATTGCACATATACAATCATCAATCACAACCAAATAAGACTAAAACACATAACATAAACAAATTACAAAAACTATAATTAAAAAATTGTTTTCCATAAATCAAAAATCTAAGATAAAAATAAGACATTTGAAGATGATTTTACACATGTTAAATTATCAAACATACTTTAGATCCATCTATAAGACAAATAAATCTCGACTAGATAACAGAATTTTTTTTAAATATACATAAATAGTCTTGCTTCTTAATCGCAAATAAGATGAGTACTCATAAAGAATATGCGTTGATCGCAATTCTTGCTACAGCAGCTGTAATAGGCATTCTACCTGCATTTGCACAATCAGCAGGTTCAAGCCAAATCAGCCCTGGTACTGGGTCTCAACAAATCCTGCCAATCTCAGTGTCAACCGACAAAGATGTTTACGACAGACAGTCAATAGTAATTGTTACAGGACATGTCCAAAATGCAATAGGCGGACAGGCTGTTACAATGAAAGTTTCTGATCCAACAGGAAACGTTGTACAAGTAAATCAGACTAACATTGAGCAGTAGTGGTGACTTTCAAGCTAAAATCAACACTTCAAGTCCACTATGGACTTTAGGTGGAACATACACCATTTATGTTCAAGAGGGAGCTCAACAAGGATTACTTTCGACAACAACACAATTCACACTTCCTGGCGGAGGACAGACAACTAATAATTGCACACCACAACAGCTTTCAATTTCAGTAGGTACTCAGTTTTACTGTATAGGTTACAGTATTAACGGAGGAACTGTTTCTGGAGCAACATTGGACACTGCATCTAAGACTCTGGCTGTTGCAATACAAGCAGATAATGATGGTCAGATCACTCTTAACATTCCAAGATCAGTGCTCGATGCAAAAAGTGGTACAACCGACAGCGTCTTTGCAGTCCTAATCGATGGTGAACAAATAACACAGTTTACAGAGTCACCCACTACAGACACAAGGAATATCATAATTCCATTCCAAGCAGGATCTGAGAAGATTGAGATAATTGGTACACAAATAGTTCCAGAGTTTGGACCAATCGCAGCTCTAGTATTTGCAATTGCAATCATATCAATAATTGCAGTTTCAGCAAAGACTGGACTAAGATTTATGCCAAAATACTAGAACGCTCTACTTTTTCATTTTTTATCAGCAACATAGTAAAGGAAATATACAACTGAAAGACAAGTCCGATATGCGTTATTTACCAATTTTAATTACATTGTTTTTCCTAAGTTCAGTACTATCAGTTCCCATTTTGGCACAATCAACTCCTCCCGCAGCTCCGCTAATCACAATGAATACTGACAAATCATCATATACATTAGGTGATACAATTGTGATTTCAGGATCTGTACAATCGATAGTTTTTGGAACTCCGTTAACCATCCAGATATTGGATCCGACCAACAGTCTTGTTCAAGTGGCACAGATTGATGTATCACAAGATGGCAAGTATACTGATACCATCAAAGCTGTAGGAGCACTATGGAAAGCAAATGGAGCATACACAATCAAAGTTCAATATGGCCCTTCGAATGTATCCGCACAGGCTACTTTTACTTTTCAAAGTTCAATTACCCCTACAAGCAATGTATTCCCTCTTAAAGATCCCAATAGTCAACAGACTTTCAACGTAAATTATACCATAAGTGGAGGTACTGTTAAAACCATGACAATAGACGCACAGAGCTTGTCCGTAATCGTGTCAGTAAATTCTACAAGTGATGGAACTATCACAGTACAACTACCAAGGACTTTGATTGATGCCAAGACAAATTCAGGTCAAGATGATGCTTTTATAATACTCATAGATGGTGCTGAAGTAAAACCACAAAGTGAATCTTCAGATAATAATTTCAGAACTCTAACTATTTCATTCTTACAAGGAGATCAAGATATAGAGATAATCGGTACACAGATAATTCCAGAGTTTGGACCAATCACAGCTCTAGTATTTGCAATTGCAATCATATCAATAATTGCAGTTTCAGCAAAGACTGGACTAAGATTTATGCCAAAATACTAGAACCAGAAGTCAAATTTTCTTTTATCAATACATAAATACTCAAGATCCTTGAGTATTTTAGCAGGCATGAGAAGACAAAATATCTTTATTGCGTCATTATTAATCATCATAGTATTCTTGGCACCAATTGGTTTGCCAGTTTTTGGACAACAACCAGTAGTCAATCCAGACTTTGAGTGACAATCAAACGGCTTACCAATACTTGCAACAAGAAGCAAATTCGACTGGAACTGGAGTAATTAAAACAACATTACCACCTTTGGCCATTCATACAGATTTACCAACATATAGTCAGGGAGACAAAATTGTCATGTCAGGCCAAGTAAGAGATATACAAAATGGAACAGATGTAACGGTCAGAGTTACGAATCCATTAAACAACATGGTCAGAGTAGATCAGTTAACACCTACGGCAGATGGTACTTTTACCAAATCATTTCTAGCAACGGGACCACTTTGGATAAATGCAGGTAATTACACTATAGTAGTTCAATATGGTCTATACACAAATGCAACTGCCACATTCCATTTCAACGGAGGAACTGGTTCATCTACAGTAACACAATCAATCACTGGAACATATCCATTACAATCAGGAAGTCAAACTTACAATATACCATATGAAATCAAAGGAGCTACTGTTACTAGTATGAGTATTTTATCTTCCACATACACGCTTCAGATCAATCTAAGTCCTGCCACAGCGGCTGGTTCTATAACAGTCACAGTACCACGTGTGTTGATAGATGCAAAGACACTACCACCACCAAATCTTGATGCCAATTTAACAAAAGGAACAGCGGTAGTCAGTACGGCCACATTACCAGATACTAATTTCATAGTAACAGTGGGGGGTAAAGCAGTTCAATTTACTGAGACCAAGGGTCAAACTAGTAGAATACTCAGCATTCCATTCAATGTAGGTGATAGTACAATTGACATTGTTGGAACAGTAATAGTTCCAGAGTTTGGACCAATTGCAGCTCTAGTATTTGCAATTGCAATCATATCAATAATTACAGTTTCAGCAAAGACTGGACTAAGATTTATGCCAAAATACTAGAACAGAATCAATTCATTTTTAAAAATATTTCACATATACATAATATGAAAACATAGTCAGTTAGAATATCATTCATTTTAATAAATTCCATATCAGATATCATAGATTATTATACAAGAATAAACAAGTACACATATTGGATTTCGAATTTGAAGAGTTTGACTCTCCTGAAGACATATTTATTGCAATGTCTACCATGGCGCCCCCAATGAAAAATGTTTTGCCAATTAACTCTTACAAAGGATATATTTTTTCTATAATACCCTTAACTCCATCTTCAGGAAATTCATATTTGATGATATATTCAAAAGGAAAACTTGACGAGAAATTGTTAGAGTTTGACATGAATTTAAAAAAATTCAAAAGTGTAGAATCTGCAGAAAGATCAGATAAGATCTATTTTGTTGTTTTAACCCCGAAATCAAACACTATTGCAGATGCGGCAATTAAGACATTAGAGAAAAAACCTACCTAGTATAAGAAGGAGCATTTACAGATCTGCTTCTGGCATATTTTTCCATAATATCTTCGGGAAGTTTACCATTGAATAGATCTTTAGACAGACCTCTGAGATATCTCATAATTGCCCAGGTTCCAGCTTTTATCATACCATACATAACAAGTTTCATAGGCGGACCAAATGTCTTATTTCTAATGATTATAGGAATGATATCATTAATGACTCTAAGATTATGTTCCCATGATTTCCAAAATAGCGTAAACTGTGCTTCGTTAAGATTACCAAAGTGCATTGAATTCTTTTCACTAAAGTCCTGATACAATAATGGTGCAACTAGGCCACGCATTCTTGTTTTCCTAAAGTCTTCAATCAAATCTATAGTATATTGAGTCTCATCTGGTGTCTCATCAGGCCAGCCAATTATGATAGTAGCTGCTGGGAACCAATGATTCTCATTTAGTATCCTTGCACCTTCTCTAACAACCCAACCCCATTCATCTGTTGAAAATGGCTTTGTCTTGACTCCAAGATGTTTCTTAACCATCCTAGGTGCCACTGTTTCAATTCCAAGGTTTGTGGCAAGCCATTTTTCATCACTCATACCATTTACTTCAGACATGTCATGTAGTAGTTTTGGATCAGCACATACAGCAGAGAATGTCATATGAGTAGTTCCAACAAATCTTGCACCCAAGGATTTCAAACCTTTCCACAATTCTATTATGGCATCATAGTTTGGTTGAAAGTCTCGGTTATCACAACCATAAAGAAGCATTTCATCAGAATGTAACCAGATAGAATCAAAACCATAATCAAGATTCATTTTTGCCTCTTGTTGTAATCTTTCTAACGGCAAATCTTTTTTTGATCTTTTATTGACATCGCAAAAGTCACAGCCTCTTCCACATCCTCGCATCGCCTCAATTAATGAGTTAACAGTTGGTCCCTGAATCATAGGAATATTTTGGATATTCTTAACAAAGCAATGCATCAACTCTGGCGCATCGCCTTTTTCAAGATCATGGAAAAGATCTAAAGCCAATTCGTCTGCTTCACCTACTACAACTGTATCAATACCATGAATTTTCATTCTATCAGTTTTTGCAAGTTCCCATGCACCGTTACCACCAACTACAACATGAAAATTATACTTCTTCTTTAGTTGGATTATCTTTGCACACATTCTCTTAAATTTCATTGCAATGTATGAGAGTTTTTCAGGTGACATTGTCGTGGTAACTGGAGCCATGCCAAGAGGATCCATCACATTAATTCCTACTACTTTGGTATCAGGTCCAACACATTTTTCTAAATAATCAGGATTTGCTATAAACACTTCATCTCGTTTGTAACCTTGTAATAGTGCAGATTCTACTCTTCTCAATCCAACTTGAGCTACCTTTGCTTCACCAGTCACTTGATCAGTTTCAACTGGAGGACAAAATACTTTATCAAAAACCCATTCTGGAACTACTTCGTAAGGACCACATGCAATAAAGCCATACAGAGAAATTGCCTCTATAATTAGTCATAAGGCTACGATCTGCAGTTAGAACTATTCTCCTTCCTGCCATTCTCCTTTCTTCGACTTCTTTCTACTATGATATAAATCGTTTACCTGTCATATTATGAAAATATATTTACTTTTGACATATAAACAGGTATTCTCTATCTACAGACATGGCCGGAGTAGAACCAAGACATGTTGAAGCACATCAAAAAGAGAGTAGTTCGATAAGAGATTTTGTATTTGGTTTTGGTGACGGCATAAACACTTCACTAGGACTTGTAGCTGGAGTTGGAGGGGCAGCAATGTCTTCCAATATAATCATACTTGCATCCATTGTTGCCATGTTTACAGGTGCTAAAGCAATGGCTGTCCAGAATTATCTTGCAGTAAAATCACAAAGACAGATTCTCAACTCTGAGATTGAGCGAGAGAAATGGGAGATGGATAATGTACCAGAAGCAGAAAGAAGAGAGATGGAAGATGTATACAAGGCAAAAGGATTCACAGGTCAGGATTTAGAGAAAATTGTAAACAAGATAACATCAGACAAGAAAGTTTGGTTAGATACGATGCTTACAGAAGAACTCAAATTGAATTTAGAAATAGTTGGAAGCCCTCTAAAGAGTGCTTTCCGTATGTTTGGTGCTTTTCTCGTTGGAGGAATTCTACCGATAATTCCGTATTTCTTTTTAAGTGGATATATTCCGCTCTTTGTGGCAATCGGAGTAAGTCTTTCTGCATCTTTTATTATTGGTGCAATTAAATCAAAAATTGCCAACATCAGTATGCTACGAGGTGGATTAGAGATGGCAGGACTGGGTACTGGTATTGCTCTCATAGGATATGGAATAGGTTCAGAATTAGGAAGTCTTGGAATTATTAAGACCTGATTTTTTTCGTACACTTCTATTTGCTATATTAGCTGCAAATGCTCCGGCACCTATGCCATTGTCAATATTAACAACAGAAAGTCCCAAAGTACAACTTTGTAACATAGATGCCAATGCTGCAACTCCTTTTTCCCCATAACCATATCCAACTGATGATGGCACTCCAATTACAGGTATATCCACTAGTGATGAGATTATCGATGCAAGTGCTCCTTCCATTCCAGCAACTACTATAATTGCATCCACATCATCATGTATTATTTTTTTAACGATAGGAAATAGCCTATGAATTCCGGCTATGCCAACATCATAACTACAAACACATTGACATCCCATAGATTCACACATTAGTCTTGCTTCTTCTGCTACCCCAACATCAGAAGTTCCCGCTGTTAGTATTCCCACCTTTCCTCCTGTAGAAGACAATTTTTTAAAGAAAAGTATGGTGGTGGTATTTTTTCCTGTTTGTGTTTTCAATTTATTCCTTTTAGAAAAAGTCAATATTTGTTGTATAGTGATCTTTGTTAATTCTTGAGACAAGGACAGAATCTGCTTTAGATGTTGTTGCAAGAATTATTTTCTTAAGATCCGAAAATTCTTTTTTTTCGGCAAATATAACTTCGGGTATTCCGCGTCGTAACTTTCTACTCATATCCATTTTGGCAAAATCTTCTATTTTCTCTACGGAATATAGAGAAAGCAATTTCTTGGCTTTAGGTACACTTATCTTTCCTAAATCAAGCGATTCTAGATATTTCAGTAAGATCCAACACCATTTGTAATTATAATACAGTTAAAAATTTAATCAGAGCCCAAGATTTGAGATGGCACCCTTGACACTCTCTACTCCCTTTTTGAACCACTCTTTTTCATTTGAATCCAAATCCAATTCTATTATTTTCTCAACACCATTTCTACCTATAACTGCTGGAACACCAATAGTGACATCAGAGTAACCATATTCTCCATCAAGATACGTTGCCACAGGAATAACTTGTCTTGTGTTGTTTAATACTGCCTCTATGATTGTAGATATTGCATTTCCGGGAGCATGAACTGTTGCACCCTTTAGTTCTATTACCTTTGCTGCAACTTGCCTTGTACCCTGTACAATTTCTTCAATCTTCTCCTTTGATAAAATTGAAGAGAGAGGTATTCCAGATACAGTAGAAAATCTTGGAAGTGGTAACATGTTTTCACCATGTTCACCTACTACAAGTGCACGTATTGAATTTCTCGAGTAACCAGTAGATTCATGTATGAATTGTGTAAATCGTGACAAATCAAGCATGCCACCCATTCCAAATACTCTATTTCTTTGAAATCCCGAGACTTTGTAAGTAAGATATGCCATCGGATCTAATGGATTAGTTACTGGAAGAATCATTGAATCTTTAGCATATTTTTGAATATTTTCTACAACACCTTTTACTATTGACGCATTTATTTTTAGAAGATCCATTCTTGTCATTCCAGGTTTTCTGCCAGAACCAGCAACAACAACTACAATGTCAGAACCTTTCATTTCAGAATAATCATTTGAACCTCTAACGTTTACATCAATTCCTTTTTCTGCCAACATGTGATTTATGTCCATAGCCTCTCCTTGTGGAAGACCTTGAACTACATCCAATAGCAGTATTTCATCTGTAACTTTTCTAAGAGCTGTAAATAATGCAGCTGCTCCGCCCACTTTTCCAGAGCCAATAATTGTAATCATAAAATGCCCTCAATGTAATCTCTAATTAAACTTGACTGTCTTTTATCAAAATTAATGATATAGTATTTCTTCAACAAAGTTACTGCCAAATTACAATTTATATGCATTCCAGTATGTTTAGAAAATCATGGTACTTGTAATTGACGCACAGATTGCTGGAATCTCTGGAGATATGTTACTTTCTTCTCTAGTCAACATAGGTGCAAACAAGTCCAAAGTTATAGATGGAATATATTCAGTTGAAGATTATCTCAAAGGTTCTAAGATTACAAAATTAGATTTTGACAAGGTTATAAAACATGGAATAGAGGCAACACGTCTTGTTTTAGAGGCAAGTGAGAATCATCACGAACGAAAAGGAATTGAGATTCAAGAATGCATATTGTCAACATCAGACAAGATAGGGTTATCTGAGAAAGCCAAAGTTTTTGCAAAGGAAAGCATTAGATCATTACTTTATGCAGAATCAAAGATACATGGGGAACCTTTGGAATCAGTACATTTTCATGAAGCATCAAGTATTGATACTGTCATAGATATTATTGGTTCAGCTATTGCATTAGACGATCTAAAATTATTTTCAGACCAGATTATTTCAACACCAGTGGCAGTTGGTGGTGGTACTCTAACTTTCTCTCATGGAACAACATCTAATCCTGCAAGTGCCATACTTGAGATATTTCGTGATTCAGATACAGTAATTTGCGGAGGACAAGTCAGAGAGGAACTTACCACACCTACCGGTGCAAGCCTACTTGTAAATTTGGCAGATAGATGTTCAGAATTTTATCCAACAATGAAAATAAAATCAATAGGATATGGTGCTGGAAACAAGGATTTTGATGGTTTCTCTAATGTTTTGAAAATTGTCAAAGGAGAATCAACAAATGAATTACAGTTAGATACTGTACAAATTCTTGAAACAAACCTTGATGATGTTTCTGGCGAGACGATTGGACACATGATTGATAAGATGATTACAAATGGCGCAAAAGATGTTACTGTTACAGGAGCTATAACAAAGAAAGGAAGACCAACTAATCTTGTTTCCATAATATGCGATCCATCTATAACAAATAGCTTGATGAGTATGCTTGTTTCAGAGACTGGTACTTTAGGGGTACGAGTAAGAACCTCTAGTCGATATATCGTTCCAAGAATAATTGTGACAGTTCCCATCATTTTACAAGGAAAGAACTTCACGGTAAGATGTAAGATTGTAAAACATGAGGACATGATAAAGCATTTCAAAGTAGAATCTGACGATATCAAGATAATCTCAGAGTCATTATCATTACCATTTAAAGCGGCATCAGATTTGATATCAGACGAAGTTAAACGGAGACTAAATATAAAATGAAACAATTAGAAGAACTAGTAAATTGGTTTTACGGAAAAGAAAAAGTTCTGGTAGCTCTCTCTGGTGGCGTTGATAGTGCGCTTGTAGCATTTGCTGCTCAAAAGCTCTAGGTAAACAGGCTATTGCAGTAACAGCAGACTACAAGACACTCTCTCAGGAAGAATTAGAATCTGCAAAGAGAGTTTGTCAAGAAATAGGAATTAGACAAATAATTATCGAATACAATGAACTGGATAATCCAAATTTTGTAAAGAATGATCAAAACAGATGTTTTCATTGTAGGACAGAATTATCAGAACATCTTGTTCTACTAGCAAAAACAGAAAAAATTAGTCTCATTGTTGATGGAACTAACTTGGATGATCTTACAGAATATAGACCAGGAATAGTAGCCTTAAAAGAAAATGGTGTTCTAAGTCCACTAGTAGAAAGTGGATTTAAAAAATCAGATGTTAGAAGAGTAGCAAAAGAGATAGGACTCTCAATTCATGACAAGCCATCCAATTCCTGTTTGGCATCTCGTATTCCATGGGGAAATACTGTTACAGCTGAAAAACTTGCAAGAATTGAGAAAAGTGAGAGCATGATAAAACAACTTTTTGGCGATACGACAAGTAAGAGTTCGCGACTTTGGAGATAGTGCCAATATAGAAGTGGATAAAAATGAGATTGTTTTTCTAAGTGACGAAAAAAAGATGGCAGTACTAAAGGAATACATGAATCAATTTGGATTTAATACAATCTTGGTTGATCCAAGTGGCTATAGACCAGGTAAACTCAACGTGATAACAGATTGATTTACTTAGATAATGCTGCATCTACACCGGTTCATGAAAAGGTCATAGAAGAAATGTTACCGTATTTTAGAGAACAGTATGGAAATCCTTCTTCAATACATAGACATGGTAGGCTTGCAAATACCGCAATTCAAAATGCAAGGAAAAGAATTGCGGCACTAATCAATGCAGATAGTAATGAAATTCTCATAACTTCTGGAGGAACAGAGTCTAACAATACTGCAATCTATGGAATAGCATCACAAAGCAAAGGAAAACACATCATTACGTCATCTATTGAACATGATGCAATTCTTGAACCCTGTAGACGTCTTGAAAAAGAAGGATATAAGATATCTTTTCTTCCGGTAGATCAATTATGGCCTTGTAAATCCAGATGATACTTAAAAAAGAGATTTCAAGTCGATACTTGCCTGATTACAATAATGTATGCCAATAACGAAGTTGGCACAATACAGTCCTATAAAGGAAATAGCTCAAGATTGCAAGAGAGAGAAACATTATTTTTCACACAGATGCAGTTCAAGCAGTTGGAAAGACTCCCATAGATGTTAAGGACCTTGGAATCGATTTACTTTCAATATCATCTCACAAAATAAACGGTCCAAAAGGCGTTGGTGCTTTGTATATTAGAAATGGTATCAAAATATCACCTCTAATTTTAGGAGGAGGTCAAGAAAGAGGATTACGGTCAGGTACAGAGAACGTAGCAAGCATTGTGGGATTTGGAATGGCATGTAAATTAGCAAGGGATAATGTGAGTGAGAATATGGAACATTTCAAAAAATTAACTACCAGGTTGATCTCACGAGTTTTATCTGAAATACCATCCACTACACTTAATGGACATCCAGATGTGAGAATTCCAAATAACACTCACTTTACTTTTCTTGGTGTAAGCGGAGAGGATCTAATAATAAAATTAGATGAAAATAAAATATCTGCATCTACTGGATCTGCTTGTTCTGTAAAGATCCAAAAAGCATCACATGTGTTAAAAGCAATGGGTTTTTCACATGAGCAAGTTACAGGGTCTTTGCGTCTTACAGTAGGAATAACAAATACAGAACAAGAAATTGATGAAACCGTGGATGTATTAAAAAAAGTTGTTCAGGAATTACGTGCAGTATCACCATACAAAAGTAAATACAATTTTTAAAAATTGAAAATTTCCATTATGAAAGAACTTGAATTTTGTATTGATTGTTATCTATGAGTGGTACTAGAGAATCCATTCCATCCCAGACATATACTTCTGCAGTATAGATTCCAGGTGATGCTGGAGTCCATTGAATTGCTTCATTTGTAGTGGATAGATTTACAAGATTATCTTCAGACCATTTTAGAAAAACTACCTTATTGGTACTATCTTTTATCTGAACAATATAAGAGATTTTCTGATAGTTTGAGTATAATTTGTTTGAAATCATACTTTGAAAATTAATTGTTTGTCCAACATGTGGATTTTGGAGTAATGGTCTTCCGGATTTATCAGTAATTTGAGTTGACTTTGAGATTGCATTGTATTGTATTGAGGTTGTTGTAGATTGTGGTATGGGTTGTGGTGTGGCAGATGCAGCACCAACGGTAGATTCGATTATGACTGATCTACCAAATTCATCTTGAAAATCGTGATATCTTGCCTGAACAGTACCTCCAACAGAGGAAATTAAAGTAGTTCCGTCCTCATTGCATATCTGTGCGGGCATTCCAAAACTACCCTTGAATATTCCAGTACCTGGTCCTGTTTCAATCAGTGAAAAACCGGTAGCACCAAGTCCTCCATATGTGACTCCATTTATGGTACAATGTTGAAATCTATATCCCTTAATCCAAACTTCTAGGAGTATGTTTCCACTACTATCTCCAACAGTATCATCTGCTGCTGAGTTAGGATCATTTACACTTGGATAAGTTACAATGGTATTAGCATCAGTAACTAGATCAGGATCAATGACAGTAATTGTAACAACTGAGCCAATTCTATAATTTGGTGAGTCAAGTGTTACTACACCAGTATGTGTAGGAAGATTATTTTGTGATGTTATAGGTGCAGACGTTCCTCCTCGTTGAGTACTAATAATTGAAAAGTGTATTGCGTTAGCATCGGTAAGGTCGTTATTTACAAGAAATTTAATATTACTTCCAAAAGTACTAAGCCCCTTAATCAAATTAGGATCAAATTGATTTAATTGATTTATTACCGCATATTCCATTGTTCCAGAAAATACACCAGAATTGGCAGATGTTTCTTGTAGTTCTGCACGGTAGATACCATTGTTTTCTTGTTGATCATTTTTGCTTCCAAAGGAAAAAAGATCAAAAACTATGGGTTGAGTATCGCTTGGATTTGAAAACTCACCTGAAATATTGAAATTAATTTCCAAATATACTGGAAGACCTGATGAGATTGATTCAATAGATGCCACTGTAGCATCACTTATCTGAACTAAGCCGTTACCAGAAACAATTGTTCCTGGTGCTAAAATTTGTACTGGTGAAGTTCCCAACAGAGCCAAAGTATAATGTCATACTGGTACCAGAGAATGATGTTATGCCAAGTTGTTGTTGAAAAGATCTTAAGTCATAGTTAATCCAGTTAGTTCCATTCGAATTTGGTTGACTTGTATCTATGAGCAAGTTCTTGAAGGGAATTGGCTGAAATACCAAGATTTATTGTGATTTTCTGGAAATTAGACATTGATTGACTCTCTAGTATCCACAATCAATCTCAGGGAATTACTATCAAACACAGCAGATGGAACTGTAAGAGTGCTAGAAGTATTATAGAATGTAACATCTGAGGAGCTACTCAATGTAATTGGAGTTCCAATCTCCAAGGTCGGTATTTTTGCTGAACTTCTAAAAACATCTAGTTGATCAATCTGATTTGAGTTAAGATTTTGAGTATTATCTACTAGAGTGATTGTTTCTTTTTGACCTGGATTAAATTGACTCTGACCAGTACCAACAGTAAGGCTTGCAGTAGAAGTACCAGAAACAATAGAAGCACTTTGAAGATTATAAGTAATAGAACCTGAGTGATCCCTAGGAGCATTTGGTAGTGTTCCTATTGTAGATATACTCGCAAAGGAACTTGAAAAAATTCCAGTATGTGGTCCTGTTTCTACAAAAGTTACCAATTTGTTATACATGCCATTAAGTGATGAACTTGTTTGAACAGAGTTAGTTTTCAGATTTACA
This sequence comes from uncultured Nitrososphaerota archaeon, assembly GCA_963835875.1. Taxonomy (GTDB): domain Archaea; phylum Thermoproteota; class Nitrososphaeria; order Nitrososphaerales; family Nitrosopumilaceae; genus Nitrosotalea. The sequence continues at coordinate 350,917 of CAWIGX010000003.1, forward strand.
ACATCAGATGTATCCATACTTAACTGTCCGTTATCCTTGAATCCAAGATTACTTAGATACGGTAGTAGATTTACTAATCCAGATCCACTTGCACTCCTACCAGATTCTGAAAAGGCTTGGTAAAAGGTTGCCTGAGGGGAACCAACATTGAATGTCCACGAGTTTATGAGATGTTGGATCTATGCTCAATTCAATATCATTTATTGTTGCAAAAACATCTGAACCAGTTGGATATGCATCTTTGTCAAGTTTTAATGAAATATTTGGAATGTCAGAAGAATAAGTAAGGTCTACACTTTGAGTACCTGTTGAACCGTCATATTCAATGTGAACATTATTACTTAGAGTAAAAAGTTGGATGAGAGGCCAAACATTTGGATTAATCCCTATTTGACCCACTGGAACTTTTGGATTTGTATTCAGCGATGGAGGATTTCGTATAACATTATTTTGACTTGAGGGAGTTGTTGCATTACCAGTACATGAATTAAAGCCCGCAGTTCCTTGTGTAGTACCAGACAATCCTGCAGAATCTGGAATTGCCACTCCATCAGTCTGTGAAATATCTACTCCTAGAACTGAGGGCAGATGTAGACCTAGAACAAAAGACACCAAAGTCAGTACTTTGACCTGGTGACCCAGAAAGTGCTGCTTGATCAGCCTGTTTTGCATATCAGTATTTGCAAAAAAGCCATACCAATTACCATCAGAGCCCTGAACCATTCGAAGACGTCTTCCACCTACAGAAACATTTGGTTCACCCAATGCTTGATCTAATTGACTATTAGATTCTGTAACCATAACTTCAACTACCATCGGTCCAGAAAAATAATTATTAAAAAGACTATTTTCTGCAGAAACAAAAAGATTAGGATGATCAGAGTAAGCTTTTGCGCTAGGTAGAATCATTGGCGGGATTATCATTGAAAGAACTAGTAGAATTACCAGAATTTTATACAACTTCCTAATATGAGAAGATGTACTAAGATAATGTTATCGAATAATTCATACCATTTACGATAGATGAATCACTACATATTCACACCAAGTTTTAACTAAGGGCCAGAATTCAGATGGATTATGGTAAAACCTAGAACAATCATAATAACAAGTGGAATACTTGTATTGATTGGAATTGCCATAACAGCATATCAATCTCAAATAACTTCTGAAAATCTTGCAAATCAACAAGAGACCCTGAGTGCTGGAACACAAATGACTATTACAAAAGGAATGGATCTAAACAACAATCAAAAAGCGGTATATGTTATTCAGGTAACTGATTTAAAAAATGATGATAATATCAAAGCAATCGTAATTGATCCTACTGGAAATGCAATAATAACAAAATCTGTAACAAAAAGTCCAATTCAGGAAATTTTCAAGATTTCTACTTCTGGAAATTATACTTTACAAATAGAGAATCAAGGACAGAGAGAAATCCAGATTCTTGGAATCATAGGATATTATCCACAAGGTATAGAATTAGCAGATATTTCTGGATCTCATCGTACTTATGGCAGGTCTTGCAGGACTTGCAGTTGGCATGATGTATCTTATAAAAAATCGCGCTAGACCTCAATCTTAGTTTAGAAATTGGTCCAGTTCGGTTAGTCCATCAACTACATTTTTAAAATTATCATCACTTTCCATTATTTTATTAAGTTTGTTCAAATCAACTCTTAGGATTTCATTTCCATTGTTTTGATCCATTAGAACAAAATGATGCTCTATTGCATATGAGAGATGTTCTTTTATCTGATTTGGTGATAGTTGTAGCTTATCTGTCAAATATACCATATTCTTTTCTCCACTTTCAAGCTCTGTAAGAATAGACGATACTTCTGGATCTACCAAAGTTTCCATCATTTTTTGCCTATCAAAACTTTCACTCAAATTTACCAACTGTTCCTAGAATTAAGTATTTTTTTCTTGTTAGATATAAAATCACTTATTAGAACTCTATCAATTTTTTCTGGATTTATGTAATATGCTCTTCCTCTCAGATGTTTTTCAAGACTTTCAACATAACTCAATAGTTCTGCCTCTTCACTTACCATGATGGTGTCAATTTCAATACCCTCTTTTCTACATTTTTTTGCTTCGTGTAATGTTTTTGATTCTACGGCAGGATCAACTTGTCTATATCGATAACACAGGTAGACCATCTCATCACCTATATCCAGTTTGACATCTCTTTCATTTTTTACTTTAGAAAGAGTTGACTCATCTGGTCTGTAAAAGTGAGAATACGGTTTGTCTGAGAGTATAGCATTTTTTTGCGATTCATCATCTACAAAACAGGCACTTGGTTGTCCATCAGTTATCATGACAATTCTTTTATTTTGTGATCCGTCTTTTTTTAGAATCTTTAAAGATAACCTTAGAGCAGCTTGATAATTTGTATAATGAAGAAAATTATCATTAGCATCGTATGTTTTCAGATACGGAATATCATGAGGATGGATTTGTGATGCAAGTGATCCAAAGCCAACAATGTAAATAGAATCATTAGGAAAGAATTTTTTATTTAATACATACAGTGCCCACAAAGCCTTTTTTGCCGCCTCTATTCTGGTTCCCTCTCCAGAACTCAGAGAATATTTCATCGTAGAACTAAGATCTATGCAGTAAACTACTGCAACTTTTACCTCTTCCTTCGTCTCAAATTTTTCAAAATCATCAAATTCTATTTCAAGTGGGAATTTTATGGGTTCATCTTTGCTTTTTTTTCGTTGGATTACATTCATTATTGTCTTTGGCACATTCAGATGTTTGATATCATCTCCTACTTCGAGTTTTTTTGTTGTATCAAGTATTGTATCACCTAATCCAATATTTTTAGTTTCGTGAAATCCAGATCCACTCTCGTTAATTGCTTTAATTATATCTTCAAGCATTTTTTGTCCAATTTCAAAAAAAGCTTTTTTTGTTAACCATTTTTTATCATCTTTAAGATATCCGAGTTTTTGCAAGTATTTTGTCATAGGTTCACTATTACCACATACCTCTGTTTCTTGGTTACCTTCATTTTTTTCTTGATTTCTGGTTGTTTCTTGAAGTGTACTTGCCAGCATACTTTCTAAATCTTTCATTGATGGTGTTTTTTCTTTCAAGATTTGTCGTGCAATTGTTTTGAGTGCTTGCTTGACTGATTCATTGGATATTTCAGATGAGGAATTTTCAGATTTATTATCTTCACTTTGAAAATAAACAAAATTAGTATTTAGCTCGCAACGTATGTATCCTCTTTCTTATCTAGAATTTTTGGCTCCAGCCAGCAAAGACCATCAAGTACTAGTTCCACAACACCAGCTTTAAGCTCATTTTGTGCATTTTCCGAGATAATCAGAGCATCATCAGATATTTGATACTTTTTAGTTTCTTTTACAAAGTCTTCCTGATCAGAAATAACTTTTTGGCATACACCAGTAATCAAAGTTAGAAGAGAAGTGAAATTCTTCAATTGATTATCATAGGATGTTTGAGAACTATTTGTTTCAAGTATTGCTTGTGACACTTGGAATGATTTACCTAGGAATTCTTTTTTTATTGAATCAAAAATGCTTGAATCTACACCTGCTAGATATTCTAGTGATGTTTCCTTCATAGCATTTGAGATTAGAGTTTTCAGAACTTTTGTACGATTTTCGGTTACATCGTCAAGTTCAGCAAGTTCAAACTTTACGGATTGAGCAATTGAAAATATATCACATGGTCTTGGTACGGCCGTGATATCATGAGTTATAGATCTAGTCCTTTCTGCTTCGCCTACAAGTAATTCTAGACTATGTACTCCCATTCTTACACTCACACCCTTATCTTGATTAATTTCATTACTAGAGCGAGCTGCTTGAACAATTCTTGTTAAAACTTTCAACAAGAATACTGGAATAAGTGATCTGGGTATTTTTGCTTCCTGGATTATTATCAGCATTTCATCACGGAGTGATCTCGGATAATGAGTTTGAATGTGACTTTTTAATCTATCATAAAGTGGTTCAATTATTTTTCCAGAATGAGTATAGTCAATAGGATTTGCAGTTGCAAAAAATACAGTTTTTGGCTCAAAGATTACAGGATATGAACCAGTTGTGAACCGCCCTTCTTGTAATACAGACAAGAGTGCTACTTGTTTTCTTGTATCAAGAACAGGTAACTCATCAATACAAAATAATCCATGTTTTGCTTGCATTAGTTGACCTGGAGAGTAGGATTCAATTTCATACATTTCTGTACCTTTCTTGGTTATCTTGATTGCATCTATCTGACCAACTAAATCTTTTACAGATATATCCGGAGTTGCTAACACATACTTGAATCTGCGTTTGCCATCAACCCATTCAATCGGAGTATCAAGTTTATTATTACGAATTTTTTCTACACTGTCACTATCAACATAAAATTTTGGAATTGACATGTAATTTTCTTTATCCTCCAATAAAGATATCAGATCACTCTGGTGGAAGATCCATTGGACAATCATTTGTTATGCTACCTCTAATTAGCGGCATTGGAGAAAGCAGAGTTTCCGCAATGGTTTGTGCTATCCTAGTCTTTGCTTGTCCTATCTGACCTACCAAAATCATATCATGACATGATAGTATAGCCCTATCCAAGGCAGGAATAACATCATCATCAAAACCAATTATTCCAGAATATGTGACACTCTTTGATTTTATCTTTGAGATTAAATTTCTACGAAGTTGTTCCTTTGCACCAACGATTTTATAATTAATTTCTAAAAGATCTCTTAATGTCTTAATTTGTTTATAGTCTTCAGGAACACCAGCCATGAATTTCCGCATACTTTGGTTCTGAACCATAACTTCTATTAACAAGATTTTCAAGTTCCTGAGTCAACATGGTAAATACTCTCTAAATCTGATTTAAACTGTTATTATTTTAGTATGGTTTTTATCGGGGAGGCAGGGGATTTTTTAATACTTGTCTTCACAGGAATTCAGACACATAGTTAGAATTGCGGGTAAGGATGTTCCCGGTGCCAAAAAGACCATCGTAGGAGTTGGTCAAGTAAAGGGCATAGGGTATAATTTTGCAAGAGCTCTTTTACAAGTTTTAAAAATTAATCCAGATAGTAATGTAGGTTTTCTTACAGAAGCACAAGTAGTAGAAATAGAGAATGCTATGAGAAATCCTTCATCTGTTAACATACCATCTTGGTTTCTAAATAGACAAAAAGATATGGACACTGGAAATGATTTCCATCTAATTACTTCTGATGTTGATTTTAACATAAGAAATGATATTGAAAGAGAAAAAGGTATGAACAGTTGGAGAGGATTTCGTCATACATATGGATTAAAAGTTCGTGGACAAAGTACACGTACCACTGGTAGAAAAGGTGGTGCCGTCGGAGTAAAGAAAGGTGGTAAAGTTTTACCAGCTGGTTCTCCAGGTGCTCCAGCCGCTGAAGGTGCAGCTCCTGCAGCAGCTCCAAAGGCCGGTGCAGCTCCTGCAGCAGCTCCAAAGGCCGGTGCAGCTCCTGCAGCAGCTCCAAAGGCCGGTGCAGCTCCTGCAGCAAAACCTGCTGCGGAAAAGAAGAAGTAGGTGAATTAGATGGGAGATCATCCAAAGAATTCGCGCAAGATGTGGAGAAAACCAAAACGTCCTCTTAACTACGATTTACTAAATGAGGAATTACATGTTTTGGGTACTTTTGGGCTTAAGAATAAAAGAGAATTATGGAAAGCACATACAGAACTTTCAAGAATAAGAAATCAAGCAAGATCACTATTAGCATTAACTCAAGATATTAGAATTACAAAAGAACCAATACTTATGAAATCACTTGCAAGAGTTGGACTTGTAAAAGAAAATGCAACATTAGATGATGTACTTAATCTAAAAGTAGCGGACTTTTTATCTAGACGATTACAAACATTCATTCAGAAAAAAGAATCAATCAAGAGTCCATACTTGGCAAGACAAATAGTTGTTCATGGCCATGTAATGATTGGAGATAGAGTAGTTACTGTTCCATCCTACACAGTTAAAGTTGAGGAAGAAGACCAGATTCACTTATCACCAGAATTAGACCTTAACAAGGCAAAACAACCTCTTGTCCAAGAAGCAATAGCTGAACAGTCTGATGAACAAGTAAAAACTGAACAACCGGCCGAGTAAAATACACGCAATCATTATTTATCAAGAAAATATATTAAAAATCAATATGTGTTCAATTATAGGATATCTTGGTATCAGCCCTGCAGCTCCAATAATAGTCAAGGGATTAAAAAGGATGGAATATCGTGGCTATGATAGTGTAGGTGTTGCAACTTTTTCAGAACATCACATCAATGTAAGAAAAGGAGTAGGCAAAGTCTTAGAGGTAAATAAAGCAGTAAAGCTTGATGAACTCACTGGAACTATAGGAATAGGGCATACACGATGGGCTACTCATGGAGTGGTAACTGATACAAACGCACACCCACATCCATCAAGTTCTGGAGAAATTGCAATCGTACATAATGGAATAATTGAAAATTACGAAGAATTAAAAAAAGAACTCCAAACACGAGGTTATACTTTTAAAAGTCAGACAGATAGTGAGGTGATTGCAAATCTCCTTCAATATAATTATGACAAGACAAAAGAAATTAAAAAATCAGTAGTAGATACATTAGCTGAACTAAAAGGAAATTATGCTTTTGTAGCAGTTTTTCAGGATGGCACATTAGCTGCAGCTAGACTCCACGAACCACTCATAATTGGAGTAGGAAAAGAAGGATATTTCATTTCAAGTGATGTGTTAGGATTTGTAGAATATACAGATGAAGTAATTTATCCAGATAACAAAGAATTTGTGATCATTGATTCATCAGGATTGAAGATCTTTGATTTTGATGCAAACCCAGTACAACATCAAATAACTAAAGTGTCAAAGGAATTTGCCGATGCATACAAGGGACAGTATGCGCATTACACTTTGAAAGAGATTTCAGAACAGCCTACAACAATATTGAATGCCGGAAACAATACCAAAATTGAGATCGATTTAGCTTCTGATTTGATAAAACATGCAAGAAATTTGTACATTACAGGAAGTGGAACAAGTTATAATGCAGCGTTAATTGCAAAATTTCTCTTTTCAAAATATGCAAAAATAAAGATTGATCCATTAATCTCTAGTGAGGCACAGTTTTCCCCGGACATATTTGAAGAGAAATCAATCCTAATTGCAATATCTCAAAGTGGAGAAAGTGCGGATGTATTAGAGGCTGTAAACATTGCAAAAAAGACAGGATCTAAAATCATATCAATTGTTAACATGATGACATCTTCACTAGTTCACCAGTCATCGATTTCAATTGGACTTAACTGTGGTCCAGAGATAGGAGTTGCGGCGACTAAAAGTTTTACGTCACAACTTGTAGTATTGTATAAAATGGTCGATAAAATATGTGATGGGTGTATAGAACTAGATCTTACAAAGGTATCAGAGGCAATCAAAAAGATTCTCTCAAATGATTCTAAAATTAGAGATGTTGCAAGGAGACTAAAAAATGTTTCAGACATTTACGTATTAGGAAGAGGTATTCACTATCCAATTGCTTCAGAAGGATCATTGAAGCTGAAAGGAGCTTACATACATTCATGCAGAAGGACTTCCCGGAGGAGAATTAAAACATGGTCCACTAGCATTGATGGATTCAAATTCTTATGTTTTAATCATAAATCCAAATGATTCTACCTACAATGACACATTAACATCAGCTAGAGAAATTAAAGCTCGAGGAGCCAAGATAATAGGAATTTCCGATAAACCAAGTGATGTGTATGATTATTGGATAGATATTCCCAGTATTACAGAGTCATTGTATCCACTTGTAGAAATAGTACCCATACAACTTCTTGCATATTATGCCGCACTTGAAAAAGATACAGATCCTGATTATCCTAGGAATTTGGCAAAATCAGTAACAGTTAAGTAATTTTTGCGTATTCTTTTTCAGTTAAATCCAAAAGACCCTTTGCATCCATTCCAGTTTTTAACATACATGCAATAGATGCACCACCTGCTCCAGCTCCTTCTTTTACAAATCCTTCTGCATATGATCGTAATCCAGAAATGCTAGATTCTGCAAGTTTGAGTTTAGCAACTAATATGGGAATATCTAGTATCTGTGAAACAGTCTCGATTAGATTTGCAGATTTATCATCTGTCACATAAGAGGTTGTGCCAAGAGCTGTATTCTCTCCTTCAAATCCCATACTTTTTGCAAAAGCAAGCACAGCTGCCATTTGTGTTCCTCCAGCTAATATCACTCTAGATAATTCTGAAGCAGTACTAAGAATACCTGCAACTGTTGGAATCATTGGATCACCTAGTTGTGAAATAATTTCAAATGGATCTTTTGATTGTAATCTTTTTAGCGCATCTTTTACTATTTGAGCCTTAAGTCCTACAGGATTTTCTGGCATGCTGCTACTAACAAGTCCTTTAATTCCCAGTCCTTCAAGCACTCCAAGAGCAGTTGTAGTGCCACCAGGAATACTTTCACCAATAACAACACATTCAGTTGAAGATCCTAGGAATCGTCCAATTATTCTACCATATTCTACAGCCTTCCCAACTTCCGCCATACTGAGTGCAGGTTCTTTTGCAATATTTTTTCCATAATCTAAATTCATATCAATAAAAGGAAGTTTTGGTGATACCTTACTGCCTGCATTTATAACAATACTTGAAATGCTCGCTGCTTCTAATGCTGTTTTTGTTAATAGTGCAGGTGTCGGTTTTCCATCAGGAGTCATAGGAATTACAGAAATGCTCTTACAATGTCCATAATGGATAAATTCAGCATCAGCAGGCCCAGTGAATTTTATTAGATCAGGATGCTCTCCAGCTATAGTTATTCCAGGTATTTCAGATGTTGCAGTATAAGAAATAACTAGAGAGAAAATGAATTTTTTTTGTTCAGTTTGTTGTATAAATTCTAAACCTTTTTGCTTGTTCCCAAATATTTCAATGTCTTGCAATGATTAATCACTGCCCATAAAATTCACAAATTCATCCTCAGTTCTAGGTTGTAATACAAAGTTAGTTTTCTTTTCTTTACCTAATGTTGAATTTGGAGAGATTCCATAATTATGTCCTGGATATAACATAAGAGCATCATCAAGTTTGTAAATAATATCAAACAGACTATGATAAAGATCTTTTGCACTTCCTCCAGGTAAATCAGTTCTTCCACAATTTCCTACAAAAAGTGCATCTCCTGAGAAAATTTTTCCGTCTCCAATCAAACAAATACTATCTTTCGAATGCCCAGGAGTATGTATTACAGTAAGTTCAGAGTTACCAAATTTTATCTTTTCACCATCTGTTAACTGTATATCATTTTTTAGAGTAGAGGATTCATGTTGCAGGATTTTAGATTTAGTGTGTTTTACTATTGCGTCATTTCCTATAGTATGATCAAAATGATGATGCGTGTTTATTACATATTTGACTTTTAGTGTATTTTTTTCCAGAGTTTCAATTATCAAGTCTAAATCCCAAGATGGATCAATGATAACTGCCTCTTTTGTCTCTTCATCTTCAAGTACATAAGTAAAGTTTTGCATATTTCCTACTTCAAGTTGATGCACTTTCATAGTACACCAATCTCCGCTTCTGGTGGTATTCCTATTTTTTCAACAATTATCTTACCACACATATCTAGATTTTTTGGCATTCCAATTTTCATTTTGTGAAAAGTTATAGTAACATCTGCTTTTACACACTTATCATTTACCAGTCCTGTATCTGGATCAAGACCTGTTGGTATATCAACAGCTAATTTGAAAGCATGAGATTGGTTTATGAAATTTATTGCTGATGAATAAGGTTCCCTGATATTTCCAGAGATACCGGTTCCAAGTATACCATCTACAATTATTTCTGCATCATTTACAATTCCATTAGTATCAGATGCAAGTACAAGATTTACCGAATTCATTTTTTCCAAAATTTTCCAGTTAGATTTGGCTTCTTCTGTTTTTATTTTATCAGGATGTCCAAGAAGTATGACGGTAGGTCGGCATTCAAATCCAGCCAAGTGTCGTGCCACAACAAAAGCATCACCACCATTATTTCCCAATCCTGCAAAAATTGTTACTTTTTTCGATGTCAAATCAGGATAGTGTTCAACAATGTGTCTTGCAGTAGCTGCGCCTGCATTTTCCATCATGAGTTTTCTAAAAAAACCCATTTGATGTCCATTCTCTTCAATTTGCATCATTTGTTTTACCGTGATTTCCATAACAATATGGATTTTTATGTTAAATATGGGCTTTACCAATGCGGAATTCATGTACGAGATTCGTCATATTTTTAAAAATCTAAGATTACTGGAACTATTCAATATCTCTAGCAAATCAAGTTTGAATTTTTTGAACAGTAGAGACATCACAATAATGATAATGATAATGATAATGATAATCATAATAGAAAACCAACATTTTGCTTGATGCGTAACAAAATAGTTAGATCTAAATAATTATTTTATTGAATCCAAATTATGATACTACTATAGAATAATATAATATTTTTTTAACCAATTAAATTTGATGTAATTTTTAAATTTTTAATGCGGGAGAAGGGATTTGAACCCTCGAAATCCTAAGATACTAGCCCCTCAAGCTAGCGCCTTTGACCAGGCTGGGCGACTCCCGCACATTTGGTTTTACCCATGTATGGTTTTTATAAGCCTTGATTACTTTTTGTGTCTGTGCTGATTCCTGTTAGATGTTTTAGTTGTGGAAATTTGATTGCTGATAAGTTTAAAGAATATCAGAATCGTGTAAAAAGTGGTGAAGATCCAAAAAAGGTTTTGGATTCATTTGGTTTTAAAAGATACTGTTGTAGAGCTATGATATTGACATCAGTTGAAACAATTCACCAAGTGATTCCATTTTACGAAGCAATCAAGAGAAGAGAACAAGAAGTAAAAGCAGAATTAGAATAGAATGCCTCTGATTACTTCAATCAAAGGCAGAATACTTTACAACAGCAGAGGAAGCAAAACCATTGAGGTAGATGTAATATCAGATAAAAAATACTTAGGACGAGTGTGTGCTCCATCAGGTGCAAGTGTTGGTAAATATGAAGCACGGAGTTTTCCTCAAGATAAGCCAGAAAAGAGTTTAGATATTTTAAAAAAAAATGTAAAGAAGTTTATCGGTCTTGATCCATCAAACTTAAAAATAATTCATGAGACTTTAAGAGAAATAGACTCAACTCCCAATTATTCTAAAGTTGGAGGTTCTCTGGCATTTGCATTAACTATTGCATCAATCGAGTCTGCTTCAAAATCATTAAACATTCCAATGTTCAAGTTATTGGCAAAAGGTTCAACTTTTAGATTCCCATTTCCCCTTGGAAATATAATAGGTGGAGGAGCACATGCAGGGCCTGGTACGCCAGATATTCAAGAAATTCTAGTTTGTGCAATAGGTTCCAAAACTATCCGTGATGCAATAGAAGTCAACTTATTAGTACACAAAGAAGTAGGAAAGATTCTAGCTAAAAAAGATCCAAGTTTTACAAAGGGAAGGGGGGATGAAGGTGGTTGGGCACCCAAATTAAAAAATGATAAAGCATTAGAAATAGCTGCAAAAGCTTGTGAACAGCTTGGTTTCACATTGGGAAAAGAAGTTTCATTAGGAGTGGATTTTGCTTCATCCACACAATGGAATGAAAAGAAAAAGAGATACATATATGATAGAGCAGGTTTTGAAAATACTCCACAAAGACAGATTGAATTTGCTTCCAGATATAATAAAAAAATACAAACTTGTTTATGCTGAAGATGCTGTTCACGAAGAAGCTTTTGAAGACATGTCTATCTTGACCAAAAAATTCCCACGTGTATTGATAACAGGAGATGATCTCTTGGTAACAAATACAAAAATTCTCAAAAAAGCAATAAAAATAAGAGCGTGTAGTGGTGCCATATTAAAAGTAAATCAAGCAGGAAGCCTCTATGACGCTTTAGAGTTTGCAAAAGAGGCAAACAATAACAATGTAAAACTAATCACATCCCATCGATCTGGAGAATCAGTTGATTCTCATATATCACATATTGGACTTGCGACTAAATCAAAGATGCTCAAGGTCGGCATATTAGGCGGAGAAAGAATAGCCAAACTTAATGAATTAGTACGACTTTCAGAGTATGATTTAATACGTGGAATGGCCGAGATTTAGAAACACGCAATGAGTAAACAAGAAGACTTTGAACACATGGAGAAATACGTATTATCCACTGGAATACGAGTAGGAACTCAAGTAAAAACAAAGTTCATGAACTCGTTTGTTACCAAGGCAACAAATGAAGGACTCTACATTATTGATAGCAAGAAAACATTATCAAGAATTCAAACTGCAGCCAAGTTTATCAATAGAGCAGATATTACAAAAGTTCTAGTTTGTTCAGGAAGAGAATATGCTAGCACCCCAGTTGAGAAATTCTGTGAGATTACTGGTGCAACTCCTATGCTTGGAAGATTCATGCCAGGAACTCTTACAAATCCATCATTACCATACTACAGAGAACCAGAATTAGTGTTCATTTCAGATCCACAAGTAGATGAACAAGCAATTGTAGAAGCTACTAATGCGGGAATTCCAGTAATAGGTATTTCAAATACAGATAATGTTACTTCTAAAATTGACTTGATAATTCCAGCAAACAATAGAGGAAGAAAATCCTTAGCTGCGACTTATTGGTTACTAGCAAGAGAAATTCTAATGCAGAAAGGTAAACTAAAAAATGCAGAATCTATGAAATATCAAATAGACGACTTTGAAACAAAGATAACAGAAGAAGAGTTAGAAGAAGAGGCTGCAGAAAGAATGGCACCTTCAAGAATGAGATCACAGAGGCAATAACACAATGCAGGTGAGGACACCAGCTGTTGCTGGAATGTTCTATCCAAAAACAAGTCAGGAATTAAAATCAAGCCATAAAAAATTGTTTTTTGCACAAGTACGGTCCTGGAAAATTACCACCTTCTCCAGATAATAAAAAAATTATCGGTGTAATATGCCCTCATGCAGGATACGAATATTCTGGTCCAATAGCTGCAAATTCATACTATGCAATATCATCACAAAGACCTGAACTTGTAATAATAGTTGGGCCAAATCATTGGGGAATAGGACGAGACATTGCCACGATGAAAGAAGGAGTATGGAGAACTCCACTTGGAGATATCGAAGTAGATGCAGAAAATTCGATGGAAATCAACAAGATTTGTAAGTTGATAGAGATGGATTACTTTTTCTCATACAAGAGATCATTGTTTAGAAGTACAACTTCCAATGCTTCAAGAGATATTTTCTTACAAATTCAAGATCTTACCTTTAATTTTAATCGACCAAAGTTATAATGCTACAAGCGGAAATTGGTAAAGCTATAGCAAAGATTGCAAAAATTAAGAAGACTATGATAATTGGTTCTTCAGATTTTACCCATTACGAACCAAATGATTTTGCCTATGCACAGGATAAATCTTTGATAGAGGCAATAGTTAGCCTAGATGTAGATAAATTTTACAACATTTTACAAGAAAAACAGGTTAGTGCGTGTGGGTATGGAGCGATTGCATCTACCATGATAGCTTGTAAGGAATTGGGAGCAACAAAAGGTATCTTGAATAAATACGCTACCAGTGGTGACATTACAGGCGATAAAAGTTCAGTAGTTGGATATGCGTCGATAGTATTTGTATGAAATCGATTGCATCTGCTCCTGGAAAAATTATCCTTTTCGGAGAACATTTTGTGGTATACGGCATCAAGGCAATACTTTGTTCCATAGATAAGAGAATAACTGCAACTTCACAATTATTGGATGAAAAGATAGTCAGAGTAAATTCTTCGCTAGGAGAGTCAGAGATGGAACTAAACTCTATTAAATAATTTAGAAAATGTACCACAAAAATTTATGAAGCCATTTTTTTACATAGCAAAGAAAGCAATGGAAGAGAATTCCACAGTAGAAAGGCATTGAGATAATTTTAGAGTCAGAGATACCTGCAGGAGTAGGATTAGGTTCATCATCTGCTGCATGTGTTGCAGCTACAGCTTCAGTCAATGGATTATTTAACAAATTATCAAAAGACGAAGTAGTAAAAAGAGCAATACAGGCAGAGCGCATTATATTTGAACAGAGTTCAGGGGCAGATTCATCTGTTTCTACATTCGGCGGACTAATGTCATATGATCTAAAGAATGGATTTCAAAACATCCCATCAAGAAATGATTTGAGTTTTGTAATATCAAATTCTGCTCAGATTCACGATACACAAGATGTAGTAAGGCAAGTCAAGAATTTCAAAGAAAAAAATGAAGATATTTTTAAGAAATTATGTGAGCAAGAAATTGAGATAGTAACCAATGCAACAACAGCCTTGAAAGAAAATGACTTGAGTAAATTAGGCTCACTGATGCTAAAAAATCAAGAATTGTTAAAACAGATAGGAATTTCAACAGAAAAAATTGATCTGCTAGTAAAAGAGGCAAAGAGAACTTCCCACGGAGCAAAGATAACAGGAGCTGGAGGAGGCGGATGTATTATTTCTCTTGTTGATGACTCAAACAGAAAAAACACTCTAGATAATTTAGGAAGAATTTCAGATTGTTTTTTGGCAAAAATAGATTACAATGGACTAATGTATGCATAAAATACGAGATTTAGTTTCAATTGCAAATTTTTAATAATTTACAAGACAAGTATTGTTCAGAAAAGAAAACCTAATTGGTGCCACGTCTCAACCAAGGAATTTCATAATCATCATGAATTCAGTGATATACTTTTTAAAACAGTTCATAGCACTGATAAAAATCATGATCTTGATGAAACTTGGAGGTTCAATAATCACCAATAAAGAAAAGCCATTGACCCCCAATAGAAATTTAATCAGAAAAATTGCGTCAAGTCTCAAAAAGGTAGATGAGCCAATTGTTATAATACACGGAGGAGGTTCTTTTGGCCATTATTGGTCGGTAAAGTATGACATGCATACAAAACCCCAAAGATATAGTATCAAAGGAGTTGCCTACTGTAAAAAATTCAATGGTAGAATTAAACAGTATTGTGCTAGAGTCATTTCTTGAATCTGGTCTAAAACCATATTGTTTACCTCCCAGTGATTTTATGATAGGAGATAAGCCATTGACCAAGAAAGTTAAAGAAATTTCCAATATTGCAAAGACAGGGTTGATCCCTATTTCTTATGGAGATGCCATGTGGTTTGGGAAAAACAAGTTTTACGTCTTGTCTGGAGATAGAATAATGGGAGTTCTTGCCAAATTGTTACGTCCACGTCTTGCAATTTTTGTTACAAATGTAGATGGAGTATATTCAGATATGAAAAGCAAGAGGCTTTTAAATGAGATTACTAAAGAAATACCGATTACCTCAGAAGTAACAATGGATGTAACAGGAGGAATGTCTCGTAAAATAAAAGAAGCTTTTCGCATATCTAAAGGGGGAACGGATGTTTTCTTTGTAAATGGAAAGATTCCAAAGAGAATAACAAATGCAATAAATGGCAAGAGTTTTGAGGGAACAATATTCAGAGGATAAATTATGGAATATCTAATTCTTGTAGACAGTAATGATAATCAAATAGGAACGGAGGAAAAAGTAAAATGTCACTTACCAAATGGAAAACTTCACAGAGCCTTTACAATATTTTTATTCAATAAGGAAGGAAAATTATTGCTTACACAACGAAGCAAGGACAAGATGTTGTGGCCAGGAGATTGGGATGGGACAGTAGCTAGTCATCCAAGACAGTCAGAGAATTATATTTCATCTGCAGAAAGAAGATTACCCGAAGAATTGGGAGTTACATGCAAATTAGATTATTTACATAAATTTGAATATCATGTACCCTACAAAGATATTGGATCAGAAAATGAAGTTTGTGGTACTTTAATTGGAATATTAGATGACTCTTCCAAAATAAAGCTTGTAGAAGGTGAAATTTCAGATTTCAAGTGGGTTACACTTGAAGAATTATTATCAGAGATAAAGAATTCACCGAATATTTTTTGCCCGTGGTTATTAGTTGCACTATATTTCATACCAGAGTCAAGTCAAAATATCAATGATAAACATAAAGAAATTCTCAAGATGTGGAATAGAGATGATCTCAAGAGTAAACTTGAAGAATCATTAAAGTATCATTTTCCAGATCATAAATGGGAGCTAAAAAAAGAATGAAATTAGAGACACTTGCAAGAACAGCATCCACGATAGACTCATTTCTTTCATCAAGACTGTCAGGAGAACCTAGAGATCTATACCAAGCAGCAAGTTATTTGATTGATCATGGAGGAAAAAGATTGAGACCATATATGGTCATAAAAAGTCTGTCAACTCTTAGGAGGAACTACAAAACAGGCAATACCTGCAGCTGCTGCAATTGAAATGATACATAATTTCACATTGGTACATGATGATATCATGGACAATGATGAAGTAAGACACGGCGTACCTACAGTTCATATAAAATTTGGAATTCCAATAGGAATTCTTGCAGGTGATTTATTATTTTCAAGGGCGTTTGAAACTATTTCAAAACCTTATCTGCACAAGTCAAGAGAAATTGGTTTGAATCTTGTTACTACATTAGCAAAAGCATGCACAGATGTGTGTGAGGGTCAAGCACTTGACATTAGCATGGCAAAATCAAGAAAAATTCCAAATGAAAGTCAATACATCAAGATGATTGAGAAAAAAACATCGTCATTATTTGTAGCATCATGTGCAATGGGAGCAATAACTGCAAACAAAAATTTGTCTGACGTGATAAGACTAGCCACATTTGGAAAAAATCTTGGAATTGCTTTTCAGATAATTGATGATCTAATAGGAGTAATAGGTGATCCCAAAATTACAAGAAAACCCGTAGGAAACGATATCAGAGAAGGAAAAAAATCACTTCCAATTTTGATGGCAATTAAAAAAGCAAATAATCAAGAAAAAAAGACAATTCTTAATGCATTTGGTAATTCATCCGTATCAAAAAGTGAAGTAGAAAGAGCCATTTCTACAATTTCTGCTCTTGGCATAGAAAAAATAATAAAACAAAAGGCAATATATCATTCTAACACAGCCAAGAAATCCATATCAGTATACGATGGACCTGCAAAAAAAGAACTGCTCTCTTTGCTTGATTTTGTTGTAGAGAGGAGTCTGTAATTGGATGATGAATTAAAAAGAGTAATTCGAGGAATTGCTCTTTTTAACGCATCTGAACATGATGGAAAGACTAGAAATGATTCAATCATTTCCAAAGTAATTGGTACTAAACCAGAACTTCGTTCTAGAATCAAAGATATCATTCCACTTATTTCACAAGAAGTAATTGATGTTAACAAATTATCAATAGAGTCTCAAAAAGAGGAACTTGTAAATAAATATCCAGAATTACTTGTAGTAAAACCAAAACATGAGAGAGTAGGTCTTCCACTTCTTGAAGGAGCAGAGCAAGGCAATGTAATTACACGTTTTCCGCCTGAACCCAACGGTTATCCTCACATTGGACACGCAAAGGCGTCGATAATTGATGAAGAGTATGCAAAAATGTACGGAGGTAAACTCATTTTAAGATTTGATGATACAAATCCAGAGAAGGAACGTCTAGAGTATTATGCAGCAATCAAGGTTGGTTTAGATTGGCTAGGTGTAAAATATGATCTTGTAAAAAATACATCTGATGATATGGAAATAATTTATAAAAAAGCTGAGAGAACTCCTAGATTCTGGTTATGCATATGTGTGTACATGTGATAAGGAAATAATTAGCAAGAACAGAAGAGAAATGTTATCCTGTAAGTGTAGAGCAGGAGATCTCAATCAAAATATCACTCGTTGGAATAAAATGTTTGATAAATTCAAACCAGGAGAGGCCATTGTAAGATTTCGTGGAGATATGAATTCAGAGAATACAGTTATGCGAGATCCAACCTTATTAAGAATAATAGATGAATCACATCCAATCCACAAGGACAAGTATAGAGTTTGGCCAAACTATGATTTCGCAGTTTCTATTGAAGACAGTATTGATGGAATTACTCATGCGTTTAGAACTAAAGAATATGAATTACGAACTGAACTGTATTACACACTTTTAGACATACTTGGTATGCGTAAACCAAAGATGATGGAGTTTTCAAGGTTAGAGTTTGAAGGAATGCCTGTTTCCAAAAGAGTTCTAAAACCTCTAGTAGAGGAGGGAAAAGTATCTGGATTTGATGATCCCAGACTTCCTACTCTTGAGGGATTACGTAGAAGAGGTATAGTTCCTGAAGCCATTAGAAAATTTGTCATTTCTCTTGGTTTTACTAAATCAGATACTTTACCACCATTTGAGACACTTGAATCATTTAATCGAAAAATAATAGACCCTACAAGTGTAAGATTATTCATTGTTTTTGAACCAGTAAAATTAACAGTGATTAACAACAATCTTACTGAGATTGAGATTCCAAATCATCCACAAAATGATATGGGTAAAAGGAAAATTAAGATAGATGGAAATTTTTTCATATCAGGCAATGACTCCAATACATTGAAAATCGGTGATGAGGTAAGATTGTTAGAATTATACAACATAAAAATAACAAAGATAGGTTCAGAAATAGAAGGAGAGATTACTCAGTAGTAATTACAAATCAGATATTCCTAAAATTCAATGGATTCCAAGAAACAATCCAGTAAACATCGAAGTCTTGATACCAAATATACTCTTCATAAATGACCAATTTAATGAAAATAGTCTAGAAGTTAGACAAGGTATTACAGAACAATACTACTTAGAGTTAAATGTGGGAGCAGAAATTCAGTTCATGAGATTCGGATATTGCAGAAAAGATTCTGCGAATCAGGCGATATATACTCACAAGTGAAGAAAATGAAGATTGCAAGATTACTTAGACAAAATATTGAAACATATGCTATTGTTAATGGGGAAAAGGTTTTGACAAGAGAAAGCATGACATCACAAACTGGAATTCCCATACCACAGAAGTATCAAAGATTTTTTATTTGATGGATGGTATGATGAAATAAAGACTAATGCAAAAAATTTAAACTATAATGAAAATTTATCTGATTTTAAATTTCTTCCTCCCATTCCAAATCCATCTAAAATAATTTGTTTAGCATTTAATTACAAAGATCATGCAAAAGAACAAAATTTGATTCCACCTGATGAGCCAGCCATAGTTATCAAACCAAGAACAACACTCAATGGAGATACATCTGATATAGTTTGTCCATCATTTGTCTCAAAGCTTGATTATGAAATTGAGCTTGCTGTAATAATTGGCAAGGACTGTAAGAACATATCAGAAAAAGAGGCAAAAGAAGCAGTTTTTGGATATATGGTTTTAAACGATGCATCTGCACGAGACATACAAGCAAAGGACAAACAGTTTACAAGAGCAAAGGGTTTTGATACTTTTGCACCTTGCGGTCCTTGGATAACCACTGCAGATGAAATACCTGATCCACAAAATCTCAAAATGATAACCAAAGTAAATGGAGATATTAGACAGAATTCTTCAACATCAAATATGCATCTAAAGGTCTATTCCATCGTATCATTGTTAAGCAAGGCAATGACATTGGAAAAGGGTGACATCATATCTACAGGTACTCCTGCAGGAGTCATGCTCAACAAGCCAGATGCTATCTTTTTGAAGGATGGTGATAAGATAGAGATGGAGATAGAAAATCTTGGCAAACTGCAAAATACTGTGAAATTTGTTTAATTCAAGATTCTGAAATCATAGAATCAGGCATTAAAATTATTAAGAGTTTAAAATTTCTTATCAGACATGGGAAAGATAATTGTTGGAAAAGTAAGTGATTTCATTCCAGGCAAAATACAAAAGGTTGCAATAGATGGCAAGGATGTACTTGTTGCAAATATTGACGGAACTATATTATGCAGTTAATGATACATGTACACATGCAGGAGCAAGTCTTTCTGAAGGAAGTTTGGATGGAACAATCATAACATGTGGATGGCATGGAGCAAAATTTGATTGTAAAACAGGTAAACTTTCTTCTTTTCCTGCCAAGATAAAAGACTTGAATTCGTACAAAGTAGTTAGTAGAATCAGAAAATATCTTTGTAGAAGTATAATGCAAACTTTATAAAATAAGCACAATTAGCATAGCTTGGATGTTACAATGGTCGAAAAAAAGGATCCAAATATTGACACTTTAAACACGGCCATCACTACTTTAGTTGAAATTGCAGCAAATCCTTCCACTCCAAGAAACATCAAGAAAGATTTGACAGACCTAATTGCTGAATTAAAAAAGCAAAATTCTCCCGTTTCAGTAAGAGCAGCAAATGCCATAAGTGCTCTTGATGACATATCGCAAGACCCTAACATGCCATCATATGTCAGAGTTACATTGTGGCAGGCAGTTTCTGCCCTAGAAAGAATAAGAGAATAAATTTAGTACTAGATTATCAGTCATTTAGTGAAAATTGAAGATTACCTATCATCACTTCCAAGTGCCATAATCAGTGGTGAGGATGTCGAATTATCAGATAAAACATTAAAAGAGATATTTCGATTTGCAGAACTGACTAAAAATGATGTATTTTACCATTTAGGGTGTGGCAGTGGCAATAGTATCACAATATCTTTACAAGAATTCAATGTCAAGAAAGCGATTGGTATTGACAATAATAAAGACAAGATAGCACATGCACAAAAACTTCTTGAAGAAAAGCAAATTTCAAATGGACTATTTAGATGTCAAGATGTCACAGTTTCTGATATTAGTGATGCAACTGTAATACTTTTTTGGTTTTCAGATGAAAAGGTAATTGAAAAAATGATCCCAAAATTTGAAAGGCTCAAACCTGGATGCAAAATAATAACCATATGGGGACCGCTTACTGGATTCATGCCAAACAAAGTAGATTTTCCCTATATCTTAAATGTCACACCATTCAAGAAAGCAGAATCTCTCCGAGAACAGATGCTTTCGATATTCAATACCGATTGCATTGATTTTGCTGTTGCGTGGGAATTTGCCGATAGGTATTCAAAAGCTTATCGGTTCAAAGAATTCTGAAAATGATAGGTTTCTGACTATACTCCAGACACTTGTAATATGGATAAACGCAAAAAATCTCGGCATTGCGTGTGGGGACGACATACCAGATCCTGTAAAGAGCTATATTGGAATTCTCAAGACTTTTTTCAATATAGAAGTTGAACACCTAATTGACCACTAGGATGAATTCTCAGTCATGTTTTTATTTGGAAATGTCGTTATAGGACATATGATGCAAGAAAGAATCAACATCAATGTATCAGCCATAGATTATGAAAATACCAGTAAAGCAATCATATCGACATTGAGCAATGCTGAGAAGATGGTTCATGGTGAAAATGACTTCATAGTAACAGATTCAGAATTTGCTTTTGGATGGCATTTTTATGTGGTTTGTGTCAATAGATCACTAGTAAAACGGTTATCTGATCAATTGGGACCAGATTTTGAAAAGATAAAGGGAAAAGGTTTAGACCACAAGTTTTTGACTTGGTTGAGCGATAAGGTTAGTCAAAGGAATTTGAAAGTAAAACTTGCCATAAAGGAAGAGATGGAATCAAGCAAATTTGGGATATTTTGAAAATATCAATTATCAAATGCTGACAAATAAACAAAAAAAGGCCCTTGAGGGAAATTCTCATGATCCGCTGAGACCCCATGAATGAGGTTCATGAAAAAGTAATGTAGGTTGTGACTTTAAAAGATTTCCAAGTTGGTTTTGAGTTCATATAAGATGGAGTTCATAAAAACAATTGTAGTGAGCACCCATGCAAGAGTAAATTGTTAATGTCATGTTTGACTGAGGTTTAAGTTTGCCTTTCACAGAAACAGTATTTTCAGAACTTGGGATCACTCAAATTTCATATATTGTAGTTGCTTCGCCCAAGTTGATATATTTACCAGTGTCAGTGTATGAAACACTGGTCACATAACCAGTATTTCTTGTGGCATTTGTTCGATTATTCACAGTGTTGATTGTGTGGGTTTTTGCAGTGCGGCACCATATAGAAGTCCCACCACAACAAGAAGTGAACTTGTGTCTCTCTCGTAGCCAAGCTGCCTTGTTGCTTCCATAATTATAGATACAAAGGCCTTGAGTTGTTCGTACTATACTCGCAATAGATGGAATGTTGGTAGTCATAATAGGCCATCCGGATTTCACTGATTGTCATATGATATTGAATTGACCAGGTTGACTATGATCATCAGTCTTATTGTTTCACGTTAAAGTCTACAGCAGTAACGATTATCTTAACCCATGACTCTGAAATGAGATTCGGTGGTTTTATTATCAAGTGATGCAATTATTGTGTAATCACCTATTTTGTTAATGACGGGGTAACCATTTGCACCTTGTACCACATAACTGAAAGTAGAATTTGTGAGAGCAGGACTTTCGGTATGCGCCAGACTGTTAGACCAGATCTGAGTTCCATTTGTATCCAAAATTCTTACATCGGGATAATCACCGTTGTTCCAATAGCCCGCATAATCAATTATTGCATTAATGGGTTGGTTGATTTCATAGGTTTGGTTTAAGCCAGTTATTGTTATTACATCAATATGAGGTGCTTCTGGGCTTTGGCTTATCTCGTTGCTAGTCGCACGAATACTCGTTATGTCCAATTCTACCCATATTCCAATTAATGATAAGGTGATACCAATTCCAATAATTGTTGCAATATATTTTATTTTCATTTTATAGTTGCAGTAGTTAGCAGTGTAAAATTATTTGTAAATTTTAGTGCTTGATGATAAAATTGCATAGTGTACTTTAACAATTTATAATAAAAAAGGATTGTGCAACAAAGTTTCATTTTAAACACATTGAGCATACTTAATTTTTTTATAAAATATTATTCTAGTATTTGATTACATTATAATAAATCATTTTATAGAATAGTGTGGTATAGAACATATTTTTGTTAATGTAACAATTAGACATATTCATACAATATTATAATTAAAAAAAAGAGGAAGTGTTTAGCACGCAGCTGGTTGATTGGACAAACTTGACCAAGATGCAGTGCCGCCACTAGTTAAACTTCCTGTGATCACACTTGACTTGGAATCTACAAAGCCACAAGTCCTGTCTACATTATGCGATGTTGACAAGTTATGAGCATGATTTCCTGAATCATATTCCTGTGCACCTGTTACTGATACACCAGATATGTAGGGAGACCAGTTGCTAGAAGCTATGGTCACAGCGCTCTCAAAAAAGACTGAATTGTTTTCAACTCCATTTAAAGGCGGTGATGTATCCCATTGCGCAGTTGAACATGGTATGTTTGTAGTTTCGTAGAAATTATTGGTTCCATTGTATGCAATGATTGTGTAGACAGAGGGACTAACGAGGCAGTCGATTTCGCCTGTTTCTATTGTTGTTGTACCCTGTTTCCACAAAAGACCGGTCCAATAATTATTTTCGGTGCCGTGTACAGACTCATCTACGTATATCATTGTATTACTTGCTCCTGACGGACAGCCAATACAAGTAATACTTCCTTGTGTTACCTGCCAGCCTGCTTGCTCTATACACTGTGAATTCGAACAGCCAGTACCATGAGGGAAATACGCATTAACGAGTTGTTCTATATACTGATTATTCAGGTGTGTGTAGATCGAGTTACTGACAGTAGGGAGATTAATTTTTGCATAGATTCCGAACCATTGAGTTGTACTATTGACATCATTTTGTGTAGCTGATTGTCCAAGTATGTGGATCCGATGATTTCTTTGCTGAAGTATGTTGACAAACATGTGATTCCATCGTTGGATAGTTTGCATATAGAACTTTCTTGGTTGTATTATCTATTTCGATCCATGCCCACCAATCTGCATTACATGCAAAAGGTGCACTTTTAGAAGGTGCTTTTAGAACAACAACTTCTTGTTGTACTTTCTCTGGTGAGTTATTCGAGTTAATCAATCCCATACTTGAAAATTGCCAATCCTGTGACCAATTTTTCAATTCAGGAATAGATAATGCAGCATTGATCGCGCCTTGTTTGTCTACAGATGAAAGTATTGGTACAGTAGGAGGAGTGTGACTCGATGGTACTGCATTTACATTAGAAGGTGTAAATGGAGATACAATTGCCAGGCTTAACATTATTGTTGTCAAGATTATCATCACAGTTTTTGTTTTTACTTGATTGTTTTTCATTTTACTTCTCCTTTATGCTTTTTGTGTGTATAAAGTGGACTAGTCTTTATACCGCACGATCTATTGTCCATACCGTATGTTTCACACGGCATATCGCGGTTATGGTAAAGCATGTACGGTACTCTGTAAAGATCATTAATAAGATGGTAGGATTAAAGTGGTGACAAGTGATTCATTGTGAGCACAAGTGAGCACAAATATTTTTATGAAACAATTAAACTGCAAGAGAAAATGTCACTGTTCTTGGGCTAGACTGGATCTTTACTGGTGCGTTTATTGTTGATTCCACAAATGACATGATAAACTCTTTTGTAAATACAGAATATTTTTCATTGACATCATGTGGAATTGAAAAGTGATGTGTTCCATCATGATTTTTGTGTTCATAGTCATAAAATCTACCACCCCACAGATCAAGAAACTTCAATACTGTATCTTGGTTTACATCATGGTACAGCATTCCAACATAGTCTACGGCATTACTGGATCCAAGTTTTGTGGCAAGTTTAATCAGCTGCTTGTCATTTGCAATATCAAAAACTCCTCTGAGGGCATCTTTGCACGTTAGTGCAGATCCAATCTTTTCAAAATTTTTCTTTACCACATGTTCCCTTGCAACTTGGTTTAGCATGTTATTCATGGAGACATTTTTTTGTTCTGCCTCACCTGCTAGGAATCGGTACATCTCTGTGTCTAACCTGCAAGAATAATGAATTGATTTGGAATCCCCATCCATCATGTCATTCATCTCATTTTTAATCATAGTACCAATTTATTCCCATATAATTACTGTATTTCCTAGTAATAGTTACTCGTATAAAATAATTGCGTATAATAGCAACTTTTAGTACTTTTTTCCAACACGATGCTAGCGATAATTTATCAGCACACCAGAATAAAAAAGATCATGCCAAAACAGGGCCTCAGAACGTTTACCATACACGAAGATGTTGCAAAAAGACTGATCAAGATTGCAAAAGAGTACAAGAATATAGATTATTCAATCGGGATATCAGAGTGTGTCGAATTATTGTTGGATTTACGTGATAAATCACTAGAGCATGGTATTAGATTCCAGCCGCTTGCATACAATGACGATCACGTCATACTTATGGATTACAAGCTGAAAAAATCTGTCAAGGTATACTATAAAAAAGGTAAAGTAGAATGTTCACTCCATAAAAATGACGAATGTAGTCATGCGGGATTTGCTTATTCCCTTGGAACGGTACAAGGAATCATATCGTTTTGAGTTTATGTGTCAAAACTTGATACCAATTAAAGACTTGATAAATTGTGAAGGCGCAGAGTTTGTAAGACTCATTGGTTTTGTACGTGTTTTGGATCTAATACTATTACCTTTCTGCCAACAGAATAATCATTCACCACATTTAGGACAGTGAAAACTATTCCATCCTATCTGATCAAGAACAATCTCTTCATCTGAATGGTTTCCACAGGTTAACCGTTGTTCCATGAAAAAGATGTATATTCATCTTTCTTAAAAGATTGATGTATCTTTGTTCTAGTTTTTAGAAATCAGTTTACTAGTTGATGATTAGAACCATTTTATACAATAATTTATTTATTGTAATGCTTTTGTCCAACCACGTTCAATCAAAATATTTGATGTATCAGGTTTTACACATGCAGGTGAGCCATCTTCTGCTTTGAAAATTAATTCGAGATTTTGTTTACAAACAACATTCTTTGTTTCAATACCTGATTTGAGTTGTTGCAAAGGAGACTTTATTGTTGACATAGTATTGTTCAAAGAGTTTACTTTGATTTTCTGACTTCCTTGTGCAACACCATGTGTTGCATTAATTGTCCACACCCCAGAAACCGCATTTATTGGAATCTTTAGAGCATCTGATGAAAACTGGCCCATATTATCTGAATTTACTTGGATTGAACTTACAGTTTTATTGTTAGGATCTACAAGTGAAATCTGGATGATTCCATTGGGACCATCGGTACCAAGTATTGCAATAGAATCGCCTGGCGCATATGTGCTGTTCATGACGTTAAACACTACAATCGGACCTGATAAAGGCACTTGGCTTACTCTAAAGTTGGTAGATGCTTTACTTGTAGAAGTGTTTGCAATAGCTGAATATAGACCAGGTTTGTATGACGATATGTCCAATGTATAATTTGTAACACCGCTTGATGGGAGTTCGAGACTATGTGAAAATACCATATTTTTCGATTGATTGTAGATTTGAAGATATTCAGGTGAATTTGGCATTCCTGTTATAGTAATAACAGGCCTGTCTGAATTTTGATAAACCAAATGATCTGATCTAATTGAAGTCAATATTGCATTCATCCCAATACATTGCTGTACCCCATTTACTGTAGTACATTGGGCATAAACATGGCTTGTAAGAAATAACATGAACATGGATGTAATAATTATTGTGACATGTAAAATTTTCATTACTGATATGCATTGGATCGGTATAATTAAAAACTTAACTTATCTTTGTTACATTTCATCTGAAGGTTATGAATCAAAACTTTTTTGGTGCAAAAAAGGACGGTTGTAATACAATAAGAATCAGATTGTACTACAAGAAATAACGGTTAATCTCATGATACCTTAAATCATTACAATAAAAATAAAAAAAAGGAAAGATGTTCTAGGACACTGTTACATATCCGCTGCCAGCAGTTGAACTGAAGCAGCTACCAGAATCAGCTTGCTGAATATGTTGGAGTTGATGACACCCCACTTATATCGACCAACCCATTTGTAAAGTCGACATTCCCCATACCGCTAAAGTCACTACAAGTTGTATCATAGTACTCTAATTCTAGTTGTATTGGAGTGAGAGTGCTTCCATAAGATCCGTTGGGATCATCGAATGTATATGTCTCTGTTATGGAGGTGCATCCACTTCCAGAGCTTTGGCGTATTTCTCCAAATATGTCATTTGTAGATACTACACTTTGGTCATATAAGACCGTACAACCAGGTGTTGCATATGCATTGGTCCACTTATCATCTATTTTGGTTCCAGCAGAATTAAAACCAACAAATTCCATACCCCAGCCATTGGGATAATCTAATGCCAAGTCTTCTTGTAAGAAGTAATTAGTGTTGGTATATGCTCCTTGCCAGACCGTTGTGCTAAGCTGTGCCGATGTAGCCGTTACTTCATTGGGCACATTTGAATTTGCCGAACTGCCATCAATACTCAAATGAGTATACGTCCCTCCAGCCAGGCTTGAGGCAAAGGCTCCAGGCATTACCTGTGTTGTGGATATCATAAGTGCCATTCCTAATATGCCAAGTAGAGGTTTGAACTTCATTTGTCTTATCCTTCTACTAGGAGATTAAAGCCAGCTCCGAAAGTCATGCGCTCTTGACCTGACAGGTGTGTTGCGTCAATCGACATAGGATACAATCCAGGTGTAACTGTATTGTCAACTCGAATTACTACGGGCATATGCGAAACCGGTGTTGTCGCACTATTGACAGGCAACTTTAGTGTTATGCCAGGTGGTAGGATTCCAGTTGGGCTCTGGTAGTATGCCTTTAATGAGATAGGATATGTCTGATTTGACACTATGTCTACAAAAATTACAGCACTGTGTCCTTTTGCTATGGTGTATGATGGATATTTTGCACTTCCATTAAGTAGCGTCACAAATGGGGGCTTACCAAGATAAGACGTTGGAATACCAGGAGTTGTAGATGCTTGAGCGCTTGTATGACTTTCCAAATAAGATTCATAAAATACGCTCAAACCAGCAATAGATAATGCAATAGTCATCATCACAGCTAGCATCGATTTTGCTTTTTTTTCATGTATTTTCATTTTATCATTTTCTCCTTTTGCTTTTTGTGTGTATAAAGTGGTCTACTCTTCATACCACACGATAGTTTGGCCATGCCATGTGTTTCACATGACATATCGCGGTTATGGTAAAGCATGTACGGTACTCTGTATAGATGATTAATAAAATAGTAGGATTAAAGTGGAGACAAGTGATTCATTGTGAGCACAAGTGAGCACAAATACTTTTATTGTATTATTAAACCGCAAGAAAAAATATTATTGTTTTGTATTCCACCAATATTTTGTGTCGTATAATGTCATTACAGAAAATATACGATTATCTTATCTAGTTTGACTTGAGATATATAGTACACATTGTCTTACAATCAAGAAGGTCCGAGAAGATACGTTACACTGTCTGATGATGTTGCCAAGTTGTTAGAAGAGGAGGCAGAAGAAAGTGGCATTTCACCAGACAAGCTCTTGGAGGACATAATAACAAGAGCAGCAACGTTTGACATTCCCCTGTCAAAAATTAACATGGTAGAGTCCCCACTACCAGAATTTTTTAGCATCCTAAAGTGTCTCTCAGAGCAAGACATCAAAGAGATAGCAAGAAACGAGGCAGAAAGAAACTTTGATGATATACTGTCCCTGCTTTCCGGGAATAACAACGACTTTAATTCCGTAATAGAGAAATTCTATGAAAGGTTTAGCAAGTATTCAGGATGGTTTACCTTCAGGTATATAGTTACAGGAAGAAAGGAGCTCAGGCTATCATTCCAACATACCTATGGAATAAAGTGGTCTATGTTTCTATCAGAGTACAACAGGGTTGTCTTGGATAGGTTCTGCAGTAAATCAAGATTACAGGTTCTAGACAATGAGGTCATCTTTGATATTGTTCTAAATCAGGATTGATGCTGCAAGTGGATACACAAAATCATTTTACACAACTGCTAGTCCCCTCAGGTTTCATATCGATTTGAGATAACATGAAAACCAATAGATTCCTACAAAATTTGACTCTGGAGGCTTTAATTTCCTCAAGACATACAGTCAGGGATAAAAATTTAATCAAGGTTCTGAGTCAGAAAAGGTAAGTAATATGCCCAGTCTTGTAGTTGCAGTTTCAATAGAGTTGATGTTAAAAATTAACAACCTGCTTATCCGTTCACTGCCTGTTACCAATACAAGCGTCAGCGTCAATGAATTGAGTCAAACATCAGGCAATCTGGAGCTAACACTGTGCAGAAATGAAGCAGAATCATTTGCAACGCTATATGTGAGTGTAGACGAGGTGGACTCGTCTGCCACCATCGTCTTTAGGATAGTAGCAGAACTTGAGGTCAGTGATGTCTTTGACGAATCAAAATTGAAGCACCTTGACATAGAGTATATGATGCAAAGATATGCCAACCTCAAACCGATCATAACTGAGAGCATTACACACAAGTATGATGATATGGATGACAAGAATGGAAGAAGAGCAAGCAGGTCGCTTAGAATAACATTCGAGGTTTTTGACAAATATTTTGAGCACGACGGGGAAACGGGTTTTTATTATAATGTAGACGAGATTGCCGCTCAATCAGTGCAGTACGTAAAGGCACTGTATGACATTCACAAAACTATATTCTCTAGATGAGGTGATACAATCATGTGGCAAATGTATAATCTGTCTAGTTGCTACAAAAATAGAATTGGAGAGGGATGACAACAATACTAGAACTACAGAAAGAAAGTAAATGAAGGTAGATGTAGTAAAGGAATCAAGTTGAGAAAACAAAATGATTACAATGTATAAATAATGAGAATCAAATGTAAAAAAAATCCAATAGAATAGCAATCTAAAAACTATAGGGTTTTCAAGGAACAGGAAATCAGACAGAGAGTCAGGATACTGAAACGGTACAAAGAAAACAAAATAAAAAAATAATAATACGTATAATATGGCGGAAAGTATCTTTTTAGTCAAAAACAAGGAAATTTTTAGGCATAACTTGTTCATTGATGTCAAATTTCCTTACTGTTTTTGCACGTTTCTTTGTGCAGTCAGTTCCAAAACCTAGTACAGTGACATAGTGCAAGTCAGGAAAACTATATAGTTTTCAATTCCAAAACCCTATAGTTTTTCTGGTTTTAATTTTTCATGGTTTCATATTGTTACATACCATGATACAGAAAATTTTTGAAAGAATCGTAATGAAGATGGGCCGTGAGCCTGAACACTCGTTGACAGTTACAATACCCAAAAAAATCTGTAAATCTTTACAGATAGAAAAAGGTACAAGACTTTATTTCAAGCTTGAAGAGAACAGGTTTGTTGTATCAAAAGACATCAAGTCTCTTGATGGTATGACAAGCAATGACAATCATACCATTACAGCAATTGAATCCACAAAACCAACAAAAGAAAACGGTAACAAAAAGGAAGAGGTCATTGCAAACGGTGTGTCTCTTGCTGAACTCCAGTACTAGATGATATAATCTGACCAAGCTTGTAGAGTCCTATTGCGTTAGAGTATACAGGATCTTTTACTATTCTAAGACTGTCCGATATCTTTCCCTGTAAGGACTCGCACAGTCCAGCTACAAGAACTCCTCCACCTGACACATAGATCTCGTATTGCTTGTTTAGTCTGGTCTTAAAAGATGCCAGTTTGTTTGCAAGAATACTAGTTAATGCATCTATCTTCTTTTTGTCAATGATATTTTTTTCATATTCAATGTAGACAAGGTCATCACTATCATACAGATAGTCACAAGCCTGAGAAATTGATACTCCGGTAACTGGCTTGAGATTCTCAAAGAGCACAAGCTCTGTGGTTCCCTGCCCAATTGATAACACCATACCAGTTCTTGCATCTTCGGCAAGTAAGGTACCAATCGATTGTGGTATCACAAGCACTTTACTTGGCTTCAAGGCTCGCTCTACAAGCTTCTCAAGCTGCTGTTTCTGTAATGCCGCACCATATGGAAGGCCCATCACAACCAAAAGTGAGTCAATGTCTCTCTCGCATCCAAGCTCCCTTACTGCCTCCCTGATTATACTACAAAGGCCCTCTCCTCTGCTATTTTTCCTTCAAGTACTGCCCTTACAAGTATAGTATCAGGATAGATTGACATCTTTTTTGCTTCATATCCTACAGCTTCTACTACTCCTTCCTTTGGATCCTCCCACCTGGTTAGTCTCCTTGATGCATAAATTGATGGAAACGACCTTCGTAGGTGGGATGAGACACACTTGACAAAGCCCGTTCCTGCATCTATTGCTATTACGTTATTGTTGATTTCACATGCCATCATATCTCAATAGAATAGTACAAAATTAAAAAAAATCAATCATCGGGATTGTCAAGCTTGTCCTCATTGGATGAATCGGGATTGTCTAGTCTATTCTCCAAATATGAATCTGGATCATCGAGCATGTTCTCATAGTATGAATCATAATCGTATCCGTATTTCCTGCCACGCTTGACAAAATCTTTCCTGTAACTCCATGTTGTTCTGTCGCCGTATCTTTTTTGCAGGAACTGGCGTCTCTTTTTCTTTCTCTCTCTTTCCCTCTCTGCTCTAATCTTTACAAAATCACCGTACGATACCGCAACAAGGTTCATCTGCAACAGACTGTTCCAGACTAGCCTGTGTATGTGCTTTCTTTCATAGTTTATCCTGTCCATGATAACATCATAGTTGAAAGATCTGTTGCGTGTATTCCAGTATGCATCACTCTCTTGCCTTGCAAGCTCTTCCTTTTTCTTTGCAAGTCTTATTTTGTAGATCTCTTTCATGTCCTGGTATCTTTGAAATTTTATGACACAGACCTGTGGTTGTTTCTTGTTTGTTACAAAGTCATTATTTTTGTATATGGTACCATGCACAAACTCGTCTCACTGATAATCAAACCCAATCACAAGCTCTTGTCGCTGCACCCCATCCATACCTGTTGCATACATTCCTTGGTATCAGCACATATCTGCTGGACCTGCCGCTTTTCTGTATTGTTGTTGTAACTATTTTATCATGTACCGAGTTTGGCGGCAGCTCGTTGCTCCATAGGCTCAACAGAAAGCATTGTGACCCTTCTGTAACATCATAGAAATAACGAAACCTTGAAAAATTTGCAAGTCTATTTTCTATTTCTTTATTTTGAGATTCAATCTTTCTCTGTAGCTTTTTTGGTAAAGATACGATAAACGAGCTCTTGTCCAATTTCTTTTTTGTCTTTTTTATCTTCCTGATAAAGTACATAATATCCTTGATCTAAAAACAGATTGTAAGAAATTAAAAGAGAAAACGATTGTAAGATTCTAACATCGGCGCCCGTTTTGAAAACAAAGGTAACAGTAACTTGTCTAGGTAACAACAGAGAAGAAATTATCTGCATCCAAAAAATTGGTATCAATACTTTCATGTCTCTGAAAACCGCATCTTTGTTCTGGTTCCAGATTGATCTTTGACAACCATCCCTACTTTTATATCCTACCAGAGTCATACTAGAGTATGGAAAAAATAAGTATCTCCATCTCGCCTGAGCTGCATTCTGCACTGATACGGGCCTCACTTGATAACGGTACAAGCGTATCAAGACAGATAGAGACATACCTCAAGGAGCATCCTGTAATAATCAAGTATGTCAATGAGATAAGGACCGAGCCTGATGCAGGAGTCTATGCAGTAAACCCCAAGCGTCTCAAAGACTCTAAGAAGAGTCTAGCCGTTTCTTCATAGGTGTTAGATCTCCCCAAGTAACATCACTATATGGTTTGCCATAAATCTTGTATCCTCTGCCAGAATAATACTTGACAATGTGTTCCATGGCTTCAAGGTGTACTTGCTTTTTTTCATAGTGTGAAGCTATCAGTTTTTCAACAAGTAACACAAGGTCGCCTGCAGATCCGTGGTAAGAATGAAGTTTGTTTCTCACCAGCATCTCAAGCATCACATGATCTTCATGTATAGTCACATGAGCAACCGCAGACTATCTTTTCTTCAACCTCTCTCATTATCACAAGAGAGTGGGATTCAAGACTCCATTGGTAATAATCTAGAAGTGTATACATGTCCATCTCTGGAACAAAAGACCTGAGATCTTTTGTTGTGTCGGCATATTCAATGTACCTGAATCCATATGGAAGTTCAGGCAGATCTGGCATGCCCGACTCCCGAGATTGCATAACATAGTTTTGAATTTTCCATCATGCCAGTCTATTTTTTAATCCAGTACCGTTTCAGTGACATACTTACCCTCGAATATCGATGCAATATTGTAAATAGATCTTCCCTGCTGCAGAGACTTTTCACCTTCTCTGACGCATAGGCATCATAACTTTTCACATAGTTGAATTTGTGGTAGTTACAGACGGGTTCAGTGTGATCTGCCCACATGGCAGCTATTACCAGCTCGTCTCTTAGATGTGTATCAACCGAATTCATGTAGATCTTTTTTATGTTTCCAAGTATTGCCCGTATCTTTTTGTCAACATATAACAGATCTATTATTCCTTTGAACATCGATATGTATGGAGCTGAGCTTTGCAGTACACTCTCAGGAAAGCGGTATGTGTTATAGACGATAAAGTCAATACGCCTTGATTCTTGTTCCTCATAGTCTTTCATGTATTGCTCAACATAGTCATTGCCCTTCTTTGTGGTCCTGTAGGTTCCTCGCGCTGTTTTTTCTAGCAAGCCTTTTTCCATCAGGCGTCTGATTGCGGTGCCTGTTGCTCCCTCCTTCCACCCAAGACTGCGCGAGATCATGTCCTGTTTTCTTCCATTATGGCACTCGATTAGGATCTGTACGGCCTTCTCCACAAATATCCTACAATATACATGTATATTAATTCTTATATAGAATATACATGTATATGACATTACGAAAAGTATGGCATTCCCTAATTCTGATACCATCTGCCCAGGCTGCTGCATTGATAGGCTGATAGAGGATCCTATAAACAGGGAACGGATCTGCAAGGGATGCGGCCTTGTCTTGCCCCTGACAGGGTCAGAGCCAGTCTATTCAAGTAAGAATAAATCACTGAATATCGATGCATGTAGGCTAGGCTCTGACAGAAGGTTTGCCCTCAAAGATTACGCAGGAAACTGGATACCAAGCAGGGTCAGGTCAGACCTCATGGTTGCCTCAAAGTATGACAGGGAACAGCGCAAACGTGAACAAGCCGCCGTATCACGCATGTCCGAGCTTTATGATACCATGGTATCTCCCATGTATGACGACGGTCTGAAGAAGGTGGATCTTGAGATTATCAAGCAGCGCGCCAAGAACATGGTAGAGGCAACAGGAGAGAGGCAGTCAGAACTTGATTTGATGAGGATAATCCGTAAGTTTCTTCGCGTCAAGCTTGGAAAGAATCCTGAGCTGAAAAGAGCATTTCAAGCTTGGTCTGGTGCGTATCAAGATACGGTACCAAAGAGAACAGCCGCGAAACATCTCAGGGCGCGGCAATCAGATAGGTAAGAACAGAAAGGAGGGAAGGATCGAGTACTGTAACCTGTGTGGTATCGAGATACCAAATTACAAAGTAAGAAAGCATCACGCGGAAAATCATCTGAACGTTGCATACCATCAATATATCGACAAGAAGAACCAGTATGTGAGACGATCTGCGAGATTGGAAGGTGTCAGTATTGATTGCTCTGCTGCAAAAGAGAAATCAGTGAGTAAAAATAAAGAGAGAGGCCAGTGCACCAACTGTAATGTAAGTGATGCAATAATCCAGAGATATTCGCAAGTTGAGATTACAAAAAAAGGAAGAATCGACATTGTATCACGCATGGTAGCAAGACACAAAGACGAGACAGGAAGATGGAAGTCGTGCATCTTGCAGCAGAGAAAGATAGGCAAGAAATAAGATGATTTTTGTGATTTGGTACAAAATGCTTTTTTAATTTTGGGCTTTTGTGATTTTTTTAATTGAGAAATTAAACGTTGGAAGTAAATATTGTTTTGCATATGATACAATGATAGTCACAAAAAACAAAATTAAAAACATGATTTCATGTAGAACACAAAATTGTTCTTATGGCATCATAGAAAAATCTCTTTTAATTTTGTTGTACTGTAATATAGTATATGAGTGAAGAAACAATAACAATTCCAAAACAAGTTTTGCTCAAGCTGGCTGAAAATAACAAAATAATTTCAGACAAGCTTGAAAAGATTTCAGAGAGGCTAAAACCAAAAAACAGGAGAGCTTTCTTTAGTTTTTTTGTTGGTTGCTGATAAATTCCTGTATCATTTTCTGTTGCTGTAATATCATATCACGTAATTCCTCGATCTCTTTTCTTGTTTTCTTGTCATTCTTGTGTGAATAACTCTCTCTGGCTTGCCCAAATTTGAGTGCAGTAGATATATCCAGGAAAGAACCACATGCAGAACAACGTATAGCAGTAGGATCTTCGACTCTGTTACATGCGATACATTTTTTCACATGTATTTTTTCATCGTCATTATTTTTCTCAGGCTTTAGACCTCTGTCAATCATAACAGCATCAATAACATCAGATTGGATTATACTTGAATAGGTCCTAACAGTCTCTAACCTCTTATGACCTGATATTTTTTGGACTATAGGTAGAGGTGTTCGTGATAAAAGTAAGTTAGTGATTCTAGAATGCCTTAACTTGTAGAGATTTTTTCGGGGTAGACTTGCTTTGTCACAAGCTTTACGGATTAATTCAACTGCATAATTGTAAGAAATTCTATTATCTTTTGCATGTTTGGAGTAAAATAGATAGCTTTCCGGATTTGTCTTCAACGGATGATTTGCAATAAAATCTGCTAATTTTCTGAATGAAATAATCAGGGGTATTTTTCTTGCTGAACTTTTACCTGATTTTACTATGATGTATGCAATATTGTTTTTTTGATCGAATTCGATATCTTTTAACTTGAGGAGTATCAACTCTGCCACTCTAAGACCTGCCTCATAGCCCACAATGATAAAGAGATAATCACGATCATAACTAATCGAGACATCTGGTATGATAGATAAAATCTTCAAAATTTCAGGTTCAGAAAATCCTTTCCGGTTTTCAAGTATAGAATCATCATTCTTCCTTCGATACTTTTTGGGATGTAACCATGCTACTTCAGGACTATAATCTTCATCATTTTTCTTTTCTACTATTATTTCCTGTTTTGCATAACTAACAAATCGTTTCAAAACAAATACGAACCTCTCTCTAGTTTCAGATTTCCAATCTTTCTTTTGAAACTCTCGTATTACTGATTCAACATCAGACTTTATCCAATTTTTGACTTCAATGTCATCCTTAATTCTGAGAATTGAGAGTACATGAAATGCAATTGATGCAACTCTAATTGGAGATAGCCCCATGAGGAGCATTTTATCTAAGAACTCTATTGCACACTTTCCATTGTTAAAAGGTTCAAGATTTTTCTTTCGTGCTTCTATTCTCCCTACAGAGTTATAGATATCATTTTCCATGTTATCTAATACCCTCCTTGAAAATT
The DNA here is from genome assembly GCA_963835875.1 of uncultured Nitrososphaerota archaeon. Classification (GTDB taxonomy): domain Archaea; phylum Thermoproteota; class Nitrososphaeria; order Nitrososphaerales; family Nitrosopumilaceae; genus Nitrosotalea. The sequence goes on from CAWIGX010000003.1 coordinate 387,481, forward strand.
AAAAGTGGAAAGAAAATTCCCATTTTTCGTGAATGGGGAATCAACAGAACAAAAAAAGGCCCTTGAGGGGAATCGAACCCCTGTCCGGGGATCCACAGTCCCCTATACTGGCCACTGTACTACAAGGGCCACATAAAGAAATTTGTTCTCAATCCAGTATTAATCTTAACTCAACTGTATAGATACCAACTTTTAGGATATTCTAGTTGTTTTTGCTGTAATCAGAGATATTTTATGGATTAATGATTCCTCTGCCTATTATTTTTCCTTCTTTTAGCATTGTTAACGCTTCTGTTGCCTGATTAAGTTTAAACTTGTTTGAGATCATTGGTTTGATGATTCCTCTGCGCGCAAGAGAAATTAATTCAATCATATCAGTCATAGAACCAGTGTATGAACCCATCAACTTGTATGCCCTAGTAGGCATTGTTACAAGATTTAATTGTAAAGAACCGCCAAATAGACCTACAAGAACAACACGAGCTCTGCGTCGTAGAATTTGCATATCTGTTTCTACAGATTTTGTGGCGTTGACAAAATCAATTACGGCATCAGCACCCAAATTACCTGTTAATTCCATTATAGCTTTTACAGGATCTTCTTTGGACGAATTGATAGTAAAGTCTGCACCACTTTGTTTTGCTACTTTTAATTTATCATCATTGACATCTAATGAAATTATTCTTGCACCACTAATTGCTTTAGCCAATTGAATACCCATCAATCCAAGTCCGCCAGCACCTACAATTACTACATTATCAGCTGGGTTTAGTTTTGCAGTTTTAATTGCTCCATAAGCAGTAAGAGCAGAACAAGATAAAGGCGCGCATATGTCGGTATCCATGTCATTTATTTTTGCCAAATATTTGTAATTTGGAACAAGAACGTATTCTGCATAACCACCATCATTGTAAACACCCAAAGATCTTGGCTTGTCACAAAGATTTTCTTCGCCTATCCTACAAGCAGGACATAGGCCTTCACCTATCCAAGGAAATACTAGAACCTTCTCATTCTTTACGAATCCCTCTACATCCTCACCCATACTCTCTACTACTCCGGCAACTTCGTGGCCTGGAGTTAATGGGTATTTTACACCCCTATCAGTTGTTTTCATGAATGAACCTCCAGGTCCTTCATATCCACCATCCCAGAGATGAATATCGCTATGACAAACACCGGCAGATTCTACTTTAATGAGAACTTGGGAACCCCTAGGTTTTGGAGTTTCGAGAGATTGAATTTCAAGAGCTTCCTTTACTCGTACTATTCTAGCAGCATTCATGCTGATATGTACCAAGATGTCATATAAGATAGTTTTGTGAGAAATATTACATTAGCATAACTAATCGTTAGTATACATATTTTGAAATTTTATGAAAAGTAAATTTTGTAGGTCTATGAAAATCATGCGTAAGTTTATTAGCAACAAAAAAACAATTCGGATTCATGAAGATTAGATGGTGGTATGTCTCAATGGGGATCGCAGCAGCATTAGTCTTTGTTAGTATGATATACCTAGGTAAGATATTGTGTGTTCCAATGGAAAATGCTCCATGCGTGGGACTCTTGAAATAACATGCCTTAGATTTAATTAAAACCGCCGACTAAAAAATGGGCATGAGTTGTTCTGGAGAAACAGTAGAGGTTTCAAATGAATTTATCCAGATCAAGCCAATGATTCTAGATCAGCTAAAGAAAGCAAAATACGGAGTTTCAGATCATGGAACTGTTGAGCTGTGTCATTGGACAAAAAAATCATTCAAAGACGATGGTCAGTGTTACAAACACAAGTTCTATGGGATTTCAACTCACAGGTGTATGGAATTTTCTCCAGCTGGAATGTTTTGTGAAAATCGATGTGTTTACTGCTGGAGGCCAATGGAGTTTTACAGTTCTTTAGAGATGCCATCTGATAAGGTTGCACCTCCCGAGACAATCATGGCTAATCTGATGGAAGAACGTAAGAAATTGATCATGGGTCATTATGGTGATCCAAAAAGCAATAAGGAAAAGCTAGATGAGTCACTTCTTCCTAGTCATTATGCCATTTCACTATCAGGAGAACCTACCATGTATCCGCAGTTACCTGAGCTTATAAAATATCTAAAGAAACTTCCAGCTACAAAATCAATATTTCTTGTAACGAATGGTCAGGAACCTGAAATGTTGCAAAGACTCGGTGACGAAGATGCATTACCAACACAGTTATATCTTTCAACAAATGCTCCAAACTCAGAAATATTTGATCTAGTAAACAGACCAAAATACAAAGATGCATGGAAGAGATGGAATACAAGTCTTGAATTACTTGCAGAACTTGATACAAGAACAGTATTACGATTCACCTTAATTAAAGACTATAATGCCGATGAAAAATTAATTCCAGAATATGCACAATTGATAAATCGTGCAAATGTACATTTTATAGAATTAAAATCATACATGCATGTGGGTAGATCAAGAAATAGATTAGAATATACAAATTCTCCAGATATGTCGTGAAATAAGACATTTTTCAAATCAGATTGTAAAACAGAGTGGAATGTATTCAATCATGGATGAAAGTGAGATGTCAAGAATTGTTGTTCTTCAGAATCAGAATAGATTCATTGACCGCGTGATTTCTTCTTATTTAGATACCAATTAGCAAATTTTTTCAATGCCAAATATCTATGAGATATTTGGTTTTTATCCACAATCTGAGAATAGGATTGGTTTCTCCCTTGAGGAATAAAGATAGGATCAAAACCCCACTTCAAACCTTGTTCTTTTTGTGATATTGTCCCTTTTACGTCTGCGCTAAACAGATGTACATCACCATCTCTTTCACAATATGCAATAATTGATCTAAATGATGCATCCCGTGGTTTTGATACTAATCGTAAAATTCCTTTGTTACCAAGTGTACTAAATACAAATGAAGAATATGGTCCAGGAAAACCATTCAATGACGTTATGAAAAGACCATCATCTTCCACAATCACAGGTTTTGAACAAATAGAAAATGCTTCCATGGCTTTATGCCTTGCAATTTCTTTCATATCATCTGCTTGAATTTCTTGAAGAGTGGATTTTAGAAATTTTATTTTTAAGCCAAATTTTGATATGATATTTCTTGCCTCTTCAAATTTATTCTTGTTAGAACTGGCAAAAAATACACTAGATGACATTTGCATATCTGCCTCTTTTTTCTATGACCAAAACTTGATTAATGATTTTTTCTGTCATGTTTTTACCCAATATCTTTTGATATCCTTGTATGAATAAAGTCCAAGCGTTATCTACAATTTGAGCATGAGCACTGTTAAGAACTTCCTTGAATAAACGAAGATCAATAGCAAAATCATCAATCTTATCTGTTTTTTGTGAAAGTCCAAAATCAAGTATTGTTAAACCTTTTTGAGAGAGAATAAAATTCGAAGTAGTCAGATCTCCATGCATAACTCCATTCCTATGGAGAATTCCCACAATTTTGCCTATTTCCCCACATGTTTTTACGATTTGTTTTGCAGGAATATCTCGAATTAATCTACCTTTTATGAACTGAAGATATATTTTGCATTTTTTCTCATCCACAAAATAAACAAGGGGTGTAGTGATTCCAAAAGATTTAACCTCAGAGATCATTTTTGCCTCTCTTATCGTTCTTAGTGTTCGTATCCTAGTATCAAGAGAATGGACTCGATAATCTTTCTTTTTTCTAATTTTTAAAATAGAGTTTTGACCATTCCAAGATGTAATATAGATATCAGCTTCTGCGCCTTTTTTGAGCAGTTTCAATGAAAACTAGCAGGTAGAACATAATTTAAGTCACAATCATTTGATTTCATAAAATAGTTTTTTGAAACAGAATTTATGATTTGTCAAATATACAATTATAACATCGAAGACAAAAAGAAATAACATGGAGTCGGATGAGAAGCGAATAATACAAGAGGATTGTTCTGAAGACTCTTTAGGTCCAGGTATTCTCACGCTAACAAATAAGAGAATTGCATTTGATAAGACAGAGGGAAGAATTATTGATTTTTCAAAGAAATTTGGAAAGACAGTTCTTGAGGCTAGCCTCAATCAAATAATAGAAGTTGCAAAAGAAGGTAGATTGATAACAAAAGTAAGAATAAAAATAAAAACTGATGAAAGTGAAAAAACCTACAAGTTTGGAGTGTATAATACAGGAAAGTGGGAAAAAGAACTAAAAGAAGCTATTTCTAAATATTCAGCCTAGTAAAAAACTTCCACAGTATCTAGTCTCCATGATTGTTTTACAAAAGTATCTTCTAGGTTTGTCCCCATCTTCTTTGATGACTCTAATAATCCAATCCAGGATATCTGAGAACCACAATCTCCAGCATATTCTTTTGGCGCTACAAAAAATTTGCAGTTATGTCTTTTACATATGCTTGAAAGTATGTCAGACAGTCTCTTATTTGCAGCAACTCCTCCAACAACCAAAAGTTCTTTTTTTCCAGTAAATGAGAGAGCTCTTTCTGTTGCTTCCCCCATCATAGAAAATGCAGTTTCTTGTAATGAAAAGCATGTAGCTTCTATTCCCTTTGGAATTATTCTTTTTGTTGCAGACAAGAGACCTGAAAATGACACATCATTTCCTTTTACAACATAAGGTAGTGGAAGATACTCTTTTGATTTAGATGCAAGTTCTTCCATTTTTGGACCACATGGTGATGCAAATCCAGCATATCTTCCAATCTGATCTAGTAATTGACCCAGAGTAATATCCAGAGTTTCACCAAAAACTCTCCATTTCTTTGAAAGAAATGCCAAGATCATTGTATGCCCTCCTGAAACAAGTAAAACCAAAGGATCTTTTGCACCAGTCAGCATTTTTCCAAGTTCGATATGACCTAGTGCATGATTTACAGGATATATCGGAATATCATAATACGAAGATAGTGATCTGGCTACTACTGCACCAATTCTCAAACATGGTCCAAGACCTGGACCTGCTGCATATGATATGATATCAATATCATTAATTTTCACATTGGCTTTTTTGAGGCACTCCGAAAGAACTTCTGGGGAATTTTCCGCATGGTGGCGTGATGCCTCACGTGGATGAATTCCTTCTCCTTCTGGAGGTCTGTAGATCTTTCGTATATCAGACAGAATCTTTCCTTGTTTTCCCTTTTTTTCTATTACCGCACATGAGAATGTATGAGCCGTACTCTCTATTCCAAGACTGAGCATTTTATCCCCTACTTAGAGTTGATACGATTTTCAAAACATCTCCATTTTTGAGTTGATGTTCCGCTCCTACCCTTTGTTTTGTTTTTGCATCAATAGCAAAAAGAAAACCATTTGCAAGATCCTGGTGTATTGACTTTGCTAGGTCTCGTGCAGTAGATCCTGGTCGTAAGAGTTTTGCATCAGGTAGAACTTCGCCATTTTTATTAGATAGTTTTGTTTCATCTTCAACTGGAAATACTGTAATTAATTTTAGAAGATCAAAACATGCAGAATCAAGTACCTGTTGAACTCCAGTTCCACCCAATTTAGATACAACTTTTTCTGCAAGATCAAGCGCACTTTTCTGCTGAGGGTTTAGATTAATTCCATCTTTAATCTTGAAAGACTTTTCACCTGGCAGATATTGGATTATTCCACCCTTTGCTGCTTTTCTCAAAAGAAGTTCAGTTTCTGCACTACATGCAATAGTTGGATGTATTTTTCTAAATTCATCCAAGATACCAAGATCGTGGCAAAGATCAGATTTATTTGCAGAAATTATAATGGGTTTTGTTCGTTTTCTCAATGTTTTAACAAATAAAACAAGTTCATCATCACTCCAGTCATGAGGTTTCTTTGAATGTAAATTCAAGTTGTGTATTACAGTCTCTACGTCATATTCATCTATTCCAAGTCCACTAAACCTTTGTGCAATTGCTTGAATCACCTTACCACTTTTGCTTTCTAATTCTCTAGTAAGCTTATGCCATTCTCTTTGAAGTATTTGTTTCATCCATTGATCAAATTCTTCCTCAACAAATCTAATATCTTCAAGTGGATCATGAGTTCCTACAGGTACAGGTTGACCTTGTATATCCGTAGAACCTGACGCATCTACTATATGGATTAACACTTCAGATGTTCTTGCATCATCCAAAAATTTATTTCCAAGACCTTTTCCTTCATGAGCCCCAGGAACTAGACCTGCAACATCTACTAGCTTGATTGCAATAAATCTAATTCCGTCAATACATAATGGATGATTGTGATTTATTGCAAAATGTTTACACGCACAATTAGTTTTCACATAAGCAATTCCCATATTTGGCTCAATAGTTGTAAATGGGTAATTTCCAACTTGCGCAGTTGTCTGAGTAGCAGCTGAAAAGAATGTGGATTTTCCGACATTGGTTTTCCCTAGTAGGCCAATTTGCATGAGAATTAATCAAAGATATGCTCTTATTAGTATTCCAAAAGTGTTTAATTTCATTCCATTACAGGGTATTTATTGAAAATAATAACTGGCAATCCCGGAACAGGTAAACATACCATAGCAAAATTGATTTCAAGGAAGCTAAACCTTGAGATTATCGATATCAACAAGATTGCAATAAGCAAAGGGATATTCAAAAAGAATAATGGGACTCTGGATGTAGATGTCGATAAGCTAAAAAAAATAATAGATAAAATGAATTCAAGGAATTCAATACTTGTAGGACATCTTGCTCCCTATGTCATATCATCAAAGAATGTGGAGATAGTCATTGTTTTAAGAAAAAGTCCATACAAACTACAATCGACATACAAGAAAAGAAAATACACTAGTAAAAAATCACTTGAGAACATAGGTAGTGAGATATTAGGAATTATCTATCATGATACAGTACATGAATTTGGTAGAAAGAAAACTTTCCAAGTTGATACGAGTGACAAATCAATTTTTACAACGGTAAAGAAGATAGAATCAATTTTCAAAGGAAGTAAAGTAGAAGATAATGTGGATTGGCTACAACTAGTTCTCAAGAAAGGAGACATGCAGAAATTCTTTCCATACTAGGTTCAAATTACGTCATATCAGATTAAAATTTAAAATGTTTGAGATAAAAAAATCAGATCTTGCAGGAAGAATAGGAATACTTCATACAAATCATGGTAAAGTTGAGACTCCAGCATATGTTCCTGTAATTCATCCAGTCAAGCAAAAAATTCCCGCTAAAAAATTAAGAGAGATGGGATTTGATCTAGTCATAACAAACGCATACATCACATTAAAGAGATATGGTGATGAGGCAATAAAACAAGGTATTCACAAGATAATCGATTATGATGGTGCTATCATGACAGATTCTGGTGGATATCAGGTCTTAGAATATGGAGATATTGATGTAGATTATAAAAAAATTGCTGCTTTTGAAAGAGGAATTGGAACGGATATTGCTATTCCCTTGGATAGACCAACAGGCCTTGGACTTTCAAAAAAGAAGGCAATAGAATATGTACAACACACACTTAGAGTTTCAAAAGAAACTCTTGATACTAGAGATGACAATGGTCAGATATGGGTCGGACCAATACAAGGAAGTGAGCACTCAGATCTAGTCAAAAAATCAACAAGAGCACTAATTGATTCAGGTTTTCAGATGTTGGCATTGGGAAGTCCTGTTGAATTCATGGAATCTTATGAATACAAATTACTTGCCAAAATGATAATAACTGCAAAAAAAGAAATTCCAGATTCCATCCCACTTCACCTATTTGGAGCAGGGCATCCACTCACCATACCTCTTGCAGTGGCCCTTGGCTGCGATACCTTTGATTCTGCATCTTACATGCTATATGCAAAACATGATAGATACATTATGGAAGATGGTACCGCCCATCTCTCTGAAGTCGCATATTTCTCTTGTAACTGTGAAGTATGTACCAGATTGAAACCAAAAGAGATGCTATCCCTAGATAAAGAAGATAGAACTAACAAGATAGCGCTCCATAATCTATTTGCCATAAAGGCTGAGGTAGACAGAGTAAAAGAGGCCATTCATGAAGGACGACTATGGGAATATACCATAAGAAAGGCAAGAGCTCATCCCAAGTTGTTTGAGGCAATATCTATTTTTACTAATAATACCTCATTCTTTTTAGAAACTACACCACGATACAAAGAGAATGCAGTGTTTCTGTTTTCCAAAGAAGATCAGTACAGGCCTGAGATTTTTAGATTCCATTCACTAGTTCGCAAATTTAAAACAAAAAAGAAGACACTAGTAATAATACCAGATGGTAGCATAAGACCATTTTATACTTCAACAGAATATAACAACCTAAAAAAGAAATTTGGTTCTAAATTAGACGATGTACAATTTTGTCAATACAATCCCTACCTTGGAATAATTCCATTGGAACTATCAGATATCTACCCTGCTGCTCATTACGTCATATCAAACACAGACTTTAATCAAAATGAATTTCCTGAATTCACTAAAACTTGGAATGTGTTTCTTAAAAATAATAAATTCAAGAAAATTTATGCTACAAATGACGAGTTCTTAAAATATCAGTCTAAAGGTCTAAAACCAAAAATCAAATTTATCAATATTAAAAAATAATAAAAAAGAAGAATGAATCCGCTTATAGTGCGGCGTCTTCTGCCCAGCCTTTTACGAATATACCGTTCTTGTGTAGAGGTACTGGTTGTCCTGGAGTGTAAGTCATTGGTCTCATCCAGAAGATTGCTTTTGTTGGGCAAACTCCAATGCATGCTCCGTCTGAGATGCATCTTTCTGGATAAAATACAAATGCTTTACCTCTCTTCCAACCATCTACTGGTTTTACACGAAGAACGTCTGGACCAAGAGAAGTACAGATCTCTACGCATAGCGCACAGCCTATACATCTCTGCTCATCAACGTCTGGAAGAATTGCGATTGGCATTCTGTTTTTGATCTTTCATCGTTTGCTATTTAAATGATCTGCAAAATCCATAACGGAGTTATAGAATTATTTCAAGTTTTTAAAATAAAAGAAAAACAAAAAGAAAGTATAAATGATATTTTTACTTCTTTATTTGGCGCATTGCTTCAATCTGGCCTGATGTTACCCAGTCAAGCAATTCCGCAGATGAAGGATTTAGATCTCCTTTCTGATTCATCATATTGTGAACCCAAATCCAGTTTATTTGATTCAATAGTGGTTTGTTTCCCTCATCGCCTTTTCGAACTTTGTCTCTAAGGTCTTTTGGGATTGTACTCCACCATTGCTTCAAAAGTTCTACCCATAGTCGGATCATTTTTTTTGATCTAATTAAGTCTTTTGCAAATTATCCAAGAAATATAATAAGTCAGGTCCGATCTGAGTGCTAAAGATTTAAAAGTCCTTTGAAAAAGTTTTGATTCTTGCAAGTAAGAGTTCTAGGAGCAGCCAAAGAAGTGGGCAGATCTGCGTTTCAGGTAAATTGCGATGGTGCTAGTTTTCTATTAGATTATGGAGTCGAGTTAAGAAAAGAATCACTATATCCAATAGCGGTAAATCCACATGAGATAAACGCGGCCATTATAACTCATGCCCATCTTGACCACTCAGGCAATATGCCCGCACTCTTTGTAAATGGTAGTACTGATGTTTATGCTACTCCCCCAACGTTTGACCTTTCAAGATTGTTAATAGAAGATATGCTTAGAATTCAAAAAACTCAGCTACCATATGATTTTGCCAGTGTTTCAAAGATGATGATGCATTCAAAGGAAATAAAATATAGAGAAAAAATTGAACGTGGAAATGCTTCTTTTCAGTTACTCGAATCAGGTCATGTTTTAGGAGGGGCATCGGTCATAGTTGAATCTGAAAATAAGAGATTGTTTTACACTGCAGACATTAACCCAAGAGGATCAAGAATGCTAAGAGAAGCAGATCTTGATTTTGGCGAGGTGGATTTAGTGATTACTGAAAGTACCTATTCTCAGACAAACCAGATGCCACGGAACGAGTCAGAAGAAAAGTTCATGGAATTTGCATACGAAGTGTTGGATAGAAAAGGCTCTCTCTTTGTACCTGCCTTTTCAGTGGAAAGATCTCAAGAAATTGCTTGTGTCTTAAAGAACGCCGGATTCAAACATAAAGTGGTAATGGATGGCATGGCTGTAAAAGTAAATGAAATAATGTTGAATTATCCAGAGTATCTACGTGATCCAAAAGTTTTTGCCGATTCTGTTCACCAAGCAGTTTGGATAAAAGGAGAAAAAGAAAGAAAGAAAGCACTAGATGAACCAGCTGTCATAATTTCACCTGCAGGAATGTTAGTAGGTGGTTCTGCAGTATTTTATTTGCAGAATTTAGCATTAGATAAGAGAAATGGTATTGCGTTAGTTTCATATCAGGGAGAAGGAACACCAGGAAGAAAACTTTTGGATACAGGACGAGTGGGTGTAAGAGGAAAGGAGTTCAAGTGTGAAGCAGAAGTAAGGCAGTTTGAATTTTCAGGACATGCCGATAGAGATTCCCTTTTTGAAATGATGAAGAAAATAAAAGGCAATCCCAAAGTTCTTACTGTTCATGGAGACATGGACTCTTGTACAAAGTTTGCAGATGAGATACATGAAAAGTTAGGATTTGATGCCCGTGCACCAGATGCAGGCGAAACAATAACCATATAACATGCGGAAGACACATGTAATAGACATAGAAACCACGATTAACAGTGGGCAAGTTTTTCTCTGGAATAAAATTAAAGACCAATGGGTAGGAATAGACGGTCAGGATATTCTCATTCTGAATCAATCACCTTTCAGTGCTAGATCATCATCTAATAACATGGATAACTTTCTCAGATCAGGCGATAATTTAGAAAAAATATTGTCAAACATTAGCAAAGACAAGATGGTAGGAAATGCTGTAAAGCAATCTCCAGGTTTGAGATTGATAAGGCAGGATCCGTTTCAGTGCTATGTATCATTTATCTGCTCATCAAACTCATCCATACAAAACATCAAATCAATGCTAGAAAATTTATGCAAGAAATTTGGTGTCAAGCAAGAATTTGATGGACATGAACTACGTACATTTCCAAAAGCGGAGATTCTCGCAAATGCAACTATGAAAGATCTTGTAGATTGCAAACTAGGATTTAGAGCAAAATATGTCAAGGAAGCAGCCCAGGCAGTTAATTCTGGTAAGATCGATTTTGCATGGCTAAAAAAAACAGATTATCATACTGCCATAGAATCTCTGAAAAAAATTCGTGGAATAGGCAATAAGGTAGCAGATTGTATTGCATTATTTTCTCTTGACAAAATGGAATCTTTTCCGATTGACAGATGGACACAAAGAATTTTGTTAAAATATTATAAGAAATTTTTTGACAACATAACAGAAAAACCGGTAACCGAAAAAAGATATGAAAAACTTCATGAAGAGATTGTAGAATATTTTGGGCCATACGCAGGTTATGCACAACAATTTCTCTTCAAGATGGAAAGAGATCTTAATGAAAAAAAATGGTTGTAAAAACCCTTAATATGGCTGCTAATTGCCCGATATTTGGGCCTGTAGCTCAGCTTGGATAGAGTGCTGGACTTCTAATCCAGTGGTCAAGGGATCGAAGCCCTTCGGGCCCGTTTAATCAGATCTAACGCGTCACGTTTTTTCGACACTTTTTCCATGCCTGGCTTCATGACGAAACCTTTTTTGCGAAAGTACCTCGGATTTTATGCGTTTGTCGTTGTCTGTTGTACGATTTCTGCATTTAATTTCTGGAGAAGATTTTGCAACAGTTCATTTTCTTCTTGTGTCAGATTTTGAAATTTCTCTTTTGAAATTTCTTTTTGTTCAATCTTTGGAACATCACCTTTTTCCAGATCAAGAAATTCTTCACTTCTGCTAAACGCATTTCTCATTTCATCAATGAGAAGTTGCGGAAGAATTCCTTTGTTGGTTGTGTACTTGGATTCCATGCTTCCCTTGTGACCCATAAAGAACACACGAAAGTCATGTGCTATCTTTCCCCTAGATTCTGCGATGAGCAACTGTGTGTCAAAGTACGCCCTTAACACATACGGTCTCCATGAGAACCTAGGTCGCATTATCTTTCGTACTTCCTTGCGGATTGTCAGTGTCTCTACGAATCTTTTCCCTTTGTTTTCTCCCCTGAATCGTTCGTATTTTGCAAATGGTGCAATAACTGGAGATTCGGGTGTCAGCAATTCCCCTGAAACTAGCCTCTCGTTTAGGTAGGCAAGCAGTCTTTTTCCTCCCAAGTCTGTCAGGAAGGTAAAGTATTCGTGACGTGCTTTGGAAAGTGACTTTCTTACTACCACTTTGGAAGGTTTGTTGGAGAACGTAGCCAATCCGTCCTTGATTGCAAGATCTGGCAAGTCCTTAATCATCAACCCGTCCGTTGCGTTGTGATTTCCAAGTACTTCGGGTCGCAGTCCTGACTTTCCAATCAATGACATGACAGCTCCTGCCCTCAGGTTTGCCCTACTGAACAGTTCTGCAAGTTCGTATCCTTCTGGCACTCTTTCGTTTTCAAGAGTCGGTGTGGAATCTACATCAGTTATCTTGATCCTTCTTTTTATGAAGACATCAAAATGATGTAGCCATGATTTTATTGCAGTTATGGTTCCCTTGATGTACTGAGGAGCTTTTCCCTGACTTTCCATCCAAGATATTTGATCTTGAAGCAGATCCGTGACTTTTCTGACATCTGTTATTCCCAGTTCTGCAAGACTGTGTTGGTGTTATCTTGTTGTCCTCGCAGAATTTTGATAGTCTTCTGAGATTGATCTCTGCGGATACTGGACTTCCCCTTGCTACATTGTCGTACCATCTTTTTACATCTGGAATGGCTAGAAGTTTTGCTTTCTTTGTTGGTTTCTTTCGAATGGATTGTGTCTTTGTGTAGATTGTCTTTTTGTATGTCAATTTTTTTCCCACATCAGACTGCACAATGCAGTCCTCATCTGCCATAGCAAGCGGGCTTGCAGTATTTACCCTTTTTATGATCGCATCACATTTGTCTGATACAACATTATTGAATTTATAGCAGTGAAGGTACACTATATCATTGGGAAGACTACCAAAAAACAAGTTCACTGAAGTAGTTCTTGCATTTGATCAAGGGACAAAAATTAAGGTATTTGACATAAAGATTCCTTTTGTCTACAAATTTACTGTGACACCAATTAATCAAGCAGGGCACACAGAATGGGAATATCATGTTAAACATCCTGATGACATTTCATTAGTTGCACAAGAAATAGAAAAACAAGGTTACAAGGTTACAAAGATAGAACTCTCTGTAAGAAAGATGACTGACCTGTGTCCGAAATGTCACAAGAGGGGAATTCCAAAAATTGAGATAAAAGATGCAAACGATAGACGGGCAAGAAGACCAACCCATCTTGGAGAAATTGAAAAGAACAAGATACAAAGTGAACGGCTAGATGAATATTGGCTTACATATGGACACAAGATTACAGATGGCAAGACAAAACACAAAAAATGCAGAATCCGTCAATATGTGAATACGCCTGACCCCGCATACAAGCCAAACAAGATTCCTATTGAAAACTACTTTTTCCCAATGATCATAGGGAATATGAAAAAAGGCACACTTCAGTATGCTGACTAGTTATCGCAGTAAGGGCACTCGACCTCTTGATCAACTGACCTGATATATCCGATGAACTCTCTATCACAATCACTACAAATCAATCTCGCTTTGTAGTGTTTCTGAGATTTGTACCACCAAACCTCATACCAGTGAATTCTTTTAGAACGAAATCTACCTTCATCCAAGTAAAACACAAACCAACGCTTCTTTGCACCATTTTTTCCATGCTGTCTTACCTCTGATCTTGGATGATACCACCGTTTTGATACTGAAATTACAATCATTTCTGGACACTATTAGGATACTACTTTGTGTCTATAAACTGGTGAAGGTACAAAATTCTATTCCATGTGGATACTATCAGATATTTCATAATTATATCAGAACCCATAGGGATTAGATGGTAAGACATCGAGTGAAGCTTATGGAATTGAGATTAATGGTGAGAATAAGTGGATAACTTTAATACAAAATGCTACAAGATCTCGATAATTCATGTCAGATGAAAAAGTTTGTTTCATAATATCTCCAATAGGGGAACAAGGTAGTGAAACTAGGAAGATTGCAGATGAAAAATATGATCTCATTTTGAACCAGTGTTAAAAGAATTAGGTTATAAACCAATTCGATCAGATAAAGAATCTAACTCCAACTCTATTTCACGTACTATTGTTATTAGATTAATTAATTCAGAATTGGTAATTGCAGATACTTCTGGTTATAACGCAAATGTGTTTTATGAATTAGCTATTAGAAACGCTTCAAAAAAACCAGTGATCATAATAAAAGAACCTGAACAAAAATTACCTTTTGATATTTATGATAAACGAGCTATTTCCATAGATATGAAAGATAATAGGCAATGGACAAATGCAAAAGATGAATTAAAACAGCATATTCTTAATGCACAAAAAGAACCAAGATCCGCATCAGAATCAATAGTTTCAGAATATGCTTTTGATTTAGCCGTAAGTAGAACTCCTAGCACAGAGCAAGAAATGATTTTAATGATAAAAGACCTTAGAGATGAAGTAAGAACTTTACGTAATGATGTAAAACTACAGAAAACAAGCCCGACATTTGAAAAACCATTTGGAGTAGTAGTTTCGATTGAGTTAGGCTCAGGTACAAGTGTTCCAAAAGACAAAAATCAGAAATTGCTTGATCCTGTAGCAGTGGTAATAAAACGTGGAGTAAATGTAGTATGGGTAAATAATGATAGAGTTAGTCATACAATAACAAGTGGTGTAGCTAGTGATACTAATACTGGTACAATATTTGATAGTGGTTTAATTAAAAGCGGATCAACTTTTTCATTTACCTTTAACGATATAGGAGATTTTCCATATTTTGATGTGGTACATCCTTGGGTAGCAGGAATTATTCACGTTAGATAATCCGACGAAAATTTACAGTTAAACTAACCGACGACAACTTTACAGAACCCTTAGCAATCAGTTTTATAATCTTGGAACATATCCACAATAATGGCAAAATACCAAGTCAAGAAAATTCTAGTTCCCATGGATGGTTCAAAGAACTCGTTTAGAGGACTGGATACTGCAATATTTCTTGCAAGACAGTGTGGGGCTACAATTACAGGACTATTTGTTGTACCCATTTATCCGAAATCGTTTATGCCAATAACATATGCTAAAGAATACCTTACAAAAGCTGTCAAAGATTTCATGGAGGATGCTAAACAACGCTCTGCTCAAAATGGCATAGTCTTTGTTGGAAAAACCACAATTGGAAAAGAATCATCTGCAATAATTGATTTTGCTGCAAAAAACAAATTTGATATCATAGTGATAGGAGCAAGAGGTCTTGGCAGTGTGAAAGAAGCCTTTCTTGGTAGCGTATCACATGCAGTAGTTCAAAAATCAAAGATTCCAGTATTGATAGTAAAATAAAAAAAAGGAGTTTCGTAGCGAGTCTTACAGTTTTTGAACTAACAGTTGGTACGAGTCCAAGAGATTTTGTGACAAAAAATTAACACAAAAGAGGCAGTAAGCTAATCGGAGTGACTACAAAACTCCTTCCCAAATTTTATTAAGTATGCAAAAAATATTGAGTTCACAATTAGATTCACACATACCATAATTTACCAAAATTATGTAATTCTGTTCAACATGACTGATAACGTTATTAGATTTTTTATCATAACCGATAGTTTTTCATTTATTTCTGAATCCAATAGACTGAGTTTTATAAGACCTGCTTTCATAAGTTCATACCAACCAAAAGTTAGTTAACAAAAAAGGCTAATAGCAAAAAGAGAGAAAATAAACCATGCTCAAGGAAATATTTTGTAAGGAATGCAATGACCATCACTATGAAGGACAGTTGTGCCACACTCAAAAAGAAGTATGGGAAAAATACAATAGTTCATTGACTTTGGCTGAATTGAAAAAACTTACTACAAAAAAGCATTCACAAGTCTGAACCCAAACAAGTTAGTTGACAAAGAGTAAAAAATGGAATCCCACCTCTTTATGCTATAGAATCTGCTATTTGTCGTAAAACTTTTGACTGTGTAAACTAGGCTTTGATTATTCCTACTTGGATGAGGAATTGTATTCCTTTTACAAATTCATCATCAGAAATTTTTCCATTTGCCCACCATCCTGCAACACCTTTTACCCATACTGGGATTTGATTAGTTAATTGAGAACTTGATTGTGCTGTTTGAGGAATTACAATTATTTTTTCCTGAATGAGATATTGAATACCTTGAACAAAGTCATTATCACTTACAGATCCCTCTGACCACCATTTCGCATTGTTATGAACCCACTGTGGAATTTGTATTGTCGTTGGTGTAACAGTTGGCGATGGAACAGGTGTAGGTGATGGCGTTGGTGTAACAGTTGGTGTTGGAACAGTTGGTGTAACAGTTGGTGTTGATGGAACAATTGGTGTTGGTGTAACTGTGGGCACATTTGTGGGAGCTGAATTTGTTACATTTGACGCAGGATTTTGAGTAGGTGCAGGAATTTTAATAACCACAGGAGGTAAAGTAACTGCCTGAGTTAGAGTAGATTTACTACCGACATAGTTTGTGTCACCAGAATATGCCACATTGATTGAATGGGTTCCACTAGAAAGCGAGGATGTTCTAAAGGAAGATTGACCTCCAGAAAGTGAGGCAGTATAAGTTATACCGTCAATTGTAAGTGTCACTTTTCCTGTTGCAGTATTTGGAGATACCATGGCTGTAAATGTAATTGACTGACCTACTGTGGATGGGTTAGCTGAGGATGAGAGTGTGGTTGTGGTTGTACTCTGGTATACAGTTTGTGTAATAGTTGATGACGTACTCGGTACATCGTTTGTGTCGCCTGAATATGTTGCTGTGATTGTGTGTGATCCTGCTGTAAGTGAGGATGAACCAATTGAGGCAATACCACCGTTAATTGCAACTGGCGTACCAGCTGTTCCATCAATTGTAAATGTCACTGTTCCTGTTGCTGTACTTGGTGATACCGTAGCTGTAAAGCCTATTGTCTGACCAAAAAGTGATGGATTTGGATAAGAACTTAGAGCTGTGATAGTAATTATTTTATTTGAACCTGAGATGACAGTGACAGAATTTGAGCCACCATTGGTAACATAGATGTTGTTGTTTGCTGAATCGAATACGATACCGTCAGGATTTGCACCAACATTAATTGTAGCAGTAACAGAATTTGTTGTACCGTCTATGACGGAGACGGAATTTGAACCAGCATTGGTAACGTAAATGTTATTGTTTGCAGAGTCGAATGCTATAAGCTTCAGGTTCTATGCCAACATTAATTGTGGCAGTTACGTTATTGGTTGAACCTGAGATGACGGAGACTGAGCTTGCACCTTGGTTGGCAACATAGATGTTGTTGTTTGCAGGATCAAATGCTACACCAACAGGTTCTGTACCGACATTAATTGTGGCAGTAAAAGAATTTGTTGTACCGATGACGGAGACTGTGTGTTGGAGTTGATTGGTAACGTAGATGTTATCGTTTGCCGAGTCGAATGCCACACCGGTTGGTAAGTCCCGAACAGAGCCCACTATAGCAATGGTTGGAGTGGGTGAGCTTGAGATGGCTGAGACTAAGTTGGAGTTAGAGCCACCATTGGCAACATAAAAATTTCCGTTTATAGGATCAAATGCCATACCCAGAGAGTTGGTAAAATAAACGTCACCCTTCGAGTCAAATGCTATGCTTTGAGGAGTCATACCTTCGGAGACTGTTGAAGTGACTGTATTATTTGATCCTGAGATGACGGAGATTGTATATCCTTGATTAGCAATGTATCCTTGGTTGGCAACGTAGATGTTGCCGTTTGCTGGGTCGAATGCGACAGCCCCCGGATCAGAACCGACTGATACTGTGCCGGATATTGCATACACATTTTGGTGTAAAATAATAAAAATCAAAACTACAGAAGATATGGATAATGCTAAGCGAATGTAATGATGATGTTTCGCCCAAAACTCCTGATCCTGATTCACGATCACGTTATCCGACTTGGTAGGATATAATCTCACCCTTGGTTAAATTGTAATCCTACCTAGTCATACCTATTGGTCAAAAATAAGATGAGCATTACAGTTGATGAAGATCTGATAAAGTGGCTAGACTCTCAGATAAAGAAGAAAAGGTTTGCCAATCGTTCACATGGTTTTGAATACGCATTAAATCAGTTAAAAGACAAGTCTTGAGGTTCTGTCCAATTTACGGGACGGATTGAATCTTTCTTCGTGTCAAGATCGGGACATGGAGAATAGAATACATAAACGTAAATTCAGAATTTTAGCATATTTTTAAGAAATTTCTTGAAATCTCTTTCAAAGTCCACATAATCATCCAGCAATAAAGCCATAGAACCACCTTCAATATACCGTCCAAGTTTTTTATCTTGTTCATGATTAGAACTCTGGAATATTGTACTGAGAGCTAAGCCAACTAGGGCATAATAATAGTGGTGTAATCTTTTCCCCATATAGCGAACTTTTGGAGGACGTTTTTGACTATTCCAGATTTTACATATATTATTGATAACCTTAAACGCCCGCATTTTCAATGGATCGTTTGTTGAATATTTACGCTTACGTTTCAATTTAGATCATATTGGTTGATTAAGATATTAAAGTTCTATTAAAATAAGAATTGTTACCTATGGAAAAAAGCTAATCGAATAGGTAGTGAATAGCATGTATCAAATTGTATGTAAATTGTATGTAAAAAGTAGTAGGTGAATAGTATGTGAATAGTATGTGAATAGTATGTAATTAGGTAGTAAATTGCTAGTAAATTGCTAGTAATTTTAGTATCTAAAAGATGTCATAATCCACAATATAGACCGCAATAAATGACATAGCGGATAGACTGTCCTTATTGTTCTGTAAAATGACGTTTTAACCATGGTATGCGGTTTGGGGTGAAAAGATCCTGAATGTAAATTTTTTTCTTTACACTCTCCTTGAATAATGGATGTGGGAAAGGTACGTATTCCCAAAGCCAATGTTTTTGCTTACTTCCATGGGAATATGAGAGATACAGTTTTGGTGGCTTTGGTATCTTTGCATTCTCCATGTTATCAGAAAATGCGATTTTAGGTATTTGATATCTTCCAGTTTTTACTTTATAATCATCCGCGTTTTTATCCTCGATTTTTGGAGTACCTTCCTTTTTACATTGTGGACAGATGTTCGGAATTTGTATGGTGTAATGGTTTACGTACAACACTTTGTAACCCAATTTTTTTATTTCTCTTACAAATTCTTCGCTGTTGATGCTATCCACACTTGCTAGATTTGTTTCAGTGCCGTTGTATTGACCATTTTCAATTATTGCAATCTTAACTTCCAACCATTTGGGAATCTTGACGTAAAACATTCTAAATTCACTATCTTTCACCCAAGCAATCGAAGCCTCGACATACTTGTTTTTGGGTTTGCGTCCCATGAAAATAGTGTACCTTCCCTATTATAAAACCGCTAGACTCGTATGGTTAATTGTGGCAAAGATTGAAACAACCGAAATTTTACCCGCTGAATCGATCATAAAAAGAGTAAATACTAGAAATTCGTTTGCTATTGCAGATGAGGACTGCATTGTGCGGTCTGATGTGGGAAAAAAATTGATACATGAACAAAACCAAACAACAACTGCCAAACAAAACAAAATCACAAAAAAAGACAGCCTTCTTGAAAACAAAGACATCAAACGCTGGTATGACAACCTTGCCCGAAGCAGTTCCGTAACAGCTGAAGTAAATTTGCGAAGACTTGGTAAGTTCTGTGAGAACAACAAGATCACTCCAATGGAACTCATTGATCTTGGATTGAGAAATCCAAGAGCAGTAACAGACCTTCTAGAAGACAACATCACAACAATGGAAAAACAAAAGCACGCCCCTCAATACACCAAGGGAATAATCACGGCAGTCAAGTCATGGCTACACCACTTTGACATCGAGATAAAGCGAAAGATCAGGATAGCAAACGTGGATTCAACGCCAACACTTGCAGACGAGCGAATTCCAGAAGCCACAGAACTTGCAGAACTGTTCAACAGGGCAACTCTGAGGTCTGGTGCAATAATGGCACTAATGGGAAAAGCTGGACTGCGTCCCGAAGTGCTGGGAAACCATAATGCAACAGACGGACTGATGATTAGGGATCTGCCAGAACTTGAGATGGTACAGGGAATAGCTAGGTTTACAGCAAAACCTGCAAAAGTTGTAGTTCGAAGATCACTGTCAAAGGCAGGACATGTCTACTTTAGTTTCATAACTGAAACTGGAGCAGAAAAAATACTTGCATACATCAATCAAAGAATGATTGATGGTGAAGTTCTTGATCCTGAAAGTCCTGTGATAGTGCCGTTCTCGAAATATCCAAGGTTTCGTGGAAAGAACAAGGGAAGAAAATTCCTGTCAACTGCGATAATCGAAAGAGATGTCAGAAAAACAATGAGACCTCGCTTCAAGTGGAGACCATACGTGCTAAGGGCGTTCTTTGACACACAGTCTGTTGATTTCAGAATCCCGAGGAAAAATTGCACATGACTTTCGTGTATTTTTCATGGGACACAAAGGTTCCATCGAAGCAAAATACACAACAAACAAGAGCATACTTCCAAAGACTCTGATGGACGAGATGCGAGAAGCATTTAGGAAAAGTCAGGAGTTTCTCGACTATGAAACCAACAGGGAAAGTGAAGATGAAATCATACAACAACGAGTTGTGACAGAAGACGAGTTTGAAAAATTGGTAACAGAAGGTTGGCAGTTTCTTGGAACTTTGCCAAATGGCAAAATTGTCATCAAAAACAAGCAGGGCTTGAACTAACAGATAGTTCAAACCTTACAGGACTCGGACTTGTGAGAATCTGATAATTGAACCCTGATCAATTGGGGATCTAATTGATGAACTAATGAAAGGAATGATATCGTTGAGTAAGTTCAACACATCAGAAAACACTTTTTCCATGTAGTAGGATAACTTATCAAGATCTAAGTGGCACATAGGAATGGGAAAAGATTCTATGATTGAAGCAAGAAAGGCACTTGTGGTTTTAGCAATAGAAAAAGCTCTACTTGAAGTGGGCAAGCCAACATATGATGAAGTATTAGGTAAGCTCGCTAAAGATTACCATTGTTATCTGCCTGATTGCTTTGAAAACCCCGAGTATTTGTCAAGAGTGTTAAAAGAACTGTATGGTCAAAGTAGTCTGGCGATAATCGAATCCATTAAAAAATTTCTTGCTGAGTTGAATACGTACGAAGATATTGCAAACTTCGTCATTAAAATAAGTGAATAAAAATTGCAGACAAGACTTGAGAAACTAAAATCGCAAAGATTCCTGCTCTTTTCACTAGTATCTACCGGAATTGCAATCCTGATTGCTGAACATACTGGAAAGGAAACTGCCATTGTTTTCACAAACTGGATATTTGTACCAATACCAGGTGCAATGCTTGTTTTATCAATAATTATGGCAAAAAAACACGGTGTCACCGGAAACCATGGAAAGGCATGGATAGCATTTGCAGTATTTTCAGCATGCTGGTTTGTTGCAGAACAAGTGTGGTTAGTTGAAGAACTTTTCTATCATCAAAAGCCATTTCCATCGGCGGCAGACTTTTTCTATATTGTAGGCTATCCAGCTTACTTTATTTTTGCGATTTTATACTTGAAACCTTTTAGAAATTCAATCACAAAAAAGATGATAGTGTTATCTTCTCTTGTTTCTATTGCTGTCCTTATACCGAGCATGTATTGGACACTTGAGAATAATTCTGATGAGGACAAGTTTTCAATCATCTTGGGAGCTAGTTATCCCATAGCTGATTCAATAGTGTTGGTACCTGCACTCATTGGAGTAAGATTATTTTTTGGAGGTAAGGTAAACTTTCTTTGGTCTCTGATGCTTGTTGGCATACTAGTAGAGGTGGTAGCTGATACAGGTTTCCAATATTTTTCGCTTGATAATTCCATCTATACTGGACATCCGGTGGACATTCTCTTTTTATGGTCATACATATTGTTGTCTTTTGGAGTCTATGACAACATCAAAGTATTCAAAAGTAAAATGAACTCTTACAAGGATACAGAAGATCTCAGATAAAGAAAAACTAGTAATTCCAAGACTGATAGTGAGTTCAGACTTGTGAGAATCCAATCCTACAGGGCTCAATATCAAATATTCAGACCTGTAAGAGTTTGATCTTGATAAAATTTAGACTGATGATTCTCTACCCACTTATCTTTTTTCAATGATTTCTAGTATTTTTCTCACTATTTAACAATCGAAGATATTTTTGTAATGTCCTGTGGAAGCAATATAGTAAAAACAGTAGGAGGTGACTTGACAGATATGGATCCACCATGAGATTCTATAATAGCACGAACACTGGAAAGACCCAAACCAGTACCAGTTTGTTTGGTTGTAAACAATGGTTCAAATATTTTACTGACATTTTCTTTTGATATTCCATCCCCAGAATCCTGAAATTCTATGATCAGATTGTTTTTTTCACTCTTACTACGTATTGTTACAATTCCTTTGTTTTTTCCTATTTCCTCGATTGCATTTAACAAAATATTGGTAAATGCAACTGATAGCTGAATTTTATCTGCCATGAGAGAAAAGTCATTTTCTGGCAGTGTGATAGTGATGTTTTCTGGGATGTTTATGCTTTTAATAGAATCACCTAAAATGTTGGAAATTGAGATTAGTTTTTTGTCCAAGGGTATTGTTTTAACAAATCCCAGTACTTGGTTAATCTGGTGATTGATTCTAGATACTGCGTCATTAATTATTGGAATATATTCATCAAGTTTTGGGTCAGATTTGTTATTAATTCGCAGCTCTATTCCTTCAACTGCTAATCTGATTACGCTTAATGGATTTCGAAGGTCATGTGAAAGTCTTGCAGTAGACTCACCTATTATGGATAATTTTTCTTTTTTTATCACTTCATTTTGTGTTTGAAGAATGATTTTAGCTTGATTTTTTATCTTGTCAAATAAGAGTATGACAAACAATATTGCAATTCCTACTATGGCAATCAAACTTGGAAAAACCAAATCAAGAAAATAATACAGGGTCTTTGCAGATTTTGCAGTATTAACTAAAATATTTTCGGAATATTCGGTGGTGTGTTTTTCTCCAATCTCCACATCTGCCCCTCTGATCCCATCATTTACAAAATAGTCATCCCAGTATTTAGAAAAAGAAACCATAGTTCCAGTTACAGGTTCAACTGAGATTGTACAACCTCCATCAGACAATATTTTCTTAGATGGAAAGTCTGGATGGTCTGAAGATACATCAACCCCGGTATATTTGCATGAGAAATCATATACGTCAAGACCGTATATGTTGTCTTCTTTCTCAAAAACAAAAGGAGTCTTGGAGAATATCATTGGATGGAAAAAATCATAATCTACTTTTTGAACATTGGGAGGAAAGGTGAAATATTCATTCATTGACTGATGCATTCTAGTCAGCTCTGTCAACAAAAAATGTATGAGTATTATCAAAGACGATTTTATTTGTCACGGGATCCTTTCCTAATATAGTGGAATTAATCGCCAATATGTTCCCGGTTACATTTATCACATTTTCTCTTAGAGTCTCTCTTATTCCAAATGGTTCTGACAAGTTTCCCCCTGGGAAATTTAATGTGCGATCTTGTCCCTCTTGTTCCGAAATTAATTCATAGTTTAATGGAATTTTTTTCATTTCGTTAACAAATAAGCCATATGTAATCATGACAGAAGCAATGGCTAAAAATCCTATAACTAATTTTATCTTAAAATTCATCAAAATATACGACACATGATGCCACATATTAAGAAATTAATTTTTTAAGAGAATCATTTTTGAAATCAAATCCTCCTAAACACTGTTTAACCGAATATTTTTAAATAAACTCCGTCTTGGAATTATGTGATTACCTGTATCGTTGTGGATGACGATGTAAATACCGTCAAGGTTTTTTCTGACATTCTTGAAATTATTGGACTACAAGTAATAGGAAGGGGTTTTAGCGGTAGTGAAGCAGTATGTCTCTATAAAACATATGTTCCAGATGTTATTTTTATTGATCTCATGATGCCAAAAACCGATGGTCTTTATGCTATGGAAAAAATTCTAAAAATTAATCCTACTGCAAAGATTGTGGCAGTAACAGCTGATTTTTCACTGGAAACATATCAAAAGTTAAATGAACTAAAAATTAAAACGATTATTTACAAACCATTTAGTATCCATAACATAAAAAAAGTATTAGAACAGTACAATATCAATACATCATGATTTTATTTATCAGAAATGTTGCACAAATGCATTTTCCATTATTCCCAATAAATCTTGAAACGAAATAAAAAATTTGGAAATCAGTTAAAACTCTCTTCAATAAGGGATTGTATCTTGATTGAAATATCTGTCAGAACATGACTATCGATATTTCTGTCACAACTTACTAGGATTGTCCAGTTATTATGATAATATATCAAAACATGAACCTTTTCCCTTATCAAATGAACCATGGTATTTTTACCAATAAGTTCATCATACAACACCAACAATCGCCTAAGTATTTGCATGTCTATTCCAAGCAGAGATGCTTGTTTGTCATCTAGAAGAAAGGAATTTGTAGATATCTTGCTATGAGCTATTTTGCCTTCCTCGTCTGTAATGAACACAAAACGAATTAAATCGTTGATTTTTATTATGTTACTTAATAATTCTTCAAAATTAGTCTGTCATCGTAAAATGATTTCAAGTGTAAGATCACTTAATCTTTTGTATAACTAAAATGAAAAAAGTCAAGTAATACATACAAAATAAAATTTTGTTCTACACCTTGTTATTCTAAATGAAAAATTAAGGAAAGGAGTTTTGTAATTACATACAAAATTTACAGATATTAACAAATCCTCAATAAGTTAATAAAAAATCAAAAAAATGGGGTGGACGCGCTAGAACTGATCTGGCAAGAACCTTCGGGCCCGTTTTCTAGATAATTTGAGGAGTTCTCAGACGTTAGATGTCTAACAATTTAATATCTTCATTTGAAGATCAATATCATATGAAAGACATTGAACTAAAATTAGAAAATCTTACTTTCAAGCCTCATGAGATAATTAAAGGAAAAATCCAAGTGAACTATTCTGGCAGATATGATGGAGTTGTAGTAAATGCTCAAATTCTAGGTTCCAATCAGCTCATAGTCTACAGATCGTATAATAACAAGTCTATATCACAGAATCTTGCAAGATTATTTATTAATAAAAACGATATACCACAAAATTTAGTTGAATTTACAGCTTCAATAGAATTCGAGCCTAAAGAGACTCTTGAAATAAAATTCAGGGTATCAATAATTCAGGAACACAAAGAGATCGAAAGTGAGGTTGTTTTTGGAAAATTAATACCCTGATTTTCCTATAATTATCTTAGAGTTTTAGGACGTTAGAGCCCCATGTACTATGGTTATAGTTCCCGTCATCCATGGATGAGGTTCACAATGATATGGTATAACAGCTTCCTGCGTAAAGACAAATTGGTATGTAGCACCCGGTTTGATAACTCCGGGAGATCCAAAGTCTCCATTATAGCCATCCTTGAATGGTTTATCAGGTGTAACAGTATGAGCAGCTTCACTAGTATTCTTCCAGATTACAAGATTATTTACTCCCAAGTTGGGCCGTAATTGTCTTTGGTGTAAAGTTTTGAGTTTGTGAGGGATTTTCTGAACCTGGTATAATAATTATTGTAGTCGTATCACTAGGATGAAGAACTTTGTCTGGAATTATAGGCTTTGCGTTAAACTCTGGTATATAGTAAAGTTGATAATAAGAAACTCCAAGTGCAGCTCCGATGATAACTGCGATTAATCCTATTCCATACGCATGACTGGAGGATGGAAGACTCAACTATTTTCTGATCTTGTTTTTAGTCTTATAAAGTGTATACAAAAATAATTGAATGATTATCAAATAGGATTTATTTTCTATGCACTAAGAGGTTATTGAATAAGAACAATATTCGAGCCTATTGTGATAGACTTCCAGCAGAGTTCTTTACCATCAAGTGCTTTTGGAGATTCTGTTTGCTGACTGGGGGTGGAACTGGGATCTTCTTTGCTTCATTTAGTCCATGTCGATAAAGATGGAATAGTCCAGCAAATACCATAAGAATCAATCCAGTTAGAAATAGAGCAAAGTTTTTCATTCCAGCCCAGTGCTGCGTTGTATGCTGCGATGTTAAGATATACTTGGAATGCAAGTAGTGCTACAATTAACCAGTTAATCCATTTTCCTGAGAGATTAATTGGCGATGATTTATGCGGAGCTTTTGAAGCTGCCAATTTTGCTTTTCTTTCTGATTCTTTTGCAAGCAATATCATCATATATGAGAATCCAAATCCTATAGGAACCAACAATAACATAATCAAATAGAAGAAGATTGGATCGATTACAAGTCTAGCAACAAGCGGTTTTGTAATATCAGGTGTAATGTAAAAGCCCCAATATGTTGTCACCATGACTTGAGTAATGCCAGTAATACCAAACGCAGTTACTATCGGTCTATCCTTCCACGAGAATTTTTTGTACCTATCTATGAAGGGAGTCATAGCTATCGCTACAATGAATACACCAGGCCATAATACACCTGTTACAAATTTGTCATACTGTGTCCTCAAGAATGCATAGATGCCTGTAAGATACCATTCAGGCACAGTAATTCCTGGCGGTACTGTAGGTTCAAACTTAGAACCAAGATCGACTGGGAAGACTCCACCTGTTATAAATATCGCACCAGAAATTGCCATTACCATTGGAACATCGAAAACCAAAAATCTTGGCATGTGAACTGCCATCAATCCTAGCATTACTATTGGCAAGAGAAATACATGCATTGTATAGAATCTAAGAATAAAATCAGCAAAGCCTGAACCAAACATTGCATCACGAATTGTAGGTCCAACTACTGGCATTGAATTAGTAAGAGAGGCAGCTATACTGATTGCAAGTTCGGCACGTTCACTAAATATAATATCATATCCAGTAAATGCTTCCAGAATAGTTACAGTACCAAGTACTACACCTGTGACCCAGATAATTTCATTTCTTATTTTGTATCGCCCACTAAAGTATTGGTAATACATGTGAAGTACTGCAAGTAGAACCATTGCATTTGAAGCGTGATAGTGAATATTTCGTATCATAAATCCATAAGGAACTGTATCATTGATTTTTTGAACACTGTCCCACGCTCTGTCCAATATTGGTTGATAATAGAACATCAATAGCGCACCAGTGACTCCAAGAATTACAAACATCACAAATGTGAGCATTCCCAGGAATCCAAATGGACTTACAAATCTTGCTGGAAAAGAGAATTTAGTTCCGATAAATACGGTTCTTTCCAGTCCATCCCATATCCAGTAGAAAAAATCTACTAGACCGTTTCTACGTTTTAAGGAAACGACCATACCCCACTATTCCATTTTCGTTTACAGACCACACAGCTGGTTTAATCCATAAATTTCCATCATTATCAGCTTCAAAATAAAGAGTTGCCAATACATTGGACGGAGAAGCCTGAAGTGAAGCTGGTCCTGCAAAGGCTTTTCCATTTAATGGATTATACATGCTTCCATGACATGGACATTCTCCTCTTTTTCTACCTTCTTGTGGCCAGTATTTCCATAAACACCATAAATGTAAACAAACCATACTATATGCACGAAATGCAGTTACATCATCTACATTGCCACCAAGTTCATCAGGTAATCGAATAAACTGCCATTTTTTAAACGCCTCTTGATCAAGAACAGAATCTCCAGTTTTTGGATAGGTAATAACCTCAGAGTGATTTTTAGGAAAAGTCTTGACGTTTGCTTGTGTTCCATCTGGTAGTATAACTTGTGCCTTCTCCAAAGATGCATTTGATGGATTTGGCATGAATTTACCCCATGGAATAAAGGGCGTAAAGGTCAAAGCAACACCTGCAGCACCTAATAATTTGAGAAAATCACGTCGTGATAGAGGATCCTTGGTGAGAATCTTGCTCAGACATTCAAAGCTCCGTTTCGGAAAAATTGCATATAAACCTTGTCTAACTTCTTTGTGAAATTTTTAATTTTTTCAAAGTAAAAAGGGTTATTGTTGATGCTATTGCAATTCCTATCACAATTTCAATCAAAGTTGTAAAATTCTGATCGCTGTTATATTGCCTAGAGTGATGATACGCCAAGATTAGAATTGTCTACGGTTAGTACAATATTTGCCATTTTTATATTTCCTGCCCGTCTTTTGCGATAGTCTCAATAGTATAATTTCCATTGGCAAGAGACGTGGTATCAAATTGAATATTTTTAACATCATGGAAAGTTTGTTTAGGAGTTTTTACGGTCAACCAATCTTTTGGTGCAAGATTCAATTCATTTACATCCAAATCAATATTGACTACTCCAGAAACTATAGAATAATTCTTTGGCGATTGCAGTATAATCTCTGGCGGAGTATTGTCTATTACAAATTTGAATTCTTTTGATATACTATGCCCAACAGTATCGGTTATTACAAATTTAAGATCATGTTCCCCTTCTGAAAGATTTCGTATGTCATTTGTTAGTTTGTTTTGATCAATAATCTGTGATGTCTCGTTGTCAAGATAATATTCTTTATCTTCAATACTCTGACCGATTATTTTTGGATTAATTGTATAATTACCATTTATGAAAAGTGGGATGTCTAGAATCAATTGAGGTGGATGATTCTATAGGTAAGAGTGTAGAGAATTTAGTATCAATCGTTATAGGTTCTGCAATTGATCTTCCACCAAATAATGGTGCATGTATCAATAATGAATAAACTCCAGTTTGGTTTAGAGAAGCAAATAATACAGTAGATGTTGCATCAGTATTTTTTATCTGGATAAAATCCACCACCCTCACTAAAAACAGGGCTTGGTCCCAGCCAATCACCAGTTGGCCATCCTTGAAATTGTCCAAGTACGCCAGGTGGAGAATTTGTTTGAATAATTCTTCCTTGTGGATCTACTAAAAATACGGATAGATTTGTATCAGGATCTTTCCAAGAAAGATTCATTGCTACTGAATTAATTGTCTTGTCAGTGACATCAAAATAATATTGACGCCAATCTCCGGCATTGTATCTATTTGCCATATCAAATCCCCCTCCAATGTATCCATTTCCATATAGTGCATCACCATTTTGTCCTTGTATTACAGTAGGCAAATCTTTTGGTTGTAGTTTTTTCATTACAGCATATGATACTGGAACATTAACTGTATGCAAGTTGTCTTTAAAGTTGATAAAAGCTTGATACAGTCCAGGAGTCTCATCAGAAGGAACAATTAGAGTAGCTATAACCTTAGTGGTTCCATGAGGTTCGATCTGAATATTTTTTGAATTTAACCATATATCATTCCAAGGTATTTTTTTGTAATAACTTGCAGTCAAAGTAAAATCAGATGATGTTGAATTTTTCTTTGTATCTCCAGTCCAATAGGAGTATCTAGTAGGTACTGGATAAATTCCAACTAATGGAGTGTGTTTTATCTGTGCCGCAGGTTCAGAGACTCTAAGTTCTTGCACAGTTCCCCATGCACCGCCTCTATTAATCAGAGAAAGATCTTGAGAGGAAGGCGTAGCACTATCATTTTTTGTATTCCAGTCATACAGATATAATGATGAAATCTTCATGTCATCAGCATATTTTTTTGCAGATGAATTCATGAATTGTGAGAATGGCGATGTCAAATCAAGAACTAATAGGGATGCATCATCTGGGATAGGTTTTGTTTTTTGAAAAAAAGATACAAGACTGGTATGATTTTTTATTTCTTGTAACGGAATGTAATTTGGTCTATATACTCCTGGTTTTTTTATGAGCGGATCCTGTAATCGCACTTGCGTTGTTCCGTTATAAGTATCAAGTTTTATCAATCCAAGTTTTTGTGGTTGAATATCTATCTCTAGAGTATGATTTGTCGGATTTACTATTGTAAAAGTAGCAGATGTTCTATCTCCTGGAAACAATCTACCTGCAAACCAAGATGTTTCAGGTAATGAGGAATTTGTAAGTCGGATTTTCTTCAAACCTACAGAAGAGGAGTTCATTGAACGCAAAGCAGGATCCAAGATTTTCTTTGTGTTAGAATATGATGCATCATTATAAACTTCAAAGACATCGTTGTTTCCCAGTACAAAATCAATGGCTCTTGTTATGTTTACCAATCCAGAGCCTTGTGAAAAAGGATCATTACCCAAATCAGTCGCAGTCGACATGAGAATATTTTTTATTGTAAAAGAATTGTAAGGGAGGTTGTTATCTTTTAGACTCTCCATAAGAATAGCTGCAGAACCTGCTACTAGAGGCGCTGCCAAACTGGTTCCTCCAAACAATCCATATTCACCAGTACTATTTTTACTGATTTGTGACACAGATGTAGGAGTATAGCTATATTCCCCTATTGCCATCAGATCTGGTTTAGGATCTCCTATTAGAGATGGCCCCCTACTGGAAAATCCAGATACCTCACCATAATGAGAAGTATTGTTACCAAATCTTGGTTGATTCTTGAATGGGCCATATCCGACAAAAACATTGTCAGTCACTGCACCGACAGTTATACCAAATGGTGCAGCATCAGGTGTTCCCAGAGTTCCATAACCAGGTCCTGCATTTCCAGCACTGTTGACTACCAACATTCCAGGATAATTCACATCAAGAGAATGAGGAACGGCAAGTGCGTTAAGTAAAAGTGATTGTATATCAAGTCCCGGAACTGATTGAAGTGCAGGAAAAGTCGATATTCCCCAACTATTTGATATAATATCTACTCTAGTATTTCCCGAATACTTCCATTGATTTTTTTCTTGATCAAATCCTGCAGCCCATAACCAACCGTAAATTGCATCACCTAACCAAAGTGCCTTGATTGGAACTATTTTTGCACCAGAAGCGACTCCCCTTATATGATATTTTGTTGGTGTGGAATACACATCATAACTTTCTTTTCCAACAGATACAATAGAACCAGCTGTTCCTGTTCCATGACCTCCATAATCGTACATTATTCCAAAGAAATTGCCATGAGGATCAAGTGGAGGAAGAAGTGTACCGTTGATAGCCCCAAAATTTGTGTTAATTAAAGACGGTTTTGCAATAACTCCATATACATCCAACACATGTGCCCCCACTGTTCCTGCACTATAGTCTAATTTGCCATCATGGTTTGAATCATACACAAGATACTCGTTTCCGTCCCCTAAAGTAGTGGGCTTTTCATCGGTAAAATCAAAATCATATTTTAGTAAAATAGGATTATTGAATTTTTCAAAGTCTTTCCAAGAATCGGACATGTCTGCAATTATAGTATCATACAAACCCGGAATGTTTGAATCAACGACAAGAACTGGCACTATTTGTAGTCTAAACAATTGACCAAAAGATATACTCTCATATATCATACCAAAATGATACACACCGCTTTTGGAAACAATAAAGTGTTTTGGATCTTTTCCTATCTTATAATCGTCTGAGACAGTTCCATTCAAGACAGGATTACCTCCTTTTGGATATAGAGAATTATAGACTTGAACATATGTTCCCTTACCTTTTTTGTTCAGATCAAGAAATACTCCCTTTGAAGTCACATAAACAGAGGATGTTACATTTTTTGGAATAGATTTTGTATAATTTTGTATTATTCCTTTACTATTGATATTTGCAACAAATGTTGCATTTGTTAGTACAATTCCTTGACCATCGGCATCAATCATTACTGGAATGTTGTTCTTATCACGAGCCACAGAGCCCTTCATATCAGGATTTGAAAAATCAGTTCCAGTATCTACTATTCCTATATTGATACCATTACCAGTATATCCATAATTGTTGAACACTTTATCAGAACCTAGAATTTGATCAACTCTTGAAACTTCAGTTATAGGAAGATCAGATTTTATAGAATCAAATTCTAATGGCAAATCCTCCATTACGTCATATCCATTTAATTTTAAATTTGAGACTTCATCCTGATTAAAAAAACCCATAGCAAATGATCCACGACCCAAGTCTACTCCATAAGTAATATGATTGGCCTGTGATACTATGTCCGTAACGGAACCGGAGCCAAAAACAATGTATCTTTTAATTTGATTTTGATATATGGATGGTTGAAAGTTAATCAGATCTGAGACTTGATTTATGTTGATATCTGTTGTAATTTTTGGAAGATCTGTATCGTATGAACCAATTGCGGATTTTGGAAAGAGAGAAAATAGCAAAATACAAATCAAAAAAAATCCTGTTTTTGAAATGATACTTTTATTTTTTACCATGGAGCCTAACGTCGCCTAGCAAGAATTGTTATTTGTAGTGCGATAATTATTGCTATAAGAGCAACAACAGGAAGAAATAATGAATTAAATTGGCCGGATGCTTCCTCGATATTTTTTACAGAATCAGACATTGATGATACACTTTTGTTGAGGTTCTGGTTTGCCTGAATATAGAATGTTGTCTGGTATCTAAAACAGTCACCAAATCCTTGGATCTCAGTTTTTAGTTTATCAAGTTCTTGCGAAGTAGAATCAAGAACAGAATTTAATTTTAATATCTGATTAGAAATTCCCTCTATGTTTTGCTTGAGTACTTGGGTTGCAACAGATCCATTGAGCGTCTGTACCCTTACTAGTTGCAGTTATGTGAAAAATATATGTACCTTCTTGAGTAGGAGTAAAGTCCACATAAAAGAGTCCTTGGTGAAGAGTTTTTAGCGAATTAGAAAGGTTATCACACTACCATCAGGCATATGAACATGTGATGAGCTAAGTATTTACAGAAGGATTTCCTGCAACTAGTAAACCATCACTTGTGACTTGAATAAAGACTCGAAATGTTTGATTAATGGCTGCGGTTTGTGGAGCAAATACTACGACACTTTACAATTGGTTGATGTGGGATTTGTATCAATGATGAATTTTCGAAGAACTTTACATCAACTGTTTGTGATATGCCTTGCTCTTTTGTGGCAATTGTTTCAACAGTATACGTTCCATATGGATAGGCGTAGTGGCATTTGGCCATCGTATAAGGATATGGTTAAAAGCGCCAGTATCGTCAGCAGTGATCTGATTAAATTGTGATATAGTACCATCTGGTGCAAATAATCTAATTATAAGTGGTTCACTTGGCAGACCTGTTCCATAAACTAGTAGTGGTTGACCTTCCGAGTAAACTTCTCTATCAGTAGACACTTGTAAAGCATAGGCATATGATAAGAGATTTCCTAGAACTGTAAAAACTATGAAGAGTGTTATTAGTAGTTTCAATCTATTGATAATTTCGTCAACCCATAGATATGGGTTCTGTTATTGTAAGTGTGGACGCGAAAAAGAATTAAGGAAATATGTGATGGCTGGAACTTTATTCCTGCTGGTATCTTTCTGAATTCATAGAATTTATTGCAACCATTGAAAAACTCGATTGTTCATTTTTTAATATTGTCAAGGATGCATTTCTTATTATCATTTCATATAATGATTCAGGTCTAGGTTGAAGAATGGTCGATATTATTGACTTGATAGGATCCATATGTGTAACAAGTAAAATGGTTTCTTCATTATGTTTTTTTGAACAATGATCAATCATGTCTAAAATCCGTTTTTTTACATTTGAAAATGTCTCTATACCATTATTTTCAACTACTGGATGACCTTGATAGAACTTTAAGAAAACATTTCCGTGTTTTTCAAACATTTCATCATAATGCATTCCGGTAAATGTTCCCATATCTATTTCCGTTAATCTTTCATCTATATTACAACCCAAATCCATCTTATTTGCAACTATTCTGGCAGTATGCTCTGCTCTTTCTATAGGACTGCAATATATCTTGGAAATATTGAGAGGTTTAAGAAAATCTCCTATTTTTTCAGCCTGCTCAATTCCTAATTCTGTTAGTGGAAATCCTTTTGTGCGTCCAGCTAGAATTCTT
Organism: uncultured Nitrososphaerota archaeon; assembly: GCA_963835875.1. GTDB lineage: Archaea > Thermoproteota > Nitrososphaeria > Nitrososphaerales > Nitrosopumilaceae > Nitrosotalea. The sequence continues at coordinate 421,595 of CAWIGX010000003.1, forward strand.
TCGACGTTATTTTTGGCTTGACCATGTCGTAGAAAAAGAAATAATGTCAATAACGATTGCATTTATTGAATAAAGATAATAATAACATTACCTGTTCAGAATTTCATGAAGATCGGAATAATTGGTGGAACTGGTGGAATGGGCAAAGGATTTGCTTTGAGATGGTGTGAAAATCATGATATCATAATAGGTTCAAGAGAAGCTATCAAGGCAGAAGAAGCTGCTAAAGAATATTCAGAGCTTGCACAAAAAGAATATGGGTCTTTCAAAGGTAAGATTTCTGGAAAAGACAATACTACAGTTGCAAAAGAAAGCGATGTTCTAGTTTTATCAATTCCATATGAAAATATCGATATGATTTGTTCTCAACTTTTACCTAATGTGAGTGATACATGTACAGTAATATCACCAATAGTTCCCTTGACCAAGACTGATGCTGGTTTTGAATACATTTCTTTTAAAGACAAGAAGCCATCAGCGTTTGAATTGGTACACAGACATATGAAAAACAAATCAAAATTAGTATCTGCATTTCATACCATATCAGAGAAAAAGCTGAGTTGATCCAAAACTCTTACTGGATTCAGACATATTTGTTTGTGGAGATTCTGATGAATCAATTAATGTGGTACGTCAGTTAATAACAGAGATAAAGAATCTTAGACCAATAATATTAGGGCCTGGTTCTTTGTCATATTTAGCTGAAGTGGCAACTCCAATTCTTCTTAATGCAATGATAAAGAACAAGATGAAGAATCCAGGCATAAAGATAATCTAGTTACTATTTTACAAATATTATCATGGGTAAAGTTAGAAGAAAAAACTGGTTTACAGCAATGGGCATACTGTTCCTTGTAGTAGGTGTCATTCCAATAGTGAGAGATTTGTTTATTTGGGGACCAGACTTTACTTCGGATTTTTTTACATCGTCGGACATAACAAGTGAAAAGATATCAATAGGCATATTGGGAATCGCAGGATTTCTCATTATTTTAGGATTAAGGGGAGAAAATTATGAGGAGTAAAGAATTTCTCAAATCACAAAAGATTTTACGTCTTGCTACAATAGATTCCTCTGGAAATCCTCACATTGTTCCTGTCTGGTACATGTATGATAAAGAAAAATTCTACGTAGGAACTAACACAAAGACAAGAAAAGCAAAGAACATCAAAAAGAATTCAAAGGTTTCATTTTGTATCGACATTGGAATAAAGTCACCAGATATTGTTGGAGTCATGGGAATTGGAAGAGCTAGATTAATTTTGAAATTAGAGAGGGTTGAAGTATTAGCAGAAAAAATCCTGCTTCGTTATTTTAAGAATCTGAAAAATCAATCCGCCCAGCAACTCTTACACCAAACCAATTGCATAATAGAAATTACTCCCAAAAAGATTACAAATTGGAAATATTAGGCAACAAATTTTTCGATTTTGTTCAATGCCTCTTCTAGAAGTGGTATTTCAGGTAAGAAAACCATTCTAAAGTGACCGGTACCATATTGAGTTCCAAATCCAGAACCATGAACTGTCAGAATACCAGTTGTCTTCAATAATTGTATCACAAATTCCTTGTCAGAACTATACTTGTTATCTTCAATCTTTGGAAACGCGTAAAATGCTCCTTTGGGATTTGAACAGCTGATTCCATTCATATCATTTAATCTCTTGATAGTATAGTCTCGTCTTTTTTTGAGTTCAGAGACAAATTTTATAATATAATCCTGTGGTCCTTTGAGTGATTCTAGTGCAGCATATTGCACTGGCAAGTTGGTAGCAATTCTTACTCTAGATAACTTTGGGACATTCTCTCGTAGTAATTCTAATTTTTTTGATTGATTAAATGCAATATACCCTATTCGCCAGCCAGACATCAGGTGAACTTTGGAAAATCCATTTAACAGAATTATAGGTGAATCACCACTAACTTTTCCTATACCTGTAAATTTTTCATCAAAGACTATTTGATCATATATCTCGTCACAGATGATATACAGATCATGCTCATTTGCCAAATCAACCAAATCTTTTAGAGATTTTTCACTAAATACTACACCAGTAGGATTATTGGGGCTGATAAGACATATTGCAACAGTTTTTGATGTAATTTTTGATCTAATATCATCTAGATCAGGAGTTGAGTTGTGTAGATCTACCAAAAATTCGATTGGTTTTCCTCCGAATAATCTTACATATGATGCGTAAGGAGGATAGTATGGACCAGGAATTAGCACCTCGTCACCTTGTTCTACAATTGATGCCATTATCATCTCAAGGCCTTCAGAGACTCCGTTTGTTACCAGTACATCATCTTCTAAAACCCTAAGACCTTTTACTACCTCTTTTTTTGATATGGCTTCACGTAATTCCGGTAAACCTTCTGAAGACGCATAATAATTTTGACCCTCTTTTACAGCTGTGATAAGTGCTTCTTTAACTCTGTCAGGAGGCTGAAATCCATACTGGAGCGGATCACCAATGTTAAGATAGGTAATTTTCCTGCCTTGCTTTTGTAGTTTTCTAGCTTCTAGTGCAATATCCCGTATTGCGTATTCTACTCCTGCTACTCTTTGTGATATCTTCAATTATCTAGACAGATATTTAGCCCCGTTAAATTCTTACTTGATCGGACCCGTTGCATAGCCCGGATAGTGCGGATGGCTTCGGACCATCAGGTCGTGGGTTCGAATCCCACCGGGCCCTCGATATTATAAATAGATAGACTTTACACATTATAATTATGAGACTTTCGATTTCTTTATTTTATATAGGAATAATATTGATTATAGTAGGATCAATTTGGGCTGGAATTATCTTATCTGAAGCAAACAAAAGTGTAGACAGTTTTCATTTAGGAAATTCTGAGATTGGTACCACGTCATTAAAAGTTGAAGGAAACGGAATTGGGTTTTATTTGATATCTTCTGAGAGTTATCAAAATAACATTCTTGCCAAAGTAATAGATTCACATGGGAATTTTCTAGACATAAGAAAGATAACTAATAAAATAACGGTAGACTATTTTCATTTTGAACACAATGATCAAGTTACATTGGAATTAACTAATCTTTCTGAGAAACCTGTACAATTATCAACTACAATAGGAGATACGAGAGTTTCAGAAATTATGTTACCTGCAATACTAATATTTTTGGGAGCTATGATTTTGATATTTTCAGGATTTAAAAAACTGAGAAACTACATTACAGAGCAACCAGATGAAAATAATTCATAAACTGGTATACATAGCATTGTTGCACCAACTAACAATGCCATGTTAAAACATATCCAAGTGGTAGAAAATAAAACATTTACAATTGCAAAAGGGACAACTTTTTTTGTTTTATTATAACTAAATTTTGAGAGCGTTAGAAAACCACCAATTGAGGTTAAAAGTAATCCAGATTCTATTGTAAGATGCGAAGCTGTAACTAGTCCGTCAATGCCATATATTTCATGAAAATTGTAATCAACATAGCCTCCCACAAGTTGCATCATTGAACCAATTAGTAGTATGGTTATTCCTAAGATGATCTTCTTATTTTTTAAAGAAATTATAGTTCCAAATGCAGCAGAAAGTGCCACGATAGTAACTCCAGAATAGACAGAAACATGTTGAATGGTCCAAAAATGGTCAGGTACCTTGAGAGCATGTGATGCAGAATCCCACATTCCTCCCAATAGTACTGTAGAGGTACCCAAGACAGCCATAATCGAAACTATGAGTAAAATTTCATTTTGTCTTGCTAGAAACGAGTCAGAGATTATCTGCGTTATAGTCATACTAAAACTCAAATGATCTTGCTATATAGAATTTTGTTATAGAATTTTTAGTGTTTGTGTTTACTGATTTTATCTTCCAAATCATGAAATTTCACTGGAAAAATTATGAAATGACTATTATACTTGTCAGAAGAAGAAATTGTATGAGTCCGGGCATTGGATTGATGAAACGAAGACTTCCAACAGAAAAGGAAGCAATACCGGTTGCAGTATCTGGAATTGTTCAGAAATACAGTGTGAAACCAGATGAAATCAAGACACTTGAAACAAAATTTGATGTTGACAGTGGAGACTGGTATGTGGCTTTAGGATTTGCAGAAAAGAGAGCAATTGTAAAGATGGATTCTGTTCAAGGAACAATAACAGAGATTAAAGAAATTTAGTTTATTTTTTGAATTGTACGTTAGATACTTCGGGCTCTTTTATTGTAATTAATCCACCATCTCGTAATTGTTGAATTAATTGTAAAACCTCTTTTTCCATTTGTCCTCTTTGCAAACCAAGTTGTTGTGAAAACGCATCAACTAATTCAGTTATCTTTCTTTGTCCATTACATAATTTCCAAAATTCCACTATAGCCTGGTTAACCATAAATCCTTGTTGATTTTCATTCATCAGGACAAGTGAGCCATCCTCTTGTTTTACTAGAGAACCAATACCTTGAGGCATTGCAATTTCATAGTTTATTGGGGCAATAGTTTTTTGTTTTCCATAATTTATCATTTTTTTGCCCTCTTCAGACATTTTCTCTGGAGTCCACGCAGGCTCCCATACAATCTCAACATCAACTCCAGTCACGCCTGGAACTTTGGTGACATATCTTTTAACATCACTAACCAATGTGGCGTGCAATGGACATCCTCGCGTAGTCATTGTCATTTTGATACCTATTTTATTATCCTCTTTTACAGTTACACCATAAATCAGTCCCATGTCAACTACGCTTATTGGAATTTCTGGATCCATGCACTGCTTTAACGAATCCAATACTTGTTGGGAAGTAACAGTCATGAATTGACTTGTTTCCACAATAGAATAAATACTTTACAACTTTGATTCAAATAATTTTCGTATGGATTCTACAAATGGAGGCTTGGCAACTCCTGCTTCGGTGATAATTCCAGTTATCAGTTCGGGAGGAGTCATATCAAAGGCGGGATTAATTACATTAATTCCATCGGGAGCAGTTTTCTTTCCTGCAACTCCCGTAACTTCGCTTGCATTTCTTTGTTCAATTACAATATCATCAGGCTTATTTTTTAGATCAAATGTTGAAAGTGGAGCTGCAACATAAAATGGAATATTGTGCTGTTTTGCCATTGTAGCAACCTGATAAGTGCCAATTTTATTATATACATGACCAGTGCTTAGGATTCGGTCTGCACCCACTACAACTTTATTCACTAGTCCCTTTGACATTACATAACCTACTGCGGTATCTGGAATCAGGCTGACATCGATATTGTCATGTTTTAATTCAAAAGCAGTAAGACGTGAACCTTGCATTACGGGTCTTGTTTCAGTAGCTATAACCTTGATGCTCTTCCCACTATCTCTAGTTGCACGAATAACACCCAATGCAGTACCATATCCAACAGTAGCAAGTGCTCCTGCGTTACAATGAGTCATGATAACATCATTATTTGTAAACAGTTCAGAGCCAAATTTTCCCATTCTCATATTGATTTCTACATCTTCAACTGCCATCTTCTGGGCTGTCTCAACAACTGTTTTTTTAATTTCATCAACATTATTTCCTTTACTTGCTACCTGCATTATTTTTTCTAGTCCCCATGCAAGATTTACAGCAGTTGGACGTGTTTCAAAAAGTACCTTTCTAGCTTTTTCTAGATCTTCAAGTAATTTTTCCTTGGTTTTTGCCTTGCTTTGAAGTGATGCAAGAGCGAGACCAAAAGCTCCTGCAACTCCAATTGCTGGCGCTCCTCGTATAACAAGATCCTTTATGGCCTGTGCCACCTTTGCATAATCCTTGAATTTTACATATTCAAGTTTGTTAGGAAGTTTTGTTTGATCTATCATTATCACAGCATTATCTTTCCATTCAACTGTTCGTAAACTAGAATGAATCTTAGTTTGACTAGTCATCATTTTAACACCTTTCCTTACTTTTTATAATCTTTCCACATGATAATTCAGTATTTTCATCTTTGGTCCACATTAGTATAATCATTTTATTTTCAACTATTTAGCGAGAGACATAAATCAAGCAATTTGGAGAATGAGTCGGCAACAGGAAAAATGGTCAATCTTTCACCTTATTTTTTGATTATAATCATAAGTGTTTCTTCTGCACTAGTTTCATTAATTGTAAATGATGCCTATGCAATAGATTTTGTAGTTCGTGATAAGCAAGGTGGATTAGTCTATAGCGATCAGGCAAGTACAAAAAATCAATTTGAATTGGGAGTTTTGGCAATTCCAGTTTTTTTGGCAAATATAATATTTGCAGTATTGTTAATTTTTCATTATAAAAATATCCTCCCAAATATAATAAAAAATTCAATAAAATTTATTCGAGAATTTGAGGTTTCAAGAAGAATTTCAGCAATTATAGTTGCTAGTCTTTTAATTATTTTTATTAGTAGTCACATAAATGAGATCGAACATTCAAAGGAAGAAGCTTGGGGGGATTATGCAGGTACCTATAAAGCAGTCAAAAATTGGCAAGGAATTCATTTGGATAATATCACTACATCTTTTAAATATCTTTTACTTGGAATTTCGCTGAATCTCCTAGGAAATATTAGAATCATACCATTCATTACAAGTATTGCTTTATTGATTCTCACTTATTTTTTTATAAATCAAATAACAAAAAAACGATTTGCTGGAATAATATCCATGGCGGTTATAATCCAAAGTAGTCTCTTTGCGAACTATAGTGCAACTGCAACATATGAAAATTTTTGGATATTCTTTTATCTTCTTTCTCTTTATGTTGTAAATAAGAGATGGTATTTTTCTCCCATATTTTACATACTATCACTCTTTTGTAAACCTCTTACTACCATTTTTCTTCCCATGACATTATTTTTTATCTATTATTCCAAAATACCAAAAAGAGAATTTAGATATTCAATCATCAGTTATAGTATAATAGGAATATCTATCACATCAGCTATTTTGTTAGGAAAAAGTAGTGCTGGAGGCCTAGAGTATCACGCAAAAGAATTTCTTACTGGATTCAATTCATTTTCAATATACCTAAGATCTGATTACTTTATCATATTATTTTTGATTCCATTGGTAATTTGTCTATATCTTGCATCAAGAAGAGACATATTTCATTCAAAATCTATTATGATATTAATAAGTGGAATTCTATTGTCGACTCCTCTTTTATCAGGATTTACAGATATTACAAATCAACCATATAGACTAGTACCTCTGGTAGTCTTTTTTGCGATGGGTGTAGGAATTTTGTTTTCAAATAGAAGAGAAGAAACTAGTGCATCTTCAAAGATTGTATCTAAAATTACATTTGTTTTTACTCTTGCCACTGTTTTGATAAGTACTTTGTTTATGATTTTTCCAGCAGCAACACCATACTATTATAGATTATCACTCTGATTATTGCCATTACAAGAACAAGAGCAAATTCTCAAATTAGACAACTAACTATTCGTGAAACATTATATTGCAATTATTATTCAACTCAATAGTTGCTCAATCTTAATACTTTAAAGAGATACGATGTTTCTGGCATGTACAAAGTATATGACCAATGGCCTAGTATTGCAAGAGAGTCATATTCATCTTCACAAGATGTAGCATATTTTGATAAAATAGATCACATAGTATTTGCAGGCATGGGTGGTTCTGGAACAATTGGTGACATCATATCATCCATTCTTTCAAAGACAGATATTCACGTAGTAGTGGTAAAAGGATATCATCTTCCAAATACTGTAGATTCGAAAACCCTAGTTATTACCACAAGTATATCAGGAAACACTGCTGAGACTTTATCAGTATTAGCATCTGCAAGAAAAACAAAATGCAATTTAATTGCGTTTTCTTCAGGGAGTAAGATGCAAAAATATTGTCAGAGACATAAAATTGAGCACAAGATTATTCCAAAGATCCATTCTCCCAGAGCATCTTTTCCAGGATTTTTATACACCATTTTAAAAGTATTAGCACCCGTATTACCATTAAAAGAAAAAGACATTTTGGATTCCATAAGAGAACTTGAAAAGACCAGTAAAATTATTTCATCAGAGAACATGGATAAAAACAATCCATCTTTAGAATTAGCACAATGGATTTCAGGAATTCCAATTATCTATTACCCCTTTGGTCTCCAATCTGCTGCAGTAAGATTCAAAAATTCACTCCAGGAAAATACAAAAAGGCATGCAATGACTGAAGACATTATAGAAGCAGGGCATAACAACATAGTATCATGGGAAAAAAAAGACAGAGTGCAGCCAATTTTGTTAGAGGGAACAGATGATTATATCAAAACTAAACAGAGATGGGAAATTATTAAAAAATATTTCCAGATAAACAATATTGATTATAAAGAAGTACGCTCTGTAAAAGGCTCCATAATATCCAAATTGATTAATTTGATCTATACTCTAGATTATTCGACGATATACCTTTCCGCTTTATCAAAAATAGACCCGTCACCTACCAAATCTATTGATTTTATAAAAAAACATAGTAAATAATTCCCGGTTTATTAAAATACAAATCTGGATTTTCTTAATCCTTTTTTCTTTTAGATTGCCTTTTATTTAGAATCTTGGCATAATCAAAGTTAATATCTTTGATCAAGTTTAGTGTGTCATCTTTTATTAAATCAAGATTGGGTATCACACAGTTGTGGATCAGACGACCTCCAGTTGACACAAAGAGATGATTTTTTGTATCAATAGAATATACGTCTTGTTCTGATTCCTGGTGTACAGTCTTTGTGGTTCGAATCATGTACAGATTTTCATTTATGACATGCCACAGGTTCTTGCTATGATTTCTTGTAATTTGGGACTCTGAAAAACCTGCAACAGATGCAAGACTGTTATACTGTGTTTCCTTCTTTGAGACAAGAGAATATAACAATCCACCTTTGATGGTCCTTCCATCTATCACACTTGGGCAATGAATATTTTCAGTTAGTGTCATTACATATCCCATAGAGAGTAGCAAGATGTCAAGACCTGCTGCCAGCATTTTAGAGGATGTCCCTGCCTGAACCATTCCAATCTCTGGTGCAAAAGAGCCATCATCTCCCCTAAAGTATCCACATAGGAACTCTTCTTTCATTTTTCTTGGTGTAAAGTAGATAAATTCTGGAAGACATTTTGTATTTGAATTTCTTCCACAGTCCAGAGTATCAGCAATAAATAATGAAAGCGGAGTTGACTTGACTCCAACATGTGTTACATTGTTTTGCGTTGTGGTGTAATAGTTAATCCCCATTGACTCTATAATTCTGCATACATCTGAGATGTAGATAGTTTCATTTTTGTTAAAAGAGAATCTTACAGAATACCCTTTACCATAGTTACTTACCGAGCCTTCTGCTACATAATATCCTAGCAGTCTGCAAAAGTCTTCAGTGATTGTGATTGATCTTGGCATGTTAAACCCAAGCCTCCAGTTTTTTGATTCAAAATCAAAGGTTTGCTGTATATCAAGTTCTGGAAGATCAGCCATAAACGGTATGTAATCATTTGTCTTGACTTGTTTTGCAAACCTTTCTGATAGATTATTAGATACCAGCATAAGATGTTCATCTGTAGTTGTTATAGAGCGGTTTGTCCTTGATGTAAGAGTAACCATTGTACCAGAAAACTTTCTCTTCCACTTTGCAGTAACTTTATCAAAAAATGGTTTTTTATTTTCTGGTTCATATGATAAGATGTCATTTGTATACTCTTTGTCAATGTACTCTTTGATAGCAACAGGTTTCATTCCCAGATTAGTTTTGATAAATACAATCTCATTTCCATCAAGACAATGTCCTCCAATAAATCCAGGATACATTTTTGGTCTATTTCCTAAAAATTTGTGAATCTCATCTGCAAAAGACCACATTTCATCATAGTTAACTTTGTTTTTGATAGGCTATCATGTTACTTAATTGCGCATAATTTATCAGCCATCCATAGTATGATGTATCTACTACAATTTTTGCAAGCTCAAGTGTAATTGGTGTTGACATTTGTTTTGTTTTTACGCCGCATTTTTTCATTAATTTTGAATACTCGGTAGCAGTAAATTTTGCGTTGGGTGCATTTTTCTCTACTGCAAAAAATTTCGTATATCTTTTCAAATCATATAACATCCTCTTGTGTACACCTCTAGTGGCGCTATATATCACTGGGACAGGCAGAATATCCTGTAAAGCCCTTGTCGTTCCCGGGCTAATGGTACTATGAATAACAATTCCAGATGGTTTGAATTTTTCATAAAGAGAAATTACATTACTGTTGAATTTTTTGTTAAATGGTATGCATACATGCAAGAAAAAAGTTTCCAAATTTTTATATTTTTTTAGTTTCTTTTTGTCGATTAATTTTTCGTCAATATCATACCCTATTACTGCATACGTTTTAGAGAGTAATTGTAAGATTGGTTGTCCAATCTCGCCAAGACCTGCAACTACATCTTTTGACGTAAAATTATTTTTCATTTTAATTAACTCTATTGGAATTTTCCTTTATTATAAAACATGAATGTTCCATTATAATTAAAATTATTAATCATTTTATAAGTCAATCATATCTTTTTACTGCCCTCATAATACTATGCAAAACTACTGACATTAACAACAATAAAACGCCAATTATCAGCGAGCCTAATGCTACCAAAGTTGAGGGAATTGAAAAATATCTTGTTTGATTAAAAATGGAAATAACAGTGACAGAGTAAATTATGCCCACAATTATTAGAACAAGCCCAGGAATTCCCATATACCTAAGAGGTCTTTTCATGGAAACTAATTCTATTAAAGATACAATGACTCCCGCTGAATGAGAAACAGGATGTTTGGTAGATGTCTTACTTCCCGTATTATAGAGTACAGTTATTTTTTCTTCAGTAATTCTCAAACCTTTTTTTGCTGCATCAATGAGAATTTCAGAATCGGCACCAAATCCATTAGTTTTAAAATCAATTAGTTCAATGGCTTGTCTTGAATATGATCGAAATCCACTTTGGGTATCCCTGAATGGTAATTCTGAAGCCATATTTGTCATCTTGTCAAGAACCTTGTTACCTATTTTTCTGTAATATGGCATCTCGGAACTATTATCAAATCTATATCCTATAACAATATCAAATTTATTTTCAATTATAGGTTGCAATAATTTTGGAATCTCTTCAGGTAAAAATTGACCATCTCCATCCATTGTAACTACAACGTCAGCTTTTAATTCCCTAGCATGTTCAAAGAGTGCACGTAAAGCAAATCCTTTGCCCATGTTTTTTTCATTTTTAATTACATAAGCACCTGCTTGTTCTGCAAATAATGCTGTTTTATCAGAAGAACCATCATCATAGACAATTATCTTGTCAACATGAGAGCTTGTTTTTTTTATGACGTCAACGATTGTTTTTTCTTCATTATATGCTGGAATACAAGTGATTTTGAGCACGAAAATTAGTTAGATTATAGTCCTAAAAACCTTATGAAGATTTTAAACAAAATAAAAAATTCATTGCCTGTTTTCTAATATGTATGAGTTTACCACATCTTCAAAGTATAAATTTGCAATTTTTTATTGAATCCATATGAAGCCTATATGTTTCATACCTGCCAGAGGAGGATCAAAGGGTGTTCCAAATAAGAACATCAGAACATTAGGTGATAAACCGCTCATAGCTCATACCATTGAAATTGCTTTAGAATCCAATATTTTTGATCATGTAATTGTTTCAACAGATGATCAGAAAATTGCAGAGATTTCAAGAAATTTTGGGGCAGAGACACCCTTCATAAGACCAAAAGAGCTTGCTACAGATTCAGCAACTACAGACGATGTTCTAATTGATGGAATAAGAAAGTTGTATGAATTAGATTACAAATTTGATGTCATGGTAATGAGAGATTGTACGGTTCCATTCATAGATAAATTAGATATGCAGGGAGCTCTGGAGTTACTAACACGGACAAATTGTGATTCTGTTTTTGCTGTTAGAAGAGCACACCCCAGTCCTTATTTTGGCATGATGGAATTGACTCCTGCAGGCTATCTTGAGCCTTCTAAAACAATCTCAAAGAAAATTACAAGAAGGCAGGATGCACCTGTAGTTTATAGCATATTGGGACTTTTTGTCCTCAAAGCCAAGAAATTATTAGAGGAGGGAAAAATGTTTAATGAAAAGACACTTCCCTATGAGATATCACTGGAACATAGCCATATGATTGATTTTGAATTTGAGTTCAAAGTAGCAGAATGTTTGTATAAACTTAGACAAGAAGGGAATTTATGATAAAAATGATATTTGTTTATCGGAATAAACGACAAGAGGCATTATGAAAAGAAAATTTGGTAATAGTGTAAGTCATCCACTCAAGATAAACATAGGATGCGGCAATACTGGACTAGATGATTGGGTAAACATAGACAAATCTCCTTTAGGACGGATTGCAAATCACAAGACTCTAAAAAATATCATATTCAAATGTAAAATACTCCCAAAAAAATATGATCTTAAACTGCCCAATAATTATCTGGTTCATGATACCCGAAAGGGATTACCGTTTGAAGACAATTCTATAGGAGTCATCTACAGTTCTCATTTTTTTGAACATTTGACTTATTTTGAAGCAAGAGATCTTATCAAAGAATGTTATCGTGTAGACTTCTCCAGGTGCAATTATTCGAATTATAGTTCCAGATGTAGAATTATTGGTTCACAAATATATAGAAAAAGACAGGGGGTTTAATGAAACCATATCAAAGGACAGACTTCAAGAATGGGTCTTTGAAGGCAGAACAATGGATAAGATAGGATTTGCAGAGATTTTATCAACTGGATTTTATGCTACAATCAATGTCACTGATTTTTGGTCAAAATTAATGATATCCCTACACGAGGGTCTGCCTCTATTCAAGATAAGAAAGAAAATGGTAGTATATTACCATAAATGGATGTATGATTTTGAATCAATGAAATTGTTGTTAGAATACGCTGGTTTTAAGAATGTGATAAGATGTGAATTTCAGCAGGGAAAAACTCCCGGATTAGACAAGTTAGACAATCATGAAGAGTTTAGCTTGTATGTAGAGGCAGAAAAATAAATACTGCATTATGATTTTCTAACTTGATATAAAATTATCTTCTACAATTTCACAAATTATATGAAGTATAACCCTATGAGCTTCTTGAATTCGTGGAGTAGATTTCGAAGGGACTGAGAGAATCACATCTGAAATCTTTTTGAATTCACTGGAATTTTCTCCTGTTAGTCCTATTACCAAAGCTCCCTTTTTCTTTGAAGTGGAAATTCCATTTAGTACATTTTCTGATTTTCCACTAGTAGATATTAGCTATTACCACATCACCTTCTTCTACTAATGCTTCACATTGTCGTGAAAAAACATATTGAAAACCATAATCATTTCCTAATGCAGTAAGTATTGAAGTATCAGTGGTAAATGCAATTGCTGGAAGACTGCGTCTTTCAGATTTGAACCTGCCAATGAATTCGGCAGCAACATGTTGAGCATCTGAAGCACTTCCTCCGTTTCCAAATAATATCAGTTTATTACCTTTTCGAAAACATCTTGTTATCATATCAGCTGCAGAATTTATTTCAGGTACAAGATTTTTTGATGCAGATAATACAGTTATGCTGTCTTGAAATATCTCACTTGCTTTATCATTTGACATATGATAAAATCTTTAATTCTAACTAATAACCCTTAACTTTTTCATAATTGGTATCTCAGATGGCCATACTCTTTTTACACCATCACCAAGAATTTTATCCACTGTTCTGATGTCTCTAACCAACCTTGTCAATCCAGACGGTTCTAGAGAGGCTGCTTGATCAGATCCATACATAGTTCTATCAATTGTTATATGACGCTCAATGGAGGTAACTCCCAACACTACTGCAGTAAGACAAACAACATAACCTACAGATTCATGACCACTATATCCCACATTACAATTGAATTCATTTTTCAGAGTTTGAATACATCTAAGGTTTGCTTCTTCTAATTTCATAGGATAAGAACTATGACTGTGTTGCAATTCAAACGGACAGTTATTTTTCTTAAAAATTTCTATAACTGTGCGAATTTCATCTAATGTACTCATGCCAGTAGAAACAAATGTGTGTTTTTTCTCACTGGCAATAACTTGTAATAATTTCTTATGAGTTAGCATTGGAGATGCGACTTTATTGTATTTGAGATTATACTTGCGTAAGAAAATCTGGCTATCCTCATCCCATGAGGAAGCATACCATTCTATGTTTCGTTGTTTACAATATTTATCAATTTGATCATACTGCTCTTCATTAAATTCCAAACCTAGTTTTTGTTCTCTAACCGTAGTACCCCATGGACTTTCCCTAGGAGAATCAAGAACATCTTTGGTATACACTTTTTCAATTGTTCTTTTCTGAAATTTTACAGCATCACAACCTGCACCTACTGCAATATCAATTAACTTCTTTGCAATTTCTAAATCACCATTATGATTAATTCCAATTTCAGCAGACATGAATACCATGATTGAATTTTAAAGAACAAGTATTTTAGATTTTCTCAGTAGAATTTTCGGTTTTTCCCAAGTTTGGCATCAAGTATCATGTCTGCAACTTCACGTAAGACCCCTTCTCCTCCTTTTGACACACAAATGTAATCAGCAACATTCTTGGCTTGAATTACACCATCTTTGGGTGTCACAGAAAAACCTACTTTTTTCATCAATTCTAGGTCATTTACATCATCTGCTATGTATGCAACTTCATCTGGTTCAACTTTGTATATGTGGCAAACAGTTTTCAGAATTAATTCTTTTTTAGTGACACCATCGTATAATTTACTAATATTCATCCTTGCCACCCACTTTCTAACCATCATTGTTTTTTCCTTTGTTACAACTATTGTAGGAACATTGTTTCTTTTTAACAGAGTTGCGCCCATACCATCACGTGTACAAAATTTCTTCATAAAATCTCCTCTATCGGAATAATACATTCCACCATCAGTTAGAACGCCATCTACATCAGTCATAACAAGTTTAATTTTTTTACATTTTTTTAATATCGATGTTTTCAACATATTTTCTATTCTTTTGTTCTTAATTAAAATTCATTGTTTGTAAAAATTATTCTAATACTGCATAACATTGTCTTGGAGCAAACTCAAACCTTTGTAGACGTATTTTGTTTATTCCTAGTTCTTCAAGTAATGCAATAGTTTCCCCAGGATAATTAGGATGATTGAGTTCGTCAAAACATATAATGGCGCCTTTTGGCATTCTTTCGACCAAATATTGCAGTGCTGCTTTAGTCGGTTCATACAGATCTAAATCTAGGTTTAATAGACTTACAACAAGATGAGGATTTTCTTTAATATACTTTGGAATGGTTTTTGTTACATTACCACGTACCAGTTCCACTTTAGGACTAGAACCAAAATATCTGTCTTTATTGTAAAGTTCAATTGCTTTTAGTATATCATCAAAAGCGTTTGCAAAAAATTCTCCTTTTTTCGGTGCTGACATATCATATTTTTGTTTAATTGATCTGTGTATTTCATCTTTTTTTGATACATTTGGAAAACCAGTAAAAGTATCAAAGCCAATAATCTTTCTAGAATAATTGGAGGGTTCTAATATGGAACTCAATCTTGCCCATGACATTAATCCTCCACCAAATAATACACCTAACTCTAAAATTGAACCATGAGTATGAATAATTTTTTTAAAAACTTCTATTTTGAACAGAAAGGTTTGCAGATCAATCTCTGAAACATATTTTGGAAATTGTGAAATTTTAACATCGTCGCTTCCAATGCTATTTTTATAGTAATTTGCCAACTCTGATCTAAATTCTTCGTTCTTTTTGAGACCGCTGATTCCGCCATAAGAATTTGTTTTTGTATTCTTCATTCTATTTACAAAGAATAGCCCGTACTTAATTTTTGTTAAATCAAATACACATTAGAATGATGTTGCAATCCATTAACAGAGCATGAAATAAATTCTTCAGCTGCTTTTTATTATAATCCCTTGATGAGCCATCCACCATCAACATAGAAATCTTGGCCAGTAATATAAGAAGAGGCATTAGAAGCAAGAAGTATTACAATTCCTGCCAAGTCATTTGGTTCACCCCAGCGTCCTAAAACGGTTCTATCTCTTCGTTGCTTGTTTAATTTTGGATTAGTCCAACTTTTCTTTGTCATATCAGTTCTAAAGTAGCCAGGTCCCAAGTTATTTACCCGAATTCCATATTTTCCAAGATCTAATGCAAGAGATTTTGATAATTGTTTTAGTCCTCCTTTAAAAGCTTACATACGACGGATTATTTGGAAATGCAAGTTCTGCATTAATACTGGTTACGTTAATTATTACTCCTGATTTTTGTTTTTTCATAAATTTGCCAAATTCTTTGGATAGTTCAAAAGGAGCTTTCAGATTCACTTTGTAAGTATTGTCCCATGATTCATCAGGATAATTCAGTATGTCGTGACCATGAGTCACTCCTGCATTGTTTACTAGGATGTCTATATGATTGAATTTACCTATCACAAACTTTCTAAGATTTAGAATTTCAGATGTAACTGTAATATCACAATGGAACATAAAGGCATCCAATCTAGAAGCATGAAATGATGTTACTACTTTGGATAGTTCATTTTTCAATATATCAACAAGAATTACTGTAGCACCAGATTTCAATAGTGCCTCTGAAATTGCTTTACCATTTCCCCGTGCTGCGCCAGTAACTATGGCTATCTTACCTTTTAATGAAAATAGATCATCAAGGTAACTCATTTGTAGCATCTCCTTCATACAAGTTTGGCATTTATTTTCTTATCAACATCTACTATTAAAAGTAAAATGATTCTATCATATATGGATCTGAAGAAATTATAAACATCATATGAAAAAAATATAAAATTAAACAGATGTTTTAGGGGTAAAAGAACTTACAAAGAAATTTTTTCAAATATGCCCGAAAGAATCCTAGAGATTTAAGATACGCTAGTAATAAGATAATTTTTTCATACATTATCCCGATAATTTAGAATAGTCTGAAAAACTAGAGCCTGCTCCTTAGCATCGTCCAGAGCATGATGTGTATGATCTACATTCATGCCAAAAAACTCTTTAATTTTTGATTTTGATATATCATTCCAATCCATATTTTTTATACCAAACCATACTGATTCTGCATCAATCCCACCAAAACCAAACGGATTTTTGCCTAAATATTTTAAAAAATAAAATTGGATCATTGACCAGTCAAATCCTAAATGAAATGCAACAAAAACGGGTTTTCTTCCATTTGAAATTTTACTAATCCATTCATCAAATCTTCTCATAACTTCACTTGGTTCTACGCCTTTAATTTTTAGCTCTTCAATTGAAAAATCACATACTTGTAAAGCTTCAGAAATAAATTTGTCAGATATAGGTTGAAGTTCAACATAAAAATTATTTTCTATATTACCCACTTCACATGCCCCAATACTTAGCATACTATATTCTCCTGGAATAGGTCCTGAGGATTCTACATCCACTGAAATATAGATTTCATTTTTGTTCATATTTTTGTCAACGTCTTTCTTTACTAGTTTTAATTTGCAAAAATATAACTGATGTTGCTTTGGAACTAGTTATGTTCTGCACTGATATTTTTTGAGTTTTATTTCTTCCTGTATATTGCATTGACTTTAAAGCCCATGCCTAATTCACATATTTTCTTCGGGTCAAGAAGATCAAACATTAATGGGCTATCACCATATTCAGGATTCTTGAAATTTAACCAGTTAGAAATCCAATTTAATTCTGAAACATAAGATTCTGCATGTAATAATTCAAAATCCTTCATTAATAGATCAACTTGTTTTATCCCGTAATGCATTGTATGATGAGGTCCTATGAATATAGTAGAATGTTCATGCATAATTCTTGCGGAAAGACTATCACGGTTATTTATTGCAAAGAAAAATAGGCCTCCTTTTTTTAGATATTTTGAAATATTGGATATAACTTCACGTGGGTTCAAGACATGATCCAAATAATCCCATGCAGTGATAAGATCAAATTCGTTTTCAAATTTAATAGTCTCTAGATTCTCATTTAAAACGGTATGCCCCTTTCTTTTAGCTAAATTTCTAATCGGGGTATGATATTCATGACCAGTTATTGAGTAGTTCTTTTCTTTTGCCCAATCAAGAAAAGTACCAGCTTGACTACCAATATCAAAGATGGATTTGATTTTTCCAAATTTTTCTATTTCTTCAAAGACTATCTCGAATTTTTTCCTGTCCAATTCTTTAATGGTAGGAGTTTCCTTTCGTTCTCCATAAGTATCACCTTCCAAACCTTCATCCATATACTTCATTTTTGTTTCATCTATTATCTGCAGAGTAAAAATCAGATCACATGAATTACACAACATATGATCAAATCCATCTTTTATGAAAAGAAAGATAAAGTTTTTTGAGTCACATAAAGGACATTTGTCTCTTGTTAGAGAAATGTCTGATTTAACTTTCTTGGTATAGGGATCTATGTATGTTGCAAGTGCTGCGTTTTGCACAGTTATAGATAATTTTTCATAGTTTGGTTGTTTAGATATCTGCTCTTTTCGTGTTAATTTATTAGAAAGTGAATAATATTCATCAAGTCTTGATCGTTGCACAGTCATTCTTTTTCATTCTTGTATTTATTGTTAGTCATAGATTTCAATTCTGAAAATGATTTTTATTTTTCAATCAATTGCAGTATTGCGTCACAGAGTCTTTCTGAAGATTTGCCATCAACTTTGTACAAAAAATCTTTTATGTATTCTTCCACTTTATCAGAAGTTGCAGGATTTGATTCTAATACTTTATCTATACATGATTTGAGAGTTGAAGATTCATTGCATTCAAGAGCAAGGCCTCGTTCTAGAAAAGGATGTCCCTTATCATGGCTAAAATTACAAATCACTATAGGTTTTTTCAACAAGAGCGCATATTCAATTGCAGAAGTAGTAGAAGGACATAGAACAACATCAGCATCTTTCAAGAAATTAACAACATCACCTTTTTGATAAATTTGAATTGACGGATCTATAGATTTAGCAAGTTCTTGATAATCTGCCAGTTTTTCAGCAGAGGGATGAATCTTTATGGTAAGAGTTATTTTGTCTTTGTATTTTATTAATTCAGAAACTATTTGTTGAAAAAACAAATCACGTTGCTGTCTAGTCCAAAATCCATGCTCATACAGACCAACGGTTAAAAAAAGTACATGTAATTTATCATCAGTTCTTGCTTGTGGTTTTACTTCTTGAATAATTTTTAATATCGGATCATACATTGGATTCCCAGTTATAACTAAACTGGATCGTTTGAAACCAGCTTTTAATGCAGGTTCCAAATAAGATTCGCTATCCAACCAATGAAGAGTATTGGCAAATGGAAGATAAAGCTGAAAGCCTGTATATGAGAGATACACTCTTACCAACATAAGAAAGTTACAAAATATTTGTAATGTACTCATTTTAATTGCTTTTTGAGTTCTTAGAAGAAAGAGATACTTGTAAATAAAAAATATTCCTCTCCTCATGAATTTTTTTTTAGATTTTGCTGTATCTACATTTGTGCTACTTTCAAAAAACCCTGTAAAATAAGAACGTAGTAATCTTGTTTTACTTCTTTTAACAGTTCTAGATAACAATCCAGAAACTACTGGAATATGTAGTTTTTTTCCGGCTAGTGAAAATGCATAATCAATAAAGTTTGGATCGGCAGTTGCAAAAATCAAATCAGGTTTTTCTTTTTCTATTATTTCTAATGCATTTTTATAATCATGAATATCAATTACTGTTGTATTTTCATTATTGTATTTTTGTAGATCAAGTTTGTCAGGAGTATATACCACCCAAATCATGTGTACTCTTGTTCTTGTACTTAAAATACGCAATAAGTTCTCTTGAATTAATGTCACAACAGATGTCACATCAGGAGTAGTATGATGTAATGCTAGAATCCTAAGATTCATGAGTTTTAAAAATCAAAGACTGTATAAATAGTAGCTTCATAACTTTTGAAGAATCTACATATCAAAATGCTATGTAATTTCTTTTCCATAATTTTAATAATACAGAAAGAAGGAAATGAATTTCAAATAAGTAATTCACATTTGCGAGTTTGAAGCATACGTGTAATTAGGACAAATGTCATATATGATAAAGAATTTTAGGATTATGAGAAATTATGGTTAAACGGGCTTTAGTTACAGGCATTACAGGTCAGGATGGAGCATATTTGTCCAAGTTTTTGCTTGATAAAGGATACGAAGTTTATGGAACATATCGTAGATCTTCCTCACCCAATTTTTGGAGATTACAGTTCCTAGACGTTTTTGATAAAATCAATTTCATTCCGGCAGACCTGATAGATTTATCATCCATGATGGAAGGAATAAAAATATCAGAGCCTGATGAGATTTACAACCTTGCAGCACAAAGTTTTGTAGGAGTTTCTTTTGAAACACCAATAGGAACAGGAATGGCCAGTGGTATAGCTGTGACGTCTCTCCTTGAAGCCATTCGAAATTTTGATCCAAAAATAAAATTTTATCAAGCATCAACCAGCGAAATGTTTGGTAGACAAGATATTGTTCCCCAAAACGAGAATACACCATTCAAACCTGCAAGTCCATATGCAGCAGCAAAACTTTATGGTTATTGGGTTGTAAAAAACTATAGAGAGGCATATGGAATGTTTACTTGTAATGGGATTTTATTTAATCATGAATCACCTCTTAGAGGATTAGAATTTGTAACAAGAAAGATCTCAAATTCAGTCGCTAAGATATATCTGGGATTACAAAATGAAATTTTACTAGGAAATTTAGAATCAAAACGAGATTGGGGCTATGCTCCAGAGTATGTTGAATGTATGTGGAAAATGTTACAACAAAATAATCCAGATGATTATGTAGTTGCAACAAATTCTACTCATTCAGTAAGAGAATTTGTCGAAGCGGCATTTAAAATATTAGACCTGGATTATAAAAAATTCGTAAAACAAGATAAGAGATTTTTTAGACCATTAGAAGTGGATTTGCTCAAAGGAGATTATTCCAAAGCAGAAGAAGTTCTCAAATGGAAGCCAAGTACTAATTTTGAGACACTTGTAAAAATAATGGTTGAAAAAGATTTAGAACAGTGGCAAAAGTGGAAAAAGGGAGAGAAATTTGCATGGGATGCACCATATTACTTTGATGAAGCAAAATTGGTAGGTAGTAAGCGTCAGTTAGATTTATGACAAAATCTTTTGCAAAAAAATTATAAAGTATTATTAGAATTGTATTTATCTAGATAGTTTTTTTCTAAAAACCAACACTATATCACTAGTGTTAATGTCTGCCTTCCAATGTTTTTCATACTTTTCATTTTCTGCAATATGAAATCCTTTTTTCATATTATAATTTTGTATTGCAAAATACGGATATAAAAAACCCAGAGATACAAACAAATGGACTGGAAATAATCGAATTATCTTTGAAAACGTACTTGCAGAGATGTTTACAGTATAATATTCCTCTAAAAATAAAGAATACCTCTCGGCCGTTTTTACAAATTCATTTAATTCGTTTTGATCTATTATTCGCATAAAGAAACTTGAATTTTCTCCCTGCAAATGCACATTAGTATAACCTAAATTTTCTTTAAACTGAGTAATATTTTTACTGCCAAAAGGAGTGGTTATTACTACAATCTTGTTATTTTTCAATACACGTGATAAATTTTCAGATACAGTTTCTTTCCAATTTGGATCATATGCATGTTCAATAGTAGAAATAGAGAAAATTCCATCAAATTTTTCATTGTCATATTTTAAATCTAAAAGATCAGCTGTTTCAAAAGTGAGTTTTGAATCATAATTATTTTTTATATCATCCCAGAAATGTAGATATTCTAAAGATGCTTCCTTCCAAATATCAGTACATATGATTTTCACATATTTTTTTGTTGCAAACCAGATAGGAAATAGTTTTGGACTTCCAATATCTAGAATCGTGTCACCATCTTGCAAGTTTTTTTTTAATATTTCCGAAGTTAGGAAAAACTCGGCAAATCTACTCCAATCAGTAACCGGACTTATGACTTTAGAGTATGCTTTTAGTAGACCCATTTTTTTCATACTTGTTTTTAGAACACGCTTTGCAAGTGATTTTCCAAAATCATAATATTCATTAACAAAACTAGCAAAAGTAACTACAGAAAAATCTTCTGACATTTATTATGAGGAAAATTCATCTAGTTAAAAACTAAACTGTATTATTTCCCAGGATACTTGTTTGCAATTAAACATGATTAATGAAATTAAACATTATTGTTTGAAAACATATCACTAGAAAGGTCAATATTTTGAGATAGTTAATGTGACAAGATTTTAATGTCACAAATGGAGGAGAAGCTGTGTGACAGTTGAAGAAATTTTTAGTGACAAATACAGATTTGCAATAATCATGAGAAACGGTCATGAGCCTACCGGTACAATGTTTTATACAAGAAAAGATGACTCTTTTCAGTGAGGAACCATAAAACATGAAGCTGGTTATGTAGAACCTCTACATGTACACAAGAAGAAAGAGAAAATCATAATGGATGTAGTAGAATCTTTACATATTGCATACGGGAAAGTAGATGTTGATTTTTTTCAAGATGGTAAGTTATTTACTACCATAACTTTGAACCCTGGGGATACAGCATTACTCATAGAAGGACCTCATCGAATTAGAGTCTTAGAATCTTTCAAGGGAATAAAAGTAAAACAAGGTCCATACGTTAGCCTAGAAGATGATAAAGAATACGTTGAGATAAAATGAAAATTCCTGTATCTGAACCTTTCATTGGAAATCTAGAAATTGAATATGTTACTGACGCGCTAAAAACAGGTTGGATTTCTGGATTGAAGGGCAAGTATCTTAGATCAATTTGAAGAGGGTTTGAGTAAATATTGTAATATGAAATTTGGCATGTCATGTTCAAGTGGAACCTCAGCGTTACAGATTGCCACTAGAGTTTTGAATTTAGGACCTGGTGATGAAGTCATAGTCCCAACATTCACCAACATTGCATCTATTTTATGTATTTACTATACCGGTGCTAGACCTATTTTGGTAGATGCTGAACCCGACACTTGGAATATGAATGTAGAAAAAATACCAGCGTTAGTGACATCAAAAACAAAAGCAATTCTGCCTGTTCATATTTATGGACATCCGGTAGATATGAAAGAAATATCCAACATTGCAAAAGAAAACAATCTTTTTGTCATAGAGGATTGTGCGGAAGCTCACGGTGCAGAAGCTTATGGAAAGAAAGTAGGAGGCCTTAGCGATATCTCTTGTTTTAGCTTTTATGCAAATAAAATTATAACTACTGGTGAAGGAGGAATGGTACTTACTAACAATCCAGAATTTGCTAAAATGGCTAGACAACTTATCTCACTAGCATTTTCAGATAGAGATAGATACAAACATGATTATTTGGGGTATAATTTCAGATTAAGTAATGTACTAGACTGCAATAGGAGCTGCGCAGATTCAACAACTCGATGAATTTGTTGAGAAAAAGAGATGGATTGCAAATGAATATAATAAAAGGCTAAAAAATATTGAAGGAATACAAATACCGATAGAAAAACCATGGGCTAAGAACGTATACTGGATGTATGGAATTGTTCTAAATGAGAAATTTAAGAAAACAAGAGATGAATTGATGGAATTTCTTGCAAAACACGATATAGAAACAAGGGCATTTTTTATGCCCATGCATATGCAGCCTACTTTTCATGAGAGAGGGTTATTTATCAATGAGAGATACCCCATCTCAGAGAATCTAAGTAAAAGTGGATTATATTTACCATGTTCAATCAAAATATCAGAAGAACAAATTGAGTATGTGTGCAATATCATTCAGAAGGCTTCATAGAATATTTTGATTGGATAAGTTTATCCTAATTTTTTTATCAATGCGTAAGTTCTTAATCCATCAGATTTCTTTCAAATCCATCATCAACTTTCATAATACATTTCATGAGTAAAATTTTCCATCATTTTTCAGCAATGCAGAATCATTGTTTTTATTACTTATATGACAATTCACCATAAATAAAATTCAGGTTTTTGTTCTTTATATAATCTTATGAATGATTTGGTCAAAGGCAATATTGATTATTATAATAATTTATGACATTCCCTTTCAAAAATAGCAGATACCATATCCCATGAATAACGTTCTTTAATTAGAGTTCTAGCTGCAATGGAATAATTTTCTCTCAATTCTTTGTCGTTTAATAATTTTAATACGTATCTCTGGAAATTTTCAACATCATTTTTATCAAATAGATAACCAGTTTTTTCATGTTCTACTTCCTCTACAGTATCATTTGTTCTTATGACTGGAGTTTCACATGCCATACATTCTAAAACAAATAGACTTGCGGCACTTGCACCTTCCCCGATTCCGCAATAGATTCCAATATCTGCTATAGAATAATATGCAGGTAACTTCTCTATCGGAAGAAAGCCGCAAAGCTCAACATTATTTACTTTTTTCTCTGAAATCTTCTGAATTGCTTCATCTCTTTCTTTACCATGAGTACTAATTTCAGTGATAAGTAAAACCATATTATCAATTTTTGAACTGATTTCAATAAATTGATCTATTAACCAGTTTGTTCTTTTTAGAGGTGTCCAGTCAGTACTATGGACGATCACTTTTTTTCCTTTATATTTTTCTGCCAATTCTGAATCAAATGTTTTCTTAAAAAATGATGTATCTACTCCTAACAGTGTAGGGGTGGAATCACGATCATAGATTTTAGATATCCATTCTTTAACTCCGTTATTAACAGTCAAAATTTTTGTTGATTTTTTGGTAGCTTCAATATCTTTTTTGCCATGCAATACAATCATTAATTTCAGAAAAATTTGTTGTGCTAGTGGTAGCTTTTTAATCATAAACGAGTCCCAGAAGAAAGCAAATGGTTCAAAGCAATATTGTAAATGAGGTAACTCCATCTCATTTCCTACTATATTCATAGGAAAAAATGATGAGACTACAAGATCAAAGTTGGAAGATTTACTTTTTAGATATTTTATTTCCCTCTTTATCTGACCGTCAAAGTTTATCCAAAATTGAATGTCTCCTGTAGAATATTTACCAAGAGTTTCAATGTTTATTGGAAGTTCTGAGAATTTATCTGTGACATTTTCATACGATTTAGAGAGAAACAGAGTGATTTCATGATTCTTTGACATTCTCTTGATCACCTCCAAAAGAAACCTCGTTCCACCTCCCCAAGATGTCAATTGGGGATGAAGCCACATGATTTTCAAATTTTTACTACTATGAAGAGATGATTATTAAATATATTAAGTATCAAGATGAATTCAAGGCATATCGTACTACCAGAAAC
Organism: uncultured Nitrososphaerota archaeon; assembly: GCA_963835875.1. GTDB lineage: Archaea > Thermoproteota > Nitrososphaeria > Nitrososphaerales > Nitrosopumilaceae > Nitrosotalea. Next base: position 447,025 of record CAWIGX010000003.1, read on the forward strand.
ACATATGAAGATAACATATAGTGGGATTTATTGAAAAGTTTTGATATAGTCCTAACGAAAATTCGTATTGATGAAAATAGAAAAAGAAGTTGAAGATATAAGAGGTAAAATTGTATTTTTATTACACGATAACAAACAGGTCAATCTAGTAGAAACACGAAAAGGATTCTCAAGAGGTGGGCATTATCACAAATTCCCAACCAAACACATTGTTATCTCAGGAAAAATTGAATACAAAGGAAAGAATATTGATACAGAGCAGGAGAGAAAGCAAGTTTTTTTGTCAAATGAAATAATTGATGTGCCAGCCAACGAAGCTCATCTACTTATTGCATTAGAGGACAGTTTGTTTGTCGAAGTATTTGAAAAAGGTTATGAGGCTACAAATTTTCCAGAATATCGCAACATTGTAGAAGCAAAAATGAAGAATTGACTCTCAGAGATCACAAGAACCATCCAATGTAAAATTTCTCCTTTGTGAATATTTTCAGCCATAGTTTATGAATAGAATATCATGCTCAGCAAAAAGACTCAACTATCAGAAGTCATAATCCGAATCGCATAAATCTAAACTTTCAAACAAATTACTCTATACGTGACAACACTAAACTATTTTGAATTATTATGCCGTCTACGCAATTCCCCATTCATTCTTGGTATGACCAGAGTTTTTTTCACACACAGTACCCCAAGCAAATTTAGGCAATTTTGGAAATTCAATGTCTTGCATTGCATATAATTAGGATAGCCTAATAAATAAATTAGTAAGTATGCACTGTCATGCAAACTCGTATTTTTATATCAGTTAAATAATTTTCAACAAATTTAACTACATAATTCTAGTCATAACCAACTTTTTATGAACAAGAAAGATGTGGTTGTGTTTTCACTCTTTGTTGATAAAAATGAACCCTTCCCACGTTGGAGTCAAAAATATGTTAGTTGTCGTTAGTTATGATTTTAACAAATTCCATCTATGATTTTTCCCAAAAACCGAATCTATGTGGTATCAATCTTGTCAATGTTGGAAGATGATTTGCTATAGATAGATCTTTCAGCATAAAATTGTTTAATCCTTTCTTATAATCGTCAAGTACCGTCTTATTAAAAACACCCTGTTCGCCTGGATGTTTAGTTATTCCCAGTCCAGCCATCGTTTCATGTAAGAAAACGTATTTTTTGGCTTGCTGATTAACATATTTGAGGTAATTTGCTACTACCTCTGGTTCCATTTCTTGAAAGCTTGTTGAATTCCAAAAAAGATCATAATCTAGATTTGTAATCTGAGGCAGCTTCCAATTATTAAAAATGAATATCTTTCCTGCTTTCTCTTCTGGAATTCTTGTCATGTTACGAGTTTCTCTGTAAGATACAACAGAATCTGGAAAAATGGCTGACAGATATTGTTCACACACATATAATTGAGGCGGAATGTCAAAAATGTAAAATGTAATATGGGGGTGAAGTTTCTTTATAACTTCAATTTGTTTTCCACACCCACTTCCTATCTCCATCATAGAATTTATTTTATTAAAATTCATGAATCGGCAACAATATGCGTACTGGACATAATAGGTCAAAAGCAAATATGTACGTATTTTTCCATCGACAGAAAAATATGATTCAGGATTTCCTACTAATGAGGCTTCAAGATTATCAAGAGGTTGAGCACCACATTTCAAGCCATAGGATTTTGCCATTTCATACAGGAAGAGATTGACATCATCTGATTTAATTCTCCCCAAGAATTTTTTTAATTTAATGGTAGTCTTGAAATTAAAACGTGCAAGTTTTAGATAAATACCTTTGATGGAGTTATCCAATGGAAAAGATAATGGGGCAAAGTCAACCGCACCAAAAGAATATAGTATCGAGTTTCTTCGTCGACGAAAATCTCGTAGACCAAGGCTTCTAAGCTCAGGTAGAAATACGTTCTGGTAATTAAGCCAATAATTAGTTGTTTTAAAAAGTGAATCCGCTGATGATGAATCTGAAACCATCAATTCTAATAAATCTAGATCATCTTTTACTTGTGGAATACTATCCATGCACATTACGCAAAAAAACTATGGATTTAAGCATGCCGGATATATTAGTCTCGTAGAAATCCATTTTCTCCACATTTTCTGTAAGATTTCTCTTATGTTATTACTTCGTATCCATCAGATCCAGTCTACGTCCGTTGATCTTTTCTTCAGTTCTAAAGTTTTACGATAACTAGCATTTTTACACGTAATTTGTGGGTAAACCATTTTTACTCTTTGTCCACATACTCGTTTAGAGATATCCAATCATATTTCTAAAGATAACTTTTTTTACAGTATTTGATTTTCCTAAACTTAACTTTCAGTATCAGTTTTTACTTCACTAACTGTTTTCTCGACTTTTTCAAAATTTCGTATGCTATCAGCAAGATCAATCTTTGGCATTGTACCACCACTAAATGCTATTAAATTCTTCAAAAAAGGACGTAACGATTGCAACATTAACAAAAACAAAAAATTGCCAAGCCTAGTGTTAAACATTCTCAGCATCTTCATTAAAAGAAAACCTTTCTTTTTAAAAGGCAATATTACAACTATCTCTTTGCCCTCAACTTTATTATAATAAAATGTAAAGACTGGCCTGTAGCCTATCTTTATGTGAGTTTTTATGGATGTAGTGTTACTTGGTTTGAAAACCCCAACAAGAAATGAAAGATTTTGCCTGTTACATTCTTGGAGAATTTCTGAGAGCAGTTTTTTGCCCAATCCCTTTCCTCTATATCCTTCAAGAATTTCTATGCCATTAGAATTTAATATTCCACCTACAAAACTTACGCCTATTATATTTGAATTTTCACGCTCTATACTAAAAATTTAGAGTTAAGGCAGTTATCAAGAAACAGGGTAGAGAAACCACTGGATTTTAGTGATTTTTTGATATCTTCATTTATGTTGTTAATTATCATGCAATATGAAATATTATCGAGTACTTAATTTGAGTTACCATAAAATAAAACCAATTTAGACTAAATTTTTTCTATTATATCTCGAGCTGCACAAAATCTAAAGTTTTTCAAAAGTGACTCAAATTTTTTGTAGGAATTATTTAGACCCCAATAGTATGTCCAGTTATATTCAGGCAAACGAGGCATTTTTGGATCCAAGTCTTTTGGATGAATGTAACACATTGTAGAAAAGCCAGACTTGTTTATTTTATTTATGCCTGATTTTATTAATTTAAAAGGCCAAAATCTCAGATGAAATCCACCTGCTATTGGAATATTTCCAATTCCTGGAAGATGTAAAGTAGCTGGAGGCAGCTCTACAAACTCTTCATCAAGTGATAATGCAAACGGATCATCACTTGACATCTTGTAAAAGTACCTTGGAGCATAAGGTATTCCATAGAGCGGAGTTTTTACAGGAAATACACTAGAGTCATATTTTAAATATTTTTTCATAATATCAAAAACCCAAAGATTTTCTTTAGATATTGAAAAAAACGGAGCACGAAATCCAAGTATTTTTTCACCAGAAAGTTTCTCTAGAATTTGTAATGATTTTTTAAGATCCTCCTCAAAACTTTCTTTGCTCATCTTTCGCAGATCAGTATGAGAATAACCATGACTTGATATCTCATGTCCTTTAGATTTTATTTCTTCTATTAATTCAGGATGTTTTTCAGCGATAAATCCCAATGTAAAAAATGTGGCTTGAGTTTTGTATTTATCAAATAATTGTAATAGAACTTGAGTATTTTCTACTACTCTACTTTCGTATTTATCCCATGTTGAGAAAGGCAAATCACAATAATAATCCTCAAGATCAACTGACATTATGTTGTCCATATTGTTTAACTTGTAATCAAATTATTAAAAAAACCCTCTCATCTCAGATTTATCTTGCTACTAGAGGATCAAGGATTATAAAATCAAGTTAAAGTAAATAAGATATTATGAATATACTGATTGTTGTCGAAGTAGACTGGATAAAGAAAGTTACCTATGAAATGCATCATTTGTCAGAGCCTATTTTCTTTATCAGGGCATAACATTTTTGCAGTAGACATACCTGATCCTGGTTTTATTTCATTGAATAAACAAAACTACAAGACAGTAAAGAACTACCACCGAGTTTATGATAATGCAGTTGTTACATTATTTAGAACCCCCACCATTCCAATCAAAGGATTGCATAGAATTTCTGCATATTTTATATCACATAGTTTCATAAAGAAAATTTTAAAGAAAAATAAAATAGACATAGTCATATTATTTGCAGTCTGTCAACAACTCCCTGGCAACTGTAAAGGCATGTAAAGATCTTAAAGTTCCTCTGATTCATAGAACATTTGACATACCTCACGATCTTATCAGAGAAGATTTTCTAAGAAACATAGTAAGTAAAATAGAGAGATCAGAATATCCCAGATTTGATAAAGTGATAGTGAATACTCCCTATATGAAAAAATGGGCAGAGGAGATGGGAGCACCCAACGTAGACTGTTATTCCCCAAGGAGTGGATCCTAACATAATGAACCCCCTCCCATATGATGAAAATTTACAAAAAAAATTAGGAATTGCTAAAAAAGATAGAGTCATCATGTATTTGGGAAGCATAGAATCATTTTCTGGTCTAGAGGTACTAATAGATAACATTCCAGCAATTTTAAAAGAAATTCCAACTCTAAAATTATTAATTGTGGGTGGTGGATCATTTTTAGAACCTCTAAAAAAACAAGCCAGCAAATTAGGTATTGATTCAAACATAATTTTTACTGGATTTGTACCATATCTGGAAATTCCAAAATATTGCAGTTTGGCAGAATTGTGTGTCAATACTTTTAGAATAACAGACATGACAAACAAATTGTCTCCAGTCAAGGTATTTGATCTACAGGCATGCGGAAAACCAGTTCTATCAACACCTCTTCAGGGATTAATTAACGATTTTCCCGAAGAAAAATGCGGGATAACATATAGTCCATTGGAAGAATTTCCAAAAAAGATCAGATCTCTTTTAGAAAGCCAAGATAGATTATTTGCAAAAGGAAAGTTGGGAAGAGAATTCATAGAACAAAATTACACTTGGAAAAGAGCAGCTGAGAGATGGATTACAGAGTTACAAAAATTCATCACAGTTTGAAATTTTGTATTTTTTCCAACGTTCTGTATCAAGAGTCATGTCTATTGTCAACCTAGGTCCGTCATATTCTTGCATAGTCATGGGCTGAATTTCAGGAGTTGTTAACTTGGCTAGCTCATACATGGAAAGTTTTTTGTCACCTACAATATGAACAATTCCAGAAAGATTCTCTCGCTTTACATCTAAAATTCCCTTTGCAACATCATTTGCAAATAGATATGTCCCAAATCTATCAGTAAAAGCTTTAGGATATGGCCATTTTTTCTTGCCTACAAAGTTAGTTCTAATTATAAGATATTCTTTTAATTTACTCACTTCTCTTTCTCCCAACAATTTTGTCAATGCGTAAAAGTTTTCTGGGTATGGCAATGAGCTTTCCTTGTACATACCACTATGACCATCAAAAACACAAGCTGTACTGACATAGGTAAATCGAATATCATGCTTTGATGAGTTTACTACATCTACCAAGTTTTGAGTGCCAATAACATTAGTATTCCATGCTAGATCTTTATTATTTTCACATGTTCTCACACTTGTAAGTGCGGCCGTATGTATAACATCACTGATATTATTTTTTTCAAAAAATGTAATGATGTCAGCTTTGTTACATACATCCATTTCTTTATGACTTGGACACAAGGAATCTTGGAAAAGTTTTCTCAATTCTTGACCTAATACCCCATTACCACCCGTTAGTAAAATAGTCATAGTCTAATTTCCAAAATTTTTAATTTATTAAAACGGATTAAAGTTAAATAAATTATTGAATTTTTCCACATAGTATATTCACAACTTTTGAAGCCGTTTTACCATCCCCTAATGCTTGATTCCATTTCCATTCGGGTTTGTGCGATGTCATCAATTTCACAGCTTCGAGGATGTTTTGTGGCTCCAAGCCAGAAAGCAAATTACTTCCAGCTTCTATTGTTTCGGGACGCTCTGTACTCTCTCGTATAGTCACACATGGTTTTCCGAAATAAAGACTCTCTTCTGGAACAGTTCCAGAATCAGTAATAAGACAAAAAGCATTTTTTTCCAACATTGTAAAATCAAAGAATCCCAATGGTTGCACCAGTTCTATGCCCTTTGGTACCACAATTCCCTTTACTTTACTTAGTGTCCTAGGATGGATTGGATAAATTACACGTTTTTTATATTTAGAATGAATCATCTGAAGAGCTTGAAACATGTTTTTCAAGACTTGAGGGTTGTCAACATTTTCACTCCTATGAGCTGTTACAAGAAAATATCCATTTTTTTCTAATTTCATATTTTTAAGTATCATACTTTTTTTTATTTTTGGCATATAGTGATTGATTACTTCCACAATTGGATTTCCTACTACAAATATTCTACTAGGATGTATATTTTCCCTAATGAGATTTTCTCTAGAATATGCAGTATATGGTAAAAGAATTGATGACAGATGATCTATAATCACACGGTTTTTTTCCTCAGGCATTCTACGGTCATAGCTACGCATACCTGCTTCCAGATGAACAATTTTGACATTTTGATGCGCTGCAGAAATTGCAGATAGTCCACTGTTTGTGTCACCAAGGATAAAAAGAACATCAGGTTTTATTTTTTTTAAGAGTTCATCAGATTTTTGTATGACATCAGCAACTTCAGCTCCATAGTTTTTTGTATTTATGTGCAAGTCAAAATCAGGTTTACGTAATTCCAAGTCTTCAAAGAAAATACTACTTAATTCGCGGGTAAAATTCTGTCCAGTGTTAACCATGACATGATCAAAGTTTTTGTCAAGTAATGCAAAAATTCTACTTAGTCGTATAATTTCTGGCCTAGTCCCAAAAATAGTCATTATTTTCATGCACTAAGTCTCAAATATACTACTAAAAAGCATTTCAGACTAGGAAAATCCAAACATTAGGGATTCAATCACAAATATAAAAAATTACGAGTAATCAAAACTTATTAATAGAAAAACAAAAGGTCACATGCGTTGGATTATTCTTCAGTTATAGACGATCGTGACATATTGATTACAGGAGGTACTGGAAGTTTTGGATATCAAATGGTCAAGGAATTAACCAGATACAAGCCAAAAAGTATTAGGATATACAGTAGAGATGAGGATAAACAGTATAAAATGATACAAGATTTTGAAGGACAACCAATTTCAAAAAGATTACATTTTTTCATAGGAGATGTCAGAGATTATGATAGACTCTATTCAGTAGCAAAAGACGTAGACATTATTTTCCATGCAGCAGCACTCAAGCAGGTTCCTTCTGTTGAAAATCATCCATATGAAGCAGTAAAAACGAACATACTTGGTGCGTATAACATAGTAAAGGCAGCGGTAGCAAGAAAGGTAAAAAATATTGTTGCAATTAGCACGGATAAGGCTGTCAAGCCTGTAAATGCTATGGGAATGACAAAGGCATTGCAAGAAAGAATAGTAATTTCTGATGATTTGGAAAAAGATCATAGTGTATTTTGCTGTGTGAGGTATGGCAATGTCATTGGTAGTAGAGGAAGTGTCATTCCATTATGGGATTACAAAATTCAAAACAAAGAACCTCTGCCTGTAACTCATCCAAAGATGACTAGATTTATGTTGACATTAAGTGATGCAATAGAATTGGTATTCTATTCTGTCAAGAACGCAAAAGGTGGTGAAATTTTTGTCAAAAAGGCTCCTGCAACAAAAATTGTTGATCTTGCAAAAACATATGCAGCGTTAAAGACAAAAAGGAACAACTACCCAATCAAGTATATTGGTATAAGACCTGGTGAAAAAATAGATGAAATTTTGGTATCTCATGAAGAAATGAGACATACTATAGAGAAAAAAGATCATTTCATAATAATGAGAGAAAAAGAAAATGATACAGTATCTCTAAAAAAATCTTTGGAAACTATCGAATATGGTTCTGGTACGGTAAGACATTTGGATGTAAATGAATTAACGTTACTAATAAAAAAATTAAAATGGATTTAACAATACCGTTTCTTAACTAAAAAGTTCATTTACCTAATAGAGTAGTAATTCCTTCATCAAGTCTAATGCGTGGTACAAACCCAAACACTTTGTATAGTTTCTTTACTTGTGCTGAATTATAAATGGTTAAACCAGGAATGGCTTTTTCATGCATTGGTTTAAGATTACTTTTCTTAGATTCCTTCAGACATAGATTAGCTAGATAATTAATTGATATTGATCTTCCTGTAGCCAAGTTAAAAACATCGTATTTGTCTTTTATTTTCAAAGAGACGGCAGCTACAAATGCTTTAGCAACATCATCGACATGTATAAAATCCCGGGTTTGACGTCCGTTACCATATATGATAGGATGTCTATTATCTTTTATTCTAGATATGAATTTTGAAATAACTCCGGCGTATGCGTTGTTCTGTCTTGGTCCGTAAATATTGAATGGTCTTAGTGCAATAGTTTGAATTCCATAAAGATTAGAATATATTTTACATAATTGTTCACCTGCTAGCTTTGTAAATCCATATACAGTTACAGGGTTAGGAGTTACAGATTCGGAAATTTTTTTTTCATAATTGCCATATATTGCAGCTGATGAAGTAAAGATAAATTTCGGAATTTTTTTCTTCCTACAAAATTCTAACATGTTAAGCGTTCCAGAAACATTAACCTCATTTACCATTATTGGATTATTGATAGATTCAACTACGCTTGCAATAGCTGCAAGATGAATCACGGCAGCTGCACGAGGTATCTTCATCAATTTTGTAAAATCTCGTATGTCTGCTTTAACAAATTTAGCTTCTCCCCTCATAACAAATTTTTTAATATATTGATATTTTCCGCTATTCAAATTATCAATGATTATAGGAAAATGTTTATTTTTAATCAGCATCTCAACAACATGAGAGCCAACAAATCCTGCTCCACCTGTCACTATAATATTCATGGAATAAAACTTGAAAATAGTATGATTAAAAGATAACTAGTAGGTTACAATCCGTCATTTAAAATGATTAAACATAAACCAAATTTTATTGAAACATCTGACTGACTTTAAATAGAGGCTAGAAAAAGCTGAGTCAGAACAGATGCTCAACCTGGAAAGCCTCAATTCAAAACTTGATCATTTCACAAAGCCATTCATTTCACTTCCAATAATTATCGTTTTAGGACTTGCCATGAGGATATACTTTACCCCTTGGCATTTACCATCAGTAGCACCTGATACTTTTACATATCTTATCTTGTCACTTTCTTATTCTCATGGAGATTTTAGTAATACTAAAATCGATTTTCTATGGCCAGCATTTCTTTCCTTGTTTTTTGGCGTTCTAAAGTTTGAGAGCCTATCTTGGATACATCAATACCATGAGAATAATTTCAATTCTAATTTCTAGTGGGAGTTCCATAATTGTATTTTTAATAGCTCGTCAATATGTAGAAAAAAAATATGCTTTACTTGCTTCGGCTTTTTTCATCTTAGAGCCCAATCTTATTGAAAATTCTACTTATGCCATAACTGAACCTTTGTTCATTCTTCTTGGCTTGATATCATTTTATTTTGTCATAAACAAAAATGAACGATACTTACTTTTATCATTCTTATTTGCAGGACTTGCCTTTGAAACACGTTTAAACGGGATAGTTTTATTCTTGCTGACTTTACTAGTAGCAGCCTATAGATTAAAACCTAAAACTAGATTAATTAAAACAATCATTATTGGAACAATTATTTTTTTGGCAGTTTCATTTCCGTACGTATATTCAGACATATCACTGCATAAAACTCCATTTTTAAGTTGGTTTGAAGGAGTAAAAAATACTGTTTCAAGTAATCAAATAAATCCACAACTAGCTCAACCCGCAGGCAATTTGTTCAAATCTGAAAATGGGACACCTATTTCAGGCATATCTCATAATCAAAATGCATTAGAAATTTTCAAGAGTGCCATCTTTAAGGAAATAGTTCACATATTTAGAATAAGTGTCCCATATCTGATTTTTTTTGTACCTTTTGGAATCATAGCAGCATTAAAGAATCTAGATTTTAACAAGAAAACCTTATTCTATGCAATTTTAATTTCACTCATCATAGCAATTCCTCAGTATACCATATCAGCAGTTTTTAGAAACCTATTTTTTATTACTCCTTTTTTTAGCATATTATCCGTAATAGGAATACAAAATATTTCTCAGCGGGTAGATTTGAATAACATATATCTAGTTTTACTGGTTGGAGGATTATTTGTTTCGTCATTTTATTTTCTGTATGAGGAAATGCCTGATCATGAATTAATCAAGGAAAAGGAATCATTTGCCAAGTATGTAGCCTCTAATTTCAAGGGCGCCATTGCAGGACATGATATAGACTATGTAAGAATCTTTATGATAGATCTTTCTAGTAATCACATAAACTTTACTTCAAATGGAAAAATTACACTCACTAATCCATCATATCCACTATATTCAAAAGATTCCTTGATGACATTTGTTACCCAAAATAATATACAATACATAATTGTAGATAATGAAATTGACAATAGGTTTTCAATATTTCCAGATATCTATTATCATGAACAAAAATATCCCCAATTAAAAAAAGTATTTGATTCCCAAGATAATGGCTACAATAAATACATGGTTAAGATTTTTGAGGTAAATCACATCTAAAAGGATTTGAGTAAATTCAACCTAAATTACAAAGACAATCTCAAGTCATACATTCCACATTCAATTAGGCAATTTCAAAATAATTTTTGCGTATTTAATATTATCAATTATTCTAACTACATACATGATTAGTTGGAATAAGATTAGTAGTATTTTATCTCGATTCAAGGATTTAACTACCATAGGTTTTGCAAATTTTGTTTCTGCTGCAATTTCTGGCATTTTCTGGCTTTTCATGGCAAAGTTATTGGGAACAACCCATTATGGAGAAGTCAGACTATTTTGCATCTATTGCAAGTATCGGCGGATTTGTTGCATCTCTCGGATCAAATAATACCATAACAGTTTATACCGCAAAGGGGGAAAAGTTACTTTCATCTGTTTTTCTGACAACAATAATAGCAGGAGTAATTACATCCATAGTACTCTTTTTCTTATTTTATCATCTAGAAGTAAGCATTTTCATTATAGGTTATGTTATTTTTGGAATTGCAACATCTGAGATTTTAGGTAAAAAATTATACAAAGAATATTCAATGTACATGATAATACAAAAACTCCTTTTTGTGGGGTTTGCTTTAGGTTTCTATTATTTGATGGGTCCTTATGGAGTAATTATGGGATTTGCCTTTTCTTATCTACCTTATTCGTTCATCATTTTTAAGGGATTCAAGGAATCAAAGATTAATCTATCGTTAGTTAGAACACATTTCAGATTTCAGATGAATAATTATGTATTAGATCTTTCAAGAACATTTAGTGTAAATATAGATAAAGTAATAGTTGGTCCCATGCTTGGCTTCATTTTACTTGGGAATTATCAATTAGGAATTCAAGTTCTCACATTACTTTCAATGCTACCTAGTATAGTTTTTCAATACATTTTACCTCATGATTCCAGTGGTAATCCAGAAAAAAAATTAAAGAACCTTTCAATCATAGCATCCGTAATACTTGCCTCACTGGGAGTAGTTCTTGCTCCAGTATTACTACCAATAGCATTCCCCAATTTCAGTAAAGCAATAACAGTTGTTCAAATACTCAGTCTAGCAGTTATTCCATTATCAATAAACTATACATATATTTCTCAGTTTTTAGGAAGGGGAGACAGCAAAATTGTTTTTGTAGGTTCAGGAATTTTTTTGATAATACAAATATCTGCGATAATGATATTAGGAAAAATTCTCAGTATAGATGGAGTAGCAATAGCTCTTGTTCTTGCCAATACCTGTGAGACAATCTATCTAGTAATCATGAATCATAATTATAATAAGAATAATAAAAAGATAGAAACTTAGATAGTGTTTATGCAAGGAATCACAAAATGTGCATGTGGATACTATGCATTGTCTATGAGTAGTTTCTTATTACTATACAAGATATCCAAATAACAAATACATGAAAGAATCAGAGATAAACTAAACTTATCGTAATATTGAGAAGAAAGAGAATAGAACCTCTTTTCATGTCGATGTGTTTAATCATGAAGAAAAATATTCTAATTTGATTAAAGTGTTTGATTCTTCCGACTATGGATACAGATATCATGTTAAGATATACAAGATGTATTACGATAGAATTGAAAGAACACTTGTCAATAATGGATAGGAATTCCCATGGATGAATGGGATAAAATCAAAGACATATCGGTAAGATTCAAAGGATTGACGCAGATTTCAATTGCAAATATTGCTGGAAGTGCAATATTGGGCATCTTCTGGCTCTTCATGGCAAGATTGATGGGCACTGCCCATTATGGAGAAGTAAGTTACTATATCGCAATAGCTGGGATTGGAACAATATTTTCTTATTTGGGATCAGGCACTATGCTTACTATTTACACTGCAAAAGGTGTTAAGATACAAGCGACCATCTATTTTATTTCGATTACTTGTTCTGTTGTAGCAGCTACAATAGTATTTTTCATTTTTCACAATATTGCAATATCACTATTTCTTATAGGTAACGTAATTTTTGGTCTTGCAACAAGTGAGATGTTAGGAAGTAAACTTTACAAAAAATACGCAATAAATTTTATTTTAGAAAAAGTTCTGGTAGTGGCACTATCAATCCCTTTGTATTATCTCATCGGTCCCAATGGAGTAGTATATGGAATAGCCCTTTCCTTTTTTCCAAGTGGATATAGAATATATCAAGGCTTTAGAGAAACAAGAATTGACTTTTCTCTCATAAAATCTCGTTTGGGTTTCTTGGTAAATAGCTACGTCCTAGATATTACAAGAACCTTTAGCACTACGACCGATAAGCTGTTAGTTGCACCTTTATTTGGATTTGCCCTACTTGGAAATTATCAGTTAGGAGTGCAAGTTCTATCAATTCTCGTTACATTTCCTAGCATAGTGTTTCAATACATAGTACCACATGAAGCTAGTGGTAATGTTAATCGAAAACTGAAGATTGCATCAATATTATTCTCTGTACTTCTTGCAATTCTAGGTGTAACTCTGACACCTTTTATTCTCCCCATATTGTTCCCAAAATTCCCAGAAGCCATACAGCTTGTTCAAATTACAAGTTTAACAGTTATTCCAATAGCAATAAGTCAAACTTATATTTCTAAATTTTTAGCAGCTGAAAAAAGTAAGATTGTGCTTACAGGTTCAGCGATATTTCTTGCATTCCAAGTTACGCTTATCATATTATTAGGAAAGATATTTGGAATAAATGGCGTAGCATCTTCTCTAGTGTTAGCACAGTCTGCTGAAACAATCTATCTTTTTGTAATAAATTACAAATACAAAGAAAAACAGGATATATCAAAATAATTATTTATTAGAAAATAGTCTAGATTTTCATAGAAAAAATTGTAACATGATAAGACATTAAATTAATTATTTTACTACCTATGCTTTCTACAAAATATAAATAACCACCATTAGACAAATAATTGTGAATGATTTATGGAAAAAATCTTTTCTAACTAGAATTAAAATTATACAGAAAAAACATGAAAATCATCCAAAAGAAAAAGATGAGATAAATGAATTGTGACGACATTCCCAGAGATGATTCAACTTTCGGAGATGATATAAAAAAAGGCTTAGAAGATTCTGTCGTAGAAGATAAGAAAAGAAAATACATGGGCGAGTTCTGGAATGATCATCTTACAAGAGAACTCTCATTCAAGGAAAAGTCAGACATCTTCTTCCTAAAACACTCACAGATACACTACTTTAGACCATTCTTTGCTGGCAAAAATTGTATAGACATGGGATGTGGTCTTGGATATGCAATCAGGGCTTTAGAAGATCAAGGCTTGAATGTAGATGGAGTAGAACCCGATCCCAAGGCTGCAGAAACGGTAAACAAATCAATAAAACATGGTAAATGTTATGCAGAGTTTTTTGACAAGTTTACCTCTACAAAAAAATATGACATAGTATGGCTTTCTCACACACTTGAGCATGTTAATGATCCAATTGCGCTTATTGAAAAATGCCATGATATTACAGCAGAAAACGGAATACTATGTCTGATGGTTCCAGACTGTACTAATCCAGAAACTAAGAAGAATTCAATGGAGAATAGATATCACATCAGTCACTTTACAGTTGACGATATCAAAGCACTTGTAAAGAAAACAAGATATGAGATAATCAAGATACAGTCTTTCAAACTCTTGGATAAATGGACAATACGTTTTCACAAGTTGCTATGGCTCTGTAAGATGTCAAGGATGAGCTTCTTTTTGCACCCATACTATCCATTTGTTAAGACAGACCAAAATGACGGATATGAACTAAGAGCAATACTAAAGAAAAATAGTACAACTAGAACAAACAAATGATTGACTCAATTGTTTATAGAAAATCTTACCATTTTTCATTGTTTGAGAATTTAATTTTAAAATATCAGATTAGAGTGATGTTCATATAAGGGACTTGATCGTACGACTATTGATCAAATCGTAATGAAGTTGCTTATCGGAGGTTCAAGTTCAAAACTATTTCATCTTCAAGAATTTGGAGAGTCTCTTACCAGATGTGGTGTTGAATACAAATTAGTTTATGACATGGACGTATACACTGGTTTTCCTGGAAATAAGATTGGCCGATGGTTTGAAAGCACAAAAAAATTTGATAAGATCATTGAAGAATTCAAGCCTGATGCAATTTTTGTTGACAGACAACGACATTTTTGTCTTGCAGCAGCAAGAACGCATTTGCCCTTGTTTATGCTTTTAAGGGGAGATTATTGGTCAGAGATGCAAATGGCCAAGAAGACACTATACAAGTCTCTTCCACGTCAAATAGCATTATCACAATGGGAAAAAATAGGCAAAAAATGCTTTGAGCAAACTAGTGTGATTTTACCAATATGCAAATATTTGGAAGGGGTAGTAAAAGAGCACTATCCTCAAAAATATACCAGTGTTTTCTTGGAGGGAATCAATGCTTCTAGATGGTATCCAGTAAAGGGTATGGAGTTAAAGCATCCATGTGTTGGATTACTTCAGGATTCTAATTGGTGGGGCAAAACCAAAGAAATGTTAGTTTTAAGCAAGGTTCTAGAGGCAATGCCAAATGTCACATTTTACTGGGCAGGAGATGGTCCTCTTAGAGAACGAGTGATGTCAGTACTTGGAAAATATGACAATTTCAAATGGTTAGGAAGACTACAGTATCCTGACAAGGTACGAGAATACTTGGCTGCAATTGATGTCTATGCTTTGGTAAGTGGAATGGATTTGGCTCCACTAACTTTGAAAGAAGCACAACTTATGGAAAAACCCGTTGTTGCAACTGATGTTGGAGGCATACCAGAGATGATGGTGAATGAAAAAACTGGCTTTCTTGTCAAAGAAGGAGATTACAAAGGATGGATAGAAAAATTATCTCTGTTAATCAATGATGATAGTAAAAGAAAAGAAATGGGTACTGAGGGAAGAAAATTTGTAGAGAGTAATTTTAATTGGGATTTGATAACAAGAAGATTTCTTGATGCAATGATTCCACATATCAAGAAAAAATAACAGCGCAATATATCATACAAAGACTAGTGACAATATTTGCAAAGTAAATGAAGAGTAGATCTCAAAAAGGAAACGGTTAAGTGGATATTACAGTTTTGTGGAAGATTTCATTTCTTTTGTTACAAATAACCTATACCAAATTTCAAAGGCGAGTAGTCCAAGTAACTTGTTAACATATCTTACATCAAGATCATCTTTGTTCATGTATTGTTTTATCCAGTCTAGTCTTATCCACCCATCCCTAACTACCCTAGAGTCTAATAGGTAATATTCACATAATTTTTTTCCGTATGATTTCCATAGGTTAGAAGTATTTACATTAAACCCATATTTTTCGGAAGGAATTAACGAATCTATCCTGTATTTAGCAAGTATCTTTCGTAACAATATCTTTCCAATGTTTCTTTCTGCATCATATTTTAAATTATTAGGTATATGTGTTGAATATGAAATGAGTTCTGATGATAACAATGGTGTTATTGATGTAATTCCAAAGTGATTTTGAATCATAGTATTAAGGGGTGAGAAATTATACAATAGTTTGCCATTATAATCTGCCAAAAATAACTGATCTAATGGGCTAAGTGAATTATCAAAATATGACAATAATTGACTATGTATAAAATCCCAAGAGAATTTTGCTTTGGCTCCAAATAGATCATCCTGATCTGGAACCCAATCCCTTTCGTGACATTGAAGATATGCTTTTACTTTATCAAGAGGAGATGAGTTTGATGTGGTTAAGGACAAAAATTTTTGGTATCTGAACGTATAACCTCCAAAGATTTCATCTCCACCATCACCACTCAGTATGCTATCTGAGAATTCTTTGGCTTTTTTTATTACATGATACCAATGCAAGTCCCAGAATGGCATACCAATGATGCTTATCGCATTAGGAAGTTCTGAGAGATAATTTTCAACCTCGACTATATGGTGTTCAACATTGAATTTCTCAGCTGATTTTTGTAGCCACAGGTGTCTCATCTACACTATTTGCAAATCTTATTGATGTTGCATGTATTTTAATATCAGGAAACAACGAATGAAAAATTGCTAGCATTAATGCAGAATCTACCCCCCCACTGAGTGCAATTGATATTTTCTTTACACCAGTTTGGAATTTTTTTTGAATTGAATCTCCGATGGATTTTTCAATATATTCAACCGAAGGTTCAAGGTTAGTTGGTTCAAAATCTTTTGATGTCAACCTCTGCAATAATGGTTTCTGTATAGGATTGTAGCGAAGAGTCAAAATATCTACTATTGAATTTGAGTCTAATGATGATGAGTTAAATTCATTCATAACAATACTGTTGAATTAATCAGATTCAAATTGCATCATATCAAAAAAACAGTGGCAAAATAATAACATCATTTTATTTTCAAGATTACCTTGTTTACAATTAATATAAATTTATGTTGAATCTTACCTCAAAACTTAAAAACATGGTACTAGAAAATAGTGTGAATTTTTGTGATAAAATCCGTAATAACAGCAGCAGGAAGAGGAGTTAGACTTCTACCAGCTACAAAAGAAATGCCAAAGGAGATGATGCCAATATTTTGTAAAAATAACGGGCAACGTATTTTGGTTCCAATGTTACAGTTTATTTTTGAAAAGATGTATGCAGTTAACATAAGAGACTATTGTTTTGTGGTAGGAAGAGAAAAACGCAGTATAGAGGATCACTTTACTCCAGATCATGGTTACGTCAGAGAATTATCTGGAAAAAATAAAGAATTAATTTCATCTTTTTATGAAAAGCTAGAAAATTCTCATTTAATGTGGGTAAATCAAAATAAGCCAATGGGTTTTGGAGATTCAGTTAGAAAGACAGAAAAATATGTCGGTCATGATGATTTTGTAGTTCATGCAGGTGACGTTTCAATTATAGGCGGAACAGATTATCCCATTAAACGACTCATAGAGACAGCAAGGAAAGATCCATCAATTTCAGCTGTTCTTCTATGTAAGAAAGTAACGGATCCAAGTAGATATGGAGTACCCAGTGTTACCAGGATTTCAAAATCATTATTTCTGGTAGATAGTGTTGAAGAAAAACCAGAAAAGCCCAAGTCCAATTTTGGGATACTTCCTCTTTATTACTTTAAACCAAAGATCTTTGATTGTCTTAAGAAGATAAAGAGAGGTAGAGGAAATGAATTTCAGTTGACTGACGCCATACAAAAATTGATTGATTACGGAGAAAAAGTAGTATCAATAACTCTCAATGAGAATGAATTTGAAATAGATGTAGGAACTGTTGAATCATACAGAGTTGCTCAAAAAATCTCGTACAAAATCGGATGATTTTTTAATTCAAACAATTTTTTGGTTGATATGAAGATTGGAATAGTAGGTCTTGGATTTGTGGGTCTTACTTTTGCATCAGTTCTAGCCTCAAGAGGTCATCCAGTCATCGGTGTAGATTATGACAAGTCAAAAATAGCAAAAATTGAAAGTGGTGAGTCACCATTTTTTGAACCTAGACTAGATAAAACTATACGTATTGCATTACGCAATGGTCTTAAGGTTTCTTCCTCAATATCTTCAGTTACTGATCAATGCAATATTATCTTCGTAACGGTTGGCACACCAACACTTGAGAAAGGAGGAATTGATTTGTCCATGGTAGAATCAGCAATCAAGGAGATAGGAAGACTGCTTAAGAGAACAAAAAATAATCCTGCAATAATTATCAAAAGTACTATCATACCTGGAACAACACAGAAGTTAATAGCGATTTTGGAAAAAGAGTCGGGTAGAAAAAATGGAAAGGATTTTGGCGTAATTTCAAATCCAGAGTTCCTCAGAGAAGGAGTAGCAATAGAAGATACAATCAATCCACATATCATAGTTTTAGGTGGTACTGATAATAAATTCATGAAGAGACTGACAGATTTTTATTCTAAAATACATCCAGATGTACAAATTATTAAAACAAATCCTCAGACAGCAGAGATTATAAAATATGCAAACAATTCCTTTCTTGCAACAAAGATTAGCTTCATTAATCAAATTGCAACAATTTGTGAAGCCATACCGGGTGCAAATATTGAACAAGTTGCCAAGGCCATAGGACTAAATCCACGCATAGGTTCCTTGTTTTTGAATGCAGGTCCAGGTTATGGTGGATCATGTCTGCCCAAAGATGTCAAGGCAATAATCAACTTCTCCTCTAAAATAGGTGTAGACTCGACATTGTTAGATGCTGTGGAAGAAGTAAACCAAAATCAAGTAAGAAATATCATCTCAGTAATTAAGAAAACCCTTGGAAAGTTGGAGGGACATAAAATAACTATATTGGGGCTAGCCTTCAAACCAGATACGGATGATATAAGAGAGTCCATATCGTTGAAACTAATCGAATTACTCCTTAGAGAAGGCGCTAAGGTAATCGCTCATGATCCCAAGGCAATTGAAAACACAAAATTAGTTTTTGGAAATAAGGTAGGGTACACAGATAATATTTCTGAAGCATTAAGAGATAGCGAGTGTGCAGTAATTATGACATCATGGAAAGAATATACCAATCTTAGTAAAAAAGAGTTGAAACTGATGAAAAAGAGGTTTATTGTTGATACAAGAAGACTACTTTTAGGTAAAAAATTGAACATTCAATATCATGCTATTGGAATAGGATAATCACAGTAAAAAAATTCTTTGCTATATTTTCATAAACGTATAATTTATGACCCATTACACACAATAAGAATTATGAAGTTTGTTGTAACAGGCGGGGCTGGTTTTATCGGCAGTCATTTAGCAGAGGATCTTGTCTCACATGGAAATTCAGTAATTGTTATAGATGATCTAAATACAGGAAAAATTGAAAATCTAAAAAATATTTATGAGAAAATCGAATTTATCAAGGGCGATATAAGAGATAACAAGTTACTAAGAAAAACGTTCGAAAATGTTGACGGGGTATTTCATCAAGCAGTCTCTTGCTTCAGTACAAGAATCATTTACCATGCCAGAAAAATATCATGATGTTAATGTAAATGGGACAGAAAACATATTCAAATTAGCAAAAGAGTTTGGGCTCAAGGTGGTTTACGCTAGCTCTTCAAGCATATATGGAAATCCATCAAAACTTCCCATAAAAGAAGACGAACAAAGAAATCCCATTAATCCCTACGCTCAGACCAAGTTAGATAAAGAACTTCTAGCAGAAAAATATGCAAGAGATGGTGTTGACATAATAGGATTGAGATACTTTAATGTCTACGGAGAGCGTCAATCCATGAATTATGCAGGAGTCATCAAGTTATTTTTGGAGAACATACAGGAAGGAAGACCTCCAAAGATTAATGGTGATGGATTGCAAGAAAGAGATTTTGTCTATGTAAAGGACGTTGTACGAGTAAACATAATGGCAATGCAAAGCACCGTGAAACATGCTTTCATAAATGTTGGAACTGGAAAATCAATATCTGTACTTGATTTAGCAAAAATAATAATTAGTGCTTCTGGTTTGTCAATAAAACCAATTCATGTTCCGGAACTAAAAGGTGATGTTAGAGCAACAAGAGCTGATATCACTCTTGCCAAAAAACTTCTAAATTGGGAACCTACAGTGAAATTAGAGGATTGGTTATCTACAACAATCACAAATATGATAAAAAGATAATCTAAAAATAGAAATTTAATAGTCAGACATATTTGTAGGAAAATTCATTGCAGTAGATCAATAAATTGAAATTAATAATAAATTATCTAGAATATAAAATTTATCAGATTCCACCGCGACCAATTCCTTTTAGAATCAAGCCGGCTTTTTTTGCTGCCTTCAATTCAATCACTCCTCTTGAATCTATAACAATAGGAGTTTTCATTTTTGCTGCAAACAAAGAAGGTTCAATGTTATAGAACTCATTGTGGGCAGTGATTATTATGGCACCATCAGCATTTGTTATTGAATTTATCAAATTGCTTTCAGTCTTGTGAGAAAACACTTCAGTGTCCTTAAAGTAGGGATCATATATCTGCAGATTACTTGTAATTGATCTAATCTCCTGATTATTGCTTCTGCAGGAGATAATTGCATATCTTTTACATTTGGTTTGTATGATAACCCCAACAAAGCAATTGTACTTCCCCTTACAGATTTTCCTTTCTCGTTTAACGCATCTGAAAGCATTTCCACTACATGATATGGCATTGATTCGTTGGTCTCTCTTGCTGCACGAATAATCCTCAACATTCCATTATTTTCCATGCCTCGTGCCGAGTTTAGAATTTGGTACGAGTTAACTGGCAAACATGGTCCTCCTACACCTGCCCCAGGATAGTGTGTTTCAAAATTATACTTTTTATCACATGCCTCAAGAACCTTCATTATATCTATTCCAAGATTTTCAAATAGTATTGCAAGTTCATTTACAAACGCGATATTCACATCACGAAAAACATTGGCAGTAAGTTTTGCAGCGTTAGCGGTCTTACAGTCAGGCATTTTTATTATTTCTACGCCAAAAACGTGCTTGTATATTTCTGAAACAACTGCAGTGGTTCTTTCATCAGATCCTCCCACCAACCTGGGTATTCTCTTAAAATCACGATGAATCTCCCCTGGATTTGCAGTTTCAGGACAGCTTGCAGCAATAAAATCTTGGCCAACTTTGAGTCTATGATCACTTCCTTCAATAATTGGAATTAATTCATTTTCCACAAAACCTGGCTCAATTGTACTTTCTACCACTACAATAGATCCTGGAATCAATAATTTGTTAAGGCTTACACCAACAGAGATTAAAGCAGAGTAATCTGGAACATTATTTTTATCCATTGGTGTTGGTAGTGAAAGAATAATAAAATTTGATTTAGGTACCGCTTGAGATATTTCAGTGGTAGCCTCAAATTTTCCACTCTTTATTACATTATCAAATATTTTGTCAAATTCTGGTTCATCCTTTAGAGGAAAATTTCCAGAATTAATCATTTGAACTAGATTTTTATTAATATCAACCCCTATTGTTGGAAAACCACTATAAGCAAATGATAAGGCTGTTGGAAGTCCTATTCTTCCTATCCCAATAACGGTTATCACTATATCCCCTGAATGAATACATTTGTTAATTTCTTCTTCACTTAGTTCGAGAATTTTTTTAGGATGTTTTAGATTCAATTTGTAATTTCAGTCCTTTTTATGACTTGATAGAGTGACTTTTATCAGTTTATATAAATTTGTGCTCATCTCTCAATTAAACATGTGAGAAATTCAGATTAATTTTTTAGCAAGTTCTCATAGAATTGGACATATTTTGGTAAAACTTTGTCATAAGTCAAATTATTGAGGTAGTATTGGTATGCATTATCTATCAATTTTTGAGAGACCTCTGTATTGCCAAGAATCATGTTTATTGCGCTCAGAAGAGAGGATTGATCATTAGGTGGAACCAAAATGCCTGTAACTTTGTCTTCAACGATTTCAGGGATTCCGCCAACCGTCGTAGCTACAACTGGCACCTTCAAGTAAAATGCTTCTTTTATAGTCCAAGGGATACTCTCCATTCTAGATGGTACAACAAGTACTGTAGATGACTTGAGAGCAGTCATTGCTTCCTTCCATGAAACATTCGTACAATAAACAACTTTACCGTTAATTTTGGATTCAATATTTTTCAAGACATCAATTCCTTTTTCATAGCTGTTTCTTCCCACGTAAATAACCTGATTTTTTACTTTAGAAACTTCTGGGATCTCTTCAAAACGTGTTTCATCAATTGGAGATGAAAGTAATTCAACATCAAGATTTAATTTTTCTTTGTATATCTTTTTGACAAAAGCTGAATCAGTTGTTAACTTGTCTGCCCATTTTAGTACTCTTGACTCTGTTGATGTAACTATAGTACTTATTCCAGAAGAGTGAAGAGATTTCACTTGTTCGGCGTAAACACCATGAACTGATAATACTTTTTTCTTTGCCTTAACAACTTTCATCACAAATGCCGATGGTACATTAAAGGCATGTACAATATCATATTTTTTATTTGATAGTAACGCCATCATCATTCCTATTACTGCAAAGCTAGGATTTTTCAAATTCTTGATAGGAATGTGTGGTACATGCATTAGGGTTACATCATATCCTCGCTTACGTAATTTTTGAGCAAGTAAATTTGCATGTCCCCCAATTCCCCCTGCATATCTTGGAGAAATAAATAATATTTTCAATATGTATCAAAACTATTCATACATCTAATAAGGGATTTGGGATGAAAATATAGAAAATCTTTGAGAGGAAATTTACATTAAAGATTGTGATGCTTCATGCATCATCTGGCTCTTTGCGCAACCAGCTGCAAGATCATCACCTGAACCTCTCCTCATTATACCCCTATAGAGACCATCTTCAAGTTTTACACCAACTCTTTGTTCCCATTCTTCTACTGAGATAGAGTATTTCTTTTGGATTCTGTCTCTATACCACTCTGGAATTACGTTAAAGGCACAAAATGGAACTACTCTCAAGTCTGGTGTAAGATAGTGGATATCACATCTCTGGAGTCTTTCAAGGTCTTCATTGTATTTGTCTTGGAAGTGCATCATACCTAAGAACAAACCTTTGACATGCCATGAACCTACAGAATTAAATGATCTTTTCATTAGTATACTACCAAACATCTTTGCAAGGTCAAGACCTGCTGGTTGTTTCTTTTTATCGATAAAGCTTGATAGTTTTCTTACTACTTCTAACATGGTAAAGTACTTGTTCTTTCCAGACTTGATTTCTTCTGCCTTGTCTTCAAAGAGTTCTAGCATTCCTTGAATATCTGCAAATCTTGTTAGTGGAACAAATTTCTTGGTCTCTGCATCTTCGAAGATGTATGTACCTGCACCACATGCAAAGTGGATTGAGAGTTCATACTTTGGTTTGCTAGAGAATGCTTCAATTACGTTTGTTAGAGGCATACAACTTGGAACTGGGAACCAGTCATCTACTGTTACTTCACCTTTTGTTTGCTCTTCAATTCTTTGTATACAATCTGGTATTGTGATTCTGTATTTTTCTCGTTCTTTCTTGCCCATTCTTCCTGTTAGTGATACTGGTTGGAAGTTTACTGCGTGGACAACATCCATGTTCTTTTGAGCATATCGTATAATTGGACCTAATTCATGATCGTTAATTGATTTGATAACAGTTGGAACAAAGACTACAGTAGTTCCTGTCTTTCTAGCACTTTCTAGTGCATATGGAATCTCCCAGTGATTCTTTGGATTTGTTCTTGGTGTTACGCCGTCAAAGCTTAGATATAGATTATTTACACCTGCAAGTCTGACCTCTCTCATTGCTTCTGGGTCTAGCGCAAATCTGATTCCGTTTGTATTCATCTGAATATGATCAACACCTTCTTCTTTCATTATTTTTATAACATCAACAATATCTTCTCGTAACATTGGTTCACCACCAGTAATCTGCATAGAATTTCCTGGAATGGGTCTTTCTGCTCTTAGTGTCTTCATCATTGCTCTGACTTGGTCTTGTGATGGTTCGTACATGTATGCACCCTCAAGTCCTTTCTTCACATAGAAAAAGCAGTACCAACATGTCAAGTCACATCTGTTTGTAACTATCATGTTTGCAAGTCCACTGTGGGACAAGTGATTAGAACATAGACCACAGTTGTTAGGACATGAACATTTGTCTATCATTACATTTGGAGCATGTGCACCTTTTCCATCCATCCAATATGTGCTGAATTTTTTATACATGTCATAAGAGCCAAAATAGAGTTCTTCACATTCTCCGTGTGTTGGACAAGTCTTTGTCATGAAGACCTTGCCATCCCTCTCAAAGACCTCTGCATCAAGTATCATGTTACATTCAGGACAGATACTCTGAGTAAATCTTATAGTAGATTTCTTTCCTAGAGTAGGAGTCTTCTGATTAGATATCTGAATTAGTTCCATACCTTATACGCATATCTTAGGGGATAGTATTTAATCAATTTCCTACAAGACACCAGATGAATAGGTAGATCCTCTTCATGGAAAATTTCAATTCTAGATATATATACCAAAAGGGCCCTTGATCATATTGAATGAGTCTTTCGGACAAGGCAAGAAAATCATTAGAAAAGATCGGTCTTACAAGTTATGAAATAAAGACATATTCTTCACTTTTAAAAACAGGTCCTATCACTGCCTCAGATCTAAGTCAGAAGTCAGGTGTACCATACTCAAAAATTTATGAAGTTCTTGGCACCCTTGAGGAAAAAGGATGGATAGGGTCAGATGATTCAAGACCCACTCAATATTTTGCAAAATCACCAGCTACTGCAATCCAGACATCAAAACAACAATTTGAAACTGAATTTAGAAATAATGAAAATATTGTACTCAAGGAACTAATTCCACTTTATGAACAGAGTGGAATTAGTGAGAGGCCAGACATTTGGATAATTTCTGGTGTGATTAACATAGCTACAAAGATTCTTGAGATGGTGGATTCTTGTAGAACTGAAGTTCTGATTGCCATACCAAAAGTTGCAGAGGAATTGGCAAAGGAAGCATTGCCAAAACTTAGACTGTTACATGATAGGGGTGTAGATATCACCATTCTAGTCTCAGAAGATGTCAATAATGACACGCTCAAGTCATTAGCAAGACTGGCAAAAGTCAAAGTAAAGAAAGGTCTCTTTGGAGGAGGAATCATATCCGATAAAAGATATGTAGTATTGCTTTTGGGCGAAGAACTAGGTACTACGGGCACAAAAGAGGCAGTTGCAATATGGGCAGATCATTCAGGTTTAGCAGGTTTTGCCCGAGAATATTTTGAATATTTACTTAAAGAATCAAAAGACGTAAAGTCAAGTAGGTGAAATATAGTCTCATGAAAGATCAAGAAGTCCTCTTTGTTGGAACTGCAGAAGCAGAACATGTTGAGATGTATCTCAAGGCAATATGGCACATCAAGGAAGCAGGTAATCCCGTCAAAATAAGCACAATTGCCAAGATGTTAAACGTAAGACAGCCAAGTGTTGTCCAAATGTTAAAAAAATTAAATGAATCAAAACTTGTTAATTATAACAAAAGCGGAGTCTCACTTACTAAGAATGGGGAGGACATTGGATCCAACATGATGCGAAATAGTAGATTGCTTGAAGTTTTGATGGATAGTGCACTCAAAGTAGATATCGATGAGGAAATGGTTTGTGGTATTGAACATCATATGAATGCGCAATTTACAGATGCGTTATGTACGATGCTCAAGCATCCAAGAAAATGTCCACATGATCATGACATTCCACGTGGAAATTGTTGCAAAAACTAGATTGAAATAAGTTATATCAGAGATACAGAATGTTATAGCAAATGACTTGTTTTTGTGGCTGTGAAACTTTTGTCAAAGACAGTAATGGATTCAAAGTAGGTTGTGCAAAGTGTAATCATGGCGCTCAAAATCATGAAGAAAGTTTCAAGCTAAAGCCATTAGAAGAAGGGGCACAAAAGCGTGGCTCTTTATCTTGATTATTTACCAATTACTTTAACAAGAACTCGTTTTGGTCTTTTACCGTCAAATTCTCCATAAAATATTTGCTCCCATGGACCAAAATCAAGTTGGCCTCTAGTAATAGCTATTACAACTTCTCTTCCCATGACTTGTCTTTTTAGATGAGCATCAGCATTGTCTTCTCCTGTTTTATTATGTTCATATTTTGATACAGGTTCATGCGGGGCAATTTTTTCTAGCCATTTTTCATAGTCTTGGTGTAACCCACTCTCGTTATCATTAATGAATACACTTGCAGTAATGTGCATGGCATTAACTAAACAAAGACCTTCTTTGATACCACTTTTTTGAATTATTTTTCTTACCTCAGGTGTGATATTTACAAATCCTCTCCTTGATGGAATATTATATGTAAGATATTCTGTATGGGATTTCATGTCATTAATAGAATCAAATACTGATAAAAATCCAGTGCAGGCTCAGAACTCAAGATCCTTCTCATCAAATCAAATGGATATGGTCATCAACGCCTGCAATCAACGATTTTGTTTGTTCCTACTTGAGTCTTTCAAGAAGCTTGATAAAAGGCGGGGCATTGCTTACACAAATGGTAACAATTGATGCAACGTGTTCCCTTGAAAGTTTTAGGAAGTTTGTAATCCTAAGTACTTGTAACTCGTTTATTCCCGAAAGTTACATGGAGGATTACGAAGTATTCCCAGAGCGTGAAACATCTCCAGGATTGATTTACGTAGAGGCTGCAGACAAGGTTACTCTAAAAAAGATTCGTGACATGACTTTTGTAAATGCAAAAGAAGTACTAGGCATAATTTATTCATCAAAAAGCGGTAATACGAATCTAAAATGGAGACAGATAAGGAGAAACACTGGCAAAGTAGTAGGCGATGCCTCAACCAATACGCTTGTTAACTTGACCGAATCTGGAGTCATAACACAAGAATGGGTCCAGAATTACCTCAGAAAGAAGGCTGAAGAAAAGAAAGAAGTTAAGACTGACGAGTTAACAAACTAGATTACTTTTCTTTTTTATTATAGTTCCACAGAGGTATTAGATTGATTACTAAAAAAATAGATGATAATGCTGTTGCTCTAATACCAGAGGAATCAGATGATCTCTTTACATTAAGACGCATCATAGGTAAGGGAGATAGAATAGTAGGAGATACCTCAAGAGCTGTCAAACAAGAAAAGGATTTTTCAAGACCTGACAAAGGAGAGAGGATTAAAATCCGTATAGCACTTGATGTTGAGAAAATTTCTATAGATGAGGTAGTAGACAGATTAAGAGTCCAGGGCACTATAATGGAATCAGATAATCCATCAGTGAGTAAAGGATCACACCATTCTTTAACATTAAAAATTGGTGATGCAGTTACTCTAATTAAAAAAAGTTGGAGTGAAATTGAAAAAAAATTAATCTTTGAAAAAAAGGAACATGGTGCTTTTCTTCTTATTGCAATAGATACTACAGATTGTGGTTTAGGAAGATTAAGTGGTACACATCTCAAACTTTTGCCAAACATGTATTCAGGTGCAAGTGGAAAGAGATACAAATCTAAATTTAACATACAAGATTTTTTCAAAGATGTTCAGAGTGCAATTTCAACTTTGATAAGAGATGGAGATAGCATAGTAATATTTGGGCCAGGAGAGACTAAGAAAAGATTAGCAAATTTTCTAGCAGAAGTTCCATCCATTAAAGGACATAAAATACAAGTAGTCGATGCAATTGATTCATCTGGAGAAGATGGAATTTACACTTTTATTAAATCTGATATAATGAAGCAGACTCTAGACACCAGCAAGATTGCAAAGGTTTCTGCAATACTAGATGAGATAATGCTACGAGCCAATAAGAAAAGTACCAAGTTTACTATGGGATTTGATGAGACCTCAAAGGCAAATGATATGGGTGCTGTAGAATCACTAGTATTTTCAGACAGAATATTTGAGAAACAGGATGAAGATAAAATAATTGAATTTCTAAATCAAGTAGAATCAAAAGGTGTTGAAGTTTTTGCAGTGGATTCTACCACAGATGCTGGACTGCGAGTCTCATCTCTTGGAGGAGTTATTTCTCTTCTTAGGTTTTCTCCCCAAAGTTGACTCTTCAAGCCATTTCATATATGGCAAGCTAACGCTATCCATTTTGAGCTCTACTATTTCTGGGACTTTATACGGATGAGATCTTGCTATTGTCTCCTTGAGTTTTTGTTTAGAGTCACTAGTAGTTTTAAAAAGTGCTAGAAATTCCCTAGTATCATGAATCTTATTTTTCCAAGTATAAACTGAGTTAATTTCAGTATAGTTTACACAAGCTGCCAATTTTTTTTCTACTACAATATGTGCCACTGTAGAAATTGATTTTTTGTCAGGATATGTTGAAACTATCACAATTCCCATAGCAACTGATAAATTTGCCCTGACTAAAAAGAGTATCAATTAATTTGGCTTTTGAGTTTTTGACGCACAATTCTATCATCTATGTTTTAATTGCATGGGTTGCAGTATTTGTAATTGCAAAGGGTTTGAAACTTGACAAACATGGCTTTGAAATAAAACCATACAGTTTGACTTACAAGAACCCAAATGTACAGTTAATACTTACAAGAATTCTAAATAAAACCCAGCGCGTAACTCGAGTTTTTGCAAATACAAGTGTAGTATTGGGTTTTGTAATGATGGGAGCGGCATTTTGGTATCTTGCATCAAATCTATCAAACTTTTTTGTAAAGCCAGAATCATTTGCAGAGATGACTGTATTGATACCAGGTGTTACAATTCAATCAAGTGCAAATATAGCATATTTCCTTCTTTCAGTACCAATTGTTCTAGTAATCCATGAAGGTGCTCATGGAATTGTTGCAACATTAGAGAAAATAAAAATCAAGACTGGAGGATTTGCAATCTTTATTGCGTTATTTGCAGGATTTGTTGAACCAGATGAGGAAGAGTTTGCAAAGGCAAAAAAAATCTCACGTCTTAGAGTAATAGGAGCAGGGGCAACATCAAATGTTCTGTTTTCGTTTATCATTGCCGGACTTTTGATATTTAATCCATCATTTGCTCTAATCATGCCAGACCCCATCAGAAGTATGATGTATCATGAACCTCTTGGAGTACCAATAGTTTCAGTCACAGAAGGGTCAGGTGCTGAAAAGGCAGGATTACTAAAAAATGATATCATAAATGCGATTAATGGAAATCCTATTTCTCTTCCTCAGGATTTTGCTAAAATTAAATTAAAACCAGGAGATACTGCCACTGTTTCAGTAATAAGAGATGGAAAAACATTACAGATTCCAGTTTTAGTTACAGCTTCTAAAGATGATCCACAAAAGGGCATGCTTGGAATTCTAAGAGCCGCCCTACCGTCATACCAACCTGTAGTTCCATATTATATTCACTGGAGTCCAGAAGTATTCATGTTCTTACTATGGCTTTGGATGCTATCATTTTTCATAGGAATATTCAACATGCTACCATTACCAATCTTGGACGGAGGCAAATTCATCCATAGTATAATCGAAAAGAAAGTATCAGAAAAAGTATTGAAAGGAGCTATGGTGTCGGTGTATGCTGTCACATTTGTTTTATTTGGCTTGAACATAGCCCTATCAGCACTAAAATCAGGCTTCATAACCATTTAACATAAATAATTTTTGTAATCAACATATGGTTAAATTTGGGAGAAAGATAATTGTGACATGACGTGTGATCGTTGCGAGAATACAGTTGCATACTCTAGAAAATATTCAGGTGAGAATCTTTGTTCCGATTGCTTTTCAAACTCAATCATACATAAAACAACAAAGACAATCTCAAAGTATAACATGATAGAATCTGGTGATGTAGTTGGAGTTGCCGTATCTGGAGGAAAAGACTCTCTTTCTTTGTTGCAAGTAATGAAAAAAATTTCTCTAGATCATAACTTTAAACTAAAAGCTATTACAGTTGATGAGGGAATTCCAGGGTATAGGAACGAGGCGCTCAAAATTGTAGAGGAGTTTTGTAAAAAGCTAGATGTAGAACATAAGGTATTTCCATACAGTTCTCTTTTTGGTACAACTTTAGAACAGACCTTAGAACTTAGAAATAATGAGAAAGTTTCATCCTGTTCCATATGCGGGATATTAAGAAGAAGAGCGATAGACTATGGCGCTATTGATCTTGGAGTTGATGTAGTCAGCTACAGGTCACAACTTGGATGACATGCTACAAACTTTTATTATAAATATTATTTCAGGCGATACAAAAAAAATTGGTTGGATGGATCCAGATACTTCTAAAAACAAAATACGAAAGATAAAGCCATTTTGTGAGATTTATGAAAATGAGATTGTTTTTTATGCATTTACAAATGAAATTCCGTTTCAATCAGAAGAATGCCCACACATGAACGAGGGAATTCGAACAGAAATTCGTAATTTTCTTAATTCCTTAGAAAAGACTCGTAGCGGTATCAAAAATAATATGTATAAATCAATTTTAAAGATCTCCACTATTCTCAAAGATTCCAACAGTTCAGAATGGAGAACTTGCTCAAAATGTGGAAACGAGTGTACAGGCAAGATATGTTCAGTATGCAGTACCTTGACCAATCTTCGATTGAACTAACCCTAATGCACATAAAGAACTTGTAATTACAATAAATTTGGTAGTAGGTAGGGTTGGGGCGCTAGCCGTGCCCTATCTCTGAAACCGGCTATATGCAGAGACCAGTAACCGCTGGATAAATCTCTAGATAGACGGTACTCGCTTGACTTGCGGATATGAAATCACGCCGAAGCGGGTGGATATAAGACAGAGGTTATCCGAAGGGATAGCTCTCAAGTTTGAACTGCTGAAAGGGATGAGGTCCGGGAGGGAGCAATCCTAAGGTAGAACATCCACGCTGCTTCGTCTACGTGGCGGATCTTGCATGACTTGAGATGAGACCGTTTGTCTAGACTGGAACTAGCGGATCTACTACCTTAATATTCTTAAATTAGACTAGAAAAATCATGGAAGGATTAGTCTCAGGAAAGAAAAGGACGTATGAAGAATTTAGAACAACTTTACCTTCTAATGTAGCAATCCTATTTGATGATCTTCGCAGTTATTGTTTCACACTTGGAAAAAATGTAGTAGAAGACATACGTATGCATAGAATTGTATTTTCAAAATCAATGACATTTAGAAACTTTGCCGATATTGAACCTCAAAGAGATTCCATAGTACTAAAAATCAAAAGAGATAGAAAAGAGCCTGAAAAAGAAATACAAATAAAATTAAACGATAATCTTGATGAAATTAAGAAACTTCTTTTGGACGCATATATCAATATTCATTAATAATAAATCTCAAAATCTGAAAATTCACCGACGTAATTTTCTTCTGCAATTTTTAGTTCATCCACAACTGCACCAGCAGGACCAAAATGAGCCCATTCGATTACTGCGTCCACGTTTGAATTATTTCCTTCAAGTATTGCTTCTACTCTATTATCTGGAAGATTTTGAACCCAGCCCAAAACATTATTTTTTTCAGCAGTCTCCATCATGCTTTGACGAAAATAAACACCTTGGACTCTACCTGTTATCAAAAGATGAACTCTTTTTGAATTCATAATACCTCTTTTTTAAAACTATTATTTAGTCTTGAGAAATTATGCTCTCTCTTTCATTCTGGATCGGCCAGTCTTTCTAGCTGCAATGCTACCGACTTTACGTCCAGGAGGAGCGTTACGTGAAACTGTAGAGCTTCGTCCAACGTGTTGATGTCTTCCACCACCGTGTGGGTGGACATATACTGCTTGAGCAACACCTCTAACTATCGGATATTTGTGACCCTTTGAGCGCTTTCTTCTCCAAGCAGGACCAGCTCTCATAAATGGTCTATCACCAACACCCCCTCCAGCAAGAACTCCAATCATTGCACGATTCTGTGGGTTGAGAGTAGTGAATTTTCCAGATGGTAGTTTTATCGTTACACCTTCGGCACTATGTGAAAAGACTGTTGCATATGTTCCAGCAGATTTTACTATAAGCTCCTCCATCACCAAAATGTTTCTCAACATTACATACGATAGTACCGTCTGGGATATTTTGAATACTGATTACGTTACCTGGTGAAACACCTGCCTTTAAACCAAAGAATAATTTTGAACCAATTTTAGTGCCAAGAACGGATGGAATGAAAGATTGTATTCCACTTTCAAACAAGATTTTAGAAAGAGGAGCGTCTCTTCCCGTTTCATGAACAATATCTATCACCTTAGCCTCATGTTGTTCAGCTAATGCAAATCGAGGATATTTAGCCGGAAGTAACTTACCAGTAGAAGTTGCGCGGAACTGCATTCCTCCTCTACCTCGTCTTCTTACTAGTGGTCGCTTACCCAATGTAGCAATTTTGCTTTATTGTGTAAATTTTAATCTTCTGATCCTTTGTTCTGGATCAAAGACGACAAAGGTATAAAAATTAGTTTGAGGGTGCTAAAACTGTGAGTCAAAACACACTCTCCCTTAAGGTACTTGAGGCTTATACTCGTGATGTAGGGAGAGGAGTTGCACGTATTGATTATGATTCCATGGATTCGCTTGGAGCTTCTACAGGCGATGTTATTGAAATCAAGGGAAAAAGAAGGACTGTAGCCAAGTGTTTACCACTTTATCCTTCTGATGAAGGCAAAGGAATTATCAGAGTTGACGGTCTAGTACGAAATAATGCAGGTATTGCAATTGGTGATACTGTTGCAGTTAAGAAGATAAAAGCAGTGGCTGCTGAAAAAATTGTTGTTGCCCCATTGGAAGCAATACCTCCTATTGATGAAAGATATCTTGCAGATGCATTAGAAAGTGTTCCTTTGATAAAAGGAGACAATGTAATGGTACCATATTTTGGCGGAAGACTAACTTTTCAAGTCATAGGTGTTACACCTGCAGCTGATGCTGTACTTGTAACACAAAAGACAGTATTTCACATTGCAGAAAAAGGAGAGACTCTCCGTGGTGTACCTCAGGTAACCTATGAAGACATAGGAGGACTAACTGATGAAATAAAGAAAGTTCGAGAAATGATAGAGCTCCTCTAAGACATCCAGAGATTTTTGAAAAACTAGGAATTGAAGCTCCAAAAGGAGTTTTGTTGTACGGACCTCCTGGAACTGGAAAAACATTGTTAGCAAAAGCAGTTGCAAATGAAAGTAATGCACATTTCATTAGCATATCAGGACCAGAAATAATGAGTAAATTTTATGGTGAAAGTGAAGCTAGGCTAAGAGAAATTTTCAAAGAAGCTAAAGAGAAATCTCCATCCATTATATTTATTGACGAAATTGATTCAATAGCTCCAAAGAGAGAAGAAGTTACAGGAGAAGTAGAAAGAAGAGTAGTTTCTCAATTACTCTCTTTAATGGACGGTCTTGAAGTCTAGAGGAAAAGTAATTGTGATAGCTGCAACCAACAGACCAAACGCAATTGATCCAGCACTTAGAAGACCTGGAAGATTTGATAGAGAAATTGAGATCAAAGTACCTGACAAGAAGGGTAGAAAAGACATTTTGATGATTCATACAAGAAACATGCCTCTCAGTGACGATGTCAATTTGGATAAGACTGCCTCAGTAAGTCATGGTTACGTAGGAGCTGATTTAGAATACCTATGTAAAGAAGCTGCAATGAAATGCCTCAGAAGATTACTGCCTGAACTAAACATGGAAGATGAGAAACTTCCACCAGAGACACTTGATAAACTAATAGTGAGTGGCGAAGATTTCCAGAATGCGATAAGAGAGGTTACTCCATCTGGAATGCGTGAGGTTTTCATAGAAAATCCTGACGTTAGTTGGGATGAAGTAGGCGGATTGGAAATTGTAAAACGCGAACTTCAAGAAGCTGTAGAATGGCCAATGAAATATCCCACTCTTTACACCAAGTTAGGACATAGAATGCCAAGAGGAATATTATTACACGGTCCTAGTGGAACAGGTAAAACTCTACTTGCAAAGGCAGTTGCCACTGAAAGTGAAGCCAACTTCATTTCTGTAAGAGGACCAGAATTATTATCAAAATGGGTAGGAGAATCAGAACGTGGAGTAAGAGAAATATTCAGACGAGCAAGACAAGCATCACCTTGTGTAATATTTTTTGATGAAATTGACTCTATTGCCCCAATACGTGGAGTAGGAGGAGAAACAGCAGTCACAGAAAGAGTAGTAAGTCAGCTTTTGACTGAACTAGATGGAATAGAAAGCTTACACGGTGTTGTTGTTCTTGCTGCAACTAATAGAGCAGATATGATAGATACAGCATTACTAAGACCTGGCAGATTTGATAAAATAATACTTGTTCCATTACCAGATAAAGAAGGAAGGAAGAAAATTTTAGAGATAAACACAAAGGAAATTCCTGTCATAAGAGAACCTATGACAAACGGTATAAAAAATCCAGATTACGTAGACATTGATAAAATTGCAGAGGCTACAGATGGAATGAGTGGTGCAGACGTAGCGGCAATAGCAAACACTGCAGTCTCTCTTGTTATACATGAGTTTCTTGACAAGTATCCTGATCAAAAGGAAGCGGAAAAACAGGCAACTGAGGCAAAGGTAACTATGAGACATTTTGAAGAAGCTGTAAGAAAGGTAAAGACCCAAAAAGAGCTAAAAATAGGTGAAAAGATCGCAGTTCCTTACTATAGGTAATTTTAATAAAATAACTTTTCCATTCCCTAGTGAATGTCACATTTTGGATACAAAGGTAAAGGACTTGAATTTCTTACAAATAACAAAATAGAGGTAGGCAGTCAAGTAAAAATTCACGCAGATTCGATCTACGCAGGAGTTGTAATGCCAAGATATGAACATAGTGATGATCATCATATCATTTTGAAATTAAAAAGTGGATATAACATAGGTTTAGAGCTTGATAAAATAAAAAAAATAGAGTTAGAATCAGCACCTGCATCAAAAAAAGAAAATAGATATAATTCACAACCAAACCCAAAACTTCCAAAAATTCTCCTACTATCCACAGGTGGAACAATTGCAAGCAGGATAGATTACAGAACAGGAGCTGTTACTCCTGCACTTTCTGCTGCAGAACTTAATGCAAGTGTTCCTGAACTTGCAACCATTGCCAATATAGATACTGAGGTGATTTTTTCTGAATATTCTGAAAATTTACTTCCAGAGCACTGGATAAAGATTGCAGAGAAATTGGATTCATATTCTAGATCAGAGTATGATGGAATCATAGTCACTCATGGTACGGACACTATGCAATATACTGCATCAGCATTGGCATTTTCCCTAGCAGGATTTCCAAAGTCAGTTGCTTTAGTAGGTTCTCAGAGAATCATCAGATAGACCATCATCAGACGCAGCATCGAATTTAATTGCTGCAACCAAATTTTTGATAGAAATACATTCTCCCGGAATTTTTGTAGTAATGCACAATAATTCAAGTGATGATGAAATTGCCTGCAACTGGGCAACAAGAGTAAGAAAGAATCACACCAGTAGAAGAGACGCATTCAAGACCATAGGAGGTTCTCCAGCATACATTGTAAAAGGAAACAATATTGAAAAAAATAAATTGTTCAATCTTCCTAAAAGAGATTACACTCCAAAGATCAAATTTGATAATCGCGTTTTATTGCTAAAATACTATCCAGGCCTTGATCCTGAGATTATGAATTATGCTACAAATTCTGGATATAAGGGAGTAATCATTGAAGGGACTGGACTTGGGCATGTAGGTAAGACAATGTATGGAGCGATAGAAAATGCAAAGAGAAAGGGATTGTTTGTAGGAATGACCTCTCAGTGTATTGATGGAATGGTAAGAATGACTGTATATGATAGTGGAAGAGATCTATTGAATCTAGGAGTCATACCACTTGGAAATATGATACCAGAGACGGCTCTTGTGAAAACAATGTGGGCATTGGCCAATTCTAAAGATTCTAATGAGATGACAAAGATGATGAAAGAAAACATTGCTCTTGAATTTTCAGACTAAGATTTAAAACAAGTACAAGAATAAAATTACAAGTGTCTGAAATTCAAATTGATAAAATAGGACTTCTCGTAGGATTAGAAATACATCAACAGCTTGCAACTGGCGGTAAGTTATTTTGCAAGTGTAAACCGATAGAATCAGATGAATATTCAATTAATTTTACACGCAAATTAAGAATAACAAGTAGTGAGTTAGGAGAATTTGATCCTAGTGCTCTTTTTGAGAAAAGTAAGGAAAAGACGATCTCATATTTTGGCAATCCAGAAAGTAGTTGCTTGGTAGAGCAAGATGATGAACCTCCACATGATCTTGATCCTATTGCAAAAGAAACTGTTTTGATTATATCATCTGCATTAAAATCAAATATTTTCAATGAAATTTACGTGATGAGAAAGATTGTAATTGATGGTTCTAACACTTCAGGTTTTCAGAGAACCATGCTAGTATCTTCTGGTGGAATTCTAGAAGTAAATGGTAAGAAGATAGGTGTTCAAAGCATTTGTCTTGAGGAAGATGCCGCAAAACTACTCAAAGATACTGGAGATACAAGAGAGTATAGTTTGGATAGACTTGGCATACCATTAATAGAAATAGCACTAGATCCAGTTGCTGGCACTCCTGAAGAAATCAAGAATATCGCCCTAACTTTGGGCAGAATGTTACGTGCAACAAAAAGAGTAGGAAGGGGGCTTGGATCAATTAGACAAGATGTCAATGTATCAATAGAAGGAGGCGGTGTAGTGATAGAAGTAAAGGGAGTACAAAAACTTGACCAGTTAGAAAAAGTCATTGAATATGAGGCAAAAAGACAGCATGGTCTGAAAATTATAGCAGAGAAATTAAGAACTATGAAGACAGAAAAGATAGAAAAAGTTCATGATGTAAAAGATGTATCAGATATTTTCAGAAACTGTAAATCAAAAATTATCCAAAAGTCTCTTGTAGAAGGTTCTACCATGAAGGCAATGAGAGTTAAAGGATTTGCAGGAATGTTTGGATGGGAGCCATATCCTGGAATTAGACTAGGAAAACAATTAGGGGAACTAGTAAGATTCTTTGGATTGGGTGGACTTTTTCATTCAGATGAACTCCCAAATTATGGTATCGAAGAATCAGAGATCAGAGAGGTAAGAAAGATACTTGATGTAAATTCCAATGATGCTTTTGTCATATTAGCTGGGAATGAGAAAAAACTGGATACAGTAATAGAATCTCTCATAAAAAGAATCGAGGATGCAAAAAATGGAATACCTGCAGAAACAAGAGCTGCTACAATTACAGGTGAGACAGTATTCCTACGACCAAGACCAGGATCTTCTAGAATGTATCCAGAGACCGACATACCACCAATAATTGTAAATAATATAGAGATAGAAGAAGCAAAAAATAAAATTCCAAAATCATGGGAGGAGAATCTTTTAGCATTACAAAAACAATATGAATTGAATCAACAGCTTTCAGCTCAAATATTTGATTCAGAATATCTAGATCTCTTTGAAACAATATGTAAGGATAAGAGAGCCTCTCCCAATTTTGTTGCCTCTACCCTTTGCGGTACTATAACAAATCTTGAACGACGTGGAATGGATTCTGGATTACTAAAGACTACAGATATTTTACAAGCCTTTAGTCTAGTAATAGAGGAAAAGATAGCAAAAGAATCTCTTGAGATGATATTTGAGAGCATCATGAGTACAAAGTCAAAAACAATTTCAGATGCAATCAAGTCCAATTCATTGGATACAATAGAAGATACCAAACTGCATCAGATATTAGATGAATTGATAAAATCTAATCTTAAGATTATTGAAGAACAAGGGTTAAGATCAATGGGTCCTCTGATGGGTCTTGCCATGAAAACATTACGTGGAAAAGTGGATGGTCAGAAATTAAATCAACTTTTAGAAGATAAGATAAGGATCAAGATAGATAAAAAATAGGCAAAAAGAAGTGCGGGAGGTGGGATTCGAACCCACGAACTCCTAAGAGATAAGGTTCTGAGCCTTACGCCGTTGACCAGGCTAGGCGACCCCCGCAATAACGTGAGATTTAAAATCCTACAATAAGTGTCTTCTTTATAGACAAATAACAATTCTCTTAACTTGCATATGTTATCTATCTAAATTTGCTTTTTTGTGATTACTAATTTTGTTTTAAAATCATTTACTCTCATTAATCATATTATCAATTATAGGTGCAGCATGTTTTAGTTCATGAATTCTTGTTGCTCGTTTATCCTCAAAAGATACATTCCAAGGTTGCGAGTAAAGTATCACAGATTTTCCTTTTTCTAGCATACTTTTTGCATTAAGAGGAGAATCATCAATAAATACATCATAATCTAGTTTCGATTTTTCAACCCCTTCAGCAACACCAACATAATTGTTGAAATTAATATTATGAAGTTTGAGCCAGTTTTTTACATCATTGTGTGTAGATTCGTCTCTTGCAGTAACGATATCAACACTACCAATGTTTGATAGTTGTTTTGTAGCAGACGCAATATTATTTTCAGTAGGAGGAATATTCTCCCATGATTTCCAACAGATTGAAAGTTCATTATAAAAATCAAATTTATCAATATCATGATTTTTCCAAAAATCCCATTCAGATATCTGTGATTTAGATATTGTCGGTCTTATTTTATTATTATAAGACAACCAGGATTCCATTACATCTGCCAAAACTCCATCCACATCAAGGGCTATTTTCAATGTCATTCACTCCTGTCAAAACTGTCTCCTAGTTCTTCTAGCAGCTTACGTTGGTGTTTGTCTATCTTAGTTGGTATGTTGATAACAAGTCTAACATATTCATCACCTCTGCCTCTTCCACTTTGACGAGGAAGTCCTTTTCCTTTGAGTTTAATTATTGTATTTGGTTGACTGCCTGATTCCACATCAAGTTTTTCTGTGCCTTCCAGTGTTTCTACCGTAATGGTTTTTCCCAATGTTGCATCAATCATGGAAATATGCGCATCATAGAAAATATCAGCACCATCTCTTCTGAATTTGTCATGAGGTCTTACCCTTATTCGAACTATGAGATCACCACTCACACCATTTAGAATTGATTCTCCCTCACCTTGGATTCGGTATTCTCCATCTTCAACTCCAGGAGGAATTTCAAATGGGAATTTCCTTGTTGTTTTTTGTTTGCCTACACCCTTACATTTTGAACATGGTCTTTCTATGATTTTACCTTGTCCTCTGCAAGTATTGCATGGTTGTACAGTTACAAACGTAGAAAATCCACTACTGCGCGATGTTCTAGTTTGACCATGACCATTACACACAGAACATGTTCTCATAGAGGTTCCGGGACTACAGCCTGAACCATTACAGGTGTCACAATTTATCAATCTAGGCAGATCAATTTCTTCATGTTTTCCCTTGAGAGTTTCTTCAAGTGTTAATTCTGTTTCATACATTAGATCAGAGCCTCTAGCTCTGCCAGATCCTCCAAAATCAAATCCTCCAAATCTAAATCCTCCACCTCTACCAAAAATAGATTCAAAAATAGAGTCAAAACCGCTAGTACCCCCAAAGATATCTTCAAAGTTGGCTCGTGAACCTTGGAAAATGTCATCTGTACTATATTTCCCGTCAACGCCAGCATGACCATACGTATCATAGAGTTTACGTTTTTCAGAGTCGGACAATACTGCATATGCTTCTGAGATTTCTTTGAAATGTTCTGTTGCGTCAGGAGACTTGTTTTTATCAGGATGGAATTTGAGAGCCAGTTTTCTATATTGTGACTTTATTTCATCCGGTGCAGAGTTCTTTGAAACTCCAAGGACTTCATAATAATCACGTTTAGTGCTCATGATAGTTCAACTAGATTATTCCCTTGTATAAAGATCAGTTTGGCGATTTGCCTGCATCCTGTCCGGTGTCATCAGGTCCACTTTGCGTAGTTGCTTCTGGTCCACTTTGTGCAGCTGCTCCAGGTGAAGGTGTAGCATTTTTGTAAAGTTCTGTACTGATATCATTTATTATTTTTGTTAATGCATCAAGTTTTGGTTTTATCTCTTCAATACTTTTTTCAAGAACATCTTTTAGATCTTTTATTGCATTACTTACCTGAACACCCTGATCTTGTGATATCTTGTCCTTCTGCTGACTGATCAAACTTTCAGCAGCATAGATAGATTGTTGCGCTTCATTTTTGACTAATACTTCTTCCTTTTTCTTTTTGTCTTGATCTGCAAAAAGTTCAGCATCTTTTGTCATCTTTTCTATGTCTTCTTTGGCAAGTTTTGTACTTGCAGAAATTGTTATTTTTGCTTCCTTTTGCGTGGCTAGATCTTTTGCTGCAACATTAAGAATGCCGTTTGCATCTATGTCAAATTTAACTTCGATTTGTGGAATTCCTCGTGGTGCAGGAAGGATTCCCGATAGGTTAAAGCTTCCAAGCGATACATTGTCTGTAGCCATTGGTCTTTCTCCCTGTACTACATGAATAGTCACTGCAGTTTGATTATCTGCAGCAGTTGTGAAAACCTTACTCTTAGAGGTTGGAATAGTTGTATTCCTGTCGATTATAGGTTCTCGTAATCCTCCAAGTACTTCTAAACCAAGTGTAAGAGGAGTTACATCTAAAAGTACAATATCACTTGTAACTTCACCTGCAATAATTCCTGCTTGAACAGCTGCTCCTAGTGCAACTGCCTCCATTGGATCTATTCCTGCCTCAGCTTCTTTTCCCATTAAAGTAGCCACAAATTTTTTGACTAGAGGAATTCTAGTAGGACCTCCAACTAAGATAATTTTACTAATATCAGATGGAGAAAGTTTTGCATCTTCCATGGCCTTCGTAACTGAAGGTCTACATCTTTCTACTATGGGGTTTATGAGTTCTTCAAACTTTGCTCTAGTAATTTTCAATTCAAGATTTTTTGGACCAGAAGATTGATCATATGAAATAAACGGGAGATTGATATCAGTTTCAAATATAGAAGAAAGTTCAATCTTTGCTTTTTCTGCAGCTTCTCGTACTCTTACCATGGCAGCGCTATCCTTAGAAATATCTATTCCAGAAGTTTTTCTAAAGCTGTCAACAATGTAATCAATCATAACTTTATCCATATCA
Organism: uncultured Nitrososphaerota archaeon; assembly: GCA_963835875.1. Taxonomy (GTDB): domain Archaea; phylum Thermoproteota; class Nitrososphaeria; order Nitrososphaerales; family Nitrosopumilaceae; genus Nitrosotalea. The sequence continues at coordinate 488,365 of CAWIGX010000003.1, forward strand.
GTTCCTCCAAGCTGAGTATCTCCTGAAGTACTCATAACTTCAAAGACACCTCCACCCATCTCCATTATGGTTACATCAAGCGTACCTCCTCCTAAATCAAATACCATAATTTTCATGTCTTGTTTTAATTTGTCTAGACCAAATGCAAGTGCCGCAGCAGTGGGTTCATTTATTATTCTTACAACATCAAGACCTGCAATCTGACCAGCGTCTTTGGTTGCCTGTCTTTGATTATCGTTAAAATATGCCGGAACTGTGATTACCGCTTTTTCAATCTTCTCGCCAATAAATGCCTCAGCATCTCTTTTTATTTTTTGTAGAATAAAGGCAGAAATTTGCTGGGGTTTGTACTCTTTATCATAAATTTTAAAAAAGTGATCTGTTCCCATTTTTCTTTTTGCTGCTACAACTGTCCCTTCGGGATTTGTTACTGCCTGTCTTCGGGCTGGCTCTCCAACAATGAGTTGGCCATCTTTTGTAAGTCCTACAACGGAAGGAAATGCCTTTCCTCCAACTGTAGTTCCCTCAGATGCTGGAATTAGAGTAGGTTTTCCACCCATCATTACAGCCGCTGCAGAATTACTTGTTCCCAAATCAATACCAATAATTTTAGCCATTTACATTCATCTCCTAGATATTTCTCTTAGATATTTCCACTAAACTTGGTCTAATAACTCTGTCCTTTAAAATATATCCTTTACGAAATTCTGTAGTAATGGTATTATCGTCTAATGCTAGATCTTCTTTTACAGATATAGCCTCATGTAATTTTGGATCAAAAATCTCGCCAACTGCCTCAATTGGTTTTACTCCAGATTCTATCAGAAATACATCCATATTTTTTAAAATAGCATCTAGACCTTCAGTGTTTATAGTCTGTTTTGACAAGGCATCTTTTGCACGAATAAAATCATCATATATTCCAAGAAATTTAAGAACAATTCCGTCAGTAATTGAATTAACACGGTTCTGAATATCTACCTCTGATCTTTTCTTTAAATTTTCAAAATCAGCAAGTAAATATTGGATTTTTTTTTCATATGAAGATACTTTTTCTTTCTCTTTCTCTAATTGGATTTTCATGATATCCGCAAGTTCTTGCTTTGATTCCATTTCATTATCTCTTTGATTATGAAGATCTTCAGTTTCTTTCACTTCATTTTGAGATGTATTATTTGTGTCAGACAATTCTAATATTATTTTTTATACATTACCCTTATTATAATATCTCACAAAGAGGATTTGTTTTAATTACTATTACATCGGAGTCTTTTCCATTTTTCGTTATTTTATCATAATCAAATTTTGAGCATGCTACAATAATCGTTGTTTTATCACTATGGAAAATATCTAATTCTGGTCCTTGATGTATTTCAACATCACCAATATAATCACGCAGTTTTGTAACAAGAGAATTGAGCATATCTACTTTATCTCCACGCATTTCATAGGAATCTTGAGTCCATACCAAAACCACTTTTGTTCTACTTGCTTTTAGTTCATTTTTCTTTAAAGTAGAACGAATTTCATCAATTAACCTCTTGACATAACCCTCTATTCCCTTTATACTACCATTTACCAAGTACATCATAGTACCAGCTCCTTCAACAGATGTTCCAAGTGATCTCAAATCATATAGCCCATTAGTCATATCATCAAGAAAGAGATTGTTATATTCAGTTAAAACTAGATCTTTTCTTGTTTGTTCATCTTGTGCAAATTTAGAAACTTCTAGAACACTTGATAGACTTGCAAATTGAGTGAGAATTTTAATTGCGTGAAGTATTTCAGCAGAAGATATAGATACAAATTTTTTCCCTTTTTTGTCAGACTCTAATAATTTGGCTAGCTTGTCATCGTCTTTTGCATTAAATGAGCCAATGATTTCTGGAAAATTATTTTTTGAAAGCGGATAATAAAAATAAGATATTCCCTTTCCCATCTCAAGACCTGAAACATGTTCAAGAAGAGAAATAGTTTCATTATTTCCTCCTATTCCAGTTGGAAGATTGTAAATTACTGAACCACCTTTTTTTATTGATGATGTAGCATCTTTGAATTTTGAATGGATTTCCATCTTTGCTTCTTGACCTGTCTTTCTTATTCGCGGAGCAAAGAAAAGATATTCTGAGTGAGATATCGCAACATCTATTGGCTCAACACCTAAAAGTGGTTCGTCTTCTTTTAATGATGTAACATTAGGATAGGTCTTTGCAATCTCTGACTTGAGAGAAATTGCCATATGAGCCGATTCATCGACTATAAAGACATCAGCTCCTTTGATTGCCATTTGACATGCAATCGAATATCCTTCAGTACTTAAGCCATATACAACAATTTTTGTCGCAACCAATTCATCCACACTAGGAGTACGGGCTAAGAAAAACTTTTTCCACCCTTAGATTATATCAAAAATGTTTGAAAATTTGGTTTGATATTCTGACGCCTAAACAACTACTTTTCTTTGCTCCAATGGCAAGTAAATTGAGTAAAAATCACAAAATACTCTGTACTTCTAGAAATTATCGTGAAGTAGTAGAGTTAGCTAAGATAAAGAACGTAAATCTTAGATTAATTGGAAAACACGGTGGTTCTACCAAAGAAGGCAAACTTCATTCAAGCATACAAAGAATGGATCATCTCTTAGATTTGATAGTAAAATTTTCTCCTGATTTGACCATTAGTTTTTGCTCACCAGAAGCTGCAAGAATTTCCTATGGAACAGGCATCAAGCATATTGCATTTTCAGATTCCCCTCATGCAGAGGCCGTAATGAAACTTTCAGTCCCGTTAGTACAGAAACTTCTCATTCCATGGGTTATTCCCAAGAATGAATTTGTAAAATATGGAATTTTAAAAAAGGACATAATTTATTATAAAGCTATTGATGCTGCGGTAATAGTAAAAGAAAAATCAATAACTAAAAATGTAAATGTTGATCGAACTAAAAAGACGATTGTAATTAGACCTGAAGAATCAGAAGCTGCATATATTTTAGGAAAGACAGAAAGTGATAACATAATTCAGGAGATAAGTAAAGAGTCCAAGCCTTACAATATCATAGTTTTGGCCAGATATATTTCACAAAAAAATAGACTCAAAGAGAAATTTGGCAATAAAGTAATTATCATGGATAAAGTTGTAGATGGTAAATCACTTCTTAACATTACAGATCTTTTCATTGGCTCTGGTGGTACTATGACTGCAGAGTCTGCCTTGATGGGAGTTCCAACCATATCATATGATGCAGCACCAAACTATATCGAGAAATATCTTGTTCGTATAGGATTAGTAAAAAGGGAAAGGAATCCAAAGAAGATTTCCATACTAATTAAAAAAATACTAAGTGATAATAAAACAAATAGAGAGAAAGCAAAAATAATTTTGGCTTCAATGGAAGATCCTTATTTGAAATTAGTTGAAGTTATAAAAACAATATAGATTTCAGAAAATATTTTTCTACGCATTAACTAATTTTTTGTACAGAACAATAGCTGAATCCTCATCTTTTTCACCTACAATTACTGCTGATCCACGTTTCAAGAAACTTACATATATATCATTAGAAGAAATTGACAATCCAAGTTCACCTTGATTTTGTACTTTGAAGCCTTTCTCTGATGCAATACTAGTTATTTTTGGAACGTCGATTTCAATCATCTTCGTTGGAGTGATAGAGAAAGTACGTTTTCCCCTGTTACGTCCACATAGTTCTTCAACAATGAGTTCTTGTGTTGGCAATTCTTCATGTTTACCTGAACCACATTCTGGACATTCATCTACTTTATTGAAAATAGTAGTATTGAAATCAAGATTATCAAGATCAATGTAGAGTAATTTATTTGCCAATGTTGGAGTTCGTCCTATCATAATTTTGACTGCTTCTGCAACCTCAATTCCTCCAACGATAGAAAGTATTGATGGGTGAACTCCCTCTGTACTACATGTAGGCATAGAATTTTCATCCAAGGACGGAAATATGCAATGATAACATGCAGTTTGATGTGGCAAGATAGTAAATACCTGACCTGAAACTCCTACTGCAGCTCCTGTTATAAATGGAATATTTTTTTTAATACAGGCTTTGTTAAGAGAATATCTTGCATTAACACTGTCAAGTGCATCAATTACAACATCACATCCTTCTACTACATCTAGTGCTGTATAGTCATTTACAGAAACAGGTAATGCCTCAATTATGACATCAGGGTTCATTTTTTTTAGTTTCTTTGCAGCCACCTCAACTTTAACCTGACCAATATCAGATTCATCAAACATTGTTTGCCTGTGAAGATTGGATAACTCTATCACGTCTCTATCAACAATTCTTATTGTTCCTATTCCCATAGCAACTAGTCGTGTTACTATTGGATTACCAAGCCCACCCACTCCAACAACACATGCTTTTGCTTTTTTTAGTTTTAGTTGACCTTCATAACCAATTTCTTCTAGCATTACTTGCCTAGAATATTTTTCTAGATCTCTGCTGGATAGTTCGGATCCTCCCGCTACTGCAGGTAACACGTAAATTTCATCACCATCTTTTAGGGATGTTTCCATACCTCCTGAAAATCGCATGTTTTTTCCATTGATGTATATATTGATAAGCGATCTAGGAGAACCATCTGGATTAAGAACACGTCTTTTGAATTCATCTCCCAGTTGTTCTGAGATTTTAGCAAATGCTTCCAAAAGAGTAGAAGCTGTAAGGTCTACTTTCTTTTCTCCTCCACCTTTGTTCAATACGGAAGGAATTGTAAATTTGATATTTGCCATCTATCTCACCAATGCTAAAATTTTACCAACATCAGCCTGCATTACTTGAGGCTTTGGAAGTATTTCCATCATAACTTCCGTTGTTTTCAGTCCATTACCAGTCACATAACATACAGTACAATCATTCTTGTCAATTTTTCCTTCATCAACCATCTTTTTCAATACTGCCACAGATACACCACCTGCAGGCTCTGTAAATATTCCCTCAGTTCTAGCCAGCAATAGTATAGCATCCAAGATCTCCTTGTTATTGGATTCCTCAGCAAAACCATTGTATTGTTTTAGTCGTCTTAATACATACTGTCCGTCACCTGGATCACCTATTGCTAAACTTTTTGCTATGGTATCTGGAATTTCTACTGGAGTTACTTCTGAAAGTTTTTTCTTGAAAGCATCAACAATAGGTGCACATCCATGTGGCTGGGCTGCAATCATATGCATGTTAGAGACTTGATTGATTAATGAAATATTTTCTAGTTCTTCAAAGCCTTTACAAATAGCATTTAACATGGCTCCGCTACCAACTGGTACAATAAGTTGATCAGGTACTTGCCAGTCAAGTTGTTCTGCCACTTCATAAGCTAGTGTCTTAGATCCTTCAACATAATACGAACGCATGTTTATGTTTACTATTCCTATACCTTTGCTATCACCTATTTGAGCAGCAATTCGATTTGCGTCATCATATGTTCCATCAACAGATATGAAATTAGCACCATAAGTGAGTGCTTGGGTTATCTTTGCATGTTCTATATCACTAGGTGCAAATATGTAACAAGGAAAATCACCTTTTGCTGCATGCGCTGCTGTAGCTGATGCAAGATTTCCAGTAGATGCGCAACCTACTGCAGAAAGACCAAATTCTTTTGCTTTTGATACTGCTACTCCAGCAGGCCTGTCTTTAAATGAAAATGTAGGATTTACTGAATCATTTTTTATGTAGAGATTATTCAGACCAAGTGATTTACCCAATTTTTCTGCCTTAATTAAGGGGGTCATTCCAGCACCAATACTTACTATATTGAATTTTGATTCAATTGGTAAAAGTTCATGATATCTCCAGTAGGTATGTTCGCGATTTGAAAAAGTGTTTTTATTCACAGATGGAAAATCATAGCATACATCTAGAGGACCAAAGCACTCCTCACAGATATACTTGAATGTAGGCACGTATTCCTTCTTACATTCTCTGCATTGAAGAAATTTTATTTTTCCCAAGACAATTCTAACTTTATAAAATACTACATAAAAAATCCTAATATTAGTTTAAGTGACACTTAATTTATAAAATGCCAAGATTAAGTGAAAATTAATACAAAATTACGCATAATTTTAAAAAAGATCCATTGATGAAAGAGGCCATAACTTGAAAATTTTGAAAATTAAGAGATTTTATGAATTTTTTACAAGTAGAAGAAATATTAATGATAACATTAGAATATAACTCGAAAATTGAAAATAAAACAGAGATCAAAAAAGAAGAAACATTTAGGAAAAATAATTACATTAATTATATTAGCAGGAATAATTGCAGCTATAGTTTATTCTTATTATCAACAAGAGGCAAGTAAAGGACAACCATGGATATGGGTTACTTCCGGACCATTTTCAATTAACAAGAATCAATACAAACTCGGAGAAAATATTTTCATGGTAGTAAGCGGTTTAAAACCAACTGATGTAGGAGAAATTGATGTTGTGACTCCCAATGGGTATGTTTTTAGCAAAATACCATTTAATGGAACAATGAAATCTAGCTTTAAAACGTTTTTCAAACCTGAAACTCTAGCTGCACTTGGATTATGCAGTACAACAGATCTTGTCGGTCATTGGAACCTAGTATTCATAGGTGTCCCTTACAAGTCAATACCATTTGAAATTATAAATGAGTACATTCCAGGAGAACAAGGTAGTAATGGTTTAGACACTGTTCCCAAGGGATTAGGTAAGTGTTAAAAAAAATTATTTTTCTAAAACATTGTGAAAACAAACTTTTTCTCCAGTATGACATGCAGGTCCACTTGGTTCTACCAGATAGATAATTGCATCAGAATCACAATCTACCAAAATTTCCTTGACTTTTTGTATATTTCCGGATTCTTCTCCTTTCATCCATAATTTATTTCGCGATCGGCTCCAGAACCACGAGTTACCAGTTTTTTGAGTAAGTTCAAGAGAATCCTTATTTGCATATGCAAGTGTTAAAACTTCTCTAGAATGCACATCTTGAACAATTACTGGTATAAGACCTTCACTTTTTGCAAAATCAATATCATTTATTTTTTTATTCATAATAACACTCTTACTTTGTGCCCTATTTTTCTGTTATAGTCTAACAGGAACTCCGTTTTCCTTAAGATATTCTTTTACTCTATCAACAGAGTGGGTCTTGTAATGGAATATTGATGCTGCCAATGCTGCATCTACGTTAGTTTGCAAGAACACATCAAGCATATGTTTAGGTTTGCCACATCCCCCTGATGCAATAACAGGTATGTTTACTGCATTAACAATTTCCCGGATAAGTTGAATATCATATCCTTCCTTTGTGCCATCCATGTCTATACTAGTTAGCAGAATCTCACCCGCACCGCGTCTCTCAACTTCCTTTGCCCACTCTATTGCATCTAAATTTGTAGGAGTTTTACCACCATAAATATAGACTTCAAACCAAAACTTTTTCGAGTCAGATGTAAAGATGTGCCTACCTTCCTTTACCTCATAATTACGCCTCACATCCATTGCAATAACTATGCATTGTTTACCAAAAATCTCCATTAGTTTTGTAATTATCTCAGGATTTTTTACGGCACCTGTGTTAATAGCAACTTTGTCTGCACCACTAAGAAGAATGTCTCTTGCATCCTGTAAGGTCTTCACACCACCACCTACAGTAAATGGAATATCAATTACCTGTGCTACTTTTTTTACTAGACTCTTGATTGTTTCTCGTTGTTGTTCAGAAGTCTGTAATATCAAGAAAAACTAACTCATCTGCTCCCTCTTGACTATATTTTTCCGCAAGTAAAACAGGATCACCTGCATCTTTTATTGATGTAAAATGCATTCCCTTGACTACTCTTCCTTTATCCACGTCAAGACAAGGAATTACTCTCTTGGTTAAAGTCATGCTATCTTTTTAACCTCCTCTACCGATATTTTTCCATCATATAATGCCTTACCAAGAATTACACCATATGCACCACATTTTTTTACATTTACAATATCTTGCAAGTTTGAGATTCCCCCACTTGCAATAATATTTACATTTTGTATATTACATGCTTTTTGTAAAGAATTAAGATCTGGACCATGAAGAGTTCCATCTCTTTCTACCGTAGTTATGAGAAATTGCAAATATCCAAGTCTGACAAAACTTTCAATTCCTTCAATAAGTTGTATGCCAGTACTTTCTGTCCATCCACTTATCACAATCTTACCTTCCATCTGATCTGTAGATATGACAATTCTTTCTTTTCCAAATTTCTTTGAAACTTCTTCCAAGATTTCTTTATTTTTAAATGCAACGGTTCCGAGAACCACTTGAGATGAAAATTGTAATGCATTTTCTATTATTTCCTTTGTACGGAACCCTCCAGCAGATTCAACAGGGATAGAAACAGACTCGGTGATTTTTTTAATTGTTTGAAGATTTGAGCCTGTTCCAAGTGTAGCATCTAGATCTACCACATGAAGCATATCTGCACCCGCTTTCTCCCATTTTTTTGCCATTCCAATTGGATCGGAACTGTACACAGTTTTGTTGTTGGGATCTCCTTTTACCAGGCGTACTACTTCATTATTCATTATATCAATGGCTGGAATTACTTTCACTTTTTACACACTCGTAAAAAGTTTTTAATCATAACAGAGCCAACCTTGCCTGACTTTTCAGGATGAAATTGAGTTCCGAATAATGTTTCATCTTCAATTACAGCTGGCACATTTATTCCATAATCAGAATCTGCCTTTATGATATTTTCATTTTTTGGTTTCGCCCTGTAAGAATGAACAAAGTAAACCCATGAGCCTTCCTTTACTCCCTCTAATAAGATACTTGACTGTTTTATTTGAAGATCATTCCACCCCATATGAGGAATCTTGAATTTATTTGGAAGAATTATCACTTCACCTTCTAAAACTCCAAGCCCTCCTAATTTTCCTTCTTCACTTTTCTCAAAGAACATTTCCATTCCTAAGCATATACCCAACACGGGAATCTGATTTTTTACTAAATCTTGAAATGCAATTCTTGAAGTATGAAGACTTTTTATTGCAGGATCAAAGTTTCCGACTCCTGGTAAAAGTAATCCAGAGTAATTTTTTATTTTTTCCAGATTAGTTATTACATCTACCTCCGCTTCATTTTTCTCTAACGATGATTTAAGACTGAATATGTTTCCTGCCCCATAATCAAATATTGCAACCTTTACCATCACATAGCACCTTTTGTACTAGGTACTCCTTTTTGTTTTCCATCATAACCTGCTGCGGTTCTCCAAGCTACTGCAAATGCCTTTATCGCAGCTTCAATTTTGTGATGATCATTTTCACCATATTTTACAGATATGTGTACACAGATGTTTAGATTCTGTGCTAACGAACTGAAAAAGTGTTCCAAATCTTCCTTTGATATTCCCTCTATCTGACTTCTTTCAACGGACAAGTCTATTCTTTGATATGGTCTTTTGATAAGATCAAGTGACGCCTCTGCAAGAGATTCATCCATCGGCACTGTAGAATGACCAAATCTTACAATTCCCACTCTATTACCCAGAGATTGATCCATTGCATTTCCAAGAGTTATTGCGATATCTTCGATTAGGTGATGATCTATTCCATCTATGGATTTTGCATTCAATTTGAGGTCAAGCATTGCATGTTTAGATAATGATATGATTAGATGATCGAGAAACGGTAGACCTGTTTTTATGGAAATTTTCCCATTTCCGTCCAGATTTACCTCAACTAATACTTCGGTTTCCTTAGTCTTCCTATTGATTTGAGCTGTTCTAGATTTCATTAAAATCACTGAGTAGAGAAGTGGTTTATGCCCTAACTAGATTTAATGTCTTCGGAATTAGATCTATAGATTTGACTATAATGTCGACATTGTGGCTCTCAAATAGAGTTCTTTTTGCATCCTGATCCTTGCTAGTGCCATATACTCCACAGAATATTATCGGTATTCCAGATTCATTTGCCTTACGTGCCATGATATAGTCCTCCATAGAGTCACCTACATATAGCGAGTTATTTCCATTCATACCTTTTATTACAGATATGAGAGATTGCGGATTTGGTTTTGCCATTTCACGTGGCTCATCCTCGAGGAATCTAGAATTATTCAAATCAAATTCATTGAACATGTCTTTAAGAGAATGTTTTGCCGATAAGAGTCCTCGGCCTGTAACAATGGCAATTTTTTTGTCAAATCTTTCATGTAGACTTTTTACAAGATCTTCATTCAAAAGTACTATATCATTTTCAATTAGTCCTAGACCATCAAAAAACTGTGGTTTTCTCTTGTAAAGTTGTACATATAGTTTGGAACCGTAAAACATCTCATCAAATATGGAGGAAAGAGGATTTTGGAATTTTTCACTTGGATATGCTAATTTTTTTCTAATATCAAAAATATCAACATTGATATCATCTAGATATTTTTCAACTGATTTTATTCCGGTTTGATCTGCATTTTGTATTACTTTAAGAACAAATTTAGAAAACGGTTCATTTTTTTTCTTTGCTGCTACAACGGCAAGTATCAGAGCATATGCCACATCAATCTCGTCATTAAAACCCCCAGTAGCCTTGAGACCTTCTATCATACTTGTTGTTATTAATTCAGATTCATTCACTTGAGCCATTTCTTTTATGATAAAATCTACAGTTTTTTTTATGGCCAAATCATAAGAATTAGACACATCTATTAGAACTCCATCACAGTCAAACACTATCGAATCTAGTTGCTTTATCTTCTCAATTTTTGAAGAATCTATCATGATTCCATTTTGTATTTCATTTAAAGTCAATTCAATAAATCCCGTATAGCTGTAAGAAATTTAGAATTCATATCTTGTGAACCTACAGTAACTCTTAGACAGCCTTCATGCTGAGCAATTTTATCAAGATTTTTTATAGATATGCCTTGTTCGATTAGTGCCTTGTGAATTCTTTGACCAGAGCCTCCAGCTGCAAAAAGAATAAAATTGGCATTTGAGTCAAATACCTTGAATATTTTCATCTGTTTAAGATTAGTGATAATTCGTAAACGCTCTTTCTTAACAAGTTCTATAACATCCATAAAATATTTGGATTGTTTTAATGCCACTATACCAATCTCTATTGCCAGAGTGTTTAACGGGTAAGGATATTGGATTACCCTCGTAAATGTATCAATTATTTTGGAATTAGCCACTAAATATCCTATGCGTAATCCAGCTAATCCAAACGATTTGGACAAGGTTCTCAATACAATAAGATTATTGATTTTTTTTGTCATTTCTACAATAGAATAATCAGAAAATTCTACATATGCTTCATCTATGATGACAAGGCCCTTGAATTCTCGAATCAATTTTTCTAGATCTTTTTTCTGGAATTGAAATCCAGTAGGATTATTGGGCATGTCAAGATAAAGAATATCAGCTTTCTTGGAGTTTAACAAAAATTTTTCCAGATCAAGGGTCATATTTTTATTAAATGGAACTTTTATTGTTGAAATAGAATATAGTTTACATCGTTCTTCAAAGAATCCAAAGGTTGGTTCAGATGTTAGAATTTTTGTTTCTTTAGAAGTAAATGTATTCAAAATAAGATCAATTATCTGATCAGATCCGTTTCCTACACCAATCATTTCTTTTGGTATTCCTATATATTTTGAAATAGATTGAGCTAGTCTTTCTGTTCCACCTAATGGATATTCTCTTACATCTGTGTTATTCTTCACTTCGTTTATAATTTTCTGAAGAAATTCCTGCGATACTGCATAATTTTCGTTTGAATCAAGTTTTATCACATTAGAATATTTTTCCGGTTTCTTGTAACCTGTAAGTTGAGAATATTTTTCTAATTCTTTTTCAAACCAATCTTTTTTCATGATAATCTTCCCCTTACTGCTTCATAGTGATTTGGTAATCCTTCTGCATCAGTCAAGGCTTTCATATATTTTGAAATTTTTCCTAATGCAAGTTTAGAGGATTCTATTTGAGTATTCATCTTTAGATAATCCAATACACCAAGTGAACCTCTGGTTCTTCCAAATCTATTAGTTGGAAGTATGTGATTTGAACCTAATAGATAATCACTAGCTGAGGATGGAGTATTTTTTCCAATTAACATCAATCCTGCTGATTTTATTTTCTTTGCTAATTTTTGCGGAGTTTTTGTGATTATTTCAAGGTGTTCAGGTGCAAGTTTGTTTGCAAAATCAACCATTTGTTGTTCTGTGCTACAAATAGCTATGAACCCATTTTTTTGTAGGCTTTCTTCTACAATAGAAGCTCTCTTGATTGTTTTAATTTTTTGTTGTACTGATTGTAGTACCAAGTTTTTTAATTTCAAAGAGTTTGTAATCAGACAGCACATTGAATCTGGACTATGCTCTGCCTGAGAGATTAGATCAAGTGAGACAAGTTCAGCATCTGCAGTAACATCTGCAACAATGGCAAGTTCAGTAGGACCTGCAATCATATCAATTGAAACTACCTCACTTAGTAAAGATTTGGCAAGAGTTACAAATGCTCCTCCTGGACCAACTATCTTGTCTACTTGTGGAATTGATTCAGTACCATATGCTAAGGCGGTGATTGCCTGAGCACCGCCGGTTTTATAGAATTCATCCACACCACAAATATCAGCTGCTACAAGTGTTAATGGATCTATTGTACCTTTTTCATTTGGAGGAGATACTGCAATTATTTTCTTGACACCTGCAACCTTTGCTGGAACAACAGACATAACAACACTACTTGGATATCTTGCCTTTCCTCCTGGAATATAGCAACCTACCGAATCAATTGGTAAAAATGATTTTTTTATTATTATACCATCAATCGTTATTGTCATATTTTGTAATTTTTTGCGTACAGCATTTTCAGATTGTTCCAATCTCATTTTTGCAAGTTTAATGCCTTTGATTTGATCTTTTCCAACCTTGGAGTATGCAGATTTTATTTCCTGTTTAGTAACTTTCAAAGAATGGATTTTTACTCCACTGAATTTTGTTTCATATTCTTTAAGGGCTTTATCTTTTCGGTTTCGTACATCAGATATGATAGATAATACTTTTTGTCTTACATCGTCATTTGTTTTGGGTCTAATTGATTCTATGATAGAACCTATGTCTTGAACATCTATAATTCGCATCAACTTTCCTCATCACGTTTTATCTCCTCAAGTGCCAGTATCTGTTTTGGTTCATGCACTACTAAACCTTGAGCAATCTTTCGTAATTTTGGAATCATTTTATGGAATTCAGATTTAGGAATCACAGTATTAATGCCATACCATCCCTTTTCACTCAAAGGACTTATGGTAGGGCGTTTCAGAGATGGCAAATCGTGTAATAATTTGTTAAGATGTTCTTCTTTTACATTTAGGAATAAGTGAAGGTGTTTTTTTCCTTCAACCGCTCCTCTTAACATAGTTACGATGTCATAAATTTTTTCTCTTTTTGATTTATCTTTAAGTGATGTTTTATTTGCAATCAAAACAGCCGCTGATTCCATCACGGTATCAATTATTTTCAATTGATTTTGTGTTAGAGTGGTACCAGTCTCTGTCACATCTACAATTGCATCTACATCCTCAGGAGGTTTTGCTTCTGTTGCGCCAAATGAAAGAAATATCTGAACATTCTTGTTTGAACCTTGACTTAACCACGGAGTTACAATAATCGGATGTTTTGAACCATAAAGTTTCTTGTAGCTTTTACACTGCATGATAAATTTAGCAGTTGTATTAAGATACTCTGAAGAAATTCGTAGTGTTTTTTTCTTCTTTGCATAAGACAAGATCATTTCATCTAGTGATTTAAAATTATAAGAATCAGGTATTGCAAGCACGAGTTTTATTTTACCATATTCTAGATCTAAAAGTATTTCAACATCTGAATTTGTTTCCTTAACCCAGTCTCTTCCTGTGATACCAACATCATACAAACCAGCAAATACCAAATTAGGTATTTCCTGAGGACGTAACATCTTGACTGAAATTTGTGGGTCGTCCAATATTACACGATAAGTTCTTTCCCGTCTAACTACTCGTGTCCATGATCTTTCAAGTATCTTAAAGGTCGCTTCTTCTATGCTTCCTTTGGGAACTGCAAATTTTACCAAAGCCAATGTAGTCCTACCAAACTTCTTTGGATATATATTTAGTCGCCTAGAGATTACCCAATATTTCTTTTGCCCTAGTTACTGAGACATTTCCTTCTCTAGTCATTTGAGATATTACCTTAGCCATCTTTTCTTGTGGAATCCCTGCGCTTGTGGCGATATTTCGTGCATGAAGTTTCATATGTCCTTTTTGTATCCCTTCAGAAGCCAGGGCCCTTATGGCACTAAAATTCTGTGCAAGTCCAGCTGCACCTATTATACATGCTAATTCTTTGGCTGATTTTACACCTAAAATTTTCATACATATTTTTATCATAGGATGAATGTTGATTATTCCACCTACAGTTCCTACCGACATTGGCATTTCAATTTCTCCAATTAGATTTCCTTCTGGATTCTTCTTCCATTTTGTAAGCGAAGTATATTTTCCAGATCTTGATGCATATGCATGTGCAGCTGCTTCTATTGCTCTTGTATCTTGTCCAGTAGAATTTGCAACTGCTATAATTCCATTCATTATGCCTTTATTATGAGTCACAGCTCGATAAGGATCATTTGCAGCAAATTCATAAGCCCAAATGATATTATCAACTATTTTTTCTCCACCCAGTTCTTCTTTATCAAAAATAGCTTTCCCTCTCACTAATCTTTTTGTAGAATAGTTAGACAGTATTTTCAAAATCACTCTTCCACCAGTTATTTTCTCAATCAATGGTGCAATTGCCTCACACATTGTATTTGTTACATTAGCACCCATTGCATCTCCTACATCTATTAAAATCTCTACAATAAGCATCAGACCTAATTCTGTTGTAACTTTTTTACATGAAATTTCTTTTGCACCTTTACCCATTTTTGAGAGAGTTTTACTTTTGGAGTTTGCAAGAGAAAGAATTTCATCTGATGCATCAATTACTTTTGAAATGGCTAGTTTTACATCAGCATCAATAACTTGAATTTGTCCTATGCTGTATGATTCATCAGCTTCCATTACAAAGCCTCCATGTTTTCTTGCAATTTTGGCTGCTTTTGATGCAGCAGCGATAACAGATGGTTCTTCTATCACCATTGGAATTAGATAATCATTTCCGTTTATTTTGAAATTTGTAGCTATGCCAAGAGGATAAGATACAGTTCCAATAGCATTTTCAACCATATTGTTGGCTTGTTCAAAATTAATACCTCCCTCATTCTGTAGAATCTTGATATCATCTCTTGAAAGATTTGAGAATAATTTCAATATACGTAGTCTTTCTTCCCTTGTCTTTTCATGGAATTTTGGAATAGATGAATCTGTCAATTTATTTTATAACCCTCAATAGTTTATCATCATTTTTGTCCGGAAATCCTTCCCCATCTGTGTTTCCTGTAAGAATATACAGATAATCATCAGGTCCTACTCCAACCTCTCGAATTCTTCCCAATCCATCCAAGATGATTTTTTGTGATGTTATGTTACCATTTTGAAGAGGTAGTTGGTATAGTATGTTACCACGAAGTGTAGTAAGTATAAGACTATTTTTAAGATCAAGTTTTCCTTGGCCATAATAAGCTATTCCTGCAGGTTCTACACTGATATTATAACAACTAAGAGCATCTTGATATTCCTTCAAACCAGAGCACTCTTGACTTGGCCAACCATAGTTTTTACCTTTCTCTACAAGGTTTATTTCATCATTTTTTGTTGGTCCCTCTTCAGTCTCGTAAAGATTTCCTTGATCATCCCATGCTAAGCCCTGTGGATTTCTGTGACCTAAAGAATACACGGGTGAGTTTGGATAAGGATTATCATTAGGAATTGAGCCATCATCATTTAATCGTAAAATTTTTCCAGCCAGTGATGATAAATCTTGAGCAGAGTTTTCATCTGTCGCGTCACCTGTCCCTATGTAGAGTTTTTTATCAGGACCAAATTTTATTACACCACCATCATCAAATTCAGCACCTGGAATTTTATCCAATATCACTTTTGCATCTACGATCTTGTTATTAGATTCCGTAATTTCCAGTACTTTATTCCATAATTTGTCACCCTCCTTGTAGGTATAATAAACATACATCAAATGATTTTTTACAAAATCAGGATGTGTTGTTATTCCAAGAAGACCTGCATCAGTAATATCGGCTACATGAAAATCTGCTACAGAGTCATTGACAAGTATACCATTATCAATAACTCTTAATTTTCCAACTTTCTCAGTAAAGAAAATTTTCCCATCACCAAATGTTAATGCCCAAGGTTTTTGTAAATTAGTTGCAATGACTTGTACTGCATCAGTTCCAGTAGAGCTGGAATTTGGTTTTGGAATTACAATAGAACCTGACGGTGATGTGATAATCAAAATTGAAGCTGCAATTGCAGCAATTATTGCCAATATTCTAGTTTTTTTATCCACAGGACTAAGACTTTAGAAATCCTATTAATTATTTCTAAATTCTTTTAAAGAGTATATATCACCCTTGAGACATTTCTTCACTTAGCGGGGTGGGGAAGTCAGACTAAAGGGGCTAAGTCATCCCGGCGGGCTCATAATCAACACTGATGAGATACCCGCAGTCCAGTAGTTCAAATCTACTCCCCGCTATCCTCAAAACAGTTCAAGTTGTTTTAGAAAACCATTTTTTTGAATTATTAAATTCAATTTTACTGTTAAATTTACCAATTCTTTGTAATGGACGTGTCAAATGTCGATGTGCAGAAGAAACTGGCAAGTAAAATTGCTTCTTAATTTGTCGTGGAATCTCTTGCTCAACTTTGGTCAATCTAGTATTTCCACACTTGGAGCATTGATAACCCTGATTTTTGCCCTTTGATTTCATACGTTTTTTACATTTCGTACAAAAAGGATTCACTAAAATAATATATTTTTCGAGATCAAGTATTTCTAGAAATTCTACATTTAGAACTTGTTTATGATTTTTTGAAGATTTTCTTATTCCTCCTCCAATTTTCACCAAATCTCCTTTCATCAGTTTCTCTGCAATAGTAGTAAGTTTAGTTGGTTTGTATACAGCACATTTCACTGTAACTCCATTTTTATATACGGAAAAGAATACATGTCCGCCCAAAATTGTATGTGGTTTTTCTGTTATTTTTCCAACTAGATACCCTGAAGAAAATGGTTTTAGATTTTGAATATCAATCTCGTTTTGTAAGTGATCACTTGTACCTTGATTTGAGCGAAATACCATATAGCCACAAAATTTTTCCTTGGATTTTACAAGAGATGCTCCTCTGATCACAGCATCAGGATCTTCTCCACGCACACCAAAGAATACAGGATCAGGGCCATGGGGTGCAATTAAGATTCTATTCTTTGCCTCATCAAAGCTGTTAAACGTTCTAGGAAATGTGAGTTGTTGCATTTTTTCTACACTATCTTTAAAAATTTCTCTTTTTTTTCTAAGATTTACTTTGTCTCTATACGAGATTAATTCAAAAGTATGATCTCGAAAATCATACCCTATTGCACCTATTGCACCTATAAGTCCTTGACCATTACCAAGATGATAAGTTTCTAGTTTGTTATCTTGTACGAACTTCTTTGCTTCATTTCTGCTTACTAGACGATCTAGTGCCATTTTTCCAAATTTTGCGAAACTTTCTGGGATAATCTTATGTTCATAAAAAACTAGCCCTGGATTTGCACCATCTTTTACAGCAGAATATTTTTTGATATATTTTACAATGTTCTTTTTTACCAATTGAGGCTTTCTGGTCTCAATCTTTAATGCAACAGCACCATTTCCCCTAGTTTTCCATGGCACATTTGGATTAAATCGAATCAGGTATGGATAATCAAGAAACTTTACTTTTTCTTTTTTTAGATATTCCACTATTTTATAGGCAAGAAAAGTAGTACACATCCCTTTTCTCGAGTCCGTATCATCAAAGCCAATATGAAGAATAGAGGTCTCTTTCATTCGATTACAGTCATAGTAAGAGTAGAACGTACATTTTTGAGTTGCCTTATGTTATTTGAGATGGTTCTTTTTAGCGTCTCATTATCTGGTGCTTCCACTTTTACCACCAAGTCATAGGCACCATACAGAACATAGACATATTTTACGCTCTCCATGTTTTTTAGCTGGTTCAAAAGATCAGTTTCTGCACCCAATTCAGCATTTATCAGTACAAAAGCAATTGGCATTCATTTGGTCTTCAAAATGTACAATATTAAATATTGTGGCAGTTTCGTTTGATTTAAATTAAAAAAACAATTTCCGATAACGATTGATAGTAATAGATGAGAAAAAGATTTTTGAAGAGATAGAAAAAAGAAAACCAGTCTCAGTTGCCTTAAATGGACCAGATGGGATAATACCAAAAATTCAAGAAACAGCCTCAAGAATAATGGAGAAATTTGGAATTCCAGCGTATGTTATGGCAGATAGCTGTTTTGGTACGTGTGATCTTAATTCAAATGGTGCAAAAGTACTTGGGGCAGAAATTCTATTTCACATAGGACATACTATCAATTCAATGAGTTTTGGCGATAGCATAGTTCTCATAGATGCTTTTGATGACATATCATTTGAAAATGTCACAAAAAAATGTGTGAATGAAATCAAAGAGAAAACAGTTTCACTTGTTACAGATAGTCAACATTTACATGAAATTAACAAAGTAAAGAAAATACTTGAAGAAGGAGGTATTACCGTAAAAATTGGAAAGGGTAAAGGTCAACTAAATGATGGGCAGGTATTTGGTTGTGAATTTTATCCTGTTACAGAAACCAAGAATATCGTAGAGGCAAATGTATTCTTGGGGCAAAGCAATTTTCATGCTGCTGGAATTGCACTATCTACTAATCTACCAACATACATACTTGATCCATACTTTAATGAGATTAGAGAAATTACAGAATTTGCAAAAACACTACAGAAAAAAGCTATACTTACCATCTACAAGGCTGCCGAGGCAGAAACATTTGGAATAATTGTGGGACTAAAAGAAGGTCAGTTTTCAAAAATGACCGCTCTTAAATTCAAAAAGGAGTTAGAAAGTATAGGAAAGAAAGTGCAACTATTTGCCATAACAGAAATTTCTGATGACAAATTACGCAATCTCAAAGGAATTGATGCCTTTATTCAGGTTGCATGTCCAAGAATATCAACAGATAATCATTTTCACAAGCCAGTTTTGTCTACCCCTCAGGCAAATGCATTACTGAAAATATTAAAAAAAGAAGGCATAGAGGGATTCCTACAAATTCCTCACTGGCTATAAACAATTATAATCATCAAATTTCAAATTAAGGCATTGTCTCAGAAACCAACCCTTCCAGGAGATAAAATTGCAATAATTGAAGAGTTTGAAACTGGCAAGAATACCTTTGATGATGGTCAATCTATAAGATCACTGGTTATAGGTACTTCTGAATTTGATAAAACTAATCGCATAGCTAAAATTAATGAAATGAGAAAACCTGCAGTTGCACAAGTGAATGATATGATTACGGGCAACATCTCAGCTCTAATGAACAATATGTTTGCGATAAACATATTGTACATAAATGGAAAACCTACACATTCAGGTCTAGAATGTATTTGTCAGGCAAGAGGAGCAAAAAAAAGGATCCTTGTAAGAGTAGGAGACATCGTAGCTGCAAAAATAATTAGTCATCTAAATGGAGTTGTACATGCAATAATTAGTGAACCTGAGTTAGGGGTTTTATTTACACAATGTAACAAGTGTGGTGCAAAAGTGGTATCAATGGGTAGCAGTATAAAATGTGTAGATTGTGGATACATTGAAGAAAGAAAATTATCAAATATGTTTGGAAACAGCGATTTTATAAAATTCAACTCTAACTAAGAATATGTTAAAAGTGGCATTTCAAGGTGAACCAGGAGCTTATAGTCAAGCAGCCGCAGTAAGTTTTTTTAAAGAGCCAATTCAGACAATACCACATCCTACATTTTATGAGGCATTAGATTCTACAGAAAATGGAAGATCAGATTACGCCATACTTCCTGTAGAAAATTCACTTGAAGGAAGCGTGGGTGAAAGTTATGACTTGCTACTTACTACCAAACTCAGTGTGGTAGGTGAAACATATCATAGAATATCACATTGTTTAATAGGTTTACAAAATCTGGAAAAAATTGATACTGTGTATTCTCATCCACAGGCACTTGGTCAGTGTAGAAAATTCATTCAAAGTAATCATTTGAAGCCCATACCAACTTATGATACTGCAGGTAGCGTAAAAATTCTCTTGGAACTTAACAAGGACAACATTGCATGCATTGCCAGTAGAAAAGCTGCTGAAATCTATAATGTTCCAATAATAAAAGAAGGAATAGAGGATAATCCAAATAATTATACACGATTTCTTGTCTTGGCAAATAATAAAAAAGAAAAAACATCTAAAGACAAGACATCCATAATTTTTGCAATAAAACACATTCCTGGCGCACTATACAATATTCTTGAAAAATTTAATGCAAATAAAATTAATCTAACAAAAATCGAATCACGTCCTACAAAGAATACTCCTTGGGAATACAATTTTTACGTAGATTTTGAGGGTCATCAAGATGATAGTGCTATTTTAGACACTATAGAAAAAATACGATCAAATACAATATTTCTCAAGATACTTGGTTCATATCCAAGAGCAGGTTAATCTAGAATCCCTTGGGTCTTCTAATTGAAAACGCTGCACTAATTCCAATTATTAGAACTCCTGAAGATATAACAATAAGATGAGATGTGAATATCAACGGATTTGTCACGGCTTGTAATTTTCCAGTTACATAGAGTACAGAGCCTCCAGTATTTGTTACATTTATGAAATGTTTTCCATTGAAAAGGCTATACCAATCAAAGGAAACGTTCTTTGTAAAATCACGATCAACTTGTAAACCATCTTTTGGGGTTTTTAGTGTAACATGAAATGAGGTTCCCGTAACATTAAGAAATTCATGATAATGTTGTAGTGCGTCAAATGAAAAAATATCACTTTTTCCCATATCTACAACGTCATTTACTTCATGTACATTACTCATTAGGTCTTGAATTAGAAAAAAGGTTCCAAGAATAATACCTACTGAACCTATTGCAATTCCGAGTACGCTTTTTTTTGAAAGCATTATGAGAAAAACTAGTTTGTAATTATATTTAAAGTAAATTACATTAACTCTACATCATGTGGTTGACTTTCGGCATATCCAGCTGTTGACATTTTTATAAATTCAGCATTTTGTTGCATTTGAGGAATAGTATTTGCACCACAATAACTTAGGCCAGAACGTATTCCTCCTGTTAATTGTTTTATGATATCAGTTACACTTCCTTTGTATGGAACCATTGCCTCGACACCTTCTGCGACATAATCATTAAGGTCTTCTACCATAGAAGCATTACTGGTTTCCTTGCTCTTTCTTCCAAGAGCTGCATAAAATGATGCCATACCTCGATAAATCTTGTATCGTTTACCATTTTTCGTCATAAATGAACCAGGACTTTCATCTGTTCCTCCTAACAGGCTTCCAACCATTACAGTAGATGCTCCGGCAGCAAGTGCTTTTGTAGCATCACCGGATGTCCTTACGCCACCATCAGATATTATTGGAATATCATATTTTTTGCCAACTTGTGCACAATCTAGTACAGTGTAAGTCTGAGGTACCCCAGATCCAGTGATTACTCTAGTAATGCAGATGGAACCAGAGCCTACTCCTACCTTTACTGCATCTACACCAGCTTTGATGAGATTCCTCCGTACCTTGAGCAGTAGCTACATTTCCTGCAATTAATTCACAATTTGGAAAAGCCTTCTTTATCAATCGAACCGTGTTAATTGCGTTCTCACTATGTCCATGTGCAATATCCACCACTATGACATCAGCACCTGCATCTAGCAATGCTTCTGTTCTTTCCATAAAATCTCCCTTTACACCGACTGCAGCTCCTACCAATGGTCTTCCCTTCCTATCTTTTGATGCATGTGGATAATTATCAGCATTAATGATATCTTTACTAGTGATCAATCCTTTGACATGCCCACGTTCGTCTAAAAGCGGTAATTTTTCAATGCAGTTTTTTCGAAGTATTTCTTTTGCTTCAACGATGGATATTCCAGATTTTGCTGTAATAACATCGCTTGTCATGACCTCGTCGACTTTTTTATTTTCATCTTTTGGCTCAAGCATGACAATATCTCTTCTTGTCAATATTCCAACAAGTTGACCTTGATTATCTGTCACAAGCAATCCTGAAGCTCCTTTTTCACGCATAGAGTCTATAGCTTCATGTACTGTTTGTTTGGGATCTATAGTATATGGATTTTCTATTATAATGCTGCCTGAACGTTTTGTTTTGAGTACCTCGTTTACCTGTTCTGAGATAGTAAGAAATCTATGTATAATTCCAATTCCACCCTCCCTTGCTATTGCCACTGCCATGGCAGATTCAGTTACAGTATCCATGTTTGCACTGATTACAGGTATGTTAAGCGAAATATTTTTTGAAAGTTTTGTTTGCAAATTTGTTTGAGACCTAGTAACTATATCTGATCGTTTAGGAACAAGGAGTACATCATCAAATGTTAGTCCTTCCCTTATTTCCAATGAAACCTTCTTGGTTAGAATGAAAATCTGTTATAAGCCTTTCTTGAGATTTTTTAAACTATCAACGATCTTGATTGCATCGCTTGTAGCTTTTACATTATGTGTTCGTAGTATATCAGCACCATTTAGAGCCGCAAAAGTTTCTGCTGCAATAGAGCCATAGATTCGTTCTGCAGGATCTGGCTCATCTAATATTTTTCCTATGAATGACTTTCGTGAAATTGAAATGAGAATGGGGTATCGATCTTTTATTTTATTCAAGTTTTTCAGTACCAAGATGTCTCTTTGCAACCAATCAGAATTTATTTTTGAAAACAATATGCCTTTTGCCTCTTGTCTAAAGAAGCCAATTGCAGGATCTACTACGATCTTGCTCTTTGGAACTCCTGATTTTAATGCCATTGTAACACTTTGATTAATCAATTTTCTTGTTTGTGTGACTAGATTTCCTTTTATGAGATCATTACTAAATGCACAAATAATTACAGATGGACGATATTCCTCAAGTACATTAACCATATTTTTATCATATTTTAGGCCTGAAACATCATTGATTATTTCTACGCCTAGTTGAAGAGCCGCCTTTGCTACCTTTGCTCTACATGTATCAATAGAGATAGGTAACTTTGAAACTTTTTGGATAGAGTCTATGGCGTTTGTTATTCTTTTGATTTCTTTTTCCTCAGACACTAGAGTTTTGATATATGGTGCAGTAGACATTCCTCCAACATCAATAAAATCAGCACCGTCTTCTTCCATTAATTTTGAAATCTTGCTTATAGTTGGTTTATCAGTAAATACTGATTTTTTGTAAAATGATTCGGGACTTGTATTTATAATTCCCATTATTCGCAATGGATTAGAACCACCTATTCTTACTCCTGCAAGTTCATGCATATAGTTTATGATTAACCCAGATACATTTAGACTTACATGACTTTGAACGGTTGGCAGAAAAAATATCAGGAAATTCTAAATGAATTTGGTTATGATAGATCAAAAGAGATAAGATCTGCCAATATTCTGAATTCACTTCTAAAGACAAGATTTGAATTAAACATGATAGAAAAAAAAATTAAAAACAAAACTGTTTTTGTTGTTGGAGCAGGACCATCACTTAGTATTTCTTTACAATACATAAAAAAATTTAGAAATTTTACAAGGATCGTAGACTGATGGTGCTACACAGGTCTTGCTTGAAAACAAAATAATGCCAGATATCATAGTAACTGATCTTGATGGAAACATGGAGTATCTCAAAAAAGCGTCAGAACTCAAATCAATAATGATTGTTCATGCACATGGAGATAACATTAACAGACTTCCACATGCAATCTCATTCAAATATTGTCTAGGAACAACAGAAGACAAATCATTTAGAAAAATTAGAAACTTTGGCGGATTCACGGATGGTGATAGATGCGTATTTCTTGCCAATCATTTTGGAGCATCCAAAATTATCCTAATTGGAATGGATTTTGGAACTCATATAGGAAAATATTCTAAAGCAGGAACATATAACAAATCCTTAAAGCTAAAAAAGTTAAGGAAAGGAAAATTACTCTTAGAGTGGTTAGTTACAAAGAGTAATGCAGAACTTTATACAACATCCAAGCCAATTATAGGATTCAAAAATATAAAATTAGAGGACCTTCAAAGGTTGGTCAGATAACAGAGCTTGTTTTAATATTTATTATCCATTCAGCAATAGAAAAAACATGGATTATTCAGAAGAAAATATACGTGATATTTTAGAATTAAGAGAATGGATCTCTGAAGAAATTGAAAAAAGAGAAAGAGAGATAGATAGATTTCAACAGAATCTTCGTATTCTTGATTCCCTAGTAAAGCAATCAAGTTTTAGCAAAGCGTCTTCTCTTGTATCATCTGATAAACAGAACATTCAATCAAATCAGCAAACATCTTCTGTAATACCAATCAAAACACCAGACAGTAAGATTTTGGCAAATGCGCATGTAACTCCCGATGAACTAGTAATCATCCCATTAGAAAACATCATGTTAGATGTAGAAACACATCCATTCAAGTCATTTTTTCTTGGAAGAATAGTAAGAGGAATGGAAAGTCAAGATAGATTAGATGTTCAAAATGGTAAGATTCCTCAAAATGCTGCAATATCATGTTTAGTAAATAAAGACGGAAATAGAATTAAAGAAATTCTTATCAAAAATTATCGTCAAAAGGAAAGAGTAACCGAGATAATAAATACAGTAACATGGTCATTTTCCAGAATGATAGAAAATTCTCAAAAGTGATATCATGGATAAAATAATAGTATTAGATTTTGGTTCGCAGTATAGTCATCTTATTTGTAGAAGAATTAGAGAATTTTCAGTATATTCTGAACTTGTTCCATACAACATATCACCCGAAGAACTAAGAAAGATGAATCCAAAAGGGATTGTATTTAGTGGGGGACCTGCAAGTGTATACAATAAGGATTCACCACAACCATCAAATGAAATATTTGAGATTGGACTCCCAGTACTTGGAATATGTTATGGTCATCAATTAATTGTTAACAAATTTGGTGGCAAGGTTAAGCGTTCTCACAAGGAGTATGGTTCATCATTACTTAGCATAGATAATGATTCAGATCTACTTTCTGGGATGGGTCAATCAACAAGAGCTTGGATGAGCCATGGGGATGCTGCTGAAAGTCTTCCAGAAGGATTTGAGGTGATAGGACATACTGAAAATTCTTTTGCAGCGGCAATTGCAAATAAACAAAAGATGGTATATGGTATTCAATTTCATCCAGAAGTAGTACATACTGAAAATGGAGTTCAAGTACTGAAGAATTTTGTTTTAAACATATGCAAAGCAAAACAAGATTGGACTTTGGAGAATTTTATAGAAACAACAGTTACAGAAATTTCAAAGATTAATGGTGATGTATTATGTGGGATAAGTGGAGGTATTGATTCTACAGTAGCAGCATTATTAATTCAAAAAGCTATAGGAAATAGACTCAAGTGTGTTTTTGTAGATAATGGTCTTTTGCGACTAGATGAAGAAGTAGAAGTAGAAAACATGTTTGAAAATAATTTTGGTATGAATTTTACAGTAATAAACGCAAAACAGCGATTTCTTTCTAGATTCAAAGGAGTAACTGATCCTGAACAGAAACGAATGATTGTTGGAGAAGAATTTGTCAAGGTATTTACAGAGTTTGCTGAAAAGAATGGTCCTTTCAAATGGTTAGCTCAAGGTACACTATATCCAGATGTCATAGAAAGTGGAATTTCCAAGGGCCCAGCAGCAGTAATTAAGACTCACCATAATGTAGGAGGATTACCACCATGGTTAAACTTGCAAGTATTGGAGCCTCTAAGATTCCTTTACAAGGACGAGGTAAGAAAAGTTGGCAAAATTTTAGGAGTATCAGATAAACTTCTTAATCGTCATCCATTTCCAGGACCTGGTCTTGCTGTAAGAGTGATGGGTGAATTGACTCCAGAAAAATTACAGATCTGTAAACATGCAAGTAAAATTGTAGAAGATGAACTTGCGTCTTCAGCATGGTATGATAAAGTTTGGCAAGCTTATGCAGCAGTAGGAGATGATAGAGCGGTAGGAGTAGTTGGAGATGAAAGAAAATATGGTCATGTTGTTCTTGTTAGAGTAGTAGATTCTATTGATGCAATGACTGCAGATTGGACAAGATTGCCTTCAGATATACTTGAAAGAATTAGTAATAGAATTACAAACGAGGTTGAAGATGTGGCATGGGTAAGCTTATGTAATTTCAAGTAAACCACCTGCTACTATAGAACCTCAATAAAAATAGAACACCCCTAGTTTACTCGTGAAAATCTGACGCTTGTCGTAAAAGTATTTTGTCTATCATGTATGTGATCAATTATGACAGATCAAAAACCACCTAATTATAAAACTGTGGGGGAAATTCTCGAGGGATATCTCAATTATGTGTCAGAATTTATTGAAAAAATAGGGGATGAGAATCCAATGCCCTTTTACAATGAAACTGTAGCAAAAATGAGAATAATTCAAAAAAATATTATTCAAATAAATTCACCTTTTCTAAAAGATACTGATCTTCACGATCTCTATGACGTAGTATTATCAATACTGATTAATTGGAATGGTGATATTACAAAAAACGTTCGTAACTATGTAGACGCTCACATAGAAATTGCAAGAAATTCGTTTGCAAAAAAAGACAACTATAATCCAATGATAGTAATAATTAATGAAAGAGATCGTTTTCTTAATGCTAATACTGTATTTGAACAAGTTTTGAGAAAGATCAATAGTAAAATGATAGAAGAAGTAGAACTGTATGCACTCTTTTTTGCATTAATTTCTTCTCAGGAAGTAATGGAAAAAACTCTTTATGCTGAAATAAGCGGAGGAATTAAAAAATTCAATATTGAAAATTATGATCTAATTGAAATGTTTTCAGTCACTGGAAAATGGAAAGATAGTGACGGATTTTTTAAAACAGATTCCAAAGTAATTAGAAATTCACTATCTCATTTCGATTTTGAACTTGTACGAGATCAAGGTTTGATAATATTTCATCCAAAATCTCAAGATGCTGAGATTAAGAAAACTTTTACCTTGCGTGAATTTTTAAAATATGTTTCAAATAGTAGGTTTCTTTTACAGACATTCTATGTGGCATTATGTGTACTAACTTCTTTTACATTATTACGCAAATACTATGTCATGCATGATAGCCCATGATGGATCCTTTTGATGAACTGATGAAACTATGGGACAAGACAAGTGATGAGCATATTACATGGCAAAAAACAAGACATGTACATTCCATGGATGAAATGTTTGAAACATTAAAGAAATTACTAGCTAAACAAGAGGAGATTGAAAAATATGCAGAGATCATCAAGCCCTTACCTGCTGTAGATAAAGCCCCCGCTCTTGCGGCTAAATACAAAAATCTCTATCAGATACAATCATTTCTTTCAGACGTTTTGTTGGAATTGTTTTCACGAGTAATGTCAGAGATGAAAAAGAAGATACCTGCAAATGATTCTCTTGATCCTAGGATACAATTCATGATAACAGAGCAGGTTCGAATCGAAGTTGCCAAGAAATTACAAAAACCAAAGGTAAAACATGACACTAAAAGGAAGAAAAAAATCTGACGCTTGTCGTAAGAGTTAAGACTCAACAAAGATCATAAAATTTGTGAAAAAAGAATTCAATGATCTAAAAGAACACCTTCAATTTACATTTGATTTTGATCAAGATACTAGAGGATCTTATCTATACCAAACTGCAGAAATTGAATCCTTGGTAGAACAAATTATTGCCTATCACTACTGTAGTGAAGATTTGAAAAAGATGAATTCTTTTTTATCCCTAGTTTTAAGCCAGTTAAATTTTAATTCTAAAATTAAAATTTTCTTGAAGATATTAGAAAAATACATTGAGTTCAAAGATGAGTATCCCATCATAAAAACAAGCCTTCCAAATATTCAATCATTTAGAAATAAACTGGCTCATTCACGACTAGATACATCCTACGAATTCATACAAAGACGTCAGCGTAAAATAAGATTGATTTCACAACGAGATGAGAAGATCCAACTTTTAGAAATAACAGAGAAACTTGTAAAACAAAAAAATAAAGAAATTGCTACGCTACACATGAAACTGAATAAAATTGCTAATAAAATCAGCAAAGGAGAAGTAGGAATTTTAAAACCAGTTGTAAAGCTTGACTCTAAACGGAAGAAAAAATCACTATAATGTAAGATTATGCTAGTTCATTTTTAATATCAAATTTTTTATTAATTCCAGTTTCTCTTATAGAAGGTTCAATATAGATTGGTAAAATTGGTGAGTTTATCAATGGCAAATTTACGATCAAAGTTTTTTATCAGGTCTTTTGATGCAGATTTTTCAAAATAAAAACCAAACACTTGCTTTCCAGCATTTTTTACAGCTTTCACCAAATCCACAAAATCAGCATCGCCTGCAATCAATACAGCCCAATCATAATGATTTTCATATGCCTTACTCAACATGTCTATTGCGATTAAGGAATCCACCCCTTTTTGTCTAAATTCCCAATTATCCTTATTTTCCGCCCCTCCTTTTGTAGATAGCACTAATCTTCCTAACTTGATTTCAAAAAAATCTGTCTTCTCTATTTCTTTAATATATTGATTTTGTGTGGTAGATGTTTTTTCAATTTTTTCTTTAGCAATTTCTGATACGTCTGGTGTGAGTTGCTCCACATTCTGATCTGATGCTATGGCATCATAGTAATAGGTTCGTATGAGATGAGGCATTATATGATCAGTAGAAAGTTCGTGCATTATAGCTCCGATTAGTTTTTGATATCCTGTAAATTCTTTAGAAAAAATATCGCGAATATTTTTTCGTAGATAATATCCATCTATAAAACATATTACAGACATGAATTTTTTTGGAATTAACTGTGAACTGACTTGGTTCATACTACCCATGAATATTTTAAACTAATTCTTGATTTAAGGTTGTTGACAAATTTGCCATAAATCTTTAAGATCTATATTTCTCTAATGATGCATCACATATTTGTATTACTTTATTCAGAATAGTTGAGATTGTAGTAAGCTCTATCTGCAAAACGGATGATGGTTCATAAAACTGTCTTTGTAATAGTCTCTTGGATTCTTCATTATCAGAATGATTGAATCCTTCTATTTGTGTATTGAATTTTGTAAGAATATGTAACATTTTTACAACATCTTCTTGATCATTACCTAACAATTTCTTTTCCCTTAGAAATGACTCGTTTGAAAGTATTGCATCCCTCATAAAGTAAAGATCTATTGGCGTAGCTTTGATAACTGTTGAAGGGTGGATGGATTTAGCAAGATTAAGTGTTTGTAGGAATTCGTCACGAAGTAAGATGGCGGAAGAACGAAGCTTTTCAAGGTTTTTGATTTGTTCTACTGAATTACTAAATAGGTTTAAAATTGCAGTTCTTCCCACTCGTTGGCTTGAGCTATGAAGTCTTACGAAACATTGATCTGTGCTTGTTATGAAATAGGGTTTCTCTGAAGTTTTACTTTCTATTTTGATTACTGTATAGAATTTACTTTCATCATCTTCGTAAATGTGACGTATTGTTATAGTTGGAGTAGGTTCCACAAGGAACCTAAAATTGTTAATTTTGTTTCCAAGAGGATCTTCTTCGCCTTTTGTAAAACCTATTTTTTTAAATCCGATTAATGTTTTATCGTCTTCGCCTTTTCTCTGACCAATTCCCAATACTATGAAGCCACCTTTGGCATTTGCCATTGCACATATGTCCTCATGAAGTTCACTCGGTTTATCCTTGAAATCAAATATCTCTGATTCTATGGATGGTATATTCATCATTTTATCAAGCAATTTGATATTGAATTCTTCTAATTTTTCAGGAATAGTAACTAATTCCACATACTGTGTTCATCTAAGTGATTATTATTTTCTAGTATTGTCGAGATATTCTTTATTCTTTAAATTTTAAGTCATAAATGTCAAAAGAAGTGATTATATGAGTGCGTGACTATTATTGGATAGCCTATGAATTATCGTGATAGTGCCATACAGTGGTCTAAAACTTTTCCATTCACAGTGTTGTGTGCCATAATGTCAATTGTATTGACAATCAATCCATCTATTGTTAATGTTGAATTTCTTAAAACCTATTTGTTTAATCAATACGCAGGATGGAATATGTGGATAATAGGATTAATCCCATTTGGATTTGGATTGGTAACGCTTGTAAAACTTGTTTTAAAACAATTCAAGAAGAAAAAACAATATACAAACGATGGAAAAATCTCATATAGATTTATTTTTGATGTAATACATGTTCCAATGTTTTATGCTATTGACCTTACTGCCATTTTTGGCATGATTATTGGATTATTGATCATATGTGTTCCCGAAGCTGCAAAACCAGAATATCATCAGATCCACATTTTTGAAGTATTTTTTAATGCTTTTTGCGTTCCTTATGTTTCAATAATCTATTATTATGGTAAAACATTATGGGAAGAATCAGCCCCACACTCAATCATAAATCATTTAAAATAATCAGTAAAAACCAGTTACAAAATAGTAGAGATTTAAAAATTCAGGTCATTATTCTGGGGTTTGTCACATGTGATTAGCGCTGCCTAGATATTTTGCGTAAACAGAAAAAAGCGTTAACGTCGTGCATGGATTCGTTGATTTGGCGCATGAAAATCGAGATATTAGCGCATAATAGTCGCGCATTTACGCGCGCTACAGCATGATAATCGAGCGTGTTATAGTTCAAAGTTCGTAAATGGATCCATCGCACGATTCTAAAATGCGCTTTTTTTAGCGCTAAGCGCATCAAGCACTCATTTTGCGCTAGTGCGATTCAAAAAGCGAAGGGCGGTTTTGCACAAAAGGCGCCAAAAAATCAATGCACCGTGCACAGGCCTATCATCGGCGCATGATAAAAAAACGCGCACGCCGTAAATTGAATCATTCTTGGAATCAATTCCGCACGATACGGATCGAAATTCATGCGCGTATGGTTCCAGTAAGATCCGCTTTGAGGATCCGAATCATACGCGTAAAGATCCAAAATAATTGGATCCGAAATATGAAATGGTTCATCTTTGAAACATGATAAATTATTTTAGATCTAAATTTATGAAAAGAACTATTCTGGTTCTAACCTAATCACTGGCTGTCCGGTCTGGCCTATCTCTACTGCCATCATGTCTAGAAATTCTTCAGCAACTCTTTGGTGAGCAAGTGATGTAATCAGAGACTTTCTTTTGAAATATCCTATGAGAATTCTCATAATCTCATATGCAAGCGGAGCCTTCCAAAGATCAAACTTTCTAGTCTCATTGATTTTTTTATAATCAGATATTGGAAAATCCCCAAAAAGTGCAGTCAACATATCAGCCAAAGGAGAAGGAGTAAGAGGTTTTCCAGAAATATAACGGTGATCAAATATCTCTTTTACTTGTTCGGGGTGTGCTACTAAACAAAAAACTCCAGATCCTTGAGGCCATTTTTGACGGTCTTTCTTGTATCGTACCAAAAATCAGGGCTTTCTTTTTCATCCTCCTCCTCATCCGTTGGTTTTGCCTTTACTCCTAAGAGTTTTCGGCGCTTGTCTTCGGTAAATATTCCTCCGTATGCATCAAGGTGATCCTTGAACTGATCGTGGATAATCTTACGATGTTTTTCTACAAGTTTTCGTCGATAATTAGCCATATTATGTCTAATATCGTCATGATTTGTCTATTAAGTATTTCGATCAATAGTATGTATGAGAAGACTTGATAAACTGTTCAAGGAACTTGGCATAGTTAAAAAAGAAATAGAGTTAACACAGACATTCAGACCGACAAAACAAACTAGAGAATTTCTAAGACGTTTGTTTGCTGAATATAGTCATATTGTAAACAGTATCAAAAAATTGCAGTTATCTTCAGAATCAAAACAAGAAGAACGAAAACAAAGAGGGCATCGAGCAAATCTAAATCGTAGTACAAAAATGAGTCGGGCTTGGAGATTCTTTAAAGCAATACAAGAAAATTATCTTCCTGATACATCTACAAAAGAAATTCGATCACAATTTTCTAAATTCAAAAAGGGATTGGAGACTGACATTTCTAATATAATTTGGAGGAATCCTAGTCCATGACTTTACAAATACATCTTCCAAAATCAAAACCTAAAGATCTTACATACATCAAAACAAGAGAACAATATAGAAATGTAAACGGATCATCGCGTCGTAAAGCAGTAGGAATTGATACCGAAACACAAGACGGAGATATCTTTCTAATTTGTGATTCTGATGGAAATTTTATAGACTATCCAAACATTACATTTGATAATATAGCAGAGTTTCTTTTCAAGCATGAAGGTTCTTGGCTGTTTTGTTACAATTTACAATATGATGCTGAATGTATAATGAAATTATTACCTTCAGAGGTATTTGAGCCATATAGAAAGAAAAAGCAATTAGACTTTGAATACAAAAATTATTCAATTACATACATTCCAAAAAAGCAACTCAAAATACAAAAAGGCA
This sequence comes from uncultured Nitrososphaerota archaeon, assembly GCA_963835875.1. Taxonomy (GTDB): domain Archaea; phylum Thermoproteota; class Nitrososphaeria; order Nitrososphaerales; family Nitrosopumilaceae; genus Nitrosotalea. The sequence goes on from CAWIGX010000003.1 coordinate 521,137, forward strand.
ATCATACTGTTTCTCTTTACGATATTGCACAATACTATGACAATGTGCCACTAAACAAGGCATATTCTGATCACATCAAAAAACCTCTTGATCAAGACTATCTTGAAACTAAGAAAATGCGTAAATCTTTTAGTGTTAGACACTATCTTAGGCACAAAAAGCAGATTCGGAAATACTGTATTACAGATTGCATTCTAACAAAGGAATTAGCAGAGCACTGGTTAGATACATTCTTTGAGGCATATGGTTTCTATTCTGCAAATTGGATTAGTTCTGGATATCTAGCAGAAAAGGTACTGATCCACGATAGGATACAAATTCCATTCTTTGGGGATACGTTATATGATATACAGAAACTAGCATGGGAATCGTTTTACGGTGGACGATTTGAGCTGATACAGCGTGGATTTATCGGTGAATGTTATCTGTATGATATCAATTCTGCATATCCGTATGCTTTTACATTTCTTCCAGATATTACAGATGGAAAATGGATCCAATCTAAGAAAATAAATCCAAATTCTGCATTAGGGTTTTTTCATATTCGTGCACAAGTAGATTATTCTGTCAAGATTGCACCATTTCCATTTAGAACTAAAAATAACAGGATAATCTATCCAACTGGAGAGTTTGAAACTTTTGTTACATTGGAAGAACTAAAGGCAGTAACTGGAGATCCAAAAATAAAATACAAGATAATTGATTCATACCAGTTCATTCCAAATGTAAATTGCAAATATCCATTCAAAGAATTCATTATAAAACAATATAATAAAAGAATGGAACTGAAAAAACAAAATAATCCGCTAGAGCGCGCAATCAAAATAATACTGAATTCAATGTATGGTAAAACTGCACAACGTGTGAATAATAAAATGGGTAACTTGTTCAATCCCGTAATTGCGTCATATATTACAGGATTTGCAAGGGCACAACTATACAAATTTGTAAAAGATCATCAGTTGGAAAAACATGTAGTTGCTTTTGCTACTGATTCTATTGCTTGTAGAAAAAAGATTGTTGGGCTGGATAGTAGAAAACTAGGTGAGATGAAACTAGACAAGGAAGCAAGTGACGCATATTTTCTATCAAATGGATTTTATCTCATAAATGGAATATGGAAGAATCGCGGGATCGGGTACGATACCGAGAGAAAGGTCGAGATCGAGCACTTGACTACCAAAATAGATCCTAAAGGTAACCTGTACATCACAGTTAAAACTACGAAAACTATGCACATCAAAAGCGGAATCATCTACAATAAACTCGACAAAATCGGCAAAATTGAGGAATATGAAAAGAAAATTGGTCTCAATTCAGACAGAAAACGCCATTGGTTTTCTGACTTGAAATCCTTGAAAGAAAAGACATTTTGCGATTCCGTACCCGTTCCAATTGATTTGGTGGATGATATTATTTCAAAGAACGAGATTGAATGGGTTACAGATGATGATGTGTATGATCCTGAAAGTGAACTATGATTTTTCATCAACTCTACAAAGATTTCATACTTTTCATGATTTTTTCAAAAGTTTCATTCTTTCAACTATTTTTCATGACTTTTCATTAACACTTCAAAGCTTTCGCTATTTCCTTGATTTTCAATGACTTTTCATCAACTCTACAAAGATCCCCACTCTTACCATGATTTTCCTTGATTTTCAATCATTTTTCGTTAGATCTTCAAACCTTCCATTCTTTCAACGATTTTCATGACTTTTCATCAGGTCTTCAAAGCTCTCAATCTTTCAATGATTTTTCATGACTTTTCATCAATTTTTCAAAGTTTTCACTCTTCCAACGATTTTCAACGACTTTTCATGATTCTTTTCAAAGATCCTCCATTACTATGATTTCCTTGTGATTTTTAATCACTTTTCATCATATCTTCAAAGCTCTCAATCTTTCAATGATTTTTAATCACTTTTCATCATATCTTCAAAGCTCTCAATCTTTCAATGATTTTTAATCACTTTTCATCAGGTCTTCAAAGCTCTCAATCTTTCAACGATTTTTCATGACTTTTCATCAGGTCTTCAAAGCTTATCGTCATTTCCTTGGTTTTTAGTAATTCTTCAGTAGATCTTCAAGACTCTCATTCTTACCTTAATTTTCCTTAATTTCCTTCAGGATTATCCTAAATTCCCTCATGATTTTCCTTGATTTTTAGTGATCTTCTATCAGGTCTTCAAAGTTATCATTCTTTCAATGATTTCTTATGACTTTTCATCAGCTCTTCAAACCTTCCATTCTTTCAATGATTTTTCATCAGCTCTTCAAACCTTCCATTCTTTCAATGATTTTTCATAACTTTTCATCAGCTCTTCAAACCTTCCATTCTTTCAATGATTTTTCATGACTTTTCATCAGCTCTTCAATGATTACATGAAACTACAAAAGTTAGAGAAGAAAAATATTAATCCGAAATGGATTTGTAAGTTTTTAAAATTCATAAATAGAGAATTCGATTGTATAGTAGAGAATTCGATTGTATAGTAGAGAATTCGATCGTGGAGTAGAAACAAGGGGTATTGGTGATGACTGATGATGTGTTGATGATGACTGATGATGTGTTGATGATGACTGATGATGTGTTGATGAGGTATAGACGATCTGTTAGGATCTTTTAGACCAATCAGAAAAGTACCTATATGTAGTAACTGCGGTCTCAAAGAAAAAAAGATCGCCGAAAAATGTTCGGTATGCAAGTCGCCTTACATACTTGCATAATTCTCACCTTAGGAAATACTGATAATCTGAATAAAATTTTTCAATCAAACTAAACTTTCATTTAAATTTTTAATGAACAATTCTCTAAACTATGTTATTTGTGATCTAATGTCTAGACTAGAAATTTGATCTTAGGCATGGATTAAATTTTTATGTTTAGTTCTTCAAATAATCTCATACTATGAAAATTGTAACGGTGTCAACAAAATTGATCCAAAGTCTAGCTTTAGAAAATTATTTTTCGCCGCAGTGTTTATTTAACTCCCATTTGGTAAAAGTAGTAGGTTAAGAGAAGGGGATCATGAAACTCGGATGTGACCAATTCCTCTATAGAGGTACGAGCTCCCTTCTCCTCTGACCTATTTCTAAATCAGATTTAGTGATTTATCCTAATTACTTAGAATCTAGAATTCAGAGAATATAATCATAGTGGTTGCAGCCTTTGACAAAAAACATAGCAGTTGTTGTCATTCCCTTAGTATCTTTACGCTTAACCTAATTTCAAATGCTGAAATAGTTAATTTATAACAATATCAAAATAACCTTGATCTTTTATACTCTGAAACTTGAATCCTTTCGTGACTGAAGAAAAACCAAGATCTCCTTCTAGAAACGATATTCAGGACAACAAGATTCCCTTACAAGAGGCGTATAATCCAAAGGGGATAATTGCAGCTCGTGGAAAACAGCCTCCGCCTACAGAAAATACTAATACTCAAAATTAAATTATGGAGTGTGGTAAAAAAGAAAAAGACTAGAAAAACTACTAAGATTAATTATGCGTTTAATCCCAATGGTCTTACTAAATCTAGAAATACAAAGAAAACTACAGATGATAATTCTAAAACCATCAAACTTTTTGATTATAATCCAGAGGGCTTGATCAAAACACGTAATACTAAAAGAAAAAAGAAAACTAATAATGACGGTTGATACTATTGCTCAAGTAGTAAGTGCCGCAGCTGCTACAATAGGACTAATTTATGCTGGTTATCAAATCAGTTCAGATAATAAAACAAAACAATTGACGTTATTGCAAAATGTCTATAGTGATATTAAGGAACTAGAACAGCGGTTTTACGATAAATATGAAGAACAGAATGAAGAAGAGAAACACACATGGGATTATCAATTTTTTAATCAGTTAGAATGGTTTGCTTTTTTGATCAACAAGAAAAAAATAAAAGATAAAAATCTTATAGAATTCTTCAAATCGGCAATAATACAATGGTATGAGAAAATTTTTCTTGTGCACTTTGATAAAGATGTAATAGATGACAAGGATCAATTTGATGAATTTAAAAAACTGTATCACAAATTCAAAGAATCTTAATTTTAAATTAGTGAGATTTTCTCTATTCTGATTTCTTTTGAATTTTAATATGATGTCCGCATACACAGATAATTGTTTTTTCTTCATGGGCAGTAGTAGGTATTTCAAATATTTTCCCACATCTTGGGCATACAACATGTCCCATGAGATATCTGAAAATACCCTGTTAATAAAGACACAATTTTAAACCATATTTGTAAAATTATAGACTTATTCTTTTTGTAAACAAAAATTTTTCAATTCAATACACTTCATCTTCATTATAGTGATCTCTTCCATCATCTGGTAACCGTCTTTTCTTCTAATTCCAGTTCTTGCCTTGTAATCTCTTTTCCTATCAAATATTGTAGAAAGCAAATCAATGTATTTTTTCTTCAATTCATCAGATAAAACCACAATTCCATCCCTTGAAAAAACATAATCCTTCTTTCTTATCTGATCCTGAATCTCAAATACACTTCTATCTATCAGATGCCTAAACGGTTCTATCATGTCATACACTAGAGCCAGATGGGAATCATGATTTCTGTGATAAAATCCTACAAAACAATCCAGACCTAATACATTGAGTTGCTTTGCAATCTCTGAATATAATATAGAAAATCCATAATTTAGAAGACCATTGATTACATCTGAAGCATCTTTTGGCCTGAAATGCCTAACATTGTTTCTTGAATTAAATTTCAATTCAGGGTTTACTAGCAAGGATAAAGTTGGATAATACAATTTGGCAATATCACTTTCTACCTTCATTATTTCTCGTAGTTCGTGAGCAGAGGATAAGTTTTGGAAGCGTTGCTTGATCAGTAAAATTACATTTCTGATCTTTTCTTTTGCTTCAGGTTTTACCTTGAGAGAATAATTCATAGCAGTTTGGTTATTGCAGACCTGCCAAGCTTTATTGTATGAATTATAGACTTGTTTTGGTTCTGCAATAAATTCCTCAAACAATTTGATCTGTGATTCAATCTTTTGAAAGACTAACCACTTTCTAAGAAATTCTAACTTTTTTGGATCCCTAAAGGCATCATATTGATTTTGCCTAATTAGAGGCTCATGACCGCCTATCTTGTGAAAATAACTAAATAACTTGCCACGTTTATCAAGCATTACAACATTGATGTTGGATTCTGCAAGACGTTCTAATGATTCTGTTGAAACATAACCCTTCCCTTGAATCACTACTTTATCAAATGGGCATGCCGAAGATGGTAGTTCTAAAATTTCCCTTTTACCATTGAAGGGATCAATTCCTTGAGAAAAGACCAGTCTTGTATTTTGTACCTTTATTGAAAGACCGTAACCGCGTAAGAATAATGATCTCATGACTACGGATTTTTACACTGATAGGCGCAGATTATTGTTATGAACCAAGTAATTGTTACAAGAAAAGCGAGTAACATTCCAAACATTATGCCTAGAGTTATCATAGTCTCTTTGTTCATCTTTTTTTCTTCTTCTTGGTCTGGTGTACCAATTTTAATGAGAGCGAAAATGAACCAACCGATAGGAACAAGAAAACACACCACTGAAATTAGATAGTAACTCACTTTTGCTAATAACGGAATCGAGGCTACCGTTGGGGCAACCAAGTACAGCAATAATTCCAGTGATTTTACAACCTTTGGATTATGTTTTCTTAACCTCTTCCAGTAAAGAAAAGTAATTCCAGCTCCAGACGCACCGGAGATAGCAATCAATTGTTGCAAATCATAACTAATAACAATTGTAGGCTTATGGAATAGAATAAGATAGATCAAAAATGCTGCAACTACTAGATCTAGTCCTGCAAGAATTATTTTCTTGATCTTTAGATCCACACAATCTTAGTTATTTACACAAGCATAACCTTTACGAGAAGCGTCATGTTTTCAAGCGTAAAGTGGGGGTGTTCTATTTTTATAGAACCTCAATAAAAATAGAGAGTCATTTATCAAAATTTAAAAGAAAATTTTAAAAATAAGAGAACTAAGGTACTACGTTTATCGCAGCACTAGGTGGATTACCCTCTCGAACTACTGTAATCTTTACTGTGCTACTATCTGAACCATATTCGTTGGTTACTGTGAGTTTGAATTCTACTACTTTTTGTTGGTTATAGTCAACAATTGGTGAATAGAATGCTGGTTGAGCAGTACCACTTAATATCAAAGTGACTGGTGCACCGCTAATTTGCTGCCACTGGTATTTTAGATTCACACCTGTGCTAGCAGTTCCATCCAATACAACTCTGCTATTTGGATCAACAGTTTGATCTGTACCGGCATTAGCTACTGGAGGCTGTCCTGGTGTTGGCATATTGTTAACATTTACAGTGACAGAACATGATGGAATATCAACAAGATTATCAGTAACATCTAGTGTAAATTGAAGTTTACCACTTGGACCATTTGGTGTTGGAGCTACAAATGATGGAGTCATGTCAGTATTAGATGACAATTGTACCGGTTGTCCAGAAACCTGTCTCCAGTAATATGATATGGTATCACCACTTGGATTTGCAACTGATAATGGTAGTCTAACTAGAGAGTTTGAATTAACTGAAGCATCTTGACATGTGACAGTTGGATCTTGGTGAATACTCTTGACTGTAACTTGGCTCATAGCAGATGCCTTTCCTCCGTGTCCATCATCTGCACTAAATACGAATAACAAAATAGCAGTTTGACCAGGTGGTACTGCTGGTGCAACAAATGATGTACTAGTGGTATCAATTGAGGATAATTGGACACTTGAACCAGAATATTGACCCCATGAAAGTGTCAATGGATCATTATCTTGGTCTGTTGCTGTACCTGTGAGAGAAACTTGTGTTCCTTCATCAACAACTTGATCAGAATTTACTTTAACTACTGGAGGATGATTAACATGTAAAACTATAATGTTGAATGTTGTTGTATCTTTTAGCCCATATCCATCATCTACAGTTAATGATAATGTTAAAGATTTGACTTGATTTGCAGGAACTGATGGAGTTATGAAAGATATAACTGGAACATTAGAACTTGGAGAGAAAGTTACTGCGTCACCTGAAGTTTGTCCCCACTGATATGACAATGTCTTGCCCATATCAGGAGTTGTTGATTTGAGACCTGAAAGTGTTACTTTAGTATTTTCGTTGACTATAATGCTATTTGCCAATGCGCCTTGTAAGAAATATTGGTTCAGAGTACCAGATTTAGCAACATTTGCGGTATAGAAATTAGTACAGTAAATATTACCAGTACCTTGGAATTGTTGAATACATTGTTCAAGGGCTTGTCCTGCAGCGTCACTGCTTCCTGTGCTAGTTTGAGCATATGCAGCCATTGGTAATACAGAAGAGAAAATCATTACAGACTAGAATTGGTGCAAAAAATTTGTAATTCAACTTGATGAATCTAAATTTTAGATTATTAAAAAACCTTTCTCTCAATTTAGAACATTAGGAGGATCAATTTTTTGATCTAAAAACACTGTTAGGATATGTCAATTTCATCGATTTCAGACAATAATCGAAGACTCATTGTATATTATTCCCGATAAATGATAAAACTTCATCCATTGTCGGTGGAATTCCAAGAGAATTACGGACATATAATGAGGCAGTAGCATTTGCAAGTCCAAGTCTTTCAAGAGGATCAAGGTTAGCAAGATAACCAAGTAGATTTGCAGCATCCCAAACATCTCCAGCCCCCGTTACAAACTTTGGTTGTACTTGGAAAGATTTGACAAATTCAACCTCTTTTCCGTTTGACCAATAGGATCCTGTGGATGTATGAAGATCTATGGGTATGGAAGATCTTTTCAGCTAATTCAAGTACCAGTTTTCTGGTTTCGCTCTCTCCAGAAATTATGTCTAATCCCACCTGTTTGAGAAGAATATTACATTCATTTTCATTAATACATAAAGAATCTAAATCATCTGCAAGTTTGGTTAATGCATCTTTGAATTCTTTTGGTCTTGTTTGTATGTCAGCAGGATCCAAGAAGTGAAATGCAGATGTAGATTGTGAAAAGGCAAATTGTGAAAGTTCAGTCCCCTTTTCATTACTTGCCCAGTTTGTTACAATTACAGCATCTGCATTTTTTATTGCATTTTTCTCTTTCATTCCAAGCTTTTCAGGTCCAAAATTCTCATTATCACCTAAATCAGAGATCATTATGTTTACAATGTTTCCAGCATTGCTAAATTCAAGAGATGTTGTTCTTCCAGGTTTTCCATCAATTATAAAAAGTGAGACATTACTAAATTCAGAAAAAGTTTCATTAAGTATGTTGGAACAAGTTTTATCCGCGATTGTAATTAATGAGACTGGACAACCAAGTCTTGCAAGTGCGTAGGCAACATTTGTTGCGTTTCCACCCTTCAGATCTGTTTGTGAAATTCCACGGATGCTTCCTCCCAATTTACTTTTTTCTAAAATTTGAGTGTAAAGATCATTCAAGTTTGGGATCCTGATGATACGATCTAGAAAAAAATCATTTAGTACAACAACTGAGTTGGTTAGTTTTAGATTGTGTAGCTTTTCTAACATGAAAAGGCTTAGCCCATCGGAGGACCTCTTCCACCGCCACCTCGGCCGCCGGATGAGGCAATAACATCATCTATTCTAAGTATCATACATGCAGCTTCTGTTGCAGATTTTATTATCTGCTCTTTTACTGCAACAGGCTCAATAATATCAATAGTAAACATATCTGCAACTCGAGTATTTCTTGCATCAATACCAGTCCATTTCTTTCCCTGACTGTGTTTTGCACGAAGTGTAACCATAGTATTGATTGGATCCATTCCTGCATTTTCAGCAATTGTAAGTGGAATTATTTCAAGAGCTTCAGCATATTTTTTGATTGCAAGTTGTTCTCTCCCTTCGAATCTATCAGCCCATTCTTTTAGATGAGAAGCCAGGTATTCTTCTGGGGCTCCACCTCCAGCTACAACTGCTGGTTTTTCTATTACATCTTTTACAACCATAAGTGAATCATGCATTGATCTATCAACCTCATCCACGACCCTTTGAGATCCTCCCCTAAGCAATAATGTGATAGCTTTTGGATTCTTGCAGCCTTCGATGAAGACCCATTTGTCTGTCTCAACTTTTCTCTGTTCAACAAGTTCTGCGGCACCCAAGTCCTTTGTAGTCATATCATCAATATTACTACTTATTCTACCTCCAGTTGCCTTGGCAAGCTTTGTCATATCACTTTCTTTTACTCTTCTTACTGAAAGTATGCCTTGTTTAGCTAGATAATGTTGTGCGATGTCATCTATACCCTTTTGACAAATCAGAACATTTGCACCAATTTGGTGAATCTTGTCTACCATGGATTTTAGCATTCTATTTTCCTCTTCAAGGAACATCTGCATCTGAGTAGGATCGCTAATTCTAATTTCCGCACTCATCTCAGTTTTTTCTATCTCTAGAGCTGAATTTAGTAATGCAATTTTTGCTTTTTCTATTTTAGTTGGCATACCACTATGAACAACTTCTTTGTCAAGTACTATACCTTTGATAAATTGAGTATTTCTAATAGAACCACCTGCTTTCTTTTCCACTTTAATATTGTCTAGATCCACTCTATGTCCATCTGCTTCTTTTTCTACAACCTGTAGAATTGAATCGACCACGAGTTTGGATAGCATATCACTATCTTCTGAGATGAGTTTTGACTGCATGCTAGTTTTGGCAATTTTAAGTAGAACTTCTCTTTCATTTGGACTTACTTGCTTTGCCATTTCTGTAAGAAGTAGGAGTGCTTTTTCTGCTGCTGCTTGATAGCCTTCAATAATTACTGTAGCATGAACATCTTTTTCTAAAAGCTCTTCAGCCTTTGCTAAAAGAGCACCAGCAAATACTACAGATGATGTTGTTCCATCGCCTACTTCATTATCAACAGTTTTTGAAATTTCAACCATCATTTTTGCAGCTGGATGTTGTACATCAATTTCTTTGAGAATTGTTGCACCATCGTTTGTAATTGTAACGTCACCTAAGGAATCGACAAGCATTTTATCCATGCCACGCGGGCCAAGACTAGTTCTTACAAGCTCTGCGACTAGCTTTGACGCAGCAATGTTGTTCTTCTGTGCATCACGACCCTTTTGTTGTAATGCACTTTCTTTTAGTACTAAAACAGGTCCTTGTGGTGTTTGTTGAATAGATGCCAAAATTAATCCCTTAGTTCGTGTTATTAGTTGCCCCTTTTAATACCTTATTGGTTAGGATTCAAGATATTCAGATATCTTCTATTTTTTACGTCTACAACGCCAGTGTGTAAGATTCTGATCTCAGGCAATGCAAGAAAAGGTAAGAAAAGAGGTATTAGATGAGGATTTTTAAATTTACACCCGGTTTCTAAGAGTTTAGAATCTATACCAGAATATTCAGCTAATGTTTTTTCAAAAGGTAATATGGATATAAGACCAGCAAGTGGCAGTGAAAATTTACTTAGAATATTGCCGTTTTTAGCTACCAACATTCCTCCTTGCATTTTAGTCAAATTATTTGCAACAAAGGCCATGTCTTTTTCATTTGAACCTACAACTATCATATCATTTTCATGAAAACTCTGTGTACACCCAAATGCCCCAATGTCAGCGCCAAAATTTCTCAAAAATGCTACAGTTTTTTTTCCAGTGCCATATGTTCTATCAATAGCAGCTACCTTCCACACATCTTTGTCATGTGATGGCATAACATTGCCATTTCTTACAGGAAGCTCCTCTTGATCCATTTTTGTTATTATTTCAGTGTCAAGTCGAATAACCAGTGCTTGTGCAGAGTTTTCTTTACTTTGTATTACAAAGTCTTTTTCTCTAAACTTTATTCCTGTTTTTACAGTTTTTTGCATCCAACCAGGAATCACGGTTTTAGGTATATCTACTACAAGACTATTATGAGCCACCATCAATTTTCCACCTACAAAGACTTTACTTGGTTTGATCTTTTCCAAATCATCAAAAACAAGAATATCTGCTAGCTTACCAGGGGCAATAGCCCCACGGTCTTTGCTCATTCCATAATATTCAAAAGAATTCTTTGATGCAATTGTTATAGCATCTATTGGATCCATACCAATAGAGATAGCTTTTCGTATACAATGATCAATCATACCATATTCAGCAAGGTCCTTTGGAGTGACCCCATCCGTACAGAACATTAGTCTGTCGAGATAGGTTTTATGAGATAGTATGTTAGGTAAGATTTTATCAAGATCTCGTCTTATAGAACCTTCTCTCATCATAATCCACATTCCAAGTCTCAATCTTTCCAAGACTTGATCATAGTCAATTGGTTCATGACATGAGAAAATTCCAGATGCGATGTAGGCATTTAGTTTTTTATCACTTGCACCAGCTGTATGACCATTTATGATGCCATTATTTTTTAAAACATGGTATATACTTTCAATAGTTTTAGGATCTCTTGTTGTAACTTTGGTCCAAGAGAATACTTCGCCTAAGCCAACTACATTTTCTATGTCTAGCCCTTTTCGCTCTTCTTTCTTGGTTAATGTTCTTGCATGACTAAATTTTCTGTCAACTGGCAATCCCCCTGGAATCACATGATAAACTCTGATTGGTAGACTCTGCGTCATTTTAACAAATTCCCTGAATCCTTTGTAACCGCAAACACTTACAACATCAATTGGATCTGAAAACAAAGTCGTAGTACCTGACAAAAGTGATTTTTTTGCAAGTTCTGATGGGAGTACATATTGATCTATGTGGATATGAGGATCAACAAATCCTGGTGTGATGTATCTATCTTGTAAATCAATGACTCCGGTTTTCTCTCCAACAGTATGAGATGCATCTTTTCCTACGTATGCAATCCTATCTTTTTTTATTGCTACATGAATTTGAGGTATAATTTCTCTAGAATAGACGTTAACTAGTCTACAATTTTTTAATACAATATCTGCCTTGTTTTCACCCATTGCTACTGCATTGAGTGATAAAATCATGGAGGCAAGTGAGCTGGCCTTCATAGAATAGATATAACCCAAGAGACTATTAAAGCGATGTTTAAATTACGGTCAACGCAGCTCATTTTTTATGAATATGCCAAAGGAGATCAATAGGTTTTGTCCTAAATGTAACAAACATACAGTTCAAAAGGTTTCGATATACAAGGCAGGAAAAAGAAGAGGTTCTGCAATAGGTGAAAGAAGACACGCAGAAGATAAGAAAGGTTATGGTGGTCAGAAATTCCCCAAGTTAGCAAAACCAGCAAAGACTACTAAGAAGATTACTCCTATTATGACATGTCCAGAATGCAAGAAGAAATGGAATGTATCTGGAATAAGATTAAGAAAATTGGAGCTAGTTGCATAATGAAAAGAGCCCATATTTGGATACCAAAACCAGGCAGCAAATTCCAAAGAGTACAATGTAAAGAATGCGGAGAAGAGAGTGTTGTTTACTCACATGTTTCTTCAATAGTCACATGCAAAGCTTGTGGGAATACTTTAGTCGAGCCAACTGGATCCATTGCAAAAACAAATGGAAAAATTTTAGGTAGCGCAGATTAGGTCATAATCCTTTTTCGTATTCAGGTTAGTAGCTATTCTTTTATCATCAATAATTACGTATGATTCTGCTACATGCTGCATATTTTTAATCTGTTTAGGATCAATAATTGATATTCCAGTATAAGCACATTCTTCATTATCATAATTAACAAAAAATTCTGCTTCAAATCCAAGTGATTGAAGGAAATTTTTTCTGACCAATATGCTTGTCCACATATTTTTTTTATTTATTAATTTTGTAATTTTTTGTATTATATCAGAATCTAAAAGTGGCATGTCACCAGAGGCTACAAAAATTAATTCATCAAACTTTTGAACAGACTCACCTAGGTCATTGACATATCCAGTTCCCTTAGTTTTCAATATATCAACTTCCATTCTAGAAACAAACTCACGTGTCTTTGGTGCATTATCACTTGTAACACATACTATCTTTGAAAAAATTTTTGAGTCTTCAAAAGCATTTAGGACATGTTCGATAATGGGTTTTTTGTATTTTAAAAGAAGTTTTTCCTCTGATAACTTCATCCTAGTACCTTTACCTCCGCACATAACTAATCCTATCATGCTGATGCAAAAATCAATAGTGATGCCAGTCTAATCAACTCATTACTTGCTCCAAATACATCACCTGATATTCCTCCAAAGCTCTTATTTGCAACTGCAAGCAATAAGAAAGAAAGTCCTACACATGATATGACTACAAATACTCCTGTCATACCCCCTAAAATCACGGTAGGTATTATAGCCAGTCCTACACCTGCAGCAAGTTTTTTTGGGTCTTTCATGTATTGAGTAAAAGGAGAACTAAGTCCTTGCCATGCTGAAAGACCTCGGTTAGCCTGTATTATCATTGAGAGTTTGGCCATTAATTCACTTAGTAGAATTGCCTCAAACAGTACAAAACCCTTCATCATGGAAATAGCCAGTATCATGCCTGCAGCATACAACACTACGGTAATTACTCCGGCAGAGCCAACTGCTGTATCTCTCATTGCTTTGAGTTTCTTTTCTTTTGTTCCTTTTGCCATCAGTCCATCCGCAAAATCACAAAGTGCATCAGTATGATGTATTCCTGTAATGATGACAAGTGATCCTGTCAAGATCAAGCCAGTAACTAGAGGTTGGATAAATAAAGAAAGCCCGTAACCTGCAACACCAATTATCAGTCCAATAACAGCTCCTGCAATTGGAAAAAGATACATGTTCTTTGCAACAGTTTCTAGCTCACCATTCTTAGAAGGAATAATGGTTAGAAATGAGACTACTGATGATATTCCCTTAAACATTAAACCACCAACCAAGAGAGGATAATAATAAAATTACAGGGATTGTAAAAATTAAAACAAATAGTATTGAAGTTATTTTCATAATAGAAATTGCAGACTTGAAATGTTGTTCACTTATCTCTGAATTACCATCCCCTAATACATAATGCTCAATTTTTTCAAATCTAATTCCAAGTGCACCAGTGAGAGTTGCCATCGGATAACCAGCATTTGGACTTTCAGTTTTTGGACCATCTCTTCTCATGATAAGAATTGATTGCTTCCAATCTTTTTTTAACATAACACAAGAAAGTACCATTACAAGACTTGTGAATCTAGAGGGAAGAAAGTTAAGTATTTTATCACAGTTGGCTGAAAACCAACCTACATTTCTAAATATTTCTGTCTTGTATCCTATCATAGAGTCGGCAGTATTTACAGTCCTGTAAACAAATGCACCCACCAAGCCAAAAATTGAGTAGTAAAAAAGAGGACCTGTTATGCCGTCAACAATGTTTTCGCTGATGCTTTCTAGAGTTGCAGAGATAATATGTTGTTTATCTAAATTCTTTGTATTTCGCTTTACTATCATAGAAAGTTTTGTTCTGGCATCATCTAGATCATTTTTTGATAATGCGTTCATAATTTTTGATGCATGATTTTCCATGCCCTTTATTGCAATAGTAGTCTTTAGAAGAATCCCAACTGAGATTACGCTTAAACTTAGGAACAGAATTTTGTAAATTCCATTTAAATCAAAATTTTCTACATATTTCAAGGTAGAAGAAAATGATAGTATCAAGATAGAAACTATCGTTATTACTAAAATAAGAAGAGCCATTCCATTAATTTTTTCAATTAATGGGTGGATAGATCTTGTATATGGTACAAGTTTTCCAATCAGTTTTCCCATCCAAACAGTTGGATGATATCTATTTTTTGGATCACCAAGGGAAAAATCTAAAACAAGAGCAAGTATGACTGCAGTAATAGGTATCAAAATCAATTTAACATATTTCCTATTTTTTTCATATCTAAATTTTTTTTGACAACATGAGCCAGATGATCTATTTCTTTATCTAAAATTTTCAGATAATTTTTTGTCCATAAAACTTGTTTTGGCTTTGCATGTAGAGAATCCTCATCAGGTATATCAAATTCAATTAAAGGAATTGTGCCGATTACTGGTCTCAAAGTTTTCTTTTGCAATACAGAGTAACTTGGATGTAGTATGGCTACATCTCCCCTGAATTTATTTATGACAAATCCTTTGATGAATTTTTGGTACTTTTTATCAAGAAGCGATAATGTTCCAATTATACTAGCAAAACTTCCTCCCTTATCGATGTCAGTTACCAGAATTACCGGAGATTTACAATACGCTGCCATTCTCATGTTAGCAATGTCATATCTTTGCAAGTTTATCTCAGATGGAGATCCTGCTCCCTCTAGTATTACAATATCATTTGTTTTTAACAATTGATCCAGTGCATTTTTTGATTCTTTAAGACCTGTTGAGAGTGCAAATTTTTCGTAATAATTTTTGGCATGCATTTTGCGATAGAATACACCATTGACAAAAACTTGACTTGTATAATTTCCAAGGGGTTTTAGCAAAATTGGATTCATTATAGGAATTATTTTGGTTCTTGCTGCAATTGCTTGAATAGCTTGCGCCCTTGAGATTTCAAACTCTTTTTCGACATAAGAATATGATGACATATTTTGGGATTTGAATGGAGATGACCTTGTATCCTTTATCAGAGAGAATTCTGCAAAGGGCTGTTACTAGAGTTGTTTTTCCTGCTCCAGAGGATGTACCCTGTATCATCAAAGTTTTTGCGGTCATAATTCTCTTAACGCCTCAAGAAGTTTGATATTTTCTTTATGGGTTCGAACTGCAATTCGTATAAAGTTGTTATCTAGTCCACGAAATGTCCTACAATCTCTTATGAGAATATTTTTCTTCAATAATTTATCTTGGACTTGATTTGATTTTATCTTTGATTTTATTAGAATAAAGTTTGTATCTGAATTGTAGCAGGTAAAACCCTTTATCTTTGATATAGAGTTTATGAGAAATTTAGATTCCTTTCTTACAAGATTTAGTGTTTTTGGTAAATGCAATTTATCAGACAATGCTTTGACTGATGATTTTTGTGCAATCCCACTAACATTCCAAGGTATCTTAATTTTTTGTAGGATTTCAATCATTTTCTTGTTGCCAAGTCCATATCCTATTCTTAGTCCTGCTAATCCAAATGACTTGGTCAAAGATCTAAGAATAAAGAGATTATCAAATTCTTTCAAATATGAAATGATGCTCTCATTTCCAGCAGGAACTAATTCTATAAAACATTCATCAAGAAAAACCATTGTAGATTTATCATATGCATATTCCAAGATCTTTAACATATTTTTTCTTTTTATGAGAACTCCTGTTGGGTTATTTGGATTACATAAGAATATACAATTTTTCATTGGAATCATGCCTTGAAATTTTGACAAGTCTTTGTTCAAATTCATCGTTTTAAAATAGTAAAGTATTGCACCATTTAATTTTGCAGCAGATTCGTATTCACCAAATGTAGGAATTGGGATTAGTACTTTTTGTTTCCTTAAAAATGCATTACAATAGTTATAGATTATTTCTGTTGCCCCATTTCCAACTATAATTTGATTTTTTGGAATCGCAGTATATTTTTGAAGATAAGTTCTTAGTTCATTCGAATTAGGATCTGGATAAACAGAGACTTGTGAGAGATTTTTGAAAGCATCTCGTACTTTAGATGGAAATCCAAGAGGGTTAACATTTGAACTAAAATCAAGTAAATTCAAATCATTTCCAATACCGCTTGAAAACATTCCTCCATGAGCAACTGCTTTGTGATTTGCTATGGCCTTTTCTACTTTAAACCGCACATTTTCCAAATATCCATAACGGTATTTAGTTGTGTTTTGTTTGTACTTCTAAAAGAATATTAATTGTATAATGACTATTTTCATTATGAAACGCGTAGCCATCATAGGAGTTACTGGCGCAGTAGGACAGGAATTTGTTCTTGCTTTAGATAAGCATCCGTGGTTTGAGGTAAAACAGATAGCCGCATCAGAACG
>CAWIGX010000004.1:0-295342 GCA_963835875.1 uncultured Nitrososphaerota archaeon
AAAACCTGGAACAAACATAGGTAATGCAACCGATGCATTATGTTCAAAAATTCCTATAGCATCAATTCCTTGAACTACTTTTTGAAATTCTTTAAGAAATGATTGTGAGTCTTCATCAGATAGTTTACTTTGACTCCCAATTAAATAAGATAATGAGAAAATTCCAATAAAAATTAAAAATACCAAAATTCTTCTATTTCTAAACAATAATTCTTTTTTAAGAGAACTATATTTGAGGTTGGTGGTTGGCACAGATTTAATTAAAAGTTGTATTATGAGACCTTGTTGAAAGAAGAGGTCTCTTCCGCTATAACTTATGCATTAAGTAAAGGATTTCAGATTCATCCTGATGCATTTAAGATATTAGAAAAGATCGATGTAAAAGAACTTCAAAATATAATCAAACAAGTTGTACGAGAAAAGGCTAAACAAAATATGTTTTTGATAAATCAAAGTGATCTTAAAATGTTTGTAGAATCAGAAATAGACGATAGTATTGAAAATGATCATGTGATTTTGTTTGATCCTACAAAAAATGTCACATCTGCAGAAGGAATTGATGGTTTTACTGCATTATTTCGGAGTAGATATTCAAAACTGCTCAAAATTATGATGCAACGTTCACAGTCAAAGAAATTGACTCCCATTTCAAACGTGACTAATGGAAAATTGGATGAGGAAACCTACATTGCAGGTCTGTTAATGGATAGAAGAATAGATAGAGATGTAACAAAACTAGTCATTGATGACCCAACAGGCTCTATAGAACTATTAATTTTCAATAAGGAGATACAAGAAACTGCAAATTCTTTGTTAATTGACCAGTTTGTGATGATATCAATCGCAAGTGGTAAAAATGGAGGATTTTTTGTAAAAGAGATTCTTGTTCCTGACATACCTGAACATATAGCAAATCGCTCAAAAACTGAAACCTATGCTGTTTTGATCTCTGATTTACACGTAGGCAGTAAGTTCTTTATGGAAAAAGAGTTTACAGAGTTTGTTTTATGGCTTTCAAGTCCTGATCCAATAGCAAGAAAAGTCAGGTTTGTCCTGGTCGGCGGAGACATAATTGATGGAATTGGCATCTTTCCCAATCAGGACAAGGAACTCTTGCTGTTAGATGTTAACGAGCAGATGGCAAAGGCTACCGAGACTTTTAGACAAGATTCCAAAACACATCAAGGTATTCATCATTCCTGGAAACCATGACCCTGGAAGAAGGGCTCTTCCACAGCCAGCAATTCCAGAAAAACATAACATGCATCTTTGGAATAGAGAGAACTTTTTCATGTTAGGCAATCCTTCAATGCTTGAGCTAAATGGGGTAAAGATTCTGATGTTTCATGGACAAAGCCTTGATGATGTTGTAGGTAGCACTCCGGGGTTAAGTTATGCCCAACCAGCAAAAGCAATGCGAGTTTTGCTCAAGACTAGGCATTTGAGTCCAATATATGGCAAGAGGACACCAATTGCACCAGAATTGGAGGATTTGATGGTAATATCCGAAGTTCCAGATATCTATCATTCTGGACACATACATGTTGTTGATCTTGATATGTACAAAGGAACTTTAATTGTAAACTCTGGTGCATGGCAAAGTCAGACTCCATTTCAGGCAAGTGTTGGAATTAGTCCAACACCTGGAATAACTATTATTGTAAATCTTGCCACAATGAAGGTTTTTACAAAAGACTTTACTGAAAATTCTAGTTAAGATTACAAAAGATCTTCTAGAGTTAGATCTTCTTTAAACGCTTTTTTAACAGTATCAGGATTTAGTGTAAGATTGTATTTTTTGGTTCGTCCATGCATACCTTGATGAATAATTTTTCCTGTAATTAGTCCGGTCATTTCTATCTCGCTTAGCATTTGTGTAATTCTACGTTGAGTAAGTTCTTTTTGTCTTGTAATTTTACAGAGGTTTTTGTATGAATGATATATCTCACCTGTAGTATTTCCACCTGCCTTCATTACTCCCAATATTAACAATTTTTCATGTAATGGGTATGAATTTAGTGCCGTAGTCTCCTTGTCTTCTTCCATCTTAAGGGAGGCGCGTCGTATGTGATCCTCCTTTACTGTATCTGATTGTTCACGTTCTGCTATTTCACCTGCCACTCTTAACAAATCTATGGCTCTTCTTGCATCACCATGTTCTTGCCCAGACATGGCTGAACAGAGGTTTATGGCTGCCTGCTCTACGGAATTAGGTATGAAGCCAGTCTTGATGCGCTCTTCTAGAATTTCTTTAATCTGACTGACTGTATAATTAGTAAAGACTACCTCTTCCTCACTTAGACTGCTCAAGACTCTAGGATCTAGTCGTTCCTTGAATGTAAGATCGTTAGATATTCCTATTAGAGTCAATGTGCCTTTTTTTAGCCTCTCATTAGCCCTTGTTAATGAATAGAACACATCTTTGCCTGATTTAGACACAAGTTCTACAAGATAATCTATCTCATCTACTACAAACACTGTATTCAGACCATCTTTTTCTATTGCTGAAATAATACGGTTGAATACTTCACTAATTGAGAGTCCTGTAGAAGGTAGTTCTTTTTGTGATGTAAGACCTAACTGTCTTCCAAGTTTTACTAGTAATCCATAGAGTGTGGTTTCTTCTTTTGCATTTGCATAAAGTAGATGAATAGGAAAAGAATTGTCTTTTACTCGTTCTTGTATTTTACCTAGTACTTTCTTTACTACTAGAGTTTTACCTGTTCCTGGTTTTCCATAAACTAGTAAATTGGATGGGCGTGATTTTTTTAATAGAGGTAATAATGACTGGGTAACCTTTTTTTGTTCTTCTTCTCGATGTAATATAATATCAGGAATAAACGAATAATGTAGAACTTCGCGGTTTTTGAATAATGACTTGCCACTTTCTGCATCGTCTAATAATTTATCAATTGGATCTTTTGTCAATGACCCACACACCACTGTTTCTTCTCTGTATACATATTGATTCTACCATATTAATCAAATTAGAATTGAATAACTAAACCAAATTTAGTATATCATTAATTATTTTTATTATTATTTTCATTAAAAAATTTTTTAAATAAAGCTAGAGTGGAAGTATAGGTGTGTGGGTCTTCCTAAGATGATGTTAACAACTAGTGAACATTCTGTTAATTTTTAACCTAAAAAGACCAAAATGACCCCTTTATTTCCAGTCCAGGCGTGAAGATGGCTCTTAACATTGTTAACATCCAAAAGGCAACCCCCTTATTTCTACTCTAGGCATAAAATCTAGGGTTATTTGAATATAAACCTCAAAGAGCCTGTGAAGATGCTAGAAACACTCAGGTGTGGCCTAGGCAGTGAATGTTAACAAACCTAAGTGTTAACAAATCTTCTATGATCTGTTCAAGTGTTAACAGTGAACCAGATCGATCCCAATGGCTCGAAAAAGAATAAGAATAGACTTGGAAGACTCGGACGGTGCCAAGTACAATTTTAGCCTAGAAGGCAATGTTACACGTGAGAAGATGCTAAAGATATTTGAATTGATGAATTTGATAAATATAGAAGAGCCAGAAACAACGCAAGTTAGATTCCATAGGAGCCAAAATATGGCATATTATAGACAAGAATTTCCCAATAGGCAAGTTCACATCATCTATGATCTTGGAAAAATATGAGGATGAATACACAGAACCAATCAAACTAAGTGTGATCTCCACATATCTCTCTAGATTTGCCGTAAAGGATAAGATAGTAAGAGAGAAACAGGGAAAAGAATGGGCCTACCAGATACTAAAGATAGCCCAGAGGGAAAAGAGTACGACTTAGGAGATTACTACTTTTTTGACCACTAGGTGGTCACCATCTATAGTTATTTTGACATAATCTCCCTTTTGGAGTTCAAGAAATTTTCTAAAGTCCTTAGGGATAGAAATCGTTCCTGCAGTGGTAATTTTGATTAATTGTTCATTAGACATGTTATTAGATTATAAGAACAATAATTTAATAATTTACTATTAACTATAATTATTAAATTATAATGATTTTCTATGACATAAAAAATCAAAGGTCTAATCACCAAATCAACCAACAATTACTTGAGATGAAAATCTAATTTCCTAATCTACTAACTATTGAAACCCTACAAATTATTGAGCCGAGACCATCTTTACAACTCCTATCCTTGTAAGGCCTTTCTCAGTTATTTTGTAAGTAAAGGGTTTTGTTGACATGTCTCTTTCAACCAAACCGTCCTCAAATAACTTCTTTAACATACGTGATGTATGTTCTCTAGTCCTTCCTATTGTGACCTGGATGTCACGTGATGTCATCGGTTTTTCTGTGATTAATCGTAGGACATGATCAGTAGCATTACCATACTGCATATTCTGTATTCTTTCCTTTGGTTTCTCTTCTTTGACCACTATAGGATCTTCTTGCTGCATTTTTTGCTCCTTTTGCTTTGGAATTTGTGCCTGAGGAATTTCCTGTGGCTCTGGTGTCATTTCTAATGAATCTAAACGAATTTTCATATCTATTAGTAAATTTTCATAATATTGTAGACGTTCTGTTAGAATTTTTGCATTTTCTGACTCTGGCATTAATCGTGGCTTTACCTTATTGTATATTGTAACTGCTGCAAGTCCACCAATAAAAGAAGCAAACACGCCTAAAATTACTCCTACATCTGGGATATCTACTAACATCACGATGTAACATCAGATGATGTGATTTATCATATTTGAGTAAAATTATTTTACATCTTGCATATCAATATCAAACATATTTTATCACAACTATCACTGCTTTGTGGATTGTTCCTATTTTTGAACCTAAATTACAACTTGCATGTTCGATTTAGTAGCTCTTGTATCACAACCATGACTTCTTCCTCACGTTCAGGAAAAACATCACTACTTTTTATCACAGAGATCTGCTCAGAGAGGCGATTTATCACATCCATATCATCAGAACTAAGCACGCCTAGACCTCTAAGAAGTATCCATGAATAGCATAGCGCAGTTAACTTGTCCCTAGATTGACTTACTTGTCGATAAAATGCCCCTTTACTGATAGTAAACTGCGAGTCTGCAAGGTTCTTACGTTTTAAAATAATTTCAATTTGTCTCTCAGTAAATAGTGATTTTTTTATAATTTGCCTAATAATATTACTAAAATTATCATCAGAGGGTTTGCTCATAGCTATACAAATCTGTATAACTTTATTCAATTAAACTTTTAATCAATAGATATTCAACCATTGCATATGCAAAAGACAGAAGAATATCTTCATGCTACTAGAAAGAAAAAGGGAACACTACTCTTTGTATTGATTGATTCTGAAAACTCTGCAGCACATTCAGCTTCTACTCTAGCAATGGAGGCTGAAAAGAATGGCGCATCAGCAGTTCTAGTTGGTGGTTCATCAGCTACTGATCAACTCACCATGACTGAGACAGTAGCTAGTATTAAAAAAGCAGTCAAAATTCCTGTAATTCTCTTTCCTGGAAATGTTACAGGTGTAGTTCCTGGTGCAGATGCAATACTTTTTAGCTCGCTTTTGAACTCGGATAATCCATACTTTATCTCACAGGCACAAGCCTTGGGGGCACCAAGTGTTCTAAAATTTGGCCTTGAAGCACTTCCTACAGCCTATATCATTATTGGTGAAGGAACCACAGTTTGGCATGTAGGTTCAGTAAGAACAATTCCATTTGACAAGCCAAGTTTAGCAGTCATGTATGCTCTCTCTGCTCAATTTATGGGAATGCGATTTGTATATCTTGAAGCAGGCTCTGGAGCCAAATCTAATGTAAAACCTGAGATGGTTGCAGCTGTAAGGAAGCTTTTCAAAGGATTTCTAATTGTAGGAGGAGGCATTCGTAGCCCAGAAACTGCTGAAGAGATTGCTAAGGCAGGTGCAGACGCTATAGTAATTGGTACTTTAATTGAGAAGGGGGGAAGTTTTAAGACCATTTTCGATATCGTAAAAGCCATCCAATCTGTAAGGAAATAACATGTCAGAGAACCTAGCATTGAGACTCAAAGAAGTCCCAATGCCGCAAGACTATTTTGATTATTATACAAAAATATCTGAAGAAGTTTTTACTATCTTTGGACAAGCCGCTTCTGCCAAGGCAACACTTGCAGATTCTTCTGGTATGGTAGAACCAAAGATTGCTTTTGATCTTGCAGACCGTGTATCCAAAATGCACGACATTGATGTAACTGATAATCTACGGGCTCTAATTCAAAATACTCCAAAGGAATTAGCCGCTCTAAAACTTGCAGAGGATATTGCACAGGGCAAATATTCTGGCCCAGATACAGATCTCCAGACAAAACTTGATCTTGCCGTACGTGTAGCTCTTGCTATCGTTACCGAAGGAGTTACCATTGCTCCTCTTCAAGGAATAAGCGAGGTTAAGATCAAGAAAAATGCAGACGGTTCTGAATACCTCTCTGTATCATTTGCAGGTCCTATCAGGTCAGCAGGAGGTACAGAGGCAGCAGCTACAATGTTAATTGCAGATCATGTACGAAAGATAGCTGGACTTGGAAAATATAAGGCAAACTCATTTGATGATGAGACAGGACGATTTGTAGAGGAATTAAGGGTATACGAAAGAGAAGTTGGAAGTTTTCAATTTCATGTTCCTGATCAAGATGTAGTAAGTGTTATCTCAAATCTTCCAGTTGAACTTGATGGCGTAGATACCGACCTTGTAGAAATTGTAAGTCATAGAAATATGGTAAGAATAGGTACCAATAGGGTAAGAGGCGGAGCGCTTCGTGTACTAAATGATGGTCTGATTGGAAGATCTCGTAAACTACTCAAACTTATAGAATTGTACAAACTTGATGGTTGGGACTGGCTCAAAGACTTGAAAGGGGCAATCCAGACAGGTGATGCAGATGCAGCAGCTCATCGTATGAGGGAAGTGATCACTGGAAGATCCGTTCTTTCCATGCCTAAGAAGCTTGGGGGATTTAGGTTAAGATATGGTCGTTCATGCAATACCGGATTTGCCTCAATTGGCATCCATCCCGTAGTTGCAGAGATATTGGATCATGCCATAGCTGTTGGAACCCAGATTAAACTTGATGTTCCTGGAAAAGCCTCTACTGTAGCCTTTGTAGATTCTATTGATACACCAATTGTGAGGCTAACTAACGGTAATGTTGTAAAAATTAAAGACACTGTTCACGGGATTCATCTCAAACCACAGATTGCAAAAATTTTGCATCTTGGTGACATTTTGATTAGCTATGGAGATTTTCTAGAAAATAATGCTGAGCTTGTACCAACTGGATATGTGGAAGAATTTTGGGCCCAAGAACTACTAGACAAAGTAACCAAGTACGAACCAAATGACACTGAACTTCTAAGCTATGTAAACAAGATACCAGATCTGGAAGAAGCATTTAGAATATCATTGAATTTTGGTATTGGTCTTCATCCCCAATATCTCTATTATTGGGATCAAATCACAATTGATGAATTTGAAAAAATTCTAAAACCACAGAAGGTTGAATCAGACCTTATCATTTATTCAATTGATGCAAAAGATATTCTAGAAAAACTTGGTGTTCCACATGAAGTTGCTGGTGACACTCTACTTCTAAAAAATATAGAAGCCAAGATATTCTTCTATTTGTTATTTAGAAAGCCAATTCAACTTGAGAAGGATCATACCGTTCCACAAATTATAACTCAATCATCTGGAATACGAATTCCAAATAAATTTTCAACAGCAATTGGAGTAAGAGTTGGAAGGCCTGAAAAAGCTGCACTAAGAAAGATGAAACCTCCTGTTCATACTCTATTTCCAGTTGGAAACAAGGGTGGGGCATCACGCGATTTGCTAAAGGCCGCAAAACAGCCAGACTTTTACTGTAACATATACAATAGATTTTGTAAAAATTGTAATGTTCCTACTATTAGCATAGCATGTCCCAAATGTAAAGCAAAAACAAGCACGATTTTCATATGTAAAAAATGTAGAGATGAACTTGATACAAATTATTGTGCAAAATGTAAATCACGGGCATATGGTCATTCATACCGTTCATTTCCTCTCAAAGATCTCTTGATTGCTGCACAAGAAAGAACTGGATTTAGAGCCCAAGAGCCATTCAAAGGCGTAAAGGAGCTCATAAATCAAGACAGGGTTCCTGAACCACTTGAAAAGGGTCTGATAAGGCAAAGCCTTGGGCTTAATGTCTTCAAAGATGGAACAATTAGATTTGATACAACAAATGCTCCTCTATCACACTTCAAACCTTCTTGGATTGGAACCACTCCGCAAAGACTAGTAGAATTAGGATATACACATGATACAAACGGAAAACCACTTGAAAGCTCTGATCAACTTGTTGAACTTAGGGTACAAGATGTTGTAATTCCAAAAGAATGTGGTGATAGTCTTGTTTTTGTCTGTCAGTATATAGATAGAGAACTTTCAAAGCTTTTTGGGCGTCTACCATTTTACAATGTCAAAAGTACTGATGATCTAGTAGGACATCTCATAATCGGTCTTGCCCCACATACATCAGTTGGTATAGTGGGTAGAATTATTGGATATACCAATACCCAAGTATGTCTTGGAACTGCGGTATGGCATTCTGCAAAAAGACGTGATGCAGATGGTGATGCAGATTCTATCATGTTACTAATGGATAGTCTACTTAATTTCTCAAGATTGTTCTTGTCTGATAGAATAGGTGGACTGATGGATGCACCATTACTTGTTCAACCTATTGTAATTCCTCAAGAAGTACAAAGACAGGCTCATAACTTTGAGGTAGTAAAAGCATATCCACTTTCATTCTTTGAAGCTACTCTTAGAAGAGATAAAGCAAGTGAGATCAAAGACGTTGAGATACTAAAATCAAGATTAGAGACAGAAAGACAATTTCTTGGACATGATTTTACACATCCTACCTCTACCCTGACTACATCAAAATCAAGAAGTGCATATTCCACACTTGGTTCATTACTTGAAAAACTTGACATGCAAATTAGAACTGCAGATATCATAAATGCTGTTGATCCAAGTGAGGTAGTTTCAATGGTGATGACTACTCACCTACTTCCTGATATCATGGGTAACCTTCGAGCTTATTCTAGCCAATCATTTCGATGTACTGCTTGTGGTGCAAGTTACCGAAGAGTTCCCCTTGCTGCAAAATGCCTTGAATGTGGACATAAGCTGAATTCAGACCATGACTAGACCATCTGTACAAAAATATCTCAAGCTTGCAAAAAGAATGCTCGATAAATACACAATTTCCCCATATCTTAGAGGGAGGGTAATTTCTCTCTTAGACGAATTAGAACTAGTCTTTGGTAAAGAAGAAAGCAATCAATCTATTCTTACAGATTTTGCCTAACGAATTTTTATGTAGTCATAGCCGCCATGCTTGCTTTCAAAGCAATAGCGAACTTTCTGAAAGTCTTTTCTAAATTTCCTAACCTGTGTTGCTATCTTTTTCTTGTCTTTTTTATCTATTACAACCTTTTTGATAAATTCAGCAACTTCTTCCATATCTGATTCTTTCATACCAAGACGTGTCAACTCTGCAACACCAAGTCTCATTCCACCTGGATGAAAGTAATTGCGTCCAGCCTTGATATCTCCTGGTATGAGTTGTCTGTTTACGATAATGTTTGCTTTTTCAAGATCTGCCTCAATTGTTCCACCATCGCCAAATGAAAGTACATTTACCACTATCTGATGAGATTTTGTAAATCCACGTTTTTCACCAAGTACTGAAAAACCAAATGAGTGAAGAGCCTCTGCAAGAGCTTTTGCATTCTTAATTACCTGTACTGCATATTTTTTGCCAAATTCTAACATCTCTGCATAAGCAATTGCCTTTCCTGCCATGTGATGTAAGTGATGATTACTAGTCATTCCTGGAAATGTTGCCTTTTTGATACTTTCACCATATTTTTCAAATGAGCAGATCATTCCACCCTGTGGACCAAACAAAGTCTTGTGTGTACTCATTGTCATTGCATCTGCGCCTTCTCTTAGAGGATCTTGGAATTGTCCACCTGCAATAAGACCTGCAACATGTGCACCATCATAATTAACAAACATATTGTAACCTTTTAGAAAATCTGCAAGTTCTTTTACTGGATGTGGAAACAAAAAGACTGAACCGCCAAACATTGCTAATTTAGGAATTCTTCCAGCCTTTTCAAGTTCTTGTACTTTTTGTTTTGTCTTGTCAACATCAATTGTCATCTCTTCAGCATCAAATGGATAAAACTCAATGTCTAGTCCATGAACAAGACCTGCAGTACCTGCATGTTCTTTCTTACCATGTG
This sequence comes from uncultured Nitrososphaerota archaeon, assembly GCA_963835875.1. GTDB lineage: Archaea > Thermoproteota > Nitrososphaeria > Nitrososphaerales > Nitrosopumilaceae > Nitrosotalea. The sequence continues at coordinate 10,307 of CAWIGX010000004.1, forward strand.
ATATGTGACCACCTGATGGAATTGAAGGAGCAAGCATTATGTCTCCTGGATTTGAAAATGCTGAATAGATGGCTAGATTTGCAACAACACCTGAAATTGGTCTTACATCAACAAATTCTGCCTTGAATAGTTTTTTTGCTAATTCCATGCACTTGAATTCTACTTTGTCAATGTAGGTACAACCAGCATAAACTCGCTCACCTGGCCAACCCTCTGCATATCGGTTAGCAAAGTCAGAAACTGTTGCCTCACGAACTGCGGGACTAGTAACATTCTCACTTGCAATTAGAGGAATAGAATCTGCAAACCATTGATTATGAGTTTTGAGCAAAGAAAGTACTTCGTCGTAAGATGATCGCGGTGAAGAACGAGACATGTCTAGTTCGAACATTTTTCCTAATTTAAAAACATCGTTCAGAATTGGTTGAAAATTATCTATTTCAAGTGTAAATGCTTTTGATCTACATAAGACATAATAAGGGAAAATCGACCTCTTGCAAATATGTCTATTCAATCTTCTGCTGGCGGTATACCAGTTGTTATTCTAAAAGACGGTGCTCAACAAACCAAGGGTCGTGACGCTCAGAAGAACAATATTGCTGCAGCAAAACTGATTGCTGAAATTGTTCATTCAAGTCTTGGTCCACGAGGAATGGATAAAATGCTTGTTGATTCCTTAGGTGACGTTACAATTACAAATGATGGTGCTACTATTCTAAAAGAAATTGATGTTCAACATCCAGCTGCAAAAATGCTTGTTGAGATCTCAAAAGCAACTGATAATGAAGTAGGTGACGGAACAACTTCTGCTGTAGTTCTTGCAGGTGCATTATTAGAAAATGCCGAGTCTTTAATTTTACAAGATGTACATCCAACAATTGTAGTTGATGGTTATAGAAAAGCTGCCCAAAAAGCAGTAGAACTCTTAGAAAAAATTGCCGATAAAGTATCTCCAACTGATAAAGACGTACTTGAAAGAATCGCAAGAACATCAATGCAGACAAAACTTGTTAGAAGAGATTCTGCAAATCTGGCTGATATGATTGTAAAATCTGTACTTGCAGTTGCTGAGAAAAAAGATGATGGTTATCTAGTCGATATTGATGATATTAAAGTAGAAAAGAAAGCTGGCGGTTCTATCAAGGACTCTTCTCTTACCAAAGGAATAATCCTTGACAAGGAAGTTGTTCACAGTGGAATGCCAAAGAGAATTGACAATGCAAAGATTGCACTAGTCAATAACGCACTTGAGATAGATAAAACCGAATTTGATGCCAAGATAAACATCACAAATCCACAACAGATGAAATCATTTCTTGATGAAGAGCAAAGAATGATCAAAAATATGGTAGACAAGGTAATTGCTTCAGGTGCAAATGTTCTGTTCTGCCAGAAAGGAATTGATGACATGGCACAGCATTATCTTGCAAAAGCAGGAATACTTACAGTAAGAAGAATAAAAGAAAGTGATATGACAAAACTTGCAAAAGCAACAGGAGCAAGAATGATAAGCAATCTTGATGATTTATTTGAAAAAGATCTTGGTTCTGCTGAAATAGTAGAAGAAAGAAAAGTAGAAACCGATAAATGGACTTTCGTTGAAGGCTGCAAACATCCAAAAGCAGTTACTCTTCTCCTAAGAGGCGGTTCTCAACGAGTAGTTGATGAAGTAGAAAGGTCAGTTCATGACGCATTAATGGTTGTAAAAGATGTAATGGAAAAACCATTCATAGTAGCAGGTGGAGGTGCTCCAGAGACTTATGCTGCAACAAAATTGCGTGAATGGGCAAAAACACTAGAAGGTAGAGAACAACTTGCGGTAGAAAAATTTGCAGATTCTTTAGAAGTAATTCCAATTACACTTGCTGAAAACGCTGGAATGGATCCAATTGATACATTGGCATCATTACGATCAAAACAACTCAAAGGAAACAAATGGACAGGTATTGATGTTATGAAAGGTCAAGTTGCAAGTATGCATGCCAGCGATATCTTTGAACCATTATCTGTCAAGATCCAAATAATTACATGTGCAACTGAAGCTGCATCAATGATATTAAGAATCGATGATGTTATTGCCACTGCAAAATCTGCAGGACCACCGCCAGGAGCTGAAGGAATGGGAGGCATGGGCGGAATGGGTGGTATGGGAGGCATGGGCGGAATGGGTGGTATGGGAGGCATGCCACCAATGGATATGTAATTAAAAAAGCCCACATTTCTCTCAAAGGTTTATTTGACTATTCTAGATAGGAATTCTATGCAGTTAGGTGGAACTAAAATTCTAGCCGGTGCAAAATACATCTATCTAGTAGCATTCTTTGCATTGCTTTCTGGAGCGTTCTATCCTATAATCACTCATAGCAGCTGGGATATTGTAATTGTAGGAACTTTAATTCTCTTTGTAGGTCTTGCAGGAACTGTTTCTATCTATAAAGCAGCTACTGCTGAAAGGCACAAGAAAGCCTATCTCATTATAGGTTTGGTCATAACTTCACTTGCATTGTTCCTTGTGTACGGTGCAATAGGAAGAGGCTAGATATCAAAATAAAGATAGAATTCATGTGGATGAGGTCTTATTGAAACCTCATGATCATCTGCTCTTTCTACCTCAATTAATTTATCAAGTGTTTCATTTGAGAAAATTGGTGAGAGGAATTTTCTATCACTCTCTAATTCATCAAGTGCTTCTCCCAAAGTTGCAGGTAAATCTCTAATTCCTTTTGCAATTCGCTGGGCCTTAGTCATCTTGTAAATATCTTCATAAACTGGATCTCCAGGATCCATCTTCTTTTTGATTCCATCTAATCCTGCTGCTTGAACTGCTGCAAATACTAGATATGGATTAGATGAAGGATCAGGAGCTCTGAATTCAATTCTCTTAATCTTGGCATACTTTTCTCCTCTAAAGTGAGAAGGAATTCTAATTATTGCAGATCTATTACTTGCACTCCATGCAATATACACTGGTGCTTCATAACCTGGGACTAATCTGTGATAAGAGTTTGTTGTAGGTGCAACAATTGCAGACAATGCTCTTGCATGATTCATAATTCCTCCGCAATAGTATCTTGCTAACTGACTAACTTCTTCTTTGTCATCTTTATCAAAGAACATATTCTTGTCACCTTTCCACAGGCTGACATTAGTGTGCATTCCAGAACCTGCATCCATTGAGATTGGTTTTGGCATCATGGTTGCAACTTTATCATATTTTTTGGCAATGTTTCTAATAACATACTTGTAAGTCTGAGCACCATCTGCAGAATTGGTTAGAGTATCATATCTGATATCGATCTCACATTGTCCGGCAGTAGCTACTTCATGATGATGATTATCACATAAAATTCCAAAATATTCATTCAAGCACTCGACACAATCATTTCTAAATTCTGTTAATGTATCAGCAGGAGTACTTGGATAGTATCCTTTCTTTAACGCCATTGGATATCCCTTCCCATCTTGGCTCCATGGTGCCTCTTTGGATTCTATTGAATAAGATTGGCCCTTGTAAGGAGTAAGTACATCCCAATTAATTTTATCAAATACAAAAAATTCTACCTCTGGACCCCAGTAACTATTATCAAATCCTTGAGTTTGTAGGTATTTCTCTGTTTTTTGGGCAATACCTCTTGGGTCAGATTCTAGCCTGCCTTTATTTCTGCTCTTATACACATCACAAATCAATCTGGCAGTCTTTGCATTTTCTAACCAAGGAATTAGTGCAAAAGTATTAGGATCTGGTTTTAAGACCATATCCGAGTCTTCTATTGATGCAAATCCTACAATTGAAGAACCATCTAATTTTGGAAGTCCATCTTGCATCTGTTGCGGGGTAAATAGATTTGAAGAAATTGTAGTGTGATGGAATCTGCCTCTAAGACCTGTAAATTGTAAATCGATGAATTTTATCTGATCATGCTTTATTTTTGAGAAAACATCTTCCGAAGTATAAGAAACTGGTACTGGTTCTCCACCAATCACTTTATATGGCAATTTTGCACCTTGATCATAACACAAAGGGGTCTATGATTTAAGTATTGTTGGATATGGAAATGTCAGAAATAAAAATCGATGTAAATTCATTGTATGCAATTCTTCTTAGAGAAGTAGAAAACGATTCAGTTCAGGAGGTAGATCCTAATCTATATCATAATATTGCAGAATTTCTTGGTAACTTGAAAAATCATGATTATGATGGAATAGAATCAAAGATTACTGAATCATTAGTTAAAATGATAACAGAAATGACTTCGATTCTTTTGAAGATCAGAATTGAAAAGGTAACATCTCTGGATGAAATTGATTATTCAAATTTGCTTGATGAAGAGAGATTTATTTTAGATTCTGAAGATGAACTCAGACAAAGAAAGGATACTATTCTTTCTGCAACACTCAATGGAAGATTAAAGCTTCTTGAGACAGTAGGACAAAATCACAGAGCAAGATCAATTGTAATTCGATTTCTCAAACCAATAGATCAGATAATGGGTACAGACTTGCAGACATATGGACCATTTGAATCAGAAGATGTTGCAACTTTACCATTTGAGAATGCACGCTCGTTAATTGAAAAAAAAGTGGCAGTAAAGGTAAGCTGGGAAGACTAGAAATTAGACAACCTTCTATTGTGATATGTCATGCATAACGGAATAGACCTCGACGTATACTTTCTAATTATATTGTATCCTGTTGCTGGATTATTTATTGTAGAAATGATCTGGAGGGGAATCAAGATCATCCCAAACTGGATAAAACTCTTAACCCAGGCAGTGATGTGCGTGGGTTTTGGAATAGCATATCTTACAATGACTGTTGCTCATTGGCTAACAGCTGGGGTATTACTTGCCTTGGCATTTGCTCTATTTTATCAGGCAAAACTTTCAAAACTTAATCCCCAGAAAGCAATGTATTAACTAAATTTGCCAAAAATTCGCTTAATGAAACTCTGTCTGCCAATTCCTTTTGTTCTCTGAATCTTTTTTTCTCCAAATTTCTTTGCTCTTATCTGGAATAACTTTACACATCTATGATCTTCTGGTAACCTATGTTCTGCACAAAACTTGTCTTTACAATAATTGCATTCAAAAGGTAAATCTTGTTTTTTTCCACAATAGGCGCAGTCAAATTGTTCCATGATTATAATTGATTAAGATACTAAATTAGTGTTCGTAAGAAAAATTACTTTCATAATGAGACATCAATTAACAAAACTTATTTACGCAAGACAGCAAGATGAAAAATAGTTTTCAATATGATAAAAGGTCATGTAGCTGTAATAACAGGTGCTAGTAGCGGAATAGGATATGCTACTGCTCTTGCTATAGCAAAAGCTGGTGCAAAAGTTGTAGTTGGCGCCAGAAGAACTGAGAAATTAGAACAACTCAAAAAAGATATTGAGAAAATTGGAGGAGAATGTATTGCAGTTTCATGTGATGTAACAAAACGCACTGATTGTGAAAATTTGATTAATGCTGCTATAAAAAAATGGAACAAGGTAGACATTCTAGTAAATAATGCGGGACTAATGCCTCTGAGTTTTGTTAAGAATCTCAAAGTAGATGAATGGGACCAAATGATTGATGTAAACATCAAAGGGGTAATGTACTGCACCTCATCTGCAATCCCTCACATGATCAAGCAGAACTCTGGTCATATTGTAAACATTTCATCTATTGCAGGAAGAGTAGTTTTTCCTGCAGGTAGTGTTTATTGTGCGACTAAATTTGCAGTATGGGCTTTTAGCGAAGGACTCCGACAAGAACTATCTGTTAGAAACAACATTCGAGTTACAACAATAGAGCCAGGAATAGTAAATACTGAACTTACAAATACCATTACTGACAAATCTCTAGAATCTTTTGTGACACACTCAAAAACAATTCAATCTCTAAAAGCTGAAGATATTGCAAATTCTATAATGTTTGCGCTCGAATCTCCTCCTCACATGAATGTAAATGAAATTGCAATTAGACCTACTACACAAGAAAAGTAGTTTTGATACATTGCCATGAGACCAATTAATGTTGTAATTTTAGGGGGAGGCTTTGGAGGTCTTGCTGCAGCAAACGAATTACGAGAGAATATTCCTCAAGATGTACGAATTACAATAATTGATAAAAAAGACTGGTTCATGATGGATCTTGTTAAGCTTTGGATAATTAATGGTACAAGAGAATTTGAATTATCTAAAAAACCACTAGAGAGTGTCACAAAGAAAGGTATCGAGTTTGTAAATGAAGATGTAATGAAGATAGATCCTGTTGGAAAATTCATCCGAACAAAATATAGACAATTTCATTATGATTTCTTGATAATAGCACTAGGTGTTGAACTTGCACCAGAGAAAATTCCAGGTCTTAAAGAAAACAGTCTCATCCTTTATGATATTAATGATGTTCCAAAAATTAGAGATACCATAAAACAAATGAAATCAGGCAAGATTGCAATTGCAATTACTGGCCTTCCATACAAATGTCCTCCTGCTCCATATGAGGCAGCTCTTCTGATCAGATCTGTTCTTGAAGAAACAGGAGCAAGTGATTCTATTACAATGGATTTTTACAGTCCAACACCAATTACACTTCCTGCAGGAGGACCACAGGTAAGCGAAGAAATATTTCAAATCCTAAAATCCAAAAATATAGAGTTTCATGGAAATCATAAAACCATATCAGTTGAACCTAATAAAATAAAATTTGAAAATTCTGAGACAAGTTTTGATGTTTTAATTGCTGTTCCTCCTCATAAGGCTCCCTCAGTTGTAATAGAATCTGGCTTTGCAGAAGAAGGAAAGTTTGTAGTAGTGGATAAAACTTGCAAAACAAAATATGATCGTGTATACGCAATAGGAGATGTAAACCAAATAATGGTAACAGACAAAATTGCAGTACCAAAAGCAGGAATTTTTGCTGAAGCAGAAGGAGTAACAGTTGCAAGAAACATCATTTCACAAATACAAAATGAACTGGAATATGCAGTCTTTGATGGAAAGGGAGGATGCTTTTTGGAAACTGCAAAGGGAACTGCGGGATATATTCAAGTTGACATGTTTGCAACTCCAGATCCACTAACTCAATTACAATCTTCATCTGCAGAACACTTTTCAGAAAAAGAAAAGTTTGAACAAGAAAGACTGAAAAAATGGCTTTAGGTTTCATGATGCAAAATTCTTTACTATAATTCAATCCCACAATTTAATAATTTCAACAATAGCCAGCACGTTGAGGGGGCCGTAGTCTAGCTTGGTTATGATGCTAGCCTGGGGTGCTAGAGGTCGCCGGTTCAAGTCCGGCCGGCCCCACCATGAGACAGATCATGAGATTTTGTCATTATTTACAATCTACTTGCTAATGCCAATTTGTCAAGCCATTTTTTGTAGAATTATACTTGTAACTAGTCATGGGAAAAAGAAAATTCACTATTGACCTTGGTGATGAGAAAATTGAGGTAGAGGGACATCAACACAAAAATGTTGCAATCAAATATCTCATGAAGCGACGAAGATCTCTTCTTATGACAAGAGACAAAGAAAAGGTAGAGAAACTCTTTGAAGCTGTACCAAAAACAATTTCAATAGTGGGTGGTCACCTGATTAAATCCTACAAGATAAACTGGGAAAGAGAAGGAACAACAGAATTTGAAGGTTCTAGATTTGTCTTTACCTTAACTGATCTACCTGACAAATCTGTACAAATAGTTGCAAATTGATTTCACATCGACCTTTTTTAAAGTAAACAAATTTTCTTACAAGATAGATTTTATGCTTGAATCATAACTTGGAAATCCCAATACATCCTGATACGCTTTTGGAATCATTTGTTTTGATTGCATCAAAAGATCACTTGCAGCAGAATCAAGAACATACGTAACAGCCCAATCTTCTTCACTTCGTATAGATCGTCCAAAGCCTTGTAGTAACTTTGTTAATGTCTGAGACTTGTACCATAAGGGAAATTTTTGCATCTTAATCTTGGTTCGTTTCTCGCTTAGGTTAGGATATGGTACTTTTGCTATTATCTGAAACCTTGACAAGTCATCTTTCAAATCAACTCCTTCCCACAATGATGATGACAACAACACTCCATCTTCATCAAAAGAGTGTTCTTGCAATATCTCGTCTTGAGTCATTCCATTTTCATTTCTACTATGACAGATTCTAATTCGGCGCCTATTTTTCTCAGAAAGATTATTTTTTATATCAAAACATCTCTTCTCTGAAGAAGTAAGTATCAATCCTCTTTCATCAGCATGTTGTGACATGATATCATCAATTTTTTTAACGACAGCAAGTTCATCATCTTTACTTGCAGAATAACTCAGTTTTTTTGTATTAAGAAAATTAATTCTTCTTTTGTCTGGAGCAAAGGGAGATCTTGGAGTGTCTACAAATCCAACCTTTGATGGTTCAAGTCCAGCATTTTCACAAAAACTAGCCTTGTCTATTGTAGCTGACATGAATATCTGATGCTCTATGTCAAAGAAAGTCTTGACATATTTTGAAATGTCTAGCGGTTTAATTGAAACTGACCTGAAATTTCCTCTTTCATCATTGAAGGGATCATTTACCACAAAATTATTCTTGTTTGAAAATATTTCTGCATGAGAATTTGCCATCTTTTCATATCTAGATTCTAACTTGGATAGTAAAACATAGTCAGGGTTTAGCATAAACGATCTACTTTCCTGCAAATCAAGGATTTGTTTTGAGTATGATCTTGCCAAATCATCAAGCAACTGTACTATCATGCCGATATCTCCTAGATCGTATGTTTTTACATCTATGCCACACTCGGAAAGAAATCCATTATAGATATCAACTCCTATGAATTGAATTATCTGGTCTTCTACTTTATGAGCTTCATCAAAAACTGCTATTGGTTTTGAGACATATTCTGCATAGGCTTTTCTGTTGAACTTCATCAGCTGAAAGTATGATGCATAATTCCAGATTGAATGAGGCGAAGTTAATGCACGATATTTTTGTTCATAATAATGACAAAATTCCTTGGTGATATCCTCTGGTTCTCCTAGCTTTGGCTTGAAGCTACAAACTTCCTTGACTTTCTTTCCATTCTTCATTATTGTTTCTTCACAGAGACCCTTTTCACAAGTAAGACCCTTCTGAATTGCACTTTTTGTATCTGATTTATCCATTGATTCCTGATCCATTAGTTTTAGACAAGCAAAATTTGATTTCCCCTTTACAGGCATTAGAAATTTCAGGTCTTTAGAATACTGATCTTGTAATTGTTTGGAAGCAGTAACTATGAAAGAACTACCATAATATCTTGCCAGAGTTGCAGCAATGAGAGATTTTCCAACTCCAGTTGGTGCTGACAGGACGATTGTCTTGAATCCTGATTTGAGTTGTTGCTCTATTCCTTGCAAGATCTCTTTTTGTATTTCTCTTGGTTTGAATTCCTCTGGAAAGTGTTCAAGAACTGTAGTCATATTAATTCAGGTTGCTAAAACATTGAAAGAACAATACTTAATCGCTTGTTTTGACAAATTACCTAACAATTAGTAAAAACTTTGTCAGTTTGATAGATTATAATTTTAATTCTACCTGATTAAACAGTGATAACACAACTTTATCTCACAAATAATCATCCAATTTTATTGAACTTTTGCTGACTCTTCCAGAGATACCAAGTTACAATAGTTCTATACGGTCTCCACTTCTCACCTAATCTTTCAACTTCTTTTGGTTTTGGAATCTCAGACAAAGAAAATAACATTTGAACTCCTTTTCTTAAACCAAGATCATCAACAGGAAAAATATCTTGCCTTCCCAAAGAAAAAATGAGAAACATCTCAGCTGTCCATCTACCTATTCCCTTTACCTGAGTTAGATGAGTAATTACGTCCTCATCACTCATTTTTGAAAGTGATTTCATGTTCAATTTTCCTTCTTTACATGTCTTGCTAAATCCTTTAGATATTCGATCTTCATACCTGATAAACCAACTATGCGAAGCTTTGATTTTCTTGTAGAAAGAATTTCAGATGCTGTTGGAAATTTTGGATATAGTTTTTTGAATCTCTTAAAAATTGCTTCAGCTGCATTGGTTGCAATCTGTTGAGAGATTATAGATTCTACAAGAGTAGAAAAATGGTGATTTTTCCTCTTTAATTTGTAATTACCGACACTATCGATAATGGCAGCTGAATTGTGGATCCTTTTGAAGAAATTCTATTGCATCCTCAATTGTCATACTAGCTTGGCTCTGGATGTATAGTAACTATGGCATTTTTTATCTGAATTTTTATTTTGCTTTCTATCTCTGAAACTATATCATGAACTTCTTCAATTGTAAGATCTTTTTCAAAAGAACAATCAATATCAATTTTGAATATATCTTGCAAATGTAATGTTATTACTCGACCAATTTTTTTTACTTTGGGATATTCTTTTATTATATTGGTAACTTGCTCTTCTATTGTAATATCTTCAATGGGGATGCTATTTGGAATTGAAACATATGGTTCAAGATGAATGGTAATGTGATTGACATTTGCAACCGCTTTCTTTATCTGAGATTCTATTTCATCTGATACACCATGCGCATCTTCAAGTGACATATTTCGATCAACCATTACATGCAAGCTTATGAAGATCCCATTCTCTGCAGAAAAAGAATTTACATTGTGAATTCCTTTTACTCCCTTTACTGAAGTTGAAACATTATTTATGATGTAATCTGCAGGTACATCTTTCCAAGTTGGCTTGAAGTTAATTGTTACATTAGAATTTGCAATGGCATTTTTGATATTATTTTCCACATTGGCACTAATTTTATGCGCTTCTTCAAAACTAGAAGCAGCACTTAGTGATATTGTAATTTCTGTAAAGATGTCACTACCTGATCTTCGTATCTGAACAGACTCTGTCCTCATTACTCCAGCTGTATTGTTTACAATATCGTATACTCTTCTGACCATATTTGCAGGAACCGCATCTGTTAGTTCAAGGCCGCTCTTGTGAATTAGCTTCAAACTCAATGCAGCAAGCAAAGCTCCTAGAATTAATGCTGCAATATAGTCTCCTTGGTAAAATCCCATGATTACAAATACAATTCCAACCAAGGCGACAGAAGTGGCACCCATGTCCATGAGAGCATGATAAAGGTCTACTCTGAGCGAAGAACCCTCTGTTTTCTCAAGAGCTCTTTTTAGAATTACTATCCTAAAGAAGATAGATCCTAGGGTATATGCTGCCGCTATGATTGCAAGAACTCCTGGCAAAACCTCTGGCTTTGGTTCCTGGAATCTTGATATTGACTCATAAATAAAAAACGATGAAATAATGAGAATTATGATTCCTGCAACAAAACTTCCCATTGTCTCAATTTTTCCATGACCGTAAGTGTGCTCTCTATCTGGTGGTTTTGTAGACCATTTTGCCGCAACAAGCAAAATTACAGTTACAATAGAATCCAATATTGCATGAACACTATCTGTGATAAGGGCTAAACTGTTAGAATAAACTCCAATCAAAAATTCTACTGCAAAAGCAGAAAGTATCACTGAAAGAGAAATCTTTAATGCATTTGTCTTGATATCTTGTAAACTCAACTCTTGTCCAACCCCAGCATCTTTAAGATTTGATCAAAATTCTCTCTTGACTGTTCATGCTTGTATTTTTTTAAAGGATCTATCAATTTTTTCTTGTTTGGTATTTTTATGATATTTTTAACTATATTTGAAAGAGCAGAGCCTATGAATATGGATTGAGTAGCTGATGTAACGTTTGAAGTTCTTCTGTTTGTACTTCCACTTTCAAAATCAATTATGCATGGAGATTTTCCTACAATAACATGTTTGTGGATGTAGCTCAACTCTCCATGATCAAGATGAATTGTATCCAAAGTATAGCAATCTTCTAGAACTTGTCTTACAACTGACTTGAGCTTTGCAGCACTACCCCTACCCTTGAGCTCTCTGACCCAATCAGTTATTTTCTGACCCTCTAAATATTCCATTATTATGAAATTCTTGCTACTGTCTACTAGCTTTGGACCTACGTTTACTTTGTTTGCAAGCTTTAGAAGTTTTGCTTCGCTTTTCATCTCCGACCTGCTAGAATCTATTCTACGAATCTTCAGAGCTACATCCTTCTTGTGCAATTTTGACAATACTACAACTCCCACGTAGCCTTTGCCCAAAACATGAATATTATTTAGAATCGTCTCACCTTGAAATGATACTGCTGTAACTCCAAGTTTTTTAAGCTCAGAATGCCTCTTTGTAAGCTCGCCCTTTGTTGCCTTTGGATATCCTAAGATAAGAGAATATGGTTCTCTGACAAGCTTACTTATTGGAACCAAAGATGAGTTCATTGGTAGAGGTTAACTCAGCCAGAGCCTTTTTAATGGATTTGCTTGTCACCTGATGACCCTCTAACACCTTAAAACCACGCTTCATGTCTGGAATTATCCCATTTGGAATACCAGCTTTTGAGAGATTCTTCTTTAAAAGAGACTGCAAGAATTTTTTTGCATCATAAAATTCTCTTTCTTGTAACGACAAAATCCTTCCATCATCATCAATCCATGTTAACTTGTTCTTAGAATTTCGCAAGATAAAGTTCTCAGATTCTGATTTTCTAAATACATCAGGACCGTTCTTGACCATAGATTTTTCAATTATTGGTGAATGTAATAGGAAAAGCATCGCAGCCTCTGATTTTTCATCTGTTATGGCACTCTTGCGTAATACTTGAAATCCCCCAAGCTCAAGCTGACCTGAAAGAGCGGTTGCTCCTCTTTTTGCTTGACCCCAAATAATATCTGGGCTTCTATGTTTGTAATCAAACTTGATAACTATAATGTTCTTTAGATTCTTTGTATTTGGTAAGGATTTTTTTCCATTGAAAAATACCAATGATGGTTTTTTCAGATAAGCCCTTGCTGCAAGTATGAATCTTCCAAAATTTTGCACAGAAATTGCTGTACCTAGATTTCTATTACTATCAATAGGATCTATCAATATCAGGGCAGTTTCAAATTTCTTTGTGGGACTTCCTATTACTTGTCCCTGGGAAAAGTTTGCAGCTGCCTCTAAAACCTTGATGAAACTATCATAATGATAAATCAAAACCTCTGCAACATATCCTCCAAATCCCTCCGTGGCTATTTCTGCACCATAAATATCAACTCCTATTAGAAACTTTTTGAGTAGCCTTACCTCGTTCTTTTTTTCATCATCTAATTTTTCAAGTATGAATTTGGTGTGAAAAGAAGATCTATCAGCTGCACTCTTCCATTGTCCATTTTCTACGTCATAACATGGAACCACATTTACTTTGGTATTTTCTGCTTCTGCTTCAACATACGGATGTTCAGAATATCTGACATACGGTTTGTATTTTTTCATAGAAGCAAAACCAATATCTTTACCAATTTTTTCAAACTGCTTTTCTTCTGTTTCTTTTTTCATCTTGACAAAAATATCAAGATCCAACTTGCCTTTGAGCCAGGTTCCCTTTGCATATGACCCACCAAGCTCAACCAAAGTAACCTCTGGATATTTTGCAGCTTCTTTCTTTACAAGTTCAACTAGATTATTTGAAAGCACTTGCATTTTCTCTTTTTCTTGTTTTGTGGGAATTGATGCATTCCTAGCTTGTTCCAAAATGTTTCTCATTTTGCTAGAACCACCTGTAAATCAGAGTATATGGGGCCATTTGGAGTTAAGACACTTTGCTTCAACTTTAACTCTGTTATTACTTCTTTACCTAGATCGACTGTCTTGAATTTTTCTAGAGTTTGTGAAATATCATTTACTTTGTTTTTAATTCTGAATATTGTAAGATGTGGCTTGAAAGGTTTGTCTGATTTGAATCCTAAAGGCTCTAGTTTTTTTCCTACCCGAGTGGCAAGATCAATTAGTTGCTCTGATGCCATTTTATCCACTCCTACCCAAATAACACGTGGAAATCTTGGATTTGGAAATGCACCTGTATGGGTAAATTTTATTTCAATTGGCCTAAATGAAATTGAAGATAATTCTTTTTTCACATTTTCTCTAGTTTTTTCATCAATCTCACCTAAGAAAAGTAATGTGAAATGCATATTCTGTTTATTTACAGGAGTTGCTTTTATCATAAAATCTGATTGAATTTTAGCAATTGCATTTAGTACCTTCTCATTATGAATTTCAACGGCAATAAAAGTACGCATTATTGGAATTCAGATTATAGTATCTATAATGATTTCCGGTAGCTTCATAGACTAGAAGATGAAGTTTGTGGGTGTGTCTAAACTTATTGTATGTCTCACAGGAATGCCTGGTGCAGGAAAAACCACAATAGCAGAGGGTTTGAAATCAAAAGGTTTTGATAAAATTACAATGGGAGATGCTGTCAGAGCAGAAGCCACAAGAAGAAAGATAGAGCCAACAGGATCAAATCTTGGAAAACTCATGATTGAGCTAAGAAAGAAAAATGGCCTAGGTGCTGTGGCAGAACTAATAGTAGATGATATTAAAAATTCAAAATCTAATGTTGTACTAGTTGATGGGGTTAGATCACTTGCAGAAGTTGATATCTTGAAAAAAATTGGTACAGTAAAAATTCTTGCAATACATGCATCTGGTGATACTAGATACAAATTTCTTACAGAAAGAGGTAGATCTGATGCACCATCTGATCGTGTTGATTTTACAAAAAGAGATTCTAGAGAGATCGGAGTTGGCATGAGTGAATCAATTGCTCTTGCAGATGAAACAATCTCTAATAACAATATGACAATTGAAGAGCTTATTGATACCTCATATCATATCATAAAAGGTTGGATAAATTGAGAATTCCTAAAGTTGCTTGCAAGATTGAGGTCTATGCATCAGTTAATCCTTCAGAAGATCCAGCCAAGGTGAGACTTGCAGTATCAAAAGTTATCCAGAGTAACGATTTTCAGTATAAAGAAGGAAGCATAAAGGCCACTTCAAATGAACTTGAATCTCTCTTGAAAATTCAAGAGACTATTAAAAAAAATCGAGCTAATCGAATTTACCGAAGACAAATGCGATATAATACAAAGGGCGATACCACTTGGTTCTATCTCAATAAGCAGGCAGCCTTTGTAGATGTCATAGCAATATGTGAAGAATCAGAAGAATCTGCCATGGGTCCCATCAAAGTAATCATTCATTCTAAGGATATTGACAAAATATCTGATTGGCTAGCTCCTGAGATTGTAGAATAACTGGATAAATTTATCACATTTACTCAATTAGTATACATTTCTACTTTTTTATGAAAATCCTAAGACAAACAATCGTTTGATAGGTAAATTAATCATAATTGGTATTATAGCAGTCACATTAATTATTTTAATACCTAATTCATCCAAGCTCTTCCAAACTGAGCCTGCACTTAAGACAGTCAAGGAAAAAATTGATAATATTACTAGTAATCCATATGTCATTAATGCATCTAAATCAGCAGAAATTAAGGCGATAAGTGTAGGTACTAAACTTGTCAATACTAATTCTTCTGGAACATCCACAAGTGCAAACTCTAGTTCTTTGAATAATAATGCCCCCACTACTGTTAACCAGACTTCCTTCACAATATGTAAACCAACAAAACTATACCGGTCAAGTTTTTGAAAAGACTGGAAATACATGTGAAATTTCTGTTCCTGAAATGGCTCAAGTCATAAATGGACAAACAGAACTTACTCACATAATTCAATTTAGTCAATGTTCACTAAATGTTGGTGATCCTGTACAAGTTACAACACTTACAGCAAAACCTGATGCTCCAGCAGTAAATCCTTCAAGTGGGCTACAAATAACTCCCTATTCCAAAGTTCCTGGTAAATCTTTACCGACTTTGCCAACTTACTATGATACATTTCAATTAACTGCAGTAAATCAAGGAAACAGTACTATGTTAAATTTTAATGATTCATCTGGACAGACAAAATCGGTAACTGTCACAATGAGAAATAACTCTACTATTTTATTTACTGGTACTTTTTATTCTTCAAAATTTACAACTGAAGTTAAAGATGTTCCAAACACACCTCACTTGATTGAAATGACTATAGATAATACCATTTATGGAACCTTACATGCTTCTGCATATGCTCCTTCAAACGCGCAAAACTCTACCATAACTGGCATATTATCACAATAAGTCAAAATGTAGATTCAAAGCTATTTTTTAAAATTTTATAAAATATGAAAAGGTGTAACGGCGTGACCCTGTATAGGCAAAAGCTTTCTCTTGCCATTCGTACATTTTTTTGTACTTAACTATATACCATTTTTCGCAGGGTCACGCAAACTCATTTGCCAGAATTTGCATCTTTCTGCATTGTTTCCTATACGTCTTCATCTTATTTAATAATTAGTATGATTTATTACATAAATATACTATAATCTTTATAATTTATCATCATCTATCAATGAATAAAGAATATTTCCTAATAACTTTATGAAATTAATCTAAAATTTACCTAAAATCAGAGATTATCTATTCTGATATTGTTTTAACTAGAGCTGGAAGAGCACTTGCCGCAGATGATCTTAGAGAAATGTCCATGCTTGATGACATTGGTGTCTGCTCTATATTTACTTCAATCATTGTAGCACCGTTTTGCTTGGCATATACTGGCAAGAGGTTAGCTGGTGATACAGCAAGTGAAGTTCCAACAACAACCATTACATCACAAGAACTAGCTTGTTCTATTGCAGACTTCCATACATCCTGTGAAAGTGATTCTCCAAACCAAACAACATCAGGTCTTAGCATATTTCCACACTTGCAAAGTGGGGGAAGTTGGGAAAGACTTGATACTATCTTATCCCTAAAATCGCAAACAGTGCATTTTATTGTAATGATACTACCATGTAGTTCATAAACTCTGGTACTTCCTGCCCTCTGGTGTAATCCATCAATATTTTGAGTCAATACAGAAACTTGTTTGTATTTTTCAAGTTCTGCTATTGCAGTATGCCCAGGATTTGGATTTGCACCAAGTATATTCTTTCTTCGTTCTTCATACCACTCCCAAACAAGTCTTTGGATCTTCATAAAATGCATCTATTGTTGCAAGCTTCATTGGATCATACTTTCTCCAAAGGCCATCTTTTCCACGAAATGTGGGAATTCCACTCTCTTGAGAAATTCCTGCTCCTGTAACAAATACAATTTTTTCTGCTTTCTTTAATTGGTTTGATATTTTTTCAAACATTTCACTTGATGTTAACTTCTAAAAGATCCTTTGCTGCAATTACTGAATCATGAATTGTCTTTGCTTCATTGACAAGCTCTTTGACATCTTCATATCTTGCTGAAAAATGTGTCAGGATTAAATTGGAAACTCTGGCTCTTTTTGCAAGTTCTGCTGCTTCCTTTGCAGTAGAATGATAATTTTCTTTTGCTTTATCCCTTAGTGTATCTGAATAAGTAGAATCAAATGTCATATAATCACAATCTTTGAAAAATTCCTCAAGCTTCTGAGTAGGTCTTGTGTCTCCTGATATGCCAATCTTCTTGCCTTTTCGTTTCTCTCCCATAACATCTGAGGGCTTGATTGTCTTGTCTCCTATCTTGATTTCAGTATCATTTTGAAGTTCATGCCAGAGTTTTCCCTCTGGAATGCCCAATTCCTTGGCCTTTTGTGGGTAAAACTTGCCAGGCTTGTCTTTTTCAGTAAAAAGATAGGAATACGCTGGAATCGAGTGTTCTGCTTCACAGACATGAACGCTATACATAGAGTCTTCAAAGACTAATCCCTCCTTAATCCTAATTATTCTAACAGGAAAAGTTAGACCAAAATTTAGTATCTTGAGATTTGCTGCAATAAATTCCTCAATTCCTGTTGGACCATAGATATCAACAGATTCTGTTCTGTTTTGTAATGACATTGTCTGCAAGAGACCTAAAATTCCAACACAATGGTCTCCGTGTAAATGGGTTACAAAGATTCTGATCCTTTTATTCCATCCAAGCTTTGATTTTTGAAATGCAATTTGAGCACCCTCTCCTGCATCAAACATCAAAATCTCTCTGTCTAATACAAGACATATGCAAGTCATGCCACGCTCAGCAGTTGGCTGTGCGGCTGATGTTCCCAAAAATACTAGTTTCATCTTACAGCAATAACCCTCGTCAGACTCTTATGCCTATAGATCTCGTATTTCTTTGCTTTGTTTAATTCGTCCACATCTAAACCTTTTTTGTACACTATTACAAGCTTTTTTCTCTTTGGTATTATAGAAACAAAATCTCTGATCAGTTTCTTTGGAGAAATAGATGATCTTGATGAAATTCCATAAGGCAGATCTGTTACTATGGCATCTGTTGTACTCTTGATATTTTGTATTTCATTGTAGCCAGAATTTATCACCTTTGATTTGAATTGATTTGTAGCAAGATTTTTTCTGGTTATATCACACATTAATGGATCAAAATCAATTCCAATGGATTTGATTCCCATTGATTCTGCTTGCAACAAAATTGTGCCAGTCCCGCAGAAAGGATCACAAAGTGTTTTTCCTTCTTTTAGCTGTGAAAGGTTTACAATACATCTACTAAGCTTCAAGTCTAATTCATGAGGATGCTTGATTACCTTTATTGGCAGTTTTGGCTCAATTTTTACGTCTGCACAGCCAATATACTGCTCTGAATCTGTAATGATGAGATATACAGTAAGATGAGGATTTGACAGTGATACCTTGGAGCCCCATCTGTTTTTGAGCACTTGTCCTACTTGTTTTTCTAATAAAGATGAACTAAGTCTTTCTTGATGACAAATTTATTGTTCTACAAACAAATGACAGAGGTTTTGGTATGGGCGGATCAATCTTTGTTATGTCATCAAAGGTATCTACAATATTTCCAGAATTTCTGACAAATGTTGCTCTGCTTGCAATTTTTTTCCATGACACTTTGGATTTTAGTATAACCAGTCTTGGTTCTGAGCTTGATTTTGTTTTAGGATCATAGCTTTTTGATATTGAAACAACTTCATCTCTTGCAAGGTCTTCATATTGACCTAGTAATACAAAGAAGACTTTGCAACATTCAGATTATGGCCTTTACAATTATTGATGAGACATCTACAAGAGATGTCTTGTTTGGTATGGTATTGGTGCTGATTATTTTTGTTACTCCAGATTTTATTATATTTTTTTCTGCATCTCCAATCAGTAAAGCATGTGTACAACAAGCATAAATTTTACCGCTTTTTTGTTTCTTTAAAAATTCTGCCGCCTTTACAATACTTCCTCCAGTACTTATCATGTCATCAACTATTATCATGTCTCTTCCTTTGACTCCATCAAGGCCTTTGGATTTTATTACTACATTTCCAGTTTTTCTATCTCTGTGTTTTTCAAGAGCGATATAATCAACACCAAGAAGATTTGCAAAATTTTCCGCTCTTTCTATTCCTCCCTTGTCTGGTGAAACAACAAGAGGATCATTAAGTGACAATTTTTTGAAATACTTTACCAATTCTTCTACTGCGCTTACATTTTTTGCAGGAATCTGTAGCTGCCTTAATGCAGTAATACTATGGATATCTACAACAATTATCTTGGTTGCACCAGCTGCCTTGAACATTTTTGCAACAAGTTCCATCGTGATTATCTCACCAGGAAGAAATTGTCTGTCTTGTCTTGCATATCCCATATATGGAATTACTGCATAAACTTGAGAGGAACAAGATCGTGCTTGTGAGACAATGGCTAAACTGCGAATTAGATTTGAATCAACTGGAGGATAAATTGACTGAACAACTATTGTTTTTCCCTTTGGCTTGTCCTTGAGAGTAATCTTACTCTCCCCATCTGGGAATACTCGTAATTCACATCCCACAAATTTTGATTTTAATTTAGAAGGCTATCTTTTTTGCTAGTTGTTCTGAAGATGGACCTCCAATAACTGTAAAAGCAGTCATCAATCAAATCGAGGCTTGGGCCATTCTTAAGTTTTGAGGGAAAGAATCTACATGGAAAATTTTGCCCTTAAAAATAGCGGGGGTATGGAGACAACTCATTTTCATTTGACTAGTTATTAAAATTATAATGAAAAGACAGGGTATAATTCTATAACGCTAATTTAATCAAGATATCTAAAGTATAACGGATGTGAATATTTCACGATTAATAGTTGGATATATCTATGACCCGTTTATAGTTTGGGCCATTTTTTTCAGCATTCTCATTAATCTTGCTTTTATTTCTGCAATTGAAGACTTTGTTAAATGGATCTTGGAAAGCCAAATTTATCTGGTTATTTTTACCACTTCTTTTGTATTTTCATATTTTAGACAAACATATCCGCTATACAAAAAAATCAAAGATATCAAAAAAGCCAAACTTCATGATAAATGGGTAGTGCCACGAATAATGTCTGACAAAGTAGTACTTGACATGTTGCTGTGGTTAGGTGGCGGTGTTTTGTTTTTTGCTGAGCTTATGATGAGTTTTGGTGCATTGGATCATAATGCAATTGCTAACAAGATGACATATTCTCAACTAGAGTCAGAACTCCCCATTTTGGGTTTTGTTTGCATCCTCTCATATCTACTTATTACAATATGCGTCTTGATAATTATCTCAAAAAACTTGAAATCAAACTTGAAAAAATTAATTCTGAGACAATTGGCCCATTACTCATTATGACATTCTTTATGACATTAAGCTATGTAGCAACACAAAATTTTTTTGCCCATTACTAGTCTCTGATAAATCTTCCACTGGAAACGCATATAAAAATAAAGGTCATGCACAATACCCAGAACCTCGCAAGGTTTAAACAATATTCATAATATCACACACAATAATGCAAAATAGAATTGTCTCCTTTCTTCCAAGTGCAACTGAAATATTATACGAGCTAGGGGCAGGAGACCAAGTTCTCACTGTTACCCATGAGTGTAATTATCCAATAGACGCCAAAACAAAACCCCGAGTAATTCATGCCTCATTTGATCCAGAGAAAATGTCAAGTCAAGAAATTGATAATAAAGTACTAGAACTAGTGCACACGGGAAAAGACATCTATATTCTCGATGAAGAAGTACTCAAAAAAGTAAATCCCGAACTTATTGTAGCACAGGGAATATGTGAAGTGTGTTCTCCATATACTAGCAAAATTAACAGAGCAGTAGAATTGCTTGGAGGTAAAACACAAGTTCTAGTTTTAGATCCCAGCAACTTGGATGATATATTACAAGATATAATTAAAATAGGAAATAAAGTAGGAAGACAAGAAAAGGCACGAGACTTTGTGGTCCAGTTACAAAAGAGAATAGATTACATCAAAAACATTCCAAAAATATCACGACCCAAAGTTGTTTGTATAGAATGGCTAGATCCATTGTTTACAGCTGGTCATTGGATTCCACAGATGGTAGAGATAGCAGGTGGGACAAATGGAATAAGCTCTACAGGAGATAAATCAAGAAGAATGGAGATTGATGAGATAGTAAAATTTGATCCTGATATTCTAGTACTAATACCATGTGGATTTGATGTCAAGAGAACTATACTAGAGTATGACAAGTTACTTGAAAATGAAAATTGGAGTTCACTCAAGGCAGTAAAACAAGGTGAAGTCTATGCAGTAAATTCAAATGAATATTTTAGTAAACCTGGACCAAGAACTGTTGTAGGTCTTGAGATTTTAGCCAAGATAATTCATCCAGATACATTTCGGGATATACGCATTCCAAAACAATCCCTTCAAAAAATTGAATCCCGAATAATAAAACGATTGCATCCTCATAGGGTAGTACTGTAATGAGGATGCAAGCTATGATATTGATAATGATATGAAATTTGATTTATTTATCTAAGATCTAACTTTTACCTTCTTGTTCTAAAATCTTAGAACCAGTTGTATTGAGATACATAAAACAATAATTCAAAATACTATTTACATATTGAAATGAAATTTATGTCATAAATTTCAAATTAGGCTTAAAAGTTAGGTAGTATATTGGACCTAGTATTTTCTGATATTCATGCTGATATCAATGCGCTTAATCTGATAATTGATACTGTATCAAGTGAAGAATTTATAAAAAAATATGGCTCTTTCTCTAGAATCATCAATCTAGGTGATTTGCTTGAGCGTGGCATTTACCCAAAACAAGTCATATCAAAACTAAAATCACTTGAGAAAAATTATCCAATTTTCTCTGTAGTGGGAAATCATGATGAAGGATTACTAAGCGGTAAAAAAGTTAGTGCCAGTTCTTTTGAAAGCATGGACGCACATGAAAAACTCAGTGATGAAGATCTTTCCTTCTTTAAGAAAAATAATGATGGAACATTTGGTAACCAAGAGTATATTGATACAAAGAATGGTCTTTTTTGCGTTCATGGAGGACCATTGGACCCAAAGAAAATAACTCCTAGAAATGCTGACAATGAAGCTTGGCTCTATCAAAGAAATTGGCAGCGACTTACTGATGAAGGCTTTGAATTCTTTAGCTATCATGGATATCATTACAAGGCATCATCTGCTTTTAATGAGGTTGGAAAACATGTTAACAATCACATCATACTGTGTGGACATCAGCATATGGAGGCAGCAATAACTCATCGAGGAGGTAAAATTCATGATATATACTCCAAGATTAAGCCAAAAAAAGAAATGATCTCTGGGCACGTATTGGAAAGTAAAGAAATTGAGATAGACCAAACCAGCAATTATCTAATCAGATTAGGATTGGGAGGACCTGCAGGATATTATGGTGTAGGTTCATCTGTTCCACATTTTGCTATAATCCAATACAATCCAAAAAAAGTAATATTATTTACAGTAAACCCTTGAGATATTAACAGAAATATAATGAGCGGAACTGATATTCTAAGAAACGATCACAGACAAATACGTAGGCTAGAAAAAATAATTGTCAAATGTTATACTCAACTCTATGAAGGCAAAGATATTCCATTTTCTGATATTGAAATAATGGTGTTAATCATGTCAGAATTTCTGGATGCAGTACATTATGCAAGAGAAGAAGACCAGTATTTTCCATGTGTTGCAACCTATGATTCTCTAAAACAAGAGATCCGAGCATTTATGATTGAACACGAATTTGGAAGAAGAATGGCATCCAATGTTTCAAAATATTTACAACAGTGGAAGTCCGGAGAAAACCAGCGAGAGCCAGTTGCAAGATTTCTAAAGGCGTATGCAGTAAACCTTGATGAACATCTAACTAAGGAAGACAAATTCTTTGATATTGCAGAAAATCAAGTTCTATCCCAAGACGAAGAAAAAATGATGTATGAAGAATTTCGAGCAGTGACTGCAGTTATTACAAAACTTGATGAGATGATAAAATCAATAGATTATCTCGAAACTACACCTTGGATGAAGAACTAGTTCTCAAAGACTGATCTTACTCTGGGATAAATAGAGACTTCATTTGTTCTGATGTGAATTTTTGTTGCATGTTTATTCATGGGATGCATAATTATTATATATCATCACCATAGTATGATAACTAAACATACTAACATGAGTAATATAGTGAATCTTCGTATACACATAGCGCCTGTAGGCTTTGAGATAGATAGAATAGCAATTCCTGCTAAACAGATGAAAGCAGACCGAGTATGGCTCATCATGCATGAAGAACCATCAAAGGATAGGGCACAAGGTTTTATGGAGAAAATTAAGACGCAGTAAAAAAAGAAAAGATCGAAGTACAAATTGCACACTCTAACAGATTTGATCTTTTCAAAATCTTAAGAGCATTAAAAGAAATTGTACAAAAAGAGGAAGGTAATGATATTTTTGTTAACTGTTCCTCGGGATCAAAAATTCAGGCAATTGCATGCATGATGGCATGCATGATGTTTCAGGGAAAGACAAAACTTACACCATATTATGCAGAACCAGAAAGTTACTCTAGTGTAAAAGGAGAACAACTATCATTAGGCCTTAAATCAGTTGTCAAATTACCAGCTTACGAAATTCATACCCCCAAGCCAGTTTTGGTACAAGCTTTGAAAATAATACAAGAAAATGGAGGGAAAATTACTAAAAAAGAAATGGCAAAGATTGCATACGAAAAAAAACTTGTTATCGTAAATGCAAGGGAAGAGAATTTTCAGCAAGCTAGATTTGCAAGTCTTGACAAAAACATTATCCAGCCACTCCTAAATGAATGGAAGTTTATAGAAGTTGAAAGAATTGGAAGGACTAGGTGGATAAAAACAACACCTGAAGGACTAGGAGCGGTAGAGTTTCTTGGCTAACCACGTGTGGCAAGCTCAGGTTTGAGAGTCCAAGCAATACCCATTGCAGTGAAAGGTATGGCAATTATTAGTGCTATTTCCAAATAGGTTTTGAATTGTTCGGATTGCTGAGGGGTTGGATTAGAGCCCACTAGGAAAGGTACAGGTAATGCAGAGGCAAACCAAATAATTGAAAGCATAATGATTATCTTAAGAGTACGTTTCCTTTTTGGAGTCATGGTATAGTCTTAGACTAGGTTCTATTAATTTGATTAGGGTGATTATTTTGTTATAGCACCCCCATCTATGGGTAAAATTGCACCAGTAATCCATGAGGAATCTTCTGAAACAAGATAAAGTATAGCCTTTGCAACGTCTTCTGGGACTCCTATTCTTCCAATTGGATGCTCTGCCACTGCCATTGATCTATCAATTTCATTTCCAAGATATGGCTGTGTCATATCAGTCTCCACAATTCCAGGACAAACACAATTTACGCGTATTTTATACTTGGCATACTCTATTGCCCATGCCTTTGTAAGCAAGACCAATGCTCCTTTTGAAGCAGTATACGCATCTGCTTCAAAATTTTCAAATGATTTCAATCCTGCATCTGATGAAACATTAACAATACAACCACCTGTTTTCATCAAATGTGGTATCACAGACTTTTGTGAAACGAAATTGTCCGGTCAAGTTTACATCTATTACTTCATTCCATTCTTCTTCGGAAATTTCATGTAGAGGTTTTACTTTAGGAAAAATACCTGCATTATTTACTAGAATATCGATTTTACCAAAATGCTCCAGAGTACTTTTTACTACATTTTCTACATCAGTTTTCTTTCGAATATCACCAACAATTGCTATAGCATTTTTTATTTCTTTTACTGCATTTTCAAGATTCGTTTTATCCTTTGATGTAATTACAACATCTGCACCATGTTGTGCAAGTAAAATTGCGGTAGATTTTCCAATTCCTCTACTACCGCCTGTAACAATTGCGACTTTACCGGAGAGTTTCATATATTCTAAATTCGTACATTGTATAGATTAGTTTGTCGAGGATAAAATCTTAAAATCTTCATTATTGACAAATCATCAAAAAGGTATATTGCACTGATATCTGTGATTGCAAGTTGTGAAGGGTTTTTTATAATATTTTAGTGAAATACTATAAAAACATGAAAAAATATATATAAAATAATAAATATGATGATGTATTATACGATATAATGCAGAATGATGCAAAATCTACTGCTTAAACGAGCGTGGCTCCGTAGACTGAAATAATAGAATCCGCACTTGGGTGCGAATAAAAGAGGTAATCTCTACTTGTCTACGAACAAGGGCCACGCCATTAAATTTTGAAATACTGTAAAGTAAAAATTATTTTTCAATAAAAATTTTTAAATAAAAAAATAATTTTGAATTGAAAAGATTAAAATTTTTTATAAAAAGTTTAGAGCTTGAGAGATTCTTTTAATCCCTTGTATCTATTTCTGATTGTTACTTCAGTTACTCCTGCGGCTTGTGCAACATCTTTCTGTGTTTTATTTTCTCCATTCATAACACATGATAAATACAATGCAGCAGCTGCAAGTCCCATTGGATCCTTTCCTGCAGAAATCTCAATTTCTGCAGCATCTTTTAGGATCTGAAGAGCTCTTCTTTTTGTTTTCTCACTCAAGCCGGCTTTACTTGCAATTCTTGCAACACATTTTATTGGATCAACAACTGGCATTTTCAAATCAAGTTCTCGCAACAAAAGTCTATAACATCTTGCAACATCCTTTCGTTTTATGTTAATTCCATTTGCAACATCAGTAAGTGTTCTTGGAGTTTCAGTATCTCTACATGCTGCATACAATGCAGCAGCTACAGTCCTGGAATTGATCTGCCTCTGACAAGACCTTTGTCAAGTGCCTTTCTGTAAATATAAGCAGTTTTTTCAATTACTGCATCAGATAATGCAAGTTTGTCTTTTGATCTATCAAGCTCACTGAAAGCCTGTCTAAAGTTTCTATCAACTGGTTCATGAACTTGACTTCTGCTATCCCAAGTTCTCAATCTCTCAATTGTACTTTTCATGGATGCAGAAAGTGGTTTTCCAGATGCATCTTTGTCGGCAGGACCAATTATTGTTGCAAGTCCCATATCATGCATTGCTAGTGAAGTTGGAGTTCCAGTTCTACTTCAATCTTCGTGTTCTTCTTTAGAAAACTGATTCCATTCTGGACCAGATTCTTCTACACGTTCAGTAAGTACAAAACCGCAACCTCCACAAAACATTTCTCCTGTAGTATTATCAGTTACCATTGGACCTTTTCCACAAGAGGATAACGTCCGCCGCCACCAAAAGATTCGCGAGCCATTTTATATCTTATAAGAATTTCGGTTAACATAGATAAAAAGGTTTAACTATGAGTAGGAATTGTAGAATTTATTAAAATTTAACAAGAATTTTATGGAAATCATAATATTTAAATTCAAAATATATGAAAATTGTAATTTATACATTACATTCTTTTTGTAAACGATTATTTTTGAATCAATAATTGTCCCATGTTTTATTTAGATTGGGAATCTCTCAAATATTTATTTTAATTTATTTCAAAAAATTATTACAAAGTTATTTTTCAAAAAATTATTTAAAATTATTTTTGAGGTCTGATGCAAAACCTTAAATACATTTTTTTTGAAGAAGCGATTAAATAAAATGGAACAATGTCCACTTTGTTGTGAATCTTGGCCGTCAAATCAGGCATTGACAATTCACCAAAGAAAATCCATCCACAGAGAAATACTGCAATTCAGATAATGCAATAAATATCTGTCCGGGATAAGCGTAGGGTATATCCAATCGAGGTTATCCACGAATTTTTAGTTTTTATTAAAAATAGACAAAACGTAAATGCTGAATTGAATGAAAACCATTTGTCGACTAAATTTAGTACACTGTGAACCGTATTTCACACCTGAAATTAAAAACCAATTATTTTAGTGATATTCATGACATCATTTGGAAATAACTGGCAAAAGCCACAAACACCAAGCATTGGTGAAAAATTTCATGATGCAATAAAACCACAAGGAGCATTAAAACCAAGACTAGAGAATGGCGTAAAACGACTCCAGGCTCAAATTGGAAAACTTGATGGAATGATTACAAAACTAAAACAAAAAGATGCAAAATTATTCGAGAGAATTGTAGTTGCAACACAGAATCATGATATGGTTACAAGTAAGGTTTTATCAAAAGAATTATCTGAAGTTAGAAAAGTAACAAAACTCTTAGGAAATGCTAGAATTGCTCTAGAACAGATAGAGCTTAGACTACTACATTCCATAGCTTAGGAGATACTGTGGTAACTATCATGCCAACAATAGGTTTGATGAAAAACTAAAATCCTCGCTTATTAGATTCATGCCTGAGGCTGACCGTGAGCTACTGGAATGACTGAGATGCTAGGTGGTCTTATGACAGATACATTCCACAGTGGAGACTTTGGAATTGACTCAGAGGCTACAAGTGAAGAATCAGAAAAGATTCTTCAAGAGGCTTCGGCAGTTGCAGAAGCAGCAATCAATGACAAACTGCCATCCATGCCTGCAGGTGAAACTTCCTCCTCAGCCCGTTACGTCTAGACATCTTTGTTAGTCTGTAGCGGAAATATATCTTGAATAAGACTAGTGACACTGCTTAGTATAACTGAAGCAGAAATGAACATAGTTGCATATCCTAGAAATTTTGTTATCTCACCAGTTAAAGTGAACCAACAAATATTCCTACTCCTGTTACTGCGCTATTTACCCCTAGATACTTTCCTTCAAATCCCTGTGGAATACTCTTGAAAAATATAACCGAACTAGATGTACTAAAAATTGAAAATCCAATTATCATTAAGACGACTGATGCTATTGTCATTGCAAATCCAGATATTCCTGTCATGAAAAGTAAATGAAACAGCAATGACTGGTGCAAAAATTCACGGTATGTATGCTAATATCGTTGACCTTTCTTCTCCAAACTTTGATATTATTTTTGGAGCAATAAAAAAAACCAATAACATGACTGCCGTTTGAATCATATAAGTTTAGAAAGACATAGGAGAATTAAAAAAGTCTGATTTTTCAAAAATGGTGTCCAGGCAGTGAAGGTCAATGTTTATGCTAACTATGAAAAAAAATGACACAGATAAAATATGCCTATCTCATGACTTATCTTTCCTCTAAATATTGTAGTTATGTGTCTAAAATCATATGCCTCCAGGGCCTTTGGAAAGACAAAATGATAGTTGCTAATTGAATAACGCAGACCATGTAAAGAGTGTGCAATACTGCTTCTCTCAAGATGGATTCCATCACCTTTTACGGCTGTACTTAAAATCATAGATGCACCACTTGATGCAGCACATATTAGAAAATATGGTCTAATATCAAAATTAAAACTTCCAACTGTTCCAATAGCCATGGCTATTAGCATTCCAATAGTACCAATAACTGATGTACGCGCAAACAACCAACTCCAGAGATTTTTTTGTACTGATTCCATTACAAGAAGTCTGTGTAACTGGACTTTTTGCTACTAGAAAAAAACCAAGAATTGTTGCTAATCCATAAAGAATGTAAATTGAATTGGTAAGATACATTCCAAGACAACAAAGTAAAACAAAAAAGGATGAAAGAACAAGTATTGATCTCTTAGCATGAAATCTATCAATTATTCTACCCCACGCAAGTGAACCTATTGCTACAGATCCATTCTGAAGTGCAGATATTATAGCTGACTTCACCTATGTTGCCCCCCAGAAAGATCACGTATAGTGGAATTGCAATACTTAATCCTTGAACAGTAATCTGGACTGGTTAACAAATATCATATATCTGAGCTTTGAAGTTGCATTTTTCTAAATAATCTGACCAGTCGTTATCGTATAATGCATTTGAAAAATCTCTCCATAGTTTTGTCTATCTTTGTTATAGGTGAAAAAATTCTATCATGCAAGAATGTGGAGGCCACCCATCAGGTGGCGCTCTCAAAGCATTGAGATGACCATTGTCATCATTTCCTTCGGGGGTACCTTGGGATGCTTTTGTTGTAAGGATTTGACCTTGCAACATCACATTACCTGCATGATTCCTATCTAGGGAGGATGTCCTTTGATAGAGATTAAGTATACGTGAATAAAATATTTAAGGTTTTTGTATAATTTGATACTAAAACTCTGAGTTTATCTCCAAAACCCAAAGTTATCATATAATTTTAAAAATATCTTAAAATTTCTCAATGAAAGCTTTTATTGTATGATGATGTAATTTGGTCATGAAAAAAAGTGGGGATTTGTATCAGCTTATTTATGAATCAAATTTAGACAGCAAGTTGGAACAGATTTTAATTGGACTAGTAAAAGACAATCCCTCTCTAAAGATTGAATCAATAATTCGAAAATTCCTTCTATACGTTCAGCACTCAACAGAAAATTTCTGGACTACCTA
The DNA here is from genome assembly GCA_963835875.1 of uncultured Nitrososphaerota archaeon. GTDB lineage: Archaea > Thermoproteota > Nitrososphaeria > Nitrososphaerales > Nitrosopumilaceae > Nitrosotalea. Next base: position 40,025 of record CAWIGX010000004.1, read on the forward strand.
CTATAGCGCAAAAACATATGAGGAAAAACTTGACTGTTACTATCAATATTCTAAGAATCAATGTCTTGCAACTGAGGTACTGGTAAGAGATCTGGGCTCATTGTCATCTGATGATGAAATAAAAGAAAATCTTAATGCACTAGTAAAAGAGAGTTTTACATTCTAAGTTAGAGAAGATTCTGTCTTTGGTCGTGTCTCTTTGAATTTTGCAATCTTACTACCTTCCTCATTTACAACCTGATCAATCCTGATTAATCTCTCTCGTAGGTTAGTAATCATGGTTGCAACATCATCTGCTTCTTTCTCAACCTCACTTCTTTTTTGTTGTAATGTCTTGATACCTTGTTTTTCTTCTTCTATATATTGACCTACTTTAACAAGTTTCTCCTTTAGATTTTTGATATCTACTGATTCATCTTCAATGTTCTTTTCTAGGTTTGTTCGCTTGTCTTTGAGATCTTTAATCATTAGACCAACATAGTCAATCGCTTCTTCTAACTTGGTTCTCTTATCCATTAATGCCTTAATTCCTATATCCTCGCCTGATGCACTCATACGTGTTTGTAGAATAGGTTCGGGTATTTTTACTTGTTCTGAAGGGTGAAAACGTGATTCTTCTATGACTTCTGATGTTTTTGTGCTCTCTGTCTTTGGTTCGTATTGAAAAGTCTTGCCTGACGAACCGACCTCATTATCTTTTATTCCTGAGGGAGTGGATTCAAACTCATCTTTTTTCTTTCTAAACCTGTCAAACATATGGCTCATAGGGTATGTTATTTTTAATATATAAAAAGTTAATAAATGAAAACACTATCCTTTGACTAGATTTTGTGCTTATTTTAAATCAAAAACCCGTAAAATATTGGATTGAGATATATTTAGAGAATAGAATCTTTAGGCAGAGTCACTTGAAAAATAATAAAGTCGACCTTCTTCCAATTGTTGAGGGTATCATAGGATTAGATCCAATGATGAGATTTGCAGCAATAATAGACCTAAAAGGAAACATATCTGAGGCCATAATGAAGGAAGGCAAGACCTCCCTAAAATCACAAAAGGAAGAAGAACACTTTTGTAAACAGGTTGCCATGAGGAGGAAGATCAGACAACAATTCGACAAGAGCCTTGGATCCGTAAATTATGTACATATTGAACGTCAAAAGATTACCCAAATCGTTATCTATCCTAAGCGGAAGACTGTCTATGTTACAATGGAACCAAATATGGATATAAAACGCAAGCTTGAGATTGTAGAATCAATCAAAAAGAAAACTACACAATTATAAGAAATTAAGGCAAAATAAATTTTTCCAGGTTATAAAATCTCTACTTGATTAATCTTCCCCCGCTTCTCAATAACTGAAAAATTGACTGTTTCCTAGTCTGAAACATTCGTCCCGCTATGTGTTCCGCTATAGACTTTCATGCTGTCCCTGATAAAACATTGATTCTATAGTATGTCCATGTCAAAACAACAATACAGAACCGAAATAGGCATCATCACTGATATTCTTGGTGTAGTATGGATGGAGGAACAAAAGGAGTAATTGTAAAGCTATCTCTAGAAGGGCAAATCTATCGCATTATGCGGTCATTGAGAAATGCCAGAAATTAATAGATGCAGGATTGGTAGAATCTATGAAAGAAGAGAGAAATAGACTATTCAGAGTTACAGAGGAGGGAATAAGATTCCTCCAAGAATTCCAAAGATTTCAAGGTGTGATGCAAGGATTTAATCTAAGGTATTAGTAATGCCTAAGAAATATCGTATGGTTAAGATAAAAAGAAGGAGTTTGTCAAAAAGTGTTACCGAAAAGAATCATTTTTGTAAGGATCAAATGTATTCTCACAGCAGTGGTTAAACTACCAGTTGTAGTAGCATGTTTTATTTTACTTACTCTTGTACCCTTGTACAGTATGCTATACGTAATACAAAAGTTCTTAAGTTTACAATCTATACTGATGGAACTACCCATGTTTTTTATCAAACTGATGTAGATTCACAATCACCCGATTTTACTCTAAATCTCTATGGTAATAGTATTGAAAGTCTTATTATACAGGATGAAAATGGAACTTTACTTTCAAGTAAAGAAAATAAAAATACTACAACAGTTGAAACTTTAGGATTTTCCACAGTTAAGGTAGATTATGATACTCAAGACTTAGTCTCAAAGAAAGGAAAAACTTGGACTTTTCATGTAGATTCACCAATTGATTATTCCATACTTTTACCAAAAAATTCAGTAATTGTTGGAATGAGTGTATTTCCATTAAACATGCAAATAGTTGATGGTCAATCACTTATTTCATTACCAAGTGGTTCATCCGAGATTAACTATATCATTGGGGTCTTAGGTACAAGTCAGACAGCGACTATGGCAATACAACAAGCCAAGATTTTATTAATACCATAACATCCGCAGGTGTAAAAACTCCAAAGGCTCTAGCAAAGTCTGAGAAAGCCAAATTAGATTTTAGACAAGGAAAGTATTCAGATGCAGAATCACTAGTGAACGAATTCAAAAGACTTGCCCTTCAGGAACAACAAATTAAAAATTTGTACCAAAAACAACATCTGATAATATTACCGATATCTTTTGATTGTAGGAGGTATTGTTGCAGCAGGAGTAACAGGGTTTATAATAGTTAAAAGAAAAAAATATATTAAGATCGTAACTTCAATAATATACAAAGAACGCCTACATCCCACCAGATAAAGAAACAATTTACAAACTTAAACCAGAATTACGCCAAGATGACAAAGAAATCATAGCATTTATCTCTGAAAAGGGAGGCAGAGTATACGAAAGTGAACTACGAAAAAAAATCTTGATGCCACGAACAACAATGTGGCGTGCTGTTAAGCGACTCGAAAGAGAAAACATCATTAAAATAGAAAAAGTTGATCAACAAAATCTCATTAAACTTAGAGAAATGGGAGTGGATGAGAAATGAAGGCTTTGGCAATTATCTTCTTGGCTTTAGTTGGAACATTGGTTCTTAATGCCCCAATTCAATCCTACGCAAAATTCTCAACTTGATGCATTTCTACAAATTGCTACACAAGCAAGAGAAAATCTAAGGATGAATATTTCACAAATTAATAATGTCCCTAGTGAAATTACGAATCCTTCAAACAAGGCTCTAATGAAACTGATGCACTATCTAATGCAATAAATGATAATGATATTGCATCAGCAAGACAACATTCCTCTCTGCCATGAATTTCTTCAAATCTACTAATGAAAATAAATTCTCTTAATGCAACACAAGTAAATGATCAACAACAGACCAACGTCCTACAATTACAAAGTGAAATTTCAAGAACAGAAAAGATTGGTGAAATGCTAAAAACAATATCAATAACAAACAATGCAAATCTTAATTTCACACAATTTGAACAACTAATTCAGAAAGCAGGACAAGATCTTGATAATGGTAATATTAGTGAAGCATCAAAATCAATTGAGGAAGCAAATCACATTGTAATTGATATTCATCATTCCCTTACGGAAGTTGCAAAACAAAGAACTTCTGAACGTGCAAAGGACTTTACAGAAAAACAGATTGAGAGACTCGATAAAATAGAAAATACGACTAAAAATTCTATTGCACAGGCTCCACAAGTTCCACTCATGACTAAAACTATCTCTAATTTTACAATTTATGAAAATCCAAAAGACATGGTTACAAAGTAAAGAAACTTACTGCGGAGGGTAAAGTTGATAAACTTTCGAATGATAAAATCATTAAATATTATTAGAAATAAAAGACTTTTGATCATCCATAATGAAAAAAAAATAATGAAACTATAATTATAGGAACTTTGGAAAAATTAGTCTAAAATAAAAGAATGAAAAAGAAATATCCTGAATTACTGCTCTTGGTATGGCACAAATATTACATAAAATTCATATAGATTTTTCTCTAGAACCCGAGTAGATTGGCTGCAAAGCAAATTTCTGTAGGCGTGGGATGCCAATGATAATAGTTCAGGGTGTTATACTTGCTTTCCTTTTAGCGCCAAAATGCTAGTTATCTTAAAAGATACAGTAGAGTTTGTAGGTAGTCTATAGGAATACTTGGAGTCCTAATTTTTATTCCGGGTGCTTATCTATAAGAAAAGTGCTTTGATTGCATCCTTGCAAACTTTCATAATTCCAATTGATATGGGGGATTGTTGAAATAAATGCCAGGAATTATAATGATATATTTGACTGAAAAAAGGTAACAATTTACATTTCCTTTTAGCACAACTTGGAATTATAAGTTAACATCTTGATTTTATTTTGACGGTGTTTTGATTAGACCCTGGTTTATCATCATTGTACACTTTAATTGCTTGAGAGAAATCATTCTTTATCTAAAGCCCCTTCTGACCACTTGATAACTATATTCTTATCCAACTTGGTGACGTACTATTATTCACTCCACCATAAAGTGCAAATTTCTGTACGTTGTTATTTTTCTTATCCACAACATAGATGTTGTCTGAAGCATCGATTACAAGTCCTACTGGTTGTTCAAACTGACCTTGTCCAGTACCTTCTGTGCCCCAACTTAAAAGGAAATTTCCATTACTGTCAAACTTTTGGATCCTATGATTATCAGTATCTGCCACATAGATGTCATTTTTAGAATCAATAGCTATTGCTGATGGCTTGTTAAATCTCCCTTCCTCAGTTCCACTAGAACCATAAAAGTTTAGAAATTCTCCAATATTGGAATATTTCAATATCTTGTTATCAGTAGAAGCGGCATACAGATTATCTTCTGGGTCAAATGCTAATGCTCTGATGCCTGAGAAACTTTCTCCTTGTAAAAGTGATGAATCTATTTGTTCAGTATAGGTACCTTTGCTATCAAATAGTTGAATAGATTTTTTTTCTACATCTCCCACAAAAAGTTCACCATCATGGTTTGAATTTATTGAGACTGGTATGTGGAACATTCCAGGATTATCGCCATATGTGCCCCAAGAATAAGCAAAACTTCCGGTTTTGTTATACATGTTTATTCTTGAATTTCCTGTATCTACCACATACACATATTTTTCATTAACAAATATACCTGATGGATTTTTGAATTGTCCCATTGCTGATCCTGCATCACCCCAAGAAAGGAGTAGATTATCATTCTCATCAAATTTCTTAACCTGGAAATTTCCAGAATCTACTACGTATGTATTATTGTCTGAATCAATAGTGATACCCCTTGGAGACTTGAATGTTGTTGAATTAATTATTGAAACAAAAGTAGGTATGTTATATTGAACCGCATCAAGCATTTCTGAATCCTGTACAGGTGAACCAATTACATAAAAAGATGAAGATCTCTCAATGCCGTCATAATTTACATTAATGTTCCATTGTCCTACGGAATCATTTATTGCAATCTTATGAGGTATGATAATTTCTGTTGTATTTACTGGAAATGATATTCTTTGACTAGTTTTACCATCTGGATTTGTAATCCAAATATCTATTGAATCCGTAATAACCTGTGAAGTATGTATTTTGACGTGAACAATTTCTCCTGGTCTATAATTTAATTTATCTGGAGACACCATTAGTTCAATGTTAGGTAACTCGTGAGGATTTTTAATCACATTATAGGAACCAATGCTTGTGGCACCAGCATAGTGCACTTCATATCTGTATGTACCAATTTCTTTGGAAAAATTCTTGAGGACTAGTGTATCATGGTCAGAACGTGGATTAAATTGATTACTAGTTGTATTTCCTAAAGGATCTGTTATCTTCAATGTAGCAGTTGACTCTGTTAATCTTGTAAATATCGTATCAATTGTCACATCACTTCCTTGATAGTATGTGGCTGAAGTTTGTGTTGTTACATCCATTAGTTTACGTATATCTCCCAAAAGAAATGGTATTTCAGCAACAGAATTAAAGTATTTAATTTTTAATTTGTATAACCCTGGTGGGTTAAAGTTAGAAAGTTGATACATTGGAAATTGATAAGATGTACTATGTTGAACTGCTGGTACTTCAATCGGGTCTACGTTGATTGCAGGATTTCCATCACTATCATAAAAGTTCAGAAGATAAGATTGTGCAAAGGCAGCATCTGGAACATAGTAGACTGAAGTGATGTTGATGTTCATTATGTCGGGTTCATAGTAAGTTACTTTATCGATGAATACTGCCAAATTGAGCGGATTGACAATAAAATTAACTGTCTGACTAATTCCTCCATATTGATAATTAATTGACCACGGACCAAACTCATTATCAAATGCATCACGTATAATTTGATGAACTGTTTGACCTCCCTTTATTTGAGTATCAATTATTCCTGATATTGTTGAATTATCAGGTCTATGAGCTACCCAATTGACAGAACCTCCATCATATCCTGAAATTACAAGATTGATCTTTATCCAATCATTTGCACCAAATTCTTGTTGTTGCGGAGTAGCAGTTATGGTATAGGCACTTGCATTTTGATTAGTAACAAAAACTAAGATTACAAATAAAAACAAAGGAATTAGTTTTTTCACTGATTCCTGTCAGATTCTCACAAATTAATTACTTTGGCAGAAAACCGTTCATAAGAAGATCCAATTAAATAAATAATGAACAAATACAGATTGAATACTTGAACGTAAGACTCTATGAAATATTCACGTCTGTTGAAGGGGAAGGAATATTGTATGGTACAAAAACTCTCTTTGTAAGGTTATCTGGTTGTCCATTCAAGTGCTTTTATTGCGATACCAAAGATGCGCTTCCAATGAATTCAGGAAAAGAATATTCAATTAGTAAAGCAAAAGAGATAATCAAGAAGAGTCTGAAAAAAAATACATACAAAGTCAATTTTACAGGTGGGGATCCACTCGCTCAATCTACAGCCGTTGCAGAGCTAGCAAAGTTTGTTCAAGGAAAAAAAATTCCTACATATTTAGAATCATCCTGTTATGATTCTTCAAAATTTGCACATGTTCTTCCTTATATGGATTTTATAAAAATTGAATTTAAAACTCCAGAATCTGGTTTTGTTGATACAAAACATTATTCTAAACTTTTAGAAAATGAACTTGAATGTCTTAGAATAGCAAAGAAATCCAAGAAAGTTACATACATAAAAGTAATAATAAGTTCAAAAACCCAGCTGGGTTCATTTAAAAAACTTCTAAAACAGATATTTAAAATTATATGCAAAACAGAACTTGCAGGATTTATAATACAGCCTACGTATGGTATTTCAGAGCCTAGTTTGGAACAACTATTCAGCTTTTATGATGCAGTTTATGCTTATTATGATCAAGTTAGAATAGTACCACAGACTACACAAATTCATAGGTGCGCCATGATGAATAAAGATAGAGTAAAAAGGCTGATCCGAGAAATAATTGCAGAGATAGGTGAAGATCCAACAAGAGAGGGTCTAGTTGATACACCAAGCAGAATAGTCGATATGTATGAAGAGATTTTCAAGGGATATGAAGGAGAATCAGAACTGTCAGTAAAGTTTTCTGAGGATTCTGATATTGTAATTGCAAAAGACATTCAATTTTATTCTATGTGTGAGCATCACATGTTGCCATTCTATGGAAAAGTAAGCGTAGCATATGCACCAGATGGTAAAGTATTTGGCATATCCAAATTGGTGCGTCTTGTAGAAAAATACTCTGCTAGATTACAAATACAAGAACGAATTACAAAGAATATTGCCGATGAATTATATTCTGAAGGAGTCAAAGGCGTAATTGTAATAGCAGAAGGTGAACATCTTTGTATGAAAATGCGAGGAGTAAGAAATGATGCTACGGTGACAACAATAGCGTCAAGAGGAATTTATGATAAAAAAGAGGCCAGGTCGGACGTTCTTAACTTGGTATATAACGGAAAATCCAAATCAAATATTGCATGATCTAAAAAATTAAATAATAACATCTAATGTAATGCATTCATGGGAGCGCATAATAACATACATGTTCCGAAGGAATCATGGCCTTACTTTATGTGGTACGCCATAGAATTTTTCATCGCACTTGGAGTTGGATTAGGAATTTCCCTAAACTCAATGAGTTATTTTAAGAAAATAGGGTTTGATGATTCCATGACAACATGGACTTTTTGGGGAATCGTAGGCATTGTGTTTCTAGTCTATTACCTAATTGTAAGACCTATCATACTTAAAAAACCAATATTGTCAAAGATCTAAAATCTTGTTAAATATTTGGTCTTATCCAAAATCTTAGATTGGCGAAAAGCTAATTTTCTATTATTACAAGATTCACATTTTCCACAATGAATCTTGGTGTTTCCATAGCAACTCCAACTTTTAAAAATATGTTCGCTCAATTCCGCATATCCATTCTTTATTAGATCACTTTTTGAAAGATTTTCCATAAATGGACTCCAAATTCTAATCTTCTTTCTAAGACCAAGTTTTATTCCATCGATCTCTCCTTCATTCAAGGCCTTTGAGAGTAATCTTGCAAAGACGGTCTACAATCTGGATATCTGATGTCTCCTAAATGAGCACCATATGCAACAAGTTCAGCTTTTTTTGAAAATGCCCAAGCCGAAGTCATGCTAAGAAAAATAGCATTCCTTATTGGAGCAACTATTGAATAATCAAATTTTGAGGGAATTTCTATTTTAGAATTGGTTAGGGCGTTTGTTTTTTCATACAAATCTTTCATGAATTTTATGTTTACTACTTTATGCTCTTTGAATTTTAGTAATTTTGAAAATTGTTGTGCAACTTTTACTTCTTTACCTGCTTTCTGACCATAAGAGAAAGTAATTCCATAAAGATCATATTGTTTTCCAAGATATGTGGCAGTACATACGAATCCAAACCTCCACTAAACACTATAACGGCTTTCAATTTGAAAACATCCCAATTAGACCAAATAAAATGCTTGACTAGGCAATAGAGAGTAATACTGCTCCGGACAAAATCATAACGGATCCAATGATAACTCTGAATATATTTTGCTTGTGAACTATTTCCTTAAAATACAACACTCCCCAAGATACCGCAAAAAGTGTGGCTGTTTGAGAAATAGGATATGCTACTGTAATTCCTATTGAGGCTATGGCTATTAAGACTGATAAACTTCCTAAATTAAATAAACTTCCAGAAACTGTCCCAGCTATAATCTCTTTTTTGATCCATCTTCGTGATAGAAATAGTAGGGGTATCCCAATTGCAAAAATGGACAGCTAGATGAAAAGAATCCTGATTGAAGTGTATGCGTTGCCTGCATTGGTATGACATACGAACCTCCTACAATGCCAGAGACTGCAGCAATAACGTATCCTTTTCGTTGAACAACCGAGGCCTTTGCAGCGCTTGCAACTAATGGTAAACCAGCTAATAGTAAACCAATTGCGCCAATGGCTGATACCATATAATTGAATTTCTCTCCAAAGAACAAAATTCCCCAGAGAAACGAAACTAGGATGCTAAAACCTGCAAGAAATGGAGAAGTTCTTGAGAGTCCTATCAATCTAACAGAATAAAGTGCGAGGATATTTCCTGCAGTCCATATCGTTCCACTAAGAAGACCACTAGGTAAAATTCCAAATCCCCAAAAAAAAGCAATTGGTATTGCAAAAAGAATGACTCCTATTCCAGTAGATCCTTTCAGCTGCCAAATGCTTACAACATTAACTTTTCTAACTGGAACAAAAAAAGTTCCCCAACAAATAGCCGAACCAATAGCTGAAGTTAATCCAGACGAATTCAAAGGTGGTTTGACTGTAAGAATGGCAGTATAACTCGGTTTCTATTTTAAACGTATACTCTAAAGTTTAATTTCTGCTAAAATATTTTTCTTATATGCAATATCTAAAGGTTGAACGAGAGGAAGAAGTTGTTCAAATCACAATCAGCAGACAAGATAAACTAAATGCTATGAATCTAGATGTCATGGATGAATTTATTTCTCTATTGGATATCTTGAAAAGAGATTCTTCACGAGTAATTATTATCACAGGTGATGGTCCTAAAGCTTTCTCAGCTGGTGCAGATATTGAATATATGAGTAATATCGGACCAACCGAGGCAGAAAAATATGCCCTTCGAGGACATGAAGTTCTAAATAGAATTGAAAAATTAGAAAAACCCGTAATTGCAGCAGTTAATGGTTATGCACTGGGTGGAGGATGTGAACTTGCACTCTCATGTGATATCAGATTTGCTTCTCCTAATGCACAACTTGGTCAACCAGAAGTTACATTAGGAATTTGTCCAGGCTGGGGAGGAACACAGAGACTATTACGAATTGTGGGTCCTGCAAGAGCCAAAGATCTCATATTTTCTGGCAGAAAAATTATGGCAGAAGAAGCGCTTTCAATGGGTCTAATAAATAAAATATTTCCTTCTGAGAGTTTACTTTATGAAACTAAAGCATATGCCAAAATATTAGCCAAAAATAGTAGTTTTGCAATAGGCATCTCTAAGATGCTTGTAAACCGAGGAACAGATGCTAATCTTGACACTGGATTGAAACTTGAAATCTATTCATGGGCTGTATGTTTTTCAACAAAAGATAGGGAAGAACGAATGCGTAAATTCATTGAAAAAAAATAACTATAATACAAAAGCGCCTTTACTTGGCCTGCAAATTATTGTAGTACATTTTGTATTAACTGATGCAAATCCCCTTTCCATTGCTTTACAGATCTTACTATGATCTGCAGATTTTGATGTAAATGAGATTATTGATGGACCTGCACCACTTATTGTGACACCTAACGCGCCTGCTCTAAGTGCATTTGTTTTCACTTTATCAAAACCTGGAATCAAATGCTTCCTTGCAGGTTCAACAATTATGTCTTTTATTGAATGACCAATTAGTTCCACATCTTTCTTGATAAATCCTAGCAGTTATTGCAGATGCATTAGAGAGATTCTTCACATAATCTGATAATTTTACTTGTTGAGGCAATACTCCTCGGGATACCTCTGTCTTTTTCTTGGGAACAGTAATTTTTGGTATTGCTATACATAAGACCAAGTCCTTTGGAGGATCAATTCTTATCACATCAAGTGGATCTGTCCTTACTATTACAAATCCACCAAGAACTGATGCACTAACATTATCATAATGAATAGATCCGGCACTTGCTCTCTCTCCCATCCCAGCAAATTTTACCAAAGTATTTTGATCAAGTTCAAGACCAAATAGTGCATCAAATGCAATTGCTGCAGCAGCTGCTGATGCTGCACTACTACCCATTCCAAATCCAGCCGGAACTCCTTTCTTAATTTTAATTCGAAGTCCAGATTTTATCTTAAATTTTTTTGACATTTCTTTTATTACTAGTCCTGCAGAATTTTTCTCTGGTTCAAGAGGAACTGATCCTGAACTCTCAATGATAATTTTGTTTCCTTCTTTTGTTAACTGGATCTCATCATAAAATGCATCAAGAGCCAAACCAAATACATCAAAACCAGGACCTAGGTTGGCAGTAGAACAGGGTGCTCTTGCAATTACACTTTGCATTAATCTTCTACCTCTTCTCCTAAATTGAGTACACGGCTTAGAGCAGCTTGAAGATTAACCATTCCTTCACCAGTAGCACTAGAAATTGGAATCATTCCTTGGGCAAATCCTCCTAAATTCAGACTTCTGAGAATATTAGTTGCAAGAATATAGTTTTCACCATCAGCATCTTTAGCAAGAGCATCTTCAAGACTTGCCATATTTGTTGACCATTTCAGTATGTCTTTAATCTTATCTTCAATAAGATCTGTTTTTGTTAGAACATTTATCTGCGATAAACCAAGTCTCAATTTTACTGAAGTAGCAAGTAATGCAATTGAAACAAAATTGGTAGGTGATGTGATCAACGATCCATCATGAAGAAATATTGATACTTTTTCTTCTATATTCAAGTTTTGTATGAGAAAAGGTCCACTTGCTCTATAGGCAAACAACTCAATTTGACCCGGTGTATCCACTATGAGATAATCTGGATTCACATTGTCTACTTCATTTTGTAGATCATCTATTTTTGATGCAATAAGATCATTTGCCATAATCATGGATCCATTGGGTCCCAGATCATATTGTTTCATAATCGCTACAATATCGATATAGTCTCTAACATCAATGTCGCACGTATATGGTAAATTCTCTACACCTGGATCTAAGTTTAGCATTCCAACAAAAGCGCCATTTCTAGAATAATAGTCAAGAATTTTAGAAGCCAGTAATGATTTTCCGGATCCTGCAGTTCCAACTAAAAAAATTGCCTTCATTTTTCTGATAATTTATTTTATGTTGGGCTTATATTTCCATCCATGAGTAAGGCAGGCAATGAATTGGAAACTCCTTGCTATTCCTGTTAGTGTAATTCCATTTCTTATCATTGCTGCAACATTTAATGTAAGTTTAGAGAATATTCTTGCAATAGGTATCGTTCCTTTCGTGGGTGCCTCAATAGCTATGGCAGGCAAGTTATTCACTCAAGGACTAAAGTTCAATTATCTTGTAAAGAAATTCTTGGGTCCTGTAGATGTAAACTGGCGAACAATTTCTGTAAGAGTAGGTAGTGAATTTGTCACATCTACTACTCCATCTTTTGTGGGTGGTGAATTAGTTAGAATAATGTGGTTAGGTAAGAAGGGCGTTCCGATTGGAAAAGCATCCTGGGTAACAATAATTGAGATTGTAACTGAAGTACTAGTTTCAGGAGCATTTGCAATTATTGCAGCAGTGATTTCATTTGTAAATGGTGCTTATGCTATAGGAATAACAATTCTTGCAATTAGTATTCCTATAACAGGACTCTGGTCTACAATGTTCTTTTTATCATCAAAAAGAACATTCCAAGTACCTAGTTGGGCTTCTAGAATTGCTACAAGGATAGGAAAAGAGCGCTCAGTAAAATACATTGACAAGACCAATCTTTGGATGAAAGAAATTTGTGATATGAGTAGGCAAACTCTTCATACAAAAGAAATTAAAAAAGCATTTGTAGTCTCAATAATAATTTCTATATTTACGTGGTCACTTTATGGTCTTTCTTTTATGATAATTGCAAATGGTGCAGGTTATATGATAGACTTTTTCCACTCTCTTATGGCTACAATGGCATCAATTGCTGTTGGTAATTTACCAATTACTATTGGTGGATCAGGCCTGACTGAATTTTCAATCTGGGCATATTTGGGACACTTGAATAGCTTGACATTTGAGGCTGCCAAGAATAGTCTTCAATGGAATATTGTGATCGGATGGAGAATAGCAACTTATCATGTTGGTCTTGTAATAAGCTGGATATTTCTTATGAAAGTAGTCTATCCAAGCATAAAGAAGACTAAAACTGTATAGAAAGCACTTTATTTTCAAACTTTTAATTTTTAGTTATTGGATTATTCTGGTAAAGTAGTTGTTATTACAGGTGCATCAAGCGGGATTGGTGAACAATCTGCTGAAGAATTTGCAAAATTACACGCTAATGTCATACTTGTATCTAGAAATGAAGAAAAGTTAAAGGAGGTGGCAACAAAATTATCAAAATACAAAACGAATGTTTTTGCCTATGCATGCGATATCTCTAAAAAAAATCAAGTAGAAATAATGGGAAAAATTATAATTGAAAAGTTTGGTACAGTTGATGTACTTGTAAATAATGCCGGTTTTGGCATACATAATACTGTAAATGAAACAAAGATAGAAGAAATGGAATCACAAATGATGACAAATTTTTTTGGGACAATGTATTGTATCAAGGCATTTCTGCCAAAAATGTTAGAACAAAGATCTGGGCATATTGTTAATGTGGCATCTGTGGCAGGTAGCATAGGAATTCCTGGAATGGCATCTTATTGTGCCTCCAAATTTGCCATGCTTGGATTCTCAGAATCATTATTTCATGAACTAAAGGGAACAGGAGTGGGAATAACTGTAGTAAGTCCAATAATGGTAAGAACCAATTTTTTTAATCACGCATCTTTTGGTAAAATGCCGAGATATTCATCTACATCACTTAGTCCAAAGACTGTGGCAAATGCAGTTGTAAGAGCTGCATCATCTCCTAGACTTGAGATTGTTGTCCCACAACTTGTAAGATTTGCAATATGGATAAAGCAGACTTTACCTTACTTGACAAACCCAATAATTGGTGGAATCTTTAGAAAATCAATGAAATCTAAAATGGATTGAAAAAATAATATTTATTCTTCTTCTGACTCGTCTTCGCCTGCGGAATCAGAGTCAACATCCATTAGTTCAAGATTTGTTAGATCAAACTGATAAATAGTATCCGTAGTAATCTCCAACTCCTTTGTGAGAAATTCAATGGTTTTTTTACTCAATGGAGCCTTGAAAGAATTTATTGTAAATTCATAAACAGTTCCCTTCATAAGGTCTGAGGGCTTTATTTTCTTTGGTAAATTCATTCCTTCTATAATTCTTCTTCCATCTTCAACAGCCTCGTAAAACTGAGCATCAATTTTCATATCTTTATCATAAATCTCAAGTATGTATCCAGTTCTTGTAAGGGATTCTGGTTTACCAAACTTTGGATTCTTTATTTCTTCCAGTATATACTTTGGAATTTCTTTTTCTTTTCCCATTATAGTTCACTTTGTTTCTAACCTTGTTTATCTTTCTTACTTGCTGTCCACCAATCACGGTATTCATCATGCTTGTCTTCACGTGTTTTTTCTCGTTTGTTTAATCTGTATCTTATGTCACTTACCTGTTCTCTAGTAGCAAACAAGCCACATTTTTTGCAAATGAAATGTTTCGTGTTAGCATCAAATTTCATTTCTATGACTACCTCTTTGGCTGCACATTCGGGACATTCAGTCAATGACGGCAATCATCAAAGTTATCCATAAAAGCTTTTGGTAAGTTTCTGGTACGCGGTCTATGTCTTCATCCCCAAAGGTCAGTTCGCCCATCTAAAATGCCGCGTACCAGTACTTTATGTTTGAATTAAAAAATTATAATTCTTTCTAGTCTTTCAACATCTCAGAGATTATTTTGGCTGTACTTTTTGTTCCGTCTTTTTTATAGTTTTTTGAAAATTCTAAAAGATTTTCCTGATACTTGTTGTAATAATGATTTATTTGATGAACTGCTTTAACAGTCTGTTTTACTGTTGTAGCCAAAATTCCAAGATTCTTGTCCTGTGCCCACTTTATCTGATTAGTATGTTCATCATACACAGGTATTCCTATGATTGGCTTTGCTTTTCCTCCTAGTATCTCTCCCATTGCAGTATGGGAACCATTTATCACTGCATATTTGCATAAATTCAGAACTGTATCTTTTTCCTGCTCTGATAGGAATCCTATATCAATTCTAATCCAATCTACTTTTTTTTCTAAAGCTTCAGAGATTGAATATGTTTTTCCATCTTTTCCTAAAACTTTGTCTAATGATGGATCATTATTTGCATGTGAGACAATTCTTCTTTCATTAGACATTTCAGAACTTTGAAAAGTCTTTTCATAATTTTCTAGGGTTATTTTCTTTGTTGATTTATTACCTGTTATCATCCAATATCCAAAACTATCTACATTTTCAATTAATTTTTCTGTATCGGATTTGGGTTTAGAATGTATTATTCCACCATTTGAAAAATGACCAACATACTCAACTTTTTCCTTTAATTTGTCAGGAAAATTAAGATTGTATTCACATATGGTATATGGTGGTGGGGAATCTGCAACTACTATCTTTGTTGCTCTTTCAATATTTTTTGATACATATATCACTCCTGGATAAAGATAAAATCTAGAGGCCCAGAGTTTTGGTCTAAACTGGTTTGTAATAAAAATACATTTGACGTTTCTTCTTTGTGCAATTGCATTTGATCCTACATCTCCATCATTTATGACAAGATCAAATTTTTGATTATTGTATAGTCTTCCTTCATTTCTTAGGTAGTTAGTTACAACTGAAAGAAGTGGAGATCTACCATGTAATGGTAAGAGAAAATTAAATGAAGATAATACAATACTAGGACCTTTTTTACCATCTATTGGAGTTGGCATCTCTATATTGTGAATTTTATCTTTTTTCAAAGGAAAATTTTGTAGTAGCTTTTGATAAATTTCACCACTGCTTGTGTAATGCATCTCAACATCATCCTTCATCATTTCCCGAATAGTCTTGTCTAGATGCATCATTCTTGTATAGTGCCCATTTCCCCAAGGATAGATGAATCCCCCTATCTTTTTCATATACGGAGGTAAATTTGACCTGTTTAAATTCTCAATGATTTGATTTTAATAAATCAATTATATCGTGTATATTTTTTGGACCAACAGTAATTGATAGATACTTGAGAGTCTTTAATGCGTCTATTTGCATACTTGGATGCTTCAGACTTTGAGATTTTTTTATCACTGAGATGTTTTTTACATAGATCTTCTAAATTTGAAATGTATTTTTCTAGTCCTATTTCTTTTGCATTTTCTAAAATTCCAGAATCTATGCCGGAGAGTGAAAACCATGGAATAATCTTATTTTGAAAGACCAGGTTTGAGTTGTATTCGCAAAATGATGCTGAAAAAATCATAGGAGATATTCCCAATGAAATTCTTCCAATCTTTTCCTTTAATGCTAATAATATCATAATTTGAGTTATTGTTATAATCATGGTCAATATGCTCGAAGATCTATTAATCTTACATACACGAAGAGTGATATTTTTTTCGACAAGTCGCGGTAATATTTTATTTATCATCTTAGCCAATTTGAGTAAATCTGATTCATTACGATAACAAACTAGTATGTTTACTTCAAAACCCATCTTTATGGTCTGAAGACAAGATATTGCAGATAACTCATCATGGATACAACATAGAATTTTTTCTTTTTGTGAGTTGTATGGAAGACCACTTAATCCCTTGTCTACAAAAATGCAAACATAGGCAAAGGAATCAGTCAAGATATGTGTATACCAGTCTGTCATAGTTTGATTCAGAGCCAGGTTTTGCTTCAATAGACGTACTCTTATCTACCAAAGCACTAGTTGCCGCAATCTCTAAATCTTTTGCTAGGAATTTTTCTGTTTTTCCATCTACTTTGATGTAAAACCTTTCTCCTCTCAAAAGTAAACTTAATGCAGTATTTGTAATGATGGATAAAACAGAATCAAAATTACTATCTACTTCTTTAGCAATTGCTATTTGCTCTATGCCAAATAACATATTTACTGTAGATGATGCAAGTACTGGATCAATTGCCTCTACAACAATAACTGATCCATTTTTTCGTATGTTGGTAATATTGTTGATTTTCTAGTTTAAGAATTTTTGATATGTTTGATGATAGATTATTTATTTTATTTAATGAATAAATTGATGGAAAAATAACAAGTACTGTTTTTTCTGACATTCTGTTTTCATTGTTTTATCTTATTTATAACTCTAGAATGAATGTATCACCTAAATAATTATATGACGAATAGGACAAATTTTCTCATGTCAAAGTTTACTGCTGAACAAATACAGCAATTAAATGAAAATCTAAAAACTCCTCAGGAAGTTCTCAAATGGTCATTAGATAATCTTCATCCTAGAATTGCCATGGCATCAAGCTTTGGTGCAGAAGATGTGGTTGTAATTGATATGATTATGAAAATAAACCCAAAAGCAAGAATCTTTACGCTTGATACGGGCAGACTCAATCAAGAAACATATGATGTAATGGATGAAATTCGAAAAAAATACAACATGAACATAGAAGTAATGTTTCCAGATCAAAATGAAATAGAACAAATGGTTCGTGTCAATGGAATGAATTTATTTTATCATAGTATTGGCAACAGAAAACTTTGTTGTGGTATAAGAAAGATTCATCCACTCAATAGGATGTTATCAACATTAGACGGATGGATTACAGGATTACGGGCAGATCAGACTGAGGTAAGATTAAAAGCAAATCGAATTGAGTTTGATGAACAACATAATGGTATAATCAAGATAAATCCCATAATAGAATGGACATGGGAACAAACCTGGGATTATATCAAGAAAAATGATATTCCATATAACAAATTACATGATCATGGATTTCCAAGTATTGGATGTGAACCATGTACACGTGCAATCAAATCTGGAGAGCCCTTACGAGCTGGTCGTTGGTGGTGGGAATCTGATTCACAGAAAGAATGTGGATTGCATGCTGACCACGGTAAGTGATATAATTGGAAAGTACCGGAATAGCAAAACCACATGGTGGCAAATTAGTAAGTAGAATTACAGAAAAAGATCCAAGTGAACTATTTTCAATTTCTATTAATGTTGATCTTGCAAATGACGTAGAAAATATAGCTGATGGAATTTTTAGTCCACTTGAGGGATTTTTAATGCAAGAAGATTTTGAGAAGGTAATAACTAGGGGTAGATTGGCAAATGACTTGCCATGGACAATTCCAATTGTACTTGATGTTGATAAGGAAATGGCTGTAAAGATGAAAGATGCCGTAGATGTTGCTCTAAATATTGAAGGAAAAAATTTTGCCATCTTGCATGTGGATGATATTTACAATTTTGATAAAAATACCGTTACAAGTGGAGTCTATGGAACATCTGATCCAAAGCATCCTGGTGTAGCAAAAACTATGAGCATGAAAGAATTTCTGGTTGGTGGAAAAATTGACTATGTAAAAAGACCAGATGAGACTCCAATTAGAAGATACAGAAAAACTCCTATGGAAACAAGAAATTTCTTTACAAATACTGGATGGAAAACAATAGTGGCATTTCAAACAAGAAATGTTCCACATGTAGCACATGAGATGCTTCAAAAAGCATCTCTTAACACACACGATGGATTGTTTGTAAATCCTCTTGTTGGAAAGAAAAAATCAGGAGATTACAAAGACGAGGTGATAGTTGCTACTTACGAAACTCTCATCGAACATTATTATCCTAAGAACCGATGTTATCTTGGTACTTTACATACAGAGATGAGATATGCAGGACCAAAGGAAGCAATCCATCATGCAATAATGCGAAAAAACTTTGGATGCACTCACATCATAATTGGACGAGACCACGCCGGTGTAGGTACATATTATGATCCGTTTGCCGCACATAAAATATTTGACTTGTATCCTGACATTGGTATAGAACCAATTTTCTTTCCAGCATTTTTCTATTGTAGAAAATGTTTATCATTTGCAAGTGAAAGAAATTGTCCTCATGGGCAAGAATATCAAGAAAGTCTTAGTGGAACTAAACTTAGAGCAATGATTCTTGATAAACAAAATCCATCTGAATATATGATACGACCAGAAGTGTCCAAAGTATTAATGAAATGGGATAACCCATTTGTGGACTAGATTTTTATTGAAATGAATTTAGCGCATATTATGAGATTCTTACTAGTTGCTCTTTTATTGACAGACTCATTCTTGCCAGTATATGCACAAGAATCTACAATGAATAAATCTGAACGTTATGATTATGTCGATGTGCCATATAGTGCATTTAATGTTCTAACCAAAGATTCTACAGTTTTCAAGCTTGATCATGAGCATGTGACCAACTGGCAAGTTGAGATAGAGAACAAGCTAACATATGTAAATCCTAATTCAACTGCAGTCATAAGACTATACGAGGACCTAAACCAAACAAAATTCATAGAAATTGGTATGGGTGCTGCCCCTAACTATCGTTTCTGGGTCGCAATCAATACTCCTGAAGATGGATATTTCATAGTACAAGATGACGACAAACTTGGATGGACTCCAGGCCAGTTTATCACTGCAACTCACTCTAGTAATGGAGGTCTTACAGTAAGTGTAGGTCAAAAGGTTGCTGTTGCCGATTTGGATATTGCAGGTTTTACAGTTAGAGATGTTACTGTACATGGAATGAATTCACAATATGATTCTCCTCCAGTAAATGCTGGTGATGTGACACTAAGTTTTGTTTCAGGAGATCCTTCTCAGAATCCTATCTTCTATATGCCTATGATAGTCTTGGCAGTTTCAGTAGCCTTGATTATAATACTATTGAAAACCAAAAAGAGAACTACCTAGTTTTGTAATAATTGCACTCTTTTTTTATCTGGCAGATTGAACACATTGGTGAAATTGGCTTACAGATATTCTGACCATACATGACAAAAGTATCATTTATTCTAATCCAATATTTTTTTGGGATCATTTTCATTAATTCTATCTCTGTCTCCTCTGGAATTTTTGTTTTGACCAGTCCAAGTCTATTAGAAATCCTATGAACATGTGTATCAACAGGGATTGCAGGTTCATCAAACGCATAAACTAGAACACAATTTGCAGTCTTTCTTCCTACTCCTGGAAGACTAATCAATTCCTCCATAGTTTTTGGAACCAGACCTGAATATTTTGAATCTATGATTGATGCAACTTCAATTATTCTCTTTGCCTTGACATGATAGAAACCAGTTCGCTTGATTATTTTTTCAACATCTAATAGTTTTGCTCTTGCAAGTGATCTAGCCGTCTTGTATTTTGAAAATAATTCTCTTACTACAGCCGAAGTGCTTTCATCTCTTGTCCTGGCAGAAAGTATTGTTCCTATTAGGATACTTAGAGGACTACCATTTTCAGCCTCACGCAGTTCTCTTAGTGCAGTCATCCTAGGTGGTTTAACATGATTCATTGTTGTAATCATTCCATCTAGAATTCTTCCAATCTTATCCAATTGATTTTATAATCAACCACACAAGTATTATATCTGTAATCCATGAGCAAATACTGTTTATAATAAACTAGGCACTAAACTATAGTACGATGAATAGAAGTCTGTTATTATTTGAAGCAGGGATCAAATCACAGTATACCAAAAAGAATTATCGAATTTGGCTTAGACCAATTCCTCCAATTTACTAAAGTAACAGAACATGATGCTCTTGTCACCCTCAAAGATTCAGCCCTGCAAGTAATGCTAGAAGATTATCTATTTCATCTAAAAAAGACTTTATCTCCAAACTCAATTCCTCCCAAATTTGCATCATTAGAGCTATTCTTTGCTATGAATGATAAGGTATTGAATTTCAAAAAAATCAAGAAAATGTTTCCTGAGAAGATCAAGAAATCAGGTTTTGAGGCATGGACTACAAAAGATATTCAAGAAATGCTTCTAATATGTAATACTGAGACAGTGGACAATTATCTTATTCTTATCCAGCACGGGAGTAAGATTGGGGGTTCTTCCTTACCTTAGGATGAAGCACGTCAAGATCAAAGAAGAACACTACAAAAAAGTCATAGTTTACGAAGGGGCAAAGGAGGAATACATTTCATAATAATTACATCAAAAAAAGATTTCAAGAAAGAATACCCTGTTGAATATGATGAAGATGAATGGTTAACAAACAATTCATATTATTAATACAAATTAAAAATAATTTTTAATTTTGAAATTAATTTTTTATATCAAGATTACGTGCAACTTTATCGTAGTATTGCCAAGTGATTTTTTATTATATTTTTCTTTGTTATATCATACTAAAAATTGTTAGAAAATGATGTTTTCACAAATTTCGCCATTCCATAATGGCATTCCTATGAAACTCGGTATTCCATGCTGGAAGGCTGTTTTTTATTGTATTTCCACTGATCTTATGATTCGGACACATTCATTGTTATGTGTCAGATGATAATCTGTACTGAATCAAATTTCTTTGTAAATGGTTTACTGCAAAGTCTACAACTAAATACTGCTTTACTAAAATATCACAACAATATGCCAAAAAATTATCTTTTATTACAAAGGAGCAAATGAGATTTTGAATACTAAGCTAATTTCAATTCTGATATTTTTTGTAATTTCATTTTCATCTATAAGTTATACACATGCTGAAACTTTACCATTATCAGATGGCTTAAAAAATGACATACCAAATAATTTTGTAAAATCACAAGAAAACACAAAAGCTTCAAATGCTGTTAGTATAGACCTTTCAGAAAATATTGGAATGAGTTCGGGTGATGAAAAACCTTCAGATCATTATTCTGAAAAATATGCAGGATATGTAATTAGAATGCACAAACAAATTGACTTGTTTGATAATGTTACGATCATTATACCACCTGCTGATCAAGATTTTATTTCTCTTGCTAAAGTAAATTTTGATAATGTTGCAATGATGGAAAGAATTACAAATAATAATAAAATTAGATTTGATGGAAAATCTATTATAACAAACGAGATCCTGTGGACAGATCAAAATAAAGATGATGTCTTTACAACTTTATATCTTACTGAACTTGGAAACCAAATCCAAAATGCTGGTAAACATTATTCAAACATTTTATCTTCTTGGGAAAATTTATCAGTTGATCAAATAACAAATTTTGTTTCAACTATTGACAATCCAAATTCATATTTGAAAATAACAAATTCATTTGAAAATGACATCTCAAATGGATTCCATTCTGTAAGCGTTCAATATCCAACACTTCTTGTGTTCTTGATACCCATTTCGGGTTATATTCTCATACGATCAGAGAATGAACAATTAAGGATCAAAAATTCAAGACAAATTTTATCGTCTTTCTTTATTATTATTTTATTATCATCAACAGTAGTAACACCACTTTCAATTTCAGGTAATTATTGGTGGCTGGCATTTGCAGACAATAATTCAACAGGTAATATTGTCAAATCAAGTTTGTCGTCTACCTCAAACTCTACTAAACTACCTGTATCATCAAACTCTACTAAACTACCTGTATCATCAAACTCTACTAAACTACCTGTATCATCAAACTCTACTAAACTACCTGTATCATCAAACTCTACTAAACTACCTGTATCATCAAACTCTACTAAACTACCTGTATCATCAAACTCTACTAAACTACCTGTATCATCAAACTCTACTAAACTACCTGTATCATCAAACTCTACTAAACTACCTGTATCATCAAACTCTACTAAACTACCTGTATCATCAAACTCTACTAAACTACCTGTATCATCAAACTCTACTAAACTACCTGTATCATCAAACTCTACTAAACTACCTGTATCATCAAACTCTACTAAACTACCTGTATCATCAAACTCTACTGGCCCTTCACTTGTATATGATAACCTACCACTTTCAGATTCCATTCAAGCTTTCCAGCCAAAATTTTCTAATGGTACATATCTTGTTATTCTAAGAGATGGCGTATCAATTGTAGACTCTAATCAAAATATGCAGAATCTGCAAAAAATCATCTCCTCACTTCCAAATGCTACAAAATCCTTCAACTTTACATCATCTAAAGGGACAGTGGGCAATACCCAGGTTACTAACCAGACCCTTCAGCTACAAGGCCAAGGATATGTACTCCAGAATGTAAACTCGACAAACAGTCTAAAACAACTTACAATCTCTGCGTCTGTACTACCTGATTATTCACAAGGCTCACCTGTATTTACAGTAGTAAGCAAGGAAAACCAATTTTCCCTTACAGTAAACAATATACTTCCTCCACAGCAAACTGCCCAGTTTTCTGTATTTGATGGAATCAAATGGAATAAAGTCAACTCTACCATCCCAATCCTAAACTGGACACACCTTGCTGCTACCTACAACGGTACTGATATAGCATTGTTTGTCAATGGTACGATGCAGTCAAGCTTGCGTCTACAGGGCATACCTACACTTACAAATGACGGTAACTTGAAGCTAAAAACACCAGATCAGATATCATCAAATTCAGATGTAGTAATTGGCGCTGCAATTGATTCGGTACGAAACAATGCAAAGGACAAGTTCTCAGGTCAGATAAGGGACGTAAGTCTATACGATACCCTGCTTGACCAGTCACAGATAAAGCAGCTATATCTGAAATTACTGCAATCCATCAATCCTCCAGCCCAAACACCAGACAACTTGGTTAACATGTCTGATAACTTATCTATGACTGATTCCATTCAAGCTTTCCAGCCAAAATTTACTAATGGCACAAATCTTGTTGCTTTGGGAGATATTCTATCCATGGCAGACACTATCAACTATACCAGTATCAACGAAACAGCACTTGCTGTAGTACCTAGCATACAGACAATGAAAAGCAGTGATGCGTTAAGCGAGAATCCAGAGTTTGATCTTCAGATATTCAAGAATGCAGACATGAAGAAACTACAGAATATAACTATAAATGGAAATGCAACAATCCAGCAGGGTAGATGGGCTGACAAGAACACCGCAATTACAGTCAAAATTATGGGTCCTAATGGAACAGAGATTCCTATAAAATCAGAGTTTACAAAGCTAAAGGAAGGCAAATTCCACATAAAACTTTTGACAAACAGATACGGTAACCCGGGCTTGTATACACTCAAGACTACCCTGGTCGAAAATGGCAAGACATACACCACAAAAAGCCAATACGCATGGGGCTTGGTCTCGCTTAACACAAACAAAAGCATCTACAGACCTGGTGAAAGTGCAAACATGACAATTGTAGTATTAGATAATGGCGGACATTCTGTATGTAATTCTAATATCTTGATGAATGTAACAGATCCAAATGGTCATAGTTCTATCATGTACTCAGGAAATGGAATTACTCCAGAATCACAATGTGGTCTGTATGATGCCAAGTATACTACAATATCTGAAGGAAACTATACGGTAAATGTAACTGCACAAAATCCATCCGGCACTACTAATTTTAATACTTCATTTTTGGTATCAAACTCTTATCCGTTTGATATAATACGAACTACAGCAAGCAAGATAGACCCGGTAGATAATCCGAATCTGTTTAATGTAAAAATTGATGCAACATCATTTGTAGGAAGTGGTCCAATTACAATACGAGAATATGTTCCTAGTGTATTTGATGTAAAAACAGATGGAAAAGTCAAAACTGTAGGAGATACAAAAATTCTCACATGGGACAAGAACCTAATTGGAAACAAGACATTTGTAAAATATTCCTATTCTGTACCGTTAGTATATCCACAGCTTTACACACTGGGTTCTGCTGAGATCCATTATGGATTAAACCAAACCTTCACAGAGGCAAGGCCTTGGTATGTAGCAGTAGATCCAACAGTTCTAGCATACATCCCCGTTACATTGACGAACACCGTATCCTCAACATCTACTCCCACTAATTTCCAGCAAGAGATAACCTGGAATCCATCCAATACAAAATTAAAGAGTTTAGAAGCCTCTGACCTTGGCAACATCCGTTTTTGCTCTGATAGTGCTTGTAATACTCAACTTTATGGATGGCTTGAATCGGGAAATTCGACTTCGGCTAGCAATGCTGTTGCATGGGTGAAGATTCCTACTGCCATAGTAATGGAACTCCACTTACCATATACATGGCATTTCTATCTAAAAGCACAGAATATGATGGGAATTACTGGGGGCTAGCACCACATCTCACGCATAGCACTTGGGGGGCGTATGATACTGGTTTCCATGTATTTACTCAATACGAAGGTGGAAGCCCACAAGGACTCACTCACGGTTGGGACAACTTCACACTTGAGGGTGGAACATGGGATAAAACCCACGGTTACCTAAAGCAGACAGCCACTACTCCTATTGCTATGAAAGGTGGACCTGCTGCTCTGATTGAATCTACAACCTACTCTGCTACTGGAAGTTACATACTTGAGAGTGCATTCAACTATTCGGTTAATGCACCTGCAAGAGTAGGAATAATGGCGGTGGCATCTAATAACAATAGCGATCCGATAGGTTATCGTTTCATGGGGGAGAATGTGGGTGACACTGCAGATTCAATAACTTTCCTTAATGACCTCGTAATATTTGTAACAACTGGTACATACACTAGTGAAGCAACCAACACAAACTATACGATGCAGATTGTGAACAGCGCAGGAACATGGACTGGAAATCTCTTTTCCGGTACAGGTGTAACAGGAACAGCTGTCGCTACCCTAGCTTCTACAATTTATTCTACAGCTACTGCGCTTGCTGCAACTAGTGGATACGTAGGCGTAAGCGCGGCTTATCATACTGCTACTAATAACGCACAACCAAATCCCATGAACGTTCAATGGTTCAGAATGAGGGCCCTTCCACCCAGCAATACCATGCCTACAGTCTCCTCAATCACCTCTGGGACACTAACAATACCACTCTCCGACTCGCTAACACTCTCTGCCACCGTATCCACAACATCGTCAATCAAAAAGTCACTCTACGATTCAGTGACACTTGTTGCCACTGCATCCACAATAAAGGGAAGAAGCAGTTCACTCTACGATTCAGTGACACTTGTTGCCACTGCATCCACCACATCGTCAATCAAAAAGTCACTCTACGATTCAGTGACACTTGCCGACACTGCATCCACCACATCGTCAATCAAAAAGTCACTCTACGATTCAGTGACACTTGCCGACACTGCATCCACAACATCGTCACTCAACAAGTCACTCTACGATTCAGTGACACTATCTGACACTGTACAAGCAAGACCAACCACA
Organism: uncultured Nitrososphaerota archaeon; assembly: GCA_963835875.1. GTDB lineage: Archaea > Thermoproteota > Nitrososphaeria > Nitrososphaerales > Nitrosopumilaceae > Nitrosotalea. The sequence continues at coordinate 66,437 of CAWIGX010000004.1, forward strand.
AAGCAACTCTACGATTCAATGACACTTGCCGACTCTGCATCCACAACAGCATCAATCAACAAGTCATTAGATGACTCGATGACACTTGCCGACACTGCATCCACAACAGCATCAATCAACAAGTCATTAGATGACTCGATGGCACTTGCCGACACTGCATCCACAACAGCATCAATCAACAAGTCATTAGATGACTCGATGGCACTTGCCGACTCTGCATCCACAACAGCATCAATCAACAAGTCATTAGATGACTCGATGGCACTTGCCGACACTGCATCCACCACATCGTCAATCAACAAGTCATTAGATGACTCGATGGCACTTGCCGACACTGCATCCACAACATCATCATTTAACAAGTCATTAGATGACTCGATGGCACTTGCCGACACCTCATCCACAACATCATCATTTAACAAGTCATTAGATGACTCGATGGCACTTGCCGACACTGCATCCACAACATCATCATTTAACAAGTCATTAGATGACTCGATGGCACTTGCCGACACCTCATCCACAACATCATCATTTAACAAGTCATTAGATGACTCGATGGCACTTGCCGACACCGCATCCACCACATCATCACTCAACAAGTCACTCTACGACTCAGTAACACTTGCCGACACCTCATCCACAACATCATCATTTAACAAGTCATTAGATGACTCGATGGCACTTGCCGACTCTGCATCCACAACATCGTCAATCAACAAGTCACTCTATGACTCGATGGCACTTGCCGACTCGTATTCTTCTGCCAAATCATTTAGAAAGTCACTATACGACTCAGTAACACTTGCCGACTCTACATCTGCAGCAGCATCACTTAACAAACCACTATACGATTCAGTAACACTTGATGACACAGCATCTACATCTGCCTCCATAAACAAGTCATTAGATGACTCGATGGCACTTGCCGACTCTGCATCCACAACAGCATCAATCAACAAGTCACTCTATGACTCGATGGCACTTGCCGACTCGTATTCTTCTGCCAAATCATTTAGAAAGTCACTATACGACTCAGTAACACTTGCCGACTCTACATCTGCAGCAGCATCACTTAACAAACCACTATACGATTCAGTAACACTTGCCGACTCTGCATCCACAACATCGTCAATCAACAAGTCATTAGATGACTCGATGGCACTTGCCGACTCTGCATCCACAACATCGTCAATCAACAAGTCACTCTATGACTCGATGGCACTTGCCGACTCGTATTCTTCTGCCAAATCATTTAGAAAGTCACTATACGACTCAGTAACACTTGCCGACTCTACATCTGCAGCAGCATCACTTAACAAACCACTATACGATTCAGTAACACTTGCCGACTCTGCATCCACAACATCGTCAATCAACAAGTCATTAGATGACTCGATGGCACTTGCCGACTCTGCATCCACAACATCGTCAATCAACAAGTCATTAGATGACTCGATGGCACTTGCCGACTCTACATCTACATCTGCCTCCATAAACAAGTCACTCTATGACTCGATGGCACTTGCCGACTCGTATTCTTCTGCCAAATCATTTAGAAAGTCACTATACGACTCAGTAACACTTGCCGACTCTGCATCTGCAGCAGCATCACTTAACAAACCACTATACGATTCAGTAACACTTGATGACACAGCATCTACATCTGCCTCCATAAACAAGTCACTCTATGACTCGATGGCACTTGCCGACTCGTATTCTTCTGCCAAATCATTTAGAAAGTCACTATACGACTCAGTAACACTTGCCGACACCGCATCCACATTAGTTAACAAATCCCTCTACGACTCGATGACACTATCTGACACTGTACAAGCAAGACCAACCACAAAGCAACTCTACGATTCAATGACACTTGCCGATTCTGTATCTGCACTAAAGCCAAGCCTATCATCTCTGACATTTGATCCCACAAGCGGACCTGTTGGAAGTACCATTACAATATCTGGCACAAACTTTATCGGAAATACTCTAGTTACAATCACACTTCCTGATGGCTCCACAACAACTGTAACAACCTTTGCCACAGGCTCGTTTACAAAGATAGTCACCATGCCCAGTGCCCCTGGTGTAGCCCATACCATACCTGCCACTGACGGCACCAATACAGCAAGCTTCCCATTTAAAATAACACCAACTATTACAGTATCTCCATCAAGCGGAAGTGTAGGGGATACCGTTACACTATCCGGCACTGGATATGCAGCAAACTCTCTAGTCACCATCACACTTCCTGATGGAAACACAACAACTGTAACAACTGATTCTAAAGGCTCGTTTACAAAGATAATTACCATGCCTAGTGCTCCTGCAGGAATTAATCCAATATCTGGCACTGACGGCACCAATACAGCAAGCTCCTCATTTACAATAAACGCAAAGACCACGGTCTCCCCATCAAGCGGAAATGTAGGAGATACTGTTACAATATCTGAAACAGGCTTCAAAGCAAACTCTCTAGTCACCATCACACTTCCTGATGGCTCTACAATTACTGGAACAACCAATGCCACAGGCTCGCTCACCAAGATAATCACCATACCAAGTTCTACTGGAGGAGCTCATACAATATCTGGCACTGACGGCACCAATACAGCAGGCTCCTCATTTACAATAAACGCAAAGACCACGGTCTCCCCAACAAGCGGAGCTCCAGGAAGTTCAGCAACAGTATCAGGCACTGGATATAAAGCAAACTCTCTAGTCACCATCACACTTCCTGATGGCTCTACAACAACTGCAACAACTGATTCCAAAGGCTCGTTTACAAAGATAATCACAATACCGATTTCTACAACAACCGGTCTTCATACCATACATGCCACTGACGGCACCAATACAGCAAGCTCTTCATTTGTAGCATCGTTAGCAACGATCACGCTCACTCCTCCAGCAAGCGGACCTGTTGGAAGTACAGTAACAGTATCTGGTAGTAACTTTAGAGCTAATCAAGCTATAACAATCAAGTATGGGGGCTCTACAGTTACCACAATTCCCTCACCTGTCACAACAAATGGCGCGGGATCATTTAGCGGAGTTACATTTGCAGCACCATCAACATCTGCTGCTGGCCACAACAACGTAACGGCAACAGATACAATCAACCAAGCCTCGGCCAACTTTACTGCAACAGGGGTGGCACAATCACTCACTCCCTCCCCATCAAGCGGAAGTGTAGGGGATACTGTTACACTATCCGGTACAGGCTTTGCGTGGGGCGATACGGTCACCATCACACTTCCTGATGGAAACACAACAACTGCAACAACTGATTCCAAAGGCTCGTTTACAAAACAAGTCATTATGCCTAGTGCTCCTGCAGGAATTAATCCAATATCTGCCACTGACCAACACTCCAATACAGCAAGCTCTTCATTTACAATAAACGCAAAGACCACGGTCTCCCCATCAAGCGGAAGTGTAGGAGATACTGTTACAATATCTGAAACAGGCTTCAAAGCAAACTCTCTAGTCACCATCACACTTCCTGATGGCTCTACAATTACTGGAACAACCGATGCCACAGGCTCGCTCACCAAGATAATTACCATGCCAAGTTCTACTGGAGGAGCTCATACAATATCTGGCACTGACGGCACCAATACAGCAGGCTCCTCATTTACAATAAACGCAAAGACCACGATCTCCCCAACAAGCGGTGGTGTCGGAAGTTTAGCAACACTATCCGGCACTGGATATAAAGCAAACTCTCTAGTCACCATCACACTTCCTGATGGAAACACAGTTACTGCAACAACTGATTCCACAGGCTCGTTTACAAAGATAATCACAATACCTTCTACCATATCAGGTGACCATACCATATCTACCACTGACGGCACAAACCACGCCTCATCTACATTTACTATAGTTACAGCCCCGCCACAACCAACCTTGAAAATATCCTATGCAACAGGCACTCAAGTAACCCCCTCGATTGGCCCAACATGGAATTCTGCAGGCAATGGGGGCTCTGCCATTACAAATTACACACTGTATAGATCCCTTCCAGACCAACCTGGAACAGAGTTACTCCTTACAACAGTTTCCTCCAGTACGACATCTTACACTGACTCGAGTGTCAGAACTGGCCACATGTATTACTATCAAGTAACTGCATGGAATGCCATTGGCGAGTCTGTAAAATCAACCGAAGCAGGAGGAGAGGTATTTGATATAAGCAGTACCAATAATGTCACAGCAACAGACCCAATTTTATCAATCCACATTACACCAACTACAACATCAGCAAAAATCAACTATCAGACAAGTGGCAATGTAACGCTCTCTCATCCACTTCAAATTACAGCTAACAATACATATGGCAACTATGCGGTATCAATACCTGCAGGAATAACCATTAGTGGCTCTGGTTGGAACGGTATACTTTCCATGCCACTGCCACTACCCACAACCTCCGTAACGGCTCCATCAGGCACGACCGTAGATTCAGTAATTAGTCTAGGCTTTAGCGGTGCCACACTAACATTTGATAAGCCAGTCGAGATAGTATTTTCAGGAGATGCAGGCAAACGGGTAGGATTTTCATCAAACGGAGGACCATTAACAGAGATTACCACCGCATGCCTTTCTGACACCAGCTCTGCAATACCTGGAGGCTCACATGAGTGTAAGATAAATTCAGGCTCTGACCTACATGTCTGGACATTACACTTTACATCCTATTCTATATTTTCATCAGCTGGCGGTGGCGGGGCTGTAACTAGTAGTGTAACTAGTGGAGGCGGTGCAGGTGGTGTCGGCATGGGACCATCTACAGGACCTAGCACATCTGTAGGAAACTTTACTGGAGTCCAAGAATCAAACTTGAAGATACTTGATGTATCTTATGACACATGTACCACCAATATGGTAAAGATTCTGGTTGCATATTCTGACAACAGTCCAAGTGTAATACTACGAACATCTATAACTGGAGTAGTCTCTGCCACACCTGCCCAAGTGCAGCCATTTGAGATAGAAAACCAGAATGCCACAATCCAGAGACTAGTCTATGAAGCACCAATTAACAACAAAGAACAAACATTTGAAGTTCTAGCTTTACAAGCCGTAGGAGACAATATCAATTCAGTAGGCCAGACCATAGGGATAACGGGCTGCCAAGGAGAAACATCATTTGAAAATAAGGCAATAGTTCCAGCAGCGATTGATAACAGTGCACCTAGAATATTTGATGTCAAGTTCCAGATAGACAATAGTACAAAGATTCCATCAGTAGAGGATAATCACTTTGTTGATTCCAATAAATCCATCTTTGTATCTGCAATTGTAGACAGCAAGACGGCACTTGACAGTGTAGAACTTAGATTTGTAAAGGCAGGAGATCCATTGACAAATTATATGTCAGTGAAGATGGATGTATCTTCACTTCCAATCTCCAACTCGACATACCTTGTTACAGGAACCATTCCAAGTGGCATGTTGCAAGCCCCTGCTCTTACCTACTGGATAAATGCTGACAATACTGCATTCAAGTCAACCGACTCTGATCCTTATTCAATTGGAATAAAACCAATCTACTCTATTGCTGGAAGTTTGCAACTTGATATACAATCTTCAAGAAGGGAGGGAACTACATCTAACCCAACAGCATACTTTAACAACAATTCTACTGGACCCGTCTACGGATCAATTGTATTGATCTCAGACGGAAAGACGGTATATACATCACCATCACAAGTGTTTACACCTGGGCAGAATTTGATAAATCTCATATGGTATACTCCTACAGTTGGTGCAATTGTACAACATACAGTTCAGGCAAGGGCTGAGATCTACGACCAATCATTTGAAACAGTATCATCAGACATCACAACATTCCCAGGTACTTTTAGTATACCTCTTAGCAACCCACAAAACATTACTAGTATGTCAGTAGGCAACATGACAATAGCCAAAGTAACTTCATTATATTCGTCATTTGTAAATAATGGTACCATGGAATACAAGGTAACTGCACCTGATGGCACATGTGTAATCGGAGTAAGCGACAACTGTCTTGTATCAAATTCCACTCTAGGACTTGGTGGTAACTTCAAATCTATACAAATTGGAGACCAGATATTCCGGGTAAGGTATGCAGGATCTGACAGTCCACTCGAACGCTTCTCTATAACATCAGTAGATCCAATAACTGGAATCTGGAAAGTCGAGATAGACTCCAAGATCGGGCATGTTCCATCAGTTGATGCAATGAGTCATACATTACTTAAGGTAAAGTATAGAGAATTTGATACGTCAAGAATCACTATACCATCAAAATAAAGTTATTTGTAAATTGACGGGACAGATCTTTTATGGAAATGCAGTAGCCTGTGCAAGATGAGAGTCAAGATCTGAGATCTTTATTCTTTCCTGACTCATTGAATCACGATTTCGTATTGTGACAGTTTCATCTTGTAATGTCTGATGATCAATTGTTATTGCAAAAGGAGCGCCAATCTACGCTTATTTGATCAAAAATAGCTACTAAATCTTAGTATACAAGTAAATTTAAAAAATTAACCAAACTTTGGACATTGAGATTGAAGCATACATAGATCCAACAAAATTCTAGTAGAAAAGAAAACTGGAAAAAATTATATGCCAATAGCATATCTCCACTTTCATCCTAAATCGATTTATGACAGTGCAGAATCTAATCCTAACTATATTCCCTCATGTAGAGTAGGATTAAGTAAATTTGAACTTCGCAATACAAGGATTATGCTAAAAAATTACTAAAATCTGAAAATATTTCAGAAGATTTCATTTTGTGCCTACTATATTATACTCAGGTTTTCCTAACTTATTATATCTGTTATAACAAAGTAGTATATTGGAATTAACAAAAGAAGAAGAATCTGCTTTAGACGGAAAGCAAGGAGAAACTCTTGCTCTTGCGTACAGAACACTTGTAGCAATTGGGGAAGCATCAGGTTCTGATAGACTAATTCCAATAGAATGGGCACATCTATCTGGTGTCAATTATAATACAATAGGAGATGCAGGAAGAGATTTTCTCTCACATCTAAGTCAGGATGCTAAATTCAAGGTAAAGACAACAGTCAATCCAATGGGATTTGATTTTGATTCAGTTTCTCGCTATAATATAGATGAAAAATTTATTGAAAATCAGAGAAGTATAAAAAACTCGTATGAAAAAATGGGAGCAATTCCATCTTATTCTTGTATCCCCTATGAGATATTTGATGTACCAAAACAAGGTACACATGTTTCATTTGCAGAAAGCAATGCTGCAATTTATGCTAATTCATTTTCTGGACTTGTCACAAACAAGGAAGGTGCATTTAGTGCCCTTGCAAGTGCAATTACAGGTAAAAGTCCATGCTCTGATCTAAGAGATGACAATATCAGAAAACCAAATCTAACAATTCGCATGAAAGTTGAATCTCCTAATGAATTGACTTATGGGATGCTTGGATATTTTGCTGGCAAAGTGGCAGGCAGCTCAGTTGCACTATCTGGGGTAAATGGACTTGATAGACGTAGTTGCAAATCTCTATGTGCAGGAATGGGTACATCTGGAGCTTGTGGAATGTTCACATTTGGAGAAGAAGAAGGTGAGAAAATAGATTTTGATAAAAAAGAGATGCAAAAAATTCATGATGAGCTTAATACATCTGAGAGCGGAGATTTGATCACACTTGGTAGTCCACAACTTGGACTAGAAGAGATTGGTGATCTAGCAACAATGCTCAAAGGAAGATCATTTAAGAAACGTTGTATGATATTTTGCCCAAGTGCAATCAAAGGACAAATGAGAGACTTGGGTTATAGAAAAGAAATAGAACGTGCTGGAGGAGAGATGTTGTTTGACTGCTGTACTTGTTTGTCACCACTAGTTGATAACAAAGAGGTAGATTCTGTTATTACAAATAGTGTAAAGGGTGCATACTATCTGAGAACTTCAAACAAAGTTGATGTCAATCTAAAGAGCCTTAAAAGAATAGTAGAAGAGGAAACAAAATGAATGTCAAAGTAATTGTCAAGGGACAAGCAAAGGGTTCATTACTGATATCTAAAAATCCCCTAAACTTTCTTGGAGGAATTGATAAAAAAACAGGAATAATACAAGACAAAAATCATGATCTCTTTGGAAAATCTGTTGGTGATAAAATTCTTGTATTCCCCTTTGGAATTGGAAGTAGTGTTGGAGCATATACCATATACTCTTTGAAATATAATCATTGTGCACCACTGGCCATGATTTGTCTTAAAGCAGAATCTAACAACAGCATCTGGATGTGCGATATCTAATATTCCTCTGGTTGTTGCAAACAAAGATGATTATAATTTGTTAAAAGAAGACAGCGAAGTTGTACTTGATGCAATTAAAGGCAAAATATCATAACTCTAATCTTTCAACTGTACCATTTGGCTTAGTCTCTTTGAAAACAATTCCCTCAAATTTTAAAATCATTGTACTTTTTCTTTTCCAATGATTTGCAGGTGCTCCTGCTTTTTCACAAGCATGACCGAGAAATTCTTCTTCATTCCACCCATATTCAACAGGAACCTGAGGAAGAAGCAAACCTGCCCCATACTCCCATTTTATTATCAGACCATCTCTTCCTATCTTAATCATTTTAGGATATTCTGATGGATCATTTACCTTGATCTCAACAGGTGAGGTTAGTGTTGTCACTTCAAATGTAATTTCATCTAGTTCCCCATGTAATACGGGAGGAAAACGAGGATCTTCTGTAGATGATGCTATTGCTGCATCTACAAGAGACTGATGTAATATTCTGTCAGGAGTTGGAAATCCTATACACCCTCTTAGATTTTCTTCCTTGTTTAGTGTAACAAAGACTCCTGACTTATATAAAAACCTAGATTTGATTTCGTCTGCAAGTTGGATTTTTTTTCCTTTCTTGAGATATTCTGTAACAGCTAGGCGAGCAGTTCTTACTAATATTTGGCCATCTTCATCTGACAAACTCAATTTATTCTATCATTTAGTTTAGTTGCAAACTCTTGAAGTTTTTCAAAATGAGTTCCTTCCCAGTAAACCTTTTTACAAGAATCGCACATCCAAAACTTTTTCTCTCGTTCTAATACTCCTTCTGGAATTTTTCCTATAATCCTAAACTTTTCTACTACTTTTAACTCTCCATTGCAAGCAATACAGCGAGAGTTGTCTGTATCTACTACAAATTTATCAAGTTTGAATTTTGCATTTATTTGTATAATCTGTTCTGATTCATCATTTCCTCTAATTAGAACAAAACTTACATTTTGCTTTTCAGCAATTTTTGTAAGTTGTTCATCCTTTGTTAAAATTATACGTTTTTCATTTTTTGCTATTAAAATTATTTTATCATCTTCAATTGACGAAAAATATTTTGAATCATATCCTAAAATTCTTAATTTCTTTGCTAAATTCCCTAACATTGCATCTACTATGAAACTTGATTTTTGAATACTCAATTGTATGCCTCACCCTCACCAGCTTCTACTATATGACTGTCTCCGGCAGGAAGAACTCGAGTAAAATCATCCATGGAAATTGCTTTTACTATCTCTTCTTTTTCTTTGAATTTCATAAATTCAAGTTTTACTTTCTTTGCAAGCTCTGCCATGTCTACTCCAGATGGCTCTATTGTTACATAATAGATACAATGTTTCTTGATTGCTGATGGTGGACCACACATTAACAAATAACTCTCATCTTTTTCATACAAACCAATAGACTAATTGTAATGTGCTAACCTGAACAAAATTTTTCGATCCCTCAATTACAAATGATCCCTTTGCAATAAATTGTCCACTTGGAGCAGCTGTCTTTATCTGATCTGGTAGCATCCAGTATGCATTTAATCCATAAATACCTGCTCTCCATGCTCTACTGAAACAGACTGTAGCTTGTGAGACTTCTTTTACACTTGAAATATCCTTATCAGTACTCTCTCTTAAAAGAAAAAATGGTGAACCGACAATTTCTGCATGAAAGACTCTGTCATTTTTATTAAGATGTTTTCTTATTACAGCAGAATTTGATGAGGCATCACGCCCTCCTATTGCTAAACGTTCATCTGAAGTGATAAACCATCTATACCTCTCAAACCATTCTTTCTTTTTTTGAACTGCAAATACAATGGAATCTTGGGCAACACTTGCTTGTTTTTTGAAAAGTTCAAGACTTTTTTCAGTCTTTTTCTTTTCTAAATTAATTGTATCAGTTGCTCTCATCTGTTTCTTTGATTCATTAAATAATGTTGAAGCAATTGCCTGTATAGATGATTGAGGATCTAACTTTATCTTCTCTCCTTCTATGTTGATTAGAAATATGCCGCTTTCTCTTGCTATGTGCGAGTTGTATTTGCTTAGCAATGTCTGAATTGCTGGATCTTCAATTGATGTTATGCCAGTATATGATATTTCAAGAAGAGCTCTTGCCACACCAGAAATTGAACTTGATCTCTCCTTTACTAGTAAAATTGCTTTGTTTTGCTCTTCTAGTTTGTGCTCAAGTTCAGTGATCTTTTGGTTTGCTGTAGTAGATTGGGATAATTTGCCATGCTCAAGAAGATTTTCTGAAAAAAGTGAATCTAATCCCTCCATAAAACTAGATACTTTAACTGCATTTCTTTCTTCCAAGTTTCCAAGAGGTATTGGAATTACATCTGCATTTTTTATATCACGGATTATGTAAGGATCGTGTTTTCCTGTGATTACTTTATCAATTAGATCTTTTGTTGCCTTGAATGTATCATCAATTTCTTTATCTGTTATAGTATTGCCTAACCTATCTGGATCCAAACCTGTCATTCGAATGATCTCTTCTGTATACTTTCCTGGTAATCCTAACGTTCTTCCTACCCATCTTACAATTGGTGCAGAACTTGTTTTAATATCTGAAATATTCTCTTTGGTAACATCCAAAATGTTTAATCCAGAAGAAGGTGGAGGAACATAATTCAAACCAACTCCCAGTTTTCTATGTCTTACATCAATTGAATGCAATAGCGATAGAATCTTCATTTCTTTATTACATAATATTATATTTCCATCTCCAAAAAATTCTCCAACTAAAATAAATTCTTGATCAAATCCTGAAAATATCACATATACGATTCTCTCACTTCCAAGCTGTTTGATTTCTATTATTTTACTTCGTAAAAGATCATTTCTTAATCGTTTTATCAATCGATTTTCTTCCATCTGATTTATCTTTACATTAGTTATCCATAAACCAAAAGTAGAGAACATGACAAGTAAATCTGGTTTATCTGGATGATGTAGCTTGAAAAGAATACTATTACGACTTACGCCATAAATATTACTTACATAATAGTCCTTTACTTGTTTATTCATCTCTGTAATCAAGTAACGTAGTTCTATACCTGCAAGTGTCATAATTTCTAATTCCTGTCCCCCGTTGATTATATCTTTACTATTGTTATAGTTAACCAAACATTTTAAACGGGATTAATCCGAGTTATTTTGAAAAATTAGTTGGCACGACATCCAAAGAAAAAAGACGATGAAAACCTCGATACTAATGACAGTAAGGATAATCCTACAGGTCCCTCTGCCCAAACTGAAGAGTCTAGGATAAAGAGTGGACTGGATAAATTATTCTGGCTAAGAGTAGGTTTGGGCGTATTAGCAGGAACACTTTCTGCAATAATTGGATTTCCCATGCAATCTCACAGGGGCTTTCTGGCTCTTGGAATCATGATAATTCTGTTTATTATTTCAATTGGCATAGCAAAATCTATGAAGATTCCCATTCTTCCAACTGATAAAAAGAAACTTATCACAACAGGCTATGGAAGCTATATTCTTCTCTTCATTTTCACTTGGATCTTGGTAAATACTATAATTCATCCTTCTGTAGGAATAATGTCTGTCAAGTAGTTCTAAATATTGATAAAAATTTGGTAAACTTATGTGGAAACATAGCACACCTGGAATTCCAGATGAACTTTTTGAAAGGGTAGAGGATGTACCAATTACAAAAGAAGAAGTGCGTGTAATCCAAATTAGTAAAGCAAGATTATCGCCAGGACAAATTGTATACGATGTTGGATGTGGAAGTGGATCAATATCAATAGAAGCGTCACATCAGGTAGGATCTGCTGGAAAAGTTTTTTCAATAGATATTGATCCAAATGCAGTAGAACTTACAAAGAAAAACTTGAACAAATTTCAAATCTCTAACGTATCTGTCATATTAGGAAATGCAATAGAAAAAATCAATGAATTACCTACAGCTGATGCTATCTTTATAGGCGGTACAGGTGGGGAAACATCTGAAATAGTAAAACTATGTGAAACAAAGCTAAAACAAGGAGGAAGAATAGTGATTGGAACTATTCTTATTGAAACACTATATTCTGTACTAAATACAATCGAAAAACTAAAATTCTCATCAATTGATATAACTCAAGTAACTATATCCAAGAGTAAAAAAACTTCTACAGGTACCATGTTTCTTGCACGAAATCCTGTTACTATAATTTCTGCAACAAAAATCTAGCATTTTAATTAGGTACATGGAGATTTTTTGATAATGGTAGAAATAACATGTGTAGGATGTGGACCTGGCGATCCTGAATTACTCACAGTAAAAGCAGTAAAATCTATAAAAAATGCTGATGTAATAATGTGTCCTACTTCTAAAGAAGGAAAGGACAGTATTGCTTATTCTATAATATCTACAATTGTTGATGAAGCAAAAAAGCCTGAAATAATTAATCTTGTCTTTCCGATGGTAAAAGATAAAGAAATTCTCGAAGACACTTGGGAAAGAAATGCAAGAATGATTGCTGAAGTTGTACGAGCTGGAAAAAATGTTGTTTATCTCACAGTTGGTGATCCCTCACTATATAGTACATGGATCTATGTTCAAAGAGAATTAAAATCAAAATATCCTGATATTACAATTAATGTAATTCCAGGTATAGTGTCCATGTTTGCATTTGCATCAAAAGTTGGTATCAGTATTGCAGAAGGTGATGAAACTATGGCAGTCATTCCGGCATGCTATGATCTTGGAAGAGTAAAGGAGACTGCAAAAAATTGTGATACAATGATATTTCTAAAAGATGGAAGATATTTTGATCAAGTGATTGCATTACTTAGAGAAGCTGGTTTTCCGGATACGTCGATTTTTGCTATAGCTCAAGATGTTGGAACCGATCAGGAAATTGTCAGAAAGCTAACATTGGGTGAAGTTACTCAAGATTCTTTTACAACTAAATATTTTTCCATAATGGTGGTCAAGCGTGCATAAAGTATACTTTATAGGATGTGGACCTGGCGATCCTGAATTAATTACAGTAAAAGCCAAAAAATTAATTCAAAAAGCAGATGTTGTAGTTTACTCTGGCTCACTTATTCCACCTGAAATTATCAAAATGTGTAAAAATGCACAATTGCATGATGCTGCAAAACTAGTAAGAGAAGATATTTTTAAAATTCTAAAAGATAATGCAATCAAAGGAAAACTTGTAGTTAGATTACATGACGGAGATCCAAGCATTTACGGCGCAATTAGGGAGCAGACAGACAATCTCAAAAAAGTAGGAATAGAGTATGAGGTAGTTCCTGGAATAACATCGTTTTTGGCCTCAGCGGCTGCACTTGGATGCGAACTTACGCTGCCTGGTGTTACTCAAACTATTATTATAACAAGGGCAGAATCTCGAACCAAAGTACCAAAACAAGAACAAATATCAGAACTTGCAAAACACAAAGCCACCTTGATCTTTTACCTTAGCATTCATTTAATTCCAAATATAGTAAGAGAAACAATCAAGGGAGGGTATTCAAAGTCGACACCTGTTGGAGTGGTATACCATGCAAGCTGGAAGGATCAAAAAATAATCAGAGGAACTCTACAAGATATTGCAAAAAAAATACGAGATGAAAAAATAACAAGAACTGCAATTATAATAATTGGAGATGTTGTTAATCCAAAATCATATGAATATTCAAAACTATATGATAAAACATTTACTCATGGATATAGAAAAGCCAAAGTAAAATCATAACGGATTTACTTTATTTTTAATTCCAATTTTTATTAATCTCTGATGAAACTTTTCTATATCGCCAGATGCATAAATTTTAAGACTATGTTTTGATTTTTTATGTTTCAATATTTTTAAAATGTGTTGTGCTACTGAATCTGCTGGATTCAAAAATTGTATATCAGGAAATAATTGTTTTAAAATTGGTAAAAGAAATGGAAGATGTGTGCTTGATAAAGTAAATACATCTACATTTTTTTCTAAATATGGGATAATAATTTTTTTAATTAAATTTACTGATACTTGTTTTTTTGATAAAAAATTTCCAGACTCGGCAAGATCAACAAGAGGTGTTGCATTAATTTTCATAACCTGAATTTTAGAAGAGATATTTTTTTTAATATATTTATCTAAAGATTTACTTTTTATAACTGATTTTGTTGCAAGTATTCCAATTTTCCCAGTCTTTGTTTTAGAAATAGTCTTCTTTTAACGGAGGAAATACACCAATTATTTTATTCTTTTTTTCAATATCAAGTAATAATGATGGAGTATTTGAACCAACTACTATAATATCAGGATCAAATTTTTCTTGCAATTTTGCTATTGTAGATCTTATTATTTTGTCTAATTGTCGAACACTCTTTGTACCATAGGGGTAGTTATCCTGATCTGCAAAGTAGATGATTTCGGCATTGATTTTTTTTTGGATAGATTTTATCACTGATAGTGAACCAAGACCCGAATCAAAGACTACTATCTTTGGCATGATGTGAAAATAATAGAGTCTGATTTACATTTTGTGAGCTAAATTTAGTCTAGTGTTGAGGAATGTATACACCTTCCATTAAGAAGTAACTCTTGAACCTACCCGCATGACCGGCTTCGATAAGACCTGGACTCGACCAGAGTCTGTAGGTATATCAGAAAAATTACGTGAAACTGTAAAACCACAAGGTGCGCTAAAACCTAGGATAGAAGGCGCCGTGAACAAATTACAGGGTCAAATATCGAAGATGGATTCTATGTTGAGCAAGCTGAGAGAAAGAGATGCCCAGTTGTTCAAGAGAATCGTAGCCTCAATGCAACATCACGATGCAGCAACAAGTAGAGTTCTATCAAACGAACTAGCTGAGATTAGAAAAGTGTCAAAGATGTTAGGAAATGCTAGAATGGCATTAGAGCAAGTACAATTGCGTCTAACAACAATACATGACCTCGGTGATGCAATGGTAGCAATCGCCCCTGCAATGTCCACAATGAAAGGACTCAAATCATCACTTGGAAGGTTCATGCCAGAAGCAGATTCCGAACTTAATGCAATGACACAAACTCTCAACGGTTTGATGATGGATTCACTAGCAGGTGGAGACTTTAATGTCGATACCGAAGCATCAAACGAAGAAACAGAGAGGATATTGCAAGAAGCATCTGCAGTTGCAGAACAGCAGATTGGCGACAGATTCCCATCAGTTCCATCACCCTCCGGCGTATCGTCACAATCAACAATCGAGTAGGGAAACTCGGATGGGGAGAATGGCGAATGCGTCTTCTTTTTATATTATCCTTCAAAGTTTTTTATACAATGCAACAAAAACTTAGTCAGATAATTTTTTTACTTCATATAAAAATTGACTTGTGCATACTAGATAATTAAAAAAGAAGTTGAATTAGCTGAAACTTTTAATTTTGAATCTAGCTTAAACTAATTCTCCAGGTTACAGTTAGTGTATCTGTTGAACCCAAGGTTATTGCAGTAAACTGCTGATGGGCAAACATGTGACCACCTGTTGCGGCATCAAAGATTCCAGCTTCTGCAATGTTTGCATTAGGACGGAATTGCTGCTGTATCGAGTAAGTGGGGCTGCTAGCCGTGCTGTTGATAAAACTATAGTTATTAGTTGTACCATTAGTACCTGTTGCTCTGCTACCAACCTGCGCACCTAATGATGTGTCAGTAGCTGTTGGTGAAGCAGTAGATGTACCAACTGCTACGTATGTGAAATGGTTTGTTGTTACACCACCACATGCAGTGTTCTGGGTAGAGTTATTTGGTACTCCAAAAATGTTAATTGCCGCACACATCTTACCTTGATTTACAACCAAGTTGTCTGTTTGCCTATATGCCTTTATGTTACCGCTTGCATCTTTTGCTACTAACTCAATATGTCCTAAGAAAAGTGGACTTTCTGAGAGAGTATTTGCTTGAGGTGAAACACCTATACTACCTGTATTTAACAGAATTCCAGATATTGCTACTATTGCAACAATAAAGGGAACTAGTAGTTTTGTTGTCATTGAAGGATTTTTGGGTTCAAATCTATTATACCTTGTGGAATAATTCATTTTATGAAAGGGCCAATTTGGTCAATTAATATTCAGGGTTTATCGCTTAAGCCTATTCCTTCGGAAATGCCTATCTGATAATGTTTGCCTGTGACATTTGATGTGGTAGCAATCCCGGATGGTTTTACAATGTTTGGTCCAGTCAAAGAAATGGAATTACTTGCATAGGTTATTGCTATTATAGATACTATAGCTACCAATATTACAACAACAATTATTTTTTTCATGTTACTTTATGTGTTTATTTGACGTTTATAAGAATTGTATCAAAAACATTAAGTTTTTCACTTGGATAAAAATATGTAAAATATGATGAAAAGATTTTTAGTTTTGGTTTTAGTTATTGCTTGTCCATTCTGTATTGTATATGCTCAGACAATACCGATAACTATCAGCTCACGTATGAGTAATGTAATCTTTGATGGAAAATGGTCATTCCTACAAGAGTGGAAAGAATCTAGTCTTACTCAGATAGATGGGCATGATGGTGCTATTTACATTCGTACTGCACATTGGCAAAACTATGTTTATGTAATGATCGATGCTGCAAGCATAACTAGATTTGAAAAAAATTCCGATAGGGCAACAGTCTGTTTTGATACAAATGATACCAAATCAATGATTGCAAATAATAATGATTATTGTTTTGTTGCAGTATTAAATGGCCCTGCATTTGTTTTACAGGGAGGCTCGCCTATCGCATTAGATGGAAATTTCAAA
Organism: uncultured Nitrososphaerota archaeon; assembly: GCA_963835875.1. GTDB lineage: Archaea > Thermoproteota > Nitrososphaeria > Nitrososphaerales > Nitrosopumilaceae > Nitrosotalea. Next base: position 83,527 of record CAWIGX010000004.1, read on the forward strand.
AAGATATCTTCTCCTTTAGGCTTTATAGCAATTGGAGGTGTATCAGATAACAATGATCGATACACTACAGCTCCTCATCCTACTTATGAGTTTAAAATTCCAACAGAACTAATAGGAAGGTCTAATCATTATGGATTTTATGTATCTGTTTATGATGCAAAAAGAAATAATGCTTATTCTTGGCCATCAAGTATCCCAGAAAATCCTCTAACTATTCTAAGTCCACAAACATGGGGAGAATTAGTTTCTCCAGATAGTTCTCTTCCAGAATTTCCATATCCTGCGTTTATCTTTATCTCAGCTGTAGTGGTTATGCTCTGTTACGTTAGTTTTAACAAAAATTTAGGCGGTACTACAACACTATGAAACGGTTGAAGCCTGAATTAATGCAGGAAAAATGAGTGAAATCGTTGATAATAGAACTATAATAAATGAAACAGAGAAAACAAGTGTAGAAATATAACCTTGTTTTTGTTTGATATGCAATAATCATTAGAGAATATCATTCCCATACCTGCTGCAAAGAATGCTATTAAAGGTACAAAACGATAGGGTTGATTGGTAATACCAGTTAGGCTAAAGTAGCAGGGGTGCAGATATGACTAATCCTAATATTGAAAACATTATCGAGTCTGCATGAGTTATTCCTTTTCTTGATTTGATAAATAGTGCAACAATCAAAGGAGGTAAAAATAAAGATACAATCATGTCAGAACGCAGCCAAGAACTAGATACCTTAATCCTTCAGTAAATTTTTCAGTGTCAAACCCTAAACTTGTTACCTGAGTTTGATGTATGAACACGGCAAGGAATAATGCAATAGTGATTAATGCATATGACATGTAGATCTTAATTTTCTCATTCTTTGAAAGAGTAGACTTAAAAATAAAAAATACATTCATGGAAAGAAAAAGTATTACTATTGCCTTTGAAATTGTGGAAAAAAGAAAAGAAACAGGTGACAAATACCATTTTTTTATGACACGATATAGTGATAAAACATAAAGTAATATCCATAAATTATCTTCTGTTGCAGATACGCTATTTTCTATAAATAAATTACTCTGAATTAATATCACAACAACAATTATTCCTGAAAATCTTTTTTTGTAATTGCTGAAGTAAAAAAATACGTCAAAATAACAAGCGATATACTTTCAAGAAATGGTATTACTCTAATATTTCATAGAACTTGATATGAAAATTTGAGTAAAAAATTCTCAGGTATGGTCCAAAAATCAACGATGGATCTATTGTATACATAGATTGTTGAACCAATTGCAATACTATTTGATAATCTCCTCATGATACTTCTTTTGGATTCCATAATTCATTTACATTTGATATGATAAAAATAAATACTAAACAGGAAATAATAACAACAGATTTTTTTACTAATTTCAAAATCAAATGACAAATTAAATATTCTAGAAACCATACGGTTTGATCTCATCATGTAAAAAAATATTCCAATGATAAAAAGAAAAATATATGAAATTAAAATTGGCAAACCTATAGTACCAACTTCAAACCTATTCTGATTTTCTAAAGAATAGCCAGAATAAACAAGTTTCCATTTTTATCTCGTGCTTCAATGCTAATAGTATATGAATTATTATGTTCTATGTTAATGTAGATAAATACAATTCTTATCAAAATAAAAAAACTTTTTGATCTTCGTCATTATATTAAGATATGATTAAACTAAATAATCTTACAGCTTGCAAATGTAATGCTTTAGTAATATTTTATTTGTTAAAATGATATTTTTGATTGGATGATTTGAATAAACAAGTTAATAAAAAATTATTCATTATTAATACAAATTAAAAATAATTTTTAATTTTGAAATTAATTTTTTATATCAAGATTACGTGCAACTTTATCGTAGTATTGCCAAGTGATTTTTTATTATATTTTTCTTTGTTATATCATACTAAAAATTGTTAGAAAATGATGTTTTCACAAATTTCGCCATTCCATAATGGCATTCCTATGAAACTCGGTATTCCATGCTGGAAGGCTGTTTTTTATTGTATTTCCACTGATCTTATGATTCGGACACATTCATTGTTATGTGTCAGATGATAATCTGTACTGAATCAAATTTCTTTGTAAATGGTTTACTGCAAAGTCTACAACTAAATACTGCTTTACTAAAATATCACAACAATATGCCAAAAAATTATCTTTTATTACAAAGGAGCAAATGAGATTTTGAATACTAAGTTAATTTCAATTCTGATATTTTTTGTAATTTCATTTTCATCTATAAGTTATACACATGCTGAAACTTTACCATTATCAGATGGCTTAAAAAATGACATACCAAATAATTTTGTAAAATCACAAGAAAACACAAAAGCTTCAAATGCTGTTAGTATAGACCTTTCAGAAAATATTGGAATGAGTTCGGGTGATGAAAAACCTTCAGATCATTATTCTGAAAAATATGCAGGATATGTAATTAGAATGCACAAACAAATTGACTTGTTTGATAATGTTACGATCATTATACCACCTGCTGATCAAGATTTTATTTCTCTTGCTAAAGTAAATTTTGATAATGTTGCAATGATGGAAAGAATTACAAATAATAATAAAATTAGATTTGATGGAAAATCTATTATAACAAACGAGATCCTGTGGACAGATCAAAATAAAGATGATGTCTTTACAACTTTATATCTTACTGAACTTGGAAACCAAATCCAAAATGCTGGTAAACATTATTCAAACATTTTATCTTCTTGGGAAAATTTATCAGTTGATCAAATAACAAATTTTGTTTCAACTATTGACAATCCAAATTCATATTTGAAAATAACAAATTCATTTGAAAATGACATCTCAAATGGATTCCATTCTGTAAGCGTTCAATATCCAACACTTCTTGTGTTCTTGATACCCATTTCGGGTTTTCTCTTATTAACTTCTGAAAAAGAGAAGATCCAATTTGCTAATAAAAAGCAAATCCTTTCATCTTTTTTTATTATACTTTTACTTTCATCATCTACAGTAACCCCGTTTTCTATAGCTGGTTATTACATAAATCCTGCATTTGCAGAGGAAGAATCTAATAAAACAAAGAGTGAAAACAGTACTCTTGCAAATGCAAACAATACTGGACTGAATAATAATACAATTATGCAACTAAATGCAACAAATTCTGATCATGAACATAAAAGAAATCACATGTTTGCCTATCTACCTCAAAATGGCACAAGCTCTACAAATGCAACAAATTCTGATCATGAACATAAAAGAAATCACATGTTTGCCTATCTACCTCAAAATGGCACAAGCTCTACAAATGCAACAAATTCTGATCATGAACATAAAAGAAATCACATGTTTGCCTATCTACCTCAAAATGGCACAAGCTCTACAAATGCAACAAATTCTGATCATGAACATAAAAGAAATCACATGTTTGCCTATCTACCTCAAAATGGCACAAGCTCTACAAATGCAACAAATTCTGATCATGAACATAAAAGAAATCACATGTTTGCCTATCTACCTCAAAATGGCACAAGCTCTACAAATGCAACAAATTCTACTATTGTTATATCAAAAGCCATTTCTAATTCCTCCAAATCTGTTGTTCTCTTAGAATCCATGTTGATGGGAGATTTCATATCTGTAAAGTCATTCCATATCGTACCTAATGCAACCCAGTCTTGGCAATTCAATTCCATGCCAAAGAATTCAACAATTATAGGTAACTATGAAATTACAAAGGACTCTAACGTTACTTCGCTTAAACTCGATGGGCGGGGATATCTAAAAGAAAAGAATGCTTCCACCAGAACCATTTCAAACTTTACTATATCCGCCTGGGTAAAGCCAGACTATAGCCAAGGTTCGCCCCAGTTTACTGTTATAAGCAAAGAAAATGCATTTGTTCTTGCTGTAAACAACAACATACCTCCACTCAAGAAGGCAGTGTTTTCAATATTTGATGGAATAAAATGGAATACTATTGAATCAAACAATACAATACCTGAAGAATGGACACATCTTGCGGTAACTTACAACTCCACATCTATTGGCATCTATGTCAATGGAACGTTGGAATCTACATCTAATCTGTCTGGAATCCCAACTTTTCTGGTAAATGGTCAGCTTGTTAATAAAACGGTGGAAAATCTTACTTCTAATTCAGGCATTATAATAGGCGCTTATGGAAATTCTGTGCACAAATCCACAAGTAATCTCTTTTCGGGCTCGCTGCAGGGTATTACTTTATACCCATCAGCATTTAATGCGACCCAAATTAGCCGCTTGTACCATGACAATCAACTAAGCCATTCAAATCCACTAGCCGTTCCCTTGCTTAATTCAACCAACCCGGCTGTACCAAATACTAACACTACATCCATCTTGGACTCGATAAAAATAACAGATACTGTATCAATATATCGCAATTCTAATCTAGTTAATCTGGATGCAAACGGCACGCATGCAATAACAAATTACTTGTCACTACATCATGATGTAATTGAGATAGGCAAACCAATTACTTGGATACAAAATGTAACCATGTCACATCAGACTGATAAAGTAGCAATAGAGTTACCAGCCGACGCACAAATACTACAGATAAATTCCACAAATGGGAAAAATGTAACATCAATATTTAATGAAGAAAAATCTGTTCTGCCTCCACTTAAGCCAAGTGCAAACGATGTAGAAGTCTATGACAAAAAAGTGGATATGAGTTCAGATAAACTAATGATAGTGCAAAATCCAGATATGTCTCAAATAAGATCAACTAATGTTACATCACAATCTATAGTTCTAGATAATCAATCGGAGACTTTGGCATCACTAGATCAAGTTTCTGATATGATACAAAAGAATAAACCAACAAAGTTACTTTTTATCAACGATACTGCAAATAAATATGGTGTAAAATTTGAAACTCCTGCTCCGTATACATTAGAAAAGGATCTATCTACACCTGAATTGTATGCAAAAAATGTTACAATCGCACATAATTCTACACTATACTATACTGATGTCAAATCATATTCTAGCATTCCGGAAGATCTTGTAGTAAAACACATTCCATTCAAGCTATATTGGATGATAAATGGATCAAAAGTGGATGTAACAAATGATCCACGTTTCGCAGTAGAATTTGTTGACACAAATGCTAATGGAATAGCAGATCAAATGCAGTGGATTGTACCAAAACTATCAGCACAGCAACAATTTGTAATTGAAGCACAAATTACAATTATTAATCTCAACACTGATACAATTGTGGGAAACAATTGGCAGGTTAGATTCAACACTACTGGCACGGCTGATCTTACCATAACTCCTGTAAACGGTACAACATGGTCTAATAGTACGGAGAACAATGATCTAAAGTTTCTGAGCCTGGCTTGTGGAAATCAGGATGTGCCGTACGAGTGGGTCGGTGGTTCGGTATTTATTCCAAATTTTAAATGTGACACAACAGCCATTGAGACAAGCACTGTACTAAAGGCAGGTCATCCACGCCTGATGTTTAGCTTTGGAGAAGATGTCAAGTTTGCAAATGACCCTACAACAAGTTGGTATAACTCCAACTGGCTATACAGAAAGTCTATAACAATACAGTACACAAAAGTTTCAAGTGCCCAGTCAAATTTTCCAGTTTTAATTTCAACAACTCAGACAGACTTGAAAAACTATGCCAGATCAGACGGTCATGATATCCTGTTTACTGACTCTAGTGGATCCACCAAACTAAATCATGAAATAGAAAACTACACAAGTAGCACAGGCAAACTCGTAGCGTGGGTCCAGGTACCGACTTTAAGCAGTACTGCAAATACAGTCATTTACATGTATTATGGCAATCCCTCATCTTCTAACCAGCAAAATATCCCAGGTACTTGGGATTCAAACTACGTAGGTGTCTGGCACTTGAATTCAACATCAAGTCCTTCCCGTGATTCAACCTCACATGCTAATAGTGGCACATGGTTTAATGCACCATCTCCTGTTTCTAATGCACAAATTGGTACTGGGTTATCGTTTACTCAGGCCTCTAATCAGAACGCTACTATCTCTTCTACTTTTGGTTTGGGAACAGCCTCTGTAACCATGTCAGCATGGGTCTATCTGCCATCAACTTCACTTCATGGTGCATTTGTCAAAATAGGTGGTACGTCTCCAAATCAAGGCTATGCTATGGGTGTTGGTAGTACTGACTTTGATACTGCCGGAAATCTATTCGTCTTGCTTTATGAAGGAAATAGGTGGCTACCTACTACTACATCACTAGGAAGTAATGCATGGCATTATGTTACCATGGTTATTGATGCTTCTTCATTTCCTATTGGTTATGTAGATGGTGTTAATGTATATCAGCCTGGTACGGGGACTGCACCACTTGCACCACAATCAAGCTTGACGTCTATTGGTGGCTATATATCAAGCACCGCTACTCAGCGCCATGTTACTGCAACCATAGATGAGGTAGAGATATCCAATACCGCACGTTCTGCAGGCTGGATTGCAACACAATACAACAACCAGAACAGTCCTTCAACATTTTATACCATTGGTTCTGGCTTGAATGACTCCGAGAGTCTCTCCTTCTCTGCCACCGTATCCACTACCGCATCAATCCACAAGTCACTCTACGATTCAGTGACACTTGCTGCCACTGCATCCACAATAAAGGGAAGAAGCAGTTCACTCTACGATTCAGTAACACTTGCTACCACCGTATCCACAACATCGTCAATCAAAAAGTCACTCTACGATTCAGTGACACTTGCCGACACTGCATCCACCACATCGTCACTCAAAAAGTCACTCTACGATTCAGTGACACTTGCCGACTCTGCATCCACAGCATCGTCACTCAACAAGTCACTCTACGATTCAGTGACACTATCTGACACTGTACAAGCAAGACCAACCACAAAGCAACTCTACGATTCAGTGACACTTGCCGACACTGCATCCACCACATCGTCAATCAACAAGTCATTAGATGACTCGATGGCACTTGCCGACTCTGCATCCACAACAGCATCAATCAACAAGTCATTAGATGACTCGATGGCACTTGCCGACACTGCATCCACAACAGCATCAATCAACACGTCACTCTATGATTCAGTAACACTTGATGACACAGCATCTACATCTGCCTCCATAAACAAGTCATTAGATGACTCGATGGCACTTGCCGACTCTGCATCCACAACAGCATCAATCAACAAGTCATTAGATGACTCGATGACACTTGCCGACTCTGCATCCACAACAGCATCAATCAACAAGTCATTAGATGACTCGATGACACTTGTCGACTCTGCATCCACAACAGCATCAATCAACACGTCACTCTATGATTCAGTAACACTTGATGACACAGCATCTACATCTGCCTCCATAAACAAGTCATTAGATGACTCGATGGCACTTGCCGACTCTGCATCCACAACATCGTCAATCAACAAGTCACTCTATGACTCGATGGCACTTGCCGACTCGTATTCTTCTGCCAAATCATTTAGAAAGTCACTATACGACTCAGTAACACTTGCCGACTCTACATCTGCAGCAGCATCACTTAACAAACCACTATACGATTCAGTAACACTTGATGACACAGCATCTACATCTGCCTCCATAAACAAGTCATTAGATGACTCGATGGCACTTGCCGACTCTGCATCCACAACAGCATCAATCAACAAGTCACTCTATGACTCGATGGCACTTGCCGACTCGTATTCTTCTGCCAAATCATTTAGAAAGTCACTATACGACTCAGTAACACTTGCCGACTCTACATCTGCAGCAGCATCACTTAACAAACCACTATACGATTCAGTAACACTTGCCGACTCTGCATCCACAACATCGTCAATCAACAAGTCATTAGATGACTCGATGGCACTTGCCGACTCTGCATCCACAACATCGTCAATCAACAAGTCACTCTATGACTCGATGGCACTTGCCGACTCGTATTCTTCTGCCAAATCATTTAGAAAGTCACTATACGACTCAGTAACACTTGCCGACTCTACATCTGCAGCAGCATCACTTAACAAACCACTATACGATTCAGTAACACTTGCCGACTCTGCATCCACAACATCGTCAATCAACAAGTCATTAGATGACTCGATGGCACTTGCCGACTCTGCATCCACAACATCGTCAATCAACAAGTCATTAGATGACTCGATGGCACTTGCCGACTCTACATCTACATCTGCCTCCATAAACAAGTCACTCTATGACTCGATGGCACTTGCCGACTCGTATTCTTCTGCCAAATCATTTAGAAAGTCACTATACGACTCAGTAACACTTGCCGACTCTGCATCTGCAGCAGCATCACTTAACAAACCACTATACGATTCAGTAACACTTGATGACACAGCATCTACATCTGCCTCCATAAACAAGTCACTCTATGACTCGATGGCACTTGCCGACTCGTATTCTTCTGCCAAATCATTTAGAAAGTCACTATACGACTCAGTAACACTTGCCGACACCGCATCCACATTAGTTAACAAATCCCTCTACGACTCGATGACACTATCTGACACTGTACAAGCAAGACCAACCACAAAGCAACTCTACGATTCAATGACACTTGCCGATTCTGTATCTGCACTAAAGCCAAGCCTATCATCTCTGACATTTGATCCCACAAGCGGACCTGTTGGAAGTACCATTACAATATCTGGCACAAACTTTATCGGAAATACTCTAGTTACAATCACACTTCCTGATGGCTCCACAACAACTGTAACAACCTTTGCCACAGGCTCGTTTACAAAGATAGTCACCATGCCCAGTGCCCCTGGTGTAGCCCATACCATACCTGCCACTGACGGCACCAATACAGCAAGCTTCCCATTTAAAATAACACCAACTATTACAGTATCTCCATCAAGCGGAAGTGTAGGGGATACCGTTACACTATCCGGCACTGGATATGCAGCAAACTCTCTAGTCACCATCACACTTCCTGATGGAAACACAACAACTGTAACAACTGATTCTAAAGGCTCGTTTACAAAGATAATTACCATGCCTAGTGCTCCTGCAGGAATTAATCCAATATCTGGCACTGACGGCACCAATACAGCAAGCTCCTCATTTACAATAAACGCAAAGACCACGGTCTCCCCATCAAGCGGAAATGTAGGAGATACTGTTACAATATCTGAAACAGGCTTCAAAGCAAACTCTCTAGTCACCATCACACTTCCTGATGGCTCTACAATTACTGGAACAACCAATGCCACAGGCTCGCTCACCAAGATAATCACCATACCAAGTTCTACTGGAGGAGCTCATACAATATCTGGCACTGACGGCACCAATACAGCAGGCTCCTCATTTACAATAAACGCAAAGACCACGGTCTCCCCAACAAGCGGAGCTCCAGGAAGTTCAGCAACAGTATCAGGCACTGGATATAAAGCAAACTCTCTAGTCACCATCACACTTCCTGATGGCTCTACAACAACTGCAACAACTGATTCCAAAGGCTCGTTTACAAAGATAATCACAATACCGATTTCTACAACAACCGGTCTTCATACCATACATGCCACTGACGGCACCAATACAGCAAGCTCTTCATTTGTAGCATCGTTAGCAACGATCACGCTCACTCCTCCAGCAAGCGGACCTGTTGGAAGTACAGTAACAGTATCTGGTAGTAACTTTAGAGCTAATCAAGCTATAACAATCAAGTATGGGGGCTCTACAGTTACCACAATTCCCTCACCTGTCACAACAAATGGCGCGGGATCATTTAGCGGAGTTACATTTGCAGCACCATCAACATCTGCTGCTGGCCACAACAACGTAACGGCAACAGATACAATCAACCAAGCCTCGGCCAACTTTACTGCAACAGGGGTGGCACAATCACTCACTCCCTCCCCATCAAGCGGAAGTGTAGGGGATACTGTTACACTATCCGGTACAGGCTTTGCGTGGGGCGATACGGTCACCATCACACTTCCTGATGGAAACACAACAACTGCAACAACTGATTCCAAAGGCTCGTTTACAAAACAAGTCATTATGCCTAGTGCTCCTGCAGGAATTAATCCAATATCTGCCACTGACCAACACTCCAATACAGCAAGCTCTTCATTTACAATAAACGCAAAGACCACGGTCTCCCCATCAAGCGGAAGTGTAGGAGATACTGTTACAATATCTGAAACAGGCTTCAAAGCAAACTCTCTAGTCACCATCACACTTCCTGATGGCTCTACAATTACTGGAACAACCGATGCCACAGGCTCGCTCACCAAGATAATTACCATGCCAAGTTCTACTGGAGGAGCTCATACAATATCTGGCACTGACGGCACCAATACAGCAGGCTCCTCATTTACAATAAACGCAAAGACCACGATCTCCCCAACAAGCGGTGGTGTCGGAAGTTTAGCAACACTATCCGGCACTGGATATAAAGCAAACTCTCTAGTCACCATCACACTTCCTGATGGAAACACAGTTACTGCAACAACTGATTCCACAGGCTCGTTTACAAAGATAATCACAATACCTTCTACCATATCAGGTGACCATACCATATCTACCACTGACGGCACAAACCACGCCTCATCTACATTTACTATAGTTACAGCCCCGCCACAACCAACCTTGAAAATATCCTATGCAACAGGCACTCAAGTAACCCCCTCGATTGGCCCAACATGGAATTCTGCAGGCAATGGGGGCTCTGCCATTACAAATTACACACTGTATAGATCCCTTCCAGACCAACCTGGAACAGAGTTACTCCTTACAACAGTTTCCTCCAGTACGACATCTTACACTGACTCGAGTGTCAGAACTGGCCACATGTATTACTATCAAGTAACTGCATGGAATGCCATTGGCGAGTCTGTAAAATCAACCGAAGCAGGAGGAGAGGTATTTGATATAAGCAGTACCAATAATGTCACAGCAACAGACCCAATTTTATCAATCCACATTACACCAACTACAACATCAGCAAAAATCAACTATCAGACAAGTGGCAATGTAACGCTCTCTCATCCACTTCAAATTACAGCTAACAATACATATGGCAACTATGCGGTATCAATACCTGCAGGAATAACCATTAGTGGCTCTGGTTGGAACGGTATACTTTCCATGCCACTGCCACTACCCACAACCTCCGTAACGGCTCCATCAGGCACGACCGTAGATTCAGTAATTAGTCTAGGCTTTAGCGGTGCCACACTAACATTTGATAAGCCAGTCGAGATAGTATTTTCAGGAGATGCAGGCAAACGGGTAGGATTTTCATCAAACGGAGGACCATTAACAGAGATTACCACCGCATGCCTTTCTGACACCAGCTCTGCAATACCTGGAGGCTCACATGAGTGTAAGATAAATTCAGGCTCTGACCTACATGTCTGGACATTACACTTTACATCCTATTCTATATTTTCATCAGCTGGCGGTGGCGGGGCTGTAACTAGTAGTGTAACTAGTGGAGGCGGTGCAGGTGGTGTCGGCATGGGACCATCTACAGGACCTAGCACATCTGTAGGAAACTTTACTGGAGTCCAAGAATCAAACTTGAAGATACTTGATGTATCTTATGACACATGTACCACCAATATGGTAAAGATTCTGGTTGCATATTCTGACAACAGTCCAAGTGTAATACTACGAACATCTATAACTGGAGTAGTCTCTGCCACACCTGCCCAAGTGCAGCCATTTGAGATAGAAAACCAGAATGCCACAATCCAGAGACTAGTCTATGAAGCACCAATTAACAACAAAGAACAAACATTTGAAGTTCTAGACTTTACAAGCCGTAGGAGACAATATCAATTCAGTAGGCCAGACCATAGGGATAACGGGCTGCCAAGGAGAAACATCATTTGAAAATAAGGCAATAGTTCCAGCAGCGATTGATAACAGTGCACCTAGAATATTTGATGTCAAGTTCCAGATAGACAATAGTACAAAGATTCCATCAGTAGAGGATAATCACTTTGTTGATTCCAATAAATCCATCTTTGTATCTGCAATTGTAGACAGCAAGACGGCACTTGACAGTGTAGAACTTAGATTTGTAAAGGCAGGAGATCCATTGACAAATTATATGTCAGTGAAGATGGATGTATCTTCACTTCCAATCTCCAACTCGACATACCTTGTTACAGGAACCATTCCAAGTGGCATGTTGCAAGCCCCTGCTCTTACCTACTGGATAAATGCTGACAATACTGCATTCAAGTCAACCGACTCTGATCCTTATTCAATTGGAATAAAACCAATCTACTCTATTGCTGGAAGTTTGCAACTTGATATACAATCTTCAAGAAGGGAGGGAACTACATCTAACCCAACAGCATACTTTAACAACAATTCTACTGGACCCGTCTACGGATCAATTGTATTGATCTCAGACGGAAAGACGGTATATACATCACCATCACAAGTGTTTACACCTGGGCAGAATTTGATAAATCTCATATGGTATACTCCTACAGTTGGTGCAATTGTACAACATACAGTTCAGGCAAGGGCTGAGATCTACGACCAATCATTTGAAACAGTATCATCAGACATCACAACATTCCCAGGTACTTTTAGTATACCTCTTAGCAACCCACAAAACATTACTAGTATGTCAGTAGGCAACATGACAATAGCCAAAGTAACTTCATTATATTCGTCATTTGTAAATAATGGTACCATGGAATACAAGGTAACTGCACCTGATGGCACATGTGTAATCGGAGTAAGCGACAACTGTCTTGTATCAAATTCCACTCTAGGACTTGGTGGTAACTTCAAATCTATACAAATTGGAGACCAGATATTCCGGGTAAGGTATGCAGGATCTGACAGTCCACTCGAACGCTTCTCTATAACATCAGTAGATCCAATAACTGGAATCTGGAAAGTCGAGATAGACTCCAAGATCGGGCATGTTCCATCAGTTGATGCAATGAGTCATACATTACTTAAGGTAAAGTATAGAGAATTTGATACGTCAAGAATCACTATACCATCAAAATAAAGTTATTTGTAAATTGACGGGACAGATCTTTTATGGAAATGCAGTAGCCTGTGCAAGATGAGAGTCAAGATCTGAGATCTTTATTCTTTCCTGACTCATTGAATCACGATTTCGTATTGTGACAGTTTCATCTTGTAATGTCTGATGATCAATTGTTATTGCAAAAGGAGCGCCAATCTCATCGAGTCTTCTATATCTTCTTCCTATGGCACCAGAGTGATCCAAAAATGCATCATACTTTTTTCTTAACATGATATAAACCTCATCTGTCTTTTCTGCCAAGCCATCTTTTTTTATAAGTGACAATACACCAACATGAACTGGCGCAAGATAAGGCTCTAAAGAGAGAACAACTCTATCATTTTCCTTGTCCTCACGTAGTCTATGATCTATCATTGTATAGAGACTTCGGTCTATTCCCATTGATATCTCAAACACATGAGGTAAAACTTTTACCTCATCATCCATCACATCAAATTTTTCTTTACTTGTATTGGCATGATTTTTCAAATCATAATCAGATCTATAGTTACATGCAACAAGTTCCAACCAGCCTATGTTGGTCTCAACCTCAAAGTCAAATGCTATTGTTGCATAGAATGCCTTTTCTTTTTCTCCTAGTTTTCTAAATCTGCTTCTATTGACATCAATTCCAGTTTTTTGATAAAACTCAACGAGCAACCCAAGATAATACGCCACAAGCTTGTTTGGCACTACTCCTGAATCTACAGCTTCCTTGCAAGTCATGCTTTTTATCGTATCATCTACCATTATTCTGATAATAGTATTTTCTACCTCTGAGAATTTTGATAGATCATCAAGATTACTAGGATTGCAAAAGACCTCGATCTCTGCCTGATAAAACTCTCTTAGCCTAAGAAGACTCTGTCTTGGTGAGATCTCATTTCTAAAACTCTTTCCAATCTGAGCAACTCCTATTGGAAGTTTTCCTCGCATTGTCTTGAAAAGTCTTGGAAAATCAACAAAAATTGACTGGCATGTTTCAGGTCTTAGGTATGCAGGTTCTCCTTGGGCACCTATTCCAACTTTGAACATCATGTTGAATTTTTTGATATTTTCAAAACTTCCCTTACACTTGGGGCATGTGATCTTTTTCTCTTCTATTATTTTATCAAATTCTACCAAGTCTGCATTTTCAGGAATTACTATTTTGGTTATCTCTTCTATCATTTTGTCTGCTCTGAAAATTGATTTGCATTTAGTACAGGTTGCAATAGGATCTGCAAAGCTTGCAAGATGACCTGAAGCCACAAAGACATTCTGTGACATGATCTGAGAACCATCAATCTCCCACATTCTGTCTCTTCTGACAAGTTCTCTTCTCCATAGTTCTATGAATTTATTCTTTAAATTTACTCCAGATGGACCATACTCCCAAAAACCTGCATGGGCATCCGAATAAATCTCACAACTAGGAAAATAAAATCCACGTTCGAGTGCAAGTTGTATTATTTGTTCATAGTTCATAAAAATCCAAACTCTTCCAAATTAAGCCAATTCTTTTGCCTTATTCAAGTTTCCAATATCATCTCTTCTTTCATCAATTGGAGTCTCTAAAATTATTGGAATTTTTTTACGACTTATAGTTTTTATAACATATCCTAGTCCTTTCTCTCCTATATTTCCTAATCCAATATGTTCATGTCTATCTAAATTGCATCCCAATTCTCCCTTTGAATCGTTCAAGTGTAAAATCTTGAGATGTTCATAACCTATTGCTTTGTCTAATTTTTCAAGTGTTGATTTTGCCTCCTTTTCAGTCCTCATATCATAACCTGCAGCAAAAGCATGACATGTATCAAAGCATATGCCAAATCTCTTTGCAGGTTTTAGCTGAAATAAAATAGTAGCAAGTCTGATCAAGATTCTGATCCTACACTATTTTTTTGACCCGCGGTATTCTCAAGAAGAATCATGACATCATCTGGAGTTTCTGCGGCAGCCTTTGTAAATGCCTTGACTAGCATTTCAATTCCTTTTGCATCTCCTTCGCCCTTGTGACTTCCTAAGTGTGCAACAATGTAGGGAATTCCTAATTTGCTACATCTTTTTATCTCATCTATTAATGAATTTGTAGATCTTACAAATGGATCTTCCTCTGGAGAAGATAAATTTGGCAAGTATGGCATATGAGCTACTGTAGAAAATCTATCAATTTTACTTGTAGCAAGTTTTTCTTTGAAACTAGTGATATCTTTACTTGCTAGAGGTTTTGCAGCCCATCCGCGGGGATTGCGAGTAAAGATTTGAAATGCTGTACATCCAGTTGCAACTGCGTTATCTACTGCTCTATCGATTGAGCCTGCGATGGATACATGTAATCCAACTAGCATGTGACTAATTTATTTGAGGATAATTTAAACTCGTATGGAATAATTTAAAAAATTCCCAGTCATGACAAAACGCTAGCAAGTTACCATGATAATCAAATTTTTAAACATAGTAAGAACAAAGAAAACGTGCTAAAAATTGGAATAAAGGATCTAGTAAAATATCCTTTTTTGACAGAAGCTGGTGAATATCTTGCAAATACAGGATTAAGTCTTGAGCAACTCAGCCATCCTGACTGGAAGCCTATTGTAGAAAAGGCATATGGTAGAATTGTTGTGGCATCTTCTGGACAAATTTATGGCTCTGATCTAGAGTCACAAGATAATGATTCTGAATTACTCTCTTTTATTGTAGCTATAATATTGCTAAAGTCAGCAGGTATTACTACACTAATCCGGAGATTTTCTCTGGCAGAAGCCAGAAGATCTGAGAGATTCTTGCAACAAGATCTTTGGGTTAGCAGAGACAAAAAAAATCTGGAACTTCCATTAAAAATTATTCAAGATCTCTTTGCAGTCAAGGTATCGATTAATAATGATGAATTTGTTATTAAAGTGCCAGATTATCTACAGCGGGCTGTACATTTTCATGAAAAGGAATGGAAGTTAGTAAATCGTAGAGTGGCAAATGGATTTGTCTACTTGAGTGCTCATGAAACTGTCAGACTGATACGTGCTGAACTTGGTGAATATATCAATGAAAAAATTCAATCAGTTAACATACAATCTATTCCGCAAGGCTTCAAGCAAAGAGTTGAAGATTTGGTTATACTTGCCAAAAAGTTTTCAGATACAACTTTTGTTTCTTCAGAGTATCCACCATGTGTTAAACACGGAATTGAAGTTCTTGAAAAGGGAGAAAACTTGCCACACTCTGGGAGATTCTTACTTGCTACTTATCTTCTCTCCAAGGGCCAAACAGTTGATCAAATTGCTCCTCTGTTCAAAAATGCTCCAGATTATAATGAGCGAACTACAAAGTATCAACTAGAACATATATCTGGCTCATCTGGGAGCGGAACCAAATACCAATGTCCGTCATGTGAAAAGTTACGAAGTGAAAGTCTTTGTTTTGCTACATCTGACTGTGATGGAATAATTAATCCAATACAATTTGGCAAAAAGAGGAAAAATAAATGAATGAGAAAAATACATCATTAATAGAATCTGCATTCAAGGAATATTATTTCAATCGTTTTGATCTCATACATGTTCCCAAAAGAGCTACAGAAAGAGAGTTTGGATATCAAAAATTTAACTCTGGAATGATTAGACACCTAGCTATTAAAAATGACAAGGAACTTCATCTCTTACTAATGAAAGAAATTCCGTCTGATGTATATTGTTCAAATGCATACTATACATTTCCAAATCTTTCAATGTCTGAAAAAGACTGGAAGGGGGCTGACTTGATATTTGATATAGATGCAAAAGACCTGGCTTTACCATGCAGAAAGGATCACACCATATTCAAGTGCAGCTCATGTAATAGTTCTGTAATTGAGTTCCAATCACAATGTCCCAAATGTGGTTCCACAAAGTTTGAGACTGCATCTGTGATGTGTAAAAATTGTATTTCAGAATCTAAAAAAGAGGTGACAAAACTTGTTGATATCTTGACATATGACTTGAATATTAAAAAAGAAGAGATTGAGGTCTATTTTTCTGGAAATGAGGGATTTCACATAAGAGTGACAAATAGTGATTATGAACCATTAGGTTCGCAAGAAAGGGCTGATCTTGTAGACTATATCATGTTCAATGGAGCAATTCCAGAATCCTTTGGAATGAAAAGACAAAATAATTCCAAGTCTTCTCTTCCTACCATTGAGGAAAAAGGATGGCGAGGTAGAATTGCTCATAGGTTATTTACATCAAAATCAAAGACTCCTAAAATTACCAAGGAGATAATTTCCAGTGGTTATACTGCATTTCAGATACAATTAGAAGAAATCAAAAAAACAATGGGGGTCAGAGTAGATCCTAAAGTAACTATGGACATTCACAGGATATTCAGACTTGAAGGTTCCATAAACAGTAAAAGCGGTCTTTCAAAGATTCACTGTGATGATTTGGACTCTTTTGATCCGTTTTTAGAGGCATGCTTACTTGGTGATGACAATGTACAGATTCTAGCAGATTGCCCATTACAAATTAAACTCAAAAATAAGAAATTTGGACCGTACAAAAATGAGTGAATCTCCTTGCCAAAATATGCGGCAGTTTACATGTTATGCAAAGGCTTGGGAAATGCAATCTAGAGAACCACTCTATTTGACTTATTAATGGTGTTTTGGAAAAGAAATTGGGTAAGAAATTAATTTGACACAAAGGAAGGCAGCATAATTTTGTATAATTCATCTACTCAATCCAGTCCACCTCCACGAGATTCTGGAAAATATATCCGGATAGGAGTTGTTGCTCTAATTGCCATTGTAATTTTTGTCTTGACAAGTAATCAGGCAGTAATCTTATACATGAATTCACAAGAGTTTGGTACTCTATTTACAAAACCACTCTATTTCTCATTACTTTCCGCAGTTGTATTGGCTTCTATTGCACTTATACGTGTAAACATCAAAAACCGATCGTCGATTTCATGGTATGGTCTCAATCTTGCCCTGACATTTTTTAAGCGAGGGGGTAACTACTCTGTAACAGAAAATATTCCTAACTTTAAGGAATACAAACTTAGTGTTCCAAACTTTATAGTTTGGCAGATTACAAAGGTTGTACTTTTTGGTGCTTTCTTTACAAATCTCATGTTCGGATTTACTCTGGCATATTTGATGGATGGACACCATGATCTAGGTATCAAAAGTGTTTTGAATATATTCTCACTTCCATTTGTTACACCTCCTACTGACCCATCATATGCACTGACACATGTTGTACCAATGATTCCTGCACTAACAGTTCTTGTTCCTCCAATTCTTGCTGTAATCGGTCTTAGACTTGTTCTCTATGTTGGATTGCACAATATTGTGGGATTGGTAACCAAATATGTCCAAGATGCAGCAAAAAGCAAACCAAAATTTCTAGACTATATTGCCACAATTGAAGCAATAATTGGAATTGGAGTAATATGGGTTGGAATTAACATGTTCTTTACAGACCAAATAGATTACAACACAAAATATGCAATTGGAGGGACACTGGTAGCAGGGTTTACTCTAATTGGATTTTACTTTGTTGACAAATTCAAATCTAGAGTAATCATACTTCCTTCAAAACGAGATATCTACATTCGTGTATTGGCTCTAGTAATAATTGCTCTAGTTGCAGGTTCTATAATGATGGTTAACAATAGTATTGCCGATGCAAGAAAAATAGAATATCTTGGACCTTACAAAGCAGAGCAAATTGGTGTAAATCGTTACTTGGGACAATTAGATCAGATAACTGTAATACCGCAAGTAACAAAGTTCAGCTCTGTCTCAGCAAATGATATTCCTAGTTACGTCTCACAGAATAGTAACCTTTTAGATAAAATTAGAGTCTGGGACTGGGATGCAGCATTTGCAAAACTAAAACCTGAGATTGGTCTTATACCATATGTTGATTTTGAAAATAATGATATTCTAAGATTCAACGATACATTATATTGGACAGCATCAATGAAGCCCATACTACCATCCTCAGTTACTCAGGAAAATGTATGGTACAACGAACATCTTGTATATACACACGTTGACAGTGGTTTTCTTACACTTGATGCCAATAATGGAACAATTATTGATAGTAATAACTTCTTCAAGCAGAGAATGATGTACTATGGAGAAGGTGGACTGTTCTCAGAAACTTGGGCTGCCTATCCACAAGATAGAACAACATCTGCTGAATTAAATAATGCATCATATCATGGAACTGGAGGAATAACTGTTAAACCTCCAATGAGTCAAATATTTGAGCCAAACTTCTTCTTATCATATCCTACAGAGCCGATACACATTATCAGATATAGAGATGTGCATGACAGGATGCAACTGTTATACCCATATTTCCAGTATGATCTATTTGGAAAACAATTGGATATCCTTCCAGTTAGTGATGGACAAAACACATACTGGCTTGTACCATTGATTGTAGGTTTTGATACTAAAAACGTTCCATGGTCAGTCAGTAATCCCTATTTGAGATTGGTAGGATATGCATTGGTTGATGTTTATAATGGTAAAATAAGTCTAATAAAAACTGGTGATGACTTTTTTACAAATATGTTTGCAAATCAATATGGAGATCAATTCATCGAAATGCCTCAATGGCTTTCTAAACAACTCAGGTATCCAGAAGCACTCTTCAACTGGAAAGTTGACATGTTCAACGTTTACCATGTAACAGATACTTCTACATTTATACAGGCAAAAGATTTCTATGAAGTACCTGATGGGCTTGGAACTTATTATGTGGAAGAAAAACCACCAGGATTTGATAAACCCACATATGTTGGCCTACTCTCTCTTGAGTTACAAGGTTCTCAGGGAAGAAACTTGGCAGGGTACATGATTGTACAAAATGACATTCCAAATCTTGGTAAAATGCAGTTCTATCAAGTTCCACTTGATTCAAAGACAAAACTCTTGGGACCCTCTGCAGTTCGTGAAGCATTATCAAGAGATTCAGACTTTGCACAATTGCAAACCTTACTTCGAACTCCTAGAGTAGGTGATAATATTCTCTACAGAATAGGAGATCAAGATGTTTACTTTATTCCTGTTTATACAGCAGGTTCTGGTGGTGTGGTAACACAACTGGGAACAATTGCAGCAGTGGGTGCTGCATTTGATGGTGAATATTATGTTGGTTTAGGAAGTACGCCTCAGCAAGCATTTACTGCTTACTTGGCCAAGGCTGCAGGTATTGAACCATCTAATGTTACTGTTGCATTACAGCTTGACGAATCTACTAGAGTATCTACAATAAAATCAATACTTGAGGAACTAAAGATTAGTGTTCTAACTCCCCAGACTGTTCAATTTCCACTTACTTTTGAGGAGGGTAAAGTATCGTTTACACAACAATCAGATCTAGATAATACAAAAGGTCTTATCGCTGCATTTGTGAAAAACTTTGTTCATCCAGCGGGAGACAGAATATTGTTCTGGCAAGATAATGGCACAGTAAAGTTAGGTGCTGTAGCAGTAGAAGATAACGTACCAGAACTGCATTACATAACTATAGGTGTAAGATAGATTGCTGCTAGTTGTAGACAATGGTTCTGTCTACACACCATCACTCTTGAAATGTATCCAAGACCTAAACTTTGATTTTGAATCTCATACATTCTCTAGTATATCATCGATTAATCTTGATAGTTATTCATCTATTATATTATCAGGAAGACGAAAGAATAACCCGGAAATGAATATTGTAAATTCAAAATTAGTAAAATACTCAGTACAGGAAGACAAACCCTTGCTAGGTATATGTTATGGGGCAGAAATTCTTGCACTCACTCTGGGAGGTACAATAAAAAAAATGACATCATCACGTCATGGATTGTATGAAATTGATATTACAAAAAATAACCCACTTTGTAGTGGTAAAATAAAAGGATTTGAAAGCCATTCATACATGGTATCAAAACTTGATTCTTCTTTTACACAAATAGTTACATCTGATGATTGTAAATTTGAGATATTCCAGTATGATAACAAAAATATTTTTGGAACGCAATTTCATCCTGAAATGAGTAGTGATGGAAAATCTCTATTGGAAAAATTTAGTTTCATTAAATAGTATTAATATCGTATAATTGGTTGATTGATTGATGGACTCGACTCACACACTTGAGATACCACTAGTACAGGAAGAAAATATCTGTCTGCCACTAGTTGTTAGTGCAATATCAAAATACTGGGGAATAGACTTGCCACTAAAAGAGGCTACAGAAATTGCAAAAAAATATCCTCGTATGAAGGGAAGTATTCTCATAGAAGGAGTTGAGCTTGCAGAACGACACGGCCTTTCAACTGTTATTTCAAACGCTAGTCTTAAAGAATTAAAAAAAATGATCGATATTGGAGTTCCACCAATTGTGATACTTCCAGGAATAAAAGATGTAGTACAACACGCATCACTTGTTGTTGGATATGATGATACAGAAAAGACCATTTTTCATTATATACCAGAACCTGAAAAAATTGGGGCAATTCCTGAGAAAAGATTTGATGAACAATGGCAAGAAGATGATCGTTTGATGCTCTTACTAGTTCCTCAGGATATTTTATCTGATGTAAATACATTTGATGAAAAAAAAACTAGATCTAATAGATTATGTTTTGATGGAGAAAAGTTAAGACTTCAAGGTAAAATTGCCGAAGCCATAACTTTACTAAAAAAGGCTCTTGAGTTAAACAAATCAAATTCAACTGCTATATGTCTCTTGGCAGGAATTCTAAATGAACAAAATTCTAGTGAAGCTTTGGATTACTATAAAAAAACTATAGAACTAAATTCAAAGTATTATCTGGCTTATCGAGGATTAGGAAATTATTACTTGAAAGCCAAAGACTTTGAAAATGCCGAGAAATATTATACCATGGCAATTGAGGTTGACTCGTCCAGATTTGCACCAATTTATAAGAACCGTGGGTTGGCAAGATTTGAACAGAAAAAATCAGCTAGTGCCAAAGAAGATTTTAAAATGTATATAAAACAAATGCCAGAAGCACAAGACAAAATTAGCATTGAGCAAGCTATATCACAAATGTGATCTAAGGTAAAAGATTTAACGCTCTCTTGAAGAAAAGATCTATGGATTGTATATTCTGTAAAATAGTGAGTGGAGATATTTCTGCAAAAAAATTATACGAAACTCCTAACTCACTTGCCTTTTTAGATGCCTTTCCACTTGCTCGAGGTCATACACTTGTGATCCCAAAAAATCATTACGGTAAGGTACAAGACATGAGCGAATCTGATAGTAAAGATCTTTTTGAAACAGTCAAGATAATATCTGGAAAACTTGAATCAATTTCTTTATCATCATTAATTGCAATTCATAACGGAAAGGAAAGTGGTCAGGAGATACCGCATGTTCATGTCCATGTTGTTCCCAGAAACTCTTCTGATGGGGCAGGACCAATTCATAGTATGTTTGTAAAACGGCCTACACTTGATGACAATGAATTTGAAGAAATAAAAAAAATTATTCAGAAATAATAACTAAAATCAAGGTGCGGAGTGCGGGAATTGAACCCGCGACCTTCAGTCTGGGAAGCTGACGTCCTACCAGGCTGGACTAACTCCGCTGAATCGAGATCTGGTATCTAACATTATATAGTTTAGTTGGAAAATTAAATCATGGATGCAAAATGTCCAGAATGTGACAAGGTTGCAATACTTGATGATGATATAACAAACGTAAAATGTCCTCATTGTGGGTTTGAGGCAAAATATGATGATTATCTTAATTTGATGAAACAAAAAGTTGGCGAAATGTCAGAAAACTTTCAATTTGACAGACCTGGTCTTTAATCACCAAAACGAGCCCTTGTCTGAACAGTCTAGGTGTGCTCCGCAGTTTGTACATATCATATGACAGGCGTGCATTGAAACCATTATCTTGTCACAGCGAGGACACTTGATTGACTCATTCAATAATCTAGCAAAAGTTTTTGTATTTTTAAAAGATTTAGGTACAAAGATTAATTAATAGTTTAAAGATTTTTTTTACTACTTGGCTACATTCAAACTGAATATATCTGACAAAAAAGGAAAATCTATTACTAAAGAGGTAAAGGAGAAGGATGCTGGACCATTTTTGGGTCTACAAGTAGGTAGTGAGTTAGATGCTGCTTTAGTAGGAGAGTCTGGCAAATTAAAAATTACTGGAGGTAGCGACAAGTCGGGAGTTCCACTCCGAGAAGATATTCATGGTGGTGCTAGAAAATACATTTTGTTATCAAGGGGTGTAGGATTAAGAGATGCTGAAAAGGGACAAAGAGTCCGCAAGCTTGTTAGAGGAAATACTGTAACAGAAGAAGTCTATCAATTAAACTGCTTTTTTGACGGAGAACTTAAGGTAGAAGAAAAACTCAGCTGAAGGACAAGAAAAAGAATCTGCAGAGAAAACTAAGGCATAGGTTAACATATCTGCTTTTACTAGTTTGTACATGCACTGGAAAGAAACACTTCCTGATTGGTATATTAAAAAATATGGTTATCAGCCATGTGTGAACATTGGAACTGCAGGTCATGTTGATCACGGCAAGACAACTCTCATCCAAGACTTTAACTGGCGTCTGGACTAGTGCACATAGTGAGGAATTAAAACGAGGAATTACAATTAGAGTTGGTTATGCCGATGCAGCATTTTACAAATGTAAAAAATGTGAAGTTCCATTATGTTATTCTGTAACACCCAAGTGTAATAATTGTGGAAAAGAAAGCGAGTTATCACGTGTCGTTAGTTTTGTAGATAGTCCAGGTCATGAAAGTTTGATGGCAAATATGTTATCAGGTTCTGCTCTAATAGACGGTGCAATGCTTCTAGTAGCAGCCAATGAAAAAGTTCCCCAACCGCAGACTAAGGAACATTTACTTGCTTTGCAAACACTTGGAATAAAACAAGTAGTTATAGTTCAAAATAAAGTTGATTTGATATCATATGAACAGGCCATAGAAAATTATGCAGATATTGTAAAATTTGTCAAAGGAACAAATGCAGCAAAAGCGCCAATCATTCCAATTTCGGCCCAATCAAAATTAAACATTGATGCACTGATAGGCGCAATTGAAACTTCGATACCTACTCCTGAGAGAGATGATAAAAAAAATACTGTAATGCATGTACTACGATCATTTGATGTAAACAAACCTGGAACTAAGATTAAAGATATCAAAGGTGGTGTTATTGGAGGAAGTATTGTTCAAGGAATATTCCAAGTAGGAGATGAAATTGAGATAAAACCTGGTCTGGCTAATGAGAAAACAGGAAAGTATGAACCCATTTTTACCGAGATTGCATCTTTAGGAACTGGTGCAGGAATAGTAAAAGAAGTAAAATCTGGAGGCTTGATTGCAATTGCAACCAAGCTTGATCCAGCAATGACTAGAAGTGATTCACTAATAGGTTCTGTAATTGGTAAACCGGGTACTCTGCCAGAAAATTCTTACAGTACAAAAATTGAAGTAAGTCTATTTGATACTGCAGTAGGTTCGGGTGAAGAGATCAAAGTTTCTCCAATAACTACAGGCGAATCTTTGAGACTAAGTTTAGGAACTGCTCCTCTCTTATCAAAAGTTACTAGTGTGAGAGGCAAGACAGTGGAATTACAATTCAAAAGACCTGTATGTATTTTTGACAATAGTAAGGTAGCAATCAGTAGAAGAATTGCTGAAAGATGGAGATTAATTGGTGCTGGTGTAGCAAGTGGTTGAAATTATCTGTGATTCTAGTTTTCTAATGGTTCTTGCTTCTAGAAGAATAAAAAACATCTCTAGTATAGAAACAGAGATTGGATCAATAGAGTATGTTGTACCAGATATGGTAGTAAAAGAATTGAAAAGAATAACTATGGATGATAAAAAAAAAGTTCTGCTGAAAGTGCTCTGAAAATTGTAAGAGAATTAAAAAAGATCAGTATCTCGGGGAAATCTGTTGATGATGCCTTGGTTTCTTTTGTGAAAGAACATGGAGGAATAGTTGCTACACTTGATACTGAACTTAAAATGAGAATCAAGAAAAATGGAGGTTCTGTTCTTTCTATTTCAAGTGATAAAATCGTTCTTGAACCAAGTAAACTTTAATTTTGGTAGACCAAAAATCTAAGTATGTTTGAGTATAAAGGAATCAAAATAAAATGGCTTGGTCATGATTCTTTTAGCATAGTTGGTAATATTAAAATTATAACTGATCCGTACAAGATAACAAAACAAGAAAAAGCAGACTTAATTTTAATTTCACATAATCATTTTGATCACCTAAGTTTGGATGATCTAAAAAGTATCTCAACAGAGAATACAAGCATTGTTGCTGCAAACGAATGCATTTACATGCTAAAAGGATTTACCTTTAAAGAAAAGATAGGCATCTCTCCAGGTGAAGAAAAGGTTGTAAGAGGAATTAAAATTAAAGCAACAAGAGCATATAATGTAGATAAAATAAATCCAGAAACCAAAAAACCATTCCATCCTAAAGAAGATGATAAAATCGGTTTTCTAATAGATCTAAATGGTACCACAATATACCATACAGGAGATACCGACTTGATTCCAGAGATGTCTGATATAAAGCCAGATATAGCACTGGTACCCGTAAGTGGAACATATGTTATGACTGCAAATGAAGCAGCTAAAGCCATAGAAAGAATAAAACCAAAGATCGTAATTCCAATGCATTTTGGAACAATTGTTGGTAATGAAAAAGATGCTCAGGATTTCAAACAATTGATAAAATCATGCAAGGTTCAGATTCTTACAAAAGAGTAATAAACAGAGTAAATTCCATCAAAAACTATCTTGATACAAGATTCAAAATTGTTTACCGTAGGAAAATTTGACTTTCATTTGAGACATCTACTTGTAATTGGAGTTCTTATAATTTCATTTTCCATTTCTGTAATGGTTAGATCTCAAGCTCTTGATTATGGTTTTCAATTAAATGAGTTTGATCCATTTTTTAATTATAGGGCGACGCAGTATCTATTAGATCATGGACTAAATGCATATGTTCATTGGCACGATGATATGAGTTGGTATCCTAACGGCAGAGATGTTTTTACTAATGCTCAAGTGCCACTACATGTAACAGATGCAGTTCTATACAAGATATTTGGTGGTGGAACAAGTCTCTATGATTTTACAATAATTTTTCCAGTAGTTTTTGGTTCCATGACTGTGATAATCATATTTGCGCTGGTACGTGTTTTGGGAGGTACTAGCGCAGGACTTTTTGCTTCTCTTTTCTTTGCATTATCACCTGCTATTATAGTCAGAGGAACAATTGGCTGGTTCAAATCTGAACCTCTTGGTTTGTTTTATGGATTATTGGGAGTCTATCTATTTCTAAGTGGACTCAAATCAGAAAATAAAAAAATTGCTATAGCCAAGATGGTAGGTGGTGGATTCTTTCTCAGCTATAGGTTTCGCATCTTGGGGTGGAATTGAATTCTTCCTACTTCCTTTAGGACTGTTCTTTGTTGCTTTGCCTTTCCTACGAAAAGATCATAATTTCTTACTTTGGACAGTTCCGTTATTTGTAGCCGTGACTATGTTAGTACTGGAGGACTCTTTCTAAGACCCGGTCCAACTTTTGTGTTTGGAATAAGAGGACTTGCAATGATAGGTCCAACCATACTACTAGTCATAATAATTTTCATTCAAAAATATAGCAAAGAACAACACCGTATACGTAATAGTTTACTTGCTCTTGCTATTCTAATAATAGCTGGGAGTGCGATCTTGCTTGTAGGAGGAGCTTTTCACGCTGCAAGCTTCCGTTATCTTAATGCATTAGATCCCTTCCTAACTTCGGAGGATCCTCTAGTCGATTCAGTTGCAGAACATGCTACTCCTACACTTGCTCAGAACTTTCACTATTTCTCAGTGCTTATGTTATTTGCAGCTCTTGGAATATGGCTTATGTTTAGGAAAAAGAACGATGATACAAAAACATCCGGATTATCTCTTAGAAATGAAATGATTGTATTTGCTTTGATTATAGGTATAGTTGGGGCATATGCTGGTTCTACTTTCTCTAGATTGGAATTACTTACAGCAACTTCTGTCATTATACTTTCATCTATAGGTCTAACTGCACTCACGGCTGATATTCTGAAACGAGAAAACAAGCCGGTGAAAATCATTGAATCCTCAAAGAAAGGAACAACTAAAACAAGAAAGGAAACGACTCAAACAAAAACAACTAGTGACTTACTTGGAAGAATTTCAAAGATAGCATTCGTAGCAGTAATAGTAGCATTATTACTGGTTCCAACATTATATCCCGTAAATGCAAACTGGATATCAATAACAAAATCCCCGCCTACAATTCTTAACGGAGGTTCAAACTTTGCCATCTCAACTAGTGACTGGCCAGATGCTCTGAACTGGATGAAAACTAACACTCCAAAAGATTCCGTGATTGCTTCTTGGTGGGATTATGGATATTGGATACAAACTCTAGGAGAAAGAAAGACATTTGTCGATAATGCCACAGTTGATACAAATACAATAGCAAATATTGCAAGAATGCTTCTTAATTCCCCTGATGAAGCATGGAAAACATTAAGGAATATGGGGGCAAACTATGTTCTAGTTTATGTTGTAGGCCAAAAGTTTGTTTCAAACGGTACAGGATCTTTACGTACTTGGAGGCGGAGGAGATGAAAGCAAGAAACAATGGTTCATGAAAATAGGAGGTCTTGATTCATCTAAATTCCTACAAGATGATTCCTTTACACCGACTGATAATTTCTGGCAAAATACTTTGCTTGGGAAGATGTTTCCATTCACTCCTCTAACATACTATGATCCAAACACTCACAATGAATCACCAACCTACACTACAGGTTATACAGCAATTTACTCAAAAACCATCAAATATCCATCAAACGGAAATGGGCCACTACGTCTAGTATATTCGTCTGCAAGTCTCAATAGAACAGACTCGGGAGTCTTTTCAGGTGTATTGATTTATCAAGTAAATCCAGACTATCAATCTTCTACAGCTACATTATCTAGTGGTAATTCACAAGGAAATATCTCAAGCACAACTGCAATAAAACCTACAACCACTACAAGCAGTGGTGGAAACATTGCAGTTATTGATACAAAGTTTGGAGAGATAAAATTCAAATTATTTGATAATGTAGCACCACAGACAACAACAAATTTTGTCAATCTTGCTAATTCTGGTTTCTATGACGGAACTGTATTCCATAGAATAATTTCAGGCTTTATGATTCAGGGCGGTGATCCAAATACAATAAAAGGTGATAGAAGTACTTGGGGCCTTGGAGATTCAGGACATACAATTCCACCAGAATTTAGTTCTAATATGAATTTCACAAAATACATGGTAGGCATGGCACGCAGCCTCTGATGTTAACAGTGGAAGCTCTCAATTCTTTATCACAGTTGGAGATGCGCCTTGGTTGAACAACCAGTATACTTTATTTGGTCAGGTCGTATCTGGTCAAGATGTTGTTGACAAGATAGCATCGCTACAGACAGATCCTACTACTAACCAGCCAGTGGATGGTGATGCTGCACGTGTATCCAAAATTAGTATAGAATCATCAAACAGTACGACAAAATAAAACTAATTACTGCTTGTATCTGTCTGAAATACGATATCTTGCATACTTGTCATCTGGAGAATATTTTCCTGGATGTACAGTAACAGTCTGGTGTCCACACTTGGGGCACTCATCTTTTAGGGTGTATCTTTTACAATCTGTACATTTTCTCATCTGAAAGTGCATTGCTAACCTTCTCTTGTCTTCTTTGATTCTTCTCTTGTGAACTTGAAGGTGCCTCCCTTCTTCTCTATGGCATCTTGTACTGAAGAAATAATTGGTTTAAGTTCCTTTTCAGCCTCCTTAAAGTTTGGAGCAGTAAGAGTAATGCGATATTTGGGAGCACCAATGTATGTAATAGAGATCTCCTTCTTGTTCAGCTGTGGAATCAATTAATGCATGCTTGATTATTTCAATGCCATTTGACTTGTTACAGGTTAGCTCAAAAATTCCGCGTATCTCAACATGCGGAACCTGAATTTTTGAACCCAATTCTGCAATGATAGTTAATGCCTTTGGAGAAATGTTGAGGTTATCTAAAACCGATATACCTTTGGCTGAAACTTCAGAAAATGCATCATAAACTGAGCCAAATTTTTCTACTAGAACATTTTCTAATTTTCCCATCTCAGACTCGGACAAGCTTATGCGAGATTTTAGATTTTCAATTAAAGCCTCTTCTTTTTCACCGCGTTTTATCTCCAAAAGCTCTTCTTTTTTTGATCAGATGATACTTGTTTTAATGACAGGTCTATTTCAGATCTTCGAGGATCTACTCGTTTTACCAGTAAAACTTTTTTCTCTCCTACTTTGAGAAATTTTGCTACATTTCTTATCCATCCGGTAGCAATTTCTGAGACATGTAAGAATCCTTGGACATTATTATATTCATCAAGTGCAACATAAGCTCCCTGATCCACTATTCGTGTTACAGTAGAAACTACAATCTCTCCCACTTCCGGAAAATTCTGGATAGTTGTTGTCATAGTCTTCAGCCTTTATTATACATAATTTAATGTTGCTGATTAAAAGTCGATTCCTTTTTTTGCTTTTATTCCAGATTTGAATGGGTGTTTAATCTCTCTCATTTCAGTAACTAGATCCGCTTTCTCTATTACTTCATCTTTGGCATAATTTCCAGTAAGAACCAAGCTGACATCATTAGGTTTGTTTGAAATAATTTCCAAAACATCTTTTAGATTTATCAGGCCAAGATTTATGGCATAATTTATCTCATCTAGTATTACAATGTTGTAGATTTTTGAATTAATTTTTTCCTGTGCAATTCTGAGTGCCTCCTCTGCCACCTTTTTATGATCCTCAATAGGACTATTGTCGTCTATTATTCCAACAAAGCCCTTGCCAATTGCAGTGAGTTCAAACTCGGGCTCTAGCCTCTTTGATGATGTCATCTCGCCATAGTGCCATGAACCCTTGATGAACTGTATCATGCAAACTTTATGATCATAGCCAACTGCACGAAGAGCTATTCCAAGAGCTGCTGTTGTTTTTCCCTTTCCCTTTCCAGTGTAAACTATGACTAATCCCTTTGTCATTGAGAATATTTTTTGTGTGTTAGGTAAAAAGATTGGGTTGGAAAATAGACTTGTCTTGACAAAACCACAGACTTATAATATTGAACAAGGAAAATTTGAGTAATACTAATGACTAAAAGTTATGATTATGATGTAGTCGTTGTGGGAGGAGGACCA
Source organism: uncultured Nitrososphaerota archaeon (assembly GCA_963835875.1). Lineage (GTDB taxonomy): Archaea > Thermoproteota > Nitrososphaeria > Nitrososphaerales > Nitrosopumilaceae > Nitrosotalea. Next base: position 113,891 of record CAWIGX010000004.1, read on the forward strand.
GCAGGCTTGTCAGCAGCATGGGGAGCTGCAAAAAAAGGTCTCAGTGTTACAGTTCTTGAACGAGATGAGGCAATAGGACAAAATGTTAGGACAAGCGGTGTAACATGGATAAAGGAAGCAAAATCATTTGGAATACCATCCGAGTATTATAATGAAATAAGCAACTATGCATTTTACTCTCCAAATAATTATGTGATAAAAAAAAGTGATACGGCACAAGCTGCAGTTTTAGATGTAAGAAAGACATACCAATTTCTAGCATATCAGGCTGCAAGTGCAGGGGCAGACATTTTTTTAAGAACTAGTGTGACTGATGCGATAAAAAATGACAAGGGAAAATTAAGTGGAGTAAAGGCAACCTCGCTTAAAGAAGAACTAGTTTTTAATTCAAAACTTGTCATAGACGCAAGTGGTTTTTACTCTGTTGTTGGAAGATCTCTTGGCATTGTTATGCCGTGGAAAAGATTTGGGGCAGGTGCAGAGTATGAAGCATATGTGGATAAAATTGACTCTGATACGTGGTATCTCATGGTGGGCTCACAATATTCTCCCGCAGGCTATGCATGGATTTTTCCTTTGGGGAAAAATAAGGTCCGTATAGGAGTGGGAGTGGGAAAACCTAATTCTCAAGCAGATGCAAGCAAACTCTTGATTGAACTGTTGGAAAAAAGACCAAAACCACTAAATGATCTTGGAAGGATTGTTCCAGTCGAGTTTCATTATGGTCTGATTCCAAACGAAGGACTAAGACAGTCAACCATAGCTGACAATCTCATAATGGTGGGCGACTCTGCGGGACAGGCAAACCCATTGGTCCTTGAGGGGATAAGATATGCAATTGAATTTGGCAGAGCAGCAGGCAGAATTGGTGGAGAGTCTGTACTTCAAGGTGATATATCAAAGGAATCTCTGAAATCCTATGAGCAAACCATGAAAAAAGCAATAGGATCAAAGATAGCAGCTGCAGTCAAGGTACAGTATAGGTGGCTGAATCTAAGTGATCAAGAATGGGACAAGGAAATTGAAATAATAGGTGAACTCTCTGCTGAAGAATTTCTTGATTTCATCAAGGCAGATTTTGGTATGGTCAGTATGTTAAAACTTGCAGCACATCATCCAAAACTTGTACTCCAGCAACTTTTTCAAATTATAAAAAATACTGGCAAAGACGAAGAGGCATGAAGATTCCAAGAATTGTTCTTGCAGGTGTTACAAGTGGAGTAGGTAAGACATCTATAACAACCGCAATTATATATGGACTGCAGAAAAAGGGATATTCAGTTCAGCCGTTTAAGGTGGGACCAGATTTTATAGATCCAAGCTATCTCACTCTGTCTCAGGTAAAGTTGCACATAATCTTGATGTCTGGATGATGGGAAAAAACAGAGTTTTAAAGAATTTTATCAAAAATTCACATCAAGACATTTCTATAATTGAAGGCGTAATGGGATACTATGATGGATTTGATGGAAAATCAAGCTTTGCAAGCACATATGATGTTGCAAATATAACAAAATCTAATGTTATACTTGTCTTGGATGCAAGTAAAGCTGCTCGCTCTATTGCTGCAACTGCACTTGGATTTGAAAATTTTGAGAAAAACTCTAGAATTTGCGGTGTCATATTAAATAAAATTGGGAGCAAAAAACATGAAACTCTGTGCAGGGATGCATTAAAAAAAGTAGGGCTTCCAATACTTGGAGTCATTCCAAGAATCAATGACATCAAACTTGAATCAAGGCATCTTGGTCTTATACCTATAAGAGAAAAGCAATATCTTGATAGAAAAATCAAGTCCATTGCAAAATCACTTTCAGGTTTTATTGAAATTGAAAAAATAATCAAACTTGCCAAAAATGGACCTGATCTGACTAAAGTTCCTTATGCAAAAGATAGAAAAATACAAACCAGGATAGCCGTCGCTATGGATGAGTCCTTTAATTTCTATTATCAGGATAATCTAGACTCACTAAGGAGGCTTGGTGCAGAAATTATATTCTTTAGTCCAGTTTCAGACAAAAAAATACCGCCATGTGATGGAATCTACATTGGGGGTGGATTTCCAGAAGTCAAAGGAGACCTACTCCAAAGAAACGATATCATGAAGAAGCTGGTAAAAAAATATGCCCAAGATGGCTTGCCGATTTATGCAGAGTGTGGGGGGCTTATGTATCTGACCAAATCCATAAGTTACAAGTCTGGAAAATTCAAAATGGTCGGGCTTTTTGATGCTGTCACTGTGATGGAAAAGAAACTAAAACTAAATTATACCAGTGCCAAGTTAGGATCAAATTTCCCGTTTTCCTTACAATCAAAAACTATCAAAGGTCATGAATTTCATTATTCTGAACTGGATTTGTTGCCAAAAGATTCAAAATTTGCATATGACTTATCCATTGGTATTGGCATTAAAGATAAAAAAGATGGCCTGACTATATACAATACACTTGCATCATACATGCATGTACACTTTGATAGACTCTTCAATTGCTGCCAACTTTATAAAATCATGCATATCTTATTCAAGAAAGTAATCTAAGGTTTTGATCTTGCTGCAAGAATTTTGTAAAGTGCATTGACAATTGCAGAAGCACATGGACTGCCTCCCTTTCTACCAATGTTTGTGATATATGGCACATCTGTGGTGCGAAGCTCGTCCTTTGACTCTACCGCACAAACAAATCCTACGGGAATTCCAATGACAAGTGCAGGAGACGTTATGCCCTCTTTTATCATCTGTATTACCTCGATGAGTGCAGTAGGCGCATTTCCTATGACTACTATTCCATGGTCCATCTGCTTTACTGCTAATCTCATTGAAGTCTGGGCACGTGTCTTGTTGAGTTTTTTTGCTTCCTCTACTACCTGAGGATCTGATATACTACATATCACTTGATTTCCAAATTTTTTCATATTGTCCTTGTTAAAACCGCCTATTACGCCATTGACATCAACTATGATATTACATCCTTTTTGTAATGCATCTATGGCGCTCTGTATTGCATCCTTGTGAAACACCACCTTGTTCTGTCTTGCAAAATCAAAATCTGCAGTAGAGTGAATTATTCTTTTTACTATTGTCCACTCATCAGGTGAGTAAGGATGAGAGCCTATCTCGCTATCTATTATTTCCATACTCTTGTCTTCTATTGACTGACCCTTTTGAGTAATCATGTCTCTACCTCTTGAGCTCTCTCAATGATCAGGTCTACCATCTTCTGATCAGTTCCTATGTGTTGTGTGATCAAAACTTTTTTTAACTTGTATTTTTCCAATGCTGGCCTAAGATCAGCATTGATATCTGTTTTTACATGTGCTCCCTCATGTAAAAAGTAAAAAACAACTACAAGAACCTCTGGATCTCTTTTCTTGCAGATTTCTATTCCTTGTTCTATGTTTGGCTCTTCGATCTCAAGGAAACAGTAATCTACATTTCTATACAAATGACCAAGTTCATCTACCACATATTTTATTGACATTTTTGCATTAAGATCTTTACTCCCATGTCCGATTACCAAGACATCTATCTTGTCATTTGCTAGTAAAACTCCACCTTTATCAAGTGCTGACTTGATCCTGTTTTCAACTAGTCTCACAAGAGTCATGTGCATAGACATGGGTTTTGTGACAAGAAACTTGACATTTGTTGTTGTCTGGTATTTCATGACTTCTGTAACAGCTGCCTTAACTTTTTTTCCTGGATACAAAAAGTATGGCACTATGGTAAGAGAATCTATGTCACTTTTTAGGCACTTTTTAATTCCGTCTTCGATGTATGGCGGTGTTACTTCTAGAAAACAATACTCTGCAAAATCATAATCACCCTTCTTCTTTACTTCCTTGCAAATAGTTTCAAGCTCCTCACCAGCTTCTCTTTCCTTACTTCCTCTATCTATTAACAAAAGGCCACGCTTCAATTTGATCTCCGTGCTATTGCAATTGTAAGGTTTGGAGGAAATTTATGTTTCTGTACAATCAACTCTCCTCCAGAGGCCTTGATTGCGGCAGCTTCTGATACACTTGGTGTACCCTCAAACGTCTGTACAACATCTGAAGGATTGGGTATGCTTATGGCAGAAAGATCTGTCTTGTCAAAATATTCTAATGGCACATTCATCTCACTTGATAATTCCTGTAATCCCTTTACATCATCTTCTTTTTTAATTGATGCAAATTTTGCAACTGATTTTGGACTAATCTTGAATTTAGACAGGCAAAAATTCATTCCTTCTCTAATGGTATCTTTTGTGGTATCCCAGTGTAGGCCTACTCCAACAACTAGGGTCTTTGGTCTGTAAATGACAACACGATCTTGGATTTCCTTGTTTTCTATTATTTTATCAGAAATTATAAGAAATCCCTTACAGTCAGATGCTATCATCTCATCAAATGATTTGTAAATGTGGACATTTTTTGGAAGCTCTTTTTTTGGTAACCACCAATCTTTTTCTCCTGCATCTTGGAAGACGCCAATTTTTTCTTCATTTACCATAAATGCGCTAACCTTTGTTACACTAGAAGTTTCATCAGTACTCCAACCAAATTCCCTTCCAAGCAGGTCTACTGCAATTGTCTTGTTTACGTCTGCAGCAGTAGTAATAACTGGAATGGCACCAAGCGCCAAAGCTATTTTTTCGGCAAGCTCGTTTGCACCTCCCAGATGGCCTGAGAGTGTACTTATGACAAATTTTGCAGTGTCATCTATTACCACTACTGCAGGATCTGTCTTTTTATCTCTCATGTGTGGTGCAATCAATCTTATCACTGCACCAAGGGAAAAAATGCATACTAGAGCTTCATTATTTTGGAATAACTCTTTTACCTTTAGGGTGGTTGATTCATCAAACCACTCTATGTCTCTTCCATCTTGGCGAAGCTTTGAGGGAGAAAATATCTTCCATGTTGGAAAATGTTGTTTGAGCAAATGTGCTGTAGCAATACCATTCTTTGTTATAGCAATTATTGCTACGTTTTCCACAAGGTAATTTTTCTAGGTCTTAAGATATTTGTTACTCTTTGGGAAAACCCCGATTACCTTACCGTCAAAATCAAACATTATAACCTCGATCTCAAACTTGTTATCAGAATATTTTCCTAGTTGTTTGTGAGCCTCTGAGCAAACAATGTCGAAATAACCAGAAATGTTTTTTTCATTTATAATGTCAAATACATGTCTTGCAGTGTTTGCCTTTTTGATATTATCTACTACCTCTTGTGGTACCTTGCATTTCTTGGCCAAATCTGCAAGAAATTCCATGTCAACCTTGGAGCCCTTTACATGAGTCTGTTTTACCCCCATTGCCATTTTTGCTAGCTTTCCAATAAATCCTGCAACATGTGCTTTCTTGATGTCTTTCTTTGCACAAACCTGTACGGTATATCCTGAAAAGTCTCCCATTTGTACAAAACAATGATCTGGCAAATTAATTATCTTTCTTGCAAAATCTTCACTTCTTCCACCCGTTGTTAAAACAACAATGTCATCTCCCATTGCTCTAGTAACTTCTATACTTTGTCTAATTGCTGCAGCAAATGAAGCTGTAGAATATGGAACAACTATGCCACTTGTTCCAAGAATTGAAATGCCTCCAATAATCCCAAGTCTTGGATTATCTGTCATGAGTGCAAGCTCTCTTCCCTTTGGTACTGATATCAATACTCTGATTCCATTTTTTACAAGAAGGTCTTTTGCTACTTCCAAAATGTTTTCTTTAATCATTTTTTTTGGGGTTGGATTTATGGCAGCAGTGCCTATCTCTAACCCTAATCCGGGTTTGGTAACTCTGCCAACCCCTTCTCCGCCATCAATTTCTATCTCTCCAGGTTTTTCAGTAAGTGAGATCTCTGTTATTATTTCAGCTCCATGAGTGACATCGGGATCGTCTCCCCCATCTTTTATCACTATGCATGTAGAACTGTTTTTACTAAATTTGCAATTTTCAATTTTTATTCTAATCTGAGATTTTTTGGGTAAGGTAACATCAACAAAATCTATCTTTTTTTGATCTATGATTGCAAGTATAGCAGCTTTTGCACCAGCTGTTGCTGAGGTCCCTGTGGTAAAACCTGTCCTCATCTTCCCTTTATGTTTCTCTTCTTCTCCCATGAAGATGACTTATTTTCTTATGTATTAATCCCTTATCAGATTATTTCAATATACTTGATAGAATTATCCACAGAGCAATTGCTCCTAATCCTCCATAAAGTATTATGTGAGTACTCATTGGGGAGGATTCCTTTTCTTGGTTATGTTCATAGTCTTGAGTAACTTTTGCTCCAAACTCGTGTCTGAATTCAGCAAAGTTTGATCCGAAATTAAATTCCTCATTTGTGTTCTTATCATACTTTTTCCAAAAATCGGAGTATTTTGCAGCTACCTCACTTTCTGAAATCCTGTCCTTTTTCTTTTCATCATTTCTTAGCTGTTGATAAGCTTCAATTATCTTCTTGAATATCTCTGCATCCTTGTCGTCCTTGTTCCTATCTGGATGATACTTTAAAGAAAGTAGTCTGTATGCATTCTTTATCTCCTTTTGCGAAGCTCCTACTTGGATGCCTAAGATCTGATAGCAGTCTACTGTATTCAACTGCTATATTATATGTCAAAGACCAAAATTAATTTGTCGGCATTATATCCCTGTTTTGTATGAATCAAAGTAGATCAGTGGTAATTACTGGTGCAAATGGCTTTGTGGGAAAGAATGTAGGCAAGTTTCTTTCAAAAAATGGATTTCATGTTATAGGCTTGGTGCGTAAAGGAAATGAAAAGTCAATAAACTTTGCTAGAGTAATATCATCTGAGACTTTATCTGAAAATAATCTTGTATCCAAAATAAAAGGCTCCAGTGCATTATTACATTTTATAGGTCAAGGAAGACAGACTGTAGATTCAGATTATGAAAAGGTGAACGTCTCTCTTACTAAAAATGTCATTAAACTATGTAAAAAAGCAAGGATAAAAAAAATAATTTACATTAGCGGTCTTGGAGTTGATAAATCCTCTACTCTTGGTTATTTTATTTCAAAATACAAAGCTGAACAAGAAATAATCCACTCTGGACTTGATTATACTATTCTTAGAGCATCGTATATTATAGGAAAAGATGATCCTCTCTCAAAAAATCTACAAAGACAAATAAAAAAAGGTAAAGTTGTAATTTCCGGCTCTGGTAATTATCGCTTCCAACCAATCTTTGTTGGTGATGTAGCAAAGATTATGATCAAATCAATTGTGGAAAATTCATTTTCAAATAAAATACTTGATTTGGCAGGACCTCAAACAGTAAGTTACAATACTTTTGTCAGACAATTCATTGGTGTAAAAAAAATAGAGATAAAAAAAATAGATTTTGAATCTGTTTATCATGATGCTTTACATAACAAGGGATCATTTGGTATTGATGATCTAAGCATAATGATTGGTGATTATGTTGGAAATCATGAAAAACTTGCAAGTCTTGCACAAATGAAATTTACAAAATATAGTGAAGTCTTAAAGTCCAGCAGCCTTTCTTAATACTTCTGCCTTGTCTGTCTTTTCCCAAGTAAATTCTGGCTCGTTTCTTCCAAAATGTCCATAAGCCGCAGTCTTTCGATATATTGCATTCTTTAATTTTAACTGGGAAATAATGGCAGAAGGCCTCATGTCAAAATGTTTTCTTACTATATTTTCAATCTGCTCTTCAGGAATTTTATTTGTTTCAAACGTGTTTATCATAAGAGAAACTGGTTCTGCAACTCCGATTGCATATGCAACTTGTACTTCGCACTTATCCGCAAGACCAGCTGCGACAACATTCTTTGCTATGTATCTACACATGTAACATGCTGATCTATCTACCTTTGATGGATCTTTTCCAGAAAAAGCACCGCCCCCATGTCTTCCCATACCGCCATATGTATCGACAATTATTTTCCTGCCTGTAAGTCCTGCATCTCCTGGAGGACCTCCTATGACAAATCTACCAGTTGGATTTACATGAATCTTTATCTTGTCGTCCCATAATTTTCCACAAACTGGTTTGATTACTTTATCAATTATCTCTTTTCTAATCTGTTCATTTGTGATATCAGGAGAATGCTGTGTTGAAATAACAATTGCGTCTATGCGTTTTGGTTTACCATTCTCATATTCTACTGTAACCTGAGACTTGCCATCTGGTCTTACCCATGGAAGTTCTTTTTTCTTTCTTACCTCGGCAAGACGTTTTGTTAATTTATGTGCAAGTAAAATTGGCATGGGCATCAAATCTTCTGTCTCATTTGTTGCATATCCAAACATGAGACCCTGATCTCCAGCCCCTTGATCTTTATTTTCATTTGCAGTAACTCCCATTGATATGTCAGGACTCTGTGCATGAAGTGCAACTAAAACACTGCAAGAGTCTGCATCAAAGCCATATTGTGGATTATCGTATCCGATCTCTCTAATGGTTTTTCTTACTATATCCTGTATGTCAAATCTTGCCTTTGAGGTAACCTCACCAGCTACTACTACAACGCCTGTAGTAGTCAAAGTCTCTACTGCTACTCTTGAATCTGGATCTTGTTTTAAAAATTCGTCTAAAACTGCATCAGATATTTGGTCACAAATCTTGTCTGGATGACCCTCTGTAACTGATTCTGAAGTAAATAGGTAGCTTCTAGAAGAGGCCATAATTGAATTTCCTATAACTCATTTTCTAATTTTATGAAAAGTACGTTGTTTCCTCTGACTATGACTCTGCCGTAATTTGCAATAATTTTTCCGTTGCTTATCTCTTCGGCATCTGTCATTATGAGATTCATATACGAATCTACGTTATTCATTTTGCCTTTGTATTCTATCTCACTTTTTAGTCGGACTGTAACTTTTTTGTTAATCCCTTTTTGAAGTGTAGTTAAAGGTCTTTTTGGAGTTGCTGCTTGTGACAATCACAAATCACTTGTCACCACTGCTTGAAATAGGGAATAAAAGCCTTCCCGATCATCACTTATACTCTTTAATTTCTGATAAATTCTAGATTAGAATTGATTTCCACTGGTCTTCTAGGGCTTGATGATCTGCTTGGGGGTAGTATAATGGGTGGTATGATACTCGATATTTTTGGACCTGGGGGAAGTGGAAAGACACAACTTGCAATGCAGATTTCGCTAAATTCATTGCAAGATGGAATCGTATTATATCAAGATACTACAGGTGGATTTAGACCCGAAAGGATGCTGCAACTAATCAAGCTAAAAAATTTGCAATCTTCGCTTCTTGATAACATGATTGTAGCAAGAATAACAAATACTGCAGAACAATTTGAGTATGTAAAAAAAATATCCGAGCTAGCACCTAAACTGGTTGTAATAGAAAACATAACTGATCTGTTTACATTTGAATATTCTAGAAAAACAAATTCCCTTGAAAAGCATATTCGATTTATGGAGTATATGCACTTGCTAAGTATGATTTCAATTAACACAAGGATTCCAATAGTTGTAACTAATATTGTAAGAAGTTCAGATGATCAAGAGATTGAATCATTGAACAAGTCAATTAGTATGTTTACACATAAGAAAATCAAGCTTGAAAAAGATGGAAAAATATACAAAGCACGGGTATTGCCTTCATTTGGAAAAAGAAAAGAGATCTTGTACAAGATAACCCCAGCAGGATTGGCAGAAATATCTTAACCTATTTATCACTGTAGAAATAATGAATCACATGGCAGGAATTTTTGATTATATACCAATTATATCGGCGATTTTATTTGGTATAGGTTTAGTTGGTGTAATGGTATACGAGCGATCTAGAACAAGACAAAGTAAAGAGCCAGAATCATCTCCTACTTGAGTTAGAAGTAAAATTTCGTAATCTTGGTTTTAAGAATTTAACTGAGATACAAAAGAAGGCTGCTCCTATAATATTTCAAAAGATTGATTCGCTGGTAATTGCACCAACAGGTTCGGGAAAGACTGAGACTGCTGTAATTCCAATCTTTGCAAGAGTTGCAAAATCTAAAAAACAAGACAAAATAAAAGTACTATATGTCACCCCACTTCGTGCACTCAATAGGGATGTCTTTAAAAGAATTATTGAATATGCAGAAACTGAAGGTCTTCGAATCGAAGTAAGACACGGTGATACGTCTCAATCAATGAGACGCAAGATAAATCTCTCACCGCCTGACATACTGATAACAACACCTGAAACAATCATAATTTTACTGACACAAGCTGGAATGCTAAAGGCACTTGATGAACTTGAATGGATAGTATTAGATGAAGTACACGAACTTTTAGGCAACGAAAGAGGTGCACAACTCTCACTCAGTCTTGAAAGGTTGCAGGCAAACACTACGTATCCAATTACTAGAGTGGGACTTTCTGCAACAGTAGGAAATACTGGAGAAGCTGGAAAATTTGTAGTTGGAACAAAAAGAAGATGTAGAATAATTGAAGATCATTCAATTAGAAAATACGACGTTGAGGTAAAATACATAGAAGGTACAATTACAGATGTAGTAGACCACATCATAGAATATGTAACAAAAAACTATGCCAATTCTCCGGTATTGCTATTTACCAACACTAGGGGCGAATCAGAATATCTTGCATCCGTTCTAAAGGAAAGATCTAGCCTTGCAATAGAATTGCACCATGGATCTCTTTCTCAACAGGTTCGTGAGGAGACTGAAGAGACACTAAAATCTGGAAAACCGGGCATTGTGGTTTGCACTTCATCACTTGAACTTGGTCTTGATATTGGATCTGTTGAACTTGTAATTCATTATGGTTCACCAAGACAAGTTTCAAAACTTATGCAAAGAATTGGACGAAGCAGACACACAAGAGGATCTTCTGCAAAGGGACTGATTGTAACTAACAATCCTGATGATGAGATTGAAGCGCTTGCAATCTTGGAGCGTGTGAAGGAGAAATCTATTGAAGATCAGATAGTTCATGACGATGCACTAGATGTCTTGGCACATCACTTGGTAGGGATGACTATGCAATTTGGCCAAGTCTCGGTTGACTTTGCATTAAATATGGTAAAGCAGGCCTATTCATTTCGAAACATAACTGCAGAAGATCTTCTTGCAGTACTTGAGGTTCTGCATAATGGCTCTATAATTTATCTGGATAAAGAAGAGATGACATTTACAAAAAAAGGTCGTTCATTTAGGTACTATTTTGAGAACCTCTCAACAATTCCAGACATTTTAAAATTCAAAGTATTTGATACTGCTTCAAAGAAAATCATTGGCAGTCTTGACCAGAGATTTGTAGGAGATAATGGGGAACAAGGAAGCGTCTTTGTACTACGGGGCATGCAATGGAGAATTCTAAACGTAGATGACAAGTCTCTAAAAGTAAATGTAGAGCCAATCCAGTCTGCTGGAATTAACGTACCATACTGGGAAGGTGAAAACATTCCAGTTGACTATAATACTGCAAAAAAAGTCGGCATGGTCAGAACAAAGACCATAGTCACACATTTTACAAATAAGATAATGGATAACCTAAAACTAGACGTAATTCCAGACGAGAAAAACATTGTTGTTGAATCACAACGAGTGAGAAATACTGTAGTGATACATTCCTGCTTTGGAACTAGAATAAACTCCACCCTTGCAATGTTGCTTTCTGCAATGCTCTCTGCCAAAAGTGGATATCTTGTAAACTCTAGGTCTGATGCATATAGAATAATGCTTTCATCAAATGGAAGAATATTAGAAAAAGCCGTTCTTGATATTCTTGTAGATGATTATGATCTTCAAGAAATTGTACAAGCTTCTCTTGCTGGAACACATAATGTAAACTGGAGAACTTGGTGTGTAGCAAAAAAGTTTGGAATCGTGGGAAGAGAGGCAGTCTATGATAGAAAATCTGCGAGATTTTTGTACGAAAAATATTCTAAAACGGCACTTGCAAAAGAGGCACTACGAGAATTATATCATGACAAGTATGACCTGCAAAATACCTCTCAATTACTTTATGATATAAAATCAAACAAGATTATAATAACATGGGTTGAAGTTGCTGGTTTTTCAAAACTTGCAGAGCCCATACTTGATCATACAACAAAGTACTATGCATCTCCTGCAAATATGGACAAGGGAATTTTGGATCTGGTAAAATCTAGACTCTTAAAAACACGGCATAGACTTGTGTGTGTAAGGTGTGGCAAGTGGGAAAAAGTAGTTGAGACGGGTCAAATAAATGAGATTCCATCTTGTCCCTATTGCAAGTCACGACAGATATCTGCTACATTTTACTCTGACTATGACCTGCCAAAAATAGTACAAAAAAAGATTGCAGGCAAAAAAATCACTGCTGAAGAGAACCACAAGTTTACTCGAGCCTGGAAGGTATCATCACTTCTTGCAAACTTTGGCAAAACAGCACTTGTTGTCATATCAGGCTATGGTGTAGGAGCTGACACTGCTGCAAGGATACTAAGAAACATGGTTGGAGAAGAAGAACTCTATAAACAAATTTACGAAGCAGAACGACAGTATGTTACAACTAGGGGATTTTGGGACTAGTTCTTTCGTGTTATGACAGAATAGGGGCTCAAAAACAATTCTATTCTGCCCTCAAGACCTGATTTTGCATTAACTGCAGTTACTGTAATTATTTCTCCCTGAGTAAATTGTTCCAAAAGCCTTGCCTGTGATCTCCAACCTTTGAGCCATATCTGACCTGTATCATCTTCAATAAATGTCTCAGAAAGCAAAACCATTTCGCCAGTCTTTGTCTGGATCTCTTTTTTCTCTGGTGACTTGAGAATTATTGCTTCAACACAGTAGAGTGTGTCAGCTGGTTTTATCTCCTTAATCTTTGTTCTAATTTCTGATAAAGTTGGAATCTTTTGATCGTCTATTTTTCTTACAAATGAATCGCCCTCTAGTGTAATAAAATTTCCATATACCTTTGATGGCATGCATTCTATAACGTCTCCCAAGACAAGATCTTTTGTCAAAGATGCTGTATCTGTAATACTGATAAGATTCTTGTCTTGCTTTGTTCCAAGAATTAATGTATTTCCAGAATCACTTTTTGTAATAGATAAAATTCTCATAATGATTGGTTGAATCTCTGTTGCTCCTTCTATCTCTATTACTGTTCCTTCATCACCATGAAGTTCAAGACCCATCTGGCCAACCTTTGTCTTTACTCCAATCAGTCTGGTCTTTGCACCTGTTGTAATTACCTTGGGTATAGTTTTTTGATCCACATTCCACAAAACTACTCGTACTACTATTCCATCTTTTCCTTTGAGTCTAGACTGTACTGACTTGCCAGGTTCTCCTTTAAAGTTTGTAAATTCTGTAGCCCTGATATTTCCATCAAGGATGCCAGTTACTACAAGATTTTGCTGGTTCTCTTTTACAGTGCTTACATCATCTGTTATGGAATCAAGGGATGGAATGTTACTTTCAGTTCCATTTGGCTCAATATTAGAACCAGAGCCTACGTTGATTATTGGATTTCCTTTCATATCTGACTTGACATATGCCTTGATAATTTTTACAAGGTCACCCGGTTTTAGATTCTCAATTCCTGGCAGATTTGCCTTGTCATCCCATAGTTTTACCTGGGCTCTAGAATCTCCATCGTATACTGTCATTGTACGTAATAGAAACTGGGAACCATCTTTGCGTGCAAACTGCTTTACTGGATAAACATTCATCACTCTTGTGGCAAGTGTTATCTCTTTTGCCCCAACATAGAGATCTTTAAGACCCATCTCTACTTTTAGTGGCTCGTTTAATGATACCCCAAGATCAGATGCTATGAGAAATAGGGCACCCTGGTCTGTTAGATATCCTGCGCCGATCTTTTCCTTTTTTTTCTGAATCATTTCTTCAATCTGTGATCTTAAGAGATCGGGTTTTTGCTCCAAGAGTTTGCTTAACAATGAATCAAATTCTGACAATCAAATCTTGATGGAAAGTGGATCATATAAAATTTCAGTAGATAAATTAGTGGGAAGAAAAGATCGCTATTATTGTATTGCATAGAAGCTAAGATTACTTTTAAAATCTTATGGTAACTTTATAGCCGTAGATAATATTGATCTGCAAGTACCGTCAGGCAAAATTTTTGGATTTTTGGGACCAAATGGTGCTGGAAAAACTACTACGATGAAGCTTTTGACTACACTAATTCCGCCTACAGGCGGACAAATGAATATTCTGGGAATTGATGCCATAAAATCACCGCTTGAGGTAAGAAAAAAGATTGGAGTTGTGCTACAACAGCCAAGCTATGAGCCAACTCTGAGTGTTGAAAAAGCACTTGATAAATATGGCATGATGTGGAATGTTGAAAAAAAGATCCGCCAAGACCGTGTTGAAGAACTTCTTGTTGCATTTGATCTTGTAGATATTAGAAAAAAGAAAAATGATGACTTGTCCATAGGACAAAGACGTAGAGTACAGGTAGCACGGGAATTTATGCACGACATGGAATTGTTATTTTTAGACGAGCCAACGGTAGGACTTGATCCATCTGCAAGAAGAGGCTTGCTTGATTTTATCAAAGGAAAGGTAAAAGACGGTCTTACAATATTTTTTACTACACATATTTTGGAAGAGGCAGAGTATCTTTGTGATGATATAGCAATAATAAACAAGGGAAAAATAATTGCAGTTGATACTCCTGGAGAACTCAAAAACAAGTTTGGAAGAGAAAAAACTATCAAGATTCACATATCCGAACAAAAAAACATGTCATCTCTCTTGTCTAGTATACCTGACTGTACCATTGAGCATGATTCTGGTGTTATCATTTCAGTCCGTTCAAGTCATTCAGAACAGGTTTTACAAGATATATTGAAAATCCTTGCTTCAAATGATATAGCAGTAGAAGACCTAAGTGTTGTACCTACTAGCTTGGAAGAGATATTTCTTTCAGTGGTGAAAAACTCTAATGCATGAAATAATCCGTCTGGTAAACAGGAATCTTACCATTTCACTTAACATGGGATTTGTAATATGGCAGATAATCTTTCCACTGATTTACATTTTTGTTGCAGGCTTTGCGTATACTGCATTGATACATCAGGTACCATTTGGAAACAAGACACTTGACTATCCTGCCTTTATTGCAACAGGGATGATTGGGTTCAATATAATGAACAGCACTCTGATTTCTGGAATAATAATCTGGAATGATAGAAGGCATGGAATGTTTGAGCAGATTCTTGTTGGACCATTTACGCGAGCCCAGTATATTATATCAAATGTCTATACAATTGGAATTATAGGACTGGTAAGTGCAGCAATGATAACTGCTGTAGGATATCCGCTGTTTTTCAAGCAGGTAGAGTTTAACATACTTTCAGTACCGCTTGTGATATTTGCATCAATTACTGGCTCTATTTTATTTGGTTCTATTGCATCTATAATATCAACTAGACTAAAGTCAAGCGAGGGATTCAATGTTATAATTAATACAGTATTTTTGTTCTTTGCATTTGTAAGTACGGCATTTTATCCTGCACAGGGCGCTCCACCTATATTGTCTACTGCTTTTTACTTTAATCCACTGACATATCTTGTTGATGTGGTTCGTGCCGGAATATTTGGATACTTTAATGGTCTTGTTGCAACTGAGATGATAATTCTGGGAGTTGGTGCTACAATATTATTTTTGATTGCAACTAAATTGTTATCAAAATTGGAACTCTAAAACTTACTTTAAATGCAACAAATGTCTATTGTAGTGTGATGCAAGTTAGAAGACGCAGTAGTCTTTGGTTTTTGTTGCCAATTATATTTAATATAGTTGGAGGAGTGATTGCATATTTTATAATAAAAGAGGAAGATCCAAAAAAAGCCAAGAACTGTCTATACCTTGGATTGGTTCTTGTTGCAATACCTTTTCTATTGATTATCTTGCCAATCTTGATTGGAATCTCACTGTTGCCACACTTGCCAAATCCTCCCTCAAATCTGCATTATATGTAAAGTAGCCCGGCCCAGACTCGAACTGGGGTCAAGGGCTCCAAAGGCCCCTATGCTTGACCGCTACACTACCGGGCTTCTTTGGAATCTTCAATGTAGTTCCCTTATAATGTTATTTTGAGTGCAATTATTGATGGGATAAAAAAGTAGGGCATGACTAATATGTTCAAATAAATCATCTTATAATTAGTAAATTTACATCGATCAGAGAAAAATGTCTCATAATCCAAAAATTCATCCAGCCATATAACGAATTTTCATAAAATTAATATAAAAAATAAAAATAACATACTTTAGACCTAGAAAATGAACAAATCGTCCATTATACTTATATATCAATTTTCAATCAAAAGTTACAATAACTATGTACAACAACATATTACGAAAAATAACTAGTCTAACACTATTAACAATACTTCTAGCGAGCAGTGCAGTAGTAGGAATGCCAAACGCACTCCCACATGCACAAGACTCAATCAACAAACGCAAACTTGTTTGTCTCTGCTGAAAATTCTCAGTGGAATAACTACTTTGCTGGTCCTCAAGTTGTCCAAGTAGTCGTGGCTGATCCTGATATAAACAGATTAGACCAGGCTTATGGAGAACCTGTAGTAACCATCAACGGTAAGAAACTGAGAATGGCACAGGGCACAGACGGAAATTGGTATGCGTACTTTGCGGATAGAAATCAAGCAGCACTTGCAGCAAACACTGTAGCAATAGCTGGAAAAGGCTTAAACTTTGGTGGATTCTGTAGTCCGAACAGTGCATTCAGTCCAAAAGCTGGTGTACTATACTCGGATACTAAAGGATTTACACTAGCAAGAGGCGGATATGGCTCAACTAATCACACTGACATCACTGGTACCAACGCAGTTGGTACTACTGGTGTCGTTTCTGGTTCAACACTAGGAAATTGTGTTTCTTCAGGTCCAGCACCATCAGATACATACCAATCGGAACATGTGGTAAGACAAAACAAGACTCTTAACACAAACCCATCAGGTTTTGGTGCAACAGATCTATATGCAGGAGTTTGGCCAGTAATCCAGCTCTATGATTTCTCTGCTATTCCATCAGCAGTAACAGTTGATTATCAAAAGAACGGTGGCGATCAAATCGTCAACCTTACCTTTGACAGGATTCCACAGAATCTAATCACTACTACTACTGACAGAAATGCCTATCCACAAAACTCACAAGTCTTTGTACAACTCAACGATCCACAGTTAAACATAGACCCAACTGAGGATGACTCATGGACATGGGGTACTAGTGCTACCAATAATACAGCGTATTATGAAGCATTTACCCGAAACGGTGCAGCTGATGCAGACAACACCCCTGGTGCTATGCAAAATCTCATCGGTAACATGTCCTCAATGATGTTCAACCACAATGGAAAGCTCACATTAAACGCAGCAGCACAGAGCGTTAGAGTGATTGACTTCCAACAAAACACCAAGATTATTTACGCTGGCTCTCCTCTTAGAGGTGACCCAGCTGTAGTCCGTACCCAAGCAATTGGTCTACAATCACAACCACTAACACTCAACGAGCAAGGTGGTGTAAATACTGGAGTCTTTGGTACCTGGGACGGTTCTAAGAAATCACAAATTGTAACAGTAGATTCACCAAACATACGAGGCCAGTCTGCAGTTGTAAGATACAATGATATCTCTACAAGTATCGTAGGCGGTTTCGCATTTGCAACTCTAACACAGACTGCACAGAATAATACCTGGGCATCTGGTATGAGAATTCCGGTGACTCTAACTGACAATGATGATAACAAGAACGCAAAGCTTACTGAGCGAATGTTCCTCTGGGATCCAACATACAAGAGATCCACCGCAATGGTAATTGGAACTCCATTTACCTTATCTAGTGGTGGCGCAGGTAAAGAAACTGCAGCACTTGTAGTAGGAGTCTCAAATCCACTAGCCGAGCCATCACAAGGTAAATTCACATTCGGCACAACAGTTGCTGGACAGAATGCTACCTTGCAAGCAAACTTGGCAGAGGATGAGGCATTTAGCGCAAGACCAATCTTCAACTTCACAAATCAAACAGCTGGACACGTATACATTAACACCAATTCTGCATTGTTTGTAGACCTACAGACCACCATGAATACCTTACTTGGTACGATTCATCATACGAATCAACCCAATGTAGAGGGTTTCAAGGGTTTCAATTTCCTCAATTATGATGTGAGATCATTCTCTACACTTAACGGAGCAAATTCAACAATTTCCAATGTGAACGTATACCTTGCATATAATGCATCAGGTTCACGAGTATCACACTTGGCAACTGGTCTTCCAATGGATGGTCTAACACTCATTTCTATTGCAAACTCGACCAATTTACAGGACTTTATCAACCTGAACGTCACAAGCGGCCAGGTTGCATTTCCTAGTGTATTGACAACGAATTTGTTTGCAGTACCAAAGACTGCTCCAATTGGATTACTGATGGTATTCACCACAAGTGGACCAATATCAGTACCAATTAACGGAGAACCAGTCGTTGCAGACTTCTTCAGTATTGGTCTACTTGGTGACGGTACACAAAACACTCAAAGAATCAACAACGGCATTTACAGGTATGAACTTGAAGAGACCGGTGACAACACTGGAGTCTTTACAGGTACAAATCAGTATCTAATGCTCAACCAGTTGAATATCTTTGAGCCAGGTACCTACAGCGCATTAAGAACAATACAACATGATGTATACTTCCCAGCAATTCAAGACATGCTCCAGTCTGAGGCACGCGCTCCACAGATCACATATTATGATCTTGGTGCCGATGGTGTAAACACACAGGTATCTGCACAGCAAGATATCCCAACTCACACTGGTGTCATTTCATTTGATAGCAAGACATACAAGATAGGCGATACTGTGACAATTACACTTAGCGACCAAGACCTTAACGTTAACAATGACTTGATAGATATCTACACAGCAGTCAAGCCACAAGTCTCCCTCAACGTTCTTCAAGACAATGCAACCGACACAATCGGTGCACTACACCTTGGAGAATTATCTGACGGTCACGCATTTGGTAGACTCGTAGATGTCGAATTTGGTCAGCAAAACGTTAGATGGTCAGATGCAAACATGGGTACCACACAAGGTGGTAAACTCACTCCGTTTACATCTGAGAATACTGGTCCATGCTTTGGCGGTAGTACCCTCGCTGATGACAACAATACGGCAACCACTGGCGGATTTGCATCAAGCTTATCTGCTACTGGCTTCTCACTAGTTGAGACTGGTCCATCAACAGGTATCTTTACTGGTACCTTTGAAGTCCCAGACCAAGTATGTCAGAATAGCGTAGTAAGTTCAGCAGTAGGTCAGAACATCAAGGTCAACTATGTTGACTTTAGAGATGACTCTGGCAAGACTGTTGAGGTTTCTGACAATTCGGGTATCCAAGGTAACACAGGTTCAGTAAAATTGGACAAGGCAGTCTACCCAGTACCATTCGGTAGTATCATCTCCGGTACTTCTGGTGACTTCCCAGTTCCAAATACTAAATCTACAACCAGCTTCCCAGGTGTCTTCCCAATGCACAGAGATCTTACTGGAAGCGGTCTAACCGCTCTCAATACTCTGTCAAACGGTGATGTTTTAATCCATATCAGAGTAAATGATCAGGACTTTAACACATCACCAACGGGTACAGACCATATCGCACAAGGTGTAAATGACAAGAATCACGGTCCGGTAGCAGTACAGATTACAAGACAAGGAGCATCAGTTCTATTAGCAACAGCTGGAGGTCCCGCAGTATACCCAGGTAGAATTTTGGCACTGAACAGCACAGCCATTCCGGCTGTAGCCACAGGTACAGTTGCCCTTAATACTTGGAATAAAACAAGAGATCTTGGTCCAATGACCGAAATCTCCCCAGATGCAGGAATCTTCCAAGCAGACTTGCCAATTAGATATACTGACGGTCCTACAGGTTCAGACTGTCCAACAGCACAAAGTGGTACAGGAGGTCAATTTACTCCAACAGATGGAACCACTGGTACTGCTGAAACTGACAGATTCGAAACCGCTCATGGTAGTCTATCATCACCGAACCAAGCAGGCAACTACTGTGTAAGACAAGGTGATGTTCTCACCGTAACCTACACAGACTTGAATGATGCTTCTGGTCATACACAAACTGTCACAGATTCTTCAACATTTGACTTAAGAAACGGTGTACTACAATCAGACAAGTCCGTATACATCATCGGCTCAGACATGATTCTCACACTCGTGGAACCAGACTTGAACCTTGATTCACAGACTGCTGAAACCATCCCACTAGATGTCATCGAATGGGACTCACATGCCTTCAAGGGCACAATGGGTCAACAAGGTGGCCAGGCTTCTGCATTTGATGCAAAGCCAGGAACATTTGTGGAGACAGGTAAAGACACAGGTATCTTCCAATCAGTAATTAAGATTCCATCAACATTGAATAATAATTTACTTGAAAGAGGAGAACAGATCCAATTAGAATACACTGACTGGGGTCCAGCAGGCTCCAAAGTAGTAGGTGCAAACAGTCAAGATATTGACTTGACCATCTACACATCAAACTTTGGTGCAACAGTTGAACTCGATCAGAAAGTATACACATGGACTGACCGTGTCTACATAACCGTAGTCGCACCAGATCACAACTTTGATCCAAACCTTATCGACACCATTGGTACAAACAATGAAAATACAGTAACTGTTTCTACCAGAGGTAACTCAATCCCACAATATCAATTGGTGGAGACTGGAGTCGATACAGGTATCTTCACAGGTTACGTCATCCTCACAGGAGATGCCAACTTAAAGGGCACTACTGGAGTTGACGGAGCAGGCTTGGAACCAACAGGTTCAGGCCCATCAGGAGTCGGTCCAACAGACGGATTCTTACCAAGTGAAGAACAGGACGGTGTATCAGTATCGTTTGAATTCACAAGAGATCAAACAGTTACTGGTTCAGCACTCATCCGATGGAACATTGGTGAAATCAAATGGTTAGAAGCATCCTATCCAGCAAATGGACAAGGAGTATTGCAGATAGTTGACCCAGACATGAACCTTAATCCAAAGGCAGTCGACAAGTTCGACACCAACGTATGGTCTGACTCTGATGCTGGTGGTATCAAACTCACCATGACAGAGACAGGTCAAGCAACAGGTATCTTCCAAGGTACAGTGTACTTTACCACTAACTTCCAGTCATCTGGAAACAGACTCCACGTAGCAGAAGGCGATACAGTTACAGGTGAATATGCAGACAGAACTCTGCCAGCACCATACACACCATCTGATCAATTGCGTTTGACAGCGACAACATTCATTGGAACAGTAGTGCCACCACTCGAAAGAGCACCGGCATCTAACCCAAGAATAGTTGACTCGTTTGGCAATGCACTTAATGGCACAGTGAAATCAGGACAGCAGATACAAGTTACTGCTGACTTGACAAACGGCCAGGACAGAGATCAGCCATTTGCATACCTTGTACAAATACAAGATGCTAACGGTGTTACAGTATCACTCTCTTGGATCACAGGAACATTGACTGCAGGTCAATCACTCAATCCGGCACAATCTTGGACTCCCTCAGCCTCTGGAACATACACTGCTCAAATCTTTGTATGGCAGAGCATTGATAATCCAAACGCATTGTCACCGCCTTTGAGTACTACAATAAACGTAGCATAGACTAGTCTAAAACCAAACTAACTTTCCCTCTTTTTCCTTTTTATCTTAAAAAAACTCCTAACGAAAGTTCTAAACTAATTTTAAAAAATTTCAAGTTTGAATTTTAGCAAATTATGTAAAAAATACAATTTGTACGTATCTTACATTTTCTATATGGAATAACGTCACATACCTTATACAAGTCAATTTACATGGGAATTGGCAAGTAAACTATCTACACCACGTTATCTTTTTTGTATTGCAAGTCTTTGTGTTTCAAGTTATCTTCTTTCTTTACCTGGAGTACATGCAGAACAATCAGATAGCACTGCATCTTTTTCCATTACAAATGATTTCATTGAAATAAATTCAACCACTGAAGGTACAATTCAGTCTCTTAAAATTCCAAAAGCAGATCTTTTGTTTGATGTCATTGGAAATATGGATCAGAATGGAAATCTTTTGACTATTTCCATACAACGCAAACCTGAACTACAAAACTTGTACAATGACTTGGAACTTTCTAAAGGATCACGTGATGCGGTATTTATCTATCCAAGTTTTACACAGGCTGCATACGAAAAGGGAGGTTTTTATGATTTTTACCGCAACAATTGTGATTCAAGTTGCTTGACAGTACCTATACCAACTAGGGTAAATGGATTTCAATCTTCAAGTATATTTGGTGCTTGGGCTTTGAAGTCTATTGAATTATTCCTATGTAAAAGACCAGGATGTTGACAAGAATCCTGATATTCTAAAACAGTACAAACGAGTCATAGTATTACACAACGAATATGTCACAAAGACAGAATTTGATGCAATAACTAGTCATCCAGATGTGATATTCTTGTATCCTAACGCACTATATGCAGAAGTCCAAACAAATTATTCTACTAATACGATAACACTTGTCAACGGGCATGGCTATCCGGACTCGACAATTAAAAACGGATTTGGCTGGAAATATGACAATTCAAAATATGAATATAATGTAGATTGTAACAATTGGAATTTTTACAAGGCAGGAAACTATACGATGCTAAACTGTTATCCTGAATTTAAGATTCTTCACTCTGAACAATTAATACGTTCTTTACAACTGCAAGACCCTGCAGATCTAATTGCTGATCTATCTAACTGGTTAAAATATCCAAACGATCCATCTTCTGTAACTGGATTGTTAAGTGATTATGATATTTCAGGAAAGCATGTACCATATTGGGTTAGCAATTCTGCAAATTTGGTTATAAATGGTGAAATTGCAAAATCAGATTTTGCTAATATCATACGGTATTTGGCTGACCAAAATTTGCTAAATTGATTGTGGCATATACGATTGATCTTTTAGCAGAAGAAATCTCGTAATTCATTTTTTATCACTTTATTTTCTTTGAAAATACAATGATCGCTGACAATCTACAAAAGGCTTAAATAGAAAATTGTTTCATCCTCAAAACAGCAAATGAAGAGAATCATTGTTGTTTCACTATTTGCATTAGTTGCATTAGCCCTTGTTCCACAGATACACTTTGCACATGCCCAATCAAGTCAGTCTGAAAAGCAGTATATTAACCTCAGAGCTGAGGTATGGAACGAGTTCTTTAGAATGACAACTGCCGCCTTTACAGTTGGTGCTGTAGTATCAGGTACAATGGTCTGGCTTGTTTGGAGGTTCCGTGAGTCTCATCCCAAGAACAAGACTCCTACAAGATGGGAAAAACTAGACGATCCAACAACTGGTACATATGAAAAAGAGGGTGGCCATTAGATGGGTCACGATACAGCAGAATGGGTAATGGTAGGAGTAATTATTGCAATTTTATTATATGTAGGTGTTGATTCTTGGGTTGTTCAAAAAGAAGTAGAAGAAGTTCCAGCAGATGCTGAAACCATCAAAGTAACAGGTCAGCAATGGTTCTGGAGTTTTGAGCACGAAAACGGAACCAAAGAAATAAGCACACTCCATGTACTGAAAGGACATGCGTATAATTTTGAGATCTATGGCAAGGATGTAATGCACTCTTTTAACATTCCAGATTATGTAGTCTTTGAGGATGTTGTTCCAGGTCATGTAAACCATGCATGGTTTGCACCAGATCAAGCAGGTGAATTCCCAATACAATGCAGAGAATATTGTGGTTTGCTACATTATAACATGAGAGGTACACTAGTAGTGGAGGATTCACCTTGATAATTCTCAAAAACATTTTATGTATGTATAAAATATCTAGTAAACTAGAGGGATTTGCATGGTACTAGAGTGTAAAGAAACCCCGTCCAATTTGGCAGATAATGTTTTCAACACATCACACAGATGTGGGTTTATTATATACAGTAACAGGTCTTGCATTCTTGTTTATGGCAGGAGTCTTGGCCATGTTGATAAGAACACACTTGTTCTTCCCAGGTCAGAACTTTCTAATCTCTGATTCTGTAACGTTTAACAGAATATTTACAGTTCACGGTCTTACAATGTTATTCTTGTTTGCACTTCCAGTTGCAAACGGAATTGGTAACTATCTGGTTCCAATCATGGTAAGATACAAAGATATGGCTTATCCAAAACTAAACGCAATTGCATTTTGGATGAATCCAATTGGTGGTGCATTATTATGGCTTGGATTCTCTGACACTTCTTGGGTTTCATATGCTCCATACTCTGTAATCAGGGCACCAGGTCCAGCTGCAGACATGATGATATTTGGTCTAAAGATATTGGGTGTCTCATCCATTCTATCTTCGATTAACTTTATAGTTACAATTCTCAAATGCAAGCACCCAGATCTTCCATTACGTAAAGTTCCACTCTTTGCATGGTCTATGCTTACTGTATCTCTAATGACACTTGTTGCAATGCCATCATACGCTGCAGCATTAATCATGTTACTTACTGATAGACTTGGAGTATCAGGCTTTTTCAACCCCACAGCAGGAGGAGACCCAATTGCATACTTGCACTTGTTCTGGTTTACGTTCCATCCTGAGGTGTATATCTTCTTGTTACCTGCAATTGGAATGATGTATGAATTAATTCCTAGATTTGCACGAAAGCCATTATTTAGTCAAGGCAGTGGTGTCTTTGCATTTGTAATGCTTGGTATGATTGGATTTGCATCTTGGGGTCATCACATGTATTCTACAGGTATGGACTTTACAACCAAAGTTGTATTTATGATTGGAACTTTAGCTGCAGTACCAGCGTCTGGTATGCATGTATTTAATTTCCTTGCAACAATGTGGGGAGGCAGAATCAAATTTGCAGCACCTATGCTATTTTCAGTAGGTGGAATTGCACTATTCTTCTCTGCAGGTGCTGGCGGTGTTCTCAACTCTGCAATGCCACTTGACTTTATCAGTCATGGAACTTATTGGGTAGTAGGACACATGCACTTGTTCCTTACAGGTACAATCGCATTTGGATTTGTCGGCATGATATACTACATATTCCCGTTCATCACTGGAAGAATGTACAACGACAAACTTGCAAAAATTCATTTCATTATGATGTTATGGGGAACAGTTCAAGTATTCTTTACGCAGCACTTGCTTGGTCTTGAAGGCATGCCAAGAAGAATTTATGATTATCCTCCAGAGTACACCTCTTGGGTGCAACTCAACCAGATTGCAACAGTAGGTGCATGGATTCTAGGTGGAGGATTCTTGGCATTCTTGATTAACTTGATATATTCTTCCTCAAAGGGTAAGGAGGCAAACATGGACGATCCATTTGGTCTTGGTGGCAAGTATTACTATCCGTATACAGCCAAGAATCCCCATCATATAGGATATTGATATGAGTCATACAGAAGAGCCAATACTTAGGACAAGCCCTGCTAGATTAGGCAAGCTACTGGCAATTTTAATAGGAATTATGGTTGTTGGAGGTGTTATCTTTTTTGCAAATTATGATTATTGGAATTCATATCTTCCAACTGCTGGAAAAATTCAGGAAGGACTAACTTCACATGCAGCAAGTGCAGGAACTGTCCAGGCAACAGGAAAAACAATTAACGTAGCCTCTTGCGTTTGTAGAGTCTTCTGACTTTAAGGTATATGCCTTTAACACTGTATCAACAACTGATCCAAATCACAATCCAACAGTTAACGCAAATGTTGGAGACAAGCTGGTATTTGATGTCAAAAATTCTGGTAAATCATTTCACGCATTTGCTATAACTGATTCAGCTACAGGACCAGGTCCTGCCATTGATGGGACAACAATTGGAACAGCTGACAACCCAATGAAACCAGGTGCATCTGGTGAAGTAACATTTGTCCCACCAAAGGCTGGTACATATTATTACATTTGTGCAGTACCAGGACATAGAGAATTGGGCATGGAAGGTAAAATTATAGTAACAGCAGGGTCCGGCGGTAGTGCTGCTCCATCTGGTGCAGTAGTTGCACCGACTGGAAATAAAGTAGAATTTACAGTAAGTTTTGTCATGAGTGCTGACTTTAAACAATACGCATTTGATGCGTTACCAGGTCAAGCAGGTACCAATCCTACAATTACAGTAAAATCAGGTGATACTGTAACCATTCATGTCAAGAATGATAGCAAATCATTCCATGCATTTGGAGTAGTCGTTGATCCAAACAATCCCTCTGATGTTTTGTGGAATTCAGCAGCCGGAACAGCAGATAATCCACTAAAGCCTAACGCAAGTCAGGATGTAATATTTGTAGCAGGAGCACCAGGAACATATCATTATATCTGTACAGTTCCTGGACATGCGCAACTTGGAATGGATGCTCCATTCATAGTTCAATAATGTACTTCAAATATCTGGCACTTGCTTCTCTAGTAATTTTATACTCTCTAATGTTTATTGGAGGATATCTTCAGGCAAGTGGCCAGGGACTGACATGTCCTAACTGGCCTCTTTGTCCAAGTGGAATTTTACCTTCTGCTCAATTTCTAACTGAATGGATACACAGATTCATTGCAGCTACAACAGGAGTCTTGATAGTTGCAACTGCAATCGGAGCCTGGAGAATAAAAGGATCACACAAAAAAATTCGAATTACTGGCACACTAGCAGGAGTGTTTGCAGTATCACAGATAGGTCTTGGGGCTATAGTGATTAATACAAAACTTCATGCAGTTATAGTTGCAATTCATAACGGTGTTGGAATTTTACTTTTTGCAATGACTTTACTTACTGTACTGTTTGCATTTAGGATAGATAAAAGTCAAAAAATAGAAACTAGTGCTTAGGTTTTACTTTTTTTCTTGTCATCAAAGCCCAGATAACTATGATAACAAATGCAATGCCGCCTGATGATATGATATATGGAAAAATATTGCCAAATACATTGAGAACTGTAATGTTGAATGTATAAGTTAAAATCTTGTCATTTGGACCAACGTCGTACAGATCAACATCTACTATGTGATTTCCTGTTTCATGAAATGTATACTGTGTTGACCACTCTCCTCTATCAAAACTCTGTACTGGAATGGTTCCAACAAGCTCGTCATTATAATAAATTCTTAATCCCATTCTAAAATGATCCACTTCACTAATCTGTGTATTAAGCGAGTTCAAAATATTTGATGCTGATTGATGATTTAGTACTCTAAGACTTAACTTAAATGGGTGATTGGCCTCTGGAATTTCTGGATCAGTTGCTATTTGAACCTCATAATTTCCTATTGTCTGATCATCAGAGTTTAGGTTATTGTGAGCACTGGCATAATTTATTGTTGGAAATATTAAAAGCGCTAGAACTGCAAGAGCGGTAAAACGTATATCAGTCAACCATTATTTTGAGACTTTTCTTTAATATAATACTACAACATCCTCCGATCTGTGAAAATTAGCAAAAGCTTTAAATCAAGTTCTACGAAAACTGCCAATGATGACCACTGTTAGTAAGACAATAGACATCAAAGAAAAAACCTTGAACGTTTTTACATACTTTGCAAGACCTGAACACATCTCTGACCAATTTGAGGAAAGAGTAGGAATGACAGTAGTTCCTATGGATGTAAAGGCAGGAATGGGAGTGGGTACAACATTTAGAGTAATTGGTGACTTTGATGGCAAGAGACTAGAGTGGGACTGTGAGACAACAGAATACATTCCAGAAAGAAAGGTTGCTGCTAAAATGATCAAAGGTCCATTTAAGAAATGGGAGATTACGGTTGATTTTGAGGAACTTGGCGAGAAACAAACCCGAGTTACCATGACAGTAAATTATGACATGCCGTTTGGTCCGCTTGGTGCAATCATGGACAAGGCAAAATTTGCCAAGATAGCAGAAAAGGGAATGGAAACTGCTTTGTACAGAGTAAGAGGCCTGTTGGAAGGAAACGGCTCAATTCCTGTGTATATCACACTAGATGCATACAGAAAACTCTTGGCAGAAAAAGAAAAGATGAACAATGCTCCAGTCTCTACCGTGCTGACAACTATTCTTGAGAAATATTCTCAAATAGAAACAGCAAAAAACTAAAATCATTTTCTTTTTGACTCAAGTTTAAATAACGAACTTTGCGTGAGCTTCTTTACCGGGTCTATGGCTCAGCCAGGTAGAGCGAGGGACTCTTAAGATCTTTCGGAGATATCCCTATGTCGTGGGTCCAAATCCCACTAGACCCGCTTCTTTACTAGTTCTAAAATACTATTTTTCATTTTATGATTATTTGCAAATCTACTGATGGAATTCTTCTAGCCAGTTGTTTGGATAATTATTACATGTAATAACACTTGGATGGAATTTTCACAAACATTGTTCACTTACATTGTTTGACAAGATCTATATTCATTAAATTAATTTGAATAATACGACAGAACCCAAACAAGATGAGCCAAGCAGTATTGATAAAAATGCCCTGACAAGACGTGACTTTTTAAAACTATTAGCAGCTGGAAGTGTTGCACTTACATTTACACCATTTATTCCGTGGGGACAATTCATGCCAAATCCAGATAATTCCGTCCCAGGAAAGCAACAAGTAGTGTTGTCAGATGGGGGTAACGCAAACATCAATACATTTCCGATAAATCATTCCGAGATTATCATATATCCATCTACAACAGATACTGTTCTTAATTCAGAACCATTTCGACAGTGGCAGCTAATTAGATTGCCTGCAGAACTTGGTGGTTCTGCAACTGATGTTACTGCATTTCGAGTTTATAGCATGGTATGCTTGCACCTATGGTGCCTCTGGAGATATGTTCCTAGTACTCCACAGCAGCCTGCTAACAATGGCCAATGCCCGTGTCACGGAAGCATGTATAATCCATTAAATGGAAAAGCCTTTGCAGGACCAGCCTCACTTCAGGCTTCTCCATCAAATGTACTTGCCACATTATATCTTGAGACGGATAGTGACAATTATCTCTGGATAAAGCCAGCTAGTTGGAGCCTTTATGACAATGGCATAGTAGGTTACGGTCGTTTTCTTTCAACCTAAGTCACAGACTTGATACATGTGAAAATTAAAATATCTTAAACTATTCCAAGGCAAGTTTTGGACTAGGATCCATTATTGTTTGAATGGATGAATTTTCAAATATTATCTTACAAAAAAATCGGCAGATCTATAAAGAGGGTTTTGTGAGTTTTGCAAAGACATGAAAGAATTACAACAGTGGTGGAAAGGTTTGGTTAAAGAACTTGAAGAAGATATAGAAAATAATCCAGTACTACAAACTATAGAATCCTAGAAAAACGTTATACAAAATTTTTATAATTCAATGAGTACACTGACAATCCACAAGTTTGGTATCAAATGTACAATCATGAGGACCATCTGACTTGCCATACGTGGGAATCTTTTTCATACAATCCTCGTGACGACCTTTTCTACAAAACCAACAAATTGGATTAGCAGTTTCATTACATTCCATGTTTTTCTAAAAGATAGTTACATCTCCAGGTGTAGGGGAATGATCACTTGAATCCTTGTGAAATTCCACAAATTCTTTATGTATATCATCTTGATGTTTTCTTAATTCTTCTAAATTTTCAAACACATTGCTGCATAGATGACACTTTGGTTTGTGTTGATCAACCATTGATAGTACCATCAAATGGTATAATCTGGTTTGGCATACTTGAATCTTTCAGGTTTTAGACTGGAGTGAACCATTCTTGATAACGTTCATCTTTTCCTCTTGAAACCTCATAGAAAACATCTTGTAACTTGCGTGTAACTTGACCTAGTTTGCCGTCTCCTATGGGTATATTGTCAATCTCAGTCACCGATTTTACTTCAGCTGCCGTTCCAGTCATGAACACCTCGTCAGTTACATAAAGATCTTCTCTGTCAATGTCTCTCTCAATTACTGTCAATCCCTCTGACCTTGCTATCTTGATTACACTATCTCTTGTTATTCCATCCAAGATTCCAGCATTAAGTGGAGGTGTTGATATCTCTCCCTTGTTTACAATGAAAATATTTTCTGCACTTCCTTCTGATACTTTACCATGATAGTTTAGCATGATTGCTTCATCATACCCATCTCTTAATGCTTCAACTCTTGCAAGTGCCGCATTTGCATAATTTGATGCAGCCTTTGCTTGCATTGGCTGAGATCTTGAATCAATTCTTAGCCAACTTGATACTTTGCATCTAGCTCCACGTACCTTTCCTGCACTGGACTCACCAAGATTCCATTCCCAACAAGTCATTGCAACTTCCACTTTATTTGGAGTTGGTGTAAGACCCATCACGCCGTGACCGTAATATGCAATTGGTCGAATGTAACACTCTTTTAATTTACTTGATTTGACTGTCTTGATTATTCCATCTGAAATTTCTTTTTGGGAAAAAGGCATCTTCATTGAATACATTTTTGCAGACTTGAATAGTCTGTCTACATGTTCTGGTAATCTGAAAATCATTGGACCCCTTGGAGTGTTATAGCATCTAATTCCCTCAAATATTGCAGTTGAATAATGTAATGCATGAGTAAGAACATGGACTTTTGCATTTTTGTATGGCACAAGTTTACCATTCATCCAAATCCTACCTTGCTCTTTCATACAAAATTAGATGGAGTTTGGTAATTTAAAGAATTAATCAAATCTAAACGAGTTATACTATCCTTAGAAAGATACTATTGTCTTTAAATGATGGATATACTTTGACATTGTTATGGCACCACAACCTGTATTGTCGATAATCTCTGTTGCCTTGTTTGTTATTGGTCTTGTAGGAAATGGATTTGAGATGAGAAAGATTCGTCTATCTGCAACAGAGGGGCAACTTGCTCCAAAGAATGCATTTCTTGACAAGCGCAACTTCAAGTGGTATGCATTGATTGGGATTGCACTCGTACTATGGGCAATCAACGGTTCCTATACGTGAACTATATAGATCAGGTCTAAATATTTCCTTGTCGTAATAGAAATAGCGCGTGTTTTGGGTAACGCCGAGCTGATTCTAGATAAAGAGGCTCAAGAATAAACCCACTTTGACATCCTACAGGTATGGGCTTGTAGGGGTCAAATGTTATTCAAGTTTTGATATACCAAAGATAGAAATTCTAGTTAATAATCCTGATTTTTATACATGGTTCTAAGAAAGACTGGAAAACACAAGCGAAAAGCAGATCAGCGAGCTGCACGCAGAAAAAGAAAAAAGTAAAACTATCGTTTTAATTTTATTATATCAAAATTATTCCGATGATATTATTTTTCAGTTAATCAAATTTTATTTTTGATCTTTCAGCATGAACTGCACGAATTGCTTTTTCTATGCTGTCACCACTATCCTCTATTATAATTATGATTCTAGATGTCTCTTCTTGGGCATCCATGTTAAGTATGTTCAAACCTGCCTCACCTATTTTGGAACTTGCCTTTGATGCTACTTGATGAACACGCCACATCTCATCACCAATTAAGGTAATGACTCCCCTATTGTAAGTAATAGATGCTAGTGGATCAAATCCTAAGATGTATCTTTCATTACGCTTGACATAATCGCCATCTAGAAATAATATTCTTGTAAATTCGATATCGTCTTTTGTAAATGGTGACAGGACTACAAACTCGCTATATCTCTTATCTTTTTCAAGTGAATGGAACAATCTTTCAGAGGCATTCTTTTCAATTCTAACAATGGCGCAATTTTTTTTACCTGTAACTATCTTAAGTGGATGGCCATTTTTCTCTCCAAGTTTTCTTTCAATTGTTGTAATCTTTCCAGGCTTGGCCATATCAGTAATTATTATTGGCATCTCTACTCCATTTTCTACAATCTCTTTTATTGCAATTGGATCCAAAATCTTCATCCCAAACATTCCTGCAATTCTTGCCTCGTTATACGAAAGATGGATGATGCTTTCTAGCTCTTCTTTGACAACTCGCGGGTCTGCAGACAAGACTGCACTGTCTTTTTCAAAATCAATTCTGGTACTGTATTTTTTGTTAAATAAGATTCCAAGATCTGCCGCTGTTCTATCAGAGCCTCCTCTTTCATATGTTGTCTCTATTCCATCTACAGTCTTTCCAATAAATCCGCCTATTGTAAGTACGTCATTTTCTTCTAGCAACTTTTCTACCTTATCCATTCTCTCTGAGGATTCTAGAGCAAGAAAATTTGCAGACTCTAAATTATTATCTGTTATAATGGGCCACATGTCAAATGTAATCACTTCTGATTTTATACCGGAACTTTTCAAGACATAATTCATAACATTTGACATTAGTATCTCGCCTGAATATGCAAGTAGTCTTGCCCTGGTTTCATTGGCAAATTCTCTTTTTTGCAATGTCTCTGCCAAGGCGGCTTGAGCCTTTGCCAAGAAAGAGTCGATCAGTCCATTACAGTTGTTTTGAAGCGTCTTGTCTATTAATTCAACAATTTTTTCGTATGGCTTTCTTAGAATGTCAATACCAAGACTCTCCCCTTTTTCTGCAGCCCGTCCAATCTCAAGTGCAATATCGGTAAGAGACCTCTGCTTTCCATTGTATATAGTAAGGGGGGCAGAAAATACTGCAATTACTTTGGAGTCTTTTTTTAACTCGTTTATCCTTTTTATTATAATGGGAATTAGTACACCGTCAACGCCAACTGCGCTTCCGCCAAATTTTGAAACAATTAGATTCTTCAAAACTTTGTTCTATGTCTTAAACTCCTTCTATAAAGTATTGGGTGGTTTTTTGAATGCAAGAAAAAACCAAGTTGGGATAAACCTAGGCTAGGAATTTTCTTATTATCTCTGATGCCTTTTTAGCCCCGTCAAAAGGCTGTGGATTTCTCTCCTCGCTTATCTTCTCCTGGATTAATTTGTCAAGACAAAATACATCATCATACGTATATCCAAGATCTTTGGCGTTTTCTTCCTGCTCAAAATGTCCCTTGATGGGAATGAATATTCCCGGGGTCCCGTAATGTTTTGATTCATCAATTGTAGATTTTCCCGCAAGTGATACTATGAGGTCTGATGCAAATATTATTTCATGCAAATTATTTACAAATCCAAGATTTCTAATGTGTGAAAAATCTAGATCAAGTGATGGGCCTGATACTAGGACAAGTTCTACATCGGGTCTGATTTTTTGAAATGCTTCAAGAGTTTTTTCTATCAAAAATTTGCCAGAATCAGTTCCGCCTATGCTTACAACAACTGTTTTTTTGTAAAACGCAAACTTTTCTCTTAATTGCTGGCGTGACAGTGATGTTTTTCGGACTATGGGTCCAACTCTAACTAGATTACCTTCATTCTCTCCATTCTCTGGTAAAATTACAAGATCGCAGTTTTTTATTATTTTTTTCATTGATTTATTCATCTGCTTTTCTATTATAGAGCCTATACCTCTTGCAAAACTTGTCTCAAGTATGTCAGTTATCAAAATAGTCTTGATTTTCATGTCTTGTGCTATTACAAGTGATGCAAAGTCCTCGTCACTTACTACAGCTCTTGGAGGATTATCTAAAAGAACTTGAGATGAAATTGCCTTGCATTCTTTGTAATACGAGTAATACTTGAAAAGCCACCTTAGTGGATGTTTTAGCTTGCCACTTTCTACTTCAAATGGAGGAGGCCTGTACAGATCATCGACTTCAAATCCATGCTGGCTTATCATCTTGGGTGCTCCCCCACCACTTACAAACCTCTTTGATATTCCGTCTAAATTCTGAGCTATTGCTATATCCCTTGTCGCATGACCAAGTCCAATGGGGCTTGAAAAAAAGATCAACTCTGACATGTTTGAAATTTAATTTGCAATACAATAAATCTATACTGCATGCTTGTCTGAAATTGCCATGAGACACAAATTGACGCCGGTTGACAAATTTGTCGCATAAAATTTCCCAAGAACTTAATTTGTTGTTTTTCTAATTATACCCAGAATCTGAAAAGGGAGTAGACTGTATGCGATTGTCCCAACCCTCGCAACACGTAGACTTCCTTTCAGTTTTTTTGATATGAATTCTCATTTGGCAGGGTTATGTTTACCCTTATTGCATTCATTAAATTTTGTTTTAATAAAAAAGAATTAGTTGGCTATGAAACATTCTCATTGATACATGCTTTTCCAGTGGAACTTGTAAAA
Organism: uncultured Nitrososphaerota archaeon; assembly: GCA_963835875.1. Classification (GTDB taxonomy): domain Archaea; phylum Thermoproteota; class Nitrososphaeria; order Nitrososphaerales; family Nitrosopumilaceae; genus Nitrosotalea. The sequence continues at coordinate 148,074 of CAWIGX010000004.1, forward strand.
AAAGATCTAAACAAGATGCGGCAAAAAATCAACAGAAAAAATGCTGTTTTTTCCGACAAAAAATTTCTAGATTCTATGTTTTTGCCAGGTGGAATAATTGGCAAAAAAAAAATGTTTTGTTTATGCAAATCTCATACTATAGAACTTGGTGATGCGCCAAGATGGGAAGGCACACAGAGATCTGGTCTTCTTGGATCTTGAGAATCTGTATGGGGTATACCTGATAATACTTAATACTAATAGGAAGTTGGTACATTGCCAATACATGCAGACTTCCAAAAAGGTAAAAACAGTAAGAGAAGATGATTTAACCGAGGAAGAAATAGCGGACATGCAACAATTTGATATTGACAAAGCCAAGGCTAAAACCAAAGTCAGCACTTTAGAAGAATTACTCAAAGAATTACATAAATAAATTGTGAAATCTTGAATATGGCAAACAATTTGCCAAGCAATACCCCAGCAGTTAAGCTCTGTTTTACAAAAGAGAATAGACTCGGTATTACGTGAGTTGAGCAAGTCTGAGAATCTGGAAATGTTAGGTAAATACAAGCAAAACCTAAGAGTTTATGCTCTACAAAAAACCTAAAATATCTAAATGTTATCTGTATATCATGCAAGTAGCCAAGAAAAGACCTGTAATTGACGCAGACGGCTACAAACTTTCAAAAAAAGTTATCAAAAGGCTTATTGATAAAGAAAAGAGTGCCTGAGATAGAAATTCGTTTTGAACCGTGATGATCCATTCATGATTAAAGTAAACGCTCAGGATTTGGAAAAAGGAAGTTTTGCAAAACCTAGCCAAGTTGTATGTGATAATATTTTTACCATTCTGAAAACAGATGCTGATTCTGAAAAAGGCAAAGTTACAAATTTATTCTATGCCAAAGTCACAAAATTGCTCAAGGAAAAAATATTAAAAATTTAACCCAGTTTGCACTGGGCGCACAAATCTTGCGTGAATCAATGTCATATGTTAAGAATGGGCTTGGCAAAACGCTATATTTTTTTGATAAAAAATTTCTAGATTCGTTGTGTTCTTAACTTTATTTTTTGTGTTTTGCTGGAATGCTGATCTTATGCATAGTTTCATCTGCAATTTTTTCAGAGAGGTAATCAATATTTTTCCTCATACCCTGTATCACTGGACTTTTCATGTTTATTGAATACAGCTTGGCATTTGCTATCTTCCGGTTTACCCGTATCATGCCAAAATCAACAAGGTTGTCAAAGTATTTGTAAAATGTAGTCTTACTCATACCAAGTGCTTCAATTATCTCCTTTTGTGTAAAATCATTTTTTGGAAAGTCCATGAGATAATCGAGGATCTTCATCTGGGGCGAATTCCCATATGCCCTAAGAAGAAGCGAGCCTGATTCTAACATGCCTTTTTCTTGTTCTAAAAAGTATTTAAATTATAACTTTAGAAGGTATGATAAGTGTACCTAGTTGAAGACAACTTTTACTGATGACCAACTCTGTGCTCAGATCCTGTACTATCTGTGAAATCAAGGAAGCTGGTCTGAAATCTACACCAATCTTGACAAGATGATACGAAGGCTAAGCAACGTTGTAAAGAACAACGGTAAAAACACGACGAAAAAGATTGAGATTCTTGTCAAGTGGAACTGGGTCTTGCCACGTAAAAATTGGGATACGGTCTCACTTAATCCTGTCTACAAATCCCAGATCAAACACTACCTTGAGACTCATCTGGTTTCAACTTTGTAGACCTGATTGATTCATTGGTCTTTGTTTGTGATAAATGATGCAAAAAACCTCTGCCAGTTCTTTAATTTTTGTAATCTTGTGGCACTGCATTTTCATGCCTAATCCTGCATCTTTTCAGCTAGGTAAGATTATTAGCAAATGTGAGACATTCTTACTGTAAAGTGATACATGCGTTGCCAGTGGAACTTACAAAAAAAGATCTAAACAATATGCGGCAAAAAATCAACAGAAAAAATGCTGTTTTTTCTGACAAGAAATATCTTGATTCCTTGTTTTTGCCAGGTGGAATAATTGGCAGAAAAGAAGAGGCAGAGCAGATTTTATCCCACATTGAAAGTGCAAGACAAGGACTTGCAGTCCCACTGGTATCAGTTTATGGAAGAAGCGGCTCTGGCAAGTCTACTTTGGTAAAGTTTATCTGCCAAAATATCTCAGATATGGCATCGTCTGCATTTGTCAATCTGCGCAAGTCAAAGACCATATTTGGATGTGCAAATTTGATACTATCAGAGCTTGGCGAGGAGCCGCTAAAGAGTGCCGAGGGGCTTTACAAGGTTATAGATAAAATTGGTTCCAAAATACAATCAATACTTGGAGACAGGAAGCTGTTCGTTCTTGTCCTGGATGAATATGATGTGATATTTTCAGATACTAGGGGCAAGCCGTCTGACTTTGTATACAAGTTGCTGACACTTGAGGAGAATCTTCGGGAAAAAGGCATACTGCTCTGTATCATAACAATATCAAACAATGCCCTAGATGACTATGATTTAGATGACAGGATAAAATCAAGGATTGGAAACTCGGAGGTGTTCTTTACGCCATATGCAAAAGATGGTCTGCTTGAGATACTCCGTGACAGGGCAGACAAGGCATTTTCAATTTCTATAGGAGATGACATACTGCAATATTGTGCAGAGATGAGTCTCACTAGACCATGGCGATGTGCGAAGGGCACTAGATCTCTTACGCCTTGCTGGAGAGATATGCAACGGCAAAACAATCACCAAATCTGACGTGGATAAGGCACAGGAGAAGCTGCAAAAAGACAGGATTGGACTTGTGGTATCCAAGGCGTCATACCACCAAAGGGTTGTCATTGGTGCCATCTGTGCAAACTGCTTGCTTTCTGATAACAACTGGACTGCAACATCTGATGTATATTCCAAGTATTGTTCCATGGTATCAAAGGATACAAAACCTCTGTCATACAGGAGGGTCTCTGACTTGCTAGTAGATCTTGGAAATTCAGGGCTAGTTGAATCTCGGACCGTGTCTCAGGGAAGGCAGGGATATGGAACTTGGTACAAACTAAAACTATCCCCCTACATGGTGGGTCCTTTTGTAGGACAAGAATGGTGGGATGGTATAGTCAAAAATGCGTATGATAAAAAACACACCGACCTGTTATTTGAGAGCCTTCAAAACAGGGGCAAAAAATCTTCCATGTTTTCAAATGGAATCAAACTTGATGACCGCATTGCAAAACTGAAAAAGAAATACGGCATTCCATGATGAAAGGGAATTTGATTCTTGCATTGATATGAAATGTCAAGTTTTGGTACAATTCTAGTCTGGCTACATCCAATATATTATAAGATTATTAATTTAGCTTTATAATAAATTCTTAAATTCATGTATGTTTGGAATGATATCATGGCTGAGCAACTTGTAAAGATAACCACTGCGGGAACCATATCCATCCCCAAGGATCTTAGGAAATATCTGGAGCTCCAAAAGGGGGACTATGTGAAGATCTCAATTGATGGGGACCACTTGGTTATACGAAAGGCAACCATATCCTGAGTATACTTTTAAGAATAGCTTTTTTTTATCTTCGTATAGGGAAAATGTTTTTTTGTTGTTCCATATGATGTCCATGGTTTTACTTTTATTTTTTTAGCTTGCTATGTAGCTGAAAATTATTTTTCCAGTTTCTAAAAAAGTGAAGAATTTTGGCCTTTCTAGAATTTTTTTGTTTTGTTTAAAAATTTTAATTTTATTCGTAAATTTTTTTGATTTATGAATTTTTTTTAGACTCGATCTTTTTTCATGAGCAAATGATTTAAATAGATCAGATTTTAGACTCTTGTTAAGTTGGGAATTAAAACAGGGCGATTATTCTTAATAGTGTTATTACTAGCTTCTATCGCAGGTACTGGCGCAACAACTCATAATGCATTTGCAACTCAGACATTTACTGCAACTCCAAGCAATGGTCTGACTAATTCAACATTTGTAGTAACAGCTCCGTCAGGAGTACCCTTTATCGCTGGTGATCATTTAACATTTAGTGACTCTAGTAGCCTCAATGAAATAACATGTCCAGCTATACTTGTAAATGCAACAGCTGGTCTCAGTGGCGAAACATGTAAAGTAAATAGCGATACTACACAAGGCCTTGATACCATTACAGTTACAGATGCTGACACCCCAGCAGGCGATGGGACTTTTACATTTACAATTGGTCAACCAACTATCTCATTGAGTTCTAGTACAGGTCCTGTTGGCACTATAACAACAGTTACAGGCTCTGGCTTTACTGCAAGCTCGCAAGTAACAATAACATACGGAACTGGTACAACTGTAATAACTCCACACTCATCAGGTGCCTTTAGCCAATCAATTACAATTCCAGCACATGCTGCAGGCTCACTGACTGTTACAGCAACACAGGGGGGCTTATTTGCACCAACTGCAACATTTACAGTTACTCCATCAATCTCACTAAACACTAGCACAGGTCCAGTCGGAACAAGCATTACAGTAACAGGTACTGGCTATGTAGCATCTGGATCAATTACAACATTTACCTTTAACGGAGTAGACGAATCAGGTTTACTTACATCCGGTTCACTTTCCACAAGTGGAACTGGAGGATTTACTGCAACATTTACAGTTCCATCATCAACAGCAGGTTCAAAGAATATTGTATCTACAGACGGTTCTACTAATACAAACACCCAGTCATTTACAGTAACATCATCAGTATCACTCTCTGGCTCAACTACAGTAGGCCAATCAGCCACTGCAAAAGGTGACGGTTTTGCAGCATCAACACATGTAACCATAACATATGCAGGATCTAATGTTGCAACAGTTACAACAAACTCAACTGGTGGCTTAGGCTCCGCAGGAGTATCATTTACAGTTCCAGCTTCATCCTCAGGTTCACACACTGTAACAGCAACTGACGGCACCAATACTGCAACATCTGGATTAAGCGTCAGTGGTGCATCAATAGCACTTAGCACCGGTACAGGTCCAGTCGGAACAACAACTACAGTCACAGGTTCTGGCTTTGCAGCAAGTCAAAGTGTATCAATCACAGGTTCTGGCGGATTATCAGTTACAACTACAGCAGATTCAAACGGTGCAATCTCACAAGCAGTTACAATTCCAGCAGCAGTTCACGGCTCATACACTATTACTGCAACCCAGGGATCACTAACACCAACTGCAACATTTTCAGTAACATCATTGACATCATTAAGCTCAACCACAGGTCCAGTCGGAACAAGCATTACAGTAACAGGTACTGGCTATGTAGCATCTGGATCAATTACAACATTTACCTTTAACGGAGTAGACGAATCAGGTTTACTTACATCCGGTTCACTTTCCACAAGTGGAACTGGAGGATTTACTGCAACATTTACAGTTCCATCATCAACAGCAGGTTCAAAGAATATTGTATCTACAGACGGTTCTACTAATACAAACACCCAGTCATTTACAGTAACTCCAAAGATCACAATCAGCGCAGCATCTGGTGCAATAGGTGCAACACCTACAGTAACAGGTAACGGCTTTGCAGCAAGCTCACTAACAACTATAACATACGCAGGAAATAACATTAAAACAGTTACAACAAACTCAACTGGTGGCTTAGGCTCCGCAGGAGTATCAATCACAATCCCATCATCAGCACTAGGCTCACACCAGGTAACAGCAACTGACGCATCAAGCAATACAGCATCTACAACATTTAGCGTAGGTTCTGCATCAATTTCATTATCACCAACATCCGGTTCAGCAGGCTCGACAACAACAGTAACAGGTTATGGCTTTGCAGCAGGAAACGTAACTCTAACAGGCGGTGCAACAACCGTTTATACAACTGCCTCATCATCAGGTGCAATATCTGCAACAGTTACAATAGCATCATCTGCAACTGGAACTGTAACAATCACAGCATCTGACGGAACCAACTCACCAACTGCTCACTTTACAGTCAACCCAACAATTGCAATAAGCTCATCATCAGGTAATGTAGGAAGTACAGTCACAGTAACAGGTTCTGGCTTTACAGGATCATCTGTAACACTAACCAACATTGATGGTTCCACAAGCGTAGTAGCTACTGTAGCCAGTGGTATAATTACAGGCAGCAACGTACTGACAATTCCAGCAGAACCAGCAGCTTCCACATACACTATTTCTGCAACAGGATCTAACTCCCTATCATTTACAGTAACTCCATCTATTACAATCAGTTCTACATCCGGTGCAGTAGGTTCAACACCAACAGTATCAGGTACTGGCTTTGGTAATGCAAAGTCTGTAACCATAACATATGCAGGAAATAACATCGCAACAGCTACCACACTCTCAACTGGAAGCTTTGGCCCAACAACCATAACCATTCCACAATCATCACTTGGTTCACATGCAGTTACAGCAACAGATGCATCAAGCAACACTGCCGCTACAACATTTAGCGTAGGTTCTGCATCAATTTCACTATCACCATCATCAGGTTCAGCAGGCTCGACAACCACCGTAACTGGTTCTGGCTTTGCAGCAGGAACTGTAACTCTAACTGCTCCTGGAGCAACAACAGTTACAACAACTGCAACATCATCTGGTACAATATCTGCAACATTTACAGTTGCATCATCTGCAGTAACATCTGAAACAATAACAGCAACTGACGGAACAAACTCACCAACTGCAGTATTTACAGTCAACCCAACTATTACAATAAGACTCATCATCAGGTAATGTAGGAAGTACAGTCACAGTAACAGGTTCTGGCTTTACAGGATCATCTGTAACACTAACCAACATTGATGGTTCCACAAGCGTAGTAGCTACTGTAGCCAGTGGTATAATTACAGGCAGCAACGTACTGACAATTCCAGCAGAACCAGCAGCTTCCACATACACTATTTCTGCAACAGGATCTAACACTGTATCATTTACAGTAACTCCATCTATTACAATCAGTTCTACATCCGGTGCAGTAGGTTCAACACCAACAGTATCAGGTACTGGCTTTGGTAATGCAAAGTCTGTAACCATAACATATGCAGGAAATAATATTGCAACATCTACTACAGATTCATCTGGAAACTTTGGTCCAACAACAATTACAATCCCATCATCATCACTTGGCTCACATGCAGTTGCAGCAACAGATACATCAAGCAACACTGCAGCTGCTGGATTCATCATAAACGCTGCATCAATCTCACTATCACCATCATCAGGTTCAGCAGGCTCGACAACCACCGTAACTGGTTCTGGCTTTGCAGCAGGAACTGTAACTCTAACTGCTCCTGGAGCAACAACAGTTACAACAACTGCAACATCATCCGGTACAATATCTGTAACATTTACAGTCGCATCATCTGCAGTAACATCTGAAACAATAACAGCAACTGACGGAACAAACTCACCAACTGCAGTATTTACAGTCAACCCAACAATTACAACCAACTCAACATCTGGTATGGTTAATTCAAATGTTGCAGTATCAGGTTCAGGAGTTTCTGAAGGTTCAGCAATCAACTTTGATGGATCTACAACTGGAGTCAATGCAGTTCCATCAAGCGGTCAATTTGGTCCTACATCAATTATAATTCCAGCAGGAACAGTAGGAACTCATTCCATTACACTAGCAGGAGGATCAAACACTATATCATATACTGTAACTCCAAGTATTACACTATCATCTAATGCAGGTTTGCCAGGCTCATCAACTACAGTTACCGGTACCGGCTTTGCAGCCAATAAGATCATATCAGTTTCAGTTGGCGATACCAATATTGCCTCAACATCTAGCGCTGTAACCTCTGATGATAATGGTGGTTTCACTTATACTACAAACATTCCATCTTCATTATCTACAGGTGCTCATACACTAACTGCTAAAGATACAAATGCAAACTCTGCAACATCTACCTTTAATGTCAATGGCGCTACATTTACAATCAGTCCAGCATCAGGTTCTATTGGTACCATAACCACACTAACTGGTTCTGGCTTTTCTGCACACACTACCCTTACAACTACTTATAACTCAGGTGACGGAGCTGTTGCATTAGCAACATCACCAGCTGTAGTAACAACAACATCTTCTGGCAGCATTCCATCAGGTGTAACTGCTACAATTCCATCTAGTCCTCAAGGTAGTAATTCTCTTACAGTAACTGATGGCGCTTATACTTTGACTCAGAACTTTAATGTCAATTCTGCGACACTTTCAATCAATAAAACATCTGGTCCAATCTCAACAACAACAGTTATTGTAACTGGTACGGGCTTTGCTCCATCTACTCCAATTTCATCATTTACCATTGGTGGTTCCCCTGAAACATCAGGCATATCTAATGGTGGCAGTACAGACAGTTATGGCAGCTTTACTAATACATTTAGCATCCCAACCATTCCAGGTGGTTCACAAAGTGTTTCAGCCTCTGATGGATCTAATGCTGGTACAACATCGTTTAATGTAACACCGGTTACTACATTGACAAGCTCATTAGGTGCTCCTGGTTCATCTGACTCTGTTACTGGTAATGGCTTTACAGCAAACGCTCCTGTTACAATAAAGTATGGTGACACCAATGTAGCTTCTGTAACTGCAGCAGGTGACGGTACATTCTCAAGTACGTCATTTACAATCCCATCATCCTCAACTGGCGGACATTCTGTTACTGCTGTTGATACATCATCACTCTCTTCTGCATCTACACTTACTATCAACTCTGCAACAGAAGCATTGCTTCCAAGTAGTGGACCAGTAGGTACCTCAGTCAAAGTAACAGGTTCAGGCTATGCAGGACTATCCACAATGTCATTTACATATGATGGAAGCACAATTGCTACAACGCCAGCCAATGTTACTACAAGATCAACTGGCACATTTACTGCCACAGTTACAATTCCAGCATCAGATGCTGGTACTCATACCATTGAAGCAACCGATGGATCTAATATTTCAGGTTCCAAGACCTTTACTGTAACACCAACACTTGCACTTAGTTCAACATCTGGTTTAGTAGGCAGCTCAGTTACAGTCAAAGGAAATGGCTTTGCAGGAACTGGTTCAATTACAACATTTACATTTGATGGTATAGATGAAACGAGCTCACTAACAAGCGGTTCACTTGTCCTCAATGCAAACGGTACATTTACTGCAACATTTACAATCCCATCTGATACGGCAGGTGCCAAGACTATTTCAGCTTCAGACGGAACAAACTCTGCTACATCTACATATACTATAGGCTCAACACCACTCTCGACAAGTCCTAGTAGCGGTAAAGTAGGAACAGTGGCTTCGCTTTCAGGTTCTGGCTTTGCCAATAACTCGATTGTCACATTAAAGTTTGACGGCTCTAACATAGGAATAGCTCACGCAAGCGGTACTGGTGTGATTACATCAAGTATTACAATTCCAGCAGGAGTTCTAGGCTCACATGCAATCCTTGCAACTGATGGTACTACATCACTAACCACAGGATTTACTATTTTACCATATATCACAGCCACTCCTACAACAGGTACGATTGGAACTGTAGTTTCAGTATCAGGTACAGGCTATAGTGTATCACCAGTTACAATATCCTATAATCGCGTATCAACTGGAGTTACTGTCACACCAAATACTGTTGGTAGCTTCTCAACCACATTCACACTTGCAGCAAATCCTGGTGGCTTGCACTTGATATTGGCTAATGACACATCTAACAACGTAAACTCTACTGCATTTACAGTTTCACCACAAATCACATCGTTGACTCCAACCTCTGGCAAATTTGGTGATACAATTACAGTAACTGGTAATGGCTTTAGTGCAACTCCATCCTCAATTACAATAAACTTGAATCATACTGCTGTCATAACTGGACTTTCAGCACTATCCAACGGTAACATACCAACATCCACTACATTTACAGTACCACAAGCATCACATGGTCTGCAGAGTGTTACAGGTACAGATGATATTACTACAACTCCTAGTGTTACATTCACTGATGCAGTTCCAGTAACTTCTACTAGTCCAACAACAGGCCCACATAGTACCGTTATTACACTAACAGGCAATGGATTTGCTAACCACTCTGCTATGACAATCAAGTTTGGCTCTACAGCAGAATCTTCAGTTAACACAAACGGTACTGGTTCATTTGTTACAACATTTAACGTACCAATAGCAGCCGCAGCAGGTTCTGTTACCATTACATCTAAAGATGCAAGTCTTAACTCTGCATCATCATCATTTACTGTCGCCAACCCAACTCTAACCTTGTCTCCAAGTACTGGGTCAAACGGAACGACAGTTACAGTAACTGGCTCTAACTATATTCCAAGCGGAAACCTAGCAATCAGATTTAACGGTCATACACTGTTTAATGTCACAGCAACAGGTGCCGGTGCAATCCCAAGTGCTACTACATTTACAGTACCATCATCAGCAGCAGCTTCCAAGACAGTAACGGTCTTTGATGGAACCAACACTGGAACTGCCACACTTAATGTCGTAGCCCCATCACTTACCATATCTCCAACAACAGGTCCGCCTGGAACAGTAGTTACACTAAAAGGAATCAACTATATCCAATCTCAATCAGTTGCACTCAGATTCAATGGTATAACACAGGGTGTTAATGCCACTACCAACTCAACTGGTGGACTTGGCAATGCCGGAGTAACACTTGTAGTACCTGCGTCAGGAGCTGGTTCAAAGCAAATATCTGTATTTGACGGACTTGCTAAAGGAACAGCCTCATTTACAGTCGTACTACCAACACTATCAACAAGCGTATCCACTGGTCACTTTGGAACAAACGTAACACTATCAGGTACTAGCTTTAATGCAAGTAGGATTATCACATTCACATTTGATGGCAATCCTATTACCACATCTCCATCTACAGTTACATCACTTCCAAGTGGAGCCATTCCTGCACATGTAACATTCTTGGTTCCATCTGCTGCAAAAGGTAGTACTCATTCTATACAGGCAATGGATGGCACCAACACAGTATCAGCACCAGCATTTACAGTAACACCATTCATATCACTTAGTCCAACAACTGGTCCAAAAGGCACACCAGTTACAGTCACAGGTGACGGCTTTGCCGGTACAGGTACTGCGACATTGGCCTTTAACAATGCACACGGCATAAATTCAACTGCATTGATAACTTGATTCAAATGGTCACTTTAGCACCATATTTGGAGTACCAAACAACTCTACCTTTGCAGCAAGTTCCAATACTGTCACTGCTAAAGATTCAAGTTCCAACTCTGCTACAGCAACATTTACTGGCAAAGGAGCATCGCTTACACTATCCCCAACAACTGGTCCAAACGGAACATCAGTTACGGTAAAAGGAGTTAACTATCTTCCATCTCAATCATTTGCAATCAGATTTGATGGTATAACACAGGGTGTTAATTCCACTACAAACTCAACTGGTGGAATTAGTCCAGGTACAACATTTACAGTTCCAGGATCAACAATACTATTCACACAGTCACAGTATTTGACGGCAACGGTACAGGATCAGCAACATTTACTGTTACCACACCAAGCTTAGGATTGAGCGTACCCACTGGTCACTTTGGAACAAACGTAACACTATCAGGTACTAACTTTAATCCATCTTCTACTGTAACATTCACATTTGATGGCAATCCTATTACCACATCTCCATCTACAGTTACATCACTTCCAAGTGGAGCCATTCCTGCACATGTAACATTCTTGGTTCCATCTGCTGCAAAAGGTAGTACTCATGCTATACGTGGAACAACTGGTACCATCACAGGATCAGCACCAGCATTTACAGTAACACAGTTCATATCACTTAGTCCAACAACTGGTCCAAAAGGCACACCAGTTACAGTCACAGGTGACGGCTTTGCCGGCACAAGTACTGCAACAATACTCTTTAGCACTGCACACCTAACTGCAGTGACAACATCAACTGATTCAAATGGTCACTTTAGCACCATATTTGGAGTACCAAACAACTCTACCTTTGCAGCAAGTTCCAATACTGTCACTGCTAAAGATTCAAGTTCCAACTCTGCTACAGCAACATTTACTGGCAAAGGAGCATCACTTACACTATCCCCAACAACTGGTCGCATTGGAACATCAGTTACGGTAAAAGGAGTTAACTATCTTCCATCTCAATCATTTGCAATCAGATTTAATGGTATAACACAGGGTGTTAATGCCACTACAAACTCAACTGGTGGAATTGATCCAGGTACAACATTTACAGTACCGAATGCTACAGCTACTACTCACACAGTCACAGTATTTGACGGCAACGGTACAGGATCAGCAACATTTACTGTCCTAGCACCAACTATTGCAATGTCAAGCCCAACATCCGGTAATGCTCACACACTTGTTACTGTAACAGGTACTAACTTTGTCCCAGGAGCAAATGTAACAATTTCATTTGGTAGCAACGGTCCAATAAATTCAACTATTGCAACTATAACTGGTACTATTAGTAAAATAATTCCAATGGTCGGTGGCTCAACTATTACTTCAACCATTTCCGGTACTGATCAAGTCAATACTGCAACCTCACCAACTACATTCCATCTTCTGACCTCGGGATTTGCATTGAGTCTTACAACTGGTCATGTTGGAACTCTAGTCACACTATCAGGCCATAACTATCCTCCAGGATCCACTCAAACAGTAAAGTATGATGGTACAACCGTCACTACATTTACTGCAACTAATGCTGGCACAATCCCTGCAGGCACAGCATTTACAGTACCTCAATCACCATTGGGCGCAAACACAGTTACAGTTACAACTGGTGGTGTCACTCTTACAACTAACGCAACTCCAGCAGCCACATTTACTGTCAGTCCAACCTTCTCATTGAGTCCTACATCAGGTCATCTCGGCACATCGGTCAAGGCCACAGGTAACGGCTTTACAGCAAACTCTGCTATAACAGTGAGATATGGTGCAGTAGTGTTGGGTACAGTTACCACAAGTGCAACTGGTACATTCACTGATACATTTACAGTACCAACATCCATAGGTGCCAATATTGTTTCAGCCTCACATGGTAGCAATATCTTGGCAGTAACTACATTTACTGTCAACTAGTTTTTCGTAAATTAATTCCAACTTGTACAAAAATTAGAAATCTGGAACTAATTGGATCTAAAACAAGTTTAATCTATAGTTGACAATAAACATCCTAATATTGAGTTTTGAGATACTTGTAATATGATGTCAACTTTTCTGCAAGCATTATTTCTAGTCAACATCAGAGTTGTACTGGTACTTTTGCTTGTTGGTACGATGATTCCAATATCTGCATTTGAGGCATTTGCAGAACCGCAAAAAAAAACTCCTTACATAATACTTTTCAAACATCATAATCCCAAGTTGCATCATTCCATGATGGCATCATATGGCGGGAATATGACAAGGACATACAAAATCATAGAAGGCATTGCAGGCAATTTCACATCTGATCAGATTGCCAAGTTCAAGCACGATCCCGAAGTTGCAAGTGTTGATCCGGATCTGAAGGTTAAGGCTTTTGATTCTAATGTGAATACACAGATTCGAGCAAGCCCGGTCCAGACCGCAGGCAATACAGGTCAGGGAGTCAAGGTTGCAATCTTGGATTCTGGAATAGATAATGCTGATGGAGAATTTACTGGTAGGATAGCAGCGTGTCAGAATGACTTTGCAGGTACTACTGGTACTTGCGAAGATGATTTTGGTCATGGCACACTTGTAGCAGGTGCCCTTGGTGCAGCTGGGCATAACCCCTATGCAAAGGGAGTTGCACCAGGGGTCTCATTTTACATTGATAAAATTTTGGATTCTAATGGATACGGTGACATTTTAACAATAATTGCAGGAATTGACTGGGCAGTAACAAACCATGTTCAAGTGATTTCAATGAGCTTTGGTGATTTTAATCCTACTAGTGCTGGTTTGCCAAATTGTGATAATGATCAACCCTCTTTGACTGCAGCAGTCAACAATGCTGTTACTGCCGGTATTACAGTTGTTGCGGCAGCTGGAAATTCTGGGACTTCATCTGGTGTTGCATGGCCTGCATGTCTAAGTAAAGTCATAGCTGTAGGCGCTGTTGATAATACTGATAATATCGCATCATCACCATCGTTTTCATCAAGCACGGGACCCCCAATGGCAGATCATGGAATTTCTGCTCCCGGTGTAAACATCTTTTCTCCTGTACCAAAGAGTGGTTGTCCTGATGTGGGAAATTTGTGCAGTCCAAGTGGGTATAATACAGAAAGTGGAACATCACTGTCTGCCCCGGAGGTTGCAGGCACAGTTGCGTTGATGCTAAAAGCAAATCCTACACTAACGCCTGCGACAATACGAAATATTCTTTTTAGTACTGCTTGTACTGCTAGCTCTTCTCCTTCTTGTCCTACAGGAACAGTGCCAAACCAATCTTTTGGATATGGAAGAGTTGACGCATTAAGTGCGTATTTGTTTATTTCTACTCCAAAGAAACCCCTTTCAGACTCTCTTACAATGTCATCTTCTATGTCAAGAACTGTATTTCTGCACAAGGCTCTCCCAGGTTCTCTTGCGATATCTGATTCCCTGTCAAGAACTGCATCATTGCACAAGCCCTTTTCAGACTCTCTTGCAATATCAGATTCTGCAAGTGCACAAGCACTATCACTGAGTGTTCATTCCGGCCCAGTTGGTACGACAACCACACTTTCAGGTTCTGGCTTTGCTGCAAGCTCCTCCATAACACTAAGTCTTGACACTATATTCATTACAACAACTAGTACTGATGGTACCGGACACTTTACAAAATTAATAGCAATACCTACGGCTACATCTGGCACACATGCTGTTGTAGCTACAGATGGTGCAAACTCTGCCACAATTCCATTTTCAGTAAACTCTCAGATTTTGTCAAATCCAAGTACGGGTTTAGTAGGCAGCTCAGTTACAGTCACAGGTAACGGCTTTGCTGGAAGTCCTGCTACGATTACAACATTTACCTTTAATGGATCCTCCATAAAATTAACTGCTGGCTCGCTGTCCCTGAGTGCAAATGGTGAATTTACTGCAACGTTTAATGTCCCAGCCGCACCGACAGGCCCTGACCCTGTTGTCACTACTGATTCGTACCACAACTCTGATACAAAATTATTTACTGTCAAACCGCCAGTTACCCTATCTGCATATGCAGGACCTGTCAATTCACACATCAACATATCGGGCTATAATTTTGCAACAAACTCTCCTGTAACTATATCATATGACGGTACTGTTCCAACTACAACACCTTCTTCAATTATTACAAATGGAATTGGCAGCTTTACTACAACCATGACAGTGCCAACGTCAGTACATGGTATCAATAATATCACAGCTACAGATGGCCGCCTCAACACATCTCCCATAATTTCATTTAATGTATCTCAATTGATATCATCCAGCCGCACCTCAGGTCCGTCTGGAACAACTAGTACAATATCAGGTACAGGCTTTGCAGCAAGTTCTGGTATAACAATAAAGTATGACGGTGTCACTCTTACTACAAGTCCAGTTACAACTGGCAGCACTGGAAGCTTTACTGGAACAATAACAATACCGTCATCAACACGCGGCTTTCATAGCATAACTGCAACAGACGCAAGCTCCAACTCTGCACCAGCCGCATTTAATGCCAACGCTCCTGCTATTTCATTATCTCCAAGCTACGGCCGGGTTGGAAATATGTCAACAGTAACAGGAACAGGCTTTGCTGCAAACTCTCATGTTACAATAACATTTGGCAATTCTGTAATGTCTACAACACCAAGTCCAGTTACAACTAACAGCACGGGAATCTTTACTGCAACTATAACTACACCTCCAGTATCACTTGGCCAATATGCTGTATCTGCAAAAGACACGCAAAGCAACTCTGCATCGTCACCCTTCTCCCTAACAAGTACTACGATATCATCAAGTCCAGCATATGGCTCGCCTGGAGGTATAATTCATCTGACAGGCACTGGATTTTCTCCAAGCTCAACTGTTATGATAAAATATGACAATATCATCCAAACTACAACACCTAGTACAGTTACCACAAGCTCTGGTGGAACATTTTCTGCAACTATTCCAGTACCGCCATCAGTGCATGGCACACATGGCATAAATGCAACAGATGCAAGTTCTCTAACAGCACCGACATTATTTGTTGTCAATACCCCAACCGTATCTGCCAGTCCAAGATCAGGACCTGCTGGAACTATAGTTACAATATCTGGAAACGGGTATGCGGCAGGATCTAATGTTACAATATCATACAACAATTCCCATATATCTACAACACCTGGTACAGTTACAACTGACCACCTTGGCCAATTTAACGCAACAACATTTGTAGTTCCACAATTTGGATATGGCCCAAAAAGTATTACAGCCGCAGACTCTGTACACAATACTGCATCAAACACATTTCTTGTAACGCCCCCAACAATATCATTGAGTCTAAACCATGGCCCGCATACAAGTCCAATTACAGTAACAGTTACAGGCTCTAAGCTTTATCTCAAATTCTGCAATTACAATCAAGTATGGCAGTATAGATATCACTCAGACATGTCTTCATGCAGATCTTCATGCAAATGCAACTGGATACTTTAGCCGTACAGTTACAGTCCCTGCATCTTCTACGGGGTCATACACTGTATCAGCCTATGATGGTACTAACACCTATGGTGCCTTGTTTACTAGAAATTAATTCTCACATGTTATGCAAGTAAATGAAAAGTCTCAAGGGCAAGTCTAATCCTTGCCATACGACATTTTATGATCTCCAACTCTGACTAGTTCTATTGTATGTCTGTCATTATGAATCTTGAAAATTATCCTGTCATCATGTCCTAATTCATATGCATATATTTTCATAGATGATTTGTAAACTCAATGATTCTGGTTTTTCAGAATTAGCAAGTTGTAGCAATGCTCTCTTTACTTTCTCTTGTCTGATAGAACCTAAAATCTTGAATTGCTTTTTGAATTTGCTTTTTCTGTCAAATTCCCACAATCTAATCGTTTTCTAAATCTTTTATGAGTTCTTTAACATTTTTGAAGTGCTTTGGTTTTTCTTTGCTAGATGAATGTTCTTTGATGTCTGCTATCTCCTCTGGAGTAAGGTCATCTAGCTTCTTTGTTTTTGCAGAAGATTGCATGTGCTAACTATGTAATAACTTATTATTATTCTTCTTCTTTTTTGGAAGTCGAGTAGATTGGAAACTGAGGGTGGTTTTCTCTATGATCTCTTAATTCTAGGCACAAACGGATCCCAAACTAGAACGCAAAACGAGCCGATTCCGGCCCGATCCACTATTTTTTAAACTAGAGAAATCTAAATCAATTTTTTTACCTATCATATGCAGTTTATCATATTTTGCTATCTTATTCTTTTTATAGATCGTACTGACATTGCATAACATATGCAAGATTCAACCTCCACAGTATCTAAAAAGACATACCAAGTAATTTTAGATAAAGATGAAGATGGTATGATATTTGCAAGATGTGACGAACTTCATGCTAATGCGGAGGGAGCGACAGACGCAAAAGCAAAAGATGGCATCAAGGAAGCAATTGAATTAATGGTAGAGGATCTAGGCAAAGACAAAGATTATAGTCTTAAATTTATTCGCAAATATAGTGAGTAAACTTCCTCGAGTTTCTGGTAATGCAATGATAAAGTATCTTAAATAAGAAAGGATTTGGGAAATCACATCAAAAGGGAAGTCACGTTTCTTGCGTAATGAGAGGACGGGTAGATTTACATCAGTACCATCTAAAAATGACGAATTAGGAACTGGTCTGACCAAACAAATTTTGGATGATTGTGAGATAACAAGGGAGGAATTTACTTTGGATTATCAGAACGGGCTGATAAAATAGAATCAGACATGAGAAGATGAATAACCCACATCTTCCAAATGAAAATTTAGACACAAGCGGATCCCAAACTAGAACGCAAAACGTACCGATTCCGGCCCGGTCTCGCCATTTTTTTAACTACGAGTATTAATGCTATCAAACAATTGGGAAAAACTCATCCCAGTCTTGATAGTTTTTCATAGAACTGCATTTTCTAGTTACCCCTACATTTTCATAAAAAATGATAATTATATAAATATGTAGAGGTAACTACTTCTATGGCTACAATAAAGAAGAAGATGGTAAAAGGACAAACCTACTACTATCTAGAACACAGCATACGAGATGGACAAAAAGTTCAGAAGAAGGAGATCTATCTAGGAAGGAAAATTCCATCTAATATAGAAGAGATCAAAAAGAATATGCTTGAAGACATTTACAGTAAAAAATGGTATTCCTATGTTGACAAGATAAAAAAGAATTATTCTCAAAATCAAAGGGCTATTCCAAAATCCATCCGAGAAAAAGAACTTGAGAATTTTGTCACAATATTCACATATGATACCCAGAGAATAGAGGGTTCTACACTAACACGCAGAGAGACTGCCGACCTCCTAGAAAGAGGAATCGCACCAAAAAACAAACCGATGAGGGATGTACTGGAGGCCCAGGCTCACAGGGATCTCTTCTTCGAGATTTTGAACTCAAAGAAGGATCTGTCTCTACATGAAATAATGGATTGGCACTGGAAACTCTTTGGCAAAACCAAACCAGATATTGCAGGCAAGTTAAGAACATATCCAGTAGTAATAGGAGGCAGCAAATTCATACCGCCGTCACCGGTGGAGGTTTATCCGATGTTGACAGAGTTCTTCAAGTGGTACAACAAAAACAAGAACAAAAAACATCCAATTGAAATTGCTGCACTGGCTCATCTGAAATTCGTTACGATACATCCGTTTGGAGATGGAAACGGAAGAATCTCGAGATTGATAATGAATTTCATACTGGGCAGGAAAAAATATCCAATGCTTGACATTCCATACGATGGAAGAAATAGCTATTACAATGCACTTGAAAGGTCGCAGGTGCAAAAAGAGGATAGGATATTTCTCCAATGGTTTGCCAAAAGATACATCAAGGAACACAAGAGACATCTCAAGTAAAATGAAGTAAGAATCCAATCGTTAGTACTTGCAATAGGCATATGCGCACTTGTGGATTACAATATTGGTTCAATATCATAGTGATAAACACTTGAGATTTTAGGCACAAACGGATCCCAAACTAGAACGCAAAACGTACATTTCTGACCAATGTATTAATTTTCTCAAGGTTATAAAGTGTGGATGTGCGTTAAACACATTAGTTATTTTTCAAAATATGCCTGACTGGAGTTAATACGGATCATGTTTTTATATTATAGACTTCTATAGTGTACTATAGGGATTATAATGCCTACAAGTATACAAATCGAAAAAGAAATCAAAGAACATCTTGATAAATTAAAAAACCATCCACGTGAAACTTACAATGACGTGCTTGCCAGGATTATCAATTTCATGTCTCAACAAAATAGGGACGAACTCAGCCAGCAGACAATAAAAAATATTGAAAAATCACTAGCTGACATTAAGGCAGGAAGAGTTTCTTCACATAAAGACGTAAAACGAAGATTAGGTTTGAAATAAATTCTCAAAGGCATGGTCTGGGTTATCACGTGGTCAAAAACCGCTGAGACTCAACTAGCAAAAATAGTCAAATCAAACAAAAATATTGCACAGCAAATAGTCACAAAACTTGACGAAATAGCAGATGATCCTTATCAGTTTACAGAAAAACTGGCAGGATTTAATCTGCGAAAGATGAGAGTTGGGAGTTATCGAATAATATTAAACTTGGAAGAACAAAAAATGATCATATTTGTAGTTCAAGTGGGTCCTAGAAGCAAAATTTATGAGAAATATTAGACTGATGAAAAAAATTGATATTAACTTTTAAAAAACATTGAAAGTTCTTTCCAAGTTATCTTTTAGATGTAATTTCATACGGTAATACTTGTAATCTAGGCACAAACGGATCTCAAATTAGAACGCAAAACGAGCCGTTTCCGGCCCGATCCATCCTTTTCATATTAGAAAAAGCACTTACTGGAAAGCATGAGATTCTACTATAAACATTATATACTATAGTATACTAAAGTATACCAATGGATACTACCATAAAAATAAAAGACATGACAAGAACAAAACTTGAAAACTTTAAGTTATACAAAAAGGAAACATACAATGACGTGATTGAGAGATTACTAACAGCACAGGATGATGAGCTGGACCCTCAAACAATAAAAAACCTAAGAAAATCACTCGACGACGTGGAAAAGGGTAAAACATACTCTCTTGCACAAGTAGAAAAAGAACTTGGCTTATAGTATCCTTGTAACTGACACTGCAAAAAAACAACTGGCAAAGCTTGACAGACAAATCTCAAAAAGAATAGATAAAAAACTGCGCGAAATTTCACACGATCCATTTCTTTATGTCTCAAGACTTGCCGGCTTGGAACTTTACAAACTAAAAATTGGAGATTACAGGGTATTGATGAGCATTCAAAAAGACAAGCTAATCATATTGGTAGTTGAAATAAGCCACAGGCGTAACGTGTACAAGTAGGTTATAGCTACAACATTTGCCAGAAATTGATACCGAATATAATTAGCAAGTAGGAACATGGATCTTCATTTGGACTTGAAAAGTAGCACAAAAATATCTTGTCAGATTTATCTATTGGATGATTTATCCCAAAAGCAATGTCTGAAGATCTGATAAAATCAGTCGAAGATCTTACCATAGGTCGCAAGAGGTCTGGTATGGGTCAACTGGAGTATATTCTGGGCGTACTAAGACAGGGCAGCCCAATTTTTGCAAATGTACAAAATAAAGGGGTCCTGATGGCAGGAGAGATTACTGACAGCTCTACACGCTCAGAAGGCAGGCTTGATCTTCGCAGGATGGACAAGCAAGAAAGGTTGCTCAAAGTTCTTGTAAGGTTTACAGACGAATTTGAGGCACTTGCCCTTCCGCTAAATGTAACCATAAAAGAGTATGTCCTTTTCATGGCAGTCTGTCTCAAGCTTGCACGCAAGTTAAAAGACGGTTCACAAAAGAGTCTGATCTTTGCCCAGACACTTGCCAAGCTAAACCAAATGTTTGTCAGCCATCCTGTACGATATACAAAACGTGCAATAAATGACCCACTTGAGCTCTTATTTCTTGTAACAGAATCTACAATTGAGGCAAGCAAGAGCCTTGAGACTTGCTATGAGCCAGATGATGTTACAAAGTCGCAGTTTGTCACGCTGGTAGAAAAATATTGTACCGATTCAGAATCTCCATTTCTTGATTTAATTGAAGACCTATCAGGTATTCCAAAATTTCGACTCAATATTACAATTGGACAAGAGCATCAAAAAATTGTAGGGGATATATTCAAACACTGTTTTGCAAAAATGCCATACGATATAAGAATTGGTGCTGTAAAAAAACTCGTAATAAAGATTGCATCTGGAGAAAATGATGCCGTGGTCTTGACTCATTACAATGCCTTGAAGCTGATGATACATGACAATGAATTAAATTCCGAGATATCCAAGATTGCAAGTCAGGAGATTTCAAAAAATAAACACAGTAGATTTGTTGGCGGAATTTTGGCAGAGTTGTCTGCATTGGGAAAAAATAATTGATTATTGTGATTATATTGCACACATAAATTATCTGTAAGTTATATGGAATATGTTTGAACATTTCAATACACGCAAATAGACACTTCTAACCACGGGAGTGAGAAATACTGTTTTTCTGATTATCCTTTTAACATCGCTTGTAGTTTTTGGTTTTACAATACCTTCAATTTATGCAACCGCGCCTACCATTTCACTAAATCCGCAATTTGGTCTTCCAGGTACTGTTGTTACAGTAACAGGTTCAAGCTTTACTCCAAACTCTGCAATTAAAATAAAATATGACAATAATACTCCGGCTACTTTTTCAGCAGACGGAACCAATCACTTTGCCGTATTGATTACAGTTCCTATATCAACTATAGGATTACATGCAATTTCAGACTACTGATGGTATAAACACCGCCTCTGCCTTGTTTACAAGAAATTAATCAACCAAGGCTTTCTAGTCATGACATGAATTTTCATTGGCATGACAATAATTGAAACAATATTTAGATTTCATCAATTTAACTTTCATTACGTTATATTACAATTTTTTTTACATTGAAATAATTTGAAAAAATCTTGACAATATTTCGCTATTCTATACAATTGGACACAAAAATAAGACCATGATGAAATCGTAACTAATTTTTATCTAGCCAGAAGAAGAATTGTTAGCATTCAAAAGGAGCAATAACCTAATCCTTATGTGAAAAAATCTACCAAGCCTTGTATCAAATGTGGAGAGGAGATCTATTTTGATGATCATAAAAAATCTACAAATGGTAAATGGATTCCTATTGATGCTGTTACAAATGAGCCTCATGATTGCTCAAAATCTAGCTTTAAGACAAGAAAAACAGTCAGTGATGAAATAATTGATTTGGAAGAAAGGGAAACTGAAAGAATTAGAAGAATTTCATATGAATAAAATAGGCACAAAGAGAACTCAAAATAGCAGATTATGGATGCTAATCCCCCGATGTGACTACATGGAATGCAGTTATTACAATCTAGTAACTGGATCCTACGGGACAAGAAAAAACAAGTCTACATGTCTATAATTCAACCACTTCACAATTTCTTCATTTTATTTTAAATAATTCTCAAAGTTTAAATTCATTTTAAATTGGACCTTTGCTTGGGTTCATAGTCCAGACCGGTTATGACGTCGCCCTTACACGGCGAAGATCCAGGGTTCAAATCCCTGTGGACCCATTTACTCCAGTATCCGGAACCCCGTTCTAAACCCCTTAAATTCAACACAAATCCTTGTTTGCGAAAACAAATGAGGCCGGCAAAAGAACTTCTCAAGAACCAGGACGTCAGGCGATGGTATGAGAACATGGCAAGGGGAAGCAGAGCTTACTGCATCTGTAAGACTAAGAAGACTGAATCTTTTCTGCAAGAGGACCGACAAGACCCCTGCTGAGCTTGTAAGCGTTGGACAAAAAAATATCATGGATCTAGAAAATATTTTGCTTGATCATGTATCATGGCTTGAATCACAAAATTATGCACCGGGATATACTGATGGAATACTAAAAGCAATCAGGTCATGGCTTGCATTCAACTATGTGCAGCCAAAAAGAAGAATCAAGATAACAAATGCCGACATCCCGGTAAGGATACAGGATGAGCGAGTTCCAACAAAGGAAGAGCTTGCATCAATACTTGATGTGTCAGGACCGCGTGGAAGAACAAGCATCAGTCTGATGGCACTTGCAGGTCTTCGTCCACAGGTTCTTGGAAACTATGACGCAACAGATGGTCTTTGTTTGTCTGATGTAGAAGGGCTTGCAATAAAAGATGATACAGTATCACTTTCTAAAATTCCTTCCATGATTACAGTAAGGCCAAATATTTCAAAAGCAAAAAACAAGTACTTTACATTTCTTCCCCGACAAGGATGCAACTATCTTCTGGGATATCTGAAAATGAGACTCTCAGACGGTGAAAGACTTGATGCAAGCTCTCCTGTTATTGTATTTGAAAAAGGATACGAATTAAGAAGGAACAAAATATCTGATACAAAATTTATCACAACAAAAAATATCACATCGGAGATACGAGATTCAATAAGAGCCGTGATCAAGGCAAGGCCATATGTTCTCCGGGCATATTTTGATACGCAACTGCTCCTGGCAGAAAGCAATGGAAAGATTGCCCATGCGTATAGACAATTTTTCATGGGGCATAAGGGCGACATGGAAGCACGATATACAACCAACAAGGGCAGGCTTACAACTGAACTAATAGAGGACATGAGGAGGGCATTTGCCCAGAGCGAGCAGTTTCTCTGCACTGATCTTAATGTGGATGCAGTACAGGACAAAAAACAGCTATTGCTTGAGATGTGGAAGGAGCAGGCCACGCTCTATGGAATAGATCCATTAAAGATAAAAATAGAAAAGCAAAGAAATGATGGCCCGGTTCCAGTTGAAAACAAGATTGAGGCAATTAAAATTGCAATCCAGGAATCCATGAAAGAAAAAGAGGGCGAAAGATACGATAGTCTACTGGTCGATGAAGACGATCTTGTCCTATACGTCAAAAAAGGCTGGGATGTGGTAAAAGAGCTTTCAAGTGGCAGGATATTGATCCGCAAGCTCGTCTAGCGAAATGACAAGTATGCATTATTAATTTCCCCAAACCGCGTAAAGTTTAGAGGATGTAACATTTACATGATTTCTGATACTTTGAGCCATTCGGCAAATAGATTATCAGTAAATTCGTAGATTCCACGTTCCCGTCTTTTCAAAACTGCCTTGCTACAAAGTGAAACTAATGCTGAACTTATGGTGGCATTACTCATGAATTCATCCTTTTCAATATCTGTAGGCTTTTTTTCAGGAGACTTTGCAAGTGCCTTTAACACCTTAATTTCTGACGGGGTCTGGTTTTCTGTAAATTCTTTAAATGATTGCTCTCCTTCTTTCTTTAATATCGTTTTAACAATATCATAAAGTTTTTTGCTATCAAGTTTTACCATATCATGTAACTGAATTTCTTTTCCTAAAAGCTGTAGATTGTATGGAATTCCACTAGAAATCTTGTAAAATTCTTCTTTTGTTTGACTGTCAATAAACTTTAGACCTGGAAGATAATGTGTGATGAACTTATCAAATTCATCCTTAGTAAAAGGTTCTACTTCTCGAAGAAGTAGCTGTTTGTAGAAAGGCGCACTTGTTTTTGCCACCAAGTTATCTAGTGTATCACGATAAGATCCGGAAACCACTAGTTTTGTATACTTGAAGTCTTCAAATAATGTGCGTATCAATTTTACTATATCGAATCCCATCTTTCTGTTTTTTTCTCCGTAAGTAGGCTCAACTATGGACGGAAATTCATCGATGATCAGAACACATTTGGTTTTTGTCATCTCTGCCAAATGTTCTATTAAAGAGATAGATTTTGTAACAGCTTCCTCGACATCCTCTGATTCTTTTTTGATATATGATAAGGATAGCTTGAGATCTTCTGCAACTTTGGCAGATAAATTAAGGCCAGAAAGAAAATTGCCTAATGCTTTTGCGCCAGTTACTAGAAGCTCTTCAAATTTGAATTTCTTTGGTAGTTTATGTTCAAATGCACTTAATGCAACTCTATCCAATACTCTTGTAAATTCATCAATAGTAGTTGGCAAGATTCTCCATATTGAGATATAGATAACAGGTATGCGCTGTTTTGTCAATCTACTTTCAACCTCTTTTAGTATACTTGTTTTTCCTATACGCCTTATTCCTGACAACGAGAAACCGATTTTATTCTTGGAGGAGAGCTCTCTTGTTAATTCGCCAACTAGTTCTTCTCTTCCTATGAAGTCATTTCCGGTTACTGAATATAGCGTAAACGACACACTATACTGTAACCTTTACATGATTTAAACTTTACAGGGTTTGGGGAAATTAATAATGCATAACTGTGTTGCAACTAAAACAGTCACATATTACGCCATCTGGCGTAACGCCTTTTGGCGTAACAAATTCATCTTTAAAATTGGAACAGATGGATACACAGAATCTTTCAAGACGCAAGGTGCCCATTTGCTGTAGATTGACACAGCAACAACAAGGACTCGACAGCCTCCTCTTTATTCTTGTAGGCGCTCTCTCCGATGACTGACAATAGGGCATTTACCAGATTCATGTATGGTTTTATTGCATTGCTAACAATTAGATCAAAAAATTCGTGTCTCAGAGTTTCCAGTGCCATATGAGAGCTTGTGGAATAGATGTAGATTGTATTGCCTATGACTTCGCCTTCTTTTTTCCCATTCTGTCTTGGAGACCAGATTATCTTGAACTCTTTTTTGATTCCTGTAATGGACTTGAGTCTGTCAAGCTCATCTTGTAATGATTTGGAAGATGTTGTCGACATTACAGGAAAAGATCCAGTTTCTATTTAAGAACTAAAATTCTGGTTATCAAAACCAGATAACTTGTCAGTAATGTATTATCTTGTTTATACTCTAGACAATGTAGACATTATTTGTCTACACTGTCTACAGTTTGGAGTTTTTAAAAGTAACAGTCTGTTTTGCTCCTTAAATAATATACATATTTTGAAATGCAATGAACTTGATTGGTTTAGATGCAAACCAACTAGATGTAGCAAAAGAGGGACTTGCTGGTATTCTGATATTCTACATCATACTGGATGTTGGAAGCCATTTGAGTATGTATGCATTGGGAGAATCTCTAAGAAGGATACTTTCGATTACAGGAATCTTTCTTGCCATTTCATTTGTGTTGATGTTAATCTATGACCAGTTATTTGACAAGTCAACAGCCCAGTCTACTTTTGCGGTTATCTGGATTGGCTCACTGGCAGCTTCACTGTTTGCATCCTGGAAATTATATCACAGGATGCTTGAGCATTCAAGTCTAATCCAAGGCAGAGAGTCCGATATTGTGAAAATAGCAAATAGGCAATCAGAAGAGATGATCAAGCCGCTAAAAGATGAACTGTCGGCAGTGCATAAAACCCTGCAGAGAAATACCAACATGACCACCTTTTTGGCAGAGGCTATACTCAGTAATGATGATTCATTCGCTGAATTGAGAAAAAGTGTAGAGTATGCAGAACAGGCCTTGAATGGAATGAAATCTGATATGGCATTCCGGGATGAAAAATACCAAATGATTGTTGGCCAATATGACAATTGGCTAAACGAACACAAGGACAATTCCGAAATACAAACAAAACTTGCACAACAAGCAGAATTACTGTTGGACAGACTGGATGTCTTTTTGGATCATCTTGATCTAGAATCTGACTTGCATGAAACTAGTACAGCAAACAAGGATGATACAGTATCAGGGTCAAAAGAAACACAGGCAATAGAGCCTTTGGATATACCATCACAACAAATCGACCAAAGTGGCCAAAAGTCTAATCACACACATAAGCTGACACGGGAGGATGGTCTTCGTAACAGGGAGATGGGAAACCAGGAGCAGTTGCGGTTCTCAGAATATCTTTCATTGCAAGGCAAGAATCACAAGTGCAGCCTGCTCAATGGAACACCTGACTTTGAATTTCACATTGATGGTACAATAAAGTGTGTAGGTGCCTTCAAGTCTCTGACCCTCTCAGTCTATGGCTCGACAAAGCAGCGATGGATTGGCAAGATCAAGCTGCTGGCCGAGATCAAGACTGCAAAAAAGTTTGACGTATCCATGATTCTCTTTGTGCGAAACA
Organism: uncultured Nitrososphaerota archaeon; assembly: GCA_963835875.1. Lineage (GTDB taxonomy): Archaea > Thermoproteota > Nitrososphaeria > Nitrososphaerales > Nitrosopumilaceae > Nitrosotalea. The sequence continues at coordinate 175,409 of CAWIGX010000004.1, forward strand.
TTGCAAACGGTCGAATCTGGGCTACGGTAATATCTGCTGAGAATCTCAAAGAGTTTAGGGGTATCACAACCCCGCTTGCGTTAGTTGATAGCGACTCTGCTGCAGAGAAGGCATGCAAGGAGACACTTGAGATGGCATTACAGCTTGTCTGAAAAACCAAAGGCAGTTTCAGGGATACATTATACCTTGCCCAGTCTAGTTGTGAAACTTATCTGTCGATATTACAATTTTTTTATCTTTTTCAGAAATTATTTTATTTTAGTCAAGAGAGCATTCATCATTTACTAGATCGCTTGATGTAATGACTCTTGACATCCAGTCAAGCTTGATGACTTCAAAAATGATAATAGCCTGTTGTGGTAATGTAACCTGCAATATTTTTATGACAAGAATTAATTTTATCAAAAAAAGATTCAGTGGAAGGACAGCAGCCTTGCTAGACAAGGTAACACAGGTAATTGCCGAGTACCAAAACAAGGGCTACTCACTGACACTAAGGCAGTCTGTATTATCAACTTTTTTCAAGAAATATCGTGGAAAATCTACCCAGGGAATACAAAAAACTCAGCCGATTACTTACGGATGCAAGGATGGCAGGAATAGTTGACTGGGATGCAATAGAGGACAGAGGGAGAGTGTCAAGGATTCCTGCTCACTTTGAAAACTTGCAAGAGTTTGCAATGGCAGTGCAAATTCCTATAGGCTCGACAGGTGGAAAAATCAAGATTACTACATCGAGGTCTGGGTAGAAAAAGATGCATTGTCTGGCGTGATAGAGCCAATAACCCGGAAATACCATGTCAATCTTCTTGTAAATCGCGGCTATTCTTCTGCAAGTGCAATATTCGAGTCTGCTCAACGTATGACAAGACAGTCATATGGTATACACAAGAATTGCGTTATTCTATACCTTGGGGACCACGATCCAAGTGGTGAAGACATGGTACGAGACATACAGGAAAGACTGTATCGCTTTCATGTCAATGTCAAAGTGGAAAAGATAGCACTCACAAGAAACCAAGTAGAAGAATACAAACTTCCACCAAATCCTACCAAAAGGTCAGATACACGATCTTCTCGATACAGGGCAGAACATGGCGATAAATCATGGGAGCTTGATGCCCTGGGACCTGAGGTCTTGTGCGAGATACTGGAATGCAACATAAAACAATACCTCAACTTAAAAAAATACAACAAGATAGTAAGAAAAGAAGAGGACGAGAAACAGAGACTTGTCCAACTTTGTAAGTCTCTGACGTGACTTGATTTATCTCTGAGATATCAACAAAGAACTATTGCATCTATGCAGTTCATCTCGTTGCATTTTATGCCTTATAAACTTCAGACATTTGTGTATCTGAGAAACAATGAATGAAAACGAAACAATCCCAAACAAAAAGCAGCCGGTGCTTGCACTTGATATGGGCAGCGGCTTTGTCAAGGCCTCCTATGGAGACAGAAAGGTAAAGTTTCCATCTCTTTATGGATACAGGGAACCATCCAGACTGGATGATGATATAATGGGCAAAAGTGTAGACGAAAAAAGAAACAAGATCATAGAAGCTGTTGGGGAAAAGGCAATTGAGATGCAGGCCTATCCTACTGCAGTGGTTCTGCGCGGAGTCTCAGAAGGAATGCCACTCTTGGAGAAACCATTCAAGGCACTGGTACACGAGTCCGTAAAAAGGCTGGATATATCAGAACAGGATCTTTCAAGTGTGACAGTCATAACGGGAATACCGTACGGAAACAGGTCTCAAAAAGAAGAGATGCGAAGGCTTGTAAAATCTGCCATCAAACCAGCAAGATGTCTGGTGGTAAGCCAAAGCATTGGTACGCTTGTATGCGAAGGCAGGAGTGAGGGAATAGTGATATCGATAGGGCAGGGCACAACAGAGATTGTCTGCTACAGAGACCTTAGGGCAGAGTTTGGCAGGTCGCTCAAGAACGCAGTTGACTTTTTACTGTTTGATGATATCACAGACAAGCTTGCCTATGTTGATATCAAAAATTGCAAGATATCAAGAACTAGAGTATGCGCTTTGGCAGACCTGATATCTGATGAGCTTGATGATATCAGCAAGATGATTCCAAGACAGTCTACGGGAAAACCAGACGTGATAATCTCAGGTGGCGGCATCCTCATTGACGGGCTTTACCAGGAGCTGCAACAAAGAGTAAGGAACGCAAATCTTGTCATCTCACAGGATCCTGTCTTTAGCAATGTGCTTGGCATGAGTCGCTTACTTGAAATCGTGGCAGAAAAATAACAGCAATGGTACCATTATACCTCAAACTGGGATTCTAGGTACTGTTCAGCAATATCTTCTGTCATCACATCTCTTTTTTCATTCAAGGCATCAAGACCTGAGCTTGATTTGCTGTCCAAGTCATTGCAGATCTTTTTCATTGTTATACCTAACAGGTTCTTCTTTTGATATGATGATCTTGTTATCCTCAAGCCTGAAGAAAAGCTTCATGCCCCTGACTATGCCAAGATGTCTTGCATACTCTGAGGGTATTGTAATTGATAATGTGTTTTTTTCTTTTGGCCCGTACTTTTGTGCTTTTCTGGAATAATACTTGCATCCTGTTTTCTTTTCCTTCTCTTCTGTCATGGTATGATAACATGATATAGAATTTAAGGCAGAATTTTCTGGCCTTTTCTGATATCTTTTCATCTTTTATGCAAAATTGAAAAGAAACAAAGAGTTTTTTGGAATCATGAAAAGTTACATTACTTTTTGATATGCAGTTACATTACTTTGTATTTTATCCACCTCTTATCTCAAAAGTACCATTATTCCATAACTTGCTGAAAACAGGCATTATGTTCTTGGTCAGACTGAAATTAGGGTAGTTCAATTCACATAAAATCTTGAAGCTTGAGTGACTCGATAAGATGATTGCACAAGACTGCACAATTATATCCAAACTGCACAAGACTGCACCCTTTTATTATACTTGTAATTTGCTTTCTATTTTCTTTTTTCATTATTATTTTTTCTTTTCTTTGTCTGATCTTCTGCATTGCCTTTGTTTTTTATCATTAGAGAACCCTATAGTTTTTAGATTGTCATTTTCTGCTGGTTTTTAACATTTGAATTCATTATAATCTTGTTTCATCTTTATCAGAACCTTTTGATTCGTTTGATACATTCTTAATCTTCATTTGCTTTCTTTTTTACAAACTTTCTTGATCAGTATTTTCTCGGTTATCATTTCTTCCACATTTGTAAAAGCCTTGAATTTCATCTTGCCCTCTTCATATTTTTCAATTGCACATAATTCGCCTGGCCATAACTCATCCTTGCATTTTTTGCACACGTGCAGGTTATTTTTTGGATCATGACATATGCAAGAACATCGGTCTCCTTTCTTTTTGTATATAGTGCCGTCTCCAAATACTAGTTTGTCTTTTGACGTTTTTGGCATTGGTGTTATGTCTTGTCAAGTTAACAATAAGACTTGTGGACGTTTTGTTTATTCCGTTTAATTCTATACTTGGTTAAATCTTGTCAGAATTGCCAAGAACTCTAGAGTTTCAGAGCGAGGGTTACACACCAAAAGAAATTACAAATTATTTATTTAGTTGGCGATAAATTTTTAATCTGATTTTTCCTAGGTTTAAATTACATTTGGTAATGATGTACAAAGAACACCATTGTGATGTTAGATGGAATTCAATATTCCTCTACCTTCTTTTGTAAGATCATACAACTTTCCTTTCTTTAGCTTAGGAGTTAGACAAACTACGATATTCATCTTAGATAATTGTGTCAAAGTTGTACTAACATGTGTTGGATAAATACCAGTTTTCTCAGAAATAACGTTAGGTGTTAGTGCCTTTTCTTTTAACGCTAGCAACACTTTCTTTCGGTAATTGCTTGCAAGGACGTATCCTGTCATGTGTGATGTATCAGTCAAGTAGTTATCTTGTAACTATCTCGTACCCTTCGTTTTCTTCATTATTACCAGTTAAATACACATTAATTACCATATTATTACAATGACTGGAATTCCTATTGAAGATCAGCAAGATAATTAGGGTGGAACGATAAATGCCAAGTCTGAATTACTCTCAGATGTTATTAGTTGTCACTGTTACATCACTAGCAATTCTAGTTAGTATCGTTGGAGTAATACCTGCTTTTGCCCAGCAAGTTCCAACCACAATAAATCTGAGTAATACTAACTCAGGACTTTCAAGTTTTCCCTCAGATCATAGTGTGTCACATTCTGGAAATAATGTGTATGTAATATGGACAGATACTTCTACTGGACCATATGATATTTTTTTCAAAAAAAGTACCGATAATGGAGACACTTTTGGTAATGTAATCAATCTAAGTAATAATAATAGTACAACAAATGTACAATATGCAGAGATAGTTTCATCTGGAAATAATGTGTATGTAATATGGACAGATACTTCTACTGGTGGAACTTCTAACGTTATTTTTTCTAAAAGCACAGATAATGGAGTCACATTTTCTACTCCAGTCAAGTTAAGCAATAGTGCCTTAGGATCATTTTATCCACGTATGACTCTGTCTGGTAGTGCACTAGTTGTATCTTGGATAGATAATGAACCTCCTTTGATCCAAGGTGGTAGTAATAATAGTGATGTAATTGTCACAAAAAGTACTGATGGTGGAAATACATTTTCTACTCCAATTAACATAAGCAATAATTCTGGAATGTCAATGGATTCACAAATTACATCTTATGGAAACAATGTATACGAAGTGTGGCGTGATACCACAAATCCAGCAAATGGTGGGATATACTTTTCAAAAAGTACTGATGGTGGGAATACATTTTCTACTCCAGTAAATGTAAATAATATCTCTGGATATTCCGATATGCCATACATTGATGCATCTGGAAATAATGTGTATATAATATGGTATACTGAACCTTCAGGCGGATCAGACTCAGACATATTTTTCTAAAAGCACAGATAATGGAGTCACATTTTCTACTCCGATACAAATGAGTAAAAATATAGCTGCTACAAACCCTACACAGATACTTGCATCTGGAAACAATGTGTATGTGTCATGGTTACAAAATGGTGGAGGAGAATTTTTTACAAAAAGTAGTGATAACGGAAATACCTTTAGCACTCCAGTTAATCTAAACACCCAGACATACAATTCTTATTCTAGAATGGCTGTATCTGGAAACAATCTCTATTTTGCATGGTCGGGTGGCTCTAGTCCAAATCCACAAATATTATTGATGAAAAGTACCGATAATGGAAACACTTTTGGTAATGTAATTAATCTAAGTAACGTTTCTGTACAAGCATCCGGAGTGCAGATAGATGTATCTGAAAACAATTTGTATGTTGGATGGATGGAAATACTATCCTCGCAAAATTATGATATATTCTTTAGTACTGTAACACCGTCTCTTCCAGATACTATCCCTCCTGTAGTAACTCCGCCGCAAAATATGGTGATTCAATTAAACAGTACTTCAGTAATTCCAACTCCAGTAGCATATCACGCAACCGCAACTGACAATGTAGGAGTTACTAGTGGTCCAACCTGTACTCCTGCATCTGGCTCAACATTTCCAGTAGGTACTACTACAGTTACATGTACTGCATCAGATGCAGCAGGAAATGTTGGAAAAGCAACATTTTCTGTGACTGTTAACGCTCAACAAATTTCTGGAGTGCCAATCACTGTAACAGCTGACAAATCTTCATATAATTTCGGAGATACAATCACAATATCTGGAACTGTAAATCAACAACTTAACATACCTATATCCATAGTAATCAAAGATCCATCTCAACATGTAGTGTACATTACCCAAACAAATCCCAATTCAGATAACACCTATTCGACCCAAGCAACTACAAATGGGACTCTCTTCAACACTTCTGGAACTTATGAAATTGATGTCACATATGGAGGAGTAGACAAAACATCCAAAACAACCTTCCAATTTTCAACATCTTCATCTATTACATCACAACAACAAATACAGACAACTAGTGGCGGAACTTTACAAGTAGGATTTTCTACTGATCCAATTAATCCAGATACTAGCAGTCAAACTCAACTCCAAATTAATTTCATAAACAAGAATACAAATCAGATACAACCACACATAGATTACAAAATTTCTGTAATGCAAGGAGGAAATCAAGTATATGGAATACCAATCACACATACTGCACTAGGTGCAGTCACAATTCCATTCCAATTTCAGACTGCTGGAACTTATCAAATAATAGTTGATGTAGAAGGAATAGTCTTTCAACCAATTACACCTGAAACAGCCACATTTTCAATTTCAACTGTAGGAAATAATATCCCACCATCATCTAACAATGAAATTGATATGGTGCTAGGTGCTGGTGCTAGTGCAAGTGCGACATGTGTTGCTGCAAACAACTGTTTCTCTCCAGATCCACTATACGTGTCACCAGGAACTACAGTGACTTGGACAAACACTGATACTGTCAGTCATACCGTAACAAGCGGTAAAGTATCCGATAATAATGCAGGCTCATTATTTGATAGTGGTCTTGTTAAACCCGGAAAAACATTCCAATTTACTTTTGCAAATACTGGTACCTATGACTATGTATGTACAGTTCATCCTTGGATGGTAGGTCAAGTCATAGTTGGTAATGGTGTACAACCTCTTCCAACATCTTCATCAACCATAACTGCAGAAACTGACAAATCTTCCTATACTGCTGGAGATTCAATAGTTGTCTCTGGTACTGTAAATCCAGTAAACTCTGTTAATCCACAACAGCCAGTAACTATTCAGACTTATGATTTGTATAACATTCTAGTCAGAATTGATCAGGCAATTCCATCACCAAGCGGACAGTTCTCTGCTACAATTCCTGCACATGGACCTGCGTGGCAAAACTCTGGGACTTATACTCTAAAAATACAATATGACCAACCAAGTTCTGCCTCCAAACTGACTTTCTATTTTAATTCTGGAACTGTCACTCCTACGCCTCAATCACAAGCCGAGATTGACATCTCAACAGGTTCTGGTGCTAGTGCAAGTGCGACATGTGTTGCTGCAAACAACTGTTTTACTCCAAATCCACTGTATGTGTCACCAGGAACTACTGTAACATGGAAGAATACTGACATCCTAAGTCATACAGTAACGAGCGGACATGCATCTGATAATGATGCAGGTTCACTATATGATAGCGGTTTAATTAAAACGGGAAATACATTCCAATTTACTTTTGCAACTGCTGGAACATACAATTACTTTTGTACAGTTCATCCTTGGATGGTAGGTCAAGTAGTTGTAGGTCAAGGTGGACAGCCAACTGAATCAATAACTCTTCCACCTATTCTAAAAATAGTTGCAAAAGAGTGGTCACAAAATACTATATCAGATTTTGATTTCTTACAGAGTGTTCAATATCTGATAAATCAGGGAATGTTGGTGGTACCTCATAATACTTTAGGAAATCGTAGTTCTGAAACCGCAATACCCCAATGGATAAAAAATAATGCTACCTTGTGGGCTAATGGTAGTGTAAGTGATGCTACTTTCGCATCTGGTATAGAATATCTCTTCAATGCGTATTATCTTCCAGTATCGGTAAGCGGTATACCTACTCCTATATCTAATGCACAAAACCCCTCTATTCCTACACCAACTGACATCAAAGTTGGAACTGACAGGACTTTGTACTATGGAGGAGATACGGTAACTGCTTCAATAGTTTTGTCTGGTGCAAATGCAGGACAAAATATTGCAATAAGTTTCAATGATCCTACTGGAAGTACCATAATCTCAAGAACAGTTACCACGGACAATACTGGCATGGCAACATCGCAGTTTAAGATTCCAATTACTGCAAAAGCAGGTACCTATCAAGTAGTTGTTACATCTTCTGTAAACAGCAAAGAGTTTAACGCATCTTCACAATTTACCATCCAGCAAAGAATAGATCAAGTATCAATTATATCGGTTCAGGCAACAGACCAACAAGGAAATCCAGTCTCCTCATTTAGTAGAGGTTCAACAGGTTATGTCAAAGTAGTATTATCTGCACAAACTAGCATACCCTCCCTTGCTACTGTAAACCTATTTGATTCTGAATACACTACATTAGGTATCGGTTCATTCAAAACTACTTTGGCAATCGGTCAATCTACCGTGATACTTTCATTTCCAATTCCAAATGATGCAATAGTTGGTACTGGAAATATCTACACAGATGTCTTTACTGATTGGCCAAGCAACGGAGGAAAACCATTGACAGGAGAATCTACTGCTACCGTGGAGATGAAATAAAATGAACAAGAAAATATTTTCCATAATATTAATCGGAATGCTTGTTGTTGGAATCACCGAAGTATATGCAGCAAATGAGATAATTTTTGATGTAAACAAAACCAATTACGGTCCAGGTGATGTTGTAGAACTACATGGTTCAGTCAAGGGCTCTCCAAATCAACCAGTGGCAGTTGAAGTAAAAGACCCTGCGGGAAATACTATAGTTATCAGAACTGTGACAACTGACAGCAATGGGGATTTTACACTAAAATTCAGACTACCAATGACTGCAAAGGCTGGAAACTATAACATTGTAACAAATACTGTTGTTGATAACAAAACTATCACCCAATCAAAACAGATCATACAAAGTAATACTCCTACTCCATCTACAACTCAAACCGTATCGCAGCAAACATCTGGTAACAAAAGCAGATGCCTCATTGCAACAGCAGCCTTTGGCAGTGAACTTTCTCCCGAGGTACAATTCTTGAGAGGTTTTAGGGACAATCACATACTTGCTACAGAATCAGGCACTAGTTTTATGACAATATTCAACGCTTGGTACTATTCCTTTAGTCCGTATGTTGCAGATTATGAAAGACAGCAACCTTGGTTACAAGAAATAGTAAGGACTTCAATATATCCACTTTTGGGAATACTGACAATTTCTGAGCAAGGATTCTCTTCAGTTCAAGGCGATTATGGTGCAGTAGTTGCAGGTAGTGTAGCAAGTTCAATGATAGGTGCAGTATACTTTTGGCCATTTGCATTATCTGTAAAACAAGTTAGGAAAAACAAATTCAACTACAAATTTGCTATATTACTGATTGGAGCAGTGGCAATTAGTGTACTTGGGTCAATATTGTCTCAAAATCAATATGCACTCATGATCACAACTTCGTTATTTGTACTGACATTACTCTCAATATCTGCAATATTGGCAGCAAAACTAATTGTGATTGCAAAGAAAAAACTTTCAATAAATGGAAACCAAATAAAATGAACTACAAATTTCTGAGTATGATGACGATTGCATTACTCAGTCTTGGACTAGTAGAAAATAGTTATGCACAGCTAATACAACCTGGACATGAAACAGTTCAAGTGACAGTAAGTCAATTCCATTTTACAGGAACTAGCCCACTACCTCTGAAAATCTCTGGCGAAGTATTGCCTGTTAATTTCACAAAAACTATATTCATAGTAATTTTAGATTCACAGCAAAATATAGTGGGAACAGAATCAAGAACATCCTGCCCAAGATGGCACATTCGTTTGGGAAACTATGGTAGGAGGAAGTCCTCTGTGGCATAGTGGAACATATACTGTAAAAGTTACATATGGAACAGGAATGTCAACTGATACTTTTGACTATAACGTACAAATCAATAATCCTCCAATGATAGGTAATGTAACAAGAGGCAATTCTACAACTGGCAATGAGACAACTATGCAGCCTATCTCGACTCCTTCCAAAATTCCAAGTTGGGTACGACATATCTTCATCTATTACGGGCAGGGCAATGTATCAGAAGACGAACTTCTTAACGCAATCAAGTTTCTTATCAATCAAGGGATAATGAAATTATCTTGAATAATTCTAAAATATTATCCCTGGCCACTTTTGCATTATTCTCAATTCTAGTAACGTCATCTCTAGTTCCAGTTTTTGCTTCTCCATATGCTCTACAGAATCCATCAGGTACCGTAAATGCTACAAATGCTACATCTGGAAATATGAGTCCTACACCAACAAGTCCACTTACCGGTCAGGCTACAGGTGCAATCACTGTAACAACTGACAAGACTTCATACAATTTAGGAGATACAATTGACATCTCTGGACATACACAAGACTACATTACTGATACACCTATCACTGTCATAGTCAAAAGTCCAATAGGGAGTATTGTCAAATTTGACCAAATTCCTCTAGGATCTGATAGGACCTATTTCTATTCAATAACAGCTACTGATGGAGCATTATGGCAATCTGGTACATACTCGGTGATGGTACAGTTTGGCAGTCAGGATAGAACGGCTCAGACAACCTTCCAATTCACTGGACAGACTACCTCAAACCCTCCATCTTCTCCAAATCAACCGCCTCAATCATACTATGCCAAAGCTTCAGATGGTACAACAGTTGTAATAACTACTACAGCTTTTACAAGTGGACAACCATTAGTATTAGGAATTGAATTCAAAGATAGTAATGGGAATTTTGTAAAGCATCAGAATTATGCGATAACCATCATTCAAGATAATAATGTTGTATTATCAGTCCCAAATGGACACACACATACTGGAACGGATACTCAGACTACACAACCTCTTTCATCTACTGATCAAATCAGTATTAAGATGACACTTCTAGGTGTTGGTCTTCCTACTGCAGATCCATCCGACCTGGACAGGTGCAAAAGGTGAAGTACTCATCTTTTCACAAGTACCGCCACAAAATCAACAACCACCAATAACACCACCCACACCTTCTAAAATTCCAAGTTGGGTGAGACATATTTTCATTTATTATGGACAAGGAGATGTATCAGAAGACGAACTTCTTAACGCAATCAAGTTTCTTGTCAATCAAGGGATAATGAAATTATCTTGAATTACTCGAGAATATTACTAGTTGTCACTTCTTGTATCATTAACAATTCTAATTGGCTTTTTGGGAACAGCCCATATTTTTGCACAGACTACAAACGCATACGCCCAAGCACCTCCACCTCCACCCGATCAGATTCTCAGCTTCAAATCCATATATCACAATTTCAAAGTCCATGTGGGAGACAGAATACTTGTAGTTAATGATGATGCTATACCTCACGGTATAGTAGGACAGTATCAAGACGGAACTTATCGCATAGACTCTGGGTATATACAACCAGGTAGTAGTACAAAACTAAATTTCTCACCTGGAGGAAACTTTACCTTTCATGATGAGGGTAGTCTACAATTTCAAAATGTAGGAAGTATTCTTGTTGTAGATAGTAGCATTGCAATTCCACCACTTCCGCAAGCACAAGTTACTTTTCCACCAGTGATACTTGTACCCCAAAATCAGGTAGTTCAGACGATTAACCAAAATGGAGCAGTAGTGTTCTACCCTTTTGTCACTGCAACTGATTTTAGGGATATACCAGTGACTCCAATTTGTTCTACACCACAAGGTACCACACTTCCAATAGGTATTACAACTGTGACATGTACTGCAACTGATTATGTAGGTAATGTTGGAAAAGCATCATTTACTGTAACAGTACAATTTTACAATGCACCAAACAACATAACAAAGGAAATTGACATAGCACAAGGTGCAGGTGCTTCTGGAACTGCAGCATGTGTTGCTGCAAACAATTGTTTTATTCCGAACCCATTGTATGTAGCACCTGGAACAACAGTAGTATGGAAAAATACTGATGTCATGTCTCATGCAATAACAAGTGGAAAAGCAGGCGATAGTAACTCTGGTTCATTATTTACTACTGGCTCAATGACTGGGTGTGGCTGTATAGAGCCTGGAGTTACATACCAATTTATTTTTGCAAATATAGGCACGTTTGATTATTACGATCCATTACATTTCTGGATGACAGGTCAAGTGGTTGTAGGTTCGGGGAATCAATCATCGCCTACACAACCAATTCCTCCACCATCATTACAACAACAAATCCAAACAACTAGTGGTGGAACTTTAAAAGTGGGATTTTCTACTGATCCAATAAACCCCGATACTAGCAGTCAGACTCAACTCAAAATTAATTTCATAAACAAGCAGACAAATGAATTACAACCACATGTAGACTACAAAGTGAGTGTGAATCAAGGATCAATCAAAGTCTTTGGAGTACCAACTAGAACAGATGCTGGTCAGCCCACAATTCCTTTCCAATTCCATACAACTGGTGGTTCAGTTACCATTCCTTTCCAATTTCAGACCGCAGGAACTTATCAGATAATGGTTGAAGTAGATGGACTAGTCTTTCAACCAATTCCTCCCGAGATTGCTACATTTTCAATTCCAGTTACAGGACAGACTACATACACATTACCGTCATCTCCTACAAACTTGGTAGCTACACCTATCTCGTCTTCTGAAGTTGATCTTAGTTGGACGGCTCCTCAAAATAATGGTGGTTTACAAATTACTGGATATAAAATTGAAAGAAATGACGGAAATGGTTTTAATGTAATTGCCAATTCTCCGACAACATCTTATCAAGACAAGAATCTAGTTCCTAACCCAGAACACTCCTACAGGGTATCCGCAATTAACTCGGCAGGTTCAAGTGTTCCTTCTAATATCGCTCCCGTAATGATGCCGTCTTCTCCAACCCCTACTCCGACTCAATCTAATACACAAAATACCACTACATCTTCTGATCAAAACTCAAACCAGTCATTGAGTGATATTCTCAAACAAAGGTATGAAGCTGCAAGGAAATTGCAAGAAATGCTCAATGGTCAAACTGGAACAAACATTGCTATACCTCAAGGTGCAGGAGCTAGTGCAAGTGCAGACTGCGTTACAACAAACAATTGTTTCTCTCCAAATCCATTGAATGTTGCACCTGGAACAACAGTAACTTGGACAAATAATGATCAAGTAAGTCACACAATAACTAGCGGTAAAGTATCTGACAGTAACGCTGGTTCATTATTTGACAGCGGTCTTGTCAAACCAGGAAATACATTCCAGTTTACTTTTGCTACCGCAGGAACTGTCAATTACTTTTGCACAGTTCATCCTTGGATGATAGGTCAAGTGATTGTAGGAGGAATGGAAGGTCATCATGAATATGAAAATGAATCTCAGCAAATACAACATGAACGAGAACACAACAATTATGGAATTATCAATCCAACACAACAGGATATACAAAACATCAATCAAGCAAAACCAATCAAACAATAGCAGCTGAAGTAAACTGTTGGAGGTAATCAATCTCAAACTACATCTATTGACAATAATGTTTCCGTTAAAACAACCCAAAACACTCCTGATTCATTGGGTGTCCAAGTAACTGCCACAAATCAAACAGGTCCAAAAGTGATTGTGTTTAATCTTAATGCTACTACAATTAACTTGCAAAATCTAAAGGATCTAGGCGTAATGTATGATGGAAAACTAATCCAACCAGCACCAAACATGGATGCAATACTTCATGCAAAACCAACAGACAATCCAAGTTTTGCTATAGTGGTTACTCAAAGTGGAGTACAGGTATTGGTTTTAGTTCCTCACTTTTCGACTCACAGTATAACTATAACAAACATGTCCAAGGTAATTCCAGCAGTTCCTGAATTTCCATTTGCTAATACTTGCATTGATAATTGCTACATTCTCTATTGTTTTAATTCCAAAAATCAGATATCGTTAGAACAAGTCCAAGGTCTGTTATTTTCGTCTAGATTTTATCAGAATCAATTCATGAAACCAAAACCTTATGAACCATTTTTATATTTGCTAATTTTCTGGTATACCTTTTTCTATCAGAAGACATCACCTTTATTGAATAAAACATGGACGATTTTCAATTATATTTAGAAATCGCTATTACAACACCTTTAAAAAAACAACAAAAACAAGAAACTTCGAACCAACTGATCGAACAATTACTTTCTTCAGGATGCAAATCTGTTCAGTTAAATGATATGCACTATATTGATAAAAAATCTGTAGAATCACTAAATGCCATTGTAATAATTCTTGATATTACCGCTTCCGTGTCTACAATTGTGGCTTCTTCATTATCCATTTATTCTGAACTGAAAAATCACAAAAATAAAGGAGTGGTTTTTCTAAAAAGGAAAAATGGTGACTATGTTAAGATTAATGAGAATATGACTGCTGAAGATGCTATAAAAGAACTGAACAAAAATGGTGGAAAAGAAGAAAGTAAATCCTAAAGCATATTTGTTTGGACCCTTTTTGTTTGCGCATAAGTCCAAAGCTAATGCTGATGCAATAATTGCTATCTACGAACAAAGGGATATTGATGCTGTCATATCGGGACCAAGAGGTTTAAGCCCAGAAATGAAAGTGAAAAAATTAGAGTGCTCAATTTGTCGTAATGATTATGAAGAATGTGATCATACTGAAGGTGTAAAGTATGGTGATGAAATCTGTGAATGTTTGATTTCTGATTTTGAAGCTATCAACATAACTTATGTTTCAAATCCACAAGATCCAAGATCAAGAGTAACTGACATGCTAGTTTTTGGAACTAGAAATGGTAAAAAAAGTTACACATGGCATGGTTTTGAGACCGATAATGAAGATAGAAGATTTGTTCACATTCAAAAAGTTATGGATAACGGGTTTATACCGGAATCTATAGCCCAAAAAATTAGCAGTTTCTTCTGTTCAAATCAAACTGGCTTAATCGTTTTACCCTGAAACATTTTATCTTTGCACGACTATAGAGAATCAATGAGTAGTGCAACGTGTCACTTCAAGGATTGTTATCATAAACAGTATGATCATCCTATGAATGGCAAATGTAAGGCAAAAAATGCTGATGGAACAGAGTGTGAATGTAAACACTTTACTCCATAACTCCTTTTTTTTCGAAAGCATGATCAAGTTTTTTAAGATAAAAGCCATAAATTATCAGAATGAAAAATGAAGAAAATCAGTTAACAGATGATTCGTCAAGTCTCTTCATTAGGAGACTCAGGAAAGAAAGATACTGCAATGCCTTTGCAGAGTCCTCCAAATGTTGTATTGAATGTGATTCAACTGAAATTATTCAAGAAAGAAACTATGCATTCAGATGGGGCTGGCAAATAATTCGTGAAAATGGAACTGATAAAAAAGTACAGAAGATTCCTGGAATATATCTTCGACTAAGTATGAAGGGAGATGAACAACAAAAAGGATCTATGCAATATGAAGATCTACCCAGATCATGTTGCAAAAGAGCTTATGAAAAATCTGACGCAATAAACAAAATATTACAAGAATCAGATATTCTCAAAAAGATTACTGAACTTGGAGCGAATCTAAATTACCATATCACTGTATATGATTCAAAATAGGATTCTATCTCAAATACTGTCTTACACAATCACAATTTGGTCATTTTGAGACTACAGGCTGTTTTTAGTTCAAACAAGCCTAAACCAAAATATGTTAAATACCAGTAATTCTTATCACACGATGTTGCAAACTCCAAGCAACCTGAGTGAGAAATTAGCAATAGACTATAGAACTCTTATACCTGATCCTTTTATGCAAGTTTCACGTACTACTATGTACATGAATACATATTATTCCTCTTATGATAGCATATCTCTTTCAAATGAAATAATACTCTTCAGATTTATATTTGACCATTTGACTCAAAGCTTACGGTATGTGGATGAAATGGCAGTTTTAAAATTAGAAAAAAAAGCAGATAAATATTATGCAGAACAGTTTGTAAAAGAATATTGCAGTATACTCGAAAGTAAAAAATATCCTGAAGAAATAGTTACTAAAAATGCAGTAAATGCTATCAGGCAAATATCTGGTGAAGATAAAGAGTTTGCAGAAAATGTAGTAAAAGCATTAAAGAAAAAATACAAAGATACCGAGTTTACACTATAGTTTAAATTTTTTTTATAATGTAAAACTCTTCCTGAAGATCTCATCGAGTTTAAGAGCAATAGGTTGTACTACTCTCCCTCTACTCTGTTCAGTAATCACACCATAAATGAAAAATAAAATTAAACCAAATGCTGGACCAATGCCAGACATTAGAATTTCATATAATGTGGAATTGAATTGATCCGTTCCAACACTTACTATTATGTAAATTTGTGATATTCCTATGTATGCAAAACAAAAAAGAATGTATCGTATGTTACCCAGTAGATAGTCCTTATCTCCATTTTCAAATCGAAGTGTTAAAAAAGATCCAAATCCAACAAAAGCAAAAATTGTTGAAGAAGAAATTAAAATTTCACCTCTAAATGCATCATGTTTATCTAAAAGCTTAGCAATGGATTTTTCTAATAGTACCGTGTCATTTGATTTCCATGCAGATGTATCTGACGAATCATTAGAAACTTGACCCATTACATAAATTGGAGTAGTTGATAATGCAAATATGCCTATGATCATGATGATTTTATTTGAAAATACCAAACTTACTCAGATCTCCAGAATGTTCAAGTTAAACCTTATGCGTAGTTTCGCCAGGTATAGCTACACTTGACACATCGATAAACTTAGTAGGCTCATCTGCACTTCTTGTTTGAAGCATCTACTAAATAGCTTCATTGTATTCACATTTTTACAAACTATTGAATTGGATGATTATTTAGATTGTATTGTTTATTGATCTACAACATATTTACTACGAGTGCTTCTTGCACATATGGGTAGCACGAATATTTTTTACATACATTGATTTTTAAAAAAGAGGTAAAGATTGGCTATTAACATTCAATTTCTCAAAAAAACAATTTTCTTCATAGGACGAGGTAATAATGGGAAGGTAGAAGCAAACGCAACTGGTTTTTTAATCTCTGTAAATGACTCTCACCATTTGGTAACCGCAAAACACGTTGTAAGAGACTCAGATGGAAGACCTACTGATACTGACATTTTGTTCTTTTTTAATGCAAAACCAGGCTCTACAGAATCTGGCATAGGTGCTATGGACATAAATGAATTAAAGAAATTTGGAATAGATTGGATATTTCATGAAAACAACGAAGTTGATATTGCTATAATACCATTCAATGTAAATCCGACAACATCTGATGTTGTTAATATTCCAGATGCTGCATTTGTTTCTTTTAATAGGCTTACTGAAGGACAAGATATCTTATTTCTATCCTATCAACCGGGTATTGAAATCAAAGATAAGATAAATCCAATTACCAGACGAGGTATTATTAGTCTAGTAAATGATGATGGAACATTCTATATTGATGGATTTGCCTTTCCAGGAAATAGCGGCAGTCCAGTATTTCATAAACCTCCACTGGATTCAAAAATTAAAATAGAAAAAGATGCTATTGATTTCCAGTCTATTCCTGGTTTACTTGGCATAATAGGAGAGTACATTCCGTATGGAGAAACAGCAGTAAGTCTTCAAACTGGAAGACCCAGAATTATCTTTGAAGATAATACTGGTTTGTCTAGAGTGTGGTCAGTAGATTACATACAAGAAATCATAAAATCTGAATCATTCCAGAAACAATTAGAACATGTTAAAGAATTATCTAAAAAAGGAAAAAACCAAAAATAATAATCCAAAATTAACTCTCATCATCTTTTAGCTGGATTGTAATTGTTTATAGTATGTTGAATGAAATGAAACCAAAAATTTAACAATATGGTCCAGTATCATAACTAACATGAATGATGAAACCATGAAAAATGAGAAAAATTCAGGGGTTTCAGACGCTGCAGTTAGTGGACCCCTGTGGACCCATTCTTACATAGGGAATAGAGATAGAGCCTGAGAAATGTCACTAATTTTCGTAGTTTAAAAAAGGGTGGATTTTGCACTAAAATACTTGAATTTCGAATCCTCACAAGTCTGAACTCATAGGAGTGGACTGGAGAGGATTTGAACATACTAAGGTGTTACATCTCACTTTCTGCGCCGCAAATTAATCAGATTAGCAGGGTGAAAACTTTTCCTTAATTTTTTATTTTTTCTTGAAATTAATTAATTATAGTCTGGAAGATTCCAATCTTATTTTTTTATAAGATTCCAACGAGGTAATTGCAAAAGCACCAACAAAGAGTGCTAGCGGTATTGATAGCCATAATGAATGTCGGTAAAATATAAAATCCATAGTCTCGGCAGACAAAATACAGAGACTCTCAGAAACAATCATCACGTAAATGCTGGTTTTGATTATCTGTTTTGCGTATGGTTGTTTATGCAAATATGGTATCTTTGTGACTCCTAATCCAAAGTTTCTAAAACTTGACGTAAGGCTTGGAATGAATCTCTTGTCTTTACAGTCTAATGCGGAACAACAACCGTCCATAACGTTGTCTAAATTATATCTTCCAAGAATTGAGGCAAAGGTTGAGAATCCAGCAAGAGCATAACCGAGCAAAAATCCAATTGAAATTCCAGAGATAGTTTTGTATCCTATCAGGAAGAAACTTGTATTCTCACCAATTTCTGCTGACATTATACAAAGGATCTCAATGGCTAATGCTGAAACATACATACTTTTTACATTCAAAAAGAATTTTACAATTGTAGTATCCTGTTTTTTAGCGTGGATCTCTATACAACAACAATCATCTTTGATACATATTGTACACTTTGGTAATTCACGCTTACTACACACCTCAGGGGTACAAAGACAATCAGCACACTTGACGGACAATATGATAGATGTTTAGTTTTACCTATTAAAACGATTTTTTAGAGGCTAATTTGGTTAGATTTGATCATAAGTTAACAACATCAATCTAGTTTTGACAGTATTTGATTAGTCTAATGTATGAAATAAATCCTTAGAGATTTTTGTTATTCTTTTTTAGAGCATTAACAAAGTCTTCTAGTTTTTTCAAAGTCTCAGGATGCAGATGATGCTCTATACCTTCAGCATCACTATTTGCAATGTCATCTTTGACACCAATCATTTTCAGAAACTCTACCAATAAATTGTGTTTTTCATGCATGCTTTTTGCAATGGATGTACCTTCTTCTGTAAGTACTATACCTCGATATTTTTCATAATTTAGGTGACCGCTCTCGTCCAATCGCTGCACCATCTTAGTTACGCTGGGAGAACTCACGTTAAGATACTCTGATATGTCTATAGTAGTAGCATAGCCTTTCTCTTGTACCAATTCGTAGATTACCTCAAGGTAATCCTCCATCCTGTCAGTACGTGATGAGTGCGCTTCTATACTATGAGCATCACGAATAGCCTCTAGCCTGTTGCTTTTCTTACTTGGTTTGTCTTTCAAAGTGACTTTATGTGATGATAATTTGCGTTCTTAAATACATTACATTTAACCCTGTTTAATATAATTATAACTAGCTTTGAATATTTCCACAATTTATCAAAATTAGCCAAGTTTACTAAAGTTAGCTAAGGCTAAATTTAATAAAGGGATTCTGACCATGGCAATTAGTAATCATGACAGAGGTCCCAGCAAATACCAGCAGGTTTTCCAAGTTCAGGGCAACTTATCGCAAGAGCATGATTGCACAACTGTTTTCATACATGGGTCCTGCTGTCATTGTTAGTATTGCATACATGGACCCTGGAAACTATGGAACCGATATCCAGGGAGGAGCAGCGTACAACTATGATCTGCTATGGGTTGTATGGCTTGCAAGTGCAATGGCAATGCTTCTCCAGTATCTATCTGGCAAGCTTGGAATAACTACAGGAAAATCTCTACCAGAGATATTGCGTGAAAAGTTAAAGAAAAAAATATTCATCATTCCATACTGGTTTGCTGCAGAGACTGCAGCTGCAGTTACAGACTTGGCAGAGTATCTTGGAACTGTTATTGCATTAAATTTGTTATTTGGCGTACCTATGATTTATGCTTCAATATTTGGAGCATTTGATGTTATTCTTATACTGACCCTTACAACACGCAGATTCAGAGTTATCGAGCAGATGTTCATGTTGTTTGTATCGGTTATTGGGATTGGTTTCTTCTATGAGCTCTTTATATCAAAACCAGATCTGCCATCCATTGCATATCATTCGATTATGCCCATGCTTGCAAATAGCGGTGCTATCATGATAGCAGTTGGAGTCATCGGAGCTACAGTTATGCCACATGCACTCTTTGTTCACACGTCACTCACAGCTACAAAAATGCATGAAAAATCACTTGATGAAAGAAGAAAGGCTCGCAAACTCCACTTGTACGAATGTATCCTACTTCTTACCATTGCAGGTGTGATAAACGCAGCGATAATGATAGTAGCCGCATCAGCATTTCACGTTAACAACCCCGGTGTTGCTTCCATAAATGACGCCTACAAGATACTGGTTCCTCTATTTGGTATTGGAGCTGGAGTGATCTTTCTTGTAACTCTACTGGCATCAGGAATCTCCTCTTCAGTAGTTGGAACCATAGCTGGTCAGTCAATATATGAAGGTCTATTAGGAAAGAAGGGAAACGTTTGGGTTCGCCGTTTCATAACTAGATTTGTAAATGTAGTACCATGTACTGTTGCAATACTGCTTGGCATAGACCCACTAAACATACTGGTATACAGCCAAGTCGTGCTTAGTTTACTAATACCACTACCAATGATTCCTTTGATACTTCTTTCAAGAAACAAGAAACTGATGGGAGAGTTTGTTAACAGGAAGATTACAAACATACTGGCGTACGCGGTTGTAGCACTAATACTTGGATTCAACTCTTATCTTATAATCACTACATTTGTTCCAAGCCTGACGCCAACATAGTCAAGTAATAATATTTTGTAAGATTTGCTGTCTTAATCCAAATGTTTGAGTCCTGTAAGACTCAAATTCTCACAAGTCTGAACCCAAAAAATGGTATTCAAACAATAAACATTTTGAAATTTACTCTGTTTCAAATGTCTTGATCTCACTTAGACAAAACCTTGTCATAGATCTTGATATTCTTTCCATCTGAGATATTTTTTTTCATGTACCAAAGCGTACCCTTTCCAATGCCTAGTTTTTTCCTCTCATCAGGTGTCATCTTCATTATCCTTTTCTTGATCTCTACAGTATCATCATCTGGAATATTAAATTCCGGAATTCCAAGATCTAGTCTGTTGTTCTTCTCTGAGATAAAATTTGCAAATTCCTGTATTTTATAAAATAATACATTTTCATAAGAGTAATTCTTGCCCCGAAATGGAATTTTGATATTGAAATTGTTCCTTATTTTCTCAATCAATAGTTTTACAGTAAACTCTCGCAGTCTGATGTTATAGTTCTCAGTTACAATAAAATCTGATTTTTTCAACTTGGTATCATTTAACAGCTGTATGACAGAATAATCTATAATCCACCTGAACAACTCTTGAAAGTCATATACTAGTGGAGTCTTGCCGTATGCAATTTCGTGTAAAAAGCCAATTGTAGGATCAAGACCTGCTGAATTTAGCGATTTTCTGACTAGGGATTCCAATATTGCATATACATAGTTTAGTAACGCATTGATCTCATCTGACGCATTGGCATTTCATGAGTTTGACGTTGTAATGGTTTATCTTTCCTTTTACTGTCATTCTACTAATCTTGGCGGTAATGTTGGATCTAATACTCGTCTCAGCTCCATCAGATCCAGTTACTGGCAGTCCAGTTGGGTCAAGTAGTCCAATTTGAACAAGCACCGAAGCTTGATCCCAGTAAATGTGTTCATGAGTTACCTTGTCATCTTTTACTCCCACAACAACTACAAAAGCAGCCTCGACCTTCTTACCTGTTGGTTTTATCTTGGGCAGCATCCATTCTATCTCGGTTGTATGAGTAAAACTTATCACCAGTTCTTCGACGAGTTGCTCATCTCCTACTGTGAGTGAAACACGTTCCATTTTACAGTCAGGAGGAAAAAATTTTCCAACAAGGTGATTTTGATAAAACTTTCTTACCCCGTCTTTTCCATATCCTCCCATCATGTTTGGAATGTTGTGAAGGTGAGGATTCTCACTCATGGTGTTCATTGTTGTTTCAAGATCCCCGTCTAATTCAGCTTGAACGTGTTTTTCAAAGATTGATACCATGCGTTTCTGTTTTTCTGAAAGCAATATCTTTCCATAAGAAATTGTAGTAAATTAATTTTTTTAAACAATGTAAAGGAAATGTAACACTGATTGTAAAACTATGTTTTGACAACTCAGAGGGAGAAATTACCCGGATATTCTGGTATTGTAGAAACCATGACTGCCGTAGTAGTAGAAAATACTATGGCTCCCATTACAAGAAATATGACTTGCATTTTTTTGGAGGCAAAAACCCTTCCAATTCCAACAAGGAATGAAACACTGGCATACATGGCTGTAAAGAAAACATAGTTTGAAGCAATAGAGCTCATATTGTCAGCATTTTGAGATTTTTCATCTGCTATTTGTAAAAAGTTGTTTACCTTGTCAGAGTCCAGTGAAAGCGTGTATTCTGACATGCTAAATGGTGTGGTAGATTTTTCTCCCGTATTGTTAAAAGGATTAGTCTTGAGCCATGCATCAAAAGCAACTTTCATTTCTGGTCGAAAACTGTTCTTGTAATAATCGATTAATTTTTGATCGTGATTAGATACTGCGTAAAGGTATCCATTGAATGCTATTGCATCAATCACGCTAGACTGTCTTTCTTTTAATTCAGCAGTTGTAAATTCACGATGTGCAGTATTTGCTGCTTTTAATTCAAATGTCAACGCACTACTCCATAACTCGTGCTGATATCCACACCAAGCTGTTACAATAACTGTTAATCCGAGTATAGCAGCATAAGCAAGATCCATTTTATCTAATTTATGATTCTTAACATCTGATGACATTTTGTATAATTCATATTCAAAAGATGATTCAAGTTAAAAGTTGCTAAATTATTAGACAATTTGTAAACTATACATTTACCATAAATGAGTTTTGACTGTTCATGAATGAACTAGTTTGATGACCTTATGTTTTTTAATTTTAGCTCAACGTCAACTGCATTTTTTGATGATTTTACGTACAAAGTGGGCCCAAAATTAGCCCATGTTGATACCCGAATCCCCCCGATGTAGATGTAACAGGGTCTGAAATTATTACAAGTTAGTAGATGCGTCCTACAGGACTCGAATCTTTGTATCTATATTTATGAAAATTTCTTAATTTTTTATACTGTATCAAACTGGTAAATTTCTGTGACCTGATCTTTTTCAAGACATTATGAATGCTGATTTTGATACTTATTTTGATGATTATGATTGATTATTTTCAAATAAAATTATAAATTCGATTTTTTTACAACAATATCTATGACTAAATAATCGGAGTTACTTGCAACTTTGAAAATCACGAATGATAAAATTATCTGGTGTTAATATATTAGAAAACATATCAGCGACTAATGTTAAGGGCTATTTGTTCTAGCACAATTTTGTTATCTCTTGTAATATTTGGAGTTTTGATTACATCTTCTTCCGCATTTGCCCAAGCACCAACAATCACCAACCCCGTCTATGTCGTCAACTTCAATGATAATACCGCCTCTGTCATCAATGGAGCCACGAACACGGTCGTAGCGACGGTGAACGTAGGGACCGGTCCCAGTGGCGTAACCTTTGACTCTGTAAATGGTTGCTTCTATGTCATGAACCAAGGATCTGCTACCGTCACGGTCATCAACGGCGCCACCAACACGGTGGTCACAACTGTAAACGTAGGAGCCAATCCCCTCGGTGCAGCATTCGACTCTTCGAACGGTTACATTTACGTTACCAACCTCAATAGTAACACCGTCACGGTCATCAACGGCGCTACCAACACGGTGGTCACAACTGTAAACGTAGGGAGCCATCCTCGTGGCATAGCCTTTGACTCTTCGAACGGCAACATCTACGTAGTTAACCAGGGTTCCGGTACAGTCTCGGTTATCAACGGCGCCACCAACACGGTGGTCACAACTGTAAATGTCGGAAGCAATCCATATTATGTAGCCTTTGACTCTTCGAACGGCAACATCTACGTGGTCAACAATTTCTCGTCCAGCGTTTCTGTCATCAACGGCGCCACCAACACGGTGGTCACAACTGTAAACGTAGGGAGCCAACCTAGCACTGTAGCCTTTGACCCTTCGAACGGCAACATCTACGTGGTCAACGAAGCTCCTGACAACTCTGTCTCGGTCATAAATGGTGCAACAAATGCGGTAATCGCAACGATTAACCTTGACATTCCTTCTCTTAACGCTCCCGGCGGCATAGGCTTTGACTCGTTCAATGGATATCTGTATGTCAATGATGCCCCTCCAGGCAACGTCCCAGGCTACGCACTAGTGATTGATGGTGCCACGAACACGGTAATCTCAAAAATAACTGTTGGAAGTAACCCCTTCTACGGGGTAGCTTCAGGAGTTTTCCCAATTACTATATCAAACCCTACACTAACTCCGACACCGCCTACCATGAATCTTCAGACACCGTCTGTTAACGGAATGTCAGTTACAATCAACGGTGTTACTCAACCTACCGCAAACGGAGCTACCATTACAAAGATAGACTGGAATTGGAGTGATGGACAAACATCAACAGGTTGGTTCCCACAGAGCCACGCATACTCACAAGCTGGAACATACACTGTTACTGCAACAGCTACAGATAGTAACGGACAAACCGGTTCATCTACAGCAAGCGTTACAGTATCGCCACCTACAAATCCGCAACCAACACCAACAATTCCACAACCAACACCAACAATTCCACAACCAACACCAACAATTCCACAACCAACACCAACAATTCCACAACCAACACCAACAATTCCACAACCAACACCAACAATTCCACAACCAACACAACAGATGCCTAGTCCCTCCAGCAGCGGTTCCAATACAGATGATAACCTTGTATGTCAAGACAGGTTTGGAACTGGATTCCATTATGATTCTACTCAAGACAAATGTCTACCCCCAAGTGGTTCATGGCAAAATCCTGGTATTGCATATTACAACAATAACTGCCAAGCCCAGTATGGTACTGGTTCCTATTTTGACAGCTCCCAAAATGCATGTCTCCCATCTACTGGTTCATGGCAAAATCCTGGAACAAGTTACTATAATCATCAGTGTGAACAAGAGTTCTGGCCAGATTTTTATTATGACAATTCGACAAACTCTTGCATTCCGCCCAGTGGTTCCTGGCAAAATTTTACAGAACCTCAGAGTGGAGTTACAGATCAGCAAGGAAATATATCTTTCCAAATATCTGGCAAGAATATCCCGTTTAGTTTTGAGGATTCATCAACAGGTGCACCGCTTTCTGGATTAAATATCTCCTTTGCTCTTGATCCTCAAACCCAATCAATAGGGGTGTTACTGATTGTAAATCCAAATAATAATTATCAAATGCAAATTATTGCATTGACCGGAGGTACCATGTCAAATTCCATTACTCCAACATCTTGGAAAAGCAACCTCCTTCCCACGGCGTATGGTGATACCCCAGCTGGTAGAATCTTGGTTACACTATCTGAGGATTCAAAATTTAAGGTAAGCGTTGCAGTACTGGCAGCAACTGCTGTTTTTGCTCCACCACTTCTGCTTCCAACTATTGAAGCCGTATCAGATACAAATCTCATTTTTGATGCTACAGCATACGCCGCCAAGGAAGCTGACAAACATGGCTGGATACCTGTAAGCAATTCTTTTGAAAAACTTGGTTTCTATACAGGAGAGAGTACTTTGCAGGAAGCTGGTGCAGAAATTGAAGCAACAACCATTTCAAGCGGTATAACATCATTGCTTCTTATGCCAACCGAGCAACATCCGGATCCTCGTGGGTTAATTATTAACTTGCTTACTGGTATTGGTGATAGTGACACTGTTTTAGCTTGTGATGCCAATGGAAATATGATTAAATTTGTAGGGGTTGGAGACTATCATCTTTATTCTTGCGGACCCAAGGACTCCAGGTATGGTTTGATAGCACCCAACACACCAGAGGGTGAGCACATTTCGCTTGATCTAGTAAGTAAAGCAAACAAAGGATTCTTTGATAACATACAAACTGACTCGGATCAGCCAATTGGAGTACCTCCTGACGATTATTCCGTAACTATATCGTCTCCCCAACAACAACCCATTACCCAAGATATTACAGTTTCACCAGGGCAAACGACTACCATCAATTCTCTAACCCCATCTCCTACTACCACACCAGCTCCTACTACCACACCAGCTCCTACACCATCCACAACATACTTTACAGGTTCATATCAGGGAGAAGGAGATTTCTCGAGATCATTTACTGGTTATACCACTTGTACTTTCCATGATGCATTTTCAGGAACCATAAATTTGACACTATCGCCTCAAGATGATGGAACAATAACTGGTACAGTTACTGTAGACGGAAATTGGGTTAGTACTGCAACAGGTGGAACTACCACAAGCTTTACCTGCGATGATTCCACTACCCCGATAAGAGATACCCAGCCAGTTTCAATATCTAACTCGAATATTGGTTGGACTGCCACCTTTACTTCTCCAGCTGGTAGTACTTTTTCTCAAAAGTTTTCAGGAACGTATGATGGTAATTCTGTATCGGGTACTATGACTGCAACTGCTGATACCAGTAGTGGTTCTATGTCAATACCAGTCACGCTTACTCCTACACCATCTCCTACAACTACACCATCTCCTACAACTACACCATCTCCTACAACTACACCATCTCCTACAATAACACCATCTCCTACTCTAACACCATTCAATGATATTGTTGGTACCTATGAGGGTACAATACAAGGAAGTTGGACGTTTTCAGGTTATGACAACCAGAATATTAGAGGTTGTAACGGCGACGGAACTTTTCAGTTGCATATAACCCATGACTCCAATGGCGGAGAGAATGAATTCATATCGGCCTTTTTTTTGACCCAAAATAACTTCCCTAGCGGTTTCTGTGGCGAAGTTAACATTCCATTTCCACCTATGATAACTGTGAGCAGTTCTGCTTTCTCGGGGACATCATCTGGTATAAACGTTGAAGGTTCCTTCACAACTGATTTGATTAGTGGAACAATATCTGGAGATACTAATTTGGGACCTATTCACTATGACCTAAACTTCAAGGGGATGAAGGTATCATAGTATTTTTTATCAAGTTAATTGATAGAGATGGATTGTATAAAATTAATATTATAACAATAATTAAAACAACGTTTTTCACAGATTAATTTTCATTACATCATTTTACATTTTTTCACATTGAAATTATTTGAAAGATTTTGATCAATATTTCATATTTTTATAAAAGTGGGCCCAAATTAAGCCCATGTTAGTACCCGAATCCCCCCGATGTAGATGCAAGTGGAACTGAAATTGTATCATGATGTTGATTGGATCGTAGGTCTTGCAACTATGCTATATTACGTAATTACCTAGTAAATTTATTTCAAGATTTTATAAAATACTGCATATCATAGGATTATAGACAACAATTGCAAATTAGATACATCGAACCAGAATTAATAATTGAAATAAATCGCAAGATCATCGAAGAATGGAATGATCGGCATCCTGAACAGCCTGAGTTCATAGACGTAGCACGATCCAGATTGAATGAGGTTTTGGAACTTGTACGACAAGCTGGTGAAGGATCAGACCCGGAAGAAAAACTCATCATAAAGTCCGCATATCTTTTGGGCGGTCTGGCTTGGGCACAATCTTTTAGTGGTGCAAACAAGCGAACAGCAATCTTGTCTACAACTGTATTTTTAAGAAGAAATGGATTAAGATTCACGATACCAAAGATACAGCAACGTGAACTGCGAAAGATGCTGTTTGATGTACAAGAACAAAGAGACACGCCTCCGCTAGCAATAATTGACAAAATCATTTTATATATCAAAGGAAACGTTATACCGTTATGAGCCAAGACGAAGCTAAATTCATAGAAGAGTTCATGAAAGAAAATGAACAGCTATTCGAGGATCTTGGAAAAGAGATCAAAGATTTCTAGTTGTAATGAAAAGATATACTGAAAAATGAATCTGGGATGAACATTGTATTAAGAAAATGAAAATTCTACGTCTTTCAATTTATGAACAAAGTGGGCCCAAAATAACGACCACGATGGTACCCGAATCCCCCAGGGCCCGTTGAAATTTTTCATGCTATGACTTAAGATTTCATACCAAGTAAGAATTAACTACTTGATTTGATATTGTATCACATGGATTCTCCAAAAACAAATCAAAATATGATGAAATGTGATGTCTCAGACATCTGGAAAGTTCTTGGCAAGGCATGGTCACTACTGATTCTAAAGAATCTAAGCACAAAAGAAGTTATACGATTTAATGAATTGAAGAAGATACTTCCTGAAATAAGCAATACTGTTTTAGCAGATAGGTTACGGGAATTAGAATCTGAAAAACTAATTGTAAAAAAGATCTATGCTCAAGTGCCATTAAAAGTAGAATATAGTTTGACCAAGGATGCAAAGGATCTAGAAATAGTTCTTGAAGGATTAGAGCGATGGATTAGAAAAAGAGACTCTACCACAAAGAAAAAATAATTAGGTTTTTGAGATACTTTTATTGATTGTATTTTTCTGGAAGATCAATCAGTATTAGTTCAGTTGTTTTTTCAGATTCTATGGAAATTGTATTGACGCCTTCAATTTTAGCAGCATCCCGCGTTTCCATAATCTTACCATTCGTGGATATTTTGCCATCAATTACAAACAAGTATGCTTTTCTTCTGGATTTTAGAACATGTTCTACTTTTCTTCCAGAATCTAAACTTGAAATATAAAACAAGGCATCTTGGTGTATTGAAAGTTCAGAACCAGAATTATTCATTGGTCCTATGACTTGAAGTATCTTGTTTTTTCTTTCTTCTTGAGTGTATTTCTTTTGCTGCCATGATGGACGAAGACCTTTCTTATCTGGAAAAACCCACATCTGTAGCAATCGTAATGGATTTGTTTTGGAATCATTGTACTCTGAATGAAAGACTCCAGTTCCTGCTGTCATTCTTTGTATTTCGCCTGCCTCAATTATTCCGTTATTTCCCAGATTATCTCTATGACGTAGTGTACCATCAATAACATAAGTTATAATTTCCATATCCTTATGTTGGTGAAATTCAAATCCTGTACTTGGTTGTATTAGATCGTCATTGAAGACCCGTAGTGGACCATAATCATGTTTTTCTGGGTTGTAGTATTCCCCAAATGAGAAATGGTGATATGTTGTGAGCCAATCAATCTCATTTTTGTAATGCTCATTTGCTTTGATTAATTCTTGCATGTTATTCTATACGTGAGTATGATATTTAAATTCGGTAGTAATTTATTACTTAGTTGTTATTAATTACCTAACTAGGTAAGTAGGAACTAACTTGATATCGTGATGTGTTATTATCTAATTGAATGTAACACGGGTCCAAAATAATCCCAAGTTAGTAGATGAGTCTTACCAGACTCAGGCTTGTGAATTAAATCAGGATGTCATTATAACTCTCAAAAATAGGATGACTGCAACAAAAGCCAAAACAATTCCAATCATCATTTTTAGTGTTGCAGCATTGAATCTGCTAGTAAATTTTGAACCAATGTATCCTCCAACCATTGCTGTTGAACCCATTATTGCAAGTACTTGAAAATCAACCTCATTATTTATGATATGACCGACCAGTCCTGAAAGACCAATTATTGATGACGCCGCCAAGTTTGTTCCTACAGCTACTCTTGGTTCCATTTTTAGAACTGAGATCATTGCAGGTACTCTGATACTGCCAAGCACAAGACCTACAAGACCTCCAAGAAATCCTATGCCAAAACCAATTGTAGATTCTAAAGACAAGGCAGAGTTTGTGTAACTTGGTTTTAAAACTTGAATCTCTGATTTTGATTTTCTTGAATTTCTAATCAAAGAAAATGATTCGTATGAAACTATCACACCTATACTCAATAGCAATACTGTGACAGGAACATATCTTGTCAGAAAAGATCCTAAAAATGCACCAATTGCTCCAGTTACTGCCATTGTAAGAAAAATTCTACGATGAATATTGTTTTGCCTAAAGTGTCCTATTGCAGATGCAAATGCACCAAGTGTGCTAATTCCTATGTTGGTTCCAGCAGAAATTGCTGCTGAAGTTCCTGCAGTGCCAAGAATCAAGGGAAAACGTACAACGCCCAAAACAAGACCGACCAGTCCACCCACAAATCCAATGCCTAGTCCGACTAGTCCTAGAATTGAAATTGACAAAATATCTAGAGTCATTATGGATTTTGTAATTTCTAAGACTGATAAATGAATCTGAAATTTATCCGCATCATGGTATTCATAGTATTCATAGTACTATGAGTGGAAAATATTTGACAATTCCTATTCGCATAAGAAAAAATTGATCGAGTACTATACATATGAATTAAAAAAATATCAAGTGAACAAATATCTCAAGTAGTACCACAAGAACTATTTGCAGAATGAGTATATCCTTCAAATCTATTTTGCAACTCAATGACGAAAATTATAACAGCAACAATAGTCGTACTTCTAATAGCATCGCTCTTTCTGAGCAGCTCAGGCTGGGCTATTGCAGAGGATACAAAAACTCCAATTAAACACGTGGTCGTAATATTCCAAGAAAATAATTCATACGATCATTATTTTGGAACATATCCTAATGCAGCAAATCCACCGGGTGAACCAGTATTCACACCACTTCCAAACACGCCTCACGCAAATGGCTATACACCTGCCTTACTTGCACACAATCCGAACTTGTACAATCCATACCGTCTAGACAGAACGCAAGAGATACTCTGTGACGAAGATAACAATTATCACGCAGAGCAAGTTGCATATGACGGCGGTCTTGTTGACCAATTTGTACAACAGACAGGTTCAGGCGAAATTGATAATGAAAAACCGTTTGGAGGCATAAATGATGCCAATCAAATTAATTGTGCTACTACTGGCACCAATGGAAACCAGACCATGGGATACTATGATGGAAATTCTGTAACAGGTTTGTGGAACATGGCTCAACACTATGCCATGAGCGACAACAACTATGGAACAGAGTTTGGAGCAACGCTTCTAGGACACATCAATCTTATCTCTGGTGATACAAGCGGTGTCACAGAAGATGCAGTAGGTGGAGGTTCGTTGATTGCAAATATTGATGCAGTAGGTGATGACTGTGGAAAACCTGCAGTAACAAGTCTTACAGGTAAAAATCTTGGAGATGCGTTAAATGACAAGGGCGTTACATGGGGTTGGTTCTCAGCCGGATTCAAGCCAACAACACCATATAATCCAGTAACAGGAGCACCTGCAGTTTGTGGACAAAAAACAAGTAGAACTGCAACAGACAATGCATCATCAACAGCTTATGGTGCACATTATGATCCATTCATGTACTATGCATCTACAGCAAATCCACATCACTTACCACCAGCAACTGAAGCAGAGATAGGAAACAATGGTCAGGCAAATCACCAGTATGATCTTTCAAACTTTTGGCAAGCAGTAGATAACAATAATCTACCATCAGTTACATTCCTAAAAGCTCCAAAGAGTCAGACTGGACATCCAAATGATTCTAGTGTACTTGATGAACAGGTATTCCTAGCTAATGTCACAAATACAATCGCAAAGAGTCCATACTGGACAAATACAGCAGTATTCATCACATATGATGACTCTGACGGTTGGTATGATCATCAGATGCCTCCAATTGTAAACCACTCAAACGATCCAATCAATGACTTTGCCGCAACATGCGGAGGAGATCATGTGGGATTAGGTGGTGCAGATGACAGATGCGGTCATGGTCCAAGATTGCCATTGCTTGTGATTTCACCATATGCAAAATCAAACTTTATCTCACACCACGAGTCGGATCAGACTTCAATTATGAAGTTCATCCTAGACAACTGGCACCTAGACTTTGATGACCACAAATCATTTGTCAACATTGCAGGTTCGTTAGATGACATGTTTGACTTTGGAACCCATAGTAACAATCCAGCAATATGCATAGACTACAAGACTGGAGAAGTAGACCCGATGTCTTCTTGTCCAAATATAAAACTGAGCGGATACTAAATCCCTCCCTATTTTTGTTTTGAATTTTTAGATTAGGATTATGGTAAAATGATTTATTCAAAGATGACTTTATCTAATGATTTAGGCATAAAGTGGGCCCAGAAATTAGCCCATGTTGGTATCCGAATCTCCCCGAGCCCATACCAAGAACAAACCCATCAACCAGATTGCACAAGGAATCAAAATAGACGACTTTTAATAGCCAATTTAAACTAAAATGGGCTCGTTGGAACAGTAATGATAATTTTACAACAACTGGGAATAATTTTTAGAGCGTGATTCTCTCAACCTCTAAATTAAACCAATAGTGCTTAAAAAACATGGATGAAAAATCACTACAAAAAGTCTCTGAGAGTGGCAGAGAGCATAAAAGTAGATGAGATATCTGGCACGAAGGTAACTATAGAACTTTCATGGTTTGATGTAAAAGGAAATCCAAAATCCGAGAAATTTGTCCTATTTGAAAGGGAACTCATAGAATTTTAAATTAATCGCCATCTTCCAAAAATATGGAAATTGCTCTACTGAGAACCTATGAAGCAACACCTGGCCCTAAAATTGTAATTGCGGTGGGTGCGGGTGCATGTAGTGGAGGCATATTTGGTGATACGTATGCAACAACAGGTGGGCATTGACAAGGTTATTCCTGTTGATGTCTACGTTCCGGGATGTCCTCCAAGACCAGAAGTGTTGATTCAAGGATTGTTGTTAGCTGTTGATAGGATAATTGCAAATGGAGTTTAAGGAGATTTACTGTTTAAACTGTAAGAAAAAACTAGGCAGATATAATGAGAAATATTTTTCAGATGAAAAATTAAACGAAATTATTGTTAATAATCATAACAAATGCATGTGTGAGGGTCATAATGTGATTATCTTAAGACCGTAAAATCTATGAGTTGTTTAAGGTACGATTTCATACAGTAATATGCATTAATCTACCTAAAACCGCAGTTTAAAGTACATATAATTTCAAAAATTCCATTTTGTGTGCAAATGAATTAAAATACAATTTCATACAGTAACACTTACTTTAGATACAAAGAGATGGAAAGACGATATGAAATCATGTCAAAAAATTGCTATATCACAGATAGCAGTATTCAATTTGGCAGATTTCTGCATTGGTAAGAAATCTATTTTTGAGATCTAGACTTTACCTTCTTTATTTCATTTTCAAGAACGGATATTCTTTTTTCTAATTTATCGACTCTTCTATCATCCATATCTGCTCTTTTTTCCAATTTTGATAGCCGTCTTTCTTGTTGTTGTTCATGTTGTTTATTGGTCAATTTCACCATGAATCATTTACGCTTGTATCAAACTTAAATATTTAGTAAAACATACTTTCGAGATTTAGATTTGTATGGATTTGAAGATATCAGACCAGTTGGAATATTCTGTTTATTAATAGATTTATTCCAATATTGATCAAAGACGTATTCCTAAAAGAGAAAGATATTGATTTTCTAGTTTTTCCATTTCTTTTACAAACATAGGATCCATTGTCTTTTCAGCTTTCTTTGTTGCCTTTGCTAGTTTCTCTTCTAATCTTTCAACTTTTTTCCATTTTTTCTTGTCTACAGTGGCAAACGCTTTTTTTCTAACCTTTAGATATTCCCTAAATGCCTTTGTAAATTCTCTTTGTCGATTTTTTGTTACCATTAATCTTCTAAGTTTTGGATAAACTTAAGATTTTAGTAAAAAATGACAGGTTGGAAGATTTGAAGATATTGCATTGTTGCTTAGAAACAAGTTTGATATTGAATCTGTCTTGGATTTAATTGAGACTAGGGCAAAAGTTTCTGGCTTTCCATGTAGACACATTGTCAAGGGTAGCATTCATTCTTTTGTCATACAACACGACATTAGCCAAAAATGGTCACTTTATCTGACTACACGATACAGACAAGTCTTTGAAGATTTGGGATTTACAAACATGAAATTTCATACTGCAAATACAATTCAGTTTGATTTACATGTTAATTCTTTAAGCGGATGAGATCCTAATCTTACAGGATTCATATCTTGTAGTAGGAAGATTAAAGAAAAACTTCCGTTAATTTATCTTGGATGCAATAATAATATGCAAAAACCATTAGATGAATTAGAATCGATCTGCAAAAAAATCGTTGAGATGAACACTAACGTTAGATTTACAGGAATAGTTACTGGTAAAGGTAAGCTCTTGACGTCGCACAAAAAGGGAGGAATAAAACTACATGTAAATGAAAAAAATCATGAAATGTTGTTCATGGGACTTGCCCTCAAGGGAAGGATGCAACAAGATTTCGA
Organism: uncultured Nitrososphaerota archaeon; assembly: GCA_963835875.1. Taxonomy (GTDB): domain Archaea; phylum Thermoproteota; class Nitrososphaeria; order Nitrososphaerales; family Nitrosopumilaceae; genus Nitrosotalea. The sequence continues at coordinate 209,749 of CAWIGX010000004.1, forward strand.
CCAACAACTTGGCCCTGTGGACTATACCGTAACACATAGAGCAAAGTGTGTTCTAATTGGTTTTCCTTTTGAGGAAAAAATACTACTTGTATCAGGAGAAAAGGATTTGGATGTAACAAAGATTTCATCTAAAATATTGAAAATGCTAAATGCCTAAATGGAAAAACAACGGACATTATCCTCTATCACCTTGTTATTGTTCCAAGTTAGATAATCTGAAAATGACAATGAGCGAAATCTATTAAATTGAAAAAATAGCCCACCAACCGACCGCACTGCAAAGTATCAATTCCTTGTGGGCAATCTTGTATTGCAAAATTTCTATTTAAGCACTTGATTTACATTTACAGAAAAGGATAATGAGTGAAGACGGCCGGAAAGGTTAAGATTTTCTTTCTCGTTAAAACAACTATGAGCGACGTAAAATATCTGATCAATGTAGACTTTCCTGAAATCTCTCGCATTCACCCCAATCCAGAAAATCATAATATCGATACAAGATGTCAAACAGGAATCAAGAACCCTCGCGATGGCAGAATCTTTTGCAAAAGGAGAACCGTATGCAAAGAGAATGGGATTGACAATTTTTAGAAATCAGATACATGAAACATTAAGAAAGATTCATCCTGATGACCACAAAAATAATTAGGATGTCAAAATGGGATTATACCGTCTAACATCCCCTCCGATCTGAACTTTGAATTCATTTTTCATTTAGATTCTAATTTTATGTACTAGGTCCAAAATTATAACTAACACTGGTATTTTTTATGGATCCAGTTTTGTACAAAATATTTTTTAAAAAAATTTCATGATGAGACAAAGTTAAATCTTAGAATGTTTCTATACTGACATAGTTCATATAATTTCAAACAACAGTCTTCAAAAAATTATTGAAGACAACACTTTCCCTGTGAACCCATTAAAATCCTCTAAGACCTACTGGTCTGCACAACTCTGGGTGTGCCCTTAGATGAGAAATTTTCTCAATCATGGATTTTTTATCTTGTGGAAAAGTTCCACCTATTGGATATGCATTTGAACCATGGTTTGCACGAAAAACAACCTCACTACTAGGTTCCATTTTTGATATTAACAGTTCTAATTCGTCTAGAGCTTCAGAATCGTCAATTGGCAAAAACGGTTCCTTAAATTTTGTCAAAAATTCATCGCGAATTCCATCTTCTAGATGTAAAGTAAGTGTCCCAACATAATGCGGTGCAGACTACACTCAAAACTTTGGCAGTCTCTTCTATATGTTGTTTAGAGTAAGTCTTGCCACCCAGTCCTAGAATAATCATGCATGATATTGTAAATCCTGCATCTTTTGCCTTTTGACAAGCCTTTATGATTGTCTGACCTGTTGCTCCTTTTGTAACTTTTTTTAGAATTATGTCCAAGCCACTTTCTATTCCTATGTAAAACATTGTCAGTCCTGCATCGTATAATTTTTTGAGATCTTCAACAGATTTTTTTAAAATGTTTTGCGGCATGGCATAGCATGATATTCGTTCATAGTCTGGAAATTTCTCTCGTGTGTAGTTTAGAATCTGTAGCATTCTATCAGTTGGCAAGTTTAATGCATCACCATCTGCAAGAAATATTCTTTTACTGTTTGGCATGTGCATTGCAGCAAGATCAATCTCTGCCTTTATCTGCTCCCAAGGTCTCTCGGAATATTCCTTTGAGCGATACATGTTACAGTATGAACACTGATTAAATGAGCATCCAAGAGTTACTTGGAAGATTAATGACCTTGCTTCTGACGGAGGTCTATAGAGTGGATAATCATAATCAAACATTATCTTTCATCTATCTGATCTATCTTATCAGTTATTCGATCTCTATTTTGGCAAAAATGCTTAAAATTTTATTATAATTCAATAACGATTGTCCTGTACTGGAGAGTAGAAGATAAAAGATCTATTAACTGACCAAATACGAACATGCCAACGGATCCATATGCTAAACGCTTACTGTGGTTTGTATTTATGGGCTCAAAGGGCGGATTGAACAGGATTCGCTTTATCTCTCTTATTAGAAATAAACCCCTCAACGCAAACCAGATTGCAAAAGAGATGAATCTTGACTACAAAGCAGTACAGCATCATGTGGGAGTGCTTGAGAAGAACAATATGATAACTCGCGTGGGTGACAAGTATGGTGCCACATTTTTCATATCTACATTTCTTGAGGTAAATTTGAATGTCTTTGATGAAATTGTAAGCAAATTGGAAAAAAGTACATAAGGAAAGTGGGGAATAGTTTTTCAAATGGAACCAATGATGACTGCAAGCACAATCGTATCTGGAGCAAACCTGATAGCACTTGGAGTATTAATTGGAGTCTTTGCCAAGATGTATTCTAGAACAAAAGCCCAACTGCCGCTTGGAATGATATTTTTTGCAAGCCTATTATTTTTGCATAATGTAATAGGAGTCTATGCATACTTTACAATGATGGAGTTATATGGACCAGCGCTGTTGCCATATTTACTTGCAGTACATGTTGCAGAACTTGCAGGCATATTGGTATTGTTGAAGAATAACTCTGCAATAGATTTGATTTATTTGTAAGAGAAACAAAAACAGTCTGTGAAGCAGCAGTACAAGGAATATCTAAAACTTAACAAGAATATTTTCCTTGGATTCTCTAGCATCAGTCGTTGTTTCGGCAATTATTGCGCAATTGTTTTCTAGCCAACAAAATTATGTAAATGCCACCATAACTTTGGGTGCTGATTATATCGTATATTTTTCCACTTTTGGAACGCTTTATTATTTTGACAACAAAAAAAAATATATTTTAAAAACAGGAGAGGTTGACAAGGTAGGTCTTCGAAGAGATCTGATGAAAATGATCTCTTCACTTGGAATAGGCGAGGTGGTTTACACAGTATGTAGATGGACTTTACAATATTATCTACTCACAAATTCATATCATGCCTATATTGCATCACTGGTGTCGCAATCTATCTCAACTGTAATCTATATGATCACCATAAACCTAAGTGTAAAATTTATGAGGCTGTACAAAGATGGTACTTAGTATATTTGTTGACGGTTCGGGAGGGGCAAACTCCGGCTTTGGCTATTTTGTAAAAGAGACAGGGGAATCTTTCTACGAAAAAAAACCAGACATAACAAACAACCAGGCAGAATACATGGCGATAATTTATGGTTCTAAAAAAATTTGCAGAAAATATGGATGAGATTGTCATCTATAGCGACTCCAAAAATACTGTTTCACAATTAAACCATGAATATGCTATAAACAACGAACAATTGCGAAGTCTTGCCAGAGAAGCATGGGAACTGATACCCAAGTTTGCAAATCTAAAAATAAAATGGATTCCACGAAATGAAAATCTAGCTGGAAAAATGCTTGGCAGCTAAGTGCCAGTCTACTAAAGATCAATAGTTCTCTTGGATAAACTTATTATACAAATCCATCCGAGTCCATCTCATTAAATGAGCGAGTCAATTTTCCTATCTCCAAAATCTATTGCTATAATCGGAGCTTCAGACAAGGAAGGAAGTGTAGGAAGTGCGATTACATCCAATATTATTAACGGATATACAGGAACGATTCTTCCAATTAGCCAAACAAGAGAAACCGTATTTGATAAAAAAGCATACAAAAGTGTTCTAGATGTAAAAGAAGATATTGATCTTGCAGTTATAGTTACAAAAAATGACATAGTTCCAACAGTGCTTGAAGAATGTGGCAAAAAGGGAATCAAGGGAGCAATTGTCGTAACAGCTGGATTCAAAGAAGTCGACGAAGAAGGAGCAAAACTTGAGAAAAAACTTGCAGAGATTGCAAAGCAGTATAATATCAGAATTATAGGACCAAACTGTCTTGGTGTGATGAATTTGGCACCACAGACAATGATGAATTCTACTTTCCTCAAAGTTACTCCCAAGTCTGGTGGAATTGCTCTAGTCTCTCAAAGTGGTGCAATATGTGCAGCACTTGTAGAAGATGCTAGTGCTCAAGGAATTGGTTTCTCTTCTGTAATTAGCATGGGAAATAAAGTAGACCTCAACGAGGTTGATATTCTTAAAATGCTTGCTGAACACGAACAGACCAAAGGTCATTGTAATGTATCTTGAGGATATTGGTAATGGAAAAGAATTTTTGAAAATATGTAAGCAGATTACAAGATTGAATAAACTAAAGAAACCCGTACTTGTTCTAAAATCTGGTAGAAGTCCAGAGGGTGCAAAAGCGGCCATGTCTCATACAGGTGCACTAATGGGTTCAGATGAAATCTATGATGCGCTGTTGACACAATCAGGTGCAATTAGAGTAGATACGATGGAAGAACTATTTGATTATGCTGTAGCTTTCTCAAAGCAACCATTGCCTCTTAGAGGAGATCTAGTTATAGTATCAAATGCAGGAGGACCTGCAATTATTTCCACTGATGCTTGCTCCAAGATGGGAATCAAGATGGCAAACATAGATGACATACGTCCGCAAATTAATGCAGTTATACCTCCGTGGGGAAATTCTAGAAATCCTGTAGATGTCGTAGGTGATGCAGATTTCATTAGATTTGAACACGTACTAAATCTTGTACTTGGTCATCCAAATGTTGGTTCAGTTATAGCAATGTGTACGCCATCTGCCACACTTGATTACAACAAACTTGCTGAAGTTGCTGTTACTGCATCAAAGAAACATAATAAAACAATCCTTGCAAGTTTTATGGGTCTTGACGAGGGAATAAAGAATAAAGAAATTCTAGCAGAAGGTGGAGTCCCATATTATGGTTATGCAGAGAAGGCAATAAGAGCACTCAAGGCAATGTTAAGATTTTCTCATTGGTCACAAACACAAGAAGGAAAGATACAACAATTCAAGGTAAACAAGAAAAAGGTAGAACAAATATTTGCCAAGGTCAGATCAGAGGGAAGAATTAATCTGTTAGAAGAAGAAGGACAAGAAGTTTTGAAAGCATACGGTTTTCCTGTACCAAAGAGTATTCTTGCTACAAAAGAGCGTGAAGCAATTCTGGCAGCAAAAAAAATTGGATATCCAGTTGTAATGAAGATTGCTTCGCCACAAATTATTCACAAGTCTGATGCAGGTGGAGTTAAAGTGGGACTAAAAACTCCGCAAGAAATCAAAAAAGCCTTTAAAGAAATAATAAAAAATGCAAAAAAATACAACAAGAAAGCCATCATAAAAGGTGTACTGGTTCAAGAGATGGTAAAAGGTGGAAAAGAAACTATTGTAGGCTCAAAACAGGAACCCGGATTTGGACCTGTAGTTATGTTTGGTATGGGCGGAATTTATGTCGAAGTACTAAAAGATGTAACATTTAGAGTTGCGCCAGTTACAAATACTGAGGCAGATGATATGATATCATCAATCAAAACAAACAAGTTGTTACAAGGTGTCCGAGGAGAAAAACCATCTGATATAAACAAACTTTCAGACTGTATTCAAAGAATTTCTCAGCTAGTAACTGATTTCCAAGAGATCAAAGAGCTTGACATGAATCCAGTTCTTGTGTTTGAAAAGGGTAAGGGTTGCAAAGTCGTTGATGTGAGAATTGGACTCTAAAGATCTAAAATTCGGTTATAATACTTATATTACTTCCAAAGGGTATAGCAGATATGCCAATTAGGACAGCCGCCGAGTATATACAAAGTCTCAGAGGCCGTAACATGAAAGTTTACCTTTTTGGCGAACTTGTAAAAGAACCTGTAGATCATCCAATGATTCGACCTTCAATAAACGCAGTAGCAGAGACATATGATCTTGCAGAAAAGGAAAGTGAGATTGCAAGTGCAAAATCATCTATCACAGGTTTACAAGTTAATAGATTCTTACATATTGCAGAAAGTGCAGACGATCTAGTAAATCAAAATAAGATGCAGCGAAAACTTGGGCAACTTACTGGAACATGTTTCCAAAGATGTGTTGGAATGGATGCATTAAATTCGTTATATTCTGTAACTTTTGAAATTGATGAAAAATTCAAGACTGATTATCATAAACGACTAGTTGAATTTATCAAGATGGTTCAGAAAGAGAATTTTGTTATAGGTGGTGCCATGACTGATCCAAAAGGGGATAGAAGCAAATCACCCCATGAGCAGGAAGATCCTGATGTATTTTTGCGTGTAGTAGAAAAAAATGACAAGGGAATATTTGTAACTGGAGCCAAGGCTCACCAGACTGGTTGTATAAACTCGCACTGGATTATAGTAATGCCCACCATGAGATTACTAGAAAAAGACAAAGACTATGCTATAGTGGGCGCAATGCCTGCTGATGCTCCTGGAATCACATACATCTACGGACGTCAGTCATGTGATACGAGAAGTATGGAAGGAGGAGACATTGATTCAGGAAATTCAAAATTTGCAGGTCAAGAAGCACTCATTATTTTTGATAAAGTTTTCATTCCATGGGACAAGGTGTTTATGTTTGGCGAATACGAATTTGCTTCAATGCTTGTAGAGAGGTTTACTTGTTATCATAGAAGAAGCTATGTCTGCAAGACAGGCTTGGGTGATGTTCTAATTGGTGCAGCTGCAGCAATAGCTGATTATAACGGAGTACCTAACGTTTCTCACATCAAGGATAAACTAGTAGAGATGACTCATCTCAATGAAACAATATATGCATCTGGCATAGCTTCTTCATTTCAGGCTCATCAAACAAAATCTGGTGTATGGCAAAATGATGAAATGCTAGCCAATGTTACCAAACACAATGTAACTAGATTTCCATATGAAATTGGCAGACTAGCACAGGATATTGCTGGCGGTCTTGTTGTTACGCTTCCATCTGAAAAAGATCTGAGAAATCCGGTTACAGGTCCAATATTAAAGAAATATCTTAAAGGACGAAAAGGTGTTGACCCTGAAGATAGATTCAGAATCTTAAGACTCATAGAAAACATGACCTTGGGCAGAAATGCTGTAGGGTATCTTACTGAATCAATGCATGGAGCAGGCTCTCCACAAGCTCAAAGAATTAACATTGCACGTCAAATGCAGCTTGGATACAAGAAAAAACTTGCTAAAAATCTTGCAAATGTCAAAGAAAGTTCAGAATCAGAGCCTGAGCAATCTGATTACTTTCAACGTGTATTCAAGATGAGAAAATAGTAAAATTTATTCAATCTTGTTTTTATCTGAATCTTTGTCTTGGATATTTTGAGTCTTTTCAGGATTATCGTCTGAGATTACAAATTCCTTCGAGTCCTTTGATATGTATGGATCATTTGACAAATTTTTCATATCAGACTTTGTCAACTCACTTGAATCTTGTTTTATCTGGACTGTCATCAGACAACTTTTCAATACTAGATTTTGGTTTTCCAAATTGTTTTACTAGCATTATTCCAACAATGACAGCTATTATGATGTAATTAATAGGAGGGGTAAGTATCCTTGTGACGTAACCTATCTGAGGAACAACATATTCTACTTTTCCAATATAGTCACCCTTTGTAATTGGAAAGTCAGTTCCAGGTATGGACCCAGGATTTGCATCTCCTTTTGTTCTGATTACCAAAGGATCTTTGCTTAGTATCTCTGCAACTCTATGAACTATTACCTTATCGTGCACGACTGGTCTATTGAATACTATGATATCTCCAACTTTTAATTGATCAAAACTTACATGTCCTTGAACCACTATGACGTCAAAGATATTGAGATTTGGTATCATGCTTCCACTTGATACTACATAAAATGGATTTTCTGTTCCAAAAGCTACTCGAAGACCAATCCAAATTATTGCAATGCCTATTACCACTATTATGATGTCCTTTACAATGCCTGATTTGAGAGAAAGTTTACTCAATTGTTTCTAGTCCTCTAAAATCGTAAGATAAATCTTACTTAACAATGACGCTTTATTTTATCTTGTTACCACAACTTTCACAGAATTTTGAGCCTTGGCTATTGGTATAATTACACTTGATGCATTTCAAATTATTTTCACCAAGTGAGCCCCCAAGTAATACAATCTCACCAATCTTTCTTATTTCATCCCATTTTATTGTAGCCTCTGTTCCATCATTTTTTGTAACAACTAGAACTATGCTTGATTGATCTGGCTGAATGCCCATCTCTTTGACCACACCAATTCTTTTTGCCTCTATATCATACACCCCTAAACCTGTAATTGAGCTAAATGTCTTTACACTAGAAGTTTTAGGCTGATTTTGTAATTCAAAGTTTTGAGCTGGAGGCGGTGTTACAACATTATTAGTAACAGGTATTGCAACTCCTACTGAAGCAGCTTCATCGGGTTTACTAAAATTTCTATACTCTGCAAGAATTGAACCGCAAGTAGTACAGATGTATTGACCTTTTTCTAATAGGACAAGATTTTCTGCCACTGTCTCGTTAGGATTTTCAAATTCTATCTTTGGACTTCCTTCATATTCTTTCTCACATGTATTACAAGAATACTTTGAAATTTTTTCTGAATCTAGACGACCAATTGGAGCAAGAAACAAATCTGGTCCACCAAGATTACCTTTTCTTTGCTGATCATCATTTACTGTTGCCATGATAAAACCTCCTGATCCTCTCAATTTTTTTAATCGAAGTTCACTACTCATGCTTTAACCTACAAGATGTCAGATAATTATGTATATCATTTTGATTGGTCAAATCTATGCTACGTATCAGAGTAAGAGATTATACAATTTTTAAAAATTATCTACTTTTTTTTAATAATTTGGAAAGAGTTATTAGAGCCAGAGGGCTATGTTAAACAAAAATAGACGGAAATAGGTAATCAAACTTCTCTCTGTCGTTTCAATAAAAAGATGATGAATAAATTTGACAAAATTTGAAGAACTAGGACTAAAGGATACAATACTTACTGCACTTAATGAAATGGGTTTCAAAGAACCGTTTCCTATTCAATCAGGTGCAATTCCAGTACTTCTTTCAGGTCAAGATGTTATAGGTCAAGCACATACCGGAACAGGTAAGACAGCTGCATTCTCTCTTCCTATAATTCAAAAGATTATTCCTAAAGGTGGAATACAAGCGCTCATCATAGCTCCAACAAGAGAGCTTGCAGTACAAATATCAGATGAGATTGTAAAATTTTCAAGGCATTCTGGAGTTCGAAGTGTAACCATATATGGTGGTCAAAGTATGAATGTGCAACTAGACGAACTGCGTAGAGGAGTAGAAATTGTAGTTGCTACACCAGGACGTCTTATTGATCATATCAAACGTGGATCAATAAAATTACAGAAAGTACAGTGGGTTGTACTTGATGAAGCAGATACCATGCTTGACATGGGATTTATTGAAGATATTAAATTCATTTTGGATCTAGTTCCAGAAGATCATGTAAATGCCTTATTTTCAGCTACAATGCCAGCTGCAATATTGATGCTGGCAGAAAAGTATATGAAAAATCCACAAAAAATATTCATAGACTCAGATGATCTAAGTGGAGAAGGAATAGAACAGGCATTTCTTGTAATAAAAGATAGGGAAAAAACGGATTACTTGTTTAAATTTATCAAAGAAAATGGTGCTGGTCAAGCAATTGTTTTCTGTTCTACAAAAGATAGAACAAGAAGAGTTGCTCATGAACTAGAGCAAGGAAGATTCAATGTAGTTTCAATTCAAGGCGACATGTCCCAATTTAGAAGAGATAAAGCAATGTACATGTTTAAAAAAGGCAAAGCGGACATTTTGGTGGCTACTGACGTAGCAGCAAGAGGTATAGATGTTCCAAAAGTTGCACTAGTGATAAACTATGATGTTCCAAATCAAGATATGGTATACTTCCATAGAATTGGAAGAACCGCAAGAGCAGGAGAAAAAGGCAGGGCAATTACTTTGGTATCTTATTCTTCAATTGGTGATTTCAAGGCAATATCACGTCAAACTAAGGTTCAGATGATAGATCTAAACAAAGAACTAGGAATTGTAGTCAATATCCCTGATCCATTGAAGAGAGAAGTAAGTCATAGAAGAGGTTATGGTAGATCTGGGGCGGTGGTGGCTATGGCAGATCTGGTGGAGGTTATGGCAGATCTGGTGGCGGTATGGTAGAAGTGATGATCGACGAGATGATAGAAGGGGCGATCGTAGAAGAACTGACGATAAAAAATACTATGGTCTAAGAAGTCGCTGGTAGGAAAACCGTTCAATATATTTAGGGATTCAGAATTTTATAATGTATGGATAAAGCAAAACCAGTAGATTCGAAGAACTGGGAAAAAGAGGTAATGACTTCTCAGATTCCCGTGTTTGTAGATTTTTGGGCTGAATGGTGTGGCCCATGCAGGATGGTAAGTCCTGTAATAGAAGAGCTAGCAAATGAATATGCAGGAAAGATCAACTTTGTGAAGGTTAACGTTGATGAAAACAACGAGCTTGCATCAAAGTACAATGTCTTTAGTATACCGACCCTTGCATTATTCAATAAGGGTCAGATTGTGGCACAACAAGTAGGTGCTGCATCAAAGGGATCCTATAAAAATATGATAGACAGCGCTCTATCAAAAATCTAAATCTTATCTTCTTTTTTCAATCTAAAATAATTAATACAGGTCAGGGAAACAGTCCACATGTCATTTGGAGATATTGATACTCTAAACCTTCTATTTGATAAACTACAAAATCTACTAAATGATACTCAAGGATACTATGAATCATTTCTTGATGCTAATACAATGTACAAGCAGGGAAAGTTAACAGACAAGGAATTTTTTGAGAAACTAGGTGATTATGTTGTATCATATTCGTCATTAGAATTTCTATCTGTCAAAGTAATCTTTGAGCTAAAGAAATCACTTGATAAAATATCAAGTGGTCGTACTTCTGGTTCAACCATGGCAAGTCCAATGCCTCCAGGTATGGGATCGCAGTCATCTCAAGTAACATCATCAACTTTGCCAGGACTTGGCCAACCTCCATCTATTATATCAGCTGCTGCAGCTTTCTCAACACCTGGTGTTCTACCACCACCAGATCCGGCACTAATGCCAAAACAAAGTTTAGACAGTGGTCTTGCATGTAATTCCTGTGGTTCTGCTGTAAAAGCTAATGCAAAATTTTGTCCCAAATGCGGAAATAAAATTCAGCAATAAAAAAATTATTCTAGAATTAATCTTGATTTGCACCGCATTCGGTGCAGAATTTGGCAATTGCTGATAATTTTGAGCCACACTCTGAACAGAATTTTGAGTTTGAATCAGTCTGAGTATTTACGCTACCATAAAGACCACCGATTGATTTCATAGCTCCTGTTGGTACAAACTTGTCATCATCTACTAAGGGAGTTGGAGCAAAATCTTTCTCTTCTACAAAATTCATAATTCTAGGCATCTGCTGTCCTGGATTTTTTGGATCAGGTACCATATCGCCTAACCAAAATGCAAATCTAGTTAATGTAAGCTCAGGTGTGGAAAAAGTCAATGTATGACTTGACATGTAATCATCAGCTGCTGTCTTACCGTTGAATACTTTCATCAAATGCACTAATTGTAATAGATGTATATTGTTTTTTATTTAATTTATGGACAACCGTTACACCCATTAGTAATAGCACCTGCAAAACTGGCTCCATTGATATTTGCACCTTTGAGATTGGCATCTGAGAGATCAACACCTGAGAAAACAATGCCATTAAGATTGGCACCGGCCAAGTTTACTCCTTTCAAATTGGCTCCTTGAAGTACAGCTTCAGTCAAATCTACATCTTGGAGATTGGCATTGGAAAGATTAATTCCCTGCATGTTGGCTCCGGACAAATTGGCTCCTTGTAGATTAGCACCAGATAGGTTGATGTTTTGCATATTATCACCTGAAAGATTTGCCCCCTTTAGGTCTGAAGTTGATAATACTGTGATACTAGTCTGATTAGATGTACTGGCATAAAAGTTGGGAGCGCCAGAATACGATGCATGGATATGGTGTAAACCTACTGGCAATGAAGATGTACTAAAGGTAGATTGACCTCCAAAAATTGTAACTGGTCTTCCAGACTGTATATCATCAATGTAGAATTGTACTGCACCAATGTTAGGTGTTGGTGATATTGTCGCAGTAAATGTTGCTACCAGACCAGATATCATAGAAGAAGAACTTGACGTTATTGATGTAGTTGTTGATACTACTGGAGGCGTAAATGTTATCGAAGAACCAGGTGATATGGGAGAACTTGGTATTGTATTGTTTGACATTGGTTTTAAACATGGAACTAAAATGGCCCAACCATGGGGAACTTCACCAACATAGCACTGGTATTTACCTGATGGATCATAAAGTTCTGTAACATATTTCCAGTTTTTATCAGCAGAGGACGATATGAAAAATCCAGAAGCAATATTTGAAACAACAATTATCATTACGACAAAAAAAATCAATCTAAAAAGTAGTGATTTTTTCTTGTCAAACTGTCTAACAACAAGTATGAATGAAAATATAATTGCAAATGATATGAATCTCTCTGCCATTCCTCCTCTGACTATTGCAGACCAAAACAATGTCGCAGTTATGCAATATAGAACAAAAATTTCAAATTTTACTCCGTTTCTAACAGAATTTAATAAAACAAATGTAATTACCCCAATTGGTATGATATACGTCCACTCTCCCAAATGTTGGAAAATGTTGTAATAGAAAACCTTGATTGCACTTGTGGAAAATTGCTGAACTGTTGATCTAACGATATCTGTACTAACCTGAACAATGGGAGACTTGAATTGTTGAGAATAATTTGTATATAGAATTAATGTTTGTAATAATAGTAGACTTGTTGGTATTACACAACTAATTATTGTAATTAATTCTTGCTTGTTTTTTCTAATCTCGCGAATTATGACATAAATTAATGCAGGTAGAAAAACAATGGAAAAAGCAGAAGACAGAAATGATGCGGAACAGAAAAATGCATAGAGATACTTTTTTTTCTTGGATTGTTTTTGATACTCTTCATATCTGAATAACAATAATAGTGTAAATAGCATTGTGAATATGTTCAAAAACCACTGGATACTTGAAATGTTTGAATAAACTTCACTCATGCCTGGAGCTGCTATGATAAATAAAGAACAAAGAGTTGCAGCATATCGTTTTTTATTATAAATCTAAATTGTTTGGCAGAAAAAAATACCGCACAAAGTGTTGCAATAATTATTGCTGCAATATTCATTGCTAGGTTGACATTGGCAATGCCAAACAAGTACAGGGAGAAAATTGTTACAAGTCTTGGAATAAAATGCAAGTAAAAGTTGTAAACAACAAAAATACTTGCCCATGAATACTGGACAGCTTCTCTTAATAGAACATCCACATCTTCAACCCTACCAGGTTGAACCAACACAAAGATTGGTTTTCTTAAAATGAAAAGTATTATGCCTGAGAAGAATAGAATAGGTAAAAACCATCTGGACTCTATATTACCAGAAAAAATTGTACGTATTTTACCACTCAAATTAACTGAGTTCTGATAGATCCACCCTTAAGTTATCGAATATTCTATGACACTTTTCCAATTTTTTATTTTGATTTTTTTAATTATTCACATATTTATTAAGTGTCAAGTTTGATGGATTCATCCTTTTGATTGATATTTCAACTGATCTCTTGATTAAAGAAAAAAATAATTAATACCCAAATTTGGAATCAAAAGTATGTCAAGAGAGAATCTGAAAGATTCAATATCACCAAAAATTACAATCTCGTGTCTGCTGTTAATTTGTGCGTTGTTTAGTATGGGCTACTTGCCAGTAGCAAATGCGTCGAAACATATTCTTATCTGACTCAATGGGGATCTTATGGCCAAAATGATAGTCAGTTTAACACAATTGGAGGCATAGCGACTTATCTCATAGGCAACGTATACGTAGTTGATACCAACAACAATAGAATTCAAAAGTTTACCTCGGATGGCAAATTCACAGCTACATGGGGCTGGTATGGAAAAGTAAATGGAGTATTTAACGTACCAACTAGTATTGTAATGATTTTTCAGGTAACGTGTATGTGACGAATCAGTTCAATACAGGATTGAAAAATTTGATAGTAACGGAAATTTTCTCACCGAGTTTGTTTTTAGCTCATTTTTCCATGGGGCATAGGTGTTGATAATACAAATAATGTGTATGTTTCAGATGCAAGCAAACATGTGATTTTAAAAATTGGTCCAGATGGCCAGCTTGTTACAACGTGGGGATTTCTGCAAAAGCAGATGGCCAATTAGATACACCAAGAGGTGTTGCTATAGATTCGTCAGATAATGTGTATGAGCAGATCAGGGAAACGACCGTATTCAAAAATTTTCAAGTGATGGCATATTCATAGCAAAGTGGGGAACCACTGGAAATGAAAATGGACAATTTAGCTCACCATTTGGTTTACCATCGATTCAAATGACAATCGTATGTAACTGATCTTAAGAATGATAGAATTCAAAAGTTTACGTCTGATGGCAAGTTCATCACTTCATGGGGTCATTACGGTCAATCTAATGGAACTTTTGTTTATCCAGATGGTATTTCGATAGGTACATCTGGAATGTCATGTAATAGACCAGTCAAGCAACCAAAATATTCAAGTCTTTTCAAACCAAAATTCTATAATGTCATCAGTAATTGATGAAAAAAATTCCATTCCAGAATTTAGTTCAGTGTCTACGTGATAGTTATTATTGGCATGTTAAGATAATCAGAATTCACAGAAAATTTCTTTGATATTTTTCACATTGGGGTTAAGGATTCAAGTCCTGTAAGATTTGTTTTGTCATGTGATTTGAGGATCAGTTCCAAACTGTGTGTAGAAGTGGACCGAGGGGGATTTGAACCCCCGACATCCGCGTTGCGAACGCGGCATCACTACCCCTAGACTACCGGCCCTTTTGTTATCAAGAATAGTATCTGCTTTTATTCATTTACTCAAAGAATAATACTAGGTTTTCAAGCAAAATTCTTGATGACTTTTGATGCAGTAATTACTGGATCACACGTTATTCTTCAAAACGGAATGGTGGACAAGAACATTGTAATAGATGAAGGCAAAATCGTTGCATTGACAAATGACGTTCCGCAATGTGATATTAAAATAAAGGGGGATGGTCTTGTCGCTCTTCCAGGAGTAATTGATCCTCACGTACATTACGGAGTCTATTCTCCAATTGATGAAGCTGCCATCACTGAATCACGAGTTGCAGCATTAGGAGGTGTTACTACAATGATTAGGATGCTCAGACTAGGTGGTTCATACAAGAAAAATTTAGGCTCTCATCTTTTAGAGAGTTCAAAAGCTCATTATGTCGATTATTCTATTCATGCATCTATACTTCATAAGAATCAGATTGATGAAATGGAATTTTGTAAAAGCAAAGGAATTACCTCGTTTAAGATATACATGAATCTTGGAGATGAAGTAGGCCATGTCTATATGGACATGCAACCTGGGGAAAAATCTCTCAGGGAAGAAAAAGTCGAGATGACAAAGGAGATGGTTGAAAAAATAATTGCTAACGCAGCCTCTCTAAATTGTACAGTTCTGGTTCATGCAGAAGACTATCAAATGTGTTCTTGTGGAATCAAGACTGCAAAAGAGAAAAAAATGGATGGCTTGGCAGCGTGGTCTCAAAGCAGACCTGCCGAATCTGAGGTCAAGTCAATAAGGACTGCATCTGAATTTGCAAGAAAATATGGGTGCTCTATCTATTTTGTCCATATTGGATTGAAAGTAGTCATCGATGCAATCTCTGAAGAAAAGAGAAATGGAACAAAAATAAGCACTGAAACATGCCCGCATTATCTTACATTGTCATATGAATCTCAACAAGGTTATCTTGCCAAAGTCATGCCACCAATACGTTCTTTTCAAGACATGGAATCCGTTTGGAATGAAATACAAAATGGCAGAATAAATTCTATAGGAACTGATCATGTAGCAAACCGTCTAAAACTAAAGATTGATGGAGAAACTATATGGGATGCCCTTGCTGGATTTCCGGGAATTGGTACGATGATGCCTATTCTATTAAGTGAGGGGATTAACAAGGGGAGGATTAATCTCCAACAATTATCGAACATGACCAGCTTGAATACTGCACACATATTTGGAATGTATCCTAAAAAAGGAATCATCCAAAAGGGTTCTGATGCAGACATTGTTTTAGTAGATTTAAAAAAGGAGGCAAAAGTTTCTGCGCAAACTCTTGATGGGTTTTCTGATTATAATGTATATGAGGGCTGGAATCTAAAAGGATGGCCTGTAAAGACTATGGTGAGAGGAAATATTGTATCTGAAGATTTCAAAATGATTGAGAAACCTGGCTATGGTAAATTTGTCTCAAGGCCTGTATTATCATAAAATTTCATATCTGCCATTTTCTTTTGCTTTGTAAATTATGTCTGGCTTTGGAAATATTCCAACTTCAATTACTCCTGGAATCTCTATTATTTTTGCGGCAAGCTCTCGGGATTTGATATTTCACCAAAATCACAATCTAGTATGATATTTCCATTTTCAGTTACAAAGGGATAACCGCGTTCTAGTAATCTTACATGTGGTTTGCCGCCGTATTTTCTGATTTGAATATCAACAATATTTCTTGCAAATGGATGAACTTCTACTGGTATACTTCGATTAAGTATCTTTACAAATTTTGACTCATCGGCAATTATTACGACTTTTTTTGCAATGCTTGTCAAAATCTTTTCTCGTAAAAGGGCACCGCCTCCACCTTTTATCATATTTCCCTTGGCATCTATCTGATCTGCACCATCAAAAACCAAATCGATATGATCTATTTGATCAGCCTCTATTATTGGAATTCCGCCTTTTTCTGCTTCCATTTTAATTTGTAGAGATGTAGGTACGCAACGAGAAGATTTTTTTTAATATGCGATGATAATAATTTCACTATGGCAGTAGCAGCTCTTCCACTTCCAAGACCTATTACAAAATTATTTTTTACCAATTTCAACGCTTGAGGTGATAATGCCTTGATGGCATCATCTGTTGTCAATTATTCTACCTCTACTTGCTCTAGTTTTGATAATGCTTTCATTATTTCGCTTTTTATTTTATCTAAATCTTTGTCATCATCATCTAATTTCTCTTCTTCTGGTATCTTGATTGCTGTTGGAAGCTGTATTTTTCTTTCTGGTTCTTGCTGTACAAGTTCTGGCTTTGGTAGTTCTGCCATGATCTCTTCTTTTATGTTTTGTATGATGGGCTTGAGATGCCAGTATTGGTTCCTCAGTTATGATTGATGTCACTAATTTTCTGAGGAATTTGCTGTTCATCTTGAGTGGGTCTGATAAATTCTGCAGGAAACTGTGGAACTTTATTTGTTATCTCCGTCAAAGTACTTAGTTCAACCATTCTATGTTTTTCATATATTGGAACCTCTATAGGAGGTAACAATTCTGTTTTTTCTTCTTGAATCTCTGATGTGATACTTTGAGTTTCTATCTCGTTTTGAACCTGTAGTTTTTGCTTTTAGACTTGAATGTTTTCTATTTGATTTTCTATATTTGGGTTCAGTCTTTCGTGTTTGAATATTTTCTAGTATTGTTTCAACTGGTTTTTCTACTTGTTTGGGTTGAGTTGTTGTGTTTACTGTAATCTTTGAAGAAATTTCATGTAATCTTTGATCTAACTGTGAGAGTCGGTTGTCCATTAATGATATCAAACTGTCTCCTACTGGTCCAAAATCTGCATACTTGCTTGCTATTTCAAGTTTTTCAATCTTGATAATGACTGTTCCAAGTTGGTGTTGATAACGAAGTAAAAGTTTGTCTTTTTGAATCTTTGTAACTTCAGATTCTTGTTGATGAAGTCTGGCGATAGTTTTTGATAGAATTTCTTTTTCCATTCTAAGTGAATGTAATTGATTGACAACTGCAGAATTGATAGTGGGAGTTTGTTTATTGCGTTTTATTTTTGGAATCTTATCAAATGCAACTGCAGTGCACACACCAGCAACAGAGCTAAAAATTAGCACTATTTCTTCCATTTACGTATACCATTTAATCCAGTTGTATTTTCTTATTTTAGCCTCTGGATAACCACAACTACCACATCTTTTGTGTCTTACATGATAGGAATTCTTTCCACATCTTCTACACCTAATATGTACGTGCTTTCGTGTAAAGCCTCCCATTGAGGTAGTACCCTTAGTCATAATTCACTCACTTTGGTGGAGGAGATATGATAACTACGTTGTCTCCTCGGACAACTATGGTTCCAAGACTCTTTGTCTCTCCTTCAGAAGGGATCTCTTCTGAAGATTCAAGTAGCAGGTTCATGTGTTGGTCAAAACCATGAAGATTACCTCTTATCACTTTACCGCCTTTTAGCTTGATAAGGACAACCTTGTTTAGGCTTTCATCAAGTACTTTTACTGCCATATCTACTGACATCTATTTCACTTATTACCCACTCTATGGAGGGTATATATTAAAATTTCATTGGTGTAATCTTCAACCTGTTCCAGTAAGGCAAGTTTGACTCTTTTTTACAATATTTGCGATTATTTCACCTAAAATGATTTTTCCATCTTTTGCAGTAGCTTTGGTGGGATCTCCCCAAACGCCATTTTTTGTTACTGAAATAAATGACTTGTTTGCTCTCTTGTTTAGTAGATTCAATTTCTTCTTTGACAAATTGTCTGGAATTAACCCCTTTTTGGCTTTATTCATGAGTACTTTATCTGATATTGCCAACATTATTGATGTTTCAACAAATCCCGCATGATCAAATTTTCTTTTCATAAAATGCCAATATGAATAGACAAAAATGTGTTGTTTAACACCTGTTTTCTTGAATATTTTGGTTTGTAATTTTTTTAATGCATTCTGATTTCCATGATGCCCATTAAGAATAATGACTGTATTGATATGATTTTTTGATAATGATATGCATAATTCAATCAAAATTTTCTGTAATGTCGAAGTTGATATACTCATGTTGAAAAATGGATGATGCTCAAAAGATACTCCATATTGAAGAGCAGGTAATAGCAAAAACCCATTTTTATCTGAGACCTGTTTTGCAATATGTGAGACTATGTCAGAGTCGGTGGATACGGGAAGATGAGAACCGTGTTGTTCAATTGATCCAACTGGGATTAAAGCAACTGTTTTCCTTTTTGTCAGTTTGAGAATATCGGTATTTGTAAGGTCTCTTACTATCATCTAGATCTCTTGGGTTTCACATGTACCTTGCCCCAATATACTTCTAATCTTCCATCTAGGTGCATTTTTACAGCTTCTAAAAGTGTTGTAGCTTCTAACTTCTGACCTTTCTTTTTCAAGGATTCTAGAGTTTCATTCTCATCTATGGTAAAAGCATCTTGAAAAATTATGGGGCCTTGATCTAGATCTTCAGTTACATAGTGTGAAGTACATCCAACAATTTTCGCACCGCGTTCATAAGCTTGAACATAAGCAAAGGCTCCTGGAAATGCAGGTAAAAGTGATGGATGTATGTTAATAATTCTATTAGGATATCTCCATACAAAGTTAGGCGAAAGTATTCGCATGTATCTTGCAAGTACTATTAGATCAACATCGAATTTTTTTATGGTAGAAATTATTTTTTCTTCTGCCTCTAACTGGTCTTTTTCATCTATCACAACAAATGGAATCTTTTCCTTCTTTGCAAGTGATGATAAAGTATTTTCTGTGCCTATTAGCACTACAATTTCTCCTCTTATCTTACCTTTTGCTCTTGCATCAAGAATAGCTTGTAGACAATGAGACTCTTTTGTTACAAGTACTGCTACTCTTTTTCTTTTTGATACTTCATAATGGATATTAACTTCCATCTTAAGATTTTTAGCCAAGTTCTCTGCTTCTTTATTGAATTTTCCAATGTCTATCCTCTTTACAAAAGATGCTTCCAAATACATTCCAAAAAGTCCCTTTACGACATTTTGGTTTATCTTCTCTATGTTGCCATTATTTTGAAAAATGAAATTAGTAAAACCTGCTACTACACCTTCATGGTCTTTTCCAACTATAACAAGTTCTACAATTGTCTTATCCATTCTAATTGTTAGACATACTGCACTTATTAATACTTAAATAGCCTTTTGAAATATGACGTATTATAAGAATGCTAGTCCAACTAGATATCATAAATCTGTAATGTGTTGTTGAATGAGAGATAGAAGTTTTTTAAATTTTGATTTAAATGAGGAAAAATAATGGATAAACAAAAAAGTTCTCACAGGGCACATAATAGGGGAAATAGTTATGATCATAACAATCCTATAAAAATTTGTAAAGTGTGCTCAACAATTGGTGATTGGCACTGTTATGAATGCTCAAATAACTTTTGTAGTGTTCATTTTCGTAATCACAAAGAAATGCAACTTTGTATAATTCATTAAATGCGGGAGGTGGGATTCGAACCCACGAACTCCTGAAAGACAGGGTCCTAAGCCCTGCGCCTTTGACCAGGCTTGGCAACTCCCGCATGCACCATGACTTTTAAGACAAATTTATCTATTGTTGATGGTCCGTATGGCAAAATTATTTGGAACTAATGGTATCAGAGGGGTATTTGGAGAAGGTCTTACCCTTGGATTTATCTCTGAAATTACTCTATCAATTGCAACTCTTTTCAAAAAAGGACCGATTTTAGTAGGTTATGATGGACGGGAATCTAGTATTATTATATCAAAAATAGTAACAGCCTCACTAAGCTTTGCTGGTCTGGATTCTGCAGTTTGTGGTTTAGTCCCTACACCTTGTTTACAGTTTGCTACAAAACAACTTGGTTACAATGGAGGAATTATGATAACTGCATCCCATAATCCGCCACAATATAATGGAATAAAGGTTACTGCAAGAGATGGAATTGAGATCTCAAGAGAAGATGAACTCAAGGTAGAAGAATTCTATTTTAAGAAAAAATGGAAAATTTCAAATAAATTTGGCTCAATTAAAAATGAGTCAAAAACTATCAACACATATCTTTCTGGAATTAAAAAACAAGTAAACATAAAAAAAATTAAATCAAGAAATCTCAAAGTAGTACTAGATCTTGGTAATGGTGCCCAAGCAGTAACAACTCCTACTCTATGTAAAGATTTAGGATGTGAAGTAGTTTTAATAAATGAAAAAATAGATGGAACTTTTCCAGGAAGAGGTTCAGAGCCAACACCTCAAAATCTAGATAGACTCTCAAGTATGGTGATTAAATCAAAAGCTGATTTTGGAATAGCATTTGATGGGGATGGGGATAGAAGTATTTTTTGTGATGAGAAAGGAAAAATTCTCACAGGTGACAGATCCGCATTGCTTTTATCCAAATATCTTTTGGAAAAATATCCTAAATCCAAGATAATTACTTCAGTTAATTCTACATCTGTGATAGAAAAAATAGCGTCAAATTCGGGGTCTAAAGTTTTTACGAACTAAAGTTGGTAGTGTTGAGGTTTCACGTAAGATGATGCAAGAAAATGCATTAATTGGTTTTGAAGAAAATGGTGGCTTCATGTATGGTAAACATAATCAAGTAAGAGATGGTTCTATGACTATGGCCATATTGATTGATCTCTTGGCAAATAGCACAAACTCTTTGTCACAAGAAATGGATGCATTACCTCCATCGTTTACAACAAAAGGAAAAATAGAGTGTTCAAAAGATAATTTTAAAAAAATACTTGAAATTCTAAAAGCAGAACCTTACAAAAAAGATCTTACTGATGGAATTAAATTATTTCTAGATGAATCGAGCTGGGTTATGGTAAGATTGAGTGGTACTGAACCAATAGCTAGAATCTATGCAGAATCCTCATCCCAATCTAGATTGGATGATATTTTTGCAAAATACCTACAAAAAGTAAAGACTGCAGCTGACAGATAACACTTTTAAAACCAATTGAAAACACAGAAAGAATGGAAATGATCCCAATGGGTGATACATCTGGCTAAGGCTTATTACGTAAAGTTTCAGGTGCCCACTGACTTGGTTAGCCCAATCTATGAAGCTATAAGAGTTGCACAACACAAGTGGCAAAGTAAAGAAAGGTACCAACGAAGTTACAAAAGCAATCGAAAGAGGAATAAGTAAACTGGTGATTATTGCAGAAGATGTAGAACCACCAGAGGTAGTTGCTCACCTTCCTATACTGTGTGAGGAACACGGAATTCCATATGGCTTTGTTCCAAGTAGACAGGAACTCGGAAAATCTTTGGGAATTGATGTCACCTCTGCCGCTGCTGCGATATTAGATTCGGGAGATGCTCAACATATAGTAGACCAAATTGTGGCATCATTGTCGCAGATAAAAGGTGGTCAAGCTAGCAAATGAGTACTGAAGTTCCAACCTCCGCTGAAGTTATACAAATAGTGGGAAGAACCGGAATTGCTGGGGAAGTTATTCAAGTAAGAGTAAAAATTTTAGATGGTAAAGATAGAGGCAGAATTCTAACAAGAAACGTAAAAGGTTCTGTCAGAATGTCAGACATTCTCATATTAAGAGAGACAGAACGAGAAGCGAGAAAAATAAAGTGATAAAAATTGAGTGTTCTTGTTAAGCCTTGCAGTTTTTGTAATAGACCAGTAGCAAAGGGTTCTGGTACTATGCTTGTAAAAAATGACGGTTCAGTATTTTGGTTCTGTTCTTCAAAATGCAAGAAGAATATGCTAGTCCTAAAACGTGATCCAAGAAGACTAAAGTGGACCAACAAATACGTCAAGGGCGGAATAAAGGTCAAAAAATAAAATGACTGAGCAAACACTTTTCATAGTAAAACCTGACGGTGTAGAAAGAAAATTAGTGGGAGATATTATTTCTAGATTTGAGCATAGAGGATTTCATATAGCGAAATTGAAAATGTTTACTTTCACAAAGCAAATGGCAGAAGAATTCTATTCTGCTCATAACACAAAACCATTCTTTGGAGAGTTGGTCTTTTTTATCACATCAGGAAAAGTTGTTGCTGCTATAATTGAGGGAAATAATGCGATTGCAACTACAAGGATGATGATAGGTTCAACAAAATCATTTGATGCCGCACCAGGAACAATAAGAGGAGACTTTGGACTGGGTATATCTGATAACATAATCCATGCTTCTGATTCCAAAGAAAGTTTTGAAAAAGAAATAGCTGTGGTATTCAAGTGAAAGCGGTTGCAAATACGACAGCCTATAGTCGCAGTTCTAGGTCACGTAGACTCTGGTAAAACATCTCTCTTAGATAAGATAAGAGGTACGGGTGTACAAGCAAGAGAAGCTGGAGGAATTACACAACATATTGGTGCAAGTTTTCTTCCTACTGAAACATTAAAGAAAGTTTGTGGGCCTCTTTTTGCAAAAATGGGTGGAACAAATCAAGAAATTCCAGGTTTACTTGTTATTGATACACCTGGACATGAAATATTTACAAATCTTAGAGCAAGAGGAGGTTCTGCTGCAGATATTGCAATTCTTGTTGTTGATGTAAACCGTGGATTTCAACCGCAAACTAATGAAAGTCTAAAAATCTTGCAGAGCAGAAAAGTTCCATTTGTAATAGCTTTGAATAAAGTGGATATGGTTTCTGGGTGGAAAAAAAATCCTACTACAAAGTTCATCACACAATCTGTCAAAGAACAAGATCCATTTGTCCAGACTGCACTTGATGAGTTATTGTATAATGTAGTAGGAACATTATCTGTTCTAGGGTACAACTCGGAGGCGTTTTACAGAGTAAAAGATTTCTTAAAAGAAGTTGCAATAGTTCCAGTTAGTGCCAGAAGTGGAGAAGGTATGCCAGAGTTACTTGCAGTATTGGTAGGACTTACACAACAATATATGCAAAAAAAATTGGAACAGGCTGAAAAACCAACAAGAGGCATAGTTCTTGAGGTAAAGGAAGAAGTTGGTCTTGGCATGACTGCTAACATTATCTTAATTGATGGTACTCTAAGAAAGGGTGACTCTATTCTAGTTGCCAAGAGAGACTCTGTAATAATTACAAAACCAAAAGCAATCCTTCTTCCAAAACCTCTTGATGAGATGCGTGATCCTAGAGATAAATTCAGACCTGTAACTGAAGTAGATGCAGCTGCTGGAATAAAAATTGCGTCACCAGATTTAGAGGGTGTACTTCCAGGAAGTCCTGTATATGCAACTACTGATGAATCAAAGATTGAGGAATTTAAAAAATTAATCGAGTCTGAGATGAAATCAGTATTTATCAAAACTGATACAAAAGGAGTGATTCTCAAATGTGATACTATAGGATCTCTTGAGGCATTAACTGAAATGTTAAAAAAACAAAACGTGACTATATCGATGGCAGACATCGGACCCGTTACAAGACGAGATGTAATGGAAGCACTTAGCTGTAAAAGAACATGATAGACATTTGGGAGTGATAATAGCATTTAATGTTAAAGTTTTACAAGACGCACAAGAAGAAGCAGAATCTAACCATATCAAGATTTTTCATGATCAAGTAATCTATAGTCTGATTGATAACTATACTAATTGGGTTCAAGATGATACTGCAAATGCAGAAAACGCTATTTTTCAAGAACTTACACCTGTTGCAAAATTTACATTTCTTAAAGGCTATGTATTCAGAAAAAATAATCCTGCAGTTTTTGGAGTACAAGTAGATGCAGGTGTTCTAAAACAAAAAGTATCTGTTATGAATAAATCTGGTAGAAAAGTTGGTACGATACATCAGTTACAAGACAACGGGAAAAATGTTGATGTTGCAAAAAAAGGTCAGGAGGTAGCAGTTTCAATTCAAAATGTGACAGTGGGTAGACAAATATCTGAAGAAGAAGTTTTTTATTCTTTTCCGCCATCACCAGAAGCAAAATTGTTGCTAAAAACATTCTCTCATAAGCTTAGTCCTGAAGAATTTCAAGTCTTACGAGAAATTATTGAAATTCAGAGAAAGGTTAATCCACTTTATGCTTACTAGGCATATTTCTGAGCAAGCATGTGAAGACCAGGTTCTCCTATTGCTCCCATAGCCTTGTCAACAGGTTCACCATTGTTGAATACAATGAATGTGGGAATTGAATATACTCCATATCTTTGAGATATACCAGGGGCATCATCTACATTTAGACGTGCAAATCTCACAGTCTTGTATTTTTTTGCAATTCTCTCAAAAATAGGCAACATGAATTGACATGGACCACACCATGTAGCCCAAAAATCCACAATTACTGGTGTATCACCAACTATGGCTTTGTCAAAATTAGAATCAGTAAGTTCTAGAATCTCTTGTTCTTTACGAGATTTCATTTCCTCTAATCTCTTTTTCATAATTTTCTCTAATTCTTCGTCTACCAAACCTGATTAATAATAGATAAAAGCTCTTTAATAATTTAGTCTAGAGATCAAGAATAAATCGCATCAAAACTGGTTTCTCATCTTTAATTTCCATGAGATGATATGTCGGTGCCTTTATTTCCATCTTAAAATGATGTTTTTCAAAATTAATTTCTTCTCCACTGATTTTTGCTAAAAGATGATATTTTCCATTTTTTGTAATCTTTACATTAAATATTTTTCCCACAAATCCATCTGTTATGGTAAGAATGATTATCTCCTCAAGCCAGCTATATAGCAAGCCTTTCAGGTCATCTGCACTAACTTCTAATTTCCTATCCTCTTTATTCTCGACTGAGTTGATATCTAAAATTGTATCTACCACAGATATGCCTGCATTAGCAAAGGCTTCGTCTGTTGTGTTTCCAATTACTTCGATAAATGCATCTGTCATATGATCCAGATATCGATATGCCATGGATTGCTAGGTCTAGAGTACACTATTAATTTATTCTAACCATGATTTTTTGTAATCAGAAAGTCTAAATGCATTGGAAAAAGAATGAGTTTTGAAATTGGAACTACCACGCGGTATGCGAGATATAGAACCCAAGGAGTCTTCTGAAATTGAATTTGTACGACAGAAATTTATTGAGACCTCAAATTTGTTTGGTTTTCACTTTATGGAATCCTCCCCAATTGAATTACTATCTGTAATAGAAACAAAGAGTGGCCCATCAATAAAAAATGAAATTTATTATTTTACTGACAAAGGAGATCGTGAAGTAGCACTACGTTTTGATTTTACCATAGGTCTAACACGTTATGCTGCATCTCAAAAATCAATGCGATTGCCTGCTAAGATCTCTACATTTGGTGGTGTATGGCGTTATGATGAGCCACAAAAGGGTAGATACAGATTCTTTCATCAGTGGGATATAGAGATCTATGGGGAACCAAACATCGAATCAGATGCTGAAATAATTGATTTTACATCTAAATTTCTTACAAAATTAGGACTTAAAAATATTGTAATTGATATCTGTGATAGAGAACTTATTGAATCGTATGTTAGAAGTGTATTCAAATCTGACTCTTCTGATGTAATTGGTGATATACTAAGGGCTGTTGATAAGATCCAAAAAAAGAGAAGACAGGATATAATTAACGAATACAAAGAAAAGGGATACTCTGTACCTGCACTAGAACAAATTCTTAAATTTTCTGAAATTAAGGGCTTGCCTGAAGAAATTGAAAAAGAAGTTGATGTTAGTCAACTAAAAAACTGGGATAAGATCTTACAATTATTTGATACTTTAAAAAATCGCGGTGTTGATAATGTTAGAATAAACTTTGGAATAGTACGAGGTCTTGACTATTATTCAGGAATAGTTTTTGAAGTATTTGAAAACAATGATGTAGGTGCACTTGTAGGTGGTGGAAGATATGATACACTGACTAAAGCCTTTGGAAGAAATGATCTTGGTGCTACAGGTGCAGCTGGAGGAGTAGAGAGAATTGTTCTATTGTTGGAGAAACAGAAGGTAGACATACAATCTAAAGAAGATCGAATATCTGTAGTTTTCGTCAATGATGATATGAAAAAAATTGCGATTAATCTTGCATCACAACTTCGTCTAAAAGATATTCTGACTGATGTAGATCTATTAGGAAAATCCCTTAAAAAACAGATGGAAATTGCCTCTACCTCGAAATATGTTATAATAGTTGCTCCAAAGGAATATGCTGATAATTCTGTTATAATTCGAGATATGAGAGATGGTTCTGAAAAACAAGTAAAGATAGATGTTATGTTAAATGATCTAAAATCTAGTCTTCCACTCTGAAGGCCTTTGTAAGCATCATAAGCTCAGGACCATTTGTAAGACCTCCTACAACTAGTGAATTATTATTTGCAAGAGTGCCTGAAGCAAGATACGGCGATCCACCATTGACTGTGGCAGGCTCTAATTCTACACCTAATACTTCTGATATTATTTTGATATCTTCTTCTTCTGCTGATGGATGAATAATTCCACCTTTGGAATTTGCCACTGTCATTGCACCAGTCTGATGATATCCTGCAACTCTTTTTCTTATCACCTCTACTCCTAATACATCTTCAATTTGTTTGACGTATTCTGTTGGAATGAGTGGAGATATGACTGCTCCTTTATCGTTTGTACAAATTAAATTTCCTAACGCTGTATGTTTTGTGTCTAGTATGCCGACATTAAGTCCAGTTGATTTTTTTAAATGAGATATCTCTTCCTGATAACAATTATGTGGAAGCAAAAGTCCTTTATTATTTACAACCATCAATGGTCCCAATAATCTTGTATTTGCAACTGATGTAAAAATATAATCTGTTTTTAAAAATTCAGCCAAGTTTTTTGCTTTTGTAGAAGCAAAACCGTTTGGTATGAAAACAAACTTGTCGTTACACTTGGCATATATTCCTACATTCGGATTACGATATACATCATACTTGAAAATTCCCAATAAACTAGAACGATTTGTGAAAGATATGAATTTATCTTGTACACACTTTAAATAACTAACAACAATTTCAGATAATGTGCCTATAGATCCAAACTTTCCAACAAATCACAAAGTGATTGAAAAATTCAAAGATCCATTAAGTGAAAACTATCATTTAGTTTGGGGTCCTGGACGTCTTGCTGAAGCTGCATCGGATCCTAAAGTAAAAGCTGACTCGGAAGCTTTAGGTGAGGAAATAAAGCCAATAGGGGTACATGGTACATTTGTAGCAGTAGACTGGGATTCGTGTGTTGCTGATGGCATCTGTTTGTTAAGTTGTCCCGTTAAGGTTTTTGAATGGTACAAAAATCCTGGTGAAACAGGTAGGAATGATAGAAAAGATTACACTGACAAAGCAAATCCAGTAAAAGAAGCAGATTGTATTTGGTGCATGGCATGTGTTGAAGTTTGCCCGACCAAGGCAATCAAGGTTGATCAGTTAAATCAAGATATTCACGAAAAAGAGATTGCAAAACTTGCTTAGTTTTGTCTAGGTTTAAATAACATAGACTGCGACAAAAAACTATGCCGATACCAGAAGACTTTCCAAAAGGTTTCAAACCAACTGGAAAAATAAATCACGCCGATGGTGAGCATTTTCACTTTAGATGGGGCCCTGGTAAATTAGCCGAAGCCTCAAAAGATGAAAATTGCATCGAGTCCTTCAAGGCTCGCGGAGAAAAAATCGAACCAGTAGGTGTAAGTGGTACAATGGTAGCAGTAGACTGGGATTCATGTGTTGCAGACGGTGCATGCATTGAAGCATGCCCAGTCCAAGTTTTTCAATGGTATAGAACAGAACAAGACATTCCTGCAAATAAGACCATAGGTGCAACATTTGCTGGAACTGGTGAATCTGAAAAAGAACACCGAGAGGACTACACTGACAAGGCTGATCCAATTAGAGAACATGACTGTATTTGGTGCATGGCATGCGTTTCAGTTTGTCCTCCACAAGCCATCAAAGTAGACCAATCTAACTTAGAACACCATGAGAAAGCAGCTGGAACCTTTGTAAAAATGGAATCCGGTTCTGAAAATCCACACGCACACCACTAGAATTTTTCGTCCCTTTTCTTTTTCTTATTGATAATCCCTACGGATGTCTAGAAAACATGTGATCTTAAACAAATTTTAACAAGTCCTTACAAAAAAAACTTGCAGAGGTCGCCTAGCCCGGCATGGCGTGGGCCTTGAGAGCCTATGTGCGCAAGCACGCGGGGGTTCAAATCCCTCTCTCTGCGCTATTATTTTTCTATATTCCCAATTTCTGCAAGTAAAGCTGAAAGCTGAATCTCTGGATTTGCTCCTATGATTAATCTATAGTCATATTTTGCTATAGCCTCTAAAATCTCTGATAGGTGCGGAGTCTTAATTCTGTAACATTCTTCATTGAGATATTTTAGAAAGTCTGATTCAGACATTCCATATACTTTGATGAGTTCAATCATCTTGCTTCTCAGCTTCTGAAAGTTTTCCATCAAGTGCAAGTTTTAGAATGACACTAACATCACTTGTTTTGGCAAGTCCAGCAGAGGATTTTACATTATCTTCGTTTATAATTCCAACACTTGCAGTTGCTTGTAACATGTTTATGGAATGACGCATGTCTCCTTCTGAATACAAATACAATGTTTTTAGACCATTTTCATTATACTTTATCTTCTCTTTTTTACAAATTTCTTCTAAATGGCTTACTACATCTTCTTCTGATATCCTCGTAAACTTGAAAACAGCACATCTACTTTGAAGAGGTTCTATGATTTTTGATATATTGTTTGCAATCATGATGAATCTACAATGTTTTGATGTATCCTCGATGATTCTTCTCAAGGCAGTCTGAGCATCTGACGTCATCTCATCAGCTTCATCCAAAATTACAAGTTTAAACGGAATGTTAGTATCTAAACCTGAGAACCTTGCAAATTTCTTTACTCTCTCCCTTACCATGTTGATACCGCGTTCATCTGACGCATTCAACTCCAAAGTATACTCACGCCACGTATCTCCTAAAATTTCTCTTGCAAGACATAATGCAGTAGTTGTCTTACCAACTCCGGCTGAGCCAGAAAATAATAGATGTGGCATTTCTGATGTGTTTTTTAGAAGCGATCGTAGACTACCAACTATCTCTTTCTGATTAATTATAGATGCGATCTTTATTGGACGATATTTTTCTACCCACATCGAAGATTCTATCATAGGGACATACGTCTTTCACCTACTAATAAAATTAAGTCTAGGAAATCGAATTATAAATTACTAATATCGATCTAAATCAGGCACTTGGGTATTGCTCTATGACCTGTTGTTATTATGTTTGAAAAAGACTTACATTGCAAGGATGATAACTCGGATTCTAATGATGAATAAGAAAAAAGGTATTTCAGTTATGAAGAGGCGTGGATTTGTACAAATAGAATCTAGATCAAATGATCAAAGTAAATGGTTAACAGAATTGATCGATCGATCCCTTTAGAGGCCTGAAGTAGGATCGAGTAAATTGAACATATCAGAACTCATACAGATACATAGTATAGGATATAGATTACAAGATGTTAAAGTCAATTTTGTATATGATCTGAAAATAGAGGCACCTACAATATCAGTAGAATCTAAGCAAGGTGAGATAATGAGTGTCTCTAGATGGGTAGCCGAAGTATTATCAGCAGAAAAACTTGTCCAAGTACAAGACACGGATATGGTAGTTGCTTTGAAACAGGCAGTTATGAAAGAAAATGTTCAGGGAGATTTTGATCTTTCTACCCTGGAATTGGACTTTTACATCAAAGTGAATTCATTCACACAAAGACTTCCACAGGAAGATCGTGATAAAATAGAAAGCATGTTGAACTCTCTTATTCGTAAAAGACAGGGAAAAATAATCAGATTAGCAGACTCATCTAAGATGACATCTGATTTGGCAAAAAAATTGACAATTGAAGAACGTACACTATTTGATTATATCCATAATAATAGTACTGAATTCAAAAAACAAATACTGGGTGATAAAAATTGACTGCACAATCCGAATCTATATCAAAAAATAAACTTCAAGATCAAGTAAAAGAATTTTTAAGTCAATTCAAAGACAAATCTGGGTCTTACAAATATGTTGATGAAATAGATCAAATGATGGCAAAGAAAACACAATACATTGTAGCTGACTACAATGATCTAGTATCATATCCAGAAATTGAATCAGTGTTTAATGTTGATCCTGATGAAATTCTTCGAGCCTTTGGCGGTGCAATTAAAGATATTCTTAAAGAAAGATTTCCACAATATGCGGAAAAAATTCGTCATGATATTCGAGCCAGAATCTCAAATTATCCATCTCAACGTAGTTTGCGTGAAGTAAATGCAGAAGTTATTGGAAAAATGATAAGTGTATCTGGCATGGTTGTTAGATCTTCTGAAATTAAACCTCTTGCAAAAGAACTAGTCTATTTTTGTCCAGATAATCACAAGACTGTAAGAGTTCAAGAAAAAGGTCTAGAGTTTAAGGAACCACTCAAATGTGATAATGGAAAATGTACTCATAGAGATCTTGAGATAAGTCCTGAACAAAGTAAATTTATTGATTTTCAAATGGTTAGACTACAAGAATTACCAGAGGATTTGCCTCCAGGACAATTACCTCATTACCTTGATGTGACCGTCTTGCAAGATCTTGTTGACAACGCAAGACCTGGAGATCGTATTATTCTAACAGGAATTGTAAGAATTGAACAAGAACACATCCCAACTATGAGAGGCAAGAGTGGAATTTACAGATTAAGAATTCAGGGAAATAATATTGAGTTTCATCGGGGACGTGGAAATAAGGCTTCTAGAAGTACTGAGCGAGAGGAAATTTCTCCTGATGAAGAAAGAATAATCAAATCACTTGTTAAAAATCCTGATATCTACGACAGACTTATAGCTTCATTTGCACCGCATGTAAGCGGACATGATATAATCAAGGAAGCTTATCTTGTTGTTAATTGTAGGATCAACTCAAAAACTTCTTGCGGATGGTGCTAAAATTCGTGGTGATATCAACGTCTTTTTGGTGGGTGACCCTGGTACAGCAAAAAGTGAGATGTTAAAATTCTGTGCAAGAATTGCTCCTAGAGGACTATACACATCTGGAAGAGGTTCAACTGCTGCAGGACTCACAGCAGCAGTTGTACGAGATAAAATTGGTATAATGATGCTTGAGGCAGGTGCCGTAGTCTTGGGTGACCAAGGTCTTGTCTGTATAGATGAATTTGATAAAATGAAACCAGAAGATAGAAGTGCATTACACGAAACTATGGAACAACAGTCCGTAAGTATAGCAAAAGGTGGAATTGTTGCAACTCTAAACGCAAGGACATCAATTTTAGCAGCTGCAAACCCCATGTATGGAAAATATGATCCATTCAAGAATATTACAGAGAACGTTAACCTTCCAGTTCCACTTCTAACACGTTTTGATCTTATCTTTGTTGTGCGAGATATCCCATCAAAAGAAAGAGATACAAGAATTGCACGACACATATTGAACTTACATCGGGTTTCAGGAACTGATACAAAATCGCTTATTGATGTTGATATTCTTACAAAATATCTGTCATATGCAAAGAGATCTGATCCAAATCTTACTCCAGAAGCAGAAGATAAGATTCTGGATTACTATATGACCATGAGAAATGTGGAATCTGAAGGAATGATTACAGTAACACCTAGACAACTAGAAGGACTTGTAAGATTAGCCACAGCAAGAGCTAGGTTATTGATGAAGACACAAGTTGATGGAGAGGATGCAGAAAGAGCCATCTTTCTCATACAAAGTATGCTACAAGACGCAGGAGTTGATGTGAATACTGGAAAAGTTGATCTTGGTGTACTTCAGGGACGTCCTCACAGTGAAGTCTCAAAAATGCAACTATTCATGGATGTGATGAAATCACTTGAGGGAGATGAAAAGAGACCTGTTGAGGAAAAAACATTTGTCAAAGAATTGGTCAAGACTGGCAAGTTCACAGAAGAAGAAGCAAGAAAATACATGAAAAAATTGCAAAGAGAGTCAGCTATTTATGAATCAAAACCTGGTCATTATAACCGGGTATGAAAATAGAGCAGTTAGACATTCCTTCCTCAGCAATTGAATTTCTACAAAAAAATGGATATGTGAATCTATATCCTCCTCAAGAAAAAACGATCAAAGCTGGATTACTTGAAGGAAAAAGTATCTTAGTCTCTGCCCCAACTGCAAGTGGTAAAACATTACTTGCAATGCTTGCAATAATAAAACATCTTTCAGAAAAAAAAGGCAAGACGGTATATCTTAGTCCTCTAAAGGCTCTCGCATCTGAAAAATTTAATGAATTCAAAAAACTCGAATCTGTTGACCTTGGAAAGAATTTAAAAATTCAAATATCAACTGGTGATTTCGACATATCTGACAAAAGTCTTGGTCAAAATGACATTCTTGTATTGACTAATGAAAAGATGGATTCTATCATAAGACAAGGTGCAGAATGGATAGACGAAATAAGTCTTGTAATTGCTGATGAAGTTCATTTGTTAGGTGATGATGATAGGGGTCCTACTCTTGAAATTATACTTACAAAACTAAAATTGTTACCGCAAAAACCGCAGATACTAGCTCTTAGTGCTACTGTTACTAATGCTGACGAAATTTCTGACTGGTTAGAATGTAAACTTGTACATAGTGAGTGGAGACCAGTTCCTTTGTCAGAAGGAGTTTATGATCAAGGTATAGTAACCATGCAAGATAGAAAAAAATTTGAAATTGAAACGAGTATCAGAGGTCCGCCAGTTGACTTGGGGTTGGATTCACTCAAGAATGGAGGTCAAGCCATTTTATTTGCAGAAACAAGAACTCGTTCAGTATCACTTGCTACAAAGGCATCAGAATCAGTATACAAGACTCTAAACAACGATGAAAAAGAATCATTAGAAAAAATATCACAAAAAATTCTAAATGATAATGAGCAAACTGAACTTGTCAAGACCTTGGCAACTCTAGTTAAAAATGGAGTAGCTTTTCATCACGCTGGTCTTAATCAGAACTGCAGAGATCTAATCGAATCTGAATTTAGAAATAAAAAGATAAAGATTCTAGCGTCCACTCCCACCTTAGCTGCAGGAGTAAATCTTCCGGCAAGAAGAGTAGTTGTTGTTAATGTGACTAGATTTGATGCAAAGTACGGGGCTAACAAACCAATCAGCATACTTGAGTACAAGCAGCTATGTGGTCGTGCAGGCCGACCACAATATGACGAATATGGGGAGGCAATCATAGTTGCTAACTCAAATAGTGAAGAAATTTTTGATTATTATATAAATGGAATCCCAGAACCAATTTCTTCAAAGCTTACTGGAGACAAGGCATTAAGAATACATCTTCTTAGTTTTGTATCTACTAGTCCTGGTATCAAAGGAGAAGACATAGTAGAATTTTTTTCAAAGACACTTTCAGGTTCGCAAGAAAGAAAAACTACAATAAAATTTCATATTCAAATTACTCTGAGATATCTTGAATCTGAAGAACTTGTAAAACAAAAAGGAAATAGATACATTGCCACAGAATTTGGCAAAAAAACTTCTACATTGTATATTGATCCACTTACTGCAGTTCTATTTAGAAAATCATTAGAAAAAATTTCAACGAAAGGACATACTCTTGGTTTGTTACATGTTATTACAAGCTCTGAAGATTTTTTCCCAAAGTTTTCACTGAGAAACAAAGATTATGAACTTGTGGGTACTTTGATTGAAAATTATGCTGATCAACTAATTGAAAATATTTCAGAATATGATTGTAATAGAAGTCTTCTTGCAATACATGCTTGGATTAATGAATCTAGTGAAATATTTCTCTCTGATAACTTTGGTATTGAATCTGGGGACATGCATAGAATAGCAGAAACTGCTGACTGGCTTGTCCATGCGCTTTATGAGATTGCAAAACTAGAGAAAAAAGATGAAATCTTAAATGAGATTGATACTTTGAGATCTAGAATTACCTATGGAATCAAAAAAGAGCTTGTTGATTTGGTACGTGTAAAAGGAATTGGAAGAGTCAGAGCAAGAATACTCTTCAAAAATGGTATCAAAACTACAGAGGAACTAAATGAAATACCTACTGAAAAACTAGCAAAAATGGATAAGATAGGACCAATTATCGCGGAAAACATAAAGACGCATCTGAAAAAGATAAGATAATGCTGGATAAAACAATCGTAGGAATACTGATCTCAGCAATAGCATTTGTTACTGTTTATGCAATTACTCCTAGTCTGATTAACGTGCTAACAAAGAGAAGCATGGTTGTAAAAGACTACAATAAAGAGGTTGCAACAATGGTCGCTCGCCCTGGAGGGCCTTCTATACTTGCAGGAATCTTGGCTTCTGAATTTGTACTCTATGCATTTTTTCCTTCTACTGCAATAATGGCAATCATGATTACAACCTCACTTGCTTTTCTTGTAGGTTTTGCTGATGACCGTAAAGTCCTTAGTGGATGGTTCAAACCTTTAGCCCTTGCAGGATCTGCAATACCTATTATTTTACTGGGAGTGTATTATCCACATCTTGCATTTCCATTATTTGGTTCAGTGCGTTTACCGGAACTCTATCTAGCATTGATAATTTTTATGATTCCTATAACGGGGAATGCGATAAACTCTATCGATGTCCTCAATGGTGTTGCAAGTGGATTTATGACAATTGCAAGTTTTGCACTTACAATCTGTCTTGTAATTGTACATAATTATGATATTGCTCTGGCAAGTTTACCTCTAGGCTTTGTCTCTCTTGCATTTTACAAATATCATAAAGTTCCAAGTAGAATATTTCCTGGAGATTCTGGTGCTCTGACTATGGGAGCAATGTTTGGTACATTAGTGATTGTAGGTCATGTTGAAGTTATTGCAGCAATTGCATTACTTCCTGCAGTGATAAACTCTTTTCTATTTCTCTCTAGTGTGAAAAGAGTTATTGAACATAGACAGATTAAAGCAAAACCTGTAATTCATACTAAAGACTTTAAGCTAATGGCAAGTGATGACAAATCCGCACCAGTAACTCTTGTGAGATTGATTTTAACCAATGGACCTATGACTGAAAAACAAGTAGGGTTTGTAATTTTTAGACTAGCCTTTGTTTTCTGCAGCATTAGCAATCATTACAGCTTTTATGATGGAGATCAAAATATGAAAGGAAATTCTATCTTTTTCTACATTTTTGTAATGTGGGCACTGATTATTGGTGGTGGAGGATTGCTTGTCACAATTATAGCGCCGCTCTCAATACATGGATTTGGAGCATTTGATCATATACTGGATTCTATAGTAAAAGCAGCCATTGCTATGATACTAGTGGTGCTTTGGGTTTTACTAATGTCAAAAATAAAGAACTGGATTTTTCAAAAACAAATGAGTCATTAGTCTTCTTCCCACTTTATCTTCTTCTTGTCATATTCTTCTCTTGAATATTTGACTTTTGCTGGAACTCCAACTACGACACAATTGGGTGGAACATCCTTTGTTACTACTGCGCCCATTGCCACCACACTATTCTTGCCTATTCTAACTCCTGCCTTAATTACTGCCCTGGAGCCTATGACAGCTCCATCTTCTATGATTACCCCTATCATCTTTTTACTGGCAGGATATGGGTCATTGGTTAACGCAGCAGCTGGACCAATGAAAACATTTTTTCCAATTATAGAAAGAGGCGGTATGTAAACAAGTCCCTCTACCATTGTATTTTCTCCTATCTTTACATTGTAATCTACATGTGCAAGAGAACCAATTTTGACGTTATCTCCAATCTCTGCATTATCTCCTACGTAAGCAAAATGCCATATTCTTACATTTTTCCCAAGTTTTGCTTTTTCAGAAATGAAATTTGTTACCATTTTTTATCACAAGTGCCATGGAGAGCCTTTTGAAACTATCTTGTCAGGAAGAGTATTTTTGTACTTGTTTAAGAATTCAATATCTTGATTTTTGTCACGTAGTTCATCAGGTAACATTATAGGAATCTCTTCTATTATTGGATAATATCTTGAACACTTTGAGCAAAATATTACACCGTCAGAAATAATTTCATCTTTGGAATTAAATTCTACAAGCTCAAGTGGAAAGTGTTTGTCTATTGGACACGCCAAAATCTCTATCAGTTTTCTGTTCATTTTAGGTCTAGATAGATTGGAGTTCCTTTTTGACTAGATAAAAGTGCCGCTTCTGCAATTTTGGTGGTATTTACAGCATCTTCTGCTTTTACTCTTATGGTGTCTTTTCCCTCTATTGCTGAAATGAAATTCTTTATCTCTAAAAGTAATGGCTCTTCCATTTCCTTGCGAGGTATTTCAGCTCCTGAACTGGTTTCAATCTTTACTTCTTGTGTAATAAAATCCGAAGAAATTATTGCATCTCCACATACCGCATTGAATCTTCTTACACGGATTGGAGTAATCCAGTTTGATGATATGATTGCAACTCTGTTATCTTTGAAACCTAGCATAATTGTTGCAAAATCTTCATGTTCATGTCTTATTTTTCCAGATCTTGCAAATACAACTTCTGGCACATCATCAAATAACCACATGGCTGTATCTATATCATGAACTGAAGTATCGTAAATGATTCCTACATCTTTTATGTGGTTGGGCATTCTATTTTCTCTGTGAAATTCAAGCATTATCAATTCACCATACTTCTTTGCCTTGACATATTCTTTGACAAGTGAGACAGCAGGATTGAATCTCTCAATGTAGCCACTTGTGAGAACCACCTTATTTTTCTTGGCTAACTTGAGTAACTCTTCACCCTCATGTGAGAGATAAGTCATAGGTTTTTCTACAAAGACATTTTTCTTTTGCTCTAAGAGTTTTTTTGCTATCTCAAAATGAGTTGAAGTAGGTGTGCAAACAAATGCTGCATCAAATTGCTCTGAATCCATAAGGGAATCTAGGGATGAATAATAATTTACAGAATATTTTTTACCAAATTCTTCTGCACGGGATATATTCATGTCACATATTGCAGAAAGAACTCCAAGTTGAGAAAGAATTCTAGTGTGATTTTTTCCAAAACCGCCAGTACCTATTTGAACTATTTTCATCTCAATACACCGCTGTAATCCACTTTGAATATTTTTTATTTTTGCCTATGGTGATATCTGAATAGATTGTTCTAATCCTTCCCGTAATCTTGCCTATTTTGCCATCTCCAATTTTTTTACCATCTATTGAAATGACTGGAGTTATCTCTGCAGCTGTTCCTGTCAGAAATACTTCATCAGCAAAATAAATCTCGGTTCTAGGAATTTCTCGCTCAATTGTTTGATAACCAAGATCTTTTGCTATCTCAATAACTGAATCCTTTGTTATACCTTCCAATGCTGATGAGTGAGGTGGAGGAGTTAGCAACTTTCCATTTCTTATGATGAATATATTTTCGCCTGGTGCCTCACTTATGTTTCCTAGATGATCTAATAATATGGCTTCATCGTAACCATTTCTCTTTGATTCCTGTGTCGCTAGTATGGAATTAAGATAATTTCCACCCATTTTTGCAAGGGGCGGTGTAGACATATCACTAATTCGTCTCCAAGAAGATATGCCTGTCTTTATTCCATTTTTGTTGAACAATTCTCCAAAAGGAAACATGACTACAACTGCATGTGTTGGAGTATTTTCAGTGACATGTAGATTAATTCCATGTATGCCTACAAAATAAAATGGTCTTATGTAGCATGATTCTTTTACATTATTTTTTTTACAAAGATCAATTATGGCATTAGATATTTCTTTATCTGTAAATCTCAAAGAAATTGAATATACCTTACCTGAATTTCTAAATCTCTTTATGTGATCATCAAGTCTGAAAATATACAAGTTTTTAGAATTCCAATATCCTCGAAGTCCTTCAAAAACCGAAGTTCCATAATGTATGGCATGAGTCATAACTGGAACCTTCGCATCTTCATCCTTTACAATTTTTCCATCAAACCAGACAAATTTTGGTACAAAAGGTTTCATATTAAAAAACCCAATCCGTCTATAATTAATCTATTTCTACCAAAATCCAATGCTTGGAAATTTCATTCCTAATACACGATATGTAAGATCCTTAGCATTTGCAAATTTCTTTACGGTATCCCAGTTTTCGCGTATTATTTGTACTACTTCCGGCTCAACATAATTTTCCCAATCTGTATCTTTTCCCATTGCTGCCTCAAACATCTTTTGTTTTACAGACGATGCAGAAGTTTCCTTTCTCTTTCCTATTCTAGGATTAAGTCCATAGAGTTTAAGGACAAAACCCTCAGCTTTGTCTCCGGTATACGTGAAATAGTCTTTAGTTACTTCATCAAGAATTTGTTTTTTTATTTTCCATGAATAAGGAGATAACATCGGAGGCATGTATTTTGAAAATGGTGCGTAGAACGTATAATTTGGTAAAACTGTAATGCTGTCACCAAATACAGCCTTGAGCATTTTCTTTCTCAAGTCATAACTGAATGGAAAACTTCTACTGTTGATTTCTTTACCATCTTTCATGAATATAACTGGCAATACTCTTACCTCATTTTCATTTTTTAATTCATTGATAATTTCTACGTGGGCCTTGGTAACGGGATTCAAATGTGCGAGATATATTGCGATTGTCAACTGGCTTCTGTGTTTTTATGGCATATTTCAATCATTTATTTGGAATTGTGATAAAATTCTTAAGAACATAGGGACGATGGGACTTGAACCCACGACATCCAGCGCCCGAGGCTGGCAGTCTACCAAGCTAACCTACGTCCCTGTAGACTCGCCAAGGTAATAGAATATTATTCTTTCAAAGATGTTTTCTTTTATCCGTATGATTCGTACTTTATCTCAAAGCTCTTGTCTGCTCGCTTGTTTCTTTCTGTAACAAAGCCTTTTGGTGTTAAAACATCCATACATCCATCAATAGTTCCCTGCCACCCACAAATGAAAAAGACAGTATTATCTTTTGTAATTTTCTCACCAACCATCTTTTCAAGTGTTGACATTTCACCATCTTTTGACTGTAAGAAACTTTCTACTCTGCCTTTATTGCCATTCCAAGTTCTGTTAAACCACTCATCTGGTCTACTAATAGTGGCTCTGTATTTGAAATTCCATTTGTCTTTTCCTCTGTCAAGGCTTTCCTCTTCTAGTCGAGTTAATTCTTCTCTGTAACCTAATTCATCAACATAACTAGCTCCATGAAATACTACGACTTCTCTTTTACTTCCTATTGCATGAAGATGTTTTGCATAACTAACAAATGGTGCAAGACCTGTGCCTCCACCAAGACATACTATTCTTCTATTGTCTGGTTCGCCATCTGGTTTCTTATCTTCTATAGTAAATGGACCAGTAGGTTTTAACCAAATTATATCGTCTCCTTCTTTTGCACTAAACAAAACTGTAGTAAGACGTCCTGGAAGTGGTTTTCTTACCCATCTTATGTATAATTCAATATAATTTCTGTTTTCTGGATTTGATGCAATTGAATATGCTCTTCGAATAACTTTATTCTCTGCTGGAACATGTGCTCCAAGTGTAAGAAATTGACCAGCTTTGTATTGTGGAACTTCTCCACCTTCTTTTGGTTTGAATCTAAAAACAGCTAAATCTTCTTTCTGAATTTGTATGTAGGAAATTATCGCTTTACTGTCTACGACCACATGAAGTTTTTGATTTAGAAGGTTAAATATCTTATGCTATTATTTTGCATACAAATTTTGACTTACGCTAAACGTTAATAACCTCTCAAAAAAAGTTAATGCAAATCAGATGTAATAATCTGATTGAATATGGGCCGGTCGTCTAGCCTAGTAGGATACGCCCTTGGCATGGGTGAGATCGTGGGTTCAAATCCCACCCGGTCCACTTTTTTAAGTTACAGTAATTGCATGAGTTAACATGGAAGCAAGTGGATTAATGTCGCGCAAGTTATCCCAAACAAAAATCTCAATTTTATAATCTCCTCTTGTATGAGGTGTCCATGAAAGTGCTGCTTCAAGAGTCTGATTTTTTACAATAGATCCAGTGGCATAATTTAGATCAACTATTGCTCCATCTGAATTAATTACCTGTACTATGTATGCCCAATTGATATTCTTATCGCCTGAATTCTTCAAAGAAGTTTGTAAGTTAAGCTGTTGATCAACAACAGGTGATGTGATATCCTGACCAAGAGAATTTACTAATCTTGAAATCTGATACTGAAACTTCCTGATATCCATAAGCAGAACTAATTCCGATTATTGATATTCCGAAAATTATGAACAGTAAAAACTTCAATGCCTCAAATTTTTCATTCTTAGATTTAAATTATCCCAAATGATACTCGAAGTATGTCCGAATCTAGAGACATAATCTACATAGGAAAGAAGCCTCTGATGGCGTATGTTACTTCTGCGCTCATACAGTTGGCAAATCAACCAAAAATATCAATCAAGGCAAGAGGACTTAGTATCGGCGCTGCAGTCGACGTAGCTCAAATCATAGCACGAAAGACAGAAAATGCAGGCTTTGCCGTGGGAAACATCACAATAGGTTCAGAACAAATGCAATCACAAGATGGACGTACTAGAAATGTTTCTACTATAGAAATAGAAGTAAAGAGAACAAACTCTTAGATAGGAACCTTGAAAGACACTTTTCTTTTTTGTTAATTATTTTATCGAATACTTGTTTTCCATCTTCTTAAATTTTGTAAGATCTACAATATCGTTAAACTCATCAAAATTAACAAGAGATTCTTTAAACTTCAAAGTAGTTCCAGATTTTTTTAATTCCTTTAGAATCTTTAATGTAGCAAATGTGTTTGCATAAAGTACAGATAATGGATATAAAATTAGATTAAATCCCATCTTGTGTAGTTCATTGGATGAAAGAACAGGTGTCGCTCCACCTTCTATCATATTTGCAACCAGGGGAGATTTAATCGATTTTCCTATTTTCTTCATCTCTTCAATTGATTTTGGAGCTTCAACAAAAATTGCATCTGCTCCAATTTCTTTATAAAGTAAACCTCTTTCTATTGCAGCATCAATACCTTCAGTAGCTCGAGCATCTGTCCTTGCCACAATTATGAAATCCTTACTTTTTCTAGCATCAACTGCAGCACGAAGTTTTTCAACATATTCTTCTTTTGGAATTACTTCTTTACCAGACATGTGTCCGCATCTTTTTGGCCATTTCTGATCTTCAAGAAATATTCCTGATGCTCCAACTGCCTCTAATTCATTTACAAGTTTCCATACACTCAATGGATTTCCATAACCTGTGTCAGCATCTACTATCACTGGAACAGAGACTGATTTGCATATTCTTGTTGCATTTTCAATTGTCTCTTTAGATCCGATGAAACCATAATCTGGCATACCAAGAAGTGCTGCAGATGTTCCATATCCTGTCTGAAACATTGCTTCAAAACCTACTTTCTGGGCAATTCTTGCAGTAATTGCATCGTATACTCCTGGAAAAACAAGAGGTTTTGATTTGTCTAATAATAATTTTCTAATATTTGTCAACTGTGGCTATAATGTTCTACAATTATTTATTACTTGGTTGAACATTGATTATTTTTCATATCTCTAGGTAACACAGAGAATTGTGTACCAAAAAGGTGATAGAGCCTTCACAAGACATATTTATGAAGCCTGAAAAGTAGAATTCGAATAATGGTTAACAGCATAGAACTTGATCTCTTGATAGTAGGTTCTGGTCTTGCTGGTCTTAGGGCCGCAATTCAAGCAGCAAAAGTTAGTTCAAAGATAAAGATAGGCGTAATTTCAAAGCTTCAAGTTATGCGTTCACACTCGGTATCTGCTGAAGGTGGAACAGCAGCTGTTCTATATCCTGAAGAAGGAGATTCTCTTGAATCTCATGTTTATGATACCGTCAAGGGAAGTGACTTTCTTGGGGATCAGGATGTCATTGAAAGACTTGTACAGGAAATGCCATCTGAAATATACCAGCTTGAACATTGGGGAATGCCTTGGTCAAGAAGAGAAGATGGAAGAATTGGTCAGAGACCATTTGGAGGTTATAGTTTTAGTCGAGCAACATATGCTCAGGACAAAGTTGGATTCTATGAGATGCAGACTCTTTATGATACTTGTCAGAAATTTGACAACATAGAATTTTACAATGAATGGTTTGTTACATCTGTCATCCATGACGGTCAAAGTTTCTGTGGTATTACAGCTATCGAACTTTCAAGTGGTAATTTTTACACATTCAAGGCAAAAGCACTAATTATTGCAACTGGTGGA
Organism: uncultured Nitrososphaerota archaeon; assembly: GCA_963835875.1. GTDB lineage: Archaea > Thermoproteota > Nitrososphaeria > Nitrososphaerales > Nitrosopumilaceae > Nitrosotalea. Next base: position 252,856 of record CAWIGX010000004.1, read on the forward strand.
GCAGGACGAGTTTATAGTTTCTCAACTTATTCATTATCTTCAACCCCTGATGGTTTGGACATGGCATATCGTGCAGGAATGGCATTGAAAGATATGGAATTTGTTCAATTTCATCCAACTGGAATACTACCATCTGGAATTCTAATTACAGAAGCTGCTAGAGGTGAAGGAGGTTATCTGATTAACAAGGATGGGGAGAGATTTATGAAAAAATATGCTCCAAACAAACTTGAACTTGCCTCCAGAGATGTTGTTTCACGTGCAATGATGACAGAAATTAACGAAGGTAGAGGCTTCAAAAATGAGACGGGAGTAGAATGTCTAAAATTAGATTTGACACATCTTGGTAAAGAAGTGATTATAGGAAAACTTCCTGCAATCCGAGAAATATCGTTGAAATTCTCTGGTATAGATCCAGTAACTGACCCAATTGATGTAAGGCCAGTATGTCACTATATGATGGGTGGAATTCACACAAACATAGATGGTGCAACCGAAATTCAAGGAATATGGGCAGCTGGTGAAGCTGCATGTAATAGTGTTCATGGCGCAAATAGACTGGGTGCAAACTCAACATCCGAATGTCTTGTTTGGGGAAAGATAACAGGAGATCTGGCTGCAAAATACATTCTTGAAGGTAAATCACAACCGCCATTCCCAATGCATCTTATTGCTACAGAAGAAAAGAGAATCTATGATGGAATTTTTAGAGGAAGTGGAAGTGTAAACCCGTATGAAGTACGTCAAGAGTTAACTGATATCATGAATTCAAAAGCTTATGTCTATAGGACTGAAAGCAACCTAGTTGAAGGATTAAAACAAGTACGACAATTACACCAAAAAACTTGGAAGCATGTAGATGATAAATCTAAAGAGTATAACACTAACTTTTCAAATGTAATGGAACTTGATTCGATGTTCCGTGTTGCCGAAGTTATTCTAATGGGTGCGATTGCAAGAAAAGAATCCAGAGGTGCTCATGCAAGAGTTGATTATCCTGATAGGGATGATAAGAACTTCCTACACCATACTCTTGTTTACTATGACACCAAGGAGCCTGTTCTTAAGACACATCCAGTAACTATTACTAAATACAAGCCAGTGGAGAGGAAATACTAGTGACAGAAAGATTGTCAAACCGTGAAGGCATAAAGGGAATGGCAAATCCTACTCGATATGGAATAGAACGAGTTGCATATTGGTTACAAAGACTTACTGGACTTGGTTTACTTGCTTATTTGATAGGGCATATTTTTGAAACAAGCACAATTGTTCATGGAAAAGTTGCATGGGATAAAATGTTAGAATTTACACAGACACCGCAAGGACATATCATCCTTACACTGGTCATTGGCATGTGTGTTTTTCATACTGCAAATGGAATTAGAGTAATGCTTGGTCATGGAGGCATAGGAGTTGGAAAACCTGGACAACCAGAATATCCATACAAAGCAGCATCATTAAACTACAAACAAAGACTTTGCATCTGGGTCTCTATCGGACTTGCAGCTCTTGCCATGATGTACGGTGCATCAGTTCTATTTGGTGATTAAGATGCGAGAAAGTATTATCATGAAAATACATTATGGGACAGCATTAGGAGCTGTAGTACTTGTATCTGTGCATATCTTAATGAGGATGACACAAAACTTTGGTCAGTCATTACAATATCAAAATGTAATTGCAAATTATCACTTTTTACCATATGCGTTGATGCTCAGAAGCTGTATTGATACTGTTATCTGTACATGGTTTTAATGGTCTTCGAGTAATTCTTTTGGAGCTAAAACAAGGATCAGGTTATGAGAAAATGGTCAACTATGGATCTCTTGCATCTATGGCAATTTTGATTGCTTATGGCTCAAGAACTATATTGATGGCGGGAATGGGGGTTTCTTAGACATGGCAGTTGTAACGGAACCTAAACAATCCGAAGAATTAATCACAATTGAAAAAACATCAGGTGAACTAGACACTATAACCCTAAGAATAGCAAGATCAAATCCTGCAGAAGGACAGGAGACTACTTACTCTGAATTCAAGGTTCCAGTAAAGAAATGGACTACAGTTCTAGAAGCAATCTTGTATGTAAAACAAAATCTTGATCACGCTGTAGCAGTAAGGTACTCTTGTAGACAAGCATCCTGTGGTTCTTGTGGTATGAAGATTAATGGAAAACCTTCACTGGCTTGTTACACTAAAGGTTTCAGAATTACACTCAAACGTTATCACAGTTGAACCTATGAATAATTTCCCAATAATTAGGGATCTTGCAGTTGACTTTAAACAACTAATCTCAAACCATAAAAAAATGAAGCCATTTATCATAAGAGAAGATTCTGAAGTTACACCTGAATCTAAAGAATTTAACCAAACTCCAAAGGACCTTGAAAAATTTCTCCAGTTCTCATACTGTATCAAATGTGGTTTGTGTAACTCTGCATGTCCAACAATGGCTACTGATACCTCATTTATTGGTCCACAGGGACTTGCACAGGCCTACCGATACGTAGCAGATAACAGGGATAAAGGAAAAGAGGAGAGGCTGAAAATCGTAGATGATTCTCATGGAATATGGCGATGTCACTTTGCTGGATCTTGTAGCCACGTTTGTCCAAAAGGTGTTGATCCTGCAATGGCAATACAATTGCTTAGAGGATATCTCTTAGGATTTCAAAAATAATATTTTAAGGCTTTTTAGGATTCTTACTAGAATTGACTTGATTGTTTATGGCTTCTGCCATGAAATGATTTGAAACATTTACCTTTACATCATCAATGCCATCTATCTTAAGTAAATTATCATGTACATCTTGTGCAATCTTAAATCCAAATATTGCTGGGCAAAAAGGACTTGTCAAATGTATGTCGATTTTAACTTCGGGTCCAATGATGTCAATATTGTCTACTAGTTCAAGCTCCATTATTGAGACATTAATTTCTGGATCAACTACTTTGGTTAGCTCATCAAAAATTTGTCTTCTCAGGTCTTGAGATGCCTGTGACATAATTAAAAAAAGCGTCTATGCTATATATAACCATTCTAATTCGTAAATTGATGTACAGATCAAGGTTAGAAGGGAAATTAGATGAAAATACTTTAGAATTTCTCTCGTCAATCTCTGATGATTTTCAAATTGCTTTGTATGATATTCTAGGAAGTCAAGCTCATACTTTGATGCTTTTGGAAAATAAAATTATTACAAAATCTGAAGCAACAAAGATTCTTAGTGCTCTTGAGAAACTCAAAAAAGAAGAATTTTCTGAGAAATCTGAAGCTGAAGATATTCATGAACTTATAGAGTCTTTAGTGATAAAAAAAGCAGGAAAAGAAGCTGGGGGTAAAATGCATACTGCACGCTCAAGAAACGATCAAGTTACACTTGACATACGTATGAAGATACGCGATGATATTAATATCATTTGTTTTTGTCTAAATGAAGTCATTTCTACACTAATACAACTAGCAGAAAAGTATCAAAATACAATAATGCCTCTGTATACTCATCTCCAGCAGGCTCAGGTTGGGTTATTCTCTCATTTTCTTCTTGCATATGCAGACGCACTTTTCCGTGATCTTGACAGACTCTATGTAACATATGGTAGAGTCAATGAATCCCCTCTTGGTGCAGGCCCAGTTGGTGGAACCAGTATTCCAATTGATAGGCAATCTACTGCAAAAATGCTTGGATTCAAAGGACTGGTAGAGAACTCAATTGATGCAACTTCGTCACGAGACTTTGTTGCAGAATATGTAGGAAACTGCTCCATCCTAATGACAAACTTGAGTAGAATGGCAGAAGATTTTATCATATGGTCTACTTCTGAATTTTCTTTTCTTGAATTGTCAGACAAATTTACATCTACATCAAGTGTCATGCCACAAAAGAAAAATCCTGATATTCTTGAGCTAATCCGTGGTAAAACTGCTCAAGTAATAGGATACCAGATGGCTATCTTGTCAAATCTAAAGGGATTGCCATCTGGATACAACCGAGATCTTCAACAAATCAAAGTTTCAATCTGGCCAACTTCTAAGATAATAATATCATCCTTACTTGTAGTTAATTCTCTTCTTAAGACTATGAATGTAAATGAGAAAAAACTAAGGCATGCAATAGACGGAGGATTTTCCATATCACTTGATATTGCAGAACATCTGGTACGAAAAGGAATTCCCTTTAGAGTCTCACACAAAATAGTTGGACATCTAGTACAACTCAGCTGCAAATTCAAAAAAATCTCTATCACAACTATCTTTGTCAGAAGTAAAAAAAACAATTCCATCCAAAGAAATTGATGCAAAAGAACTCTACAAAATTATCCAGTCAACAACTCCTGAATCATCATTAGATACTAGAAAATCACAAGGATCTTCTGGCAAACATGAGCAACAGAGAATGATTGCAGACAGGAAAAGAAAAATTCAGGCATATGTAGTTGGGACCACTAAGAGAACAAATGAAGTAAGAACTGCAATTGATGGCCTTGAAAGTAAATTAAAAGTCTTGATTAAAAACAAAGCCTAAAATATATCAGAAACATAAGAAAAACGAAATTTTTACAGATAAAGATGATAATTAATTGAATTTAATGTAGGAAACTTGACTTTTATATTTATTTTACTTAACATATGGGCAAATAACGAATTTTCGCGCATTACGTCTCAACATGTATCAATTCGTACAACCGCAATCAACCAACCCTAACTACACTGCGGGTCAAACATGGGGCGCACTCAAAAAAGCCTGGCGAGGATACAAAATCGCAAAGGTTCAGAGTGATAATCCTAGAATGGCCGAATATGCAAAGAAGATTAGAACCCTTCAGCATGACTTGGGAATTAAGCAAGCAGAGTTTCCAGAACTGCGTCTGAGTAGTTAGAAAACCTCTCTTTTTAGAGTTGTACTACAAGTAAAAATCTGACATTATCATATCTTGGATTAATTTATTAATTTTAAGCGGGTTCGCGGGGATTCGGACCCCGGACAGCCGGATTAAAAGTCCGGTACTCTACCTGGCTGAGCTACGAACCCATAGCGAAGGGTCATAGTTGTGTATAATTTAGTCTTTTACAAAATTTTTTGAAGAAAAGAAAGCTTTAAACTCAGATTTTCTTCCACAATATTTTAACGCCCTTGTAGTATAGAGGGGATGCGGTTAATTCCAATCCTCGTAAAGCCCGGTCTAGAATGGGGCCCTGTCACGGCCTCGACGCGTGTTCAAATCCCGCCAAGGGCGCCATAAATTTTTCTCAGAAATTAAATCTCAAATTTTGGGTGATAATCCAAGTTTTTTCATTACGTCAACAAGTGTTTCCTTGTTTGCAGCAGCTATGAATGAGATTCTTTTATCATAACTTAATTTTGAGTCAAGTGGCATACCGTTTTCATCAACTACGTATCCACCAGCTTCTAAAGCTATGAGATATCCTGCAGCAACATCTGTTATTCTTAATTTCCTTCTAAGATCTACAAATACATCAACCAATCCACGAGCAAATATTGCAAGTTCAAGAGCAACTGCTCCAAAATGTCTTACATGATTTGATGCTGCAAGAATTGGTGCTAATTGAGGTAGAGCCTCTGGAGAAATTCCTGAAATGTCAACCCCTACAACAAAGTAAATTGGTTTGTCTTTGTGAACGTGAATCTTTTTTCCATTCATGTATGCACCATTGCCTTTTGACGCAGAATACAAATCTCCGTTATGTAAATCGATAATTACTCCATCTGTCACAGAACTGAGATTATCTTCAGGTGCAAATGCAAGCGAACAGCAAAAGAAAGGTAATCCCCTAACTGCATTAGTAGAGCCATCAATGGCATCCATTATTACAAATCCTTTAGGATTTTGAGATAATTCAACCATGCCGCACTCTTCTCCAAAAACAGTACACTCAAAATTTATCTCTCGAAGATAATCAAGAACTGTCTTTTCTGCTACGATGTCAATTCGTCGTGATATGTCTCCACCTGCTCCCATTCCATGATCCGCACCAGATTCCTCTGTTCCTGCAAGGTGCTTTACATTACTGTATACTCTCTTTGCAGCCTCTTCTAAAATTTCTATTACTTTCACAAGTTTTTCTTTTCCAAGTCCTAATTTATTTTAAGTAATAAAAAAGTAGGCTGAATGCATAAATAGCAAAAAAGTTGTGCCATTGTGTGAGTAGTAAAGATGATTCAATTTTTAGCAAAGAGGCTCTTCTATCTACTAAACCAGGCAAGGATATAGTCAAGCAGGCATTATTCAAAAGCAAAGGATATCGATTATTTGACAAGTACAAAAAGGAAGCAGAGGATGAATTTCCAAAATTCACCAAAAGATTTACTGAAGATCTACTAAATGAGATCAAATCTGACCCTAATCCATTTGAAACTCAGGAAAAATTTGCCAAGGAAGTTGGCTCCACAGAGATAATTCTAGAAAAATCACAAATTGACGAGGTCAAAAAGAGACTAGAAAATTATGAGACTCTACTAGACAGAGTCTCAAGAATACTTAATTCTAATTTTGTTAAAATGACCTTTCCAGTTTTTAGTGCATTATATGATGCATCATCACAATATTTTGGAGATGAAAACAATAGTAAGAAAAAAACAGACATCATTGATGGTCATATCATAGCAATAGATCTTAGTGAACCAATGGATAGGATAATGGACAAGGATGAAGATGTAGAATTTCTAGATGATTACAAGTTGATGAATCCATACATCTTGAAGCTTGCAAGAGACAAGATTTCTATTGGTGGAAAAGAAGTTTTGGAAGAATTTGAGAGAGGTTTCAAAGATGCACGAATAGGTCAATACATTGATTTTAAATTAAAAATGAATCCTAAGAGCATATCTGAAGAAGAGATGATTTCATGCTACAAAAAATATAGAGCCGTTATGGGAACTGCAGGAAAAAATATGACTCTAGCAAGATTCCCACTAGGAGAAATATTCTATCTTGGTATGGCAAAAGCTGCAGAATCAGTTGGATGTGGAAATGAAATTGAAGATTCTATAAAAAATAAATTTGTAAAAGTTCCTTCTTGGCCTCTATATTACACATTTCTTACAGGTGATGTTCAAAAAGGATTTGATTTTACAATGAAGAAAAGTGATATTTACCTAAGTGAGGCACGACTTGCTTTGGAATTGTTACCAGAAAATTTTTCACATAAGGATTTTCTCGAGTTTCTCTTTTTAACGGTGGAGCATTACAATCTGTATTGGTTTAACCAACTTTCAAAAGAAAAATTATGGAAAGAATTTGAATCTAAAATTCCAAAGTGATTTGAAATGATGTGGTCTGACAAGTATAGGCCAAAGAATTTGCTTGAAATGGTTGGAAACGAAGAAGCAAAGGAATCTTTTGTAAAATGGCTTGGGAAATGGATCAAGGGAACAAAACCTCTTCTTTTAGTTGGACCTCCAGGAATTGGAAAAACTACCATGGCGATGCTTGGTGCAAAACAATTTGGCTATGATTTAATCAGCATGAATGCAAGTGATGTAAGAAACAAACAGAAAATTCAAGAAATTCTTAATCCTATTCTTGGTAATAGGAATCTGCTTGGAAATCCTATGATCTTCGTTGATGAAGTGGATGGAATACACGGAAGATCTGATTTTGGTGGTGTAGAAGCTTTGATTGATGTACTAAAAGAGCCAACTGTCCCAATAATTCTTGCAGCAAATTCTGATATATCTGACAAAATGAAATCCATAAAAAAAGCTGTGACTACTGTGAAACTTAGGCCTCTTCCTCCAAGGTTAATGCGACTATATCTTGAAGAAATTCTAAGGCGAGAAGATGCGTCAATAAAAATTGGAAGTATGATAAAGGTAATTATAGATTCACGTGGTGACATTAGATCAATTTTAAATTCTGCCCAAGCATTGGCTGGAGGATTTGAGCCTGAACTTGATAAATCTAACCTAACTGCTAATGTGGAAGAATCAATAAATTCATTTTTTAATGCAAAATCATCTGAAGAGGCAAAAATAATACTTTATTCTCTACGAATTGATCCTCGTGAAAAAATTAATGCGTTTTATTCAAGTGTAATTACAAGTACTCTTCCAAAAGATACTCTGAAAGAAATGTTGGAAATACTTTCTGAAGCTGATATGTTATACGGAAAAATAATGAGACACCAAGAATGGAGACTCTTACGATATCTAGATAACATATTATTGAAATTATATAAACAAGGAACAGCAATAAGATATTCTCAATTTAATCTTCCATGGCCTACTCTTAATAGAATTAGATGGGATGGCAGAGCAATAAAAGGACTAACTAGTAATCTTGCAAAACAAATGCACGTTTCACGTAGTGTATTTTCAACTTTCTATCTCCCATATCTGCTTTTTTGTATAAAAAATAAATCTCTTGAAATGAACCTAAACGAGACAGATTATGAAATTATACAAAAAGAATTGGAGATGATGAAATGAGCTGGCGTGCAATACCTATGAAGTTTCCAGGAACGTGTACCGTCTGCAAAAAAAAGATTGAAATCAATGAAGTTGCCTTGTGGGCCAAAGGATTAGGTGTTAAACATCAGGCATGCGCAGAAGTTATGCAACTAAAATGTCTAGTCTGTGGAAGCCCGGCAGGTTGTCCTGACTGTGAATTTGCAGATAATTGTGATCTAATAAAAGTCTCTCAGATGTGTATTTGTAAAAAATGTAGTGACACCAAAGATGCTTTTTCACTCTATCAAAATTCTGTAGTAAAACGATATCCTATGCTAAATCTTAAAATCTAACCATTCAGATTGAGAAATCAATGGCAAAGCCTACCACAAAGATTGCACCATTAGATCCGGCCTTTCATGGGGAATCAAACTATGAAGTAGGATTAGAAGATCTTCTTACTGAAGAAAGAAATCTGATTGCAAAATTAGAGGCCGATCCACAGACTAGTCAAGAAACATTACAGTCTGCAAAGGAAGCACTTCAAGTAGTAGAGGGACTATGGCAAAATTATCATATTGGCATGAATGTTTTTCGAAACGCCAAGGGTGGCCGAGACGGTATTCGAGAAATAAAAACTGATTAAATTAATATAGGTTACCGACAGTTCTAATTCGAATCATGCATTCTGAAAAGATAAAAAATTTTTTACATAAAAGACGACAGGCAGAACAAGGTGGTGGAGAAGAAAGAGTGCAGGGTCAACATGATAAAGGTAAGTCTAACTGCAAGAGAACGAATTGACTTGCTCCTTGATGAAGGGAGTTTTAATGAAATTGATGCTATGACAACTCATCATTATTATGAGTTTGATATGCAGAACAAAAAATTCTTTGGAGATGGAGTTATCACGGGATATGGAACTATACACGGAAAACAAGTTTTTCTTTTTGCATATGATTTTACGGTTCTTGGTGGAACACTTAGTGAGATGGGTGCTAAAAAAATTACAAAAGTTATGGATCATGCTACCAAAGTTGGTTGTCCAATTATTGGAATAGCTGATTCAGGTGGAGCAAGAATTCAAGAAGGAATTCTGAGTCTTGATGGTTTTGCAGATATTTTTTATCATAATCAACTTGCATCTGGAGTAGTTCCTCAAATTACAATTAGTGTAGGACCATCTGCGGGAGGTGCAGTATATTCACCTGCAATGACAGACTTTGTAATAATGGCTGACAAGATTGCTACAATGTTTGTAACAGGTCCAGAGGTAGTCAAGACAGTCCTTGGTGAAGATGTATCTTTTGATGAACTTGGTGGTGCAATGTCTCATGGAAAGAACAGTGGTGTTGCACACTTTGTTGCAAAAAATGAATATCAATGCATGGATATTGTCAAGACACTTTTATCATATATTCCTCAAAATAGTACAGAAGAATCAGCAATTGTAGAAACTGGCGATGATCCAAACAGACTAGACAATAATCTCATAAATATAATTCCAGAAAATCCTCTTCAACCATATGATATGAAAGAAATCATCAGTTCTATAGTTGATAATCATGTATTCTTTGAGATACATGAATTATTTGCACCAAATGTTGTAGTTGGATTTGCTAGAATGCATGGAAGGACAGTTGGAATTGTTGCAAACCAACCAATGGTACTTGCAGGAGCCTTGGATATTGACTCATCTAACAAGGCAGCAAGATTCATCCGATTCTGTGATTGCTATAATATACCAATTATCACTCTTGTAGATACTCCTGGATATATGCCTGGAACACAACAGGAACATGCTGGAATTATTCGTCACGGAAGTAAACTATTGTATGCATACTGTGAGGCTACAGTTCCAAAGATAACATTGATCATAGGAAAAGCCTACGGTGGAGCCTACATTGCAATGTCAAGTAAGAATTTGGGAACAGACATGAATTATGCATGGCCGACTGCCCAAATAGCTGTACTAGGTTCAGAAGCAGCAGTAAGAATAATGAATAGAAAAGAACTTGATGCTGCAAAAGATTCTGCTACACTAAAAAAACAACTTGTAGATAATTTTACAGAAAAATTTGCTAATCCTTACGTAGCTGCATCATATGGAACAATTGATTTAGTAATCGATCCTGCCGAAACACGACCTGCAATAATACGAGCTTTGGATGCTTTAGCAAATAAGAGGGAAAGAAGACTACCACGAAAACATGGGAACATTAATCTTTAGAACGATATGATCAAGAAAATTTTAATCGCAAACAGAGGAGAAATCGCAATACGTGTAATCAAGACATGTAATGCATTAGGAATTAAATCAGTTGCAGTTTATTCTGATGAAGATGTAAATTCAAAGCATGTCAAGATGGCTTCTGAAGCATATCATATTGGTGCAGCATCTCCATCGCAAAGTTATCTTAACATGGAAAAGATAGCAGAGACTGCAATTAGCTCTGGTGCTGATGCAATTCATCCTGGTTATGGTTTTCTTTCAGAAAATGCAGATTTTGCAGATCTTTGTGAGAAAAAGAAGATCAATTTCATTGGACCTTCTGGAAAATCAATGAGATTGTGTGGTGATAAAATGGAATGCAAAAATGCGATGATGAAAGCAAATGTACCAACTGTTCCAGGAAGTCCAGGAATTGTTGAAGAAGTTGAGAAAGCACTAGATATTGCTCACAAAATCGGGTATCCTGTTTTACTAAAGTCAGTTTTTGGTGGAGGAGGCAGAGGAATCAGACTGGTACATGATGAAAAAGAACTCAGAGAAGCTTTTGAGATGGCATCTGGAGAATCAAAAGCGGCATTTGGCAAGTCTGCACTATTAGTTGAGAAATTCCTTCCAAAAATTCGTCATATTGAATTTCAGCTAGCGCGTGACAAGCATGGAAACGCAGTACATATTTTTGAGAGAGAATGTTCTATTCAGAGGAGACATCAAAAACTCATAGAAATGGCACCATCTCCAGTTGTTGATCAAAAGGTACGTGATGAAATTGGAGAACTTGCAGTAAAAGCCGCAGTAGCTGTAGATTATACAAATGCAGGAACTGCTGAATTTCTAAGATTAGATGATGGAACTTTTTACTTTATTGAAATAAATGCTAGATTACAAGTTGAACATCCTGTAACTGAATTAGTTTCAGGACTTGATCTTGTAAAATTACAAATTGATATTGCAAATGGAAAAGAAATTCCTTTCAAACAAACAGATCTCAAAGTAAATGGTTGCGCAATAGAATGCAGAATTAATGCAGAAGATACATTTTTGGACTTTGCTCCATCAACAGGAAAAATCTTTGATGTCAATATTCCTTCAGGTCCTGGAGTTCGAGTTGACACTTATCTTTATCCTGGATGTACTGTCTCACCTTATTATGACTCACTCATGGGCAAACTAATCACTTGGGGACAGAACTTTGAAGAGGCAAGACAGAGAATGGCACTTGCATTATCTGATTTCTATATAGAAGGAGTTGAAACTGCAATTCCGTTATACAAGACAATTTTGGATAGTAAGGAATTCATTAATGGAGATTTGTCGACTGACTTTCTTGATAGATTCAAAATTCTTGACAGACTACGCGATGATATGAAAAAGGAGGCATCAGGTAAATCAGAAGCTGCACTAGCTGCAACCTTGATTCACTCAGAATTTCTCAAAAGCAGGATAAAATCGCATAAAGAACACAGTCTTAGATGGAAAACCCAAGTGGATAGGCATTGATATGAAATTCAAACTAGAAAATACAGGTGAAAACTTGGATGGTGAAATTGTAAAATCTGTTGGAAATAATGAATTTGTCTTGAAAATACAAGGAAAAGAACATGACCTCAAAGTAATCACAATGAGCCACAATAAAGTTGAGTTTATGTTAGATAGTGTTTATCATATCACAAAATATCTTGAAAACAGTACAAACAGAATAACACTAGTTATCGATGGAGTCAAACTTACATTTAACAAGCGTCCTGATATGGACAAAATTGTATACAAAAACTCTGGAGATGATTCCGCAGCAGACTCTCAAATAAATCTCAAAAGTCAAATCCCAGGTAGAGTTGTATCGATAAATGTAACAGCTGGAGATGATATCAAAAAAGGCGATGTAGTATGTGTCTTGGAATCTATGAAAATGCAAATCTCAATAAAATCTCATAAAGACGGTGTTGTAAAATCGATGAAATTGAAACAGGGCGCATCGGTAGCAAAAAATGATGTGCTAGCAGAGATTGAATGAATATTTTTAAAAATAAATTAAAAGGAATTTAATTTCCTTTTTTGAGAAAGTCTATAATTTCCTGATAGTTTGGCTCTGTCAATGGATTATCTGAAACCCATTTGTAGACTATTGTTCCATTTGCATCTACGATGAAGACAGATCTCTTGGCTGCATCATAACCTTTCACATGCAACAAGTCAGGCATTAAAATATCATAATCTCTTATTGTCTGACTTTTGTAGTCTCCAAGTACCGGAAAATTGAGATGTTGTGCTTCTGCAAATGCTTTATTTGCAAATGGACCATCATTACTAATTCCTATTACTTGAGCGCCAAGTTTTGATATCTGATTCCATTCATCTCTGAAGGCGCACATTTCTTTTGTACATACAGGAGAACTTGCTGCTACAAAGAATGAAAGGACTACTTTTTTGCCTTTAAATTCATCCAAGCTTCGCATCTTCAATTCTGTATCTACCAAAGTAAAAGGTGGTGCCTTTTGTCCTACATTTACCATGATAAAGTTTCATTATTGACATATATCAATCATTTTGGAATTTTAAAATGGTTAAAAGTCTATTGTTTTTAAAAATTGAAGATATTACTTGATTTCAAAGAAATTGTTGAAAAATTTACTATCAATGAAAATTTTGATCGTATAATGTGAATAGATTTTTATACTCTGCGACTGGGTTGATAGCTACTTTGGTAGGAGAAGCTGCTAGTAGTTTCAGCCCAATTTTACTATTATTCATATTTGCAATAGTGGCAACAGGGCCAACACTAATTCTTTCTAGGATGATTGCACCTCGACGTACTCCAAATCCTGTGAAATTCCTTCCAATGGAATCTGGTCAAGTCCCACAAGGTGAAGGACGCACTCATTTCATGATGCAATATTACTCCTATATCTTGATGTTTGTTGTATTTGATGTGGCATCGATCTTTTTGTATGCCTGGGGAAGCAGTATACTTAATTTGCCAAAGTCTGAAACTCTTCCAATTATAGGGTTTCTTGCAATAATCTTTGCAGCTTTTGCCTTTGCGCTATATCAGGCAGGGAGAAAAGACATTTGGTAACTTTTAAATCGAATACAGAAAAGATTCCGGATGGAGGAAGAAAAATGTTAAAAGAATTATTTAATCAAGATACTGCGCCACATGCAACTAATGTTTTAGTTGGAAAGCTTGGTGATGTACTTATCAGGGCAGTTGGAAAGCCATTTGACATGGCAATAAACTGGGGCAGAATTTACTCTCTATGGCCAGTTCATCTTGAGACTGCATGTTGTAGTGTTGAATTTGGTGCTGCATCTAGTCCTCGTTATGATGTTGAAAGATTTGGTATTATCGAAGCATTTGGTTCTCTCAGGCAATGTGATCTAATAGTTGTCATGGGAACAATTACAAGAAAAATGGCTCCTAGATTAAGAATGGTATATGATCAGATGCCTGATCCAAAATATGTCATAGCAATGGGAGCATGTGCAATAACTGGAGGATTATACTTTGACTCGTATAACGTACTACCAGGAATCGATGGGGTTCTTCCCGTTGATGTTTATGTTCCAGGTTGTCCACCTAGACCAGAAACACTAATCCAAGGATGCATGTTACTTCAAGAAAAAATAAAACGGATGAAGGCTAAATAGCCATGAGCTCTGGAACTGAAAAGGACGAAGTTAAAGATACTGCCGAACCACATTCTGCTAATTCTGAAAATACACCAAGTTCAGATTCCATGTCAAAAGATGAAGCAAAGAAATTTTATGAAGAAAAAGGACTTGATTTATCTCCAGACGTTCCAGTTAAGCCAAAACCTATCCCTGAATTTGAAAAATCTTTGGCAGATAAAATTTCTTCAAAATTTGGTGATAAAATACATGTAGACTATATTACGATCTGACAGAATTAGGGTGACTAGTAAAAAAGAAAGCATTGTAGAGGTCGCTAAATTTATTCGAGATGAACTTCAGATATGATCATGCCGAGTCTGTATCTGGAGTTGACTATCCTGATGCAAATGAAATCGAGGTTGTATACCACTTGGGTTCTTATACTGATGAAAAACTTGGACGACAAATTCTTGCACTTGCAACCCGAGTTCCAAGAGAAGATACTCCAAATCCTGGTTCAGATAGAACAAGGATGTCGTCATTACGTGATGTATTCTACAGTGTAGAGTTTCATGAAAGAGAATGTTTTGAAATGTTTGGCGTTTATTTTGAAGGTCATCCTGATATGCGAAGATTGCTTCTCCCAGAAGATTGGGCAGATATACCACCATTTAGAAAAGATTTCAAGATAAAGGGAAGATAAAATGACAACACAACTACCTCCAGGAATGCATATTGAGACCGTGGATGAAAAAATAATGACACTCAATGTTGGACCTCAACATCCAGGTTCTGGACATATGAGACTAATTATCAAAGTTGATGGTGATTACATTGTTTCATGTGATCCTGATCCAGGTTATGTTCATCGAGGAGAAGAAAAAATGGCTGAATATAGAAATTATATTCAGAATATTCCTCACCTTGAAAGACCTGTCATCCACGACTCTTCCAATATCTTGTATCCATATTGTCTTGGAGTAGAAGAATTATTGGGAATTGAAGTTCCAGAGAGAGCAAAATACATCCGAGTTATTGCGGCAGAACTGAATCGTTGCATCTACATTTTATACTGGTTGGCTATCTATGGAATATTCTTAGGTCACTCTACAATGTTTATGTGGCCTGCAGGTGATAGAGAACTTTTCATTGATCTTTTAGAAGCAATGTCTGGTGCAAGAGTGACTCATGCATATCTAGTACCTGGAGGAGTACGAAATGATTTACCATCTAACTTTGAAGAGCGATGCTTAAGACAAGTTGCATATTTTGAAAAGAGACTAAAAGAGTATGAGGCTATTTTTTATCAGAATCCTCTCTTGAAGGCAAGAACAGAAGGTAGTGGAATATTATCACGAACGGATGCTATCCGACTTGGAACAACTGGTTCAGTACTGCGAGCATCTGGTGTTGATTTTGATGTAAGAAAAAAAGAACCATATGATGTCTATGAAAATCTAGACTTTCAAACAATAGTAATGAAAGAAGGTGATTCCTATGCAAGATCACGTATACCTTATCTTGAGATGTTTGAGAGTTGTAGAATAATTAAGGACGCATTAAAAAAGATGCCAAAGTCCGGCTCTGTGCGTACAAAATTAAAACCAAATCCAAAAGGTGGTAATGATGAAGTTTATCGTAGAGTAGAGTCTGGCAGAGGAGCAATTGGATATTACATTGTGTCTAACAATAGGCCAGAACCTTATAGAGTAAAGATAAGCGTTGGCTCGTTTAGAAACTTGATCTGTATGCCGTATTTGTTAAAGGGAGAAAAATTAGGTAACATGCCAGCAGTATACTGGGGTCTTAATTATTGGCCTGTGGAGGCAGATCGATAAATGTCTACTATCGCACCGCAGTTTAGATTAAGTAGATTCATTGCTTCGCTATTTGATTTAATATTCTGGGTACTTCTTATCTTCAGTCTAGTTGGATTGCCAATAGTCTTTATCATATTATTTTACATCAAGCTTCCATTAATCAACGGCCAACTCATGACGCCATATCTTTCAATGACTTGGATGGCTGACCCATCACGTACTCTTCCAATTGTCAAAAGTTTCATTCATACAACTATCTTTAGAGTGATGGTATTTCCGGGATTTGGATTTGCAGCTCTACTTGCAGCTGCAACAATATTTGTAGAAAGAAAGTTTCTTGCAAAAATTCAGCTCAGAGTAGGACCACTTTATTGTGGAAAAATAGAAGGAATTCTACAACTGATGGGTGATGGTTTTAAGTGAATGAGTAAAGAGATCATAATACCTGCAAAAGCAGACAAACCAATTTTCTGGATGGGTCCATTATTGTTTGTAGGTGCAGCAGGTGCCTTTGTTTCTCTGATTCCAGTTGCTCCTGGATGGGTAGTTGCAAATCCTTCCGTTGGTCTTTTAGCAGTATTTGCAATCATAGGTTTCTTTCCAATAATTGCTGTACTCACAGCATGGGCAGCAAATAGCAAATGGACATTCATTGGTGGTCTTAGAGCACTCCATCAAATGGTTGCTTTTGAAATTCCATTAATTTTGTCACTTCTTGGAGTAGTAATACTCTCTGGAAGTCTAAATCTTTCACATATTGTTGAATCACAACAACACTTTTGGTGGATAACTTTTGTACCAATTGGTGCAATAGTATTTTTCATTACAATCTTTGCAGAACTTGAAAGAATTCCATTTGATCTTCCAGAAGCAGAAAGTGAAATTGTTGCAGGATGGTTAACAGAATTCTCTGGAATGATGTATGGATTAATTCAGCTTGGAACTTATCTAAAATTATATGCGTTTGCCGGATTGTTTGTTGTATTATTCCTTGGTGGATGGAACGGTCCGATGGTTTGGCCACCTTTCCCACAAGATATCATAACTAACGGAATTACAATTGGTCCTGTAACTGCCAAATTCCCTGGATTGCCGCTCTTTGATCAACAAATGCTCAATGGTACTCTGTGGTTTGTGATAAAGACTGTAGGAGTTATACTTTTGATTCTACTGCCCCGTGGAGTTTTCCCAAGAGTTAGAATGGATATAGCATTACACACTGGTTGGTACAAACTAATTGGTCTTGCTTTCATTAACATCTTTATAGCTCTCGGATTGCTATACGCAGGTGTCTTGGGACCTGGAGGATTGTTACAATGAGTAATGTTATCGGAATAATCCGCGCATTAAATTCCGGAGTTAAACATCTTGCAGTAAAGAGATTCACATTACGATATCCTGAGCAGAAATTAAAATTCGTAGGTGATGGATTTCAATTCAATCCAGAGACCGGAGTGGGAATAGCTGGATTAAGAGGTCGACACATATTGTTCCATGAACATTGTACTGGTTGTCAGCTTTGTTCTGTAGCATGTGAGGGAATAGCAGAGGCCATAAGTATGGTCAAGGTAGCTGAAACGTGGAAGCATAACAAGAAAGCAATAATGCCACAGATTGATTATGGTAAATGTGTATTCTGTGGACTATGTGTAGATGCTTGTCCGTTTTATGCACTATACATGACAAACGACTATGAGCTTTCTTCGTTTACCAAATCTGCTCTTATTTACACCCCTGCTCAGCTTGCTATAAAACCAAAGATTTCACAAGATGTTGAAATAAAAATAAGTGACAGGGGTGCTTCACATGGTTGATTCAGTATTTCTAGCTCTGTCTGTTCTAACAATTGGTTCTGCTATCGTAGCACTTGAGATACGATCTCTGATATATGGCTCAATTGCATTGATGCTAACATTATCTGGAGTGGCAGGATTCTTTCTGCTTTTGGATGCACCATTTGTAGCAATGTTTCAACTTTCAGTTTATGTAGGTTCCATCGCGGTTCTAATATTATTCACAGTTATGCTAGTACGACGAGAACTTATTTTCAATAAGGTCGAAGATAAACGTAGAAGATATGCTGGCATTGGATTGATGCTTGCACTTATGCTAGGCATAGGAACAATAATCATTGGTTCTGGACTGAAAACAATGGATACCAATTCACCTATGGTCGATTACAAAAAGATAGGAGAAGACTTTCTGACATATTATTCACCCGCATTAATCGTAATGGCACTAATTTTGGCTTCATCAATTACTGGAGCAATGACACTGGCAAGAAGGGAGGATGCAATAGATGACCAACGCGCTGATTGATTTTATTCTAGTTTCAGTGGCACTACTTGCCATTGGAATCTATGGGATGGCTGTAAAGCGAAATGCAATCCGTATGCTTTTTGGTGTAGAGATGATTATTAATTCGGCCAATCTCAATTTGGTTGCATTTTCTAGATATATGCCAAATAGTCAGGGACAAACATTGGCACTATTTTCTATCGCAATAGCAGCTGCTGAAGTTGCAGTTGGATTGGCACTTGTAATTGTGGCATATAGAATGTACAGAAACATTGACATTGCAGACTTTAGGAGTTTGAAAGGATAATGCAATTCGTATTACTGCAGGCTCTTTTCTTACCTCTACTGCTCTCTCCAGTAGCATATTACTTGGGACGAAAATCTGGACCTAATGTAGCAGCTTGGTTTACTTTTGGATTACTGTTGTATTGCACTGTACTAGTCATTACTCCTGCACTTTCAGGAAGTTATGAGGAACATTACAAATGGACTCAATTATTTGGAGAATTTGGATTGTTACTGGATGGTCTTGCCTCTCCATTTGCAATCATAATTTATGTGATATCTACAGTACTTGTACTATTTTCAAAACCTTACATGGTTTCAAGAATTACTACCATGTTTGAAGAACGAATAAGTTCTGAAAAACATTTGGTGGGAGGCGGTACCGAAGTCATAGAATCATCTTCTCTAAAAGAACATCTTAATCATCAAATTGGAGCATACTATGCACTATTTCTTGTCATGGCTATGGGAATGCTTGGAACTATCCTTGCAACTAATCTAATAGAATTTTATGTCTTCTTTGAGCTGATGTTAATTCCAGCATTTTTCATGTTGGCAATATGGGGATATGAGTCAAGAAGAAGAGTTGCACTACTATTTCTTTTCTGGACTCATGTAGGTGCTGTAATTCTTTTACTTGGTTTTCTTTCAATTGGTCTAAGCGTTGGCAGCTTCAACTATGCTGATATCAAAGCACATGGCATACCGCCACATGTTTTAGGTCTTGCAGCTGTTGCAATAATTGTAGGTCTTGCAGTAAAAATGGCAGCATTTGTAGTGCACATGTGGCTTCCACATGTTTATCGATCTTCACCAACACCGCTCAACGCGTTATCTTCTGGAGCAATGCTTGGAGTTGGAGCATACGGATTCTTTAGATTGATAATAATGCTAATGCCTGGACAATATGAACATCTTGCACTGGCCCTAAACATTTGGGGCTTGGTAACAATGATCTATGGTGGAGTAATGGCACTAGTACAAGATGACATCAGAAAGCTGTTTGCTTATTCCAGTATAAGTCAAATGGGCTATATTTTATTTGGAATTGGTACTGTTTCTGTACTTGGACTTTCTGGTTCTGAAATGATGTTTGTTTCTCATAGTTTAGGTAAAGTAATTTTATTCATGATGGTTGGCGCAATAATTTTGCAAGTCAAAACTCGTAGCCTTACAAAGATGGGAGGTCTTGCAGGAAAAATGCCAATAACAGCAGTTTGTGCAATGATTGGAGCACTTACTCTAATGGGAGTTCCACCAACTAGTGGATTCATGGCAGAATGGACCATGTTCTATGGTGCACTTCAAACTGCGATCCAACAAGGCTCAATGATTAGAATGGTTACATTTGGTTTAGGTTTGGTTGCAACGGTTATCACAATGGCGTACATACTATGGATGATAAAACGAGTTTTCTTTGGAAAACTTCCAGAAAATCTAGAGAATACAAAAGAAGCAAACTGGTATGTTACAGGCCCGATGATGGTCTTGGCAGGATTTAGTGTCGTAATTGGAATATATCCAGACATATTCTTTAACCAAATAATTCCTTTCATGAAAGGACTGGTGGGAGTTTAGAACATGGCTATTTTACCTTTTGATCTTGGTTTTGGATTAGGAGCATTAAGGGTGTGGGGTGTCTGGATACTTGCCATTTGTTGCGGCTCTGATAATTCCAGCTGTTGCAAAGGCATCAAAGCGTGCAACAGGATGGGTAGCAGTAGCATTTGCTCTTGCAAGTGCAGTTTCAGCTCTGTCTCTTCTTCCATATGCTCTTGGTAATCACGAAATTCACAACCAAATTCCTTGGATATCATCAATTGGACTCAAGGCAGGAGTACTTGCAGATCCACTGGCAGTCATAATGAGTAATGTTGTTGCATGGATTTCATTTTTGATATTTGTCTATAGTACCGGTTACATGAAAGGGGACAAAGACCTAACTAGATTCTTCTTCTGGATGGCGTTCTTCTTGGGATCCATGCAGCTTATTGTTTTATCTGATAATTTCTTGCAACTTTTCTTTGGTTGGGAAGGAGTAGGTCTTGCATCATATGCATTGGTAGGATTTTGGTATAAAGACAAGAAGAAGGATCATGTCGGAATAGAGGGACGACATGTACTTGGTCTGATGGATTACTATTCTCCTACTCATTCAGGAATGAAGGCATTCATCATGACAAAAGTTGGTGATGTCATGATGCTTGCAGGAATGTTTCTAATCTTTGCATTTGCAGGTACTTTTGGATTTAGAGAATTAACTGCAAATACAAGTTGGGCTACTGCAATGGCTTCACAACACTTGCTAATTCCAGCCGCAGTTTTGCTATTTGGTGGTGCAATAGGAAAATCTGCACAATTTCCATTAAATGAGTGGTTACTAGAGGCAATGACAGGACCTACAGCAGTATCAGCACTAATTCATGCTGCAACAATGGTTAAGGCGGGTGTATTCTTAGTAGCACGATTAGCTCCTCTCTTCTTTGCATTGGCAGCAATTGGAATCAACATGGATCAATTCTTTGAAGTAATTGCATGGGTTGGAGCAATAACTGCACTTCTACTTGCAACCCAAGGAATGGTGCATCCTGAGATCAAAAAAGTACTTGCATATTCTACTGGATCACAGATAGGCTACATGATGATGGCACTTGGTGTTGCTGGTCTTTCAAAACAATTTGTTGATGGTTATACTGCAGGATTCTTCCATTTGATTTCGCATGCCATGTTCAAGGCATCGTTATTCATGGCTGCGGGTTCTATACTCCATGTTGTAGGTTCTAGATTCATGACTGATATGGGTGGTCTTAGAAAGTACATGAAAAAGACCTATGTCTTCATGTGGGCAGCTGGTCTTGGATTAATGGGTGCTCCGTTTATCACTACTGGTTTCTGGAGTAAGGATGCCATATTTGCAGCAGTTTATGAATCTGGCAATACTTGGGCTCTTCCAATATTTGCAATAGCGGTTATTACTGCAGTGATTACTGTATTCTATACAACTAGAATGATAGGATTGGTCTTCTTTGGTGATAAGAGTAAACATATTGAGACGTTAGAAAAAGAGGGACATCATATTCATGAAGCAAGTCCTTCAATGTGGATTCCATATGGAATACTTGCTGTATTAACAATTGGAGTAGGTGTAATGGGTCTTGCATTTGAGCACCAAATTCATGATCTATTTGTTAATTACTTGAGTTCAACATTTGGAATTACAATCTAATGTAGGAACGGTTGCAACAGAATCTCAACCATTACTTGGTGGATTACTACAAGGTGTTAATCCTATAGCTCTTATTGCATCATTATCTGCATTTGCCATTGGATTTGGACTTGGATATGTTTTCTATATTGGAAGATTTGCCGATCCTGTAAAATTTGTAAATTCAAACATATTCTTCTATGCTGTTCACAAATTCTTCTTAAACAGATGGTATCTTAACGCATTGATCTACTGGGGATTTGTAGTAGCTCCGTTATACATCGCTAGAGGTCTTTACAAATACTTTGAGAACTTTGTATTGGAAGGATTCAATGTGGTCCCAGAAAAAACTATGGCTGGCGGTGCAAGAATAATGCAAGCAACACAAACAGGAGTTTCACAATCGTATCTTTACATTTTTGGAGTGGGTATACTCATAGTAGTATTCCTATTGTTGATTTAGGAGATAGAAAATGATAGAATTCACATCAACACCAATTTTGTTAACTATGATACTTGGAGCAGTTGGAGTAATAATTCCAGTAATCAGTGCTGCAAGAAAAGAGAAAGGTTCCTCACTTTATGGGGCTATCACTTTTGGAGCACTATTATCTGCATTGGGAGTTGTAATCTATCAAATACTTGCAAAGAACGTCACACCATCTGCAATATTTTCACAGAATGTTCTTGTTGATGACAGGTTTGGATCATTCTTTGCAATAGCAATGATAATTGTTGGAATAATGACAACAGTTGGCTCGTTTAACTACATGCGAGGAAGAGCAAACCCTGCTGTATACTATTCACTAATTCTACTCTCATCAATTGGAATGATTCTGATTGCATACTCTACTGATCTAGTAATGTTATTTGTAGCGTGGGAACTCATGAGCATTCCGACATATGTCTTGGCAGGATATCTCAAAAAGGATCCTGCATCAAATGAAGCCGCAATCAAGTACTTTTTGTTTGGAGCTTTATCGTCTGGAATCATAATTTATGGAATCTCAATTGCATATGGTCTAACAGGTTCTACCAATATAGAACAAGTAATCGCTGGATTTTCAAAACTCAGTCCTGACATGATGCCTCTTGCAATTTTAGCAGTAGGTATGTTCATAGCTGGCTTTGGATTCAAAATTGGTCTAGTTCCATTCCACATGTGGTTACCTGATACATACGAAGGTGCTCCACCTACAATTGCTGCATTACTTGCAGCTGGTACAAAGAAAGCTGGCTTTGCGGCAGTATTGAGGGTAATTATCATGGGTGCAATAGCACTAAATCTTCACTGGGCATTTGCACTTGCTGTTATTGCTATAGTCACTATGACGGTAGGAAATTTAGCTGCGATAAAACAGAGAAATCTCACAAGAATGCTTGCTTATTCCAGTATTGGTCAAGCCGGATACATTCTGATTGGTCTTAGTGTTGCACCAGTTTCACCAATTGGAATTCAAGCCGCATTATTTCACATCTTGAATCACTCAGTAATGAAGGCCGCTGCATTCATTGCTGTTGCAGGGATAGTAACAACTCTTGGTGTAACTCACATTGAGAAAATAAAAGGTCTTGGCAAAAGAATGCCTATTACTGCACTTGGTCTTACAATCTCGTTACTTGCATTAGCTGGTGTACCTCCTCTTAATGGATTTTGGAGTAAACTGATGTTATTTGGCTCAGCAATAGATGCAGGTCGTACTTTATCATGGGCCCCATATTTGGCAGTGGCAGGAGTTCTCAACAGTGCACTCTCACTTGCTTACTATGGTTGGATAATAAGGAAAATGTATTTCGAGGAGGGAGAATCAAACAAGAGACTAAAAGAACCAAAATCAATAATTGCAGTTATGATATTCTCAATAATCTTCATGGTGGGAATAGGAATATACCCAGATCCGGTTATACAATTTGCAAAATCAGCTGTTCCTATTCTAAGTGGATTGCCAGCTATACACTAAGCATAGTAAGATCTAGAAGACTTTCTAATCTCATTCTTGCAGGACTGTCATTAATTTTTCTTAATGCTAGCTTTGCTTTACTTGAATAATTCTTTAGCATCTCATCCATGCGGTCAAATACTATACGCGGATCAGAACTTTTCTTAATCAGTATATTAAATAATTTATCTTCATTATTCCAATCTTGTAAATCATCTCTGATTTGATATGCGATTCCCACATTCTTGCCATATTCTGCAAATGCCATAATTTGTTCTTCATTACCTCCGCCTAATATGGCTCCAATCTTTGCCGCCGCTTCAAATGCAGTAGCAGTTTTGTATTCCATGACCTTGACATAATCATCAAAAGTTACATCATCGCTTGTCTCAAGTCTAGTTTCAAGCATTTCTCCCTCACTCATCATCATTGCAGTAATTGCAAGCTCTCTTGCCATTCTTGCATTATCAAGACGAGATGATATGTTCAAAATCAAACCAAGAACAAAATCGCCAGTAATTATGCTTGTATTATATCCATATTTTATATGAAAAGGATCTTTTCTTCTTCTTAGAATTTCATTATCAATTATGTCATCATGAATCACAGATTCTGTATGTAGAAATTCGACAGCACAAGACGCGGTATATGCATTTTCATCACATTTTCCAATGCTTTCTGCAGCTAGGATGAGAATCAAAGGTCTTATCCTCTTTCCTCCTTCCAAGGCATACTGTAATGGTTCAAAAAATTCTGAAGCAGAATACAATTCTAATTCTTGCTTTATTGCATCATCGACCTTATTGATATAACTTTCAAAGTCTTTTATGAGTGGATTTATCTCGAAATTCTTTCTATCCAAGAATTACACTAGCAACTGTAGATCACGGTTAGAATATTAATGCTTTTGAGAGTGGTGCTCCAGCCGGGATTTTCATCATTAAGAATTTGAACCCGGGTCGGAGGATTGAAAGTCCCCCATGCTTGACCGGTCTACACCACTGGAGCCCAAATTGCATCCTAATTGTTATCCATAAAATCCTTTTGCAGCCATTCAAAAGATTTTTTTATTACCCGAATTTGATAATAGCTATGAGTTCTCTTATTCAAAGAATTGACAAGATGATTGACGAGCAGAGTTTGTTGAAGCACAAATTCTATGTCATGTGGAGTGAAGGTAAATTATCAATGGAATCTCTTAGTGGTTATTCAAAAGAATACTTTCAACTAGTAAAAGCAGTTCCCTCATTTGTAGACAAAGTTATGGTGAAAAGCCCATCTGAAATTCAGAGTAAAATTGCTTCAAATAGAGATGAAGAATCTGAACACATCGAACCATGGGTAAAATTTGCTAGTGCGTTAGGTGTATCACAAGATGAACTAAGAAATTATACTGGTCTTGATAAAACAAAACAAGCCATTTCAAATCTTTCATGTCTTATGGATTCCTTTGAGGGTGGAGCCGCTGCAATGTATGCTTTGGAGCAGGAAATTCCAAAAATTAGTTTGTCAAAGATAGATGGATTGAGAAAATTCTATGGTTTGTCAGAAGATGATGCAATAGAATATTTCAGACTTCATGCAGAAGCTGACATAAGACATGCGGCTCTTTGGAGAAAAATCTTGGAAAAAACTTCTGCATCACAAGAGGACGATTTAGTAGAAACGGCCAACAAATCCTTAGCAGCTCAAAACTTATTGCTTGATAGCTGCTATGATGCATACTGTTAACTCTATACTATTTTATAGCGCATCTCAATTTGCTCTTTCGTAGGGCCCATAACTCAGCTTGGTAGAGTAACCGGCTCATAACCGGTGAGCCAAGGGATCGAAGCCCTTTGGGCCCACTATTTCGTTCCTTTTGTTGTTATACTGTATTGATTATGACCATTTTTCTTCATTAGTACAATACTGATCTAGAATTAACAAGTCATAATCATGATTTTCTAAATTTTTATTTTGATATACTAATTTTAAAATAAGCAGTAAATTATCTTCATTTGGCCGCAATGAAGAATCAGAGTTATAACTGAACTGATGATGTTAAGGCATTTGTCTGAGCTGCCTCTCTTCTAGAAATAATTTGATAAATTTTATACAAGAAATGTTCTAGAGTATATATAAAGCGCATATATATTCACGAAAATGCCTCAGACAAAACCTATTATCAGTATAGAAAATGTTGTGGCTTCAGCTTCTGTTGATCAAAAAATTGATCTTAATTTAATAACTCAAACATTTCCTGATGTTGAATATCATCCTGAACAATTTCCTGGTTTAGTATTTAGAATAAAATCGCCCAAAACTGCAACATTGATTTTCAGTTCTGGAAAAATGGTTTGCACTGGAGCAAAATCCGAAGAACAATCCATCGCCGCAGTACGAACTGTTGTTCAAAAATTAAGAAAGGGTGGAATTAAGATAAAAAAAGATGCGGTCATTACAATCCAAAATATGGTTGCCTCTGCTAATCTTGGTGGAAAAATACATTTAGAGCAGGCTGCTCGAAGTCTTCCAAGAAGCATGTATGAACCAGAACAATTTCCTGGGTTGATACATAGAATGGTTGATCCTAAAACTGTACTGCTATTATTTGCGTCTGGTAAACTTGTATGCACTGGTGCAAAAAAAGAGTCTGATGTTTACAGATCTGTACATAACGTGCATACTCTTTTAGAAGAAAAAGAACTAATGGTTTACAATAGTTAATTTAGAAAATCTGTTAGACATTAGATTACATTCATCTGTTTTTTAATTCTATTCAAAGTTTGTTCATCAAGAATTTTTTCATCATACAAAGTATTAGAAATTGTAAGTATGTCTGTAATCTCATATAGTTTTACCTTTTCAGCTTCCAAGTTTTCCCTTGCACCTTCGAGTCTATTGACTATGACAAATGCAGAATCCACTATTATTTTGGCATCTTTTAAGGCTCTAACGGCATTAAGTAATGAATGACCTGTAGTTCCAACATCATCTACTAGAACTACTTTTGATCCCGCTGGTATCTTTCCCTCTATGAGGCTGCCTGTACCATAGTCCTTTGGTTTTTGTCTGATGTAAATTAGAGGCTTTACAGTTTCTATGGCCAATGCAGATGCTATTACAAGCCCTGAAGTTGGAACTGATGCGATATAATCAAAGTTGTCTAAACCTATATTCTCTGATATCAAGTTTTGAAGAGATTTTACCATCTTTCTGAATTGACGTGGAAAACTTGGTACTAGTCTTAGATCTACATAATATGCACTTTCTTTTCCGCTAGAAAGCTTAAAGTTTCCAAATTTGATTGCGCCGCTTTCTTGTAAAAATATTGCAAATTCTTTGACAAAATCCACAGCAAAATTTACCGAACTAGATTTATTTTAACTGTCCCATCGGTATGGTATGCCTGAAATTTGGCTCAGTTATGGACCCACAGACGTAGTTCTTGATGTAAAGGCAGAGAATCTAGAAAAACAGATAGTTCCTGGCGGTGTAAACTTGACTGATTCAGAGATTACATCAAAATTGGAATCTCTTGACATGTCAAAACCTACAGAATTTGTTATTATGGAGCATTCTAAAACTATTCAAAAAATTATCTCAGTTTTGTTGGATGTTTGTACAAAGAAATCTTTTCCAAAACCCAAATTCTTGGTAAATAAAGCAAATTTACATTCTCTAAAAAGTCTCTTTTCTGATCCTACAATATCTATATCAGAATTTAATGCATCACAATTTTCTAATGCAAATCTCATTTTTATTGGTGAGATGGAATTTGATGGTTTGTTTGGATACAATAACATCTCTACGAAATTATTGCGAAGATTTGGTAAAGACAACATGCTTGAGGCATATGAGAAAAGGGAAGGAAATCTTCCTCTTCCTGGATATGAATTAAAAACTATGGATGTTGCAAAAAAATTTACTGATGGATTTGAAATATCTGCTATTGAGATAGTAGCAAATCAAATGGGAATAGTTGATATCGCAACTGGTCACCCATCATCGACTTCTTTACTCTCAACATCGCTATCATCTATTGCAATACATCAGACTGAAAAACATAAAGTGGCAATTGTCAGCACTGGAAAAGAGGCAAGCAATGAAACATTGAACAGATCTCTATCTACAATCTGGAATTGCTCAAATGCTGTAAAGGAAGAAGGATTAGTTATTCTTCTTGCAGAATGTAAACACGGATTGGGATCTGAGGCAATCCAGCAGTATGTGGAAGGCAGAATGAGTTTAGATCGATTAAAGAATCCTTCCAAGTACATAGATGGAATGGATGATCTTTTATTTCTAACAGAAATGCATAAAAAATTTGGGATAGGTATTGTATCAATTTTACCACATCTTTTCACAAAGGATAAACTTGGTATGATTCCATTTAGTGGAGCAAAACAGGCCATTGATTATGTTCTTAAAACATATGGTGAACGACAAAAAATTGTAATTGTTTCTGATGGTTCACATGTATTGCTTAGGTAAAAATGGAAAATGGTAAAGGTGCACAAAGAAATGCAAGTGCAATAACTAGATGAAAACATTCTTTTTCTTTTTTTAGATAATGGCGAAATGTCATCTAATGGTTTTACATCTTGACTTCTCAAACTAAACACCAAAACAAATAATGCCATTATGTAATATCCTGTCAGAAGCTAGAATTCCTATGCTTGCATATGTTAGAATTCTATGCCATTTAACACCAAAAGTTGCTCTCAGCTACGTGACCGCCATCAAGTTGCCATGCTGGCAAAAGATTGAGAAATGTTATGAGAAATCCAAACCAAGCCGCTAACAAAACTGGTGACATTACAAGTTCTTGATTAGGAAGATGTTTTCCAACAAGGGAAACTGTTGCATCCATTAGTATGCTAGAATGTAATTCCATAAGACCTGATTTTTCTAAAAGTTCGTGGGCTTGTGAACTTGGAACCATTGGCGAGATGTATGCGCCATATGTGGAAACAATTATTGCTACAATAAGGCCTGCTATAGGACCAGAAATCCCGATATCAAAAAGTATGTTTCTATTTACAATTAATCCGCGAGACATTATGAGAGCTCCAAAAGTTGGTATGAAACCAAATATTGGAATTCCTGGAATAAAATAAGGCCAGCTGATCTTGAGTTTGTGTATCTTTGATGCAATCATGTGACCAAGTTCATGAATTCCAAGTATTCCGATTAAGGAGATGGTGTACAGAACAGCAATGTATAGTGGGTCATCTCCTTTTACAATTGAGTTTGTACTGATGGCTCGATAGTAACCATCAATCATCACAGTTACATATTGTTGCGGCAAACAGTGCTCTTGGAATCCAAGATCGTCGTGACTTTGGAGGTGCAAATCTTGAAATCAGTAAAAATGTTTTTCCAAAATTTGATTCTAATCTAACTATCATGTTCTTTGATTCCATTTTTTGAACCAGTTGAGGAAATTTCTCAGTTACATTATTTCCAGAAATCTCAATTTGTAGTATAGTTGGACTTTGATTAAATCCTACTATAGTAAAATATGAAGAAACATCAGATAGGACTTCATCAAGAGTTGATATGTTCAGATATGCGTTCTTGGCTGGCTTTAATTATTTCCCTTATTTGCTTAAAGTTAAATAATTAATAATTCCAGTATCATCAGGATGCAGGTAGCATTAAGAGAAATTGGAAATTGTGTAATTAGAAGATGCGATCTATCTGATTTAATTTCAACCATGGAGATAAACCTAAAAACATTACCAGAACACTATTCTGACTATTTCTATGAAAGTCTGCTTGCTGAATTACCTGAAGCATTTCTAGTAGCTGAGGTAGACAAGAGACTTGTTGGATATATCATGTGTAAAATTGAATATGGCTTTTCAAACTTCAAAAAACTTGGATTTGTAAAAAAAGGACATGTTGTATCTGTAGCAGTATTACCAGAGCATAGACGAAAGGGAATTGGAGAAGGTCTGGTTCAAGAATCTATTGGAGGGATAAAATTGAAAAAATGCTGATGAGCTCTATCTTGAAGTCAGATGTAGTAACAATGAAGCTGTAAAATTGTATGAAAAACTTGGATTTATTATAAAACAGAGACTAAAAGCCTACTATCGTGATGGCGAAGATGCATATCTTATGGCAATTGAGTTTGCTTACTAGATTAAAATAAATAAGTCAGAAAAAGACTCTAGCTTATGGCAAGACAACGAACCATTGGAATTATGATCTTTGTCTTGGCAATTGTAGGGTTTTTTCTCTATGCATATCTGCTAATGCTCTCTGAATGGAGTCCTATTGTACTACAACTATCCGTATTGATGGCAGTGGGAGGAATTCTTGGAGTCATTTCTTGGATAGGATACAACATGGCAACATCAAGACCGTCACCATCTTCTCTTGTAACAGATGACAAGTAATCACTTGGATATTGCAGCATCAACAACTGCTTGGTAAAATCTTGGACCTACTGGTCTTACTATCTTTGCCCCTAAAATTTCTGATTTGACATTTACAACACTTAGAAAATGTTGTGGTGCTAAGTGAGCGAGACCTGATCTTTCTTTTCTGCATGGATGTGACAGTAATAATGTATTATTGCTTTTTTCTTTGCTGCTTTTATGGCAGAATCTAGAAATTCATCTGATCTTTCAGGTAATAACATTAAAACTCTATCTCCAGATTCGAGCAGTCTTTCTTCTATTACTTTTGTAGCATCACCTTCTATGGATTCAACAGTTCCTTTTAGTTTGTTTAATCGTATATTTTCTGAGCATAATCTAGCTGCATCAGGATTGATATCTATGTTGTAAACATGACATTTCTTTTTCTTTGCAGCAACAATAGAAAACATCCCGACACCACCAAACATATTGATTATTGTCTCATCTTCTTTGATTAATCCTGCAATTCTGTCTCGCTCAGTTGAAAGTCTAGGAGAAAAAAAAGTCTTTTCCACATCAACTTTGAATCTACACCCATGTTCTTTGTATTCAGTTTCAGTCTTGTCTTCTCCTGCAAGTAACTCAAGCTTTCTTATTCTAAAATCTCCTTCAACTGGGGATGATTGACAATAGACTGATCTGGCAGTCTTTACTTTATCTAAAAGTACTTCGCCAATTGTCTTTCTTTTGTGTAAGAGAGAATCTGGAATTCTTAATATGATTATATTTCCTATCTGATCAAAGGCACCATAAAGCTCATCTGCCTCTACTTCTGTGAGGATTCCAATCATTACCTGTTTTAGCATCTTTGTCAATTTCTATAGTAAAACTTTCCAGATTGTTTTTGTTCTCTGTCTAGTCGACTCTCCAATTTGTTTACTCTAGGTCTCATACTTGTTTCATCTCGTCTGTATGTCATTTCAAGCGATTTCAAGAATTCATTCATGCCCTCAACTTTAGGTTTTGGAGTTGTTGCATGACCCTCTCTCCCAGGAGTTCCATGAAATATTACAATTGAATCAGAAATCAAATCCATAAGTTGAATGTCATGGTCAACTATTATTGCAGATTTTCCATACGATCTTACATATCTTTGAATAAGTTTTGCTACAGCTATTCTATCTTCAACATCCAAAAATGCAGAAGGTTCGTCAAGTGCATAAATGTCAACTTTTTGTAAAAGGCATGCACCAATTGCTACTTTTTGAAGTTCGCCACCTGATAAATTCTTGACAGATTTATTGTATAATTTTTTTATCTTCATTGGATTGACTATGATTTCCTCTTCCGGAGTTTCTTCTATCGTTCCACCATGTGCTTTTTCAAGAAGCGTAATTACATCCACATCATAATCATTTGTTAGATATTGTGGTTTATACGCAATCTTTACTTTGTTTTCTATGTTTCCAGAATCAGGCTTTTCAACACCTGCAATCATTTTCAACATGGTTGTTTTTCCTAATGCATTTGCACCTACAATGCCTAGAACTTCACTTTTTCTTACTCTACCTGCTTCAATTGAAAGAGAAAAATTTGCAAATTTTTTCTCTAATTGTGGATATGTCATAATATTCTCAATTGTAACAAATTCATCTATAGTGTTAACTGCATCAAATTTGAATGCGATATCTCTGAACCTGACGTTTTCATTAGGAAGATATCCGTCTAGGAATACATTGATTCCAACTTTGGTTGAGAGCATGCTTGCAACTATGCCATATGCTGCAGGCTCACCATAAAGAATCTCAATAAAATCACTAAGATAGTCTAGCAATGTTAAATCATGTTCTACTACCATCACACTCTTTCCAATTTTAGCAAGATCTTGAATCACTCTTGCAACTCCGATTCTCTGAAAGACATCGTTGTACGATGAAGGCTCGTCAAAGAAATAGAAGTCTGACTCTCTTGACGCTGCAACTGCCACGGCTATTCTTTGTAATTCTCCTCCACTTAGATCTGCCAGTGTATTTTCTAAAGAATTTTGTAATCCAAGTTGTTGAACCAATTCTTTTGCCTTTCCACGTTCATCATATTTTTCAAAAAGTTCTTTTGCAGTACCATCAAATACTTTTGCCAAGTTGTACACTTGCTGAGGTTTTATGGATGCCTTTAATTCGTTATTTGCAATTTTCTCAAAATGCGGTTTAAGTTCAGTACCTTGAAAATGTTTTAAAATTTGACTCCATTCTGGTGGTGACGCAAAATCTCCCAAGTTTGGTCTTAGATTTCCAGATAATATGCCTACAACTGTACTCTTGCCTATGCCGTTTCTTCCTAGCAGACCCATGACTTGACCTTTCTTCAAACTTGGAATTTTGTAGAGTCTAAATGCATTTTGTCCATACTGGTGAATCTTATCTGATTTTAATTCCTCTGCTAAATTGACAATTGTTATTGCATCAAACGGACAAACCTTGACACAAATTCCACATCCGTTACAAATGTTCTCATCGATTTGAGCCTTGGCTGTTTCTTCATTTAGAACTATACACTCTGATCCCATCTTGTTTACTGGACAATATTTGATGCACTCCAGTCCACATTTTTTGGTCTGACAACTTTCTTTATCTAAGACTGCTACTCGATGGGTCATGTGTAACCACTTTTTTCTTAATTTATATCTCTATCAAGCAAGATTAATACATAACATTAGAAAGTAAAGAAAATAAGCCGGCCATAGCGTTGGGGTCCGACCCGGTCCCATTCCGAACCCGGAAGTCAAACCCAATGTCGCTACTGTGCTACTAAGGTGCGAGAGCCCTTGGGAAGCAGTAGTGCTGGCGCCTTTTCTATTCTAATGCTACAGAATTAGGAGTAGCATGCCATGTCGTCTCTATAGGCGTATCTTTATCAAAGCCCCTTTTTTGCGAATCGTCTGGAAAGTCATTGATATATTCCAGTAGAAGATCTTTGACAATTCTATCAATCTCTACAATTGATGGCGTATCTGTGAATAGTGATGGTATCTCACTACATGCTACGACATAGCCGTTTGCGTTAGGTGTTATAGTAAAGGTGATTTTGTGTATTCTTTGGTTATTTTGCATTATACTGTATTGTTTACAAAA
Source organism: uncultured Nitrososphaerota archaeon (assembly GCA_963835875.1). Classification (GTDB taxonomy): domain Archaea; phylum Thermoproteota; class Nitrososphaeria; order Nitrososphaerales; family Nitrosopumilaceae; genus Nitrosotalea. The sequence goes on from CAWIGX010000004.1 coordinate 286,144, forward strand.
CCTAAAAAGATCTCGGTCATTTAGTAGAATCATGAGCAATTGTACTATATGTGGAGAAAAATTCTCTGACGACATTAGATTCCTAAATCATATGATGGACAAGCATGGATTTAGAAATCCAAATAGTGGAACTCCTGACAGAAACAGTAGAGGATACTAATTCTTTAAGACTTTAGAGGTATTCTTTCACTATTGGAAAGTAGACTCTTTGTTCTTGTAAAAAAAGCTCTTAGTAGTTTTACAATCTTGACTGCAACTAGAAGATGGCGTCGTACTCTAGTTTTGCTCTTGACTTGCCCATCAGAATACTTTGAAGGAGAGGTAAAATTGCTGCTCTTCCACCATAGGCAGTTTTCTTTGTTATGAACCAGAACATTATAGTAGAATCATAATTTTGCTTAAAAATCTCTGATTTTATTTTCATACCTATATCGGAATAATGACCTACTAATCAAGATCTTGTCTTTAGCAAAGGCATGAACAATACTAGCAAATTTTGAACACAGATAACATTTATCATCATAAATCACAAGGGGGACAAGTTCTCCAATATTCATGTTTATCACAAGTTGTTTTTGGATTAATGTTTTGTGAAATAACTTTTTATTTGATACAAATACGGTAAAAATCATGAATTTGAATTCTAGTTATAATTTTGAAATTCAAATTATGGAATGGGTATGGCCCTAAATTATTATCATATTTTCAAGAGAGTAAAAGAAGCAAGAAAACTTGTTATCAGAGGAATCACTACCGCAGGGTCTGGTCATCCAGGCGGTTCATTCTCAATGGCCGAAATTATGGGGTGCATGTATTTCAAATTCCTAAAATATGATCCAAAAAACCCTCTCTGGGCAGATAGAGACAGACTTGTTTTATCCAAAGGACATGCATCTCCTGGATTATTCTCAAACCTTGCAGTAGCTGGATTTTTTGACAAATCTGAGATGGAGACTCTACGAAAATTTGGAAGTAGATTACAAGGTCATCCAGACTTGAAATGTCCCGGAGTTGAGTTCTGTGGAGGATCACTTGGATTAGGCTTGTCATTTTCAACTGGAATGGCTCTAGCAGCAAGAATTGATGGGAAAAATCATCATATCTATACCATAATAGGAGATGGTGAATCAGATGAGGGACAAGTTTGGGAAGCTGCCATGACTGGTTCTAAATATCGCGTTGATAATCTCACTGTTTTCTTGGACAGAAATTTCATTCAGCAAGATGACTATACTGAAAGAATAATGCCCCTAGATGAGGAGCTTGTAGGTGATGATATTTCTGAGATGTGGAAAAATGCTGCAAGGTGGAAAGTGGGAGACAAGTGGAGATCTTTTGGATGGAATGTTTTAGAAATTGATGGTCATAGAATAGAACAAATCGTCAAGGCAGTAAACTCTGCACTTCAAACAAAAGGAACACCAACTATTATTGTATCTCGCACAATCAAAGGCAAATCGGTAGAACACATGGAGGATAATCCAAAATGGCATGGTGTTGCACCAAATCCTCAGATATCGCCAATAATTGATCTAGAGTTAGACTGTCAATCTTTGATATCTCCATCTGTAATTGCTGGAGATATGACAAACTTGGAAAACGAGGTTAAAAGAGGCTGCACATGCACGGGCAGATTTTATTCATCTTGATGTGATGGATGGAATGTTTGTTGAGAATAAAACATTTGATCATGAAAAGATAAAACAACTAAGGCCGATTACGCCAATTCCTTTTGATACACATCTTATGATAAATGAACCTGTAAAGCATGTCAAAAACTATGTAGATGCTGGATGTGATATTATAACAGTACATGCCGAAATATGTGACGAATCAAGTTTTGGAGAGATTCACGACATTCTTCGTTCAAACAAGGTAAGTATAGGTCTTGCAATTAATCCTAGTACTGAATTACCTCAATGGTCAGAGAAATTTATTTCAGATTTGGATCAACTAATTATAATGTCCGTAATTCCAGGCAAATCTGGTCAAAAATACATTGAATCTACACACGAAAAGACTCAGCGAATAGCCAAATTCTTGTCTGAGAGAAAATTTGAGGGTCTAATAGAGGCCGATGGAGGTGTAGATTTGTCTAACGTTGAATCTGTTTTCTTGGACGGTGCAAGAGTGTTTGTAGGTGGTAGTGCAATAATAGGACAAAAAGATGTTCGTACAACAATACTTGAATTTAGAAAAAAGATTATGCATGCAAGAAGAAGCCTGTTAATTAACAAAGCACATACTCTTGGTGGAGTTGATCTTGTTAAAAAATGGATTGACTTACATGAAGTAGGAAAGAAAAAGACTGAACTCTTACAAATTGCCCAGGAGGCAGGTTTTGTATGACAGAGTTTACTGATATGAGAACAGTTTATGGAGAGACTCTAATCAAGTTAGGAGAAGAGAACACTGATGTTGTTGTAGTTGGTGCTGATACTACAGATTCATTAAAGACCAAGCCTTTTGGAAAAAAATTTCCAAATAGATTCTTCAATGTTGGAATTGCTGAAGCAAACCTGATAACTATTGCAGCAGGTCTTGCAAACGAGGGAAAAATTCCATTTGCAAGTACATATGCAGCATTTCTTCCTGGTAGATGTGTTGATCAAATACGTAATGCAATAGCATATCCTTCAAGAAATGGTAAGAATGGATTGAATGTGAAAATGGTTGTGTCACACGGTGGCCTTAGTGTGGGTCCTGATGGTGGTTCACATCAACAAATTGAAGATATTGCAATAATGCGAGTTATTCCAAATGTTAAAGTCTTTATTCCATCTGATACTGTCACTGTAGAAAAACTAACTCGAATTTTTGCTCAAGTTTATGGTCCATGTTACATGAGATTGGCAAGATCAAAGACACCGGTAATTCATTCAAAAGAACAAGATTTTCAAATTGGTAAAGGTATTGTATTACGAGATGGTTCGGACTGTACAATTGTTGCATGTGGTATAACAGTTAGCATTGCCCTTGAGGCAGCTGATGCTTTGAAGCAGGAAGGAATAGCATGTAGAGTTATTGACATGTTCTCAATCAAACCTGTAGATTCTGAACTTTTAGAAAAAGCTGCTCGTGAGACAGGTGGAATTGTTACTTGTGAAGAACATAATATTGTATGGCTGGATTTGGTTCTGCAGTTGCTGAGACCGTCTCTGATATGTACCCTGTTCCTGTAAAACGCATTGGTGCGCAAGACAAATTTGGTGAATCTGCAAGAGATGCCGAGATTCCTCTATTACTTGAAAAACATGGTATCACATCAATTCATATATCTAATACTGTCAAGTCTATTCGGAGTCAAATCCGATGAAGATATTTCTTGATACTGCAAATATTTCTGCAATAAAGATGTATAATGATATGGGACTTGTAGATGGAATTACTACAAACCCCTCTCTTATGGCAAAGGAAGGCGGAGATCCTCAAAAAGTCATGGAGGAGATTGTTCGAATTATCAAAGGTGATGTAAGCTGGAAGTGTTAAGTATGGAAACTAACGGAATGCTAGAAGAAGGCAGAAGACTAAGAAAATATGGAAACAATGTGGTTGTAAAATGTCCCATGACCCCTGAAGGTCTTAAGGCTGCAAGACATTGACATCAGAAGGCATTCCAGTAAATGTCACACTTTGCTTTTCAGTAAATCAAGCAATACTAGCAGTGAAGTTGGTGCAAAATATGTTAGTCCATTTATTGGAAGACTGGATGACAATGGCCAAGATGGAATGAATCTAATTAAAGAAATGCACCAAGTATTTCAAAATTACAAATTTAGCACACAAATTCTTGTTGCAAGTATTAGACATCCTATGCATGTAGTGGAAGCCGCAAAAATTGGAGCAGATGTAGTTACTTTACCACCTGATGTATTGGGTAAGATGTTAAAACATCCACTAACAGATGTCGGTCTGAAAAACTTTTTGTCAGATTGGGAAAAACTCAAAAAAGATAATCCAAACATCAAGATCTAAATTTTTTTCAATAAAATTTTTGCTAATGCTTTCCTATCCATTGATATCTATATTCTTCATCAAATAGTTCTGATTTTATGTCATTTTTAGACTGTCTAAATTTTATCTTGGCCTCAAAAAAACCTAGACTACCTTTGTATGGAATTGGAACTCGAAGAGCCTGCGGTTTTCTAAGCAGAAACCCAAATTTGTGACGGAAAACATCTTCGTTGAAAAGGTGTTTACCATGATCTTTTTTGAGTTCTTCTAAGGAATTGTATGATTTTACATCATAAACCTCAACTTTTCCAATAATTACTCCTATTCTTAGATTGGATTTTTCTATGCCTAATCTATCACATGCATCATCTTTGATTTTGATTGGTGCATGAATTAGACACTCTCCTCGAAACTTTGTATTCCATGTTCTTAGTTCAATAGTTTTTTTGCCATTTATTATCAAGTCGGCATAGGGTTGTGATACTGAGAGGCATTTCATCTCTTCAGCTAGTTCCCAATACATTCAAAACTCTTTTTGGAATATCACTTAATCTACTAACAGCAAGAGTTCGCTCATAGCCTAATCTTCTAAGATTATTTGCAATTAATATGGCATCTTCTGTATCAGGCCCAAAGCCTATGGCGACCATCTTTATGCCAATAGATTTGAAATCTCTCATTAAATGAACGAACTGCATCAGGATCTGACGGTTCTCCATCTGTTAATGTTAAAAATATATCTGGTTTTTTTGAACGAAGAGACGGCAATAACATGTTGTAAACTTCAGCCAGTGGGGTACTTCCATTTGCTTTTATTTGTGCAAGTCTCTTGGCAGAAATATTATTCCATTTTAAATTCTCTGGTTTTATTAGCCAACATACTACATGTTTTTGTTCTGTGTTAAATGCATAGACAGAAAATTTTACTTTCAAATATTCTAAAACTTCACAAAGAGCAAGTGTAACTTTCTTGTATTGTATCTCCTGACTTGCAATGCTTGAAGAGTGATCTAAAAGTATGACAATCCTGGTCTTGATTGCAATTTTTCTATCTGATATGAATGGTTTATGACCTTCAATGTATGATTCTTCATCAAATTCATCTCCTAAAAGACATGCTCTTCCTTCCATCCTGATTTCCATTCTTTGAATTTTGCTTTTAGGTGATTTATTAGATCTATGTCAATAATCTTTGTTTCATCCACATTTGTTGCAGTGGGAATGTTGATTCCAATTGTTTCACTGCTCAAACCTTTATTCTCTGTTCTTTTTGCTTCTTCGAGCAAAACTTTGAATTCTTCAAAAACCTCGTTGCCTTCTGAAATTCTCTTAGGATCTAATTCGCCAAAATCGTTTTCACGAAATTTTGCAATCTTGTTTAGAGTCTTAACAAACTCTTCTTCTGAAAGTGACATGCCTGAACTGATTTTAGGTATTGATATTGGGATAGTTAAAAGCGGGTCAATCTCTAAGATCTTGATTATCTCAGACACTCTCTTTTCAAGCCAATCTGTTCCATATTTTTTTTCAATGGATTCTCTGACTATCTCTGTGGCTAGATTGCTTGCCTTCTGAACTTTCTCAAATGCGCTAGGCGCCAGTTCTCCCTTGATGTCTCCTAAAAGAAAATACTGGGCAAAACCTTCCACTATTCTGGTATTTCCGTATAATGTGTTCAATAGCGGTCTGTATAGCCAGGAAACTCCATATCTGAAAATTATCTCGCCATCCATTCCCTGCCAAACAGCTCTTGCAATGGTCTCAATTCTTCTTGTCTCAAGAGTATTGAGAATGAATCCAAAAGCGTGATCATTGCTAAGAATTTTACTTGAATATCTGATTCGCATGGCTTCATACCATAAAGCACTTCTGAATTGTCTATATTTTTGAAAGTCTGTTCCTTGGTATCGTTCTAGTGGAAACATTATGACTTTATTTTCTCGTAGTTTGGTCAGTACTTCTTTTTGATCGTGTATGCTAACTGTAATAGATTCCTTTCCAGACCATCTTCTAACAAGAAATGTACTATCTCAAGTAATGTGTCGTTTCTAAGATGTAATGATTGCATTAACTACCAAACATCGATGTTATGATGTCATTTACTTTCTGGAATTCGACGCTGCCCCATTGTAAGTATACATTAGCAAATACTATCTCTGCTGCCTGTCTTGTTTTCATGCCTGAATCAAGAATTTTTGCAAATGCTATTGTTTCGCGCAAGCTTGGAGAATAGTACAATTCCTCTACTGCAGCTGCCTGTCGTAAAATGTTTGCCAGTTTTATTCCCTGCAAGATCTCTTTCTCGTGAGATGATGAAGAATACTGCTTGACTATCTGAAATTCAATATCCTCTGGAGGGTAGTCTAGTCTAAGTCTTATGGGAAATCTACTTAGTAATTGGGGTGGAAGCTCTTTTGTGCCAACATGTGATAATGGATTAATTGTAGCTACAACAAACCATCCTTTGTGGCTTTGATCGATTCACCGCCAGATTCTTTCAGAACAATCTGCCTTCTGTCATCAAGTGCCTCGTCAAGGCGAAGAAGCACGTCTGCTTCTGCAGAATTTATCTCATCGAGATAAAGCATATCTCCCTCTTTCATGGATTTAACCAGAATTCCTTGTTCAAATCCAATTTCACCATTCTCCAGTGTTTTTGCTCCTACCAGATGGCTCTCACGTGTTCTTAAACTAAAATTAATCGACTCAGCTTTATTCCTTTCTTTGCGGCAAATTCTCTTACTAGCGTGGTCTTACCTGTACCCTTGGGACCTATCACAAGAACAAAAAGATCTGCCGTATAGGCCTTGTCTAGAATTTCAAAGGAGTTATTCCAGTCTATATACAATGACTCTCTAAGCACGTTTGACCATGTTCTTTCCTCAATTTAAAAATGTTTTATTTTTAGCACTAGGTATAGGAGAATTAATCGTAAAGAATGTGAGCAGCAGTTCTATTCCAATTAATATTCCTTGATTAAAATTTTGAATTTTTTTATACGCCTATTTTTGCATATGATTCATCCAAAATATGATGCAAGGTTTTATGCCAAGCATCAAAACCATCTGGTTTCTTGGGGAAGTTGTAATAATGCTCTGTTAATGCTTTATTTTGTTGTGCAGTGAATCTGAGTCCATCTGCAAGGGTTTTGTTGAGTGCACCTCTTATCATCATACCTAGCTTTTCCAACAGTTCCAAAGTCTGGGTGCTCTCCTTTGCTAATTGCTTCCACGTCTAATTTTGATAAAAAGTGCTTCATTCCATAGTTTATCTGTTCATTTGTTAGAGTCTGGAGTAAACGTCTGAAAATTTCAAGACCTGCTGTTTTGTATCCATAATCATTAATAAAATCAATATTGTATTGCCAAAGACCTGCTTCGCTAACATCTCCTGCTTCAATTGCATTTACTGCATTTTTACCTAAGATGGTTGCTGCAACTATCGCTGGACCAATTCCTCCTGCATCAAGTGGCTTTGGCATCCATGCAGAATCGCCAACAAGCATGTATCCATTTGTAACCAAGCAATCATTTTGTCTTCTTACAGAAACTTGCCAATTACCTGTTACATTATTGGAATCCATTGAATCGTCTGATAATTTTGGATTTACTATGGCCTTGTTCATTTTGACATAATCATTAATTAATTTAGTAACATCATCATGTGTTCCTAGTCTCTGGTTTCTTTTTATCAACTCTTTTTGTTGAACGCCCAATCCAATGTTTACCTTGTTTTTTCCTTTTGGAAATACCCATCCATATCCTCCAGGAGCAATATCTTGGTCAAGATGAATTATGCAATAATCTGGATCAAACTCTTTCTTGTCATCTACACCTTGGTCAAATTTCATAATATGTCGTCCTGTTGATTCTAAATCATCACGGTCAATTTTTCGCTCTATTTGTTGCTTATGGTAAGACCGTTTCTTAACATCGAAGTAACACCAGTGGCATCAACTACAATTTTTGCAGTTTTTTTAAATGGCTCTTTTGTAATTAGATTTGTTCCTTCTACTCCAACAACTACTCCGTTTTCATATGTTAAACCTCTTAATGCAACAGAATACTGGATATTGATTCCTGCTTTTTTTGCATCACAAGCTGACGTTGAGGAAGCTTGTTGTCTGTTTAACATGTATCCGTCTCCATCAAAAGGAATTGATGTCTCTCTATCTGGAGAAAATGCCATTACTCCCTTTACGGGATGCTCAATCTCTGGGTTACCCCATGCAATCTTGATTCTCTCAGTCATGTAATCTACAGTATTTTTTCCAACGGCATCACCACAAACCCATCCATTGAGTGTCTTCATGCCAATTGTGATTTCGGGATTTCTATCTATTACTAGAATTGATAATTTTTGTTTGGAATAATACGCAGCTGATTGGGCAGAAATCATTCCTGCAAGACCTCCACCTGCTACGATGATATCATAATCTGTTTTCACAGCGAAAAAACAGGATCCACTCTATTTAAAAGAACCGTATGGAATAGATCAAAAGGATTTTGGGTCGGTTCGTCGCGGCTTCTTCACAGCAGATGCTCAGACTGGAGCGGCAAAAATATTACCTCATTCCCTTTTCTCTAGGGTTGATAAATATTATTAAACTATGCTAGACGCCTGAACGGATTTTCTTCAAACTGTGAGTAACTCTATGTATTTTTTTGAAATTTCATCTTTTTTGTAGACTGGCATTTTTATCTTGATCTTTATTGCATTATTTTGTTGTAGATTAATTTCCTTACTTACAAGTTCATTCTTGCCTATCCTTAAGAAAAGTGTAGTGTCTTCAAAATGCAAATCTATGTTTTCTATTAGATCTTTCATTTGCGTCTTTGATATTCTAGAGGCTAATTTTTTAACAAATTCTTCTGCACGTTTTTTTGACAGTGTTATCTTGACAAGCAATATTGGATTTCCATAGTGACCAAGAGTTGGTTCTATGGTAAACTCGTCTTCTTTTATTTGAAACAAGTCAAAGATTGGCTCAAAGATTTTTTTATTATCCTCTGTTGCATGTAAGATTAATTCAATCTCTACTTCGAACTGATGTGTCATATTGTATGATATGTCGAGAATAGGCTAATATCTATTAGGCTTGTAGTAGGGCAATCTCGCCCTCTGCAGTCCTGATGAGCTTTGCCTTTTCAATTCCTACGTGTCTTACGTGAACTATCTTCTTGACAGCTGCCATGATATCAGAATTTATCTTTCCAAATACTGTGCCTGAATGAACTGGTCTATT
>CAWIGX010000005.1:0-475598 GCA_963835875.1 uncultured Nitrososphaerota archaeon
TCAAAGATTAAACTCTGACTTGAAGTTTTTGTAAAATATCTCAAGATTATTCTTGACTATATCAATATACTGAGGTATCTGTTTTTCAATTACAACAGGGTCAATGTATGGAGTATTGTCAAGTTCTTTTCTTGATTTTTCTATCCATAATTTGACTGTGGACTCGTCTACTTCAAGATGAAACTGGACTCCCACTACACTTCCAATCTTTATTGCCTGATTTTGGTAATCCTTTGAATGTGCCAATCTAATGGCATTTTTTGGCAGATCAAAGGTATCTCCATGCCAATGAAATACTGTTGCAGGACTTTTTATCCCATCAAATAACTTGGAACCTGAATCAAATTCAATATCCTTGTAAAACCCAATCTCTTTTTTTGGTCCCTTGTACACCTTAGCACCGAACGCCTTTGCAATCAACTGAGAACCAAGGCATATGCCCAAAACTGGAATGTTTTTTTCAACTGAATGACGTATAAGTCCTAATTCTTTTTTCAAATATGGCAGATCATCATTTGCACTCTCTGGTGCTCCCAAAATTATTATTGCATCAGGTTTAATGTCTGGTATTTCTTCACTCTTTGCAAGTACAGTTTTAATCTCAGCACCATCTTTTCTTAGCAGTTCTCCTAGCACTCCTATGCCTTCGTTCTTTGTATTTTGAATAACTAGAAATTTTGACATGTAATCTGAAAATTGCTTAATACTATTCCTTGTAAATAAGTTTGTGAAAATCGAGGCGCAAGATGTATTCAAAGTTAAAGACTTTGTCCAAGTCTCTCAATTTAACACATGATAGTATACTAGTTGTTGAAGGAAAACGTGACGAGGATGCCTTGAAGAAATTAGGATATTACTGGAAAAATTTGCCAATTTCACAGTTTCAAGGGACTAGTAAAATTTGCAGACAGTATGCCCAAATACAAGAATTTGATATTATTGCTAGATTCTGACAGAAAAGGAAGGTATCTTACAAAGAGGATAATTGCTCAACTTCAACACAGAATGACAATAGATCTTTCATACAGAAAAGAGCTGACAATTGTCACCAAAGGAAGGATCAAGAATGTAGAGGATCTCGTCCATGTATGCTATTGAGGTGTGATCCACGGTAAAAACGAATAAGCACTTATATCGAACCATTAGGAAAAATAATTGATCAAAAATTAAGAGGATAATGAATTGGTATACACAGGAATTGTCAAGTATCACGTTAAGCTCAGCTTCGAAGTCGACGGATTAGTTGAAAAAGCAGATATCATAGGTGCAATTTTTGGCCAGACAGAAGGTCTGCTTGGCCCAGAGATGAACCTAAACGAACTCCAGAAGATGTCGAAGGTAGGACGAATAGAGGTCAATACTACGGCATCGTCTACTCAAACAAAGGGAGATGCCTTGATTCCTATGAGTACTGATATCAATACCGCTGCACTGATTGCAGCTGCAATAGAAAGTATCGATAAAGTTGGTCCATTCCAGGCTCATTTCAAATTGGATGCTATTGATGATGTTAGAACTGCCAAGAAAAAAGAGATAGTAGATAGAGCAAAGGATATCGTCCAAAAGTGGTCTACAAAGACAATAAGCGAAGGTGAAGAGATGCTCAAGGACGTATCTGATATTGGCTCTGCTGGAAAGATTGCCGCATTTGGAAAAGAAAAACTTGCATGTGGTTCTGGAGTATTTGATTCACCATGGATAATTCTTGTAGAAGGTAGAGCAGATGTGATAAATCTACTAAGGGCAGGTTTTGATAACGCACTTGCAATAGAGGGTGCAAGAATTGATGAATCGATAAAGTCACTTTGTGATTCCAAATCCAAAGTAGTTGCATTCCTTGATGGTGATAGAGCAGGCGGTTTCATACTAAAAGAACTAAAATCTCTTGTCAATGTAGATGTAGTACATAGAGCACCAGAAGGTGTAGAGGTTGAAGAACTGACTCCGATACAAATTGCAGAAATTCTAAAAGATACTGCAGAAGACATGAAAAAGGAGACTGCCAAACCTGCACTCAAGGATGTAAAAGATGCACCTATTGCTGATGTAGTAAAGAAGGTGTATTCAGAACTCAACGAATCATTAGAAGCAATTGCACTTGATGATGGTACAAACCAACTCTTCAAGGTGCCTGTAAGTGAAGTTGTAGGAAAACTTGCTCCAGGTTCTGGAATAAAGTATCTAATACTTGATGGAATTATTACGCAAAGACTAGTAGACTCTGCAAAACAAGCTGGAATTGGGTACCTAGTTGGCCATAGAATGGCTAATCTAAAATCCACTGATGGATTGATACTCAAAACATTTACAGAGCTTGGTATTGCATAAAATTAATGTCTGAACTAAAGATTCAACACATTCTAACTCTTGCAGAACTTTTTACAAAGGGCGCTAGATATAATTTTGTACCAATAACTACGTCTTCTTTAGGAAAAAGTATTCATAAATCACAGCAAGCTGCATCAAAACATCTCATGGATCTTGAGGCAAATGGCTATGTGGAAAGATTACGTAGTGGCCAAAAGGTATCTGTTAGAATAACAACCAAAGGTCATGCCGAGATGATAAAAATATTTTCTATACTAAAATCAAGCCTTGAATCAATTCCAGCTTATTTGGAATTCAAGGGAACTATAAGCTCAGGTATGGGTGAGGGGGCATATTACATGTCGATGAAAGGATATACAAAACAATTCAAGACACATCTTGGATATGTTCCATTTCCTGGAACATTAAACGTAAAACTAAAAGACAAGGAATCAATCGAGGCTAAGCGTTCTCTTGATGCATATGATGCTATAATGGTTGACGGTTTCTCAGATGGAAAGAGAACATATGGCTGGGTAAAATGCTATCCTGCCAAAGTTAACAATATTGATGCAGCACTGATTCTATTGGAGCGCACTCACCATGATGATTCTATAATTGAGTTGATCTCAAAAGAGAATATAAAAAAGGCCACAAAACTTTCTACTGGTTCTAAAATATCCATTAAAGTTCCAGTACGGATAAAATCTAATCGAGATTAAATTCCATAAATTGATTTACCATAATCATTTTCTATTTTAGAACTCTTGATGTCTGGTATTGGTGATTGTAATCTTGCAATTGATACATTGATTCCTATTTTTTTGCAACCATCAACGATGAACTTTTCCTGATGTACTTGATCATATCCCAGCGCAATAATATCTGGCTTGATCATCTCAACTGACTTGAAAATGTCACCTTCGTATCCTACTACTGCATAGTCTACCATTACAAGTGATCTGACCAAATCTTTGCGAAGCTCCATGTTATGTAGTGGAATTCTATTCTTCATCTTTTGTGCTGTATTGTCTGTTGCAACTACAACAACTAGTACATTTCCAAGATCCTTTGCTGCCTTGAGGGTGTGGATATGCCCTGGATGAATGATATCAAAAACTCCTCCTGCTAGAACAACTCGTAATGCGTTTCTTCCAAGTTCGGTGAGGTGTTTTTTATTATTTTCAATAAACCCCTTTTCCATAAGATCTTGGATTCTCTCTTCAATATACTCTGGATTGAGTGCAAGTTTTTTTCGTATAGTTTCAATGGCAGTATCACCTGAAAGTGCTGCCACAAAAAAGGCTGCGATTATTTCTTTATCAAATGCGTCCAAATCTATCACTAAAGCGAAACTATTACAATTTGATTTATCTATAAACTCTATGCCCAGGGATCTATCCCTTTTGAGAGGCGTAGTGCATCCATTAAGCCTTCAGCGTATCCAATACTTAGTACTGCAAGTTCTTCTTTTCCTTCTTTTTGGAATTTTTCGGCATCGTCAATATACAACTGGGCATTTTCAATTACTGATTTGAGACTCTTATCGTCTTTGAACATGCTTACAACTTGTTCAAGTGCCTTTCTTGCTTTTGGGATGTATTTTGATAACATCTGGTCTGATATTTTTTGAATCTTTGACGAATTATCAAATGGCTCATCCAAACACTTTGAAAATATCTTGATTGCATCTTGTTCTGTAAAGTGTAGTCTCCCAGGAATTATGATGGTATGTGGTGGTTTGCCAAAGTCTGTTTTTAAAAGTGTGGATAGTTTTCCAGATATTATGCCCTGTTTCTTTGAGCCAATTCTTGACGCAACTATTGCAAATGTAGATTCATCAATTACATTTCGCCTCTCACCATTTTCTGATTTTAGCAAACTAGTCAATGCATCTTTTGGATCTAAAAAGAAATTTGAACTGTTATCATATTCTAAAATCAACAAACTATGACTTCCCTTAACCAAGTTTTCATAAATTGTATAGTATACAGTACTTAGTGATGGTAGCTCTCTCATTATGGTAACGGGCCTTCCAACCTTGTAATGATGTAATCCGCATTCTCCAATTAAGGATGTAATTGCAGATGCTCCGTGAATTGTCTTTGTCTTGATCTTTTCATTCTCTGCCCTTGTTCTCAACTCTAGGTGAGTTGTTGCCACGTATGGATCCCCATATGCAAGCAGTACAACATTTTTCTTTTTAGCAAGTGATAAAATGGCTTTACCGTCTTCGACCATCCATCTTGGAGCTATGGTCAATTTTCCTTTGACCAGTTTTTTTATCTTTAATAATTCCGCTTTTCCAATTGGACTTGTAAAAATTTCAAAGTATGTCATGTCTGCCTTTTTTAAAATCTGTATTGCATTTGCACTAATACCGTCTAGTCCTGATATGCCTAGCCCTACAAACCATAACATGAAACAAAACTCTAATCGCTCTATATTTTGAGCTTCGTTTTAGGATTTAGCCGGAGAACTTTTGAACTCGTGCAATCTTTTCAGGTGGGATAGCATCCTCTTGAAGACCTCAACACTTCTTAGAAATTCATCAGTTGATACTCTTTCATCAATTGTATGTGATGCATGAGGATCTCCTGGGCCATATGTAACAACTGGAATGTTTAGTGAATTTCCTATGATATTCATGTCTCCCGTGCCTGTCTTTCGAATTAATTGCGGCCTTGCTTTTTCTACATCCATAATTCCAAGTGTTAATGCTCTGACAAGTGGAGAGTTGTGCGGTGCCTCAAATGGTTCTGTCTCATCTATAACAGAATAAAATGCATTTACTCCTTGTTTTTTTGCTATATTTTCAACTGTAGTTGCAATTCTTTCTCCAACCATTTTACAATTCATGTTTACCGGAATTCTGATATCCATAATTGCATCGCATTCTAATGGTGTTACATTGTGACTAGTACCTCCTTTAATTTCAGTCAGAGATGAAGTAAGCATCATGCTCTTTGCTAGACCTTCTTGATTTTCTTCTAATGATTTTTTTAGTGCAGATGTAAAGATGTATGACTCTTCGATTGCATTTTTTGCAAGCCATGGAGCACTGGCATGCGCACTATCTCCAACATTTACTCTCAAGTTTATTGCAATTCTTCCCTTGTATGCAATTGTAATATTTTTAATCCCACTTGGTTCTCCAAATACTGCATAATCTATTGCCGGTTTTTGTTTTACTAGACTTTTAATTCCAGTTGCATTTCCTTCTTCGTCTACCACTGCTGCAAATGTTATCGTTCCATTGTTCTCAGGTTGAACAGAAGATGTTGCAAGAAGCATTGCAATCAATGGTGCCTTGGCGTCAGACGCACCTCTTCCATAGATAAATCCGTTTTCACTTCTCACTTTAATTTTTCCTGGGACAGTATCCATGTGTCCGCATAGCATTATTCTTGGATACCCAGAACCTTTTGTAGCAATTAGATTTCCTACATCGTCTATACGAACATCCTCAAACCCAAAATCATCACACTTGTCTGCTAAAAACTCTGCAAGTGGTTTTTCTGAAAGAGATGGAGTATAGAGCCTTAGAGCCTTCTCTAGTGTCTTTACTGCATATCTTGGTGTGTTTATAATCGAAGAGTCCAATTTCTATCTTCTCAACTGCATTGCGTAATCAATCATCATTGCTGGTATATTTACGCCAGTAACTCTGACAGTATTTTTGTATTCCGTTGTATTGTTAACTTCATGAACAACAAGTCCATTTTCCTTACTTTCCATAAGATCCACTCCTACAATCTGACCATAAACTGCCTCTTTTGCCTTGATGCAAATATCTTCTAGTTCTTTTGTAACTTTTAGCTCTTCTGCCCTGCCCCCAAGTGCCATGTTTGTCTTCCACTGGGCTTCTCCAGAATATCTGTAAATTGCAGCAACAACCCTGTCTCCTACAACTATAGCTCTTATGTCTCGAGGAGGTCTGTTTACAAATTCTTCCAAATAATATACCTGATAAATTGGATACATTGTCTCCCTGCTTTCTATAATTGCCTCGGCAGATTCTCTATCTTTTAGCATTGCAATCATTCTTCCCCAGCTACCAACAGTTGGTTTTATGACCATTGGATATCCTTTCTTGTCTAAAAGTTCTAATGCAGCTTCTTGTGAAAATGCTACTGCACTAAATGGTGTGGGTATTCCTTTTTTTAGTAAAAGCATATGAGTAAATAATTTGTTTCCTGCAAATATGCTGGTGTTCAAAGAATTAATTACATTGACTCCTTTTCCTTCAAGAGCTGCAGTAGAATGAAGACTACGATAGTAGACTAACACATCTTTGTATTACAGTTCCATAGTCTTCTGGACTTTTATCTAAACTAATGGACAGATTCTTACAGTCTACCATCTTTGCGTCGATGCCTTTTTCTTTTGCGGCATCAAAGAGTGCTTTTTCTTCCCACCGGATGGTGTCGTAGAGAATCGATAAACCTGAGCTCACTGGCCCCAGTCCTCACCAACAGTTTGTGCTGGTTTTAGATCTAGGCCGGCGGAACCTTTGACAAGTTCAAAACTTGCACCACAGTCTGGGCAAGTTACTATCTCTCCTTCCATGGAATCCTTTGGAGGGTTGATGTTTGCATCACATTCTAGACATTTCATATTATTTTCCTGTTTTCTCCTTCAGTTCTTTGACATTAATTATCTTTTGTTCGAGTCTATCATCAAGGGGTATCTCTAGAAGGTCTCCCATTCTTAGATTCTTCAGACCTGCGGCTACTAATTTTGCATGATCTTCGTTTTGTTCAAGGCCTAACAATGACATGAGATATGCAGCACCATTCTTTCCTGCAAGTTCTCCAAATACTATTCTTCTTCTGTTTCCTACAACTTTTGGCTCAATTGGCTCATATGCTGCTGGATTTCTCAAAATTGCTGCCAAGTGTGTTCCTGCCTTGTGTTTATACGCAGTTGGACCTACAATCGGTTTTGAATCGTATGGAACTATTGTGGTATATTGTTCAATGAGTCTTGAGAGATCCATGAGCATGTCTAGTCTAAAGTTATTTGGAGAATTGTATAGGTATGTCAAAGCAACAGCAGTCTCTGCAAGTGCTGGTATTCCAGTTCTTTCTCCAATTCCATCAATTGTTGTATGAATCTGATCCGCACCACCATCACATCCGGCTAATGCATTAGCTAATGCAAGTCCAATATCATTGTGGCAGTGCACATCAAGTGGAGTATCTATTTCATCACGAATTGATTTTACAAAATTATACATTCCATTTGGTCTCATTATTCCAACGGTATCTGGCAAACTTATTCTATCAACACCTGCTTCTGATATTGCTTTACACACTTGCATTAGAAATTCTGGGTCTGCTCTAGAACCATCTTCCACAGTAAATCTCATCTTTAGGCCATGTGCTTTGGCGTATTCTACCGTTTCAACTGATCTTCGTAATGCCTCTTCTCTTGTAATTCTTCAGCTTGTCTTTCATGTGGATCTCAGAGATGCCAAGATAAGTTGCCATCCATGTTGCATCGCAATCAATTGCAACATCGACATCTTCTTTTAATGCACGAACATGTGCAACAATGTCTGCCTTTAATCCTTGTTTGATGATTGTCTTTGTTGCTTCCTTGTGATCAGGTGATACAACAGGTGAAATTTCAATTTGATCAACTCCAAAATAATCAAGCATCCATGCAATTTGAATTCTTTGCTTGTTTGAAAAAGTAACTCCGGGATGCTGTTCTCCTTCTCTTAGAGTGCTGTCAAGTATCCTGATTTTTTTTGGCTTGACACCCATCTCGTTATACTTGTATGCATGATAGTTTGCAGCGTCCATCTCATTTTTCTTTGAGTTTTACAAATATAAACATATTCGTACAGAATTCGTCTAGTTTTGTTGTTTTTGGAACGATTTTAGGCGATTTTCGAAACTCTGTGACGAAATTCGTTTTATATGACCGTACGCAATATTATGACAGTATTTGTATCAAATACGCCAGGAACCTTTCGTAATTCGTCTATGCATACGTTGATGTCAGTTATTGTCGGTGCTCTGATTATAGTAGCAATGTCGTACTGACCTGTTATCTCAAACACTGTATGCACTCCATGTAGTTTGGAAAGTTTTGCAGATACTTTGGATGTATCAGTTGATGAATCAACTGAGATTAAAATAATCGCGCTAGTAGAATTTGCATCCCCTGTCTCAATTGTAAATTTCTTAATTGTTCCACCGTCTGTTAAATTTTTAACTCTTCTTCTTACTGCCGATTCTGATAGTCCTAGTTTTTCACCAATCTCTACAAAGGACTGTCTAGAATCTTTTTTTAGCATCTCAATTATTGTTTCATCTGTCTTGTCTCTAGACATTTCTTCTCTGCTCCTCCTTTGTTATTATCATATCTAAAGTTTCTAAAGCCTTGTTTATGTCCGACTCGGATATCACTAGAGGAGGCAATAATCGTAGTATGTTTTTTCCAGAATAGAGTAATAATAGATTATTTGCAATTCCATCAAATAGTATGTCCTTTACTTCAAACTTCATCTCAACACCAATCATCAAACCCTTACCTCTTACTTCTCGGATTATCCTGTGTTTTTCTTTTAGTCTTTCTAGCCCATCTCTGAATAACTTGCCATTTTTTTCTGCATTTTCAACTAGATTGTCTTCTGTTAGGGCATCAATTGCTCCAATTCCTGCTGCACATGATAACGGGTTACCTCCAAATGTTGATGATTGTTCTCCTTTGCTAATTGTAGCCAAGATGTCTGGTCTTACCAGAGTTGCACCCATAGGAACACCACCTGCAATTCCTTTTGCAAGACACATGATGTCTGGTACGGTATTCCAGTGCTGACTTGCCCACATTTTTCCAGTTCTTCCAAGGCCTGCTTGAATCTCATCAAATACTAGAACAATTCCCTTTTCGTCACATAATTTTCTGACTTCTTGTAAAAATCCATCTGGTGCTACATTGATTCCACTTTCACCCTGAATTGGCTCCATGATCACCATTGCAGTGTCTGAATCAACGGTACTTCGTAATGCTTCGATATCACCAAATGATGAAAATTGTACCGTATCAACAAGCGGCTCAAAGGCTTTACGATATTTTTGATTAAATGTAACTGATAGTGCACCTAGAGATTTTCCATGATATGATCCGTTCATTGCAACCATTTTCTTTTTTCCTGTGAACTTGCGCGCAAACTTGATTGCAGCTTCTACTGCTTCTGCTCCGCTGTTATTTAGATAGACTTGACTAAGATTCTTTGGAGAAATTTTTATCAGTTTTTCAAGAAATTCTTCTCTTGTCTTGTTGTATAGTGAGCTATGTACTGTGATAATTTTGTCAAGTTGAGCCTTGATTGCTTTTACTACTCTGGGATTACAGTGGCCAACTAGTGCAACACCGTATCCTCCCATGCAATCGATGTACTCTTTTCCATCTATATCCCATACATGAGCTCCTAATCCACGTTCTATTGTTACAGGAAATCTCTGGTAAATATTTCCCATGAATTGATCTTCAGTCATTTTGATATCACCGTACATTTGTCATGGGATATTGCTGCTGATATTGGGTTTTCCTTTTTACCATTTGCAATTAATGCCTCCTTGACTCCCATCTCTAATGCCTCTGTTGCTGCAAGTATCTTTTTTTCCATTCCAAATCCAATCTTTGGCAAGATCTCCTTTGCCTCGGATAAAGTTAATTTTTCGACCAGCTTCTCATCCATTAGTAATCCGTCTACATTTGTAAGAAATAATATCTTATCTGATTGCATCTTGCCTGCTATGTATGCAGCAGCCCTGTCTCCGTCAACATTGAGAAAATCACACTCTTCGCTAATTGCTATTGGTGATATGACTGGAACATATCCTTGGTCTAAAATTGAGCGGATCAATTCTGCATTGATGTCCTGTATCTTTCCTGTATATCCTCCATCTATTACCATCTTGCGACCTTTTTCATTCATTACAATAAGTTTCTTTTTTCGTTCTGCTTGGATTATCTTTCCATCTACTCCAGAAAGGCCAACTGCATTAATTCCATGTTTTTGCAGCATCATAACTATCATTTTGTTTATCTTTCCAGACATGACCATTGTAAATATCTCAGCAGTCTCTTTGTCTGTAAACCTACTTTTGATTCCGCCTGGAGATATGATGAATTTTTGCTCTTTTCCTAATGCTTCAGAAATTTTTGTTACTTCTTTTCCTCCGCCATGTACCAAAATCAATTTCTCTTTTTCTGAAACTCTTTTCAAGTCTGTTATGGTGGTAGGATGAAGACCATCTACTACACTTCCTCCTATTTTTATTGTAATCATTTTTTTACACAGGAGTTAGCGGAGTCTGGGCGATTCCTTCCGACTCGTTGAATCCTGCCATGACATTCATGTTTTGAATGGCAGAACCTGCGGCGCCTTTCATAAGGTTGTCTGATGCTGAGAGAACTACAACTCTGTTATTATCTTCGTCAATATCAAATCCTACATCGCAGAAGTTAGAACCTACTACAAACTTTGGATCTGGGAATTTGTAAAATCCTTTCTTATCACGAATTAGTCTTACGAATCGCTCGTTTTGATATTGTTCACGATATATCTTCCACAAGTCCATCTCACTTAATGGCTGTTTGAGAAACACATGATTTGTACATAAAATTCCTCTTACAATGTCTACTGCATGAGGACTCATTGATACTTTAATTTTACTTCCAGCTGCTTGAGATAATTCTTGTTCAATCTCTCCAGTGTGTCTATGCTTTGCTGGCTTGTATGGTCTAATTACACCTGACCTCATTGCATGATGTGTCCCTGAAAGAGTTCCAGCACCTGCGCCTGAAGAACCAATCTTTGAATCAACTATGATGTGTTCTGTATCGATGAGATTCTTTTTGATTAAAGGATATAGTCCAAGTATTGATGTTACTGCCATACAGCCAGGGCATGATACAATCTGAGATTTTTTGATCTCTTCTCTGTGAAGTTCTGGAACTCCAAAGACTGACTTTGATAATAATTCTGGATGTGGATGTTGCCAACCATACCATTTATCATAATCAGCAGGATTGTGTAATCTGTAATCTGCACTCAAATCAATAACCTTCATTCCTCTGTCGTATAGTGCCTTTACTATATCGACGGCAGTTCCATGTGGCACTGCAGTAAATACTAGATCACACTTGTCTGTTAATTTATCATAATCAAGTTCTGAAAATGTAAGATCAGTAAATCCTTTCAAAGCTGGTTGAATTCTTGAAATGTATTCTCCAGCATATTGCCGTGAAGTCACCATTGCAATTTCTGCATGCGGATGGCTTACAAGCAATCTGAGAATTTCTCCTCCCACGTATCCTGATGCTCCGACTACACCTACTTTCATAGATACTTTCCTACCATAACATAGTATAATTTAAACTCTAAAATTTTTTTTAACTGTTGCGATTATCGTTTGGCATAGCTAATGGCATAGTCAATCATCTCTTTTGGGATGTTTTTTTTGGCAACTTTTGCCATTCCTTTGAATTCTACTGTGTTATTTACTTCATGAACTACAAATCCACGTTTTTCGTCTTCCATGACATCAATACCTAAAATTCCGCCTCCAACAGCCTTTGATGCCTTTATACAAATATCCTCCAGATCCTTTGTTATATCGCATGCAATTGGTTCTGCTCCTAGAGCAATGTTTGTCTTAAAGCCACCGCCCGTAGAAGTTCTATACATTGCAGCAATCAACTGATCTCCTACTGTTATAGCCCGGATATCTCTTGGTGGACGACTTACCATCTCTTGCAAATAGTAAATTCTGTCTAATGCACCATCATTTAGTTCTCGGACTTCGATTATTGCATCTGCAGTCTCTCTATCTCTTAGAGGTACTACACCTCTTCCCCAGCTACCTATGATTGGTTTTATCACAAGTGGATATCCTTGCTTTTCTAAGGTATCTACTGCTGCTTCGGATGAGAATGAAAAGTATGTTTTTGGAGTTGGTACATTGTGTTTCTTTAAGAGAAGTGAGGTTATCATCTTGTTTCCACAATTGTTTGCAACCTCAGTTCTGTTTAGTACTGGAATGTCTAAAAATTCAAGAGCTGCTGTAAAATGAAGGCCGCGAAAGTAACTGACACATCTTTCTAAAACGACGTCTCCAAAATCGTAATCGTTTTTTTTACTTTCGGTGGTAAACTGGGTAGTTTTTGCATCAATCATCTTCGTATCGTGTCCAAGCTCAATTGCTTTTTGCTCGAGCATTTTCTCCTCTAGTCTTACTCTATCAAACACGATTCGAACTTTGGGCATTTACTCTCCCCAATCTTCGCCTACTTTTTCTGCATGCTTTAATTCACATACGGCGCCATTTTTGGAAGCAATCTCAAAATCTGCCCCACAATCAGGACAAGAGACTATCTCTCCAACACTTGCGTCGTCTGGAATTTTTATTGTTGCATCACATTCTGGACAATTCATATTTGATCATTTCACCTCTTTTTTAGTAATTTATTAGCTTCTGTTGATTGTAGTCCCCATAGCTCAACGAATCCTTTTCCGAGAGTTTGGTCAAAAGTAGATCCGGCTCCATATGTTGCCAAGTCATGACTATACAACGAATATTCTGATTTTCTTCCAACAACTCTGAGACTTCCTTTGAACATTTTGAGTCTGACAGTTCCGCTAACCCTCTTCTGAGTAGCATTGATAAACATATCTAAATCCGTTTTCAATGGATCTTGCCACAATCCGGAATATACTAACCATGCCCATTCTGCATCAACCATTGCTTTGAATTTTAATTCATGTTTAGTTAGAACCATTTTTTCAAGATCAGTGTGTGCCTCAATTATACATGAGGCACCTGGTGTCTCATAGACTTCTCTTGATTTTATTCCTACTACTCTGTCTTCAATGTGGTCTACAATTCCTACTCCATTTGCACCTGCTTTTTTGTTGATGTATTTTATTAATTCAATAGATTTCATGCGTTTTCCATCCGCTGCAACAGGTATTCCATTTTCAAATTTTATTTCCAAGTATTGCGGTTTGTCTGGTAGATTCTTTGTCTTGACCCAGATGAACGCATCATCTGGAGGTTCAGAGAATGCATCTTCCATCTCTCCACCTTCGATAAGCTCTTCCCCACAAGTTTTGATCAATACTGAATCTTTTAGCAGCTGTGTCAATTGGAATCTTGTGTTTTTGTGCATACTTTAGCTCTACATCACGTGTTAGATTCAGATCGCGTATTGGTGCAATTATAGGCAGATTGGAACCGGAACGATATGTAACATCAAATCTTACTTGATCATTTCCTTTACCTGTGCAACCATGAGCTAATGCTGTTGCATTTTCTTTTTTTGCAACTTCTACTACTTTTTGTGCAATTAATGGTCGTGCAAGAGCAGTTGCAAGGCAGTATTTCTTTTGGTAAAGTGCGTTTGCTTTAATTGATGGAAAAATGAAATTATCTATAAATTCTTGACGTGCATCAATATTGTAATGATTTAGTACTCCTAGACTTTTTGCTTTGGCTGAAATCTTTGTAAGATTGTCTTCCTGACCTACATCGACAGTAACTGTTACAACATCTAGATTGTGTTTTTCTTGGAGATATTTTATGACAACCGAAGTATCAAGTCCGCCAGAGAAAGCTAGAACTGCTTTTCCTTTCATCGAGGTTTTGTGTGATCAGATTTTAGCATTTATCTTTTATGATCATACTGTTGATCGATTTTATTTTCTGCACAACACAAAATTAATTTTCAATTTATTTCGTAAAGCAAATTAGTCCAAGCTAAAATTCGATCACTATTTAACCAATATATTATAACAGCGTTATATGAAATTCATACCCTGTGCGGGTGTCATGGTAACTACTATTTGTAATATTATCAAAGGGGATTATAAAAAATGACTAAACTTCAAGCAAAAAATATTGTAAAACACTTTGATCATAATGGAAATTCTGTTGCTGCTTTGAATGGAATTAATCTAAATGTCGAGGAAGGTGACTTTGTATGTATAGTTGGACCGTCTGGATGTGGAAAATCTACTTTTCTAAATATTATAGCTGGACTTGAAACACCAGACTCTGGAGAAATACTTCTAAATGGAAAACCAATCTCTACTCCCGGCCCTGACAGAACTATGGTTTTTCAAGAAGGTGCACTTTTTCCTTGGCTCAAAGTAATTGACAATGTTGAATTTGGATTAAAGATGGCAGGGATTCCTAAAGATGAACGTCGAGAGATATCTCAGAGATATTTGGATATGATGCAGCTTACAAAATTTGCAGACTCGTACACGTATCAACTTTCAACTGGAATGAAACAAAGAGTTGCAATAGCAAGAGCTCTTGCAATGGATCCTGAAATTCTTTTAATGGACGAGCCTTTTGCTGCACTTGATTCTCAAACAAGAGATTTGTTATTAGTTGAATTACAACTGATCTGGGAAAGAACAAAAAAGACCATCATATTTGTGACACATAATATTTCAGAATCTGTAATACTTGGAAATAAAGTTGAGATCTTCAAAAATAGACCATCAACAATCAAAAAGGAAGTAATAATTGATTACAGGCGACCAAGACTTACAGAAGACGTAAATCTTCAAAAATATTATCATGAAATTCTTCAGGAATTAAAATCAGAAGTAATGGCTCGCTCAAAGGATGATTTCAAATGAGACCAAAACTTTTCTATAAACAAGTTTTATTTTATATGGGACTTGTTGCAGTCTGGCAAGTCATATTTATGACTCATGTTATACCTTCACAAGCTCTTCCATCTCCATTGCAAGTAGCGCAATTATTAATCCAGGAGACTGCAAATGGTAGTTTGTTGTATGCGATTGGAACTAGTATGTGGAGACTAGTTGTTGGTTTGATTATAGCAATTGTGGGCGGTTTGATCTTGGGAATCTTTATGGCAAAAATGGAGGTAGTTAATCAGACAATAGGCTCTCTTTTACTAGGTTTACAATCCATTCCTTCTGTAGCATGGGTGCCTCTTGCACTTTTGTGGTTTGGCCCTACTGATGCTGGCACCATTTTTGTCGTGGTGGCAGGTGCTCTATTTGCAATCTCGATTAATACTCATTCTGGAATAAAGAACATTCCTCCAACCTACATTGCAGCAGGGAGAAACATGGGGGCAAGTGGCTTGCAACTAATTACCAACGTGATGATTCCAGCTGCACTTCCTTACTTAATCTCTGGTTTCAAACAAGGATGGGCATATGCTTGGAGGGGTGTAATCGCAGCAGAAATCATATTTTCTATTGCTGGACTTGGATTTTTACTAAATTTTGGTAAACATAATAGTGACATCTCTCAGGTTACTGGCATTCTTATTATTATAATGATAATCGGAATTCTAGTTGATGGTTTTGTATTCAAAAAACTCGAATCTAAAATCTTGGCACGTTGGGGATTACTTAAATAATTTTTTATTTCTTCTTTTTCCAGATTATGATACTTACTGCAGTCTGCTGCGATTGGTATTGCTATTAAAAGATAATTTTTACTGTTGTTTCCTGGAAATTCTGGAATACTACTAATTGCTCCAAAGCCAGAAATTTCTACATTAGACACTGATCTTTGTGGAACATTAAAAGATACATGCCAACTACCTTGAGGATCTTTACTCTGAAGGAATTCTATTGGATTGCCATTTACTTTTACTGTAAATTTCTCATCCCCTGTTTCTTGAGTAAACATAAAATTCACAAATCCTTTTTCAGGGAAGGGCTGACGTACTGTTAAACTTAGGGTCTGTGTAAGATCGTCATATTTTGGATATGCCACTGCTCCCGAAGTTATAAAACTAAAATAGAATTTATTACCGTTTCTTTCAACCCATTCGGTTTGTGAGCCATCTCCACCAACCACAAAACAGGCTATAGTAGCTTACGTTTGAGGTAAATTGAGGATCAGGGTACATTGAAAATGCAATTTTTTGTCCTGGATCCATTCTTTCAATTGTCTCAATACTTTTACCAGTATCTAGTATCTTTCCATCCTTACCATAGATTACGGCATAAACTCGTACTCCATACGCAGGAGAAGTGTCATTATTTAAGATAAATCCAGAAGTATGGCCATCTGGGTGTTTGATCAAAGTCCTACCATAGATTACATCGATGTCTAAAGCATTATGACTCGATGTGACAAAACTGACTTGGGGGGTCTCAAGAGTTGCATTCTTGTCCCCTACTTCAGGTATTTTGATCTTAAATGGAATGTCTGTTTGTGAATTTATAATTGAAAGGGTATAGTTATCTGAGATTTCATTGTCTCCATCTTTAACATTGATTGTGATGGAAGGAATTACTGGCGTATTTTCTGTATTTTTTACTGCTCCTACAACTGTATACGTACCATTGGAATCATAGTATCCTAGAAATTCATTATCTGGAATCCATACATTTGCTGAAGCCGGATGAGAGGAAATTATTCCAAAGCCAATCAATGCTATACATATGGATATTGCAACAAGTAATCTCATGTTATGACGCTCTCTTGAATGCTAATCTTTAATTTTAATCTAGGTATTGATTTCCATCTTTGTTATATCTGCTATCTAAATTATTTTAATCTGTGTAAAAGATCTAGTGCACCAGCAAAGTCATTTGGAGAACTTATCAATACATTTCCTGCAATCTTGTCTACCTGTTTTACAAATCCTGCCAAGTCTTTACTATATTCTGACCAGTCTAGCTTTAGCATTTGAGCTGATCTGAGATTCTTCTCCGATGATACCAGCACACAGGGAATTATCCTAAATCCTTGTGGTTTTAACTTGTCTACCATTCTTGTCACCTGGTCTATGGAATTTATGACCTGAGTCACAAACCCTTTTGGCTGGGCCTCTATTTTTTTATGCATCTTTTCAAAATCGGGATTACTTGAAATGGATAAATACATGTCAATTCTTTTTCCAAAACCTTGTTCATTGAATTGTTTTACAACGTCACTTGGAACAAGTCCAGAATCTGTTGGACCTGCAGGAGGTGAATCGCCTTTGAGGACTAGAACTCCATTCAAATTTAGTAAAATAGCATCACATATGGTTTGTGTTATCGACGTAAGATTTCTATCCCTTACCCGAATGCTTGCAGTTATTCTTATTTTGTTGTTAGAATTTCTTATGAAAAATCCCGCAGTAATAGGTGAGACACGCGGAATTCCAAGTACTGAGTCAGTCAGATGAATTCCATCACATGCTTGACCAATTTTTCCAGCTCGCTCCTTTAGTTTTTCAACTGATTCAGATAACTGATCATGAGATAATATGGTATCCTGAATAACCTTTGGAGGGTTGATCTCATAAATTACGGTCATAATTGACTGTCCTGACTACTTGATTATAACCTTTGAAGATAATCGCATTGCCACAAAACAAAACAGAATTAAATCGTTGATACCACATCTGAGTTGTACTTGACTGGAAAAATTCCTTTAGATCAATTGATGAAACAAAAAGTTATACTTTTTGATGGTGCAATGGGAACAGAGATTCAGAAACTAAATCCCCGACCAGAAGACTTTCCTGATGGCAAAGAAGGGTTCAATGATGGATTATCCTTTACACACCCTGAATGGATTAAGAATATACATAGATCGTATTTGCGTGCAGGAGCAGATTGTATTGAGACTAATACATTTGGTTCAAACAAGTTAAAGCTAAAAGAATATGGTTATGGTGACCAAACCCTGGAATATAACAAAAAAATTGCAGAGCTTGCAGTTGAAGTTACTAAAGAATTCGCAGACAAGCCACTGTATGTCATTGGTTCAATGGGCCCGACTGGTTTTCTTCCAAGCTCAAACAATCCATCCCTTGGACAGATAAAACTTGATGATATTAGAGAAGCATTTGAAATCCAAGCTGAGGGTCTATTGCTTGGAGGAGTTGACGCACTTTTAATTGAAACAAGTCAGGATATTTTAGAAGTAAAACTTGTAATTGAGGCCTGTCATAACGCATTTAAAAAAACTGGCAAGAAAATTCCAATTATCGCAAATGTCACATTAGATAAATATGGAAAGATGCTTCTTGGCACAAACATACAAGCGGCATATACTACAATCTCTGAGATGGGAATTGATGCTTTTGGACTAAACTGTTCCACTGGGCCCAATGAAATGATTCCTAGTATACAATGGCTTAATGAGCAAAATGAATTGCCACTACTTGTCGTACCAAATGCTGGAATGCCAGAAAACCAGGGGGGAAGGGCAGTATACAAAATGGCACCACCTGAGATGGCCAAAGTGATGAAGGATTTTTTATCACAATATCCAAATGTGAGAATAATTGGAGGATGTTGTGGAACAAATGTGGACCACATCTCTCTTTTACGTAAAGTAATTGACGAAAAGGCGACAGAAAATAACCGCTAGGTATTTAGAAAAAGTGATTGAGAACAATATTGTTGAAAACTCCTAGAATTAGTTCTGCATTAAAAGCAGTAGATCTTAGACAGAATCCGGCGCCGCTGATAATTGGGGAAAGGCTAAACGCCCAAGGTTCCAAAAAGGCAAAGGAATGTGTTTTAAATGATAATTTTGAGGAACTGGTGAAACTTGCAAGAGACCAGGTAGATGACGGGGCACATTGTCTTGATGTCTGTGTCGCAACAACTGAACGCTCAGACGAACTTGAATTTATGAAAAAACTTGTAAAATTACTCAGCCTAGAAATTGATGCGCCATTAGTTATTGATTCTACAGAACCCAAAGTAATTGCAACTGCACTTGAACAAATTCCAGGAAAACCCATCATAAACTCGATAAATCTAGAAGGTGATGGAAGTAGGTTTCATTTGCTTGCTCCCTTGATGGTAAAGTATGGCGTTCCAGCTGTTGCCATGTGTATCGGACCAAAAGGAATGGCAAAAACTCCTCAAGAAAAACTAGAGACTGCAGAATTGTTGGTTGAGACCGGAAAAAAATATGGACTAACTGAAGAGCATTTCATTTTTGATGTATTGACATTTACATTGGCTACCGGAGAGACTGAATTTCTAGACGCAGGAAAGAATACGCTGGAAGGAATTCGTCTTGTAAAACAAAAATTTCCAAATTCTTTTACAACTCTTGGGCTAAGTAATGTTAGTTTTGGTTTAGCAGCACGTGCAAGAAAAATCCTTAATGCGGTATTTTTGTATCATGCTGTAAAAAATGGATTAGATACAGTCATAATCAATCCTAAGGATGTTATACCTTATACCGAAATCGATGAAACAGAAAAAAAACTTTCTGAGGATCTAATATTTAATAAACATCCAAATGCACTTGCTGACTTTATTGCATACTTTGAAAATTCAAAAGGCACAACTCAGGCAGCATCTAAAAAAGTGGATGTGGATCCTTCATGGCCTGCAGGGAAGAGATCAAATTTTAGAATAATAAATAGACTAAAGGATGGAATAGAAAATGATGTAGTAAGTGCAATATCTGAAAAAATTTCTGTAAAATTTGATCTGGTAGAAAAAGATGGCAGGATGGTAATTGATGCTCCAAAAGATGTGACTCATTCGGCTGCTATTTTGACATTAAACGAAGATCTTCTGCCTGCAATGAAGGAGGTTGGAGACAAGTTTGGCTCTGGGGAATTGATCCTTCCATTTGTACTAAAATCTGCCGAATGCATGAAGGCATCTGTTGTAGAACTTGAAAAATATCTCTTAAAAGAAGAAGGTTCAAGCAAAGGAAAACTAGTTCTTGGAACAGTTTATGGTGATGTGCACGATATTGGAAAGAATCTTGTAAAAACCATATTTGAAAATAATGGGTATACTGTATATGATCTAGGAAAACAAGTTCCACTGCAAAAGTTCTTGGAAAAAATAGAAGAGGTAAATGCTGATGCTATTGGACTTTCTGCACTCTTGGTATCAACATCAAAACAAATGCAATATTTTGTAGAACATGCAAGAAAGAATAACATGAATATTCCTGTACTTTGTGGCGGTGCTGCAATTAACACTAATTACATCAATAGGGTGGCAAAGGAAGGTGGAATCTATACACCCGGTGTCTTTTATTGCAAGACCATGTTTGATGGATTGAAAATGATGGACAAACTCGTCTCATCTGAAAAACAAAAATTTGTACAAGAGTGGCAAGAGAAAATTGTAAAGTGGAAAGAGCCCGTCTTTGAAAAGCAAGAAGTATCAGAATTTGCACACAGCGGGATAGTTCCTGTAACATCTCCAATTCCATCCCAGTTTAACACTCCAATTAGACTAGAACCAAAAGATATCGACTTGAATGAGGTTTGGAAATATCTCAACAAAAAATCTCTATTTGTATTGTCCTGGGGAGTTAGAGGACAATCTGCCAAAGAATCTGAAGAAGAACATGATGTGTTATTTGAAGAATGGAAAAAGAGAATACTCAATGAAAAACTGTTTGAGCCAAGAGCTGTATATGGATACTTTAGATGTCATAACGAAGATGGTAAATTATCTGTAGAACATCCAAACGGAGAAAAATTAGTGTTTGATTTTCCACGCTCTTCCAAATCTAAGCATCTTTGTCTTACTGATTATTTTGGCAAAGATGACGTAGTTGCATTTCAGGCAGTTACTGTAGGTACTAAAACATCTGACATGATAGACAAATGGAATCAGGAAGATAGGTACACCGATGCCTATTACTTGCATGGTATGGCCGTAGAAACGGCAGAAGCAATGGCTGAATGGATTAATCATAAAATACGAGAAGAACTAAAAATTGGAGATAAAAGAGGTCTTAGATACAGCTGGGGTTATCCAAGCTGCCCTGATGTATCACAACATCATATTGTATGGAAATTACTAGAACCACAAAAATCTGGCATGACCCTGACAGACGCAGGGCAAATAATCCCAGAACAATCCACGGCTGCTATAGTAGTACATCATCCAGAAGCAGAATATTTTGTTCTCTAGTTTTATTATTACATGTAAACATAACAGACAATAATGAATTCTGACATTCATAAAATGTTGGACGTTGAAAATCTAAAACAGATATTGACAAATTCCATAATGCCAGAGGTGCAAGGTGATTCTAAAAGTAAGATTGCGGCAGTTATGATAATCATATTTGGAAATGAACCTATGTTGTTGATGACTGAAAGGCCTACAACAATGAACCATCATGCTGGCGAAATTTCATTTCCTGGAGGCATGTGGGAGCAGGAAGATGAAGATCTTCTGGGAACTGCAATTAGAGAAACAAAGGAAGAATTGGGTGTGAAAATTTCTAGGTCTATGGTAGTTGGTCAACTAAACCCCGTAACAACTCTGAATTCTGGTTTTACAATAACTCCGTTTATTGTAATGCTTGATGAATTACCCTCGATTACTCCAAATTCTGAAATTGCATCAGTCTTGAGAATGCCTTTATTTTCACTTCTTCACACAATTGACGATGACAAAGATCCATCACACAAATCTATCCTAGAAATGCATACTTTCAGATTCCAAGATCATTTGATATGGGGAGCATCAGCAAGAATGCTAAAACAGATACTTGTCAAGATATCGTCATAGTTTACCTGATATTTCTGAGATTCATTTAAAAAGAGGTTGAAATGTCAAATTTTTATGGCTGCCCGTAAGTCAACTCCAAGAAAGAACAGATTGATGAAGAAAGTAAAACAAAATTCATCTGTACCAGCTTGGATTATAGTTAGGACAAAGCGAAGAGTAAGAACCAATCCTAAGAAGAGACAATGGCGCAGAACTGATGTGAGTGTGGGATAGTTGTCTACTGAATCATTAGAAAGAATTTACACTATTAATCTTGGAAAAGTACTCTTGTCTCCAAATAACCAGAGAGCGAAGAGAGCAATCAACATGATACGTGAATTTGCAACAAAACATATGAAATCTGAAAACATCAAAATTGAAGAAGAAGTAAGCCATTTGGTTTGGGCACGTGGTATTAGACATCCGCCAAGAAAGATTAGAGTCAAGATTACAAAAGATGATGGTAATGTTATAGTTTCAAAGTATCAAGAAGAAAAGACAGTAGAAGAGACATCGAAGAAGGGAGATAAGAAATCTAAAGGCAAGTCAGAGAAGGGAGATAAGAAATCTAAAGGCAAGCCAAAGAAAGAAGAAAAGAAGGTAGAAGAGAAACCAAAGAAAGACGAGACCAAAGCAGTGGAGGCTCCAAAGAAAGTAGAAGAAAAGAAAGTAGAAGAAAAGAAAGTAGAAGAAAAGAAAGTAGAAGAAAAGAAAGTAGAAGAAAAGAAAGTAGAAGAGAAACCAAAGAAAGACGAGACTGAAGCAGTGGAGGCTCCAAAGAAATCTGAAGAAAAGAAAACTACTGAATCTAAGCCAGAAAAGAAATCAAAGAAAGAATAAACTTCTAAAAATCTTTATTCTGTTTGTAATAAATTAAAAATAATTTTAAATCTATTCTATTTGATCCAAGTCAAGATCAATCTTTACACTTGCATCTGGCTCATCCCAATCAAGAACATTTTCTTTTGGTATGAAACCCAGTGGATCATATCTATCAAAACGTGTTTCTCCTTCAATTGAAGTAAGTAGAACAACTTTGGAATTTTCACCCGCAGTGACTGACATGCTAACTCTAGTACTGTCATTTCCAAAAATTCCGCTTATTGTGTTTACCATTGAATTTAGAACTCCAATTGGAACCTTGTTTCCGCCTACTACGTACATTAGAGTATTCTTGATACTATTTGCTGACACATCTTGGTATAACATCTTGATTGAATCTCTAAGAGATGTTTCTACATCTGAAATATCTTTACTGGTTGAAAGGATGCTTGTCTGAAGTGGTAATGATGAATTCTTTAGAGTGGCTATTACATGTGTTAGAGCAGAATTTGTTATGACATTGCACGCATCTGGAGTAAGGTCTGG
Source organism: uncultured Nitrososphaerota archaeon (assembly GCA_963835875.1). Lineage (GTDB taxonomy): Archaea > Thermoproteota > Nitrososphaeria > Nitrososphaerales > Nitrosopumilaceae > Nitrosotalea. Next base: position 23,183 of record CAWIGX010000005.1, read on the forward strand.
ATTGCTCTCAAGTAATGCATCATTGTCTATTATTACAGTGCAATCAGAATTTACCTTTAGTCTCTTTAGGGAAACTCCTGAGAAGAATATTCTGTCTTTTTCAAACTTGAATGGCATGATTCCAAACGAAAGTATGCTTTTTCCTAACTCTTTGCCAATCTGAGATACTACTGGAGCCAGAGCCGCACCTGATTTTCCTGCTAAATTGGCAATAATCATTATAGTAGAATATCCATTTATTTTGTCCTCAATGGAACCTCTTGCACCAAATGAGACACCTCTGATGAGATATGCCGATGGATTTAGGACTGGACTTGTGTTAATCAGTATTTTTGAAGCATCATGATTTAGATCTCTTGCATCATGGCTTACCAGAAGGCAGTCATAGCCAAGTTTTTCCTTGATATTAATAGCAAGTTTACATCCTGCGCCGCCTAAACCTACAACTAAAACTGGTTCTTTCATCTGAAATTCCATGACTCTCCTCTTGCTTACAAAATTGATTAAAAAACTTTGTTGCTTAGTTTTAATCCAAGAATCGGATCTAAAATATTTACCTCACTAAAATGCCTTGAAGGCCATTTGGCATAGCTTTTGTTATCTTGACCTTAATCTTCTCACCAAGTTTGACTTTGTTATCCGTAACCACTTGCTTGTATGCAAAATTTCTTCCCTTTGTAATCCCGTCTGATATCTCATCAAACAAGACTTGTCCTTCCCAACCAATCCATTCTTCATTCCTCTCTTGAGATATCTTTTTTGCAAGGTCAAAGACTATCTTGCTTCTACGTTTGACTTCTGATACCTCAATCTGTTCCATTTGAGACGCTTTGGTGCCAGACCTTGCACTATATCTTGAAAGGTTTACAATATCTGGCCTAGTTTCATTTATCAAATCAACAGTTTTGATAAAGTCTCCCTCTGTCTCAGTAGGAAAGCCAACTATGATATCTGTAGCTATGGTAAACTTGTCGTATGTGTTCCTAAATGCGTAATCTACATCTCGAAATATCTTGGAAGTGTGTAGTCTTTTCATATCTTTTAGAACTTTGTCGCTACCACTCTGAATTGGCATGTGTAGAAACTTGAAGATTTTGTTGCTTGCAAAACTTTCCAAAAGTTTGTCCTTTATACGTGGAAGGTACATTGGATTCATCATTCCAACTCTAACCATGAAATTGTGCTCTATTTCAGATACTCTCTGTACTAGTTCAGGCAGGCTTGATCCTATGTCCAAACCATAGCATCCATTGTCTGTTGAAGTTAGCCATACTTCTGAGCATCCATCTTCTATCTCATGCCTTACTTGTCTTACAATGTCTCCTAGTCTGTAGCTTTGCAAATGTCCTTTGGCTAGCTTTGTTTGGCAAAATGTACACTCACTCATACACCCACTTGCTATCTCTATTATTCCAACGGCTGAATTTAGTCTAATCTTTGGAAGTCCAACCTTGGTAACATCTGTGTCAGTGATCTCTATTCTTCTTGTTCCTTTTAGTGTGGAATTGATTACATCCACGGTCTTTCCCAAAGAGTTTGGTCCAAGTAAACTTGCTTTTGGACTAAATTTTTCTACAGTGACTTGTTCTGCTTTAGGAAGACAGCCTGCAACAACAAGTGGTCTTGATCTTAAACTCTTTATTCTGTGAATCATTTTATGTGCAGTTACATCTTTTACAGAGCAAGTAACAATAAGACTTAGATCAGAATTTTTTTCGTTATCTGCAAGAGTATGTCCTCCATTTACAATAAGTCCTGATATCATTTCAGAATCTGCAAAACTTGCAGAGCAGCCATATGCCTCTACCCAGATCTTTGCCATTGTTTATCCAAGTAATGCCTTTACTTCTTTCTCAGTCAATAATCCCTTTGAGATAACAAGTTGTCTGATAGTTTTTCCTGTCTTTAGTGATTCTTTGAAGAGGTCTGCAGATACTTGATATCCTATCTTTGGAGTTAGGAGCGTCACTATGACTGGACTGTTTTCTATGTATTGACTAAGCTTTGTCTTGTTTGCGGTCAATCCGTCTATGAGATTCTTAGAAAATATTGGAACAAAATTTCTTAGCATGTCCATAGAGTCTAGAACTGACTTTAACATTACTGGTAACATGACATTGAGTTCAAACTGGCCTGCCTGCGCAGCAAGTGCCACCGTTGAATCTTTTCCAATTATGTCAAAGCATATCATATTCATGCATTCTGCTAGTGATGGATTGACCTTACCTGGCATGATTGAAGACCCTGCATGAACTGCAGGAATTCCAATTTCAGACAGACCTGCAACTGGCCCTGATGCCATTAATCTGATATCATTTGAGATTCGTCCTAATTCCAGTGCAAGATTTCTAAGAGTGGATGAAATCTTGGCAACTGCAAATCTACTTTCAAGTCCGAATTGCATATCTAGTTCTGGTTTGAGTGAAAGTTTTGATATTTTTCCAAGTCTCTGTTATTGCAAGAACTCTGTATCCCTTTGGAGTGTTTGCTCCTGAACCTACAGCTGTTCCTCCTAATGCAACATATTCTAATTCTTTTTTGGCATCAAAAATTGCATCGCGCGCTTTTGCAATTGTAGTAGCGTATGCCGCAAATTCACTTCCAAGAGTTACAGGAAGTGCATCCATCAAATGTGTCCTTCCAATTTTTTGATAAGTTGAAAATTCTTTTGCTTTTTTAATCAATGTCTTTACAAGTTCATCAAGAGATGGAATGACTTGATTTACATCAAACAAAATTGCAACATGCATAGCTGTTGGAAAAGTATCGTTACTAGATTGGGACATATTCACATGATCATTTGGATGGATAACTTCGTAATTTCCTTTCTTTTTTCCAATTGTTTCTAATGCAATGTTCGCAATTACTTCATTTGTATTCATGTTAAACGCAGTTCCTGCACCAGAGTTTATTGCCTCTACGACAAATTGATCAAGATGTTTTCCTGACAAGACTTGATCACAAGCATTGATTATTGCATTACCTCGTTTTTTATCTAGCACCTTGACTTTCATATTTGCAACAGCAGCTGATCTTTTGATCATGACAAATGCCATGATGAGATATGGATGAGATCTCTGTCCTGTTACATGATATTGCTTGATGGCTCTCGCTGTAAAAGCTCCATAATATGCATCAATTGGGATCTCTACTTTTCCTAAAGAATCAGAATCTGTTCTAAACTTCACGCCAAAACTAAAATTAATTTTCCTAATATGCATTCGCATTTCTAAACTACTATACAGAAGAAATTGTAATAATCTATGAATTTGCGATAGAAATCCCCAATAAGTTAATATATTTAGATTTAAACATTCGAAACGATGAACAGACGATACAGTATGATGTCTATTGCCACAGTAGTGGCAGTAGCAGGATTATTGTTCGCAAGCACATATTCACAGACTCAGATGACCGCATCTAGTCAGAGCGTGCCTAGTGTATCACCACAGGCCGCTACAAAGGCAGTCAATGACATGGGAGGTATCCAATTACAAATGCCAAGTGCATTTGCACAGATACCAACAGATCAAATTGCTGGTTTGGTAGCACAAGGACGTCACGAAGTTGATGTTTCACTAACAGCACAAAGTGCACAATTACCAATCATGGGAGGCGGAACATATTATGCATTGACCTTTAACGGTCAAGTTCCAGGACCTACTGTAAGAGTCACCCAAGGTGATATCATTAAAGTAACTCTTACTGTTCCAGCAAATGAAACAACACCACACTCCTTAGATGAGCACGCATCACAACTCAGTGCAACAAACTTTGGAGCTGTTAAAATTGGTCAATCTGCTACCTATGCATTCATTGCTGAGACACCTGGTGCATTCAAGTATCACTGTGAAGGAGTCAACCTAGCTTCAATGGATCAACATGTGTTATCCGGCATGTACGGAGTAACAATCGTTGACCCATTGAATGGATACAATCCATTGATAGTAGACAAGACTGATACCCAAGGTGGTAAAGTTGTAGTCGTACATCATAGATATGAAGCTGCAGCAAAAGAATTTCTGTTACAGTACAATCAATTGTACTTGAACGCAGATGGCAGACTACAATCAGGTAGCAATGTTCCTTCATAATACAACACAAACTGTTGTAAATGGATTGGCATTTGGTTACACACCCAACGCAGATATTAACAAGCTGATAAAGGGTGATCCAAGCAAGAATGTCTTCCCAGTGCAACCTTGGAATGCTGATTCCCTAAACCAATATCAGGGTCATCCACTCTTTGTTGATCTTGGTGTCCACTACAGAATCTTTGTAGTTAACCAAGGAAACATGCCAGTCTTCTTCCACATAGTAGGAGAACAACTTGATCGTGTAACACAAGGAAATCATGTTCAAGCTCAAGGAACACAGACTTGGTTATTGGGTGGTTCACAGGATATGATCGTTGATCTTATCTTTGACAGTCCAGGTGCATATGTTGCAGTCAATCATGACTATGCAGCAATCTTTACAGGTGCAGGTACGCTATTTGTCGCAGGTGACCCATTCAATTTAGGATATGGTCCAGGTGACATGCCGAACCCATCTGACGCAGTACCTCCATTAGGTATGAACTCTATCGCACAAAAGCAAGTAGTTCACTGTGAATGTACTAACGCAAGAGCTGCAGAAATTGCGACATCCATTAGCGGGTAAATCCCCATCTTTTCTCTTTTTGTTTTTTCAATTCACACAATGATTATATTCTGTACTTAATGGTCTCCTTTCATGTCGATGAATCAATCTGTTTTGATATGTGATCAAGTAGCTCCAATTCTAAATGAAATTTTACAAAAAAATGGTTTAAAAATTACATATGAGCCAGAAATAACACCCGATCAGATTAAAGAAAAAATCTCTAGTTTCGATATTATTGTAGTTCGAAGTAGAACAAAGATTACCAAAGAAATGATCGATCGTGCTACTCAATGTAAAATAATCGCACGTGTAGGAGTAGGTCTTGATAATATTGATGTTGACGCAGCCAAGGCAAAAAACATTCGAGTCATAAATGCAGTAGAGGGGGCAATGAATGCAGTTGCAGAGCTTGTTTTAGGATTAATGCTTTCTATGGCAAGAGAAATTCCAAGAGCAGACCGAGAGATACGAAACGGCAAATGGCTCAAAAAAGAACTCATGGGAATTGAATTATCTGGAAAATATCTTGGAATTGTTGGTCTAGGAAACATAGGGAAAAGACTTGCAAAACTTGCAAGAGGATTGAACATGAATATCATTGGTTTTGACGTTATGCCAATTGCCGATGATTTTGTACGTGATGTGGGATTGATCAAAGCAGATATTGATACACTAATCTCAAGTGCAGATTTCATTTCATTTCATGTTCCACTAACTGATGATACTCATCATCTAGTTAATGCCAAAAGACTTTCTATGATGAAAAAGACCGCATATATCATTAACACATCACGGGGTGAAATCATTGATGAGGACGCATTGTATAACGCACTTAAAGAGGGAAATCTCGCAGGTGCGGCATTGGATGTATTTGAAAAGGAACCTGCAGTTGGCAACAAACTTACAACACTTTCAAACGTAGTATGTACACCACACATGGGGGCACAGACAAAAGAAGCTCAGACCCTTGCGGCAAATGTTATAGGAGAAAAAATAATAATGATTCTTCGTGGAGTTATCTAGTTGGACTCGTTTAACTTGTCTTCCTATCACTTCTGCTTTTGATAATATCTTTTGTTTCTGTAAATGCTAACACTATTGTAGATCTAGAAATAAAACATCTATTTGAAAATAACCTATATTGCAATAATTCCTTTCTGAATCAAGTATTGTATGCTCAAACCAAATTCATTGTCTGATGTGTAATCATCTGACCATAAATTTGCACTATTTTTGAACCATTGTGGGATGTGCACCTGACTTGTTTGATTATTATAGTTTGCAACATTTATGATATTGTCATTTATTAATTCATGAATTAATCCTGCATAGTCTTTATCAGTTGGAGACCCTTGTTGCCATGTCTTGACCAAAGTTTTAAATTCATTTGGTATGGCAATTTTGCCCGAATCTATAAGGTCAAAAGAAACAGTTGCATTATCCTCTCCATATTTTGCATCAATTTGATACGTTCCTGTGCTAAAAGTTGTCTTGTAAAAAGGAAATGGTGCAGTCATTGTGTAATTCAGTGCATTTATCGGTATGTTGATTGGTGAACTTAATCTGCCAGAACTATCTGCTATCTGTATGATGATATCGTTTCCAGTCAATTCTGAAACTTGAAAATTTATAGAAAGAAAATCACCGTACGCATAAACTTGTTTGCTGGTTGATATCTCAAGAGACGCAGCTGCAGAACTCTGCTGTAACCCAATGGATAGCACTGTAACCATAGTTAGTATGAGAATATTTCTAGACCACCTCATAGAAAATAACAAAAATCAATTTCATAAATAGTCTTCCCTGAAACTAGAACTAGTTTACTGACTATGGCATGCCTAATTTTCTAACAGAATATAAAGGGTAAATCTGTAGTGCCGAGTATGCCTAGTATCCAAGATCAAATCTGGATAAAAATGTGGAAAGAAAATTCTCCAGAGCTTAGAGCCAAGGCTGTAGAATGGAGAAAACAAAACGCTCTAGTGCGTATTGATAGGCCAAGCAGGATCCAAAGGGCCAGAAGACTAGGATACAAAGCAAAGCAAGGTATTGTTGTAGTAAGAATGCGTGTAGGTAAAGGTAACATGCGCAAGAAAAGACCAGTTGCAGGAAGAAGACCAAAACATCTTGGTGTGCTTAGAATAAAACCCGCACTTAGTATGCAACGAGTCGCAGAACGTAGAGTGCTAGAGAGATTTCCTAACATGAATTTACTTGGTTCATACTATCTTCATCAAGACGGTTTGTATCTTTGGTATGAAGTAATTCTTGCAGATGTATCACATCCAAGAATTATAAAAGACAAAGAGATACGTGGTAAACTAGCTACTTTGAAAAATTGAGAATTCAAATTTTCTTATCATGTATGTTGTTAATGGGATTATCATCCGTACCCGCTTTTGCACAACAAATATCTGCTCCTACAGGTCTTAATCATCCTGGAATAAAATGGGACTGGCAAATTAATGCAGGAAATTATACATTTGATGTCAGTACAGTCTCAAACTATGATATGAAAAATGTTACTTTTAACCAAATCAACAAGGAATTGATTTTTACTGGTAATAGTACTCATGATGGAAATATTGCAGAAATTGAAATACCGCATAATCTGATTGGGGGAACTCTTACCGTATCTCAAAATGAAAAATCAATTCATGTGATAGTAATTCCAAGTACGAACAGACTCTACTATAATGCTCAAATTTAATCAGACTGGTTTAATAAAAACAAGTGTTGTAGGAACCACATATCTTCCTGAATTCTCAAGTATTGCTCCTCTTGTAATGGTATTATCCATTGTAATGGTTCTATTTACGACAAGACTGAGAAGAGTCTAAAATCCATTGTTATAGTCTTCCCACATGTTTGCTCTTGTGGTAAGTTTGTTCATTTGATAAAATATTCCACCTACAATGCCTGCCTGATAGAATGCATATAGGTAAACTTGTGAATGTGAAGGATCTGTATGACTAAAAGTTAATGCAAGCATAGAGAAGAAGATGTATGTTCCAACAAATGTGAATAATTTACTAAATATTCCTTCCATTCCAACTATTCTTTTTGTTGCCGCAGACATTATCGTTATACTTGATACAATTAGAAATGTCAATCCTCCATTTGCTTGAATGAATTCTGTTGCCCATGGAATCAAACCATCGCTAAAAATTGATTTGTGTGATGGTTGTGCACCCCCATGAAGTGCAAACGAGACTGAAGTAAAGATTGCACCCATCATGAACAAAAACAAGAATCCTTTGAAGAAGGCGCGTTTTAGAGGACTTCGGGATTCGGAAGGTTGCATTACCCTGTCAGTTATTTTAAGACCATAAAGAAGACCTATTCCAAAAGAAGGAGCAAACATTAAATCGATAATTAGTGGAGTCTGTTTTGTAATTTTATCTATATCTGGTCCAAATATCAAATATACTACAAGTGCCAATACGGCAGCTCCTACAAATATCCCAATATCTATTGAACTCCTATTCTTTCTAATTTCTAATAGGTCTACTCCCCATTCATCCAATCTGATATTGTTTCTCAAAAAAACAGATTAAAGAAAGAAATCCAAATGATTTTGCCTATTTTATCAACTCATTTTGCCTTTTATCTAAGGCTAGGATGTATTCGCGTATGAGGATGTGTTTTGCAATAACAGGTATTGGGATCATTACTCTGATTTTTGGTATTATTTTCTATTTACAAGGAAATTCTTTAGTTGGCCCTACTTCCTCGTTTATGTATTCAAATCCGAAATGGATTGTTAACGGACAATGGATTGCCGTCAGCGGAATATTGATCTTAGCAGCTGGTCTTGGAATCAGCTTACGATGCCCAAGGTCATAGTCGATCTAACCTTGGATAATTGCCGAATTTTTTTTGTAATCATGTGGTCCATCTGGGCTTCTGTGTCGGTCTCAGCTTCCACTACAATGTCGTAATCTCCGTATACTACTCTTGCATCCTTTACTTTGTCTATTTTCTTCAATTTTTCAACAATTTCGTTTTCTGCACCAAGCTCGCAACCGATCAAAACGTATGCTTTTTCCATATTCTATTACATTGAAACAAGCTTAAATCCTTATTCATGGATCTAGTCAAAATTCGTGTTGAATTGTGTTACTGGTACTTTTTTTTGCAATTTTTCTTATAATATAATTCTAATAACGAGCATGGAATTAAATGGCGGCTCTTGAAAATATCATTATGGGTCTATTTGGAAGATCAAAACAAAATGATGCCATAGTTGAACAGATGAGGATATTGCTTGATAACTTTCAATTTGCTGATCTTCAATCTTTTTGTACTGATATCCTGGGGGAAACTCCAGTAATTGATAAGGAACATCTGTCCCGCATCGAGGTACTTGATTTCGTCTGGGACAAATATCATAAGGGGAAAATACAGTTTTCACAGCTAAAAGAATTTGCGCTAAAACATAAAATTGTAACAGAACGCTTTTTTGAATAAAATACTAAATTCGTATGTCCAATGTTTTTAGAATCTTTGTCTTAAGATCATATGCTCTTATGAGGTGATTATTGGTATCCGCAATGTACAATTTGCCTTCATGATACTCTACATCGCTTGGTTCATAGAGTCCAAGGGCATCACAATTTGGGTCATCTAATTTACAAATTCCATCCATTCCATGTCTTCCGATTATTGTTGAAACCTTTTCATTATCTAGATCAATCATCCTTATGGCAGAGTTGTAAGTGTCTGCAACAAATATCTTGTTTAGGGATACACAGAGTCCCAAAGGATGTTGGAACAATGACTCAACTATGTGACCATCCTTGTATCCAAATACAAATAATCCTTTGCCCGCGATGGTTCTTACATGATTTGTTTTAAGATCTATTTCTCGAACAGATGATGTTTCACTATCTGTAAAGTATATTGTATCTTTGTAAGAGAAAATTCCACTTGTTTGAGCAAGTTGTGCTTGAGTTCTATTTCCATCAATAATGTTTTCATGTCCATTTCCTGCAAATGGTGTTATTAGATCAATATTTGTATCATATGTCCATATCTGATGATTTCCTGCCATGGCAATGAAAACTAGATTGTTTTTTACTGCGACGTCCCATGGAGAAGAAATTGCAGTCTCTCTGCCTTTGCCCCCTGGCGACCTCCACAAGCCCTGCTTCCCAGTTCCAACTAGTGTTCTGACTTGATTCTTTTGTATGTCTATCATTCTTAATGCATGATTTTCTGTATCTGCAACAAAAATGAAATCATCTTTCCATACTACTCCTTGGGGTCTAAAAAAAGAAGCCTCTGAAAATTCACCATCTACCAGTCCTATCTTACCGCTTCCAATGATGTGTTTTATTTTACCTGAAAGATCAGTGACGATTATTCTATTGTGATTCGAGTCTGATATTGCAATTCTTTCTTTGGAGATTGATATTTTACCTGGAAAAGACAGATCTGTGTTACTTTTTTGTACTGTGCTAATAATCTTGATTGGTTCTCTTACTAGCGTGTGTAATTTTTCATGTTTTTCTAAAAGCACGTCTATTGTATCTTCTATGGATTCTCTTTGCCCCTCGCCTGATTGTCTATACACTAGTGTTCCATTAGGATCAATTATGACAATTGTAGGCCAGCCACTTACTCCAAACTTGTTCCAAACAGTCATCTCTTTATCCACTAGTACGGGATGCAATATTTCATACCTCATTACAGCTTGTTCGATATTTTTTCTGTCTTTTTCGTTAAAGAATTTTGCAGAATGAACTCCTATGAAGGCAACTGGTTTATCATCATATTTTTTCTCAAGATCTGCAAGTATGGGCAATGTATGCATACAATTTATGCAACAATAAGTCCAAAAATCTAAAACTATGATATGGCCTCTGAGTTTTTCAAGTGAAAGTGAGTCTTTTGTATTTACCCAATCAAAATCTGAGGGAAATTCTGGAGCCTTGATTACTTTAGAAAATATGTTGTCAGTCATATTTGGAATTTAGAATTTTTGATTATAAAAATTAATTTATGTTAAAATCTAGAATCCTGCGGAAACTGGGTCTGATGGCTTCATTATTTCACGTAATAGGATGGTTGCATATGAGCCTCTTGAAAGTGTAAAATCAACATATGGTTCATTTATTGCAAAATCATTGCATAGCATTGTAACTTGTCTAAATCCTCCCTCTTCACTTGCTTCTTGCATCTCTTTTACAAAAAAATCTTTTGTGGTTATTTGCTGCTCTACAAGTATTTGAGATATAAAATTGTCAAATCTATTCTTTTTTGAATATGAATATCCTACAAGCGGTATTGTTAATCTTTGTTGAGGATCATTTTGGTATCTTCCGAGATTGTCGTCTTTATCAAAACAAACATCACCTAGTTGTGGTTGTAGTAAATTTTCACCAATCTCGTATGCCATTGACACCGTCCGATTAAATACAAATGATTGAAATGCTTCCACAAAAAATCTCCGCAATTGTATTGGTATTGCACGTAGTGCTCTAAGTGAATCTCCATGGTTTATCATTTCGTCCAAGACAATTCTTTCAATATCCATCTGTGGTGGAACCTCGTTGAATGTTTTTGAATAATTTGATTTATCCTTGAGCATTTCTCGTATCTTGTTATTATGTGGTAAATCATACTCTGAAGTGTATGATAATAAAGTCTCTACTGCGTATTCAAAATTTTTCTGTAGGATGGCCTTTCCTATTAGATGCGATACTGGTCTTCTACTTCCAAATCTTTGATACCCAAAAAAATTTAGAATCTTGTCTTGTTCATTGAACTGGGAGATCTTTGTAAAGTCTGCCTCCTCTATCTTTATCTTGAAATGATTTCCGATCATGTCTTTTTTTGTAAGAGGCTTTTGTAATAGGCCGATTTTCTCAAGGGTATACCTGTTTGTAACTAGGGTATTAGTAGACCTACCAGTTGTCATATCGCAAACATACTGTTCTGTTGTAGCATTAGCATCCTTGAGACCCAATGCCTTGAGTCTTAATCCGTATTTTGTGAAAATATCTGATAATGCATGATTTGTATCAATACCATGTTTTTTTAGTTTGTAAACTGCATAACTTCCTGAAGAAGAAATCTTGGCAAGAGATTTTTCTCGCAATATTTCCGAGACAAAGAATTGTTCTGGAGATGATTTTATTCTACCTCCAATACCTTCTGTTTTTGTACAATATGTGGAAATCCCAATCAGTTTGTCTAGATTGGGAATCACTTCTTACTCTAGTGTAACAGTGATATACTTTGATACTGTGACGTCATGATATCTTGCACCTAGTAAGAGTTGGTAGGTTCCTGCAGCAGCAAAGTCTATCTGCAGATATTGTCACCTTTACAGTCTTTGACTTGTCAACTGTAACTTGGGTATCTTGAGGTGTGACTGTTATATTTTGTACTCCTGCTGTGTTTGATGTAATTATTGATAGGAGCGATGTCAGTTGTTCTTGCGGGTTTATGTTCAGTGAGACAGTTGCATTTTGTCCACGATGTATGGTAATTGAAGTATCAGATGCGTTAACCTGTATCGGTAATGGTATGCTAGAATCCAAAACTCCTATGTTGTTTTCAACCCATTCTGCAAACCACACCTTGTTGTGATCTACTGTAAAGTCAAGAACCTGAGCCACTCCACAGTCTTGTAATGTTCCACAATCTGACCAGTTGGGATTCTTGGAAGGCACTAGATATTCTACAAGAGACTGAGTTGATGAATCATATACTCCTAAAGTATTTGAGACTTGTTCATTAAACCAAAGTCTTCCTTTATCATCAAAGTGATCCCAATATGGTCTTGATATTGGTGTCTTGATTAATCCTGACGCATTACCATACGTTGATACAGGTGGTGGAGAGGTTAGATGTTTTGTAAATTGAAGACTAGTAGGATCAAAATCAAAAAAGAGACTACTAGCAGTATCCATTATCCATAACTTGCCTGCTGAATCAATTGTAATTCCATTGGGTGCTTGAATTTCTTGAGGTAAAGTATATTGTGTAGAATTGTCAGTTTTTGGGTTGTATTTTACAAGATTTCCTCCTTGTTGATATTTCCAAATTGTATACCATACATTACCTTCAGAATCTGTTGTCATTGTACTTGTAAAGTTGTAGTTTCCAGGAGATGAAATGTTTGTTACCCCAAGATCAGGACCAATATGATCTGTGGTAAAGGCACCGATTTTTTTACCAGTAAAGTCATTGACATATACGTTTTTACCATCTATGAAAAGCATTTGTGGAAAAGAACTATCTGTCCCGTTACTCTTGGGGAATGCAAATCTTGTATAACTTTTATCTGTTGGATTAAATTTCCAGATCAAACTGTGCTGAGAATCTGTAAACCAAATATTTCCATCTTGGGCGGTGCCAATACCCCACATCATGGATTTTTCTCCTTTCTGCCATTGTGTATTGGTAAATTCTTGGAATGTCTTTGAAGAAGGATCAAACTTGCCCAAGTTACCTGTATTTGATTCTGTAAACCATACATTGCCCGTAGGATCTGTAATAATTCCTAGTGGCTGGGTACAAGATGTTGGTATTTTATATTCTGTAATGTATTTGCTAGATTGAGCAGGACCTGTTTCACAAAAAGTTGTTCTCTTGTTGTCTGGATAATTATCTGCTGGTGTTCCAGTGAGTGTAATGCCTGTATTCTGATTACTCGGTGTTGCAACTTTTCCACCTCCTAGAAATGCTGCACTTACGGTAGAAACAATAAAGATTGCCATGAATGCTATTGCAAGAAGCTTTTTGGTATTCTTGTTCACAAAATCTTGGCTGTTTTTACCTCGTTATATCTTATACGTAAAACGCTGAGAATGAGTATGAATGGTTTACTATTTTCTCTTGATTGCTAATGTCTTTTGGACTTCGTTTAAACTACTCAAGAATTTTTGTTTGGCCTCGTACTCATCTGTTACTTTTATGGTAATTTCAGATGCCGAAAACATTACATCTTTTACAAGTATTGGTGGGGATAGGCCTAATAACTCGCTTAGTATTACAAGTATGTTGTTGAAATTGACATTATTTTTGTAATGAAAAATTGTATTACCGTCTGCAATCTTTGGGTTTGGCTCTAAAGGAATTACTAGTTCATGTGAAGTGAACTCAGTTATGAATGTGGAAATGTCTTCTTTTATCTTTGTACTCCGATTTTCTTTTTGTGCAGTGAGTTTCTCTTTTGCACTTTCCAAATCTGTTGTTGGATCGTGATAATCTTGACCTATCATCTTTGCAAATGTTGATTCTGTAGGGCTTTTGAGTGGAATTTCATGGATTCTGAAATTTACTGTTGCAAGCTCATCTTCTATGTCCTTTAGATTCGTTCTGTTTTCTCTAATACGGGCTGCAACTTGTTCTAAGAATGTAAAATCTGACATATCTAGCTAAACTCATGGACTACATCCATGAGGCTTGCCTTGAATTCCTCAGTAGTCAATCCCCACTTTCCATATTCCTCTTTGAAAGCATCCCATGAAGCTTCTGCTTCACTTGCAATCTCTAAAATCTTGGCTCCTATTGCTTTAGTATTTACAAGTATTGTGATGTTTGCCTGTTCAGTTTCTAAAATTGGAATCTTGATGAATATCATTCTGGATTCTTCGATATGGAATCTGTCTTTTATTATGTTCTTTAGAATATCTCTTTCCTTTGCTTCAAAATCTCCGCTTATTTTGACCAGTATGCAACAAGAGTCTTTAGGTCCGCCTCTATCTCTTATGTCATTTTCATCAATATCAAACAATACTGCATCTTCTTTCTTATTGATGTGTTCTACAATTCCCTCCATTGTGTTATGTTTAGTACCGGTCAAATCAGCACCCCATTGTCTTTCTTCTGGAACTACTGGAATTACCCATGTGACTGCAAATCTTGGTCTCTTTGTTGCAAGCCACGTCCTATAGTTTGACATATCCCACTCTGTTTCTCTTGCAAAGGATGCAACAAACATGGACATTGCATTTGCTGCAATCAAGTTCATTCCTCTATAGTCCTTCCAACCTACTTCATGTTCCTTTGGAAGATCATCTATGATTGATGACATTTTATCTAATCTTTTCTCATGTTTTTGTGCCACTCTCTTAGTCTTTTATTTGAAAATAGAATTGAACAGTCACTGTATTTTATCTGGTGTTCCAGATTCATTACGATATTGATAGCAGATGCTTCTAAAATTACTGGATCCCATCCAAACTCTGGTAATAGTCCAAATGATGCAATTGTAGCATGTTCTTTTGTATCTTTTTTAATATATTGCATAAACGCACTAGCAAATGAGGCACCTGTACCACCACCCATTGCAAATGGAATTATAAATCCTCTTACTGGTTCAGGAGATAGACTAGCAAGTTGTTTTTGCATATCGTATTTTGTACTTACTTCTTTGATGAATCTTGTGCGGCCCTCTGCCCAATTTCTTGCAGCTCCACCAGCTCCTGATATTACATGCTTGTCTCTTAGCGCAAAAAGATCTGGATATGACTGTAGTATCAAATTGGCTGCTCTTGGGTCTAAATCAATTAATAATGCTCTTGGAATTAATGGAATCTCGCTTCCACCATATGCATTTGGAAATCGCAAAATAGTACTTCCATATCTCTTGAGAATACGGGATTCGTCTTTTTCGCCCTTTAAGGTTGGTTTTAGGGGATCAGCACCAACATCAATTAATAATCTTCTATATGTCTCTGCACCTAGACCAATTCCGCAATGACCAAAACATGTCATAATGACTGGCGCGGGTGGTAATGGTGCAAATTTTGACAAGTCTAATCACTATCTGGAACTGAAACTTGTCTCTTTAACCATATAGTGCAAGATTGTAAAGTCCATACTTGATAGTTATAGACATGATATTGATTTTGTTCCAATTTTAATCTTATATTCGTCTCCTGGTCTTTTTGAATTTAAGATTTAAGAAGATTTTCTTCTTTTATTCGTCTTCTGTAAGAGCATCCTTGAGTTTTCTAAACTCTTCAACTGTGATTCTGACCTTCTGCAAGTCTGACTCGAAGTAGTTCTAATGACTCGTGTCTTTTACTTGGTTTTGTACTTGGAGGTTGTTCTCCCTCAACAGATTTCGAAGATTCAGTCAATGTTTGAATATATCTATAATCTGACATGACTACCGATTCTCCTTTTTTTATAACCTCAATTATTTCTCGTAATCTCTTTGAATCTCCTTTACCTGACGTGATCAAATTCTTGACGGTCTTTAGTATGTCTTCAGACATTTTATTTCACTATAGTCTTGAATTTGGGATCCCCTTTTAGTTTATCGAATGAAGAATCTTTGACTGCCCATTTCTTTATGGTTTTACCATAGTGAGAGATTGCCTGTGCGAGAAGAATTAGTGCATCACTATCTTCACCAAGTTGAGCTTTACTTCTTGCTTTTGCATAAATTATAGTACCATTTTTTGGAAATTTTTCTAGTATTTGATCGAAGATAAATATTGCATCTTGATGTCTTCCAAGCTCAGATAAATCAGTTGCCTTGTAAAATAATGCCTCATAAAATACCTCGTTATAAAACAACACTTCATTATCTTTTGGTTCTCTATCTAGAAATTTATCAAGAAAAGATATCGCATCATCATATTTTTTTTGTTTGCCTAGAACCATTCCCTTGTAGTATATGGCTTGTATGTTATCTGATTCTTTATCTAATACCTTATTCAAGCAGTCAAGTGCATCATCATATTTTTCAAGTCTACTTATTGCGATTCCCTTATTGTATAATGCAGGAATGTAATTAGGATCACTTGTTAGTGCTCTGTCATAATATGTAACTGCTTTTTCAAATTGTTGTAATTCTGCATATTGATTTCCCAAATTATTTAATGCGTCAACATGATCGTGTTTGTAATAAATTATTTTTTCAAAGCATGATATGGCGTCTTTATTTTTCTTTAGATCTAACAAAGACATTCCTTTGTTGTACAGCGCATCTATGTTTTCTGGGTCTTGCTTTAAGGCCTGGTCGAAAAATGATATTGCATTTTTATGTTTTTTAAGCTTGGCATAACTGATGCCTTCTAGGATCATTTTTTGTGTTGATGTTTTATCTAAACTCATTTTACTATATTTGAAAGATTCTCGATGTGATGTTTAATGTTTTATTTTGCTATAAAAGTATGGAATTAGATAAATCTAAGATCTTTATCTATAAAACAGAATGAAAATAAACTCCAGAGATTTTCTTGTCAGGCCAGGAAAAAAGGTCAAACTTAAAAAATGGCCAACAAATGTCAAGCCCGTATATACGTCAAAAGAACAGTATCATCAAATCCTTGCGGAACACATCCGTGAGATGAATTCACTACAAAATCTCTTGTATGCTTCAAATCAGTATTCTTTATTGATAATCTTTCAGGGAATGGATGCCTCAGGAAAAGATGGCGCCATCAAGCATGTGATGTCTGGCGTCAATCCACAAGGATGTCAAGTGTTTAGTTTTAAACATCCTAGTGTTGCAGAACTCGAACATGATTTTCTCTGGCGTACAACTAGGTGCCTTCCAGAACGAGGGCGAATTGGTGTCTTCAATCGTTCCTATTATGAAGAAGTGTTGATTGTTCGTGTACATCCTGAAATACTATCTAGTCAAGGATTGCCAAAGGAATCACTAGACAAGAAAACCATCTGGCAAGACAGGTATGATTCTATTATTGATTTGGAAAAACATCTATACAGAAACGGAACTAGAATCATAAAATTTTTCCTTCATATTTCAAAGGATGAACAACAAAAGCGCTTTCTTCAACGAATAGACGCGCCAGAAAAGAACTGGAAATTTAGTCTTGCTGATATTGAAGAGAGAAAATTCTGGAAAGATTATGTGATTGCTTATGATGATTGTCTAAGTGAAACAAGTACTTCTAACGCGCCTTGGTATGTTGTTCCTGCCGATGATAAAGATAGCGCAAGGCTGATAATTTCACAGATTATTCTAGATGCGCTTAAGGATCTCGATATGACTTATCCTAAGATGAACACAAAACGTCGCCAAGACTTGCACTCTTTCCGAAAATTATTGACCAAGAAATAATTCTGATTACTATATACTTGATTATTTAAAATTATTATTTTTGAAAATAAAATGAAGTGATTTCTCAATCTGACAGTTGTTATTTAATTACTTGTCTTTTGTACTGAATCCGGAAATGCCTTTTTGATGTATCTTGAAAGTACAGGATATTGGATTATCAAAGAAGATAGAACTACTCCAAATGTGATAGTCTTTAGTATTTCTTTAAATTCACTCTCAGGAAGAGTTGCAACAAGTGCAACAGAAAGTGCCCCTCTCATACCTCCTACCATAATTATGTTCCGCCATACTCCTGTTGTTTTTTCTTTTGTAAATCGATTGGTTGCTGCAAGTATTGGATATGTAGATGCGGCTCTTGCTGCTAGTACAATTATGACTGCAAGTGCAATTAGAGGCAGATTTTGACCTATTCTAACAACATCCATGCTTAATCCTAGATACAAAAATGCAACAGAATTTGCAAAGAATGCAATCATCTCCCAAAAATTAGATGCGTATGCCCTTACCTTTTCACTTATGATATGAGGTTTTCTCATGATCACACCAAACCACAATCCTGCAGCAGCTGCTGCAACAAGACCTGAGAGACCAAGTGAATTTGCAATTACAACTGAGCCAAAAAGTACTGCTACTGAAAGTGCAGTTTCAGAAAATGGCTCTTCTAATAATCTATGTAAAAATTGTGAACCTGCCGCAAGTCCAATTCCTACTGCAATTCCTCCAAAGAATACAATGGCAAATTGTCCAATTGCTTCTAAAATGTTCACATTAATTGCAGCTGACATATTTGGTGAAAGTAATGATCCTTGTGCTACTGATACTGCTATGATTGACGAAAATATGATTGCGCCAGCTGCATCATTAAAACTAGCCTCTGATTGCATCAGTGTGGCAAGTTGAACGGGAACTTTTACTCTCTTAAAAACTTCAATTACAATTGCAGCATCAGTAGGAGCAATTAATGCAGCAAATGCAAATGCGACAATTGTTGGAAGTCCTGCAAGATATGATAGTAACAGTCCGCCAACTATGGTTGCTACGCCAACTCCTACTGTAGATAGTAATAAAGACGATATTCTAACTGTCGTGAAATGTTCACGATCTATTCTCATCATTGCTTCAAAAATTAGAGGTGGAATGACAAAATATAATATCAATTTTGGATCCACCTTGAACCCTGAAATGTTTGGAATTCCATGACCAGTAAAATCTACAATTGATATTGCAATTCCAATACCTACTAGAATCATGGTATATGGAATCTTCACTTTTGTTGCAATCAGGGTAGCAAGAAAAATTGTTACAAGAAAGACTGGAATGATATATTCATTTGATACAATATGACCTAGGCTTAATTCAGACATCTTTAGACTCTAGTATTCAAATTATAAAAATCGTTCTTAGGTGATGATTTTTTGATTATTTTCTCTGATTATCTTTCTTTCTTGAAATTTGAAATCCTACAAAAATTACAAGCGATTTTTATTTTATGACAATATCCAATATTGGGACGAATTCTACTAGATTAAGAAAATCTAGGAAATAATTTGTTATCTAGCTAAATTCTTTTCTTATACTTTGGGCAAACCTTGCATGAATTCTTATTCTCTCCAAGGTTTGTGCAAGTTTCATCTCAGTACCAGGAACGTGATGTTTTATAAAGAATTTTTTAATCTCTATTTCTTTTTTAAAGTCTGCTTCAATTGAAACACTACCGATTATTCTATTGAGAAGTGGATTTCCAACTCCAAATCTTGATACAATTCCACTCCAATTTTGTTTTATCCATGGCCAGACAAGTTCTTTTCCTTGTGGGTTTGTTACCATTCTTGCAATTGGCTGGAATAAATTCTGGGTTCTAACCTCTTTTGAGAGTGTGAATGAAAGTGTTTTTGACAGTAGTCTTTTGTCCTGAAAGTTTGCAAGTGAACTTAATAATCTGACCATCTCTTCTTGCGTCGGTGCTTTACGATACAATCTAAGCATTTTTTGATATGTAGAAGCATCGCCACTCCACGCTATTATTGAATAGATTGGACCACGTAGATCTGGATTTAACTTACCTGTTTTTAATAGATTGGAAAATCTTGATTTTGCTTCTGAAATTATTTCTTTATCTTCTAGTCTTCCAAGTGAACTGATTATCTGCCCACGAAGAAGCGCGGTTGTCGGTTTTTCTCCCTTGACTATATCCCATCCTAACTTTGAAAACACCTTGTTAAAGAAGTCATGATTAAATTCTTTAATGTCTTGCCAAAATTCTTCTTTTGATAATAGTGTGTAGAAAAAGTTCAAACTACCTATGATATCTGACAACACCACATAATCGTCTTCATCTTCGAAATGTCTTACAAAGTCCAAATAATTTTTGAATGATATTTGATTAGAGACACATAATGCAAATAGATCATGGTGAATGCTCCATCGATCAACATTTGATATCGATTTTTCTTCAATTTTCTTTCCAAGTGCTTCTAGGGCAATTTCATCATATTTTACTCGATAAAATCCCTTTTGACCATCATTTACCTTGAACCCATCTGACTTGTAGGGGATTGTCACTGGCCCTCTCATCAGTTTGTTGACTACTCTGTCTCCAATTCTAACAGAGAGTGGAATTATCCAATTTCCTTTCTCTGTCTTTCCATTACTTTCTAATAGAAATCTTCTTTGGGATAATTTTAATTTTGAATCTTTTACATGTGCATCAATAACTGGATATCCTATTTGTCTTACCCATGTATTCATCATTTGTCTTACTGGCTGTCTTGATATTGAACCCAATGAGTTCCAAAGATCTTCTGTTGTAGCATTTGCATACTCGTGTTTTTTGAGATATAGATGTAATCCTTTTTGGAAATTATCTTCTCCAATAAATTTTTCAAGCATCATTAATACGCAGCCTCCCTTGTTGTAACTAATTTCATCAAATATCTGTCTAACATCTGCAGGACTTTTTACTGGAACATCAATTGGATGTGATGATTTTAAAGAATCAAGACTTAGTCCACCTGTCATCTCTGAAATAAGGAACTGATCCCAAAAGTCCCACTCTGGATATGATGCATCAACTGCTTTTGTTGCCATGAATGTGGCAAAACTTTCATTAAGCCATAAATCATTCCACCATTTCATTGTAACCAAATTGCCAAACCATTGATGTGCTATCTCATGTGCGATGACTTCTGCGATATGTTGTTTTGTTTCCGTAGATGATGTCTTTGGATCATACAATAATATTGTCTCTCTAAATGTAATTGCCCCCCAATTTTCCATTGCCCCTGATGCAAAGTCTGGTATTGCAATCATGTCAAGCTTGGGTAATGGATATTTAATTTTGAAATATTTTTCAAAATATGAGAGGAATTGTTTTGTAAACTCTAGTGATAATTTTCCTTGATATTTCTTCCCATATGTTGTGATTACTCGTATCCATGTCTTACCGGACTTGGCTGAAATGTATTCGAATTCTCCTACTGCCATATAGAGAAGATATGTGGACATTATTGGAGTGGTATCAAATCTGTATAACGTCTTTAGGTCTATCTTTTTCTTTGATATTACTGGCATGTTTGAAATTGCGGTATGGTTGTTATCAACTAGAAGAGAGACATCAAATGTTGCCTTGGCTTCTGGTTCATCCCAGCAAGGAAATGCTCTTCGTGCATCAGCTGCCTCAAATTGGGTAGTTGCAAGATATTTTTCTGCCCCTTTGTATTTGTACTTACTTCTATAGAATCCAACTAGCTTGTCATTTAATTGTCCCACGAAATCGATTGAGAGAATCACAGTTCCTGATATTTTTTTGGGCAGTATGATGATTAATTCCTCTGTTTTTGCATCAAGTTGTATCTTTGGTTTTAGCTCTACTCCCTTCCAAGATATCTGACACTTTTTTATTTCTAGTTCTGCAGCATGTAAAACTATTTTACTTGTTGATTTAGATGCTTGAATTGAAATTTTTTCTTTTCCTCTAAAAATGAATTTCTTAAAGTCTGGTTCAAATTCTATGTCGTAGTGTATAGGAAAGACATCCTTCACAAGATTTTGATTCTAATATACACATAATATACTTTCTAATGTAGGGATCTAACTAACCAATGTATGAAATGAACCCCAAAAAATACTATTGCAACTGATTTTACTGTTTTACCTGTTGTCATTGCAATAGTATATTTTACAATGCTGTATTTTTTTGTTCCAGCTATGATTGATACGACATCACCAATTATGGGAATCCACGGCGAGACGAAAATTATTGTAGACCACCCATATTTTGTCATTATATTGATGCTTTTTTGTTCATATTTTTTTTCTGGAGTTTTTCGAAGTCTACGTAATAATCTTCCATTGAAACCAAGATAATATGCAATATATCCGCCAATTATAGAGCTAAATGTTAATACGAGAAATACATCTAGTGGTTTTATTCTTCCTAGCAGTAAAGCTGATACCGTTAACTCTGTAGGAATTGGAATGAAACTTGAAAACATTCCATTGAAAAAGAGTCCCCACAGTCCATATTTTATAAATATTGTATCACGTAGTATGGAATTTATTAATTCATGAAGCATTGTCTAAAATCTCTTCTCACTTGTTTTAAATGAATTGCCATATTTTACATCATGATCATATATTGCATTTCCAATTTTCTTGAGTAGTTTAACTTTTGATTTTTGTGCTTTTTTATCATGGCTATAGTCTTTTCTCTCTATCAACTCATGTAGTCTTTCAAGCTCTTCCCTTGATAGTGCATTGACTCCTTTTGTAAATACAATGTCTAAAAGTTGTAGTCTTTCAAGATCATCGCCATCATTTTCCACGATATCTGTTACTCTATCTTTAATATTTGTCTTACATGAAAATGAATTATGCTTTACAAGGTATCTGTATCGTTTCACAGGAATCATATTGAAATCGTAGGCGATCATATTGAAATTGGTATTATGGTAAAACCTGTAAAAGGAGAGGCTAATCTTGAGATAATAAAAAAAATTGCAAAACATCTGGGCATGCCAAAATCTAATGTGAGAATTGTGGCAGGCGAAAAATCTAGAGACAAGATAGTCGAAGTAACACAATAATTTACCAAACCCTAAAAAATGAGAGTATTGAATTCTTAATGTGAACAAAACTATTGTTGTATTACTTTTTACCATGATCATGGTATTTTCCATTATTCCATCTGGATATTCTCAAACTAAATCTGGCGCTACACTTGAAAATGGTATGTGGAACACAAAAGTTGGAAAACAAGTGCAGATAACAACCGATGTTGCTAATGGTCTAGATAGGTCTCAACCCTTTGCGTATATAGTCCAAGTACAAAACCAAGATGGTGTAGTGTATTCTTTATCCTGGATTACGGGAACACTTGATGCAGGGCAATCACTTAGTCCCTCCCAGTCATGGATGCCTACCACTCCTGGTACATATACTGCACAGATCTATGTGTGGACAAGTGTGAATAATCCTGATGCATTGTCTCCCACACTTACAATGAAGATTATAGTATCGTAAATTAGCATCAGTTATAATTTAGAAATTTTTAAAGCATATTGTGGACAGGGCAAGAAAGATCTCAACTTATCTTATAATCGCAGTAGCATTTGGTTTTAGCATATACTTTTTTATTTCGCCCTTTCTTGGTTCTCAAGATCAAAGTCTAATGCCAGGTTTAAACCAGAGTCCTGATTCTGTTTCTACACTAACCAATGACGTGGATGCATGTGTAACAAATCCAACTTCTGATTGTGACCAAGAAATGTTGCAGATAGTAAACTTCTGTAAAGACAATAAAGATCAGCACATTCCGGTCTGTACTGATGCAAGAGTACCACAATATGTTGACCAGCGTGGTCTTGAACGTCCTACTATTAACACTGGGAGATAATTTTTTTATTTTTGAGCTTCTTGCATAAATCTTTCCATGTTCTGCTTTACAAGAGGGATTATCTTCTTTGTAATTATTTGATGGAAATCATCTGCATCAGGATCAAATGACAGCAACAATACATGTGCAAGTCTTCTATTTTCATCTGCTATTGGTATAGTGGCTCTGATGATATTTGCATAGTGTGAACTTGCATAGGATATTCTTCCAAGAAGGTATTCCCATCTTAGTCTAGTGTATTGTCTTGTGGCGGCAGTAATTGCATACTGTGCTCTCTCTTCTGGTTTCATGATGGGGGTCAGACCTGCTCTCTCAGATACTCCTTCCAGTGTTCCATCTCCATCTGCAATTCCTGCAAATCTTATCTTTCGGTCTAGTGCAACTACGCTTTTACAGAAATCTTCAAAAAATGCCATTCACTAGATGGATATCAGTTAAGCTATATTTGCTTTCTGGGGATTTTGCTTTACGTAGTATCTTGTTTTATACTTGACGGTTTTGCTTTTTGAAAGATGAAATTACAAAGTAGCATAAATCCAATCCATAATCCAAGCATTAGAACAGGTGTATACTGGCCTATGCATTGATGACAGACTAATTTGTTTACAAGAAATACTATGACTCCTCCAACTAGGGCTCCTATTGTGTAATCTAGAAACCTCCACCAGAAATATTTCATTTATTATCTGTTACTTGTCTGAAATATAAGATTGATTTTATACGTTAGGAAAAGTGTTTTTTGATGTTTTCTACTTCTATCTTTATCCATTCGCAAAAGATCTTCCAAATAGTACTAGATGTAGAAGCATACTGAAAGAAAGTGAACATTACTGCAGTAGAATCATCAGGAAGAGAAATTATTCTAAGATATGCAGGTGTCATATTATCTTCAGTAGGGCCCGCATAGATGTCAATAAGACCTGCTTTTTCGTTTGTTTCTAGTCGTATGAATACTTCGCCAATTGGTGTAATTGCTTTGTATTTGCAATCTGTTAAAATTATTTTTTTAACAAACTTTGTACTCCATTTTGGAAGATTTTCAATGTTTGATAAAAATGTAAATACTTTATTTTTTGATACAGTCAATACACAAGTCTCCGTAACAGAGTTCAATGTTTTTTGTCACGATATCGATTACTTAAACGGTGTTCTACGAATAATCCTAAACAAACTCATAAATTAATCAGTTGTTAGATTGCAGTATTATGTCCTTGAAACCAAAGAGTATTGAAGATTCAAAAGCTGAGATGACTGTAAGGATGTTTCCTTCCGATGCAAATCCTGCAGGTAATGTCTTTGGTGGAGAAATTCTAAAACAAATTGACTTGATATCTGGACTTGTAGCTCAAAGACATTGTAAGAAAAATGCAGTAACTGCATCAATTGATAGAGTAAACTTTCTCAAACCTGTTATGGTTGGAAATGCACTCATACTCAATGCTAGATTGAATTATGTATCTCATTCATCCATGGAGATTGAGGTCAAAGTTGAAGCAGAAAACTTGATGACAGGAAATAGGATCCTGACAAATACTGCATTTGTTACTTCTGTTGCGTTGGATGACTTTGGAAAACCAGCTCTAGTTCCTCCACTCCTACTTGTCACAGAAGATGATAAGAAAAGATTTGCTGAAGGAGAACAGCGAATGTTGCAAAGAAAAAGAGAAAGAAAGACTAGTTGACATTTTTCTAGTTATTTGTGATATGGTGTCTTCTGAGTGGTTTATTCAAAACGAAAACACATGAACATATCAAGTACTTTCACTTATGATGTATGATCAACTTGAAAGGGGACTCGGATCTTAAATCGGGGTCTGACCGACCCCTTTTAATTTACAGAAAATTATGTTGTGGTGATTCTGAAAACTGGAATTAGTCTTCAGACTCATTAAATTTCTCATCTTGTTCGTAGCCCATTGCTAATTCTGCCTGATGTAGTTCTTCTTTTGCTTGATCATGCTCCATCTGTTTTATCTCTTCTTTTGTTTTTTCTTCAATTTTTATTTTCTTTTTCTTTGAATTCATTAAGTAATTGTTGTACAGGATTGATATTAAAATGATCTAGATTATCACTTTTGAGAAGTGTTTTAGTCTTCTTGATTTGCATGAATACTAAGATGTATGTCCAGTGTGTGGGTATTGGATATTTTTTGGCAAAAAATGATTTCCGATAACCTTGTTCATAATTTATCTAAAAATGTATTTTTGAATATCTTTGATTCTAATACATGCAGTCAAATGTGCCTGGAGGTGGATTCTTTATTCTATTCTGGAATTCCTGGGCAGGATATTTCTTATCTACTGTATATGGTATGAATCCAAAGATTGGTGCATCTATTGAAGTTATTATTGTCGCTTTGGTTGGATCAAACGTAGCATTTTGACTTCCAATTTTTGTTACTGCTTCTTTGTTTATTGCAAATATTCCATCCAATATGGCGGCTGATTTTGGTGATAATGTAGATCCTGTAATGGTAGCTTTTTCGATCTCATCGGTATTATAGAATGCAGTTATTTCATACTTGTTAAATGTGGCTGGAAAATATGCTGGATTGCATACGTCTGATTTTATTGCAAGCTGGGTTTCAGAAATTACTGTCTGTTGACCGTGGTGAGGACGAAATTGTAAGTTGTTGACTGCATATACGTCTAGTCCAATATATGCGACAAGTATTATCGCAACTACTATGCCGACTGATGCATATTTTTTGATTGGGGCTCTCTTTACATCTTCTCTTTCAGAGACTTCTGGATTGGGAATTTCTGAATTTGATTCGGGAATGATGTTATCTGTGGTATTCATTGGTTTTACAATATCGTCGCTCATGTTGTCAAAATTTGAAATTGGATTGGATGGGGATTGGCTCTGTACCAGACTCTCGATATATTTATGATCCTCCGGAGAAATCAATCCGCCATTTTTAATTGTAGTAAGAATATCTTGTAGCTTCCCTACATCCCCCCTCTCAGATTTTATTAGTTCTTCAATTGAACGGATTAAATCTTCCGACATTCTTTGGTAGTAATCTATTCTTAATTTAAAGCAAGTGGATGCTAAATCCTTCTTTCTTGATATGTATGTTTGTACCGGATAACCAACAGCAAATTACATCTTCTGATACGTGTGATTTGAATAAAGTTGATACAACCTAATACTTGAACTAGAAATCTTGATGACTGCATCTCTAGCATGATCAAAAAAGCATTTAGGATGAAAATTTACTAATCATGATGAACATTATTTTATTCCATAGTCTTAGAATGAGAAATTAGCTATAGCTACTACGGAATAACCCTAGTATTTGTTGCAAATTGCTAATTAATCAAATTTGACATAATATGCCCAATTGCAAGATGAGATGTTTGACAAATGCAAATTAGATGTCTGTACTAGGGGACCTCTTATAACAGACAATGATGCAGGTGAAATTCTCTGTTCAAGCTGCGGTCAAGTTTTGATCGAAAAAATAGATAGTGCGGGACCCGAATTACGCTCATTTGATCTTGAACAATTTAACGATAAAAGTAGAACCGGAGCTAAATCTAGTCTTGCTATACACGATATGGGTCTTGCAACCACAATAGGAAGCCAAGACAAAGATGCATCTGGTAATTCACTGTCTGGGTACATGAAAAATACATTTAACAGACTTAGAATCTGGGATAGTAGAAGTAAATCAAAAGGAAACGATTCCAATCTAAGGCAAGCATTTGTGTTACTTGATACAATGAAATCACAACTTTCACTTCCAGATAACGTCGTTGAAGAAACTGCATATATCTACAGAAAGGCAGACTGCTCTAAAACTAACTCGGGGGCGAGGAATTTCTTCAATACTTTATGCGGCATTATATGCTGCCTGCAGAAAGACTGCAACTCCTAGGACTTTGCGAGATATTGCAAAAGCTGGAAATATTAGAAAAGGTGATCTTGCTACTGCATACAGGACGATGGTAAAAAGTCTGGATCTAAAATTGGAGCCTTATGATCCTGTAGAATTTGTAACTAAAATTTGTAGTATGATTAATGTCAGTGAAAGTACACGCAGAAATGCTTTGAATTTATTGTTGAAATCTGAAAATGCTGGATTTTCTATAGGAAAAAATCCAATGTCTTTAGTTGCAGCAGCAGTTTACTTGGCAGCGTGCACCACTAATGAGAAAAAAACACAAGTAGAGATTGCAAAGGTTTGTGGTGTAAGTAATGTTTCTGTAAGGAATCTGACTAAACTCTTTAAAGTAAAACTGGGTCTTGTAATATGAGGATAATCTATTGCTAATCTAACATCTTATTTTTATCTCTTGGGCAAGTTCTAGAAATTTTTGCATCTGGTGATAGAATTGAATTCCTTTTTCTGTAATGATAAAAGAACGACTTTTCTTATCTATTTTGGATTCCATGAGTCCAAAATCAAGTAACTTTTGACATTTTTCCATTGCAGTATAATGTGATAGGTTTGCTCTTCTTGCAATTGAAGATATTATTGTACCCTGAATACCGCAATCCATTGTTACTTGTAGTATCTCTGAGACTATTCCTAACTCTGATCGGTATTGTTGTTTCATACTAACAGCCATTTCTTTTTTCTCCTCTCATTGTTTTCATATCTAATGTATAGAATAAGGTCTATATAATCATTAGCTTCCTAATGATTAGTGAACAAATGAAAAAATTTGATTATGAAAATAGTATAGGTTTTGTAGTTTACGCTGCATCCAAAACTTTTCAAAAGGCATTTGATCTTGAACTGCGTAATAAAATAGGAATAACTATAACACAATCAAAAGTCATATTTGCACTCTATCTACATTCTGGTCTTACTCAAAGAGAACTTGCTGATAAAATAGGAATTGAAAGCCCCACACTTGTACCAATAATTGACAAAATGGAAGAGGATGGATATGTAGAAAGAAAGTTGGACTCTCAAGACAGGAGAATCAAAAGAGTCTATACTACCTCCAAGACAGATTCGTTGTGGGATTCTATTATGGAATCTGCTGCACAAATTAAAAAAGTTTCAACAAAAGAGGTTTCAGAACAAGAAATAAAATTGGCACTTGGTATCATAAAAAAGATAACAGAAAACTTGTCAACATATCTTGGAGATTCTGAAGTTACAGAACTCTAAAAGACAATGGATTGAAAAGAATAGACGTTAACACGCTATGGCTAAACCCTATTTACCTGCAAATGTATCTAGAAAGGGATGGCAATACTCAAATCAATTGGACGAGTTTTAGTATTAATTGTTAGTGGAATTGCTATAGTGGTAGTTGGGGGATTTATGATGGGTGCAGTAGCCAAGTTATATTTGCCAGGACGTAAAAAAGACAGACATGAACCACCAGAGAAATTTTATGAGCGTAAAAAAACAGATTAATATAAAACTGACAAGTTTTGAATTCCGAACATGTCTCAATCCAACTCAACTAATTCGCAAATTTCCGGGTTACAATCTATGACATATTTTACTCCTGCACGTTCTATGGAAGAAGCTAACTCTATCTTATCAAAAGTAGATGAAATTGTTGAAAAATATGCTAAATCTTTGACTCGTTGGAAAAAAGAAAATGATACTATTCAGCATGCATCAGACTCACTTTGGGATTTAGCACGAGTTGAGGCAATGAACTCCAACTGTGCTAACACTTGGGATTCTGCATGGAATTATGCTTGGAAAGAAGCAAGTCACTCTGCCCGAAATAATTATGGTTGGTATGGTAGTGAATTTCTCTCTGGTGAAACTGTACGGGATGTGGCAAGAGATGCTGCAAAATATGCTGCAAGATATACTGCATTTGAATCGGTCAAAGAAAAACTTGGCGGAATTAATCCTTTTGAATATGTTATTGAATTGTACTCAATGGGTCTTCGACCCACATATTTTAGAAAAATAGATGAACAAGAAAAATTTGTAGTGGACTTTCCACTAAAAGTGGATGGTAAAAATGTAATTGGCTGCTATGTGCATGGTGACAAGGCGATTTCGTTTACACATCAATGGATTGATTATTGTACAAATCTTAAACCAACAAATAATCCTGAATCTCATAGATCATTTGCATTATAGATGCGCATCTCTTAAGTATCATAATTATTTTATAAAATGATCATGTGTGAAATGATTGATGACATTGAAATTGAACATCTTAGAATGGCACTAGCTAGAGCAAGAAAAGAGATGCAAGAGCCAATAAATGAAGAGCGCTTGGTTTCTATTGCCTAATAATTCCACTCGTTAGAAATTCCATTCCAAAGGGAACGATATGGCTTGGCGTCTTCTGAAATCTCTTCCCTAATTCTATGTTCTATGGAAAAATACATGTTTTCAAGTGCGTCAACTCCGCCATCAGCAAATAATTCTTGGCCTATCTCTCTAATTCTATCTTCTTTGATGGAATAATCCGAGGCGCTAGAGTTTTGAATACAATATGTAATGAGATCGTATAATTCCTCTTCAAGATATGCATCCAATTCGATCTTGAAATTACCTTTATGGTATAAAAGTTCTCAATTATTTTGCAGTATGGGATTTTTACTCCTTTTGTTCCTTGTGAGATCGAGTAAGTAAATGTCATGTGTATCAAAGATTCCAAAGGTATAACAAGACATACCTTCCATGTATATGTATAGCCCAAAATTCTATTCAATTAAAAATATTGGAAGCGTATACTCGTGATGTAGGTAGAGGTGTAACACGTATTGATTATGAATCAATGGATGCTCTAGGTGCATCAACTGGTGATATTTTAGAAATTACTGGAAAACGAAGATCTGTTGCGCGATGTCTTCCACTATATCCATCTGATGAAGGGAAAGGAATTATCAGAGTTGATGGTCTTGGCAGGAACAACACGGGTATTGGAATTGGTGATACAGTAACTGTACGTAAAATAAAAACTGTTCCTGCAGAAAAGGTCATAGTTGCACCGCTTGATTCCATACCTCCAATTGATGAAAGATATCTTACTGACTCTCTAGAAAATATTCCACTTGTGAAAGGTGATAATATAATGGTGCCATACTTTGGTGGTAGGCTAACATTTCAGGTGATTGGAATTACTCCAGCTACTGATGCAGTACTTGTAACACCAAAGACTGAATTTCACATTGCTGAAAAAGGAGAGAGTCTACGTGGTGTGCCACAAGTATCCTATGAGGATATTGGTGGAATGTCTGATGAAATAAGAAAAGTAAGAGAAATGATTGAACTTCCAATGCGACATCCGGAAATATTTGAGAAACTAGGTGTTGAAGCTCCAAAAGGTGTCTTATTGTATGGAGTGCCGGGAACTGGAAAAACACTGTTAGCAAAAGCAGTTGCAAATGAGACTAATGCACATTTTATCAGCATATCGGGTCCTGAAATAATGAGCAAGTTTTATGGTGAAAGTGAGGCAAGACTGCGTGAGATATTCAAGGAGGCAAAAGAAAAAGCACCTTCAATTATTTTCATAGATGAAATTGATTCTATTGCACCAAAACGAGAAGAAGTAACAGGAGAAGTTGAGAGAAGAGTAGTGTCACAAATGTTATCCCTTATGGACGGCCTTGAAGGGAGAGGTAAAGTAATTGTTATCGCTGCAACAAATAGGCCCAATGCACTAGATCCAGCTCTGAGAAGACCAGGACGATTTGATAGAGAAATTGAGATCAAAGTACCGGATAAAAAAGGAAGACTGGAGATTTTATTAATTCATACAAGAAACATGCCACTTACTGAAGATGTAAACTTAGAAAAAATTTCAGGCTCTAGTCATGGATATGTGGGAGCTGATTTGGAGTATTTGTGCAAAGAAGCTGCAATGAAATGTCTACGACGATTATTGCCAGAAATCAATTTATCTGATGATAAAATCCCTCCAGAAACTCTTGATAAATTAATTGTAAATGCCGATGATTATCAGCTTGCATTCAGAGATGTAACTCCTGCTGGAATGCGTGAGGTGTATATTGAAACTCCTGATGTACAGTGGAGCCAAATCGGTGGACTAGAGAATGTAAAACGAGAACTCCAAGAAGCTGTGGAATGGCCAATGAAATATCCTAATCTTTACTCTCAGCTTGGATATAGAATGCCACGAGGTATTTTGTTACATGGGCCAAGTGGAACTGGCAAGACCCTTTTGGCAAAAGCCGTAGCAACAGAGAGTGAAGCAAATTTTATCTCAGTAAAAGGTCCTGAATTACTATCAAAATGGATAGGTGAATCAGAGCGTGGAATTCGAGAAATATTTCGAAGAGCAAGACAGTCTTCACCATGTGTCATATTCTTTGATGAAGTTGATTCTATTGCCCCGATTAGAGGAATGGGAGAGAGTGCAACTACAGAAAAAGTTGTAAGTCAATTACTAACAGAGATGGATGGAATTACTTCTTTGAATGGTGTAGTGGTAATAGCTGCAACTAATAGAGCTGACATGATTGATCCAGCACTAATCAGACCTGGTAGATTTGATAAAATCATCGTAGTTCCAATTCCCGATAAGGAAGGCAGACTCAAAATATTGGAGATTAGTTCACGTGATATTCCAATTGAAAAGGAGATGGGAACTCCAACTGGACTGAACCCTGATTATGTTGATCTGACAAAGATTGCAGAGATGACCGATGGTATGAGTGGAGCAGATGTTGCAGCAATTGCAAACACTGCTGCCTCTATTGTATTACATAACTTTGTTGAAAAATATCCTGATCCAAAAGAGGCGGAAAAGCAAGTTGAAATGGCAAAGGTAAAAATGAAAGACTTTGAGGAAGCGGTAAAGAAGGTCAAGATTCAAAAGGATCTTAAAGTCGGGCAAAAGGTAACTATATCCCACTTTAGATAATTTTCTAGAAATTATAGTTTCTCAATGTTTGTTGTGCCTAATGATGTTACCTTACAATTTATTGTTCCATCATGATTTCTTACATTATTCTTAGAATGCACTGGATACAGATTTGTTATGTCATCTGAATCCATGTCACGATTTATCTTGTCTATGTACCATCCAAATGGGGAGTTGACATTTTCGTATTCTGTTCTTTCAATCCATGCACCACAATTGTCTTTTCTGAAATTATTTGGAATGTTGTATTCATCAATCTGACCTTTTTGCCACACCTTTAGGATTACATCTTCGGCATATGACATCTTGTTAATTCTATGAGGGAACGAAATTTTTAGAGTAACCCTTCAAGCTGAATTCTGACCTTGTTTTTTTATCGGGAACCTGAATATCCAAGAGTTCTCGTAATCCTTTGTATCTATTTCGTATGGTTACTTCTGTTACTCCTGCTGCAATTGCAATTACCTTTTGAGTTGTACTGTCTCCATGTATTGCACAAGAAAGATACAATGCTGCAGCTGCAAGGCCCATTGGATCCTTTCCTGCTGAGATCTCTTTTTCATTTGCTTGTTCTAAAATCTTAAGTGCTTCTCGTTTTACTTTCTCGCTAAGACCTGACTCACTTGCAATTCTTGACATACATTTTATTGGATCAAGTACTGGCATAGTCATGTCCAGCTCTTGTAATAATAATCTGTAACATCTTGAGACATCTTTCTTTTTCACATTGATTCTCCTTGCAACCTCATTTAATGTTCTAGGGGTACCAGTTTCTCTACATGATAGATATAATGCAGCTGCAATTAATCCTGGAATTGATCTACCTTTGGCTAATCCTTTTTCTAATGCCTTTCTGTAGATGTATGCAGTCTTTTCAACTACTGCATCTGATAGAGCAAGTTTGTCTTTTAGTCTACTAAGTTCACTGAATGCTTGTCTACAATTTCTTTCAGTTGCCTCATGTACTTGACTTCTACTGTCCCATGTTCTAAGACGTGTAATTGTGTTTTTCATTGATGCTGACAGTGGTTTTCCAGTCGAATCTTTATTTGCCTGTCCGATTACTGTTGCAAGCCCCATGTCATGCATTGCAAGGGATGTTGGAACACCAGTTCTTGCCCTATCTTCAAACTGTTCTTTTGAAAATGATTGTCTCTCTGGACCCAAGTCATTTACAATCTCATTTACTACAAATCCGCATCCTCCACAGAATCGCTCACCTGTAGTGCCATCTGTTAACATCTTGGCTTTTCCACATCTACCACATCGTGCGTCCATTTCAGAGCCTTGTACTACCATAAATAACACACCTATCAAGTCTGTTATCCCATAATAACCCAACTATTTTTGCAATAAATTCTTGGAAACCCTCTATTTGTTTGAAAATTTGAATTGAACCTAGGCATAAAGAAATTCTGATGGAACTAGCCATGTCTCTTGATAGTCTAGATTTTTATCTACCAAAAGTATCCCAAGTTTGTATTTTTTTGCCATATCTATAATAAAATCTGAAAGTGTACTTTTTTCTAAAATGGACGGCAATTCCAAAATATCTGTAGCCAAGAGCACTCGAGTACTTGGCATCTCTTTTTTTACACTAAATACATCTTTTTGAATTTCTAATATTGATTGTCTCGTAATTTCAGGTTGAATAAGAACAACGATGACTCTTTTTTCTTTTCTTGCCACTAGATCAAACCTATACTGAGGATCAAAATCCAAGTATGATGTATCATATTTTACATGCCATTGCATGTCTCTTAGATAGTCTGATACTATGTCTTGTATCATGCCAAGTTCAAGCAAATCTCTAGTTAATTCTACTCTTTTGTGTGCTCTTAGTAGTGACTTGAAATATTTATCAATTACTTGTTTGGAATACTTTGACATTTTTTCTTTCATGAAAATTGAATTGAGCAGAGTCTTGTTCTCTGAATATTTACTAAATGGATCTGGTTCTCTATCTTCCAACAAGATGCCTGTAAATATCTAGTAAATAATCGCTCGCAGACAATTCTGCTTCTATTTTGAATAAAAAGACAGAACTGCCAACTGAGAGAAGATATTAATCATAAAAGATCATATGATTAGTGTGGATTTTAAACAAAAGAGTGAGCCTGATGTTTCAAAACCCCTGTTAATTGCAGCCATGCAAGATATGGGCGATGTGGGAAGCATTGTGATTGATTTTATCAATTCAAATCTAAATACGTCAATATTTCGTGAGGTTCAACCATCATATCCGGCATATGTGATTGACAATGGCGGATACATTGACGTTCCAGAAGAAAAATGGGACTATAGATCTGCAAAAGATATTATTGTGTTTGGGGGAGGTTCTGGCCAACCATCATCTACTGAAGAGCTCAACGTACTATGTCAAGATGTGATAAACGTAGCAAAAAAATATTCTACAAGATTTATCTACACACTTGGTGGTTTTCATACTCAAAAACCAATTGATGGGGAACCCAAAACATTTGTTACTACTACATTTAAAGATCTAACAGACCAGGTGAGAAAACTTGGAATTCTGACTACTCCTGAGGCTTCTATTATTACTGGATTTAATGGATTGATACTTGGATTTGCAAAAATGAATGGAATACAAGGAATTGGTTTGTATGCGGAATTAAATGAACCCAAGCTTCCACAGTATCGTTCTGCAAAGAGTATACTCAAAACGCTTGAAAAACTGACCTATCGAAAGTTTGGTGATACCTCTGATCTAGATTCTATGGCTAAAGATGTAGAGTCACGCAGTCGCGGAAAACGCTTTGATCCTGATCAAAGCTACTCTGTTTGATTTGATAAAATTAAAGAAATTTTTCCAATTCCCTGTATTTTATAGGTGAATTGGTCTGAATCTTGTAATGGTTACTATTGCTATGATGCCTATTGCTAATGCAATTGTAACTATTGGTCCAAATTCTGGTACAACTGTAGTTCCAACAACGGATATGTTCTCAGTAAGAGGGTTGATTGGTATTGATATTGCCGTATCTCCAGTTTCATCTGTTGTAGTATAGTTCGTAATTATGTTGTTGTCTTCAAAAACTCCGATAAACGGACCGCTGATCAGTCCAGTTGGGAGCTTTAGAATCAAAGTGCTATTCATATCCGTCTTTCCGACTAATACGAAATTTATGGACTTGTCTTTTATGTTAACTGATGAACTTATGATGTCCTTTACTGATGAATATTGTACATTGTATGTTGTCATTCCGTCTCCTGCATCTTTTCCAACCCCTGAAATAGTCTTGAAATTTTCAGCAAAGGAGGATACTGTCATTGGAGCAAGTAAAATGACTATTACCGCAACAATTGTTATCTTGAGCATATCTTGAATCTCCTTATTTGATTAGTTAATGAGCTTGGCTAATTATTTTAACGAAACTGCGAATCTCTTTGAAGCTTCTAGTAGTCCCTTTATGTCTGACTCTGAATGCACGTATGATATTGCTCCAAGACTTTCCTGGTAGGAAGAATATTTTCTCTTTTGCAATTAATTCGAAATGATATTTTTTTAGGATCTCTGTGTTACATTTTGATGCCTCCTCTGCATTTGTAATCTGTGTTACACCGTTTGCCAGAAAATGTGGCATAAATAGTGATCCCACTCCTGTAATTATTGCCTTGTCTTGTAATATTCTTGATAATCCTTTTCGTGTTTCTTCTCCAAGTCTCCCAATTTTTTTATAGATTAGAGCAGAGTTTTTCTTTAAAATTTTTAACATTGCTTTTCCTGACGTCATGGTCATAGGATTGGCAGAAAATGTCCCTCCTCCGATATATGATCTATCGATTCTTTTATTTGAGTTAGCATCGGTAATCTTCATCACTTCATCTTTTCCACAAATCACTCCAATTGGAAATCCCCCACCCACAATTTTCCCTAATGTTACAATATCTGGGTCAAGATTCATTGTTTTGTAAAGACACCCAAATCTGAATCTAAAACCTGTAACAATCTCATCTAAAATAAAAAGTGCGTTATTACCATGGATGAATTCTTGAATTCCTGTAAGGTATTCTTTTGTTGCAGGAATGCAACCTGCACCGCCAAGCAATGGTTCTATTATTATGCCGGCGAGATTATTTTTTACAGATTCTAAAATTGAAATTGATTTTTCTAAATTGTTATACGGAATAGAAATTATATGTTCTTCATCTATTAATCCTGCGCTCTCTGATTGATCAAATGGATAGTTAACTGATTTTAGTAGATCCGTTGTATATCCATGCCACCCACCTTCGATTTTTGCAATTATTTTTTTTCCAGTTTTTGCTCTTGCAATTCTTGTTGCATACATTGTAGCTTCAGTTCCTGTGGAAACATATCGAATCTTTTCAGCAACTGGAACTGCCTTTTGTATTATCTCTGAAAATTCTACCGTGTTTTCGTTAACGGTTCCATGCATCCAACCATGTTGAATTTGTTTTTTCACCTTGTCTGCAACCTTTGGCGCCGCATGACCTAAAATGAGGCTCCAATGACCCATCCAATAATCGGTGTATTTGTTATTGTCTACATCTATCAGATACTTGCCTTTTGCAGACTTTGTAACAAACGGATATGGCTCAAAAAATCTTATGTTATGACTAACCCCGTTGATATGAAGTTTTTTTGATCTCTCAAATATCTCGGCAGATTTTTTAGTATTTTTTTTATATGTATCTAAAGTAGAAGACAATTGTATCTAATTACCAGTCTGTTTAATATTAGTGATCGGATAAAAATTATAAAAAACCAAGTTTTGGGCATGGTTTATATTATTTCTCCTTGATCCCCTTTTTGCATACGTAACAGCAAGGCGGCGCTTGTGATGATGTTTGGTAGTATACCAGTTTGTGATTCACAGGCCTCCAGTTACGCATACAATATGTGGGTTTGATCAAAAGATCTTATCCGAAGTTTGAAGAAAGTGTGTGCAATCCACCAATTTCCAATAAATATTACGTCTTACTTCGACGCGTACTGAAATATGTACGAACAAAACGAATCCGGTTGATCCTGCCGGACCTGACTGCTATCGGATTGGTACTAAGCCATGCGAGTCATTGTAGCAATACAAGGCGGACGGCTCAGTAACACGTAGTCAACCTAACTCGTGGACGTGGATAACCTCGGGAAACTGAGAATAAACCACGATAGATCATAGTGCCTGGAATGGCTTATGGTCCAAACAGTTTACTGCCATGGGATGGGACTGCGGCCTATCAGCTTGTTGGTGAGGTAATGGCCCACCAAGGCGATTACAGGTACGGGCTCTGAGAGGAGAAGCCCGGAGATGGGTACTGAGACACGGACCCAGGCCCTATGGGGCGCAGCAGGCGAGAAACCTTAGCAATGTGCGAAAGCACGACTGGGTCAGTCCGAGTGATTCCTGATAAAGGAGTCTTTTGCTTGTCCTAAAAGCACAGGTGAATAAGGGGTGGGCAAGTCTGGTGTCAGCCGCCGCGGTAATACCAGCACCTCGAGTGGTCAGGACGTTTATTGGGCCTAAAGCATCCGTAGCCGGCTCTGCAAGTCTTCGGTTAAATCCACCTGCTCAACAGATGGGCCGCTGGAGATACTACAGAGCTAGGGAGTGGGAGAGGCAGACGGTATTCAGTGGGTAGGGGTAAAATCCTCTGATCCATTGAGGACCACCAGTGGCGAAGGCGGTCTGCCAGAACACGTTCGACGGTGAGGGATGAAAGCTGGGGGAGCAAACCGGATTAGATACCCGGGTAGTCCCAGCTGTAAACGATGCAAACTCGGTGATGCATTGGCTTATGGCCAATGCAGTGCCGCAGGGAAGCCGTTAAGTTTGCCGCCTGGGAAGTACGGACGCAAGTCTGAAACTTAAAGGAATTGGCGGGGGAGCACCACAAGGGGTGAAGCCTGCGGTTCAATTGGAGTCAACGCCAGGAATCTTACCCGGGGAGACAGCAGAATGAAGGTCAAGCTGAAGACTTTACCAGACAAGCTGAGAGGAGGTGCATGGCCGTCGCCAGCTCGTGCCGTGAGGTGTCCTGTTAAGTCAGGTAACGAGCGAGATCCCTGCCCTTAGTTGCTGCAGTTACTCTCAGGAGTAGCTGGGCTAACTAAGGGGACCGCCACTGCTGAAGTGGAGGAAGGAGGGGGCCACGGCAGGTCAGTATGCCCCGAAACCCTGGGGCTACACGCGGGCTGCAATGATAGAGACAACGGGTTCCGAACTCGAAAGAGGGAGGCAATCCTTAAACTCTATCTCAGTTATGATTGAGGGCTGCAACTCGCCCTCATGAATATGGAATCCCTAGTAACCGCGCGTCATAACCGCGCAGTGAATACGTCCCTGCTCCTTGCACACACCGCCCGTCGCTTCATTGAAGTTGGGTTTGTGCGAGGTGACGCCTAATTGACGTCATCGAACACGAGTTTAGCAACAAGGGAGAAGTCGTAACAAGGTGACCGTAGGGGAACCTGCGGTCGGATCACCTCCTTAAACATAATTGGGTTGTGTGGGTTGCCCACACTTTCTTCAACAAAAAAGATGCAACTGGACAAGAAATTGTTCGGTGAAGGACGTAGCTGGTACCCGTAACCTGGGACTAGCGATGATCGTCGTGTATAGTCGTGTAATATTATGACTGAATATGCTGATGTGCCGACGCCAATAGAGGGATGGCTTGGCTTGAGAAGAGATGAAGGACGTGGCAAGCTGCAATAAGCTTAGGGTAGGTGCAGGCGACCTATGATCCTGAGATGTCCGAATAGGAATCCAATGCGTTAAGCATACTCAATTACAATGGTAGTTGAGATCGAACCGTGGGAAGTGAAGCATCTGAGTACCACGTGGAAAAGAAATCAACAGAGATTTCCCAAGTAGCGGCGAGCGAAAAGGAAATAGCCCAAACTGAATCTGCCATGGTAACATGGTAGAGATGTGGTGTTGTTATGATATTACGATCCTCAAATCAGAGCTTAAGTGGCCTGGAAAGGCCTGGCGAAGAAGGTGAAACCCCCGTGAGCGAAAGAAGAGAGGATCTTATCATAACGCGAGTAGTTGTCCTTGGTAGTGGGCAATGAATATAGGTGAAAGTAGCATCTAAGGCTAAATATTTCTCAAGACCGATAGCGGAGTAGTACCGTGAGGGAAAGCTGAAAAGTACCCCGGAAGGGGGGTGAAAAGTGCCTGAAATCTATTGGTTACAGACGTGCATGGCATGAAAGGAGTTTTTGTCAGATTGGAGGTTCTAGCAATAGGACTGAAGGTCTGGCGTTCATAACTCCAGTGTCATGCGTTCCGTCTAGAAACACGGGCCAGGGAGCTTACTGTTATGGCAAGCCTAAATCTATAAAGATGGAGGCGAAGGGAAACCAAGTTCCCGCAGTGAATAACGAGGGGAAGCGTGTGAAAGTGCGTAGAGTCATAGCGGCAAGGCTAGAAACCAGACGATCTATCCCTGAACAAGACGAAGTTGGGCGAAAGCCTGATGGAGGTCTGAAGCAGTTCTAACGTGCAATTTGTTTGTCTGATTTGGGGATAGGGGTCAAAAACCAATCTAGTCTGGTGATCGCTAGTTCCTAACGAAGTGTATCGCAGTACAGCCTTTATGGAGACAGCGTGTCCTGTAGAGCACCGATAGGGCATGTCGGGAGAGAAATCTTTCGCTGCCCATTCAAACTCCGAAGGGATGCGCGTCGTAGAAGTAAAGAGACGGATTTACGTGGCGTAAGGCTCGTAATCAAGAGGGGGACAACCCAGACTGAAGTTAAGGTCCCCAAGTTTTTGCTAAGTGTCAAACTGAAGGGCGTATTTAAGCCAAGACAGCAGGGAGGTAAGCTCAGAAGCAGCTATCCTTTAAAAAGTGCGTAACAGCTTACCTGCCGAGCTTGGATGCCCCAAAAATGGACGGGGCTAAAGCAAAGCACCGATACTTCAGATTGTTATCATATGATAACACATGGTAGTTAGGCGTAGGGATTGGGTCGAAGCAGGGCCGTGAGGTCCTGTGGACCGATTCCTATTGCAGATCCTGGCGGCAGTAACAGCATAGTGGAGTGAGAATCTCCACCATCGTAAGCGTAAGGGTTTCCCGGCAATGCGTCGTCAGCCGGGAGTTAGTCGATCCTAAGATCAACCTCAACAGAGTTGATCGAACGGGAAACTTGTTAATATTCAAGTACCTTATAGGTGCGTTATAATCTAGCATACGCTTTCGGATAGGGCTTACAGAACCATCGTTCTGTCTAAGCGTTCAAGAGTTGGGGAGTGTCGCAATGACGAGAACCAATTCGAGACGTTAATGGCTTGGCGTTAGCTGAGTTTGCTCGAGTCCAAGAGACCATGAAAAAATGTGTAGTGAGCGTCTTATAATGATCGTACCGAGATCCGACACAGGTGCGCTGGATGAGAAGTCTAAGATGTATCGGGTATACCGTAGGCGAGGGAACTCGGCAAAATAGTCCTGTACCTTTGGTATAAGGGATGCCTGCAGCGGTAATGTAGAATTGCCGTCGCAGGTCGCAGTGACAAGGGGGTCCCGACTGTTTAATAAAAACACAGGTGACTGCTAGTCCGAAAGGATGCGTATAGTCACTGAATCCTGGCCAGTGCAGGTACCTAAAACTTGGGTTCAACTGAGCTAAGGGCCTGTAAACGCCGGGAGTAACTCTGACTCTCTTAAGGTAGCCAAATGCCTTGTCGGGTAAGTTCCGACGTGCATGAATGGAACAACGAGGGCCCCGCTGTCCCCGCCTACAACCCGGTGAAGCCACATAAGCTGGACGAACAGTCCAGCATCTTCCATCGGGGAGAGAAGACCCCGTGGAGTTTTACTGCAGCTTGTGCTTGTGGTATGGTGGAATTTGCATAGAGTAACTGGTAGCCATGCTAACGCATTTTCGGGTGCGTTGGAAGCAAAAGTGTAACACCAGTCATTTTCCTTCGTACCACTTACCTCATTAGTTTGAGGGACAGGTGCAGGTGGGCAGTTCGGCTGGGGCGGCACCCCTTCGAAAAGATATCGAAGGGGCCCAAAGTTCAGTTCAAACGGGTCAGAAATCCGTTGAAGAGGGCAAGGCCACAAACTGGACTGACTGGATCTCCAAACGCACGGGATTCAGAGAAGAAATTCGGGCCTAGCGATCCATGACGTCCCCACTATTGGGGGCTCGTGGTGACAGAAAAATTACCCCAGGGATAACAGGCTCGTCGCGGGCGAGAGCTCCTATCGACCCCGCGGTTTGGTACCTCGATGTCGGCTTTTCCCATCCTGGCCCTGCAGCAGGGGCCAAGGGTGAGGCTGCTCGCCTATTAAAGGGGAACATGAGCTGGGTTTAGACCGTCGTGAGACAGGTCGGACTCTGCCTGATGGAAGCGTGGATACTTGAGGGGAAGTTGCTCCGAGTACGAGAGGAACAGAGCAGCGTGGCCTCTGGTTTAACGGTTGTCTGATAAGGCAAGCCGTGCAGCTAAGCCATTTAGGCTAACTCCTGAAAGCATCTAAGGAGGAAACCTATCCCGAGAAAAGGTATCCGGTCGTAAGACGAAGGGTGGCAGCAGAAGACTGCTTTGATAGAACAGCAGTGTATGCCCCAAGGTTCGCCGAGGGGCGAGCTGGCTGTTACTAACAACCCAATACATCAGTCAGTCATAATACATAGAGACTATACACGACACAATCATACGTCATCTCTTTTTTCAATTTTTCATTCTAAAATTGTATCTAGTGTAAACTATAGAGCGATCATTTTTATCTGATGCAGTATGTAATATGTTAGAAAAATGAGTAGCATAGAACGTATCCAGATTCACTGTGATTGTGGTATCTGTGGGCATCATACAGAAAAAGAATGCATTGAAAAGGAATGCAAGTGTTGTCTTAACTTTCATGTACGATCTGGACCAAAATCAAATTCTCATGAAAAACGACTAAATTAGAATAAATAAAATTTTTGTATTTTATTTTTGTCTAGTGTACACTATCTTGCAAAGCATGATAATTGCGATCAAGGAGGTAGTGAAAAATTGCTTAAACACTAGTATGACTCTCTACTATATAGTGACACAAGGCAGAAAACACCACTGTTCAGAATGTCATCGTAATTTTGTATGTGATAGTCAACAATGCCTACTTGAAATTGTTTACCCGTGTTGTAACTGTGATTATAATAATCAGCATATGGTCTCAGAATATGTCAGTGATCCTATTCCGGATGCTATACTCTGTAAATGTAAAGAAAAGAAATGAAAAAATTATCTGCCAATAAAACTATTCATCTTGGTGGGTTTGACGGTATTCTTGTTGTAGATAAAGACAAAAAGAAAAAATGAATAACTCGCATTGAATTCCTGACTTATATATGTGTCAAACACTGTCTAATCATGTTAAAAGAAATCATTGCAAAAATAAAATCTTGCACTTGTAACAAGTCATCGCATACTGACATAAACGCATTAAAAGAATCTGAAGAATCAAAGAAATAATGGATTCTAACTCTTTTTTTATTTTACTAATATGATACAATTAAATCAAATACTGGGAAATTCAATATTCTGATATGGGTATTAGAACAGTATCTGAGTATGTGCAATTCTATATGGGGCTAAATATGCAAAATAGTATTAGCCTTTCCAGTTTTGTATATAATGAAAAACTAGTAATGACAAATAAACTAGACAACAGTTCATTAAAAAAAGAACAGATTATGCATGGACTTAAAATTCTGGATGATCTCTTGACTGAAATACAATCTGTTGGAGAACAAACTGTTCTAGAAAAATATGCGAAATGAGTACCGCCTAAAAAATTTATATGATTAGACCATCTGCTGGCTGATTTATTGGGTAATCTTTAAGGTACGCAGAAAATCTACGACTGTATGAAACGTAAAACACCTGTCCTAATGGTATGCCGCACTGAAAGGAAAAAATGGTAAAATGACTGAAGTTTTTTATGAAAAATGTGTTGAAGGTCATTGGTATGATCCACGGATTAACAAAACAATCGATGTTTATGTTATTACATATGAAATGTCCCAAAAACCAAGTCGGGAGAAAATACTCATACTTGAACTTCTGTCGGATTACAAAGGTGCTGGTGATTTTGATTATTTTGATGAGGATAAAGTCGAATATGAAGAAGGCTTACCAGTGTATCCTCAGATACAATTGGGGACTGCACATAGAAAGCAGGTTAATGATATATCATAAATTAGAAATAGATATTGCTAAATCTTTGATTTAATATGTGATATATTATGAATGAAAAAGAATTTGCAACTGAATCGATTAAATATTATTCAGAGCGACTCAAGAAATTGGATTTAATACTTGAAGATAAAAAACTCAACGAACACAAGAGAGTAGAATATCAAAGTGAAAAAGACTATTGTATAAAAAGAAAAAATTGGTACAAATTTACAAATTTGGAAAAATCAAATCCGCGATCCGCCTAATATCTTTAATTGATGATTCATCTCTAGTAATCTTCACTTCAATCAATTCCATTAAATCGATAAGGCCAAAAATGCTCTCTATTGTCTCCAAGAATAATTATCAGTATCAACGGCAGCGATTATTCTGATTTTTAGCTGAATGTGATTTAGATGATCTTAACACAGATTTTTCTGACATGCTAATATACTCATTTTACTTGGACTTTTTGTATTTTGTGAAGCTTAGATGTGAGGTGTTCTTTTTCTAATAAGAGTAATCGTATCTCATGTTTATCACGTATTTCTTTTAAAGGGAAATGTACTAGCATAAACTCATTAAAATCTTCTAGTCCTGAATCTTCCAGTTTTTTAAAAGCAACCTCTAATACTTCAAGTGTATTATCAGTACCACAATTACTACATTCAGTATTTCTTAAAATTGTAAACTTACAATCTCCGTTATAGCACTGTATCACATACTCATACTGCACAAGAACTATAAAAATAAAATGACCTAAATCTCAAAACTGGGCCTTTTAACTGATGGATTTCTTAAAAATACTCAAATTAAAAAAAGATGTCTCTATGGTTATATGACAATAATAAACATAGAGTGAGCGATAATATTGTTTA
Source organism: uncultured Nitrososphaerota archaeon (assembly GCA_963835875.1). Classification (GTDB taxonomy): domain Archaea; phylum Thermoproteota; class Nitrososphaeria; order Nitrososphaerales; family Nitrosopumilaceae; genus Nitrosotalea. The sequence goes on from CAWIGX010000005.1 coordinate 67,646, forward strand.
GCCGATTAAGTTGGGCTAGGGTCTGTAATCGCTCGGGAGTGATCTCTGACACTTGTTTTTTGTGTATAACTTAATCCGTTTTAAAGATTAAATCCAAATTATTCTAGTGATGAATCAATTATAATTTAACACATTTTGGTATTACAGCTAACTATGATATCTATGATTGTTATATGACTACAGGAATAGATATTGCTAAATCATCGCTTGACACAGAAAAGAGCATGAATAAGAAAGAATCCATCACTAAATCTATTGCGATCTATAAGGAGAGGATCAATCAGGTAGATGAAAAACTAAAAGAACAAAATCTGAGTGATAGACAAAGAACCATGTTTGAATCTGAAAAAAAAATTGCCAGTGAAGAACTGATAAAAATAGAAACTACAAAACACAAAATACATTAAAACTTTATTTTATTATCTTTCTAAAATGTTAGTTTTGAATGTTAGGCATGGCTTATTTCGATTTATTGCATATTGGTAATCTTCCATGCTCAAATTGGAACGCTGTTAGTTGTTTTTCCTCTTCGGCCTCTGGGAATAATGTCTCATGATAACAAAATGAGACCGTAGATTTTATGCATGGATCATTTGAACTAAGTTGTTCTTTTAATCTTCCTTGTATGTTGTTACTTGCTCCGATGTATGTAGTTTCATGTTCAGAGCCAAGAAAATATACACCTGATTTTACCGGCGATCTATCTACATTTTCTTTGTTAAATGGCATCCAATCTGAGTATGACATGATTGGATATTCTATATCTGACATTTAACAGATTAGGTCAGTTGGTTTCCAACAATTAGTTGACGTATGACCATTTTCATTAATGGGAATCATTGGCGTCCTTATTGGAGATAAATGCCATCTATATGTCATGAATATTTATGATAAAAAATCCGTCCGTTGTTCACGATGTGATAGATTCATGGGAAAAATAGATGCCGATGCAATTGTAGTTTTACCAAAATGCGGTAGATGCGCAAATCCAGTTTCAGAAGGTGATGACAAAGTGCAATACATAGTAAGCAAGTTTAACCCTGCTTCTAAAAATCTAATGCCTGTATGTTATACATCTTGATTTTTTTTAAAGAAATTTCAACTTTTTAGCATGGTGATTATTAGGAAATTCTCTTAAATTTAATTTAGAATTCATTTGATTGTATGTTTGTGAAACGAATCCAATGCTCACGTTGTATACAATAGTGATAATAACTGGAATAAAATAAGATATCAAATGCCAATTTACTATTGTTTAGATTGTAAAAAAGTGATATTCAGTAAAGATCGTGATTATGGTCCTATTTGTCCGCCCTGCAAACAAAAAAGAAAACTAGAATCAAAATAACTTTTATTTCATTGAGAGACTGGTTAGTTACTCCAGTCCTTCTCCGACATAAAACATCAGGGATGTGCAAACTCACACTACTCCACAGTATTAGTGCTATGTTGGATTAAAAGCCTCGTATAGTATGTGGAATCTAACTCAGAGCATTGTTACACTTTGGGCAAGTGGGAACATCTGTGCCAATCGATTGGTTCTTTCTAGGTCTTGCTTGATACCCGCACTTGATACATGATCCAGTTGTCTGCATGATGACTGTACTGCTGATCTTGCTTAAATGAGTTCTATGTCAATGTGTACCCCTAATGTGTTTTTCATGATCATTTGTCATGTATCTTCTAAATACAAGACTTGTTTTTGATATGACATGGATTGTCCTAAATGTGGTTCTCCTATGGATAAATCTACAAAAGATACAAAAACCATCCATACTTGTTTTTGTTGTAATAATAAAACTGAATCAGAGCGAAACTAGTTAAATCAAAGATTACGCATCATAGTGTGATGAAATTTGATGATTTTTGGAACTTGATGATGGTAGAACTTGCAACACCTAAGCAATTTGCAACCCAGACCAAGCCTTTTTCTGCAAAATATGCTGGAGGGAGAATATTGGTTTCTACTAGTGATACTTTATGGCCTATAGATAGATCATCAATGAGACAGATTTGGACAAAATCTATGTCTATGCACGAAAAGATGCGATTTATTCATACCCATTATTCTCATGAAAACATTAGGACATCCTCGTATATTATTTCATTAATGAAGCATTTTATTGTGAATGAAACTAAAATGGAATGATTCTGATAAATATAATAGAGTAGAGATCCATTCTATCACATGGAAGAAAAAAAGAAAATGAAATCAAATACTGAAGAAGATTATAACAAAGCTTTAGTCTCCGGTGATCCTACTGATATTACAGAAGAAGAAAAAGAACGTCTGACAAGAGAAGCGATAAAAAAATTCAAATCATTATGATGAACATAGGCTGGGTAATACCTGGTATGATTTTGCTTGGAGCGATGATTGTCTGTGCAATTAGCTTGTACCTTAAAAGAAGGCGAGAGCAAAACACGCCAATCGATAAATTGGATGATTTTAAGATCTGACTATTATTTTGTATGAATATCTCCACCTAGATATTCTCCATTCTCATCATAAACATAAAACACCGTTGCTACACTTGGATGATCTGCATCCTTTGAAGCGTTTTTGGTCATTTCTCTTGCTTTCTTGATTGCTTCTTCACGATTATCAAGGTCTTCCACTATCCAATGTGCTTCTCCTGGGATCTCAAATTTTTCTATTCCAATTATTCGAAATTTTCCTTTTGGTGGTTTGAGCTCAGGAAATTCTCTAAACATCTAACTATGATGAGGTCTTATGGAATAAAAAGAACCCCTGATTTTTTATTACAACCTGAATGTATTGTAGAATGCATGTTTCTAGGAACGGATGATTAGCTCTGATGATTGTAGCTAGTTCTTTAATAATCTGACAAGAAACTATCATCAAGAATATGATGGTCATTAAAGGTACTCAATCTGAACTGGAGAGAAAAAAGAGCCTCATTGATACATTGTATCATCATTCAGACCTGTCAGTAGAATCTATATCTTATCAAGCAGATGTGAGTATGAAACAAGTTCAGACCCTGATAGACAAGATACGAAAGAACGAGGCATTGGAAGTTCTTGTCTCGCATAGCAAAACACCTGTGGAGAAAATAATGACCAGATCTGTTGTTGCACTTGAATCTAGTAAGACCGTCTATGATGCATCTAAAATGATGACAAAAAAAAGAGTAGGTTGTCTAGTTGTTACTTCTAAAGGTAAGCCTCTTGGTATTGTCACTAAAGGTGATATTGTAAAAGGAGTATCCAAATCTGACATCTCGTTTAAGAATAGAAATCTGGGCGAGTTTGCCACCAGACCTCTGATTTACGCATCTTCTAGACAGACTATAGAGGAAGTAGCAGATCTGATGATAAAAAATAAAATTCGTAAACTTCCTGTATTACAACAAGGAAAAGTAGTGGGAATTGTAACTGCTACAGATCTTGCAATGTTTCTTTCACCTACTAGGAGACCTGGCCTGACTGAATCAATACTTCATGCCATTACTAGAGAAAAGTCTAGGAAAAAATAACATTAAATTCAATATGTCTGATGAAACTGTGTGCAAAAAAGTATTTTTAGTATTTTCTTATCTTTTCTTTTAGTATTTTCTAGTGCTCCATCATTTGCACAAACAACAACTTCTACAGTTCAGGATTTTACAACACTACAACAACAAAAAAATGAAAATAGTGGACCATTGTCATACGCTGTTTTTTATATTACAGAAAGTGACAAATGCTCAGACGCTGAATATGCGAGCTTGAAATTCTATCAAGTAATAACTCAAGAATATCTTACTTTGTATAAAGTGCAATCTGATCTTCAAGGTTCATTATGTATCCCAGAAAAAAGTTATCAACAATATTTTTCAGGATTGTCGACGTATACACTTCCAATAGTTATATCGGATAATACAGTAGGTCAAAAATTAGTTCAGCAAGGATTCTATGGTATGTATGAAATAAATGGAACAGGTACACAAGCAATCTATGTGTGCTCCTGTGATACACAGATAGAGAGTTGGGCAGGTGCGTGGGTTCTATCACATGAATTATCTCACTTTGCACTACGATATTTTGGAGAACCTGATACGATAGCAATAAACTGGGTTCATTATATACAAGCACTAGTAAATCAGTGTCAAAATGGAGACTTTTCAAAGGTTTGTCCACCATACTCCGCATCAGTCACTGCTCCTTCTGGAAATTTAATCCCAGTGATGGTAATATATGGACAAGGACCATCTAGTGACTTACCAAAAAATGCCCCACAAAGTGAGGCTTCGATGATTATGTCAAATATGACTCCTGTCTCAAATCCGTCTTGTCAAAATGGTCAGATCTGTGTTCTACCAGGTAATTATGTGACATACCAGGTAACTACCGATACTAAAAACCAAACAGTAAGATTTGATTTTATAAATCCGACTGATAACAAAAACATTACAGTAAAAACAACTATAATACAAAATGGCGTAACTGCTAGTGAATCTGATACACTTGATCTATCTAAATCGCTATTTACAAGACCTAGTGGACAAATATCAAATTTCATGTACATACTCCCAACCCCTTTAAAATTGAATAGTGCATATCATGAAGAGTCTGTACAATTCAATACCTATCACAGAAATATTATGTCCGGCCAAAATAATAATCAGACAAATTCTATTCTAGTACAGATAGACCAAGATACTGGCATACTCATACAATTGGCAATATTTAACGCAGTAAACACAAATGGTAAAATTTCAATTAGTCAGACATCTTACAAATTGCTTGATACTAATAAAATCAATTCCTCCAATGTTGTAAATGCTTCTACCTCAATTCCTCCCTGGATAAAACAAAATGCCAAGTTATGGTCAGATGACTCTATATCAAATAATCAATTTGCCCAAGGTATACAATACTTGATACAACAAGGAATTCTTATCTCTCAAACTAATGCTGGGACAAACAATGTATCTACAATCCCAACATGGGTTAAAAATAATGCAAAATATTGGTCAGAAGATCTATTATCAGATGATGAGTTTGTAAAATCAATACAGTACTTGATTACAAATGGAATAATTCGAGTATAATTATGAAACATTTCTCTAAAACTTTACCTGTATGGAATTTGAAGTTGGTATAATATGACTATCCTTTTAAATTGCAGACAAATGAATCAAAACAATGCCTAATAAAATTACTCTAAACATTGACAAGGCAATCTATACTGAGGGAGAATATGTGAAAATAAAATTGGATTATGAATCGCTTACCCCAAAACTTGCAATGCATCTCGTTGTATTGGATCCATCTGAAAAAGAGATGTTTAGTGAAGATCAATACATTAATTCACAAAAAGGCTCTTACTCCAATGTTTTACGGTTTGATACTAAACAATGGAAAATTTCAGGTAGATACAAAGTTGCAGCATGGGACCAGGAAGGAACGAGAAAAGAAGTTTTTTTCCAATTCAAGGCAAAAAATCCATAAATCGTCTCTTTTGTAATTTGTTAGGTATGTTTTGAATATGATATCACAGTTGGAATCTTGAGGTATTTTTAAATGTGAGAAAATACTTCGTGGATTCTAATGCAATATGAAATCAAAAAGATAATGTTTGCCGTGTCTATTATGACAATTTTAATCATATCTGTCTTGGGGCAAATAATTCCTGCATCAGCATATGAATTAGTAAAACGTGACTTTTCCTACTTGCATAATCAACATCTTACTGTAAGGACTGGGAATACTATGATATGTGGAAATCACATGTGTCTACCTGGGGAATGGAATAGGCTTTCAGAAAATCTCAATAATGCTCAGATTTCTCATGGAACCGCAAAAAATTCAGCAAGTACTGTGTCGGTTCCTACTTCGAATTATAACTCAACATATTCTTTATCTGCTACTCCCTCCTCGACACAAATTCCAACACCAATTACTATGCCAAATCCAACACCTCCATCAACACCGCCCATTCCCACTCCAATTCCAACACCTCCATCAGTACCGTATTCTGTTTGTCAGACAGTAAATGCAACTCTGACTAATTCAACAATTTCGGCTGATATTGTTGCAAAAATAATGGCCCAACTTGGCTGTAGCTGATAATGTGAATTGTTTATTTGCAAAAAATTTGTAAATAGTATATTTTAGCGGAAAGATGAGAACCTGTAGTGACTGAGGTCGTATGGAGTTCTAATTAGAATGAAGCGAAATTTCTACAATCCTTCTGGGAATTGATAGAATGATGGTATGTTTTGTGGAACATTTCCGTATACTAGAACAATTTCATCATGAGCACTCATTGCGGTATTGTTTAACTTTGTAGAAACCAAATTTCCATTTATGAAAATTTCTGGTTCATTATCTGGGATTGATGATGTTTTACTTGTTGACTTCCAAATATCCAAAAATTGTCCTATTGTAAATTCTCTCTCTTTAGGAGATTCTATGTGAATTATTCCATCCGGGGTATGAGTATGCAACCAATACAAGCATGAGTTTGTTATGCCTATCTGGGCAGGAATTCCTATGTGCTGATCACTGACAAAAATATCCATGTGTGCATGGACGTGAAATGTAGAGTATTCTTGAGTTTCACAAGGTATGCCATCAATTGAAGGAAATCTACTATCGACTGTATTATCGGTACTATAGATTGCATATGATACTACGGCTATTATGGCCGCAATAACTCCAAGTGCGATATACTTGTTTTTGCCAGATGGTTTTATTTTCTCCTGCTTCGAATGATTCTTATCCTTTTTTGTTTCTGTCACACTATTCCACAAAATATTTTTAAAATCCATTATTAATGCATTCCTAAAGTGTTGATGAATTTTTCATATCCACCTATCGCTCAAGCAGACTGACATTTGACAAGATTCTATTATGTCATATGTGTATTATTTCCATACTATGGATGATCTTGATGACTTGGTAAAAGCAAAGATAGTGGCTTTGATTTTAGATAAAAAAACCGAGATTGCATTGGAGAATCTAAGTGAATTGTATAAAGTTGATACTCCTGAAATTGTAGTGGGCACAATAAAAAAGAAACGAAGAACTGTTTATGCGGTATATGTTGTACAGGAAAAAAAAATTTATGCGTTAAACTCTGAGATTTTCTATAATCCTTTTGTTATTTTACATGAATATTATCATCATATTCGCTCAAAACGGGGAACTCATAGAGGCTCAGAAAAACATGCTAATCTATACGCACAAAATTTTATTGACTCATACATGAAAGTCGTAGAAAAATTAAATCAAAAAAAGACGCAACTCAAAAACTGATAATGTAATTTTCTAATACATTTTCAATCAAAATATTCGACAGTTTTATCTACCCACATAATGTAATTCAAGTATCATGATGAAGTGGATGCACATATGAGAAAATTTAGCGACAATTTCTGAGCATTGCTGTTGATTGGATTTACTTTGAATTATAAAATTAATAAACTAAAAATTTTGCGTTTCTCAATTATAGCCTATATTAATTGGAATATCTTATTCGATAATTTCAGTTATGGATGTTTATGGATCTTCAAATAATTCTCCCTTGATTGTAATATCTCCAGACGTTCTTTCCCCTGGTTCCAAGGTTGATATTCTAATTCACGCACCTGATTTTAATTCCAATCCTTATGCGATAGATACTATAGGAGAGGATGGAAGTAAAGTGATTATTTCAACTAGGGAAAGTAGTATGCCGTACAGACTTGTTGAGACTGGATTTAACACTGGGGATTTTGCAGGATATGTGATATTATCCTCATCTACCTCTACCTGTTCACCAATTTGTGGTCCGACCGATGGATATTTAGCTGCAAGCGGCGATGATGCAATAACGGTCTCACTTGTTTATCCTGATGGTAATACTATATCATCCACTTCGTCCAGTTCTACAGAAATGAATCCTAAAACAATACCTGAATTTCCATTTGCGCCAATTGCATTAATTGTAAGTATGATCTCACTGATATTTTTTTCTAGATTGAAAACCTGATTTTTAAATAAACTGTTCTTTATGTTTTGCTACTATCTGATATCCAACTTTGTAAATTATTGTCTCTAACATCATTCGTAAATCACTTCCTTTTCTATAATCTTGAGAATATGGACCTACAGTAGTTCTTTTTCCTCGAGCAAGTTCATATCCTTTGACAGCTGAATCTTTTCCAACTATGCCAACACAATTTCCACCGTATCCTCTAATTGCAGAAAAACAGGGGATATCACTTGGCCCATCCCCCAAGTATATCATATGTTCAAAAGGAATTCTTCTATCTGCACGCTTGATTGCATTGTTTACAAGATATGGTTTTTTTCGCAAATCCCTTCCGGATATCCCCTTGTTAATTGCATACAGGAATTTGGTTTTCTCGGTAAACGTAACACTTGACTTTATTCCTGTGATTGTACCATGCATATCTGTTGCAAACCTTCCAGCAAATATGCCGTCAAAATATTTTGTAAGAATACTACCTTTGATTAGATCTTCAATTCCAGATGATATGATGTAGCATTCAAGGCTAATGCTCGCCCTGACAAAATCCTTGTTTTGCTTAATCATTGATTTTAATTCTGGTATGAATTCTGTAACTCCTTTGTATGGAATGATGTGTTCTCCAAGTCCAGCTAATTTTTCATTGGTATTTTGTTCGATATGGCCAGACTTTATCAGTTCTACAATCTCATTCATATATGCTAAAGGTGGATCCCATCCTTGAGAGACCATTTTTGATATATTCTCCCAAAATAATTTCTGGGATAATCCGTTGTAATCGAGTAAAAACCCAGTCGTGTCTGGAGCAAGTGTCTCATCGCAGTCACAAATTATTGCTATTATATTCTGTTCCAACTTGAGTTTATTTTATAGAGTTACTTGATATCTTTATTCATTGCCTAATTTATTACTAGACACTGGACAGTTTGAAAAGAATGAAGAATGCTCAATGCAAAAGGTGTCTAAACAAATTCGAGGAAAAAGAGATCTATACAATTCAACAATTTCAGTATAGAAAATCTCCTTCATATGATTGGACGAAAGAATTCTTTGATATGTTAAAGATTGGTGAATGGGATTCCTTTTGTGAGGGCTGTATCCGATATTATGGTGAGATCTCAAATAATGTCTGGCTAAAATATGGTAGCAAGTAAATATTCTCCAACTCTTCAAATGATTGTCTAAAAAGGAGGTGTCTTACTCCACCGTTTGAAATCTCTTCCATGATTTACTGTTTTTCTAATTAATGTGCACCCGTAAACAGGTATTTGGTTTTAACTCAATCCATTACGAGTTTTTATGCTATTATCTTGTTTAATTTGATGATAAAGTTATGCAGTTCATAGAAACAGTAAGTTGATGTAGTTCTACAAAATAATTGCGATTAAAAACTAATTTTTTATTGAGGTGAGTGATATTATAAAAAATATGAAAAATGTCCCAAATGATTTTAATCTTTACAAGATGTTGAAATTATTCTTCCTGTCAAATTGGTATAAAAAATAAACGATACTCAATAGAACTTGTAGAAAATAGGGATATACGTTTCTTTAATATGATATCTTGTCATTTATTATATCTACTGTGTGGAATTGTCTTAATATCTTGTTCTTAAAATAGGTCAATAAAATAATATTCCATATGACAAGTAATGATTGCAATCATTGGTATGGCATAGGTAATGAACGAGCAAAAGAGGGAAATAATGATGATGCATTAATTGCATATGATAAGGCGCTTGAACTAGATCCAAAACATGTTAGTTCTTGGAATAACAAGGGTATTGTATTATTCCGACTGAAGAGATTTGAAGAGGCAATTATGTGCTATGATACTGCAATTGAGATTGCGCCTGAATATGCTAATGCATGGTATAACAAAGCCAATGCTCTGAGAAACTTTGGACAGTCTCTAGTTGACAAAGCAAATGATGACCGAACTAATGCTCCGAAAATGATAAACAGATCAATTGCGTTATTTGATTTGGCTGAAAAATGTTATGATAAAGGAGATGCTCTCTCAGGAAAGAAATGATGAATCTTGAAAAGATATGTGAAGAAATTATGAAATCTGATGCAGAAATTCTTATGGTTGCAATGTCTTACAGGACAGACTTTCATTATAAAGAACGAGAGGGAACTAAAAGTCTACAAACGAAGGAGGCAATAGAAAAATCTCTTGCAGATGCTGCACTTAGATGGGTAACTAGAAGATCACATAGAACTCTTGGTGAGCCACTATATGCTATGGCAAAATATGAAAAAGCAAAACGAATTACCATTCAACTTGGACTGTATGGCATTATTTTGTGTACTGTATTGCCAGATTCTAATGCTGAAAAAATAGCTTTAAAATTAATGAAAATCGCAAAAAAATATTCTGACTAAACCTTGATTTTATTTTTTAGTGAAAATAACTCATACCATTCTACTGGACGTGATATTCAAGTAAACATACAATATGTTACCCACCATAACCGGAGTTTCCAACAAAGCTTACACTAGCAGGAGTTCTGTATGCCTTTGTTATGTCTATTCCTTCATCTGTAGTTACTTTTACAACCTTTAATTCACTACCAACTGGTGGTGAGAGTGAAATTTTTTCTCCAGACTCTAATTTGGGAATAATATCTGGTTTTACAGTTTCACCATAATTTACAACGATGTTGGTCAATGCATCTGTACCGGTATTTTTTATGATGACATGTGTTTCTGTTCCCATCTCGTCTTGAATCATGATTGGATCAACCAAAATGCTGTATTTCTCAGATGTGATAGTTAAAGGCAGAAAACTTGTTACTAGGAATATGAGTATGGCTGAAAAGCCTCCTCCTACTAAGACTAATGTGAAAAGGGATCTTTTCAACTAGTATAGTTTGAATTCTAAATATTTCAATGATGCTATTTTTGAATATATTCATGTTTATTATGGAGCAAGAAAAAGAATAAAAAATAAAATGAAGATAATCTAAATAATATCTTGAATATGAAAATTCTATCATGTGTTATATATCATTAATTGTTTTGGTCTATTGATGATGATTTTCTCTTACGATATAACGTGTGTTGAACAACACCGATTCCTACAATGCTGGCAATGATTATCAGAATTGATTTTGCAGAGACAAGTTTTGTGACGTATCCGATTTGTGGTATTGTGTATACAAGTTTGCCAATGTACTCTTGTTTTGTAATTGGATAATCTATTCCTACTATGGACTCTAGGCTTTGTCGCCTTTTGCTTTAATGGTAATGGATCTTTGGAAAGTATCTGTACAACTCTATGAATTAATACTTCCTGATGTGTCCCTAGATTGTAGAAAATTATGAGATCGCCAACTTTTATGTTCTCAATAGGTATGTTGGAGTCTATTATGACAACATCATAGATTCTTAGGTTTTGTTCGTCTGCTGCATTTTTTACCATATATACAGAATACTGCATGCCTAGAATAAAATTAATTACAACAAATATGGTGATTGGAATCAGAAATAATACTAGACCGAAAATAAAACACTTTTTTGCTTTTTGCAAATCTGTCTTTCTTAATACTGTATAAGAGATTGTGCCGCCCACTATGTTGAAAAAAAGAGACAAATAATACCACAAGGGGCTTGTTTTAATCTGAAATGTTTTTATGAGTTCTTTTTCAACAGACTTTCTCATACTTTTTATTTCTTCAATTAGTCTTGGAACGGATTCATTTGTTATATTTAGAAATCACTGCCTCGAGATACACTGATCAGACAAATAGATCTTTTTTCCTGCCTTGATGGCAGTCAGTATATGTTCTAGTCTTTGAGACTCAACTATTCCAGAATTCATTATCTGCTCAATTGCTTCTAATAGGTCATCGGACATTTATTGTCAAAAATCCATAAGTTTTATGGGTATATTGCACTTCATCAATCGATTTTGATTCTATGATTAACAATGATGCTGATCAAAATAATGTATAATACATGGTGAAAAATCAGTTGACTTGTGTCTGTTAATATATCACTACCTAATTTTATGGACTGTAAGATTATTTTACCAAACGCCTGCTGGGTTGAAGTTCAAAATGATCAAAAGAATTCTATTATCTTAGTATCTGTACCATGTGATGATGTTTCATCAATTGTAATAATAGATTCTAGTGGAAAAAGAAGTGAATTGTGTTTTATGATTGGCTCTGTTATAAAAATAGGAGATAACCAGTTATTCTATGACAAAAATAGACTAGAAGATTGTGATTCTGAAGAATAGTCTTTTTAAATTTACAATCAAACTGGTACTTTAACACAAAATCTAACTATCACGAGGTATACGAAAAAGACAATAAATGTCAAATTTACAAATAAGATAAATGGATTGGCCAGTGATTCTTGTAATGTTCCATATGGTAAGGGATTGGTCCAAAATGTACCTGGTGATTGGTATATTTTTTGCCAAAAAGACATAGACGTTACAGCATGCACAAATAGAAAATGTGCTGTAAAAGATATTTTTATTTTTCTACTTGGTATATTTTTTATAAAATTCCAAAATCCATACGTTGCAATGAAAATGATGGATAGTAAAAATGGCAAAAGATATCTTTCTAATGAAAAGTCTCTTGCAATCATGAGTGTTAAAATAAAAGTGCTCACAAACCATGAGAGGATCAGTATTTCTGATTTACAATCTCTAGATCTTATTATCTTTTGAATCAAATACACAAATCCTATAAAGAAAAAAATTGTAATTGGTATGCTAGAATTGGTGGGAGGATTATTCCATCCCACATTAAACGTGGAATTCGGATAAGCTCCTGGAATTTTATATTGTATAGGGCTTGGGAATAATGTGTAATGGAAAAGTGAGATCATTCGAGTAGGTTGAATTCCTTGAATGGTTGGATATGCAATGAACCAAACATCTCTATTGTAATTATCCATATCTGACTTTATTGTTTTAATTTGAAGAAGTGGATCTTTATAAAATCCTGGCTGTGTTAGTAAAAATGAAAATATTGATAATAAGAAAAATACCGAAATAACAAATATTATTTTTACAAGTTTTTTTGTATGTGTATTAGTTTTATCTGAATTGAAAAAATAATTTATTATTATAATTGTAACAAACAAGGGAAAAAATTCTACCGATAATAGCTTTGAAGTCATTGCACAACCAAATGAGATCGTACTCAAAACGAAATATCTTATTTTCAGATGCCCAGTTCTAAAAGAGTAAAGCAAAAGCCATAATGCCAGCATACTGAAGAAAATGTAGTGCACTTCGGTCATTATTGTTCTACTGTACCATACCCAAAGATTGTAAAATAGGAAAATCAACGAGAAGGCAAATCCAACATATCTGTTAAAGAGAATTTTTCCAATAAGAAAAGCAACAACTATGGTTAATGCCCCAAAGACTGGTGAGAGTAAGCGTCCTGCTGCCATCTGTTCAACTGTGGGTGCATAGTGAAAATTATAGCAAGTAAACCAATAACAAGACCAATCATAAAAATTTCCAGAATCTTGATGATTAAAACTTAGAGGCAGTCCAATCAAAACCATGCGCAATGGACTGTATGTTGCCCCATGTGCAGGTATGTGATACAAAGAATCACAGTTATCAATTGATATCAAGCATGAATTTGCAAGATCACCATTATTTATTAGATTGATATAATTTGCAGCCCACCCAAGATAATTGATTTCATCCCCATGCCTTGGTTGTCCTTCTAAATTATATCCGTAAATCAAAAGAGTTACCAAGAATAATGCTAGTGGTATGATGTAATTTGATTTTGCAGATACAGAATATGTAAAGTTCATTAATGATTCCTCATGTCTTTAGATTATTTTTTCTGTTAGATTGATATTTCTATCTGTTAATTGGCAACATGTGTGGCTTGACATAAAATGCCATCTTACTCAAATTTTTTCAATTGAATCATATCTGAATTACTTGAACAATCGTGAATTTTATGAAATATTAGATATCACATGACTGTTTTTCGGCATATGATGAAAAGTATGTCTGACCTATCAGATATGTTTTATTATATTGATAGACAAGTGGTTCAATTTTCCATAGTATCACTCCTAATGAAATCTGTTCCTTTCTAAATTGTTCTAGCAAATTAAGAAATAATCTTTTTTGCATATGATCAAAGTCTTTTGAAAAATGTCTAAAAATGTGCATTATGACATTAATATGTTGTTTGATTGTTGGTGGAGTTGACAAAGCTTGTTTTAGATTAATTTCATAATCTTTGATTAATTCATTGAGAGATTTTTTTGGTGGTTCGTAACAATATTTACTAATATCTGCAATTTTTCTTGGCTATGCGACATCAATAGAAATTTGTTGTGGGTGTGAAAAAGAATCAAGTTATTTTTTGTTATTTCTTTTTTTAAATTTTCAAACTGATATATAGGTATTTTACTATGTCATTCTCTTTTCACACTGTTTTTTCTATATTTTTTGAATCCAAACTAATCTTAAATTGTATCTACATCTAATCATTAAAAACCCAGATATGACAAAAATGGATTTAGCACTAGGAAATGTGATTCGTGAAATCTAAAATCATGTTCATACAAATTTTGTTAATATTTTTTTAAATAATCACTGATAATTTTTATGCGTAATGATTAATTCCAAATTTTGGAATTTATGGACTTGTTATATAACAAATTACATATATCACACAAAGATGATGCACGAAAATTTGGAAAACAGAGTTGGTTCACATAGAGTTACACTCCGACTACCAAATTCTGTTTCTTCCATATTGAAAAAAGAAGCGGACAAGCGAGACCTTCCATTGAATGCGCTCATTACGAAAATTCTTTTTAAAAATGTCTCTTTTGATATGCAAATTAATGCCTTACCCGCAGTTACAATGTTTGATTTTCTTTTCTCTAGAATGATTGATAAGATTTCTGATACCGATCTTGAGGATATTGCAAAAGAAGGCTCGATGCAGTAAAAAAGCTTTTTGCGATACAGGGCATTGAATACAAATTAGATGAGATAACCGAGAACCATTTTGTTGTGATGAGTAAATACTGTGGATGGTTTAGTTTTACTAATACTGTCAAAAATAATCAATATAGATTAATTTTTGAGACTCAGTTAGGATCTAAATGGATGCAGTTTATTGTATTATGTGTGACAAATATTTTGGAATCACTCCACATTCGTATTGACTCTAAAACTATACATGAAAATGTTGTAATTTTCAGTTTTAGCAAAAAAATCATTATCTGATAATACATTCTATTCTGTTTGTTCATAATGTGAAAATG
Source organism: uncultured Nitrososphaerota archaeon (assembly GCA_963835875.1). Lineage (GTDB taxonomy): Archaea > Thermoproteota > Nitrososphaeria > Nitrososphaerales > Nitrosopumilaceae > Nitrosotalea. The sequence continues at coordinate 82,907 of CAWIGX010000005.1, forward strand.
ACATCTTAAATCAAAATAATTCTTTATCCTATCATGATGAAAAAAGTAGATTCTATGACACTTGATAATGCGACGTTCTATAATGCAATACTACATTATTTGTCGGACGCGCAATCTATGAGTATAATAAATTCTACACGCAACACTGCAAAATCCATGAATGATATTATAAAAGAAACTCAAATTTCACGTACAACTGTTCACAGAAAAATTAATTCTATGGTAAAAAATGGGTTGTTAGTTGTAGAAAAATTTATGGTAGCATCTGATGGAAAGAAAAGTAAATTATTCCGTAGTAAACTATCTAGCATTAAAATCAAACATGAACAAAATAACATGTTTGTTATAATCGAGGAAAATCCAAAAGTAATGTCTACCACAAGCGTACGAAATGATATGAACAGTGTTTTGACTTTGGATAAATTAAAGTATGACAGTGACTATTTAATTGTAAAATGATATTGTATTTTTCAACTTATAGTCAAAATCATAGTTCTAATTTTTATCATACGTTTCTTTAATTAGAACAATTTCTTAATATTGCCAGAATTAATTTAAAGACACTATGAAAGCATTAGTGTATGAAGAATATGCTCCTGATGATAATTTTGCAAAGATATTGAAAATTAAAGAGATTCCTATTCCCACACCAAAATCCCATGATGTAGTCTTCAAAGTCAAAATGGCCGGACTAAATCATGATGATATATGGGGTATGAGAGGGAAACCGATTCAAATTCCAATACCGCATATTTCCGGAACTGATGCTGCAGGAGAAGTAATTGCAATAGGTGATGATGTTACAACAATAAAAATTGGTGATAGAGTTGTCTCGCATGGAAATCTTTCATGTAGAATTTGTATTGCATGTACAGAGGGTCGTGAATATGATTGTCGTAATAGAAAAATCTGGGGATTTCAAACAGGACCTCTTTGGGGTGGTTTTTGTGAATATGCTCATCTTCCAGAGGTAAACATATTGAAAATTCCTGATAATGTTAGTTTTGAAAATGCAGCTGCAGCATCAATGACAATGACAACTTCTTGGCACATGCTAGTTGGTCGTGCAAAAATTAGGCCCGGACAAACTATTTTGATAATGGGTGGGGGATCAGGAATGGGAACATTTGGTATCCAAATTGCCAAACTATATGATTGTGATGTGATTACAACTGCAAGTCAAAGCAAATTAGAAGATTGCTTAAAACTTGGTGCAGACTTTGCTGTAGACCATAGACGAGATGACTGGCACAAACAAGTCTATACTATATCAAAAGATATTGCAAAAAAGAAACAAACTGGTCCTGGCATTGATGTAATCTTTGAACATATTGGTGGTTCACATTGGAACAAGGAACTTTCCTTGTTAAAATATGGCTCTACTCTAGTTACAACTGGAGCAACTACTGGATATGATGTTAGTACGGATCTGAGACATATTTTTTTCAAAGGCGTTAGCATCTTGGGCTCTACTCAAGGTACTCGTGCTGAACTTGAATCTGGGATGGTTTGGGTATCAAAAGGTAAGTTAAGACCTATTGTTGACTCTGTCTATGCATTTGAAAATGCTGTAGATGCTCATTGTAGGATGCTCAAAGGAGATTTGTTTGGAAAAATCTTGATGAAACCTAGCTAATTTCTTCATATTTTTTCACCATTGTGAATTTCTAGGCTATCTGATTCAAGTATCGCAATGAAGTCCAAATTAATAGCAAGTTTCATAATAATTCTAGTACTAGGTGTTGTATCTTTACCTCTTGCCAATCCGGCATATGGGCAAACTGCAACAAATACTGTGAAATTGTCTACAAAAGGACCTATTGCCGAAAGCAGTAATTTTCATGGTGCAATCATGTGGACTGTCATTAATGGCAATAGTGGCATAATCATAATTCAGTCTCCGGCGGGAAGAGGACTAGCACATGTTTCTATATCTCCAAGTACTAATTGTTCTTCTTCTACTGCTACTTGTCTAATGTCTACCGTGACCGACCCAGGACAAATTGGTGCCTTTAAAGCGGGTGATACTGCAAGAATTGCAATAAATGTCGCCTCTAACCAGGAAACGGCATCCATACTTACTGGCACCTTAGCTGGATTTGATGTTACTGTTAATCTCACTAAAACTTGGGGTGGTAACATTGCACCTGCAACCCCTGTAACTCCACCCACCCCTACAACAACTAATCCTATAACTCCTACGACCACTCCCACTGTAAACTCAACTAGTACAAACTCTACGACAACTCAAAAAACTACTGCAAAGCATCTTTCAGCGAATCTTTCAGAATCCCTCGGCATGGCTGCACATTAGTTAAAAAATTAAACTGTTCTTAAACGTTGAAAAAGAAGGATTGCTCAAATGGCATACAATCCTAAAAAATATTGAACGTCTTTTTGATCTAGATTTGATATATTTTCATTGGCGTAATTCAGTAAAATACTTTGATGTCATATACCTTTTAGTCAAATCCATAAACAACCAACTTTATTTTAAATGAATTCTATTCACAAATTACGGAAAAATATTGTACATTTGATGGGGCAAAAGTCGATGGGACTTTGAGCCTACCTTGTAAATTATGTGGATATGTCTACTGTAAAGACCATCTCTCACCTCCGAGACACAAATGTACAATGCTTGAGAATGTAGAGTATGTCAAAGCAGATACTTTTTCAAATTCTATTGTATCTCAAGCTCCAAATGAATTACATATACCTTCTTCAACTGATACTACAAACATCAATGTGGAACCTAGTGTGAAAAATATGACTTCTATGACCTCTGCTACGGATAGTCCGTATTGGCTATCTGATTGTCTAGAGGATGCAAAAAATTTGATCGTAGAATGTCATGATGAAAAACCTGATGATAAAAACTTTGTAGATTGCGCAAATTTCTTTGCGAGCAAGACCTTTGACGTAAAGATACAAAATAATGGGAATGCATCAGGCGATATCAATCTGATTAGAGGGTTACCTAGTCAACCCTCGTACAAAATATGTATTAATGATATGCTTAGGGAAGATACTAGGGATAATCGGAGGGTGGTAACTGTTGTATTGGTGCATCAATTACTGCACGCCATTCATCCATCCAGAATGCATGATTTTGCTAATGGGCAAAAAGGTATCAATAAACTAGAACACGAACTTGCAAATAGGGCAAGTTATCATGATGCGCTTTTAAATCTGGAAAGTTTGAATCAGAGTGGAAAAATGCATCTTTGTAATATGTGACCGTTTTCAATATTTCTTTTTTAATTCTTTCAGTTCATCATATTCTTCCTGAGGTGTTTTTTTACTATGTTTAGTTCCAGGTTTATTTCTGGGTCTAGATCTTACCATGCAATTGCAACAATTACAATACAGATCTACAGTTTCATCAGTTACATGTCTGTCATCTCTGGCATGACATGCATCTCTTGACATGAATACTCCACAGATCTGACAACGTACTTGGCCTGATGAATATCGACTAGTTCCATCTCTTGGTTTTCTAACTTTGTGTTCTTTACATGCGCCTTTGCAAATACCCTTATCTTCATGCATGATTGATTCCTGTTGTAGAAGAATAAATTTCCATGCATTATGAGTTCTTCCAAAGTAACTATATTTTTATTTTCTAATGGGACTGATTTTCTCTTATGTCTAATTCTGTTGGCTAATTGAATGCAGTTCCACAGTCTGAACATACGAGTGCGGATTCTGATATGTGGACAGTTTCACAATTTGTACATGTAATCATTTTGTATAGTACTGTATTTTACCTTCAATTATACTCTATGTCTAAAGAATTTCATTAATGGTTAAAATTAATTCCGGAAATATGAGAAAGTTACACACTTGAACAACTCTGGTTTTAACAAATCAGTTCTGATGTGCCTTTTTATACTATGGTTATGAAAATCCATGCTGTCTCTATATAGACATAGAGTAGAATTGAGACAATCCATACTGAAATGGAACAAACTATTGCTTATCTTCTAATACATAATACACAAATATTTTCTACGGGTTTGTTCATCTCAAATAAGCGTACTAGTTTATTGATGTACTAACAGTTGATTATGCATGGATGATACGCATTCCTTTTATCTTCTTGATGGACATGATGATGGTGGGCATGCAATATGATACGAAAATTTAGCACAAAAAATCCTGCCAAAACTAAGATTCTAATACTTGGAGGTGGGTTTGCTGGAAGCAATGTATTACGAGAGATACAAAATAAATTCAAAGAGAGCGATACGGAAATTACTTTGATTAGTCAAGACAACTTTTTCCTTTTTACACCAATGCTTCCTGAAATCTCATCAGGCATGCTTCACGCAAGCGATATCACAACACCGATTAGAACTTTTTGCAAGACTGCAAACTTTTGCCATGCGAAGATTCTGTCAATTGACGTAGAACACAAAAGTGTTTCTGTAATTAGAATATTTGATCAAAAAGAAACAGTATTGGAATATGATTATCTTGTTCTTGCTCTTGGTAGTAAAGATAATTTCTTTGGAAATAATAATATTGAAGAATTCGCATTTACTATAAAGACTCTTGAGGATGCAATAGCTATTAGAAATCATATCATAAGCGTACTGGAATGTGCTGATCAGGAAAGAGATCAAATTCTCCAAGAACAACTTCTTAGATTCGTAGTAGTAGGTGGAGGATTTGCAGGAGTGGAGATTGCAACAGAAATAAATCATTTCTTGCAAAATGCGGCAAAAAGCTATTACAAAAATATTGATTTTAAAAAAATCCATGTCATTATTGTATCCGCAAGGGATGGGATACTGCCAGAGGTGGGGGATGAACTTGGTAAATTCGCGCTTGATTATGTTAGAAAATCAGGAATTGAGGTGATTGCAAATACCAAGGCCGTAGATGCAGGAGAAGATCATGTGCTTTTAAGTGATAATACTATAGTTCCATGCGCTACCTTGATCTGGGCAGGAGGAGTGACAGTAGACCCACTGATAGACTTCACTCAAATGTGAACATGGTCAATCAGGTCGCTTGGTCGTTGACTCGTATATGAGACTAAAAGACTATCCTAGTATCTTTGCATTAGGGGATTGCGCTAATTTGGTTGATGCTAAAAATAAAGTCGTATATCCAACAACTGCGCAGATAGCAATAAGGCAGGCCAAGCTGGTCTCAGAAAATCTGGTTGCAGAAATTAATGGCAATGTAAGTTCAATGAAGCCATTTGATTATCATAACAAAGGCGTAATGGCTACAATTGGAAAGCGAACAGGTGTTGCATTATTGAATGGGAGAAAAATTCGTGGATTTCCAGCATGGGTTTTATGGAGATCATTTTATTGGACACACTTGCCAACGCGTGAAAAGAAAATTAAAGTTGGATTTGATTGGTTACTTAGCTTAATCTTCCCTGCCGATATAATGACAGTTGGGTTTATCAGGAAAAAAACTCTTAGTAGATTAGAAACTCCAATTTATTCTGCAATAGAACGAACAATAGATCAAACTCCAAATGTATCATCCTATCTGTAAAATTAAATAAATTTTTTACAGTATGTATTATATACATTCAATTCTAAAAAATAGATCTTGAATACACTGATTGTAAAATATACTCCCAGAGAAGAGAGGTCTAGCAGCAAGAAATTATTGGATGTATTTATAAATGAAATAAAAAATTCTAAGATTGAAGTTTTAGATCTTTGTGTGGATGTTCCAGATATGTTTAATGTTGAAAGCATAAATGCTTACATTAGGAGAAATTATCTAAAAGAAGAACTTTTACCTGAACAAAAAAAGACTCTAGTAAAAATGGACCGTATGACACAACAAATGAAATCTGCTGATGTAGTTGTAGTGGCTTTTCCAATGCATAACTTTTCAATGCCTGCTCCTGTAAAAGCATGGTTTGATTCTGTCATGCTAAAGGGTCAGACATGGAACAATACGGATGGAAAATATTTTGGTTTGATGGAGGGGAAGAATGCTTTGATAATTATATCGTCTGGTGGATTTTACACAAAAGAACCAATGATGCAATGGGAGCATGCAATGTCGCTTGCCAAAATAGAGTTTCAGTTTATGGGGTTTTCAGATATACGTGGAATTTTGGCGGAAGGCATGAATGCAGATGATGAAATCAAAACTACCACTATGAAAAAATCCATGGAGGAAATTAAAAGAATTACACATGAATGGTTCGGAAAATAGGATTTGATATAAAAATATTTCTTATCTAAACCAAGGAAAGTTATCCTTATCTGATTCTTTTGGAAATTCTTCAATTATTGCTTGAACAACTTCAGTATGATTATACGTTATATGCCGTAAAAATTTCTTGGATCCATCGTCAGTTTGTATGTGAATATCATCTTTTAATTCCTTAATTATGTCCCTGCATTCTTTACATGGATTAAATTCGATATAGAATTTCAAATTGTATTATACTCCTAAGAAATATTGAAATTTCCTATATTTGTTGACTGTGAATTGTAAAACTTGGTCACACCTATTTTATTCCCACGTTGGAAAAATTTAAAAAACGAGATTATTTATTCCCATCAAACAACAAGATGATTGTGACGTTAAAAGTTCTAGGAGTAGGATCTAGTCTTCGTGAAGGTGCGTCAAGTACAACTGCCTTGTCAACTGCATTGGATTTTGCAAAAAAACAGGGTGCGGAAACGAGACTACTTGATCTAAAACAAACCAAATTGCCACTGTATGATCCAACTGAAAATCAATTCGTTTTTGAGATAAAAAAAGTTCAAGATGATGTTAACTGGTCTGATGCGTTGATTCTTTCTACTCCTGATTATCATGGTTCAATGTCAGGGGCTATGAAGAACTTTTTTGATTATTTTTGGGCAGAATTTGCAGGAAAGACGTTTGGATATATTTGTGCGTCTCATGAGAAGGGCCTTACAGCAATGGATCAGATGAGAACAGCAGTTAGACAGTGTTATGGATGGAGTATTCCATATGGAGTATCTGTAAGTGATAGTGAGGATTTCGTAAATGGAAAAATTACATCAAAACTAGAATCACGGTTAGATATGCTGGCAAGGGATCTAGTTGTCTATGGCAGTCTCATAAGACAACAATTTGTAATGGATTTGAATAGTGATTCAACTAACACATTTGTATCGCGATATAGAAAATAACCTAAAGTCTGTTTTACTTGTATTCTTATTTGTTATTGTAATGATTGATATCGTAAAGTTATTTGAAAAGAAGTTGAGTCTGATCAGAGTGAAATAAAATTCTACAAAGATTAAATCTAATTGATCAGACACGACAGTTCATTATTATGTGACAAAATCCGTTGATTATAGAAAACAGTTATTCCATGAAAAGGATTGACTTCATCATTTAAGAAAAGAATGTAAGGAAAAAATGTGATACCATCGTCAGAAAAATTAGAATTAAAATATGTTTTATTCTTTAGTATGATATCGGTGGGTAGTTGTTATTATTTTACGATCAATATTGGACACTTTGAATGTTGAGATACTCCACTTGCTACACTTCCAAGCAGTAATTTCTTAAAACCTCCCAATCCGCGAGAACCGATTACTATTAAATCGACGTTATGTGCCTCTGAATATGATATCAAAGATTCTGTAATTGATATGACTTCTAACACTTCTGTCTTAAATGGTATGTTTGATTCTCTTAACCTTGGCTCTAACTTTGATATTGAACTAAGTGCATCTTCTCTCAATAACTTTGTAGTTTCCATATAGGCTGTTCCAAAATAAGGATCTGTAGGAACTTGAATGACCACACATGATACTATGCTTATCGTAGAATTGTATTTTTTTGCAAGATCTATGGCATATTCAAAAGCACGAGTGGCAGGTTCTGATTTATCATATGGTACCATGATATGCTTTAACATGTTGTTGCTTGAATATTCATTCATTTAAACGATTTTTCCAGTTCTAACTTTGACCTTGTGATTATTTTACAACAAGTACTGGAATTTTTGATTTGTGAACTATGTTATTTGCCACACTTCCAAGGAACATTTCTTTTGTTCTACTCATCCCACGTGAACCTATTACAATCAGATCGAATTTTTTGTATGCAGCAAACTCTGTTATCTCCCAAGATTGGTTTCCATAGATTATTTTTTCGTTGAATATGATGCCATTTTGCGCACATTGTTTTTTTGCTTCTGCTAAGAATTTCTTTGCCTCTTTTTGAGATTGATTCTTTAGTGAAGTTAGTAATTTTCCTAAATTAATGGTATAGATGGGAATAATACACAATCCTGTAATTGTACTGTGACACTGTCTTGCCAAGTAGATTGCTTCGTTGAGCGCCTTGAATGATTTATCCGAACCATCCATTGGAACAAGAATTTTACCAATTTTTTGTTTCACTCTCTTAGCCTCCTAATATTCAAAATCATGATAAATAATAAGTTCATCTGTTGATACTTAACACTATTTTCATATAAAGGCAATTTTGGATTCCACGAATGAGAATCATATATTATGTCCCTTATATCCAAAATCTTCTCTTCTTGCCTTAAGCTTTATTAGAAATAGCTTTGAATTGAGGTAATGCTCTTTGGAGTTTTCGCTGTACATAGTCCAGAATTATGTCCTCTAAACAATAAAAATAGTAAAAAAATATTTCTGGAAATACAAACTAAGTCTTAAAGTAAATAAAAAAAAATTTCACATACAAAAAATATTGGGCTTTTATATGTCAGTTCTTGAGCATGAATGGACTATAATCATGGATGCAACAAGTGCGCATGATATAGAACAATTGTGTATAACCGTGGGAATATCTGCCATAAGCACCGTGAAAATTGTTCCAATGAATGATTTCAAAAAGGCAGTAGATAGATTGAAAACTACATGATCTAGAAAAAATCATGTTGATTATGACTCTAATAATTATTATTTGAAATTAATTATAATGTTAGATATCTTTGTTGCAAATGCAATGGGACTAATCTTTTTTGTGCTTGTAATAATTGTGACATGTTTATTGAATGGAAAACTGAACATCATGAAATTATCTTTGTCTGAATGATGATATCTGATGGGTCCATATAGATTGTCAAACTTTGCTCCCATGGATATGTCAAACACACATTCCATGTAATGGATGTCATTCCATTTCTCTATGCTTGGTTGCACAAATTTTTTATGAGATATGTTATGAATTGCTATTCCTTTTTTGTCTATTAGTGTAACAGAACGTACATTTCTATCTGCGGTCATTATAGACTTGCAAAACTGATCAAATTCTATAGTCTTTGTTATATTCATGTAATATTACACGTATCAAAATTAAAAATTAATGATCCATTTAAAAGATTTTATTTCCAGTCCTAATTTTTAGGAAATTTCATAATGTGATTTGTAGAAAAATTTGAACGTAAATTGGGAATCTCAACCACGAAATTTTCATCGCATGGTGTGAGAAATTGTTAGATATAACAAAATCTGAGAATCTTAGAAAAAGGATAAGACCTTTTACAGGTCAGATTTTTTATTTCTTCTTTGCTTTTGCTTTTGCTTTTGGTTTTGCTTTGGCTTTTGCCATAAATATTGACGCTCTCTATCTGTATTAAGCATAATGAAATGAGTCAATGATCGAAAAAGAGTCAAAATTTTGACATCGAAAACTAATTTCGAGCATTTTTATTGAGTGTCATCCATTTCGCAATTAGAAGGAGGTGCGACGATGAGTTACAACGATAGAGGAAGTTCCTATGGCGGACGTTCAAACGGCGGATATGGCGGCGGCGGTCGAAGATTCGGCGGCGGTGGCGGCGGTAGAAGTTTTGATAACGGTCCAAAACCAGTAGAAACCGGAAAAGAATACGACGTTTCCATTACTGAAATCAGTAGAAAAGGCGACGGTATTGCAAGAGTAGAAGGTTTTGTGATATTTGTTAAAGACGGCAAAGCTGGCCAGAATGCAAAGGTAAGAATTACCCAAGTAGGCCAGAGATTTGCTTCTGCTGAACTAGTAGAAGGTTCCCAATAAAATAAGGCGTTCAGAATAATATCTGATTCCTCATTTTTCTAAATTTTTATTTAATATTTTCATTTATGGTCATTTTTTGTATTAATCTGAGTATGTTCTGATCTGTTTTTGTTTGTTCAAAATATCTTGACTGTTTCTTATATTATTTTTTAGGCAATTGTTTTGTTATGGTGATGGCCAGAGACATTTCATTTGAATCCAATTTACAGCCAAATGAACAAGAACGAGTAACTGCACTTACATGCTTTGGATGTCTTAATAATTAATCATGATCTCAAGTCTGCGCTTTCTCCAATTAAAATATGTGTAGAAATGTTAGAGTCTCATATCCCTGGTCCGTTAAACGAAAAACAAGAAAGAATGATTGCTACCGTTCATAGGTGTACTGATAAATTAGAAGAATTAGTAAAAGATATTATATTTGCATACAAACTCGAATTAAAATCGTTAGAGTTTTCAAAAACAAAAGTCAACGTACCACGTCTTATGGATGACTGCATGACTCTCTTAAAACCAATTATTGCTGAAAAACAAATTGAATTAAAGATGGTAGTAGGCATATGTGGGGAAATTCACACTGACGAAAATATGCTTAAACAGGTTATTGTAAACCTTGTAAAAAACTCGGTAGATTTTGTTCCTAAAATTGATGATAAAATTACGATAAAAGTTGAAAAAGATGGAACTTCAGATTTGTTGTTTATTGTTGAAGATCATGGAGAGGGTATACAATCTGAGGATTTGGACAAAATATTTGACAAGTTTTACAAGGGTAATTCTAGGCAATTTGGAAAATATGAAGGCTCATGTCTTGGGTTGACAATTTGTAAGGGTATTGTTGAAGATCATGGCGGTAGAATGTGGGTTGATCCAAACCAGAAAAATGGGGCATCTTTTAAATTCACTATTCCGATAATGTTATCCTGATTCTTTGATCTTCTTATTTTGCTGTGAAACTATTCACTACTTTTAGAAATGGCATTTCTTATCTCACTTGATTTTTCAAATATTGTTTTTCCTATTTCGTCAACTTCCATTCCATTTGGTTTTTTCCCTGAATGGACCACAAAATAATAGGTTTCAAACTTGCCAATTATAGAACCATGAGTATATCCGTATACGTACTCTGGCTCATTTTTAATTTGAAATGCGTCTTGGAATTGAGGTAACCTGAGATTTCTCACAAGTCCTGGAATCTTAGATATTTCCTCTTCTATCATTGTATCTAGCATTTTTTTATCTTTTTTTTCTAATGCCATGTCTGTGAAATAATGCTGTCTAATAAAAATATGATTCTCTAGTAAAGAATTTTCTGATCTATCTTTCTTTCTTCTCATGGTTAGACATTACTTGTCTAATTTCTTCAGCGCGTACTTCTACCATTTTTCTAATCTCTTTGGTTTCACCTGCATCTGGGATCTTACCATATCTTCCTACAATCATGCCTGCAATGTATCCTTCCATCTGACCAACTAGATAGCCATATATGAAATCTGAACCACTTTTGAATTTCCAAACTTTCTGTGAACGTGATTCTTCTTTCTTTAGAAGCGTCACATTGGGACACCAATTTTTAATAGCACTGTCAATTTCTTTTCGAATTAAGGGATCTAGTACCACTGAGTCTCTTTTTTGATTCAACTCTAAAAGGCTATTGAATTTTTAACCATGAATGTACTTTTCGTGAACACTATTGAAGGACAATGGGTCTTTGTCCATGTGCAGAAATCATATCATTGATTCCATTGATCAAACTAATAATTCCTGGAAATTGAGATTTGTTTTTGTTTAAATCTGATTTTATTATGTTCAGATAGAATGTCATCTTTTTTACTTCTTTTATTTTCTTTGTCTTTGAAAGTGACGAATTCTTCAAATCTCTGAGACTTGCTGATATGTCACATAGTTTGATTAGTTTTGCTTCAAAAGACGTTCCTTTTAGCTGTTTGACATATTGTTCTTCTTGTTTGGCTCTTGGCAAACTCTTGTCTCTTGATATTGACAAAACTAGAACTGCTACTTTGGATCCAAATCTTTGATCCAGCTCATCAAAACTTGTTTCTGTATAATCAATTATATCGTGTAGCCATGAGGATGATATTACATCTTCATCAGATACTCCAAGATTTTTGAGTCTCAGCTACCACTGATGATAAATGTTCATGATATGGTGTTATCCCATCCTTTCCAGTCATTCCAGAATGTCTTTCTTTTGCAAAATTTTCAACTGCCTGTAACTTGGACAACTATTTGCTATATTTTGAAAATGACTTAATCTTTCTGATTTTACAATGTGGTATGAGTTCAAAAAAATTTTTTTAAGCGTTTTTCAGCCTAAAATCTTCGTGCTGGACGATGTTTTGGTAAACATTCTTTGCAATATACTGGTCTTCCTTCTGCTGGTTTGAAGGGTACCTGTGTTTCTTTTTTACAGTCTGCGCATGTGGCAGGAAACATTTGTCTGTCTTCTGTTGACATGGTTTTCGTTGCTAAATGCTACATAATAACTGTTCACTCATAGTTTTTAGACCCATATTGCATGTTTTCCTATATATCCAGTATTTGGGTACTTGGTAGTTAGGCTCTTGTTCTGGTTAGCAATCTGACATTTCCTACTCTCATAAATCTGTCATCTAATGTAGTCCTCTTGTTGTCTATTGGTTTTTTATTCTAGAGATAAAGATGATTGAGAACATTCCAACTATTAGTATGACAAGAGATGTGGGGAATTCTGGAACTGGGCTGGTCTGACTTGCTAGAAATGTATTTGCCGAATCTTCAAATAATTGTGAATTTTTATCAATGTTGTCTTGATTACTTGTTAGATCTAATGTATACTGGTTTCCGTTATCAAGAAAATAAATTATGTTTTCACTCATTGATGTAGAATTGTCTGCAGTATACTGCGTAGCAGAACTGACTGCAACGCGTGTACCATCATTATACCTATCAACTATTCCATTGTACACTATAGTTTTGGAGTCGGGGCTTGGAACTGACATCTCTTGAGATATTGTAGCAAGAACGTCATTATCTGTATGATTGTTTATGGCATCTATTACATTTTGACCTATGTATCTATGATAAATTCCAAATGTGGCCAATTGACTTTTGTCATTATTTGAAAATATTACTATTGCTTGGTTTGATACGTTTGGTGGTAAGTTGCCCAAAATGCCCCAGTTAAGAGGGGGCTGTATTGAAAAACTATAATTGTCATTTTTGTAAGTATTCGAATCTGCAAATCTCTGTGCATCTGAAAATATAGAAGTATCATGTTTTGTGGCATACGCCGAACTAGTAGAACAAAGAATTAAAACAATCACAACTACTCCAGTTAAAATTTTTTTATCCACGATGCCTCATAATTACACCAGTATTTATTGTAATTTTTCTTGTATGGTTCTATGAAAAATGCTTTACAATGGGCAGACAATTATCTATTATTCTGAGTACCTCAGATCGAATTACTTTTTTATCAATTGATGCCCACACCGTATTCTTACCTAGCGCAAAAGAAATAATCTGAACTTTCTCTCTCTCCTCCCACATGAATTGCACATCTCCTAATTGTCTGTTAAATTGTGATCCCATTCGTGTCTTGATGGCAAAATGGGAAAACTGATCTGATGTTTTTTTTATGTTTAGTAGAGGTTCATGTCCTGGCCTTCTGGCATATGCCACAACTTTACCATTGCTGTCTACTACCCCTGCAAATCTGACATACTGACTAATTGCCCGAATTTCTTTTACTATATCTTGAGCATCCTTTTTATTCAATTAATCAAGTTCTAATTTTTTGCTATTTAACTATTGATGCAGTTAGATCTTCTCATTAGTTAATTTACTCATGTTAATTGCTATAATTGTTGTATAAAAAAATTCAATCTGATATAGTTGTACATTTGATATGATGATATTATTATGACTAACGCAAAAAATCTCTTTTCATGCTTTTGGAAGCTTCTTGTTTTAATTGCATTGCAAAAAAATTATTTGGTTCATAATCTAGTACCGTGTCAAAATATGCTATTGCCTCATCATATTTGCCAAGATGTGATAGAGCCAGACCTTTGTTTATCAGGATGTTGATTTCTCTTGGTTGAGTTTCAAGAACTTTATCAAAACAATCTATTGCTTCACGATATCTACCTATACTATCTAGCGCATATCCTCTAAGTGACAGGGCGCCAAGATCATTAGGTACTAGTACAAGAGCTTGGTCAAAACAAAAAAGAGCGTCTTCTTGTCTATTTATATTTGGACTTGAAAGACATAATCCTTTGTTGATAAGTGCTCCAAAGTTACTCGGATCTATTCTCAATGACCTGTTGTAGTATTCTATTGCATCATCAAATCTTAAAAGCATCTGAAATGATATTGCCTTGTCATATAATAATTCAGAATTGTTTGGTTCAAACTCCAATGCCCCGTCAAAATACTTTATTGCTTCTTCCTGATTTCCATCTTTTTGTAATCTGAGTGCTTTTTTATGCAAATTCTTGGCATCATTTTTAGGTATAGGATCCGAGGATCTATTCAATGCCATTGTTAGGTAATTCTTACTGATAAATGTTCAAAAAATCAGATATTTTAAACAATTAAAAATTCTGAATTGCTGATATTGATAATTATCATGACAGTTATAATAATCTAAAATAACGTGACGGTATTGAGTTCAAATCGTAAAAAAACAATCAATCTATTTGCTATTGGAATAATATTATTGGTCGCAGTCCCTGAAATTGTGGGCCATTCCCTTTTTGAAAAGTCTCATCCTGAAAACTCTTCAGTTGTTGCAGCAGTAGCTCTTGCAAGTAAGATTGGAGCTGAGCAAACATTCTGGCCCCTCATGTCAGCTTGTAATTCAAGAAGATCCTTCAGGGGCAAAGATTGCTAGAGTTGCAGGTCTATATGGAAAATATGGAAATTTTACTTGTAACAACCCGTGATTATATTCTGACACATGTGATCAAGATTATCGTACATTCTGAGATTTGTATATTTTTTCAACAAAATAAAATTAAAATCTATACTAGTAATTTTTGTAATACCTATTCTATTTGACAATCTTGCACTGGGTCATTATGCTTTTGACTGATGCATAATATGTATAACACAATATTGCAATTGATATCAACCTCAACGGTGTTTCATAATTTGTAAAAAAAGATGTGGCAATTCCTCCAATAGATCCAAATGTTGACACTGCTGCAAAACCTAATGGTCCACAACTACAGGCTCCTGCACTTGTGCCAATGATGGAGCCAAATAATCCGGTTCCAGACTTTCTTATACTGTTATTCAATATGCGAATGCGGTAAATCCCTAAACTTATAACAATTCCAGATAGTGTCCCAATTATTACAATTAGTATGAAATCAAAAATTGCATATGCTGGAACATAAAAAACAAAGACCGGTGAAAAGAAAATAAATTCTGAAACTATGGAGAGTGTAACCAACAATGCGACAAATATTGAAATGGATAAAACTAGGTATTTCTTGTGAGAATATACTCTTTTTAGTACTTCCTTGTGCAATCTATGATAAAATATGCTGGACAATTATTTAATGATGTTTTTCCAAGTTCAACTTTGATGTCATAAACTCTGGAGTTCTATCTATGTAACTTGAATTTGTAGTGACAGTGGCGGAGATAATGCATTTGGATTGTTAATGCTTTGCCAAACAAAGATTTGGGCCGTATATGTTCCGGCAGCAGTTGGTATCCATGATTGACCTAAATTTAGAGTCTGTTTTGGTGTCATTGCACCTGTTATCCATGATAGGGATACCGTAATTCCGCGGTTATCTTGTATTTGTACCAAATATGCAAATGATTGATCTTTATTTTCTTGATTTGTCACATCTGAAACAACCTGTATCTGCTGACCCACACTAACCTTGTCTACTGGTTTTCCCATGGAATCTAAAATCCTTGCATTATCTGCAGGGACCTGCTCAAGTGGCGGAATGGATGTCCCCACAATTGTTGTGGCAGTAAGGTGCAATTGATCAGATGGTGAATGTGGAATTGGAAGAGTCGTATCTATGTACTCTGCAGTTACTGTGTCTCCTGATGTAACATGTAATCTGTTTCCTGATGAACTCAGATCTGTGGTAAAGTATACCGTTCCTTGAAATATTCCAGTGTCTGGACCTGTTTCCGTCATTGTCAACTTGATGCCTCCAGAATCAGAATCCGACCAAACATTTGTGTCAAACTTGTTAATTGTGTTTGGATTGAGACTCATGTCTGGATCTATTATCTGCACTACTCCTTGGCCATTAACAGGATATCTTGATTGTGTCCATTCCACATTACCTACATTCCAGCTAATTGGAGCAGAACTGGTAACAACCTGATTACGGTTGTATTCAAATGATACTGTAATTCCATCATTTTCCTCACTTGGAAGAAATCCATCTGTTGGACCACATGTTGGATTGCACGTTGATTGAATTCCTGAGGGGTTTGTCCCCTGACCGTCCACTCCTGCTGAACCTTTCAGAGTTGGATCCCCTGTAAGTGTCACATAGCCGCTAAATATTCCTGTATTTGGACCTGTTTCAACCAAGTGATATGGTATGCTGTAGCCATGTGTAGAAACAGTAATTTTGTCATCTGTTGTAACTCCGATTTCATCAATCATGTTAGGATCTGAGTTGAAATCTGGCGCAAAAATTGTAATATACACTCGGTCAGTCCAACTGAATGTTTTTTTGTTAAAATGAATGAGTGATGAAGAATAACTTCCAGCGGGGGTTGATATTGTTTGAGCTGCTGCCGTCGGAAATATATTTTGAGAAACCATGATGCAAATGATTATCATTATAATCGTGAGACTTTTTTTCAAATTGTATCCTCTACTAATGTAACTGAGCCGTCATAAACATTAATCTGTATGTTTCCTATGAATTAGTTTATCATTTGTCATAGTTTCTATAATTTTACATGTATGCACTAGAGTTCTTTTGGAAATAACAGATTATACATACAACATATAGGTAATTCTTAGATACGAAAATTCTAAAGTAATTTCATGTATGAAGAAATTGATACACGGTCTTCTCACGATGTGGCTACTGGACATATTATGATAAAATGCAAGTCTGATTGTCAAAAAGATGTAATAGAACAACTCTGCTCCATTGAGGGTATTGTGGAGATATTGGAAGTTATTGGTGAATATGATGTATTAGCTAAAATTGAAACCACGTCTTCTGAATCTCTAAAAAGGATCATCAAATGGAAGATACTTCATCATAACGAGAAGATCACGTCTGTTATTACATTACTTTGTATGAGAAAACCTCTTTGTATAATTGTAAAATAACCATGTTTGATCCCTGAAGATTGAAACTATTCCAAACCTGAATTGTTGTAAGTTTCTTATTAGGCACTTTAAAAATTGTACATACTTGACAAAATTATTTCTAGCCAGGGGTCCAATAATTGCATCAATTGGTCTGATTGTAGTAGTGATTGGCGCTAATCTTTTTGATTTTTCATACCAATCTGTCGAGTCTATTCTTAAAACTAAATCTACTTTGATAACAAATAAAGAAATTCTGCCAAATCAATTTGTTAATTTTACAATTCATTCTGAACAACTCAGTGAACATAATGTCATTATAGTTCACACTGTCCCATCCTCTGGTTTTGTCAAGCTGGAGGGAATGGAACCAAATGGTATGATGTTTGAAAAAGAGAGCAAGGATGGATTTTTGTATCACATCATACAGAGAAACAATCAGGGAGGATTATACGCAATTAAAATCTCTGATACTGGAAGTCAACCTGTGATAATTAACGTAATTATGGGTGAAGACCCTTTCTTGAGTAAAAATTGTAACGCGTCATATGGAATACAATGTAATGTGGTTCAGGCGTCTATGGGCATGGTAGCAATTGGTATTATCGCATTTATCGTAGGAATATTGATTGGGGTATCTGATTTTAAAAAAGAAAAAAAACTCCAGAAAAAATAATCTCTTTATTTTTATCTTCTAGAATATTTTCCCATAAGTGCTGCTTCTGCAATGATATGTCCTGATATTGCACTTTGTAGTTCCTTTACCGTTGATCCTTGTTTAAGATCTAGGTATGTATCTAACGCATAAATTTTAAAAAAATATCTATGAGTGCCAGATGGAGGACACGGTCCTCCATATTCCATTGTGCCAAAACTAGTACGCCCTTGAACAAAATCCAACTTTTCTCCTCTTGTGAACTGTACCTTGTGAGACGGAATGTTCCAAACAATCCAGTGTGTAAAAGTTCCCATCGGGGCATCGGGATCATCCATTATAATTGATAGTGTCTTTACATTTTTTGGCACACTTGTTATACTGAGAGGTGGAGAAATATTCACACCATCACATGTAAACTCTGATGGAATGCTACCTTCATTCTCAAAGGCAGAACTTGACACATTCAATACTTATTCTATAGTTGAATTGATTTTATCTATTGCGGTAAATCTCTACTTTGGTTTGAACTAGAAAATATGCTTTGGGAATAATCAATAGTCTTATCAAGTAATACGACAGTACATGTCTATGTCAAAAGAACCTCCACCTAAAGATTGGGACAAATTGTGGATTGAATATAATAAATCGCTCAAGGCTTGGATGGATGCCTTTGAATCTCTTCAAGAAGCAACTAAGGCTGTTCAATCAAAGTACAATGATGTCATGGCAAAGGCAGTGAAGGATTCAAGTGATAAAACCATGAATCAATTTACCGAGAACTGGCAAAAATCCATGAGTGATGCAGGAATTAAAACATTCAAACAATTTGGTGATAACTGGCAGAAAGTATTCAATCAGTCTGGTATGGAACAAGTAAAAACATATGGGGACATGATGAATAAATTTGCTGAAACTTGGCAAAAGATGTGGAACAAGTAAAACATCTGTTGTCATTTTTTTATTTCATGGTCAAATCATTTCTATGATGACTTTGGTAAATATGATCTTAGTCACAGAAAATTGCTAAGGACTCTTTCAAACACGATGACTTTCTGACCATTGAATTAAATCCGGTGTGTTAGAAAATCAATTCAAATGATGAATTGTAATTTTAAATGTAAGAATTATGTTTCTGGAAATCATAATTTGTGTGACGATCCATTGCTATGTCATGTCATTTATGGCGGGATTGAGAATAATTAAACACTGGGTGATAGTTGTTACTAGGTTATGTCTGATTAATGCCAAATTGATCTGATTTATCGCAAATATGCAAATCATTATTGCATTAGTTGCCGTTGGATTTGTCATGCATTCTGCAAGTGCATATAACTACAATTCCATCTTGGATCAGGCCTAACGCAAAATATTGGAAAGAAGGTCTCAACTCATTCAAGGTATCTTGAGCCCTTGGAACGGGAACAAACGATCCGGATGAAACTAACTTCTCTGTGAGACGTGTCTTATTTTCTAATCTAGTTTTAAAGCGATTTTCTAGACTAAAATTTTGCAAGTCCTATTCCTGGAATTTGTCAAGTACTGCCAATCTTACATGATTTATCAAAGTTTCATCTTTTAGGTGTAAATCTGCCCGAGTTCTAAATTTGACAGGTATTGCATCGATCCTTGACTAGAGGGTATTTCATAGTAAAAGTAAGGATGTGGAAAGGAAATGTCGCGCTTGTGCCAAAACCCTGAAACTCTTACCAATATGTCGATGAAAATCCTCCCTAGTAAAGATCTGAAAAATAAATTACTTGTTTTTTGTCTGAAAAAGGATCATTTTGAGCTCCAAAATCCATTTAAAAATAAAATCTCTTGCCAACTTTTTTAGCGATCCTAGCTAACAAATCATTTGAGAGAAAGGTTTTTAATATTCGGAAAATTAGTACACACAAGTTGAATTCAAGAGCAATTTTTGCTGTTTTAGCAGTTACATTATTCTCACTCGGACTATCTTCAGTTTCCGCATATGGTGTAACTGGAACTGCATCAAATACTGAAACTGTAAACGAGCAAACTGTAATCACATTATCTGGTGAACAATCAACTGATCCTCACAACCAAAATGTTTCCTACCATTGGGAACAAGTATCTGGTGAACCAGTAACTTTATCATCTAATTCTAATGTCGATGTTAGTTTTACAACTCCTGCTGTTGCAGCTGGTGATTCCAAAGACCTTGAATTTGCACTGACAGTAGTTAATCCTCAAGGGCTTTCAAGTATTACATCATTTACTCTTCATGTTATTCATGTCAATCATCCTCCGGTAGTAACAACTGATCATGAATTGACAGTGATGGAAGGAAATCCAATTACTCTTATGGCTACCGCCACTGATCCAGATGGTGATGCTATGACTTATGCCTGGACTCAAGATTCTGGATCAAAGGTGACTTTGAGTAATCCAACTGATCTAAATACAATGTTTACTGCCCCATCTGTTGATTCTACTGGTACTGCCACTTTGCACTTTACTATATCTGCAAATGATGGAAATGGAGGTATTGGGTCTGATTCTGTAACTGTAAATGTTATTAGTGCTGCCGCTTACAAAATTTCTACATTAAGTTGTGGACCTATAATTAGATCCCATGCAGGTGGTTCTGTCGCACTAACAGAATCTGTAGATAACCCATCTAATGCTCCACTTACATATCAGTGGGCTCAAATCTCTGGTAGTCCAATTCAACTCTCTTCTGCAACTGATTTTACTCCAACAATAACTCTTCCAACTGGTTCTGGTGGCAGTGTATATGATTTCCAATTAGCAGTTAGTCAAAGTGGTACCGTTGTAGGAACTTGTGAACAATATGTTTATGCTGCATATCCTGAACCAGGTGCAGCACCACAAGCTGATGCAGGTCCAGATCAGGTAGTTAATACTGGAGATATAGTTTCACTTGATGGTACAAAGAGTATAGGTGGATACTTGACATTCTCATGGACACAGGTTTCTGGTGACCCAGTACAATTACTAAATGCAAATACTGCCAAACCTACATTCACTGCACCAAATGTTCCACTTGGCGGATCTGAGAACCTAGTGTTCACAAATATTGTCAAGAACTCATTTGGAAAAGATGGTGCGATGGTAACCATTACAGTGGTACATCCATCATTGCCACCAACTGCTGTGATTACACTAAAGTAAATTAGTAGAATTTTTTCTACGACTTGATTTCTATTGGTAACTGATTCTTGTTTAATTTCTACTTGGCATGTAAGACCATGCTATATTATTTTAAGAGTGAGGGATTGTTTGAAAATCTAATTGCCTTTGTAGTAATAGTTAATCGCTTTTATCTGGGTAAATTCTGATTCATATGTTGTCAGAAGATCTAATAGGCGCAATTCAGCAAATTCTAATTCTTGGCAAAGGTGATCAAGGAAGACTGGAATATCTCCTTGAACTTTTACAAAAAGGAAGATCACTTCCAGATTCGGATAAAAAATACCTGCAAATCATGGTGCCTCTCTATCTAGGTCCACAAGACCCTGAATCTTACCATAAAAATGTAGACTTGGCAATAACAAAATTACATGATGAAATAAGAGAACTTGGCAAAAAAATGACTGGGATTCAAAGAAAAGGATTTGAAAAATATGTTGGTAGAAAATCAGTTTTATTTTTTATTACAGTCTTTGTAGGCTGGAATGCCTTGCATTCTTATGTTATGCCAATTTTGTCTAATTTTATACCAAATAGTGTGATACAATATGTATTTCCCCTAAACTTTGTAGCGAATTATCTTAATCATGCTCAAGCTATTTGGTTTGCATTTTTGATAATTTCTATATCTTGGCCATTTATTGGTCTGATACATCTTGTAAAATTCATCCGTTCTAGAAAAATTTCAAATAATACTGCCTGAGAACATTTTATCTATTGTAATTCTCTACGATAGTAATCCCAGCGTTCTGGATCGAATTGTTTTACAAATTCAATCTCCTCTCCTCTCTTGACACGGCTTGATATTACATCTCGTAACGCAAAACTTGTAAGATACTTGTATCCTTTTGCTAGAGATTGCATGTTGAACAACAACCTCATCTCTCTCCCACCACTTTGTCCCCAATATCCCATCCTTATTGCAAGTGGCTCCATGAAAGCAGTATTGTTTAATCCATAGTTTACATCGTTGATTTCAGAACGTAATTTGTATGTCTCAAGAGGTCCACCCTTTGTAAAACCTATTACAGGACCACTATCACTTCCTAATCTCAATGTATTAAGTATTGTATCTTTGGCCATAACTGATTCTGTAAATTCATCGTTTTTGAATCGGAGTGGTTTTGGTAATTGATGATAAATTTCAGATAACGTGTTTATAAAATCTGGATCTTGACGTCTTGACGTGGGTTCAATTACTGCGAAAAATTTTGCGTTGTCATAAACAAGTGAACCCTCTATCTGAATTTCTTGCTCTCTTAATCTCATAAAAGCTAAGACATTGTCCGTAAAATTTTTTCTCATGTCTCTTGGAAGGGCGCGTAAAACTCTTTGATACATCTCTGCATCATTATTGAGAAGATCCTCAAAATATGCAACTGATCTTCTAACGATATAATATGGGTGCCAAGCTAATGCATGGGCATTTTTCTGTGCCATCTCTAATGCTTTTGAAAAATCACCAAGAGTATATCCTGCAATTCTATCTGTAACTGAAAGAAACCATCCCAACTTCTTATAATGCTCCTTCTTAGTTTCGTCTTCCTTTGTACCTTCAATTAGGTTAAGACAATTTTCAATTTTCTTTTCTGTATTATCTTTGATCTCTCCATTCCATGGATACGTGGTTCGGTGAATTAATGCAGTTATCAAATTTTTATCAATACTTGCATCTTTTAGTAATGAATTTAGTTTTTCATCTGTCATGACAAATTTGATGGCGTCTTCTTCATGTGGCTTGTCTACTTCTTTAAAAGGATCATAATCATGAAAGAGGGATGCAACAAAAAGGTACGGGAAATCTTCGGGCTTTAGAATGCCGTGCATGCATTCCCATTGGGCAGCAAGTAAAGTGACGTAGGTCACTTCTAATTCGTGAATAATATTGTGATAGCCATAATAATCAACACCCAAACCCTTTGACTCGAACAGATCTATTGTATAATCTAAAATCTTGGAAAAGCATTCTCTTTTAAAACCATTAGTAGCCATGATGCTTTGAATTTCTTCACGTAATGATACTGGATCCTGGTTTTGCAACAACAAAAATATAATTGAATATGATGGCTTTAAGTTCTCGCTCGAATTTTAAACAATTACGCCTTTGAGGGACTTCTTTTTTGGTAAATTACTAACGAAACTACAACTGCTATGACTGATATTCCAATGATGCTTACATTGGTATAATCTGCAAACCAATTGGCCACAATAGTCTTTGGTGAATTGACAAATACTCCAACTGATTCCTGATTTCCACTTCCTATGATTTGACCTTGCCATCCTGTAAAGACGTGTTTGACAAGAATATCATCACTGGGTATTACTGATGCATATGCAATAGTTCCGGAATCATACCATCCTGTTCCAAGTGCTCGTCCAAAATTGGAAATTACTTTGACATAATACTGTGTTGTATATTCTAGTTCAATTTTATGCATACTTGACATGTGAATGGTGGGGGATTTGAAAGTCCCTGATTCTTGTCTTGAAATTACGTCAATATCTGAACTATCCAATGACCATCCAGTAATCTGTTGTCGTGTATCTTGATCTGATTGTACCACATATGGTACAATGATCTGTTCATCTGAATCTGCATCAAACCAGTTATCATTTGTGGGAGATGGCGGAGAGAAATTTATCTTGTCTATTTCAGATGTAATGATTTCAAATTGAGGTTTTGCCAGAAAAAGTATAGAGTGATTATAATCTGTTAAAATGTCAAATGTGAAATTTCCATCAGGTGCTCTTTGGATGGGAACAAATGGGCCATTATCGATATAATATCCTTGTAGGTTGAATCTGGTAAAATTCTCATTTGTCCAAGAATATTGCTGTGAAATTGTATATTTTTGGTTGCTATTTACAAGAATTGTATGAGTCTTTGATGTATCGTTAGTATAACTAATTGTAATAGTAATCTTTGGTTGACTATCTTGATAATCTGTCACTGCATAACTTTGATAGAATCCAACAGAGGATAGCATTACTATACCTAGAAGCATTCCTGAAAGAACCTTCTGATATCTTGTAAAAAGCAATTTTACTCAATATTTTGCTAGAGTAGCCTCTATTTCCAATTTTCTAGTCTATAAAATGTCTAACTAGCAAAAGTCAAATACGACATTGAAAAAAAGAACACATGCGATGGGGCTCATATGCAATCCTGACTGCTATTCTCTTTTCAATATGCATGGCTCCTGTATTTGCACAAACATCACAACAATTTGCTGTAAAAGATACACAAAGTGGTCAATCGTCTGTTGTAAATTATAGCATAACTGGAGCAACATTAGATACTATATCAATTAACCATCAGGATACGTCCATCATAGTCTTCATCAAGTCAACTAGTGACGGAAACTTGACTATTGCCATGCCACGTTCTCTTATTGATGCCAAAGTAGGTACTGGCGATGATCAATTCTTTGTTCTAGTTGATGGAGCAGATACTGATTTTACTGAAAGCAAAACTGCTACTGATAGAACCGTGACTGTGTCATTTCCTCAAGATACTCAGCAAATAGAGATTATTGGAACAAAGGTAGTTCCAGAATTTGGAGGATTGGCCTTTGTAGTTCTTGTAGTTGCAATAATTTCTATAGTTGCAATATCTGCAAAAACTAGACTAAAGTTTAGTTTATAAAATATTCTTCTTCGTGCTATTATTCTTTAATTTTGATATTTAGTTTTACTAACTAAAGCCTGCACCAAATTGATCTCCCTGTTGCAGAAGATCCGCAGAGTCTGAACCTTTTAATTTTAGATACAAAAATGCTTCATTTACAAGTTGGATTGCCTGTTCTTCATCTAAATGAAATTGTTTTTTTGCAAAATCTTGATATTTTTTTAACTTTGCATTATCTTGCTCATCTAATGATATTTTATCTGCAAGTATTATTGTTGACACTTCTTCAATTTTGGAGTCATATTGAGAATCAGACATTACTCTATAAAACCAACTCTCACTTTTAAGTGATTGTTATGTTTTTAAAATCAAGATTTTTCTGTAGAGTCATCTTCTTCAAACTCATCATCTAGAAATTCATCGAGTTCATTTTCGCCATTTTCAGAAGATTCATCAAGAAATTCTCCGCCTTCTTTGGGTTTCTTCTTGTCGCTCATTTGTAATATCTACTTGCTAAAACTCTTTACTTATAACTTTTGAAGATTATGATATCCACCAACTGGCTATGAACTAAATATAAAAACAGTTTCTATTTTCATGATTATACCATATCAGTTTTTTCCAAAATCTATCAGGATTTTTAGAGCGTCTCTTTCACCATTTTGTATGAGTTTCTTTACCGTATCTACTGAGAAGTCTGCATCTTCAAATATGTAATGTGATTCTTCTTTTCTTTCAACTCGAACTATCTCTTTGATAATGGCGCCACGTTCACATGCGAGTCTATGATAATCTGATTCTAATTCGTCAAACTTTTTCTTGTTTTTTTCATCAAGTGGTGTAGTTTCTAATATGCAATGCATTTTTTTAATCATAAGTATATATCTCGAGATTATTTTGGACATTCGTACTGACTGGTCTGTCTTGTCTGTATGCATTATGTCTCTTGCTCTGTGCCATGATTCTGACATGTTACGTGGAAGATCCTCTTGGTTACGGGGAAATAGATTTACTATGATGACTTTTTTGTCACAAATTGGAGATGCATCTATTACTTCTCTTAAGGGAGTGTTGCTCAAAAGCGTACCATCCCATAGGTATCTGTCGCCTATTTTTGTCCAAGAAATACCATAAAATGGATATCCGGCACTTGCAAGAACATGATCTGATGTAAAGTTGTCATATTTGCTATCAAATGTAGATGGTTTTCCATTTTGAACATCGGTAGATGTTACTATGAGTCTGGGCCTTGACTTTTCTTTAAGCTTGGAATAATCTACAAATTTTTCTAGTGTCTTCTTCAAAGGTGTAATGTCATACAGATAGGGGAAATTGCATGTAAAATCAAGAGATGGTCTTAACCATAAGGGAAGAAATGCGTTTGAATTACCCCACATGGCAGAATGGATTGAAGATGAAATCTCTCTCATTTTATCTGAAAGAAAATGGGGTGTTACAGTCTCTGCTAAGGTCAACCAAAACTCTTCAAGATCTTTTGATGGGTCGTCGCTTTTACTTGCAGAAATTATAGCTGAATTTATTCCTCCGATTGAAGTGCCTGCAACCACATCTAATTTTATTTTGAGTTTATGGATGGCTTTGTAGACTCCACATTCATATGCTCCAAGAGAGCCACCTCCTTGTAACACTAGAACGTTTTCTTCGCAGTTTTTTACTATGGACAATTTTTATCTGTTAACTCTATCTTGGCATTAGATTATGATGCTTTCTATGATTCTCAAAAATCCACAGTGTACAAACTGCTATGGACTAATTGCAAGTTTTGTTCTTTATGGTTCCCTAACTAGGATATTGAAGATAAACATACGGAAATTCGAGCTCAAAAAAGATCAATAGATGTTCAAAAACACATCTCTTTCTAATTTCAAGTTTGATATTCCAAATTATGACAAGTTATCTGAATTTAGAATTAAAATTATATCCCATGGACTGATGACTTTGTCATTTATTCTAAGATAGGGTGATTTCATGTCCTGCATAATTTTACACGCCTCTGTGATTGTGATGTTTCCTGGTACATTGTTTGCCTCTTCTAGGCCAAAAATATCTGATTTCATTCCCAAGAAATCTTGTCCATCTCTGAGGCAGTTGAACTCTCTGACCAGTTTTTGTATGATTATTCTGTCATTAATGTAAAAAGAAGTGTCTTCTAACATTAATTTTCTAGTATTGTATTCAAACATTCGTTGTATGATCTGTCTTACTGTATCATTTTTATGAAATGTAATTATTTTTTTTGTGGGAATTTCAGATACCGTGGTGTTGATTTTAAATGATGTACCTACCTCGAGAATCTTTCTTGCTGAGATTACTGAATATGCTTTATACTGATTTGGTATTATGGCAAATGCCCTTCTGGTTTCTAACCATCGACTAACTAATTCTGAAAATTTATTCTTTGAATTCATAATGACAAGTTTCTTACTCATTACATCTCCAATCTTTGTCTTGTCAAGAAATTCTGCAGTTTGATTTTCTAGAATTCCTTCTAAAACTTCAATTCCTCCTACTATGCCAACTGGCTTGTCATTACTTGTAACAACTAGAGAATCTGTTAATGTTTCAAGATGATGGGGAAGAAGAGTTGCAGCCTCACCTAATGTGTCCTCAACTCTGATACTTACTGCGGGTGTAGAAAATACTGATTCTGGTAATACTTCCTCTAATGATTTATCTCTCAATATGTTCATGGTATACACTGTTCTCTCTCTTGTAAAATGCTGTCACTCATACTGGTACTTTTGATATTATCCTTATTTACATTGATTGTGATTCTCATAATTGATTTTATTATATGTAACAATTTATTATACAAGAAACTTGATCACCAACTCTGAGAGTTTTTCTGGGTCTTCAACATATGGGGAATGCCCACATCCATCCATTGGGATGAATTTACAGTTGTTAATTGATTCGACAAATTGCTGTGAATATTCATAAGGTATGAGCTTGTCCTCTTTTCCCCATATTAACAAGGTAGGAGCTGTAATCTTTCCTAGTTTTTCAAAAATATCTGGCGCATTTTTGAGTCCTAATAGTGTGGAAAGAAATACCATTTTGGCATTTGGTTTTGACATGTTATTTAGAAACCTTTCAATTGAAATCTCTGATACTTGCTTACCTTGGCCTACCATCATTTGATATGCATTCTTTACAGCTTCCTTAGTTGGATATAATGCTGCCATGGTGTATGCATCAAGTACTGGGGTAGACTTTCTCATTATTCCAGCAGGAGAGATCAAAATGATCTTCTTTATTATTGGACTTTGAGTGGATGCACATTCTATTACTACTTGACCTCCAAGCGAAGTTCCAATCATAGACGTATCTTTAATTCCTAGAGAATCCATGAAATCGAAAACAAATTTTGCAAAATATTCCGGGGTGTAATCTGCAGTAGGCTTGTCACTATGCCCATATCCTATCATGTCTGGAACAAATAGGTGAAATTTTTTGGCCAAAAATGGCATAACATTGCTCCATCTTTCTGCATATCCTCCTAGTCCGTGTAGTAGAATTAGATTTCGATCGGATTTGCCCTCTTCCAAATATCTTATTTTGTTTCTATTTATTGTAAGAAACTTTTCATCCATTTCATATTTTTGGGTTTTATAACCAAAATAAGGTTTTGTTGGTACTAGTTATGACTATTTGATGAGAACAATTCACAAAAAAGTTCTAGCGATCAGATTTTTTTAGGTATGAGGGCAGAAGTATATTCTAATATTTTTGCATATTCTGACAACATAAGTTTGACATAATTATCATATGTCTTCATGGCTGATAATGTATTGGTAACAAATGTTTTCTGAAAATTATTTGCCATGTCTATGTCTAAGATCGTATACTTTGTTAAGACTTTAAGATATTTGTCAAAACCCTCTATGGCCTTGTGATCTACTCCCATCTTGTCAAGTAACTCCTTTTCTGCAATATAGCAGGTTCCAAAAAAGTCTCTTGCAATCCGCAAGTATTCCTCCTGTATGTTGGCAAAACTTTCAATAAATGAAGGAAGTAGGCTTTCAACTTTCATTATTACTTGATTTGTATTGTCTCTCATTACGTCACATACTGATAAAACTGGCATGTCTGTTTTATTTTCTTGGGATTCTATCTTGCTCATTGTCATACAGTTACTTGTTAGAACTTATTTTTAACAATTAGCTATTTCTTTTTTGACTGGTAACTGAAGTAATCTCTATATGTGGTGAAAACCATTAGATTCTACCTATCATGTCCATTCCACCAGATTTAAAAAAATCACTTGCTGATTACAAGCATACCTCCCTATTCTGGACAGATTTGTTATTTTTGATGTCCAATAAGCAACAGACTATTACAGTCTACTGGTCCATTTAGAAAATTTGCTGTTACTGCCAAAAAACTGAGCACCGAGACA
The DNA here is from genome assembly GCA_963835875.1 of uncultured Nitrososphaerota archaeon. GTDB lineage: Archaea > Thermoproteota > Nitrososphaeria > Nitrososphaerales > Nitrosopumilaceae > Nitrosotalea. The sequence goes on from CAWIGX010000005.1 coordinate 112,107, forward strand.
ATTGAAATGAATGAAGATATGACTGAATTTAATTCAAGACTTGCAGCTTACTATAAACAGCTTGCTGATACATGGAACGAGGCTCAAAAGGAATACACCAGAAAGGTACCCGAACTTCCAAACGATATAGAAAATATGGAAGCATCAAAGCGCATATGGATTGATATGTTTGAAAATTATTTTACAAAACTCTTTGATTCATCTGAATTTGCTGAAAATTTTGGTAAACTTGTAACAAGTGAGCTTGAGATTGCAAAACACTGGAATAATATGACTGCAGCATTACTTGAAAGTGCAAACATGCCTACCAAAAAGGACATGGATGAAGTGTATCGAGAATTACATTCTTTGCGAAAAAGAATTGCCAAACTTGAAAAAATACCAGACAAGGAAGTAACATAACGAATGGCTAATGAGATTAGAATAGATCCTAAACTATTGGCAGAATTTATAACACTGAACAAGAATATAATGGAGGCACCAAATCTTGCCCAGTCTCTTGAAGAGATAAATCTTGAAGTGACTCCATATGAGGTTGTACATTCAGAAGATAAGGTTCGATTACTTCACTTTAGCCCATTATCTAATCAACAAATGAAGACGCCACTTGTAATAGCTTATGCGCTCGTTAATAGATTTCATATTTTTGACATTCACCCAAAAAAGAGTTGGATAAGAAATTTGCTAACTCAGGGAGTGGATGTTTATCTTATTGACTGGGGTACACCAACTCAAATTAATCAACATGAAGGATTTGACGACTATGTCAATGGGTATATGGATAATTGTATTGATTTTGTAAGAAAAGAATCTTCATCTGATAAAATCTCACTTCAGGGATATTGTACTGGAGGAACACTTTCTACTGTGTATACATCACTTTATCCTAAAAAAATTAAAAATCTAATTCTCACATCCCCCATAATAGATGGAAGACGGGACAGTACTGTTGTGTCAAATCTTGCAAAACACATGGATGTTGACAAGTTGATAGATACTGTAGGCAACATGCCTCCTGAGCTTATGTACTATGTCTTCTCTATACTCAAACCGTTTGAGCAGGGAATGGAAAAATATTTGAATTTTTTTAAAAATATTCATAATAAAGAATATGTTGAGAATTTTATCCGAGTGGAGAAATGGGTTAACGATACTCCTCCAATACCGGGAGAACTCTACAGGCAGTGGATAAAGGATGTCTATCAAGATAATCTTCTTATCAATAACAACATGTACGTGGGAGGAAAACAAATATCTCTAAAAAATATCACAGTACCACTTCTCACACAGGTTGCTGTGGGCGATCACCTAGTATCCCCTGAATGTAGCATGCCTATTCATTATGCTGTATCTAGTGAAGACAAAACTTTGAAAATCTATCCAACTGGACATGTCGGTATGATAGCTAGTTCATTTTCTCAGAAAAAAGTTCTTCCTGAGTTTGTACAATGGTTGTCTGAAAGATCTGAAAAAAAATAAAAAATTAAAGATTTAATCTAGTTCTTGCTGGGAGTCCATGCTGAGAACCATGATTGTAGTATATTTGCATCCATAGTTGTGAATGCTTTCAAGTTATCATTGAATGTCTTGATGTTTTGTCTTGCTGCTTCCATTGCTGTAATAACTGCCTTGTTTTGTACTGAAGTAGTCTTTACAATTTCCTCTGTTGCGTCATTGATTGCTTTTAGGAAACTTGGTGGAAGATTTGCGTTAAGACCGCTCTTTGTTGCTGCCTCGTGCTGGAATTCAATTGCTGATTCTACTGCATTTTTGTATGATGTAGCGAATTCCTGTTGAAGGTTAGACACTGCTTGAATGTATTGTGCAACACTTTTTTCTGCTTCTTCAAAATAACGATTCACGTTCTGCTTGTATACTCCATATGCTTCTTTTGTTGTATCTGCTTTGCTCATTTTTTCACCTCCGGTTGTGATTTATTTTTGTAGATTGGAACTACTATTACCTGGACCAGATCATTTTCTTTGATTCCAATTGCTTCTCTTTCTGCTTCTGGTATTGAAATGCGTCCGTTGCTTCCAACTGTTGTCTTAAAGGCCCCCCATGATGAAAATTGAGGTAATCCTTGTGCAAGATTAAACCAATTGAACATGGATTTTGATCCTGATTCGGCAACGGTTTGCACAAATTCTGTTTGTGCTTTAGTTGTAGTTTCAGCCATATCTTTTAGTGTATCAAGTGGATTGGATTGATTATTGCGGTACATCATGTCACCAAAGGTTCTCATAAAGTCCATCTGGGCTTTACCGCTCTGTTGAATCCAGTCTCTGAACATTGCTGTTGGGTCTGGTTGGATATAGTTACCATTCATTGGTTATAGAAACCAACCAAAGGTATATAATAGTATTGTTTGGAATTCCAATTAATGTCTATTAAGACAATCAATCCGTCCACTGAGGAGCCAATTGCAGAGTATCAGATAATAACAGAATCTGAACTTAAGAATAAAGTTATCAAGTCTCGAGAGGCCTTTTCCAAGTGGAAGGTTGATTCAAAGAAAAGATCAATGTTTTTACATATTCTCTCTGCAGAACTTAGAAAAAACAAAGACATGCTTGCAAAAACAGCTACTCAAGAAATGGGCAAGCCACTAAAAGAATCTCTTGCCGAAGTAGAAAAATGCGCATGGGCGATGGAATTTTATGGTGATAATGGTGAAACGTTTCTAAATACTGAAGTTGTAAATACTGATGCAAGAAAAAGTTTTATTGCTTTTGAACCAATTGGAATAATAGCAAGTATCATGCCATGGAACTTTCCATACTGGCAGGCATTAAGATTTGCAGCTCCATCACTTATGGCTGGAAATACAATTGTTCTAAAACCTGCAAGTGTTACTATGCAGTGTGGTATTGAAATGGAAAATATGTTTAGAAGTGCTGGATTTCCAGAGGGAATTTTCCAAACATTGGTAAGTGATTCTAAAATGGCAGAAAAATTAATTGATTCTGATATTAATGCAGTAACTTTTACCGGCAGTAATATTGTAGGGGCAAAAGTTGCACAAAGAGCTTCTGGACAAATCAAAAAATGTGTTTTAGAATTGGGCGGAAGTGATCCATTTGTAGTGTGCTCCGACGCTGATGTGGAAAAAGCTTCTACCGGTGCAGTAAAAGGAAGATTCATCAATTGTGGACAAAGTTGTATTGCATCAAAGCGATTCTTTGTAGTGAAAAATCACGCAAAGGAGTTTATAGAAAAATTTGTCCAAAAAACAGAAAAACTTGTAGTAGGTGATCCAATGTCTGATGCTACTGACATGGGACCGCTAGTGAATGCTGATGGTCTACAGAGAATAGAAGAAATTGTAAAAGATGCTGTAGACAAGGGTGCTCAAATTCTCACAGGGGGAAAGAGACTCAAAAGTAAGGGTTATTTTTATGCGCCAACAGTGCTTGACAGGATCACTCCTGATATGCTAGTGGCCCACGAGGAGGCATTTGGCCCTGTGGCGCCAGTAACTGTGGTAGAGGATGAAAATGAAGCAATCAAGCTAGCCAACTCCTCACAATATGGGCTTGGGGCTAGTATCTGGACCCAAAATCTAGAAAAAGCAGAAAAATTATCTAGACAAATAGAATCTGGAATTGTTACTGTAAATAATGTGGTCATATCTGATCCTAGAATTCCATTTGGTGGGGTAAAACAGAGTGGTTTTGGACGTGAACTTTCAAGATATGGAATGATGGAATTTGTAAATGTAAAATCTGTCCGATACTATGATCAACTTACCATACATCATAGAGTAGAATGAGTTTTAACTAAAAAATGGTTTCTTATGTCTGGTTTTCATCTAGCCTTGTTATTGTTAAACTACCCTTCCCAAGTAATTTTATTGTCAACTTGGCATGAATGCCTGAATGTGTATTAGCTTATCCTACTGCAAGTTAACCATATGAAATATTGTAAAATTGTTAAATATTTTAATTTACACGTTTAACCAAAAATGCGAATAGATGCATGTCGTCACTGTGGATATGAACTTCAAACCCTGGAGACTTGTCTTGTATGTAACAAGCCCTACAAATTCTACTGCAAGTCTTGCCGCATGGAAAGTGATGAACAAGTACACGATCTTTGTCTTGGTAAATGAACATGTAATCTATTTTATACTGCCCGACATTTTCATTATATTGTATGAAATACGTTTTAGTGTCTGCAATACTACTTGCAAGTTTTGCAATTCTATCTTTTCTAATTTCTAGTAACAACGAAGTTGCCAAATGGGATACGTCTTCATTTCTAACAATTAACAATCCTCATGGAAAAACCTTCAATAAAATAATGGTTGACTTTACAAAATATGGCAGAGAGGTAGTCTGGATATCTGTGATTCTATTACTTGCAGTACTTGGTAAAAAAGACGGTCGAAAAACGGCAGTATTGCTTACAATTGCATTTCTGATTCTAATTCCACTAGGCACTGTGCTTAAAAATGAGATAGATAGGACCAGGCCATCTAGTGAGAATTTGTTGGTATCACATGAATCAGACCCATCTTTTCCTTCTGGTCATGCCACAATTGTTTCAGCAGGAGCCGCGATTCTTTTCTTGAGATTTAATAAGGGAAAACAGATTATATTTTCAATAATTCTTGGAATTGAGGCATTATTAGTATCATATTCTAGAATCTACGTTGGGGCTCATTATCCACTAGATGTTGTAGGCGGAATACTTCTTGGGACGGGCATTGCATGCGCTGTAATTGCCTCTAGTAGATATCTTGCACCTGTATTTTCTTATATTGATAACATGAAAAAATAATGCGCTGATATACGTTTTTTTCAATAGTTAATCTGATGTTGCAATAAAAAAAATCTATTGCATCAAGAACTCTGATTTGGTAGATTGTTAGAATACTGTTAACCTTAAGTATCAAAGACTGCCTGCAATATTTGTGATAGACCAAGAGGTTGGGAAAACACGAAGTACTACATATGAAATTAATCCTGTGATAGTAAACCGATGGTCTCCAAGATCATTTGTAAATGACGAGATAAGCGATAAAGAATTGTTTTCTCTTTTTGAAGCTGCACGATGGGCTCCATCATCATCAAACAGTCAGCCATGGAGATTTATCTATGCAAAAAGAAACTCCAAAAACTGGAATGATCTTTTCAATCTTCTTATTGATTTTAATAAACAGTGGTGTGCTGATGCTTCTGCTCTAGTTGTTATAGTTTCTAGGAAAAACTTTGAGAATAATGGCAAGCCGTCAATAACACACCAATTTGATACTGGTGCTGCATGGGAGAATCTTGCAATCCAGGCAGTCTCCCAAGGACTGATTACTCATGCAATGGCAGGATTTGATTATGAAAAAGCAAGAAAGGATTTGGTAGTGCCCGATGATTACGAAGTAGTTGCAATGATAGCAATTGGAAAAAGAGGTCCTAAAGAAAAACTATCACCTGAACTTCAGGCACGTGAAATACCTAACACTAGAAAGCCCTTATCAGAAATTGTGATGGAAGGCAAATTTGGAAGCAAGGCAGAACTGCCATGACTGAAACTGGTATGCTATCTCCTGAAGTGGCAAAATTATTTGAAGACAAAAATTTGGCATTTGTTGCTACTTTAATGAAAGATAATTCTCCCCAGATAACTCCGACTTGGATTGATTTGGTTGATGGTGTAATCATTGTAAATACCGCTGAGGGGAGAGTGAAACAAAGAAACGTCTCAAGAGATCCAAGGGTTGCAATTTCCATAGTTGACCAAAAAAATCCTTACAATATGGTTACAATACGAGGAAAAGTAATAGAGCAGACAACTCATGATGCTGACAAACACATAGACAAGATGGCAAAAAAATACTTGGGAGTTGACAAGTATCCGTTTGCAATGCCTGGTGAAAAGAGGATTCTTCTAAAAATTTTACCTCAAAAAATATTCCACATGCCACCTCGTTCATAGTATGTGTTATCAAATCTAGATTGTGATAATCTAGCATATATTAAAATACAAAATTGACATCCTAGATAATGATGGCTGGATTTGAAAAGAACTGTCCTGTATGCCAGAAAAAATTTACTAGCCTGCTAGAGTATACAAATCACATTGGTATTGATCATAAAGATATCCCACCTGATCAAATATTAAAAATGAATACAGAACAAAAATGGACTCTTTCAGACAAATAAAAATATTATTTTGACGAGTCTTCTAATTTTTTCAAAAGAGCATCCATTTTCCTATTGAGGTCTTGCACTGCATCAAATGAATGCTCATGTTTATCATCAAAGTCTTCTAGTTTTTTTAAAATATTAGTATGATTTTCTTCTAGATTTTTTACCCTGCCTAGAATGTGGTCTTGTTTTTCAGAAGTATATTTTTGCCTGTTGTAAATCCACCAACTGACAACTCCTCCAACTATTGCTCCTCCTACAATTCCTAGGTATGTGGAAGAGGCATTTGTCATGTCTACGCAGTTCTTGGAAAGTTCTGGCATACATCCCCAAAGGTCTAGTACAAAAGGCAACATGTTGATACATGAAAATAGCATTCATTGCTATTTTTACATTGTCTATGAGTATCAATTAACGAGTTTGTAAAATTTAAGAAAATGAAAAATAATCAAAAATAATACTTTTATTAAATTTTAATGGAAAATACACGATATTGGTTGTTATATTATAATTTTCCAAAAAAAATCAAGTTAAACTGAAGTTTAATCAAAGTCTATAAACTCTATTGATATAATACCATTTAATGACAACTCGGAAAAAAACCATGCTTGTAACGCTTGCTGCGATTCTAATTGTTTCGACTGCAATGTTTGTTAGTTTTGAGATGTCTCAAAAAGAGGCCGATGGACAGCAAGTACCTGCGATACCTGTATCGCAGGAGAGGACAGTCTCTTCTACAGGTTCTGCAACTACATCTGTATTGCCAGATCTGGTCACTGTACAGTTTGGTGTTGATACTCAAGCAAAGACTGCCCAAGAGTCCATCAGTTCAAACTCTCAAATGATGAATGCGATAGTGAATGCTCTTGAAAATATTGGAATAAGTAAGGATGAGATTAGCACAGCTGACTTTTCTATCTATCCTGTATACAATGACTCTATACCCGATCAGACCACTGGCATACACAAGTCAGAACTGATAGGTTACCAAACTTCGAACACTTTGTATGTAAAAACCACCAAATTATCAATGGCTGGAAATATTACTGATACTGCAGTTAGTGCAGGAGCTAATAGGGTAGACAACATATCGTTTTCACTCTCTCCTGAAAAAGAACAGAGCACGCAAGATGATTTACTAAACAAAGTCTGTCTTGAACGCAAAATCTAGAGCAGAGACAGCAATTGATCCTCTAGGTCAGAAAATAATTGGCGTAAAAACAGTGAGTTTGTCTGAATTTAATGCACCGCCCCCACCGATATATCCCAGTGCAATGTCTGCAATGGCTGACAGGTCTACACCAATATTCTCATCAAATCAGCAAGTAACAACTACTGTAAGTGTAATATTTTTAATTGGAGACCAGTAGTTTTACATTTTTTATTTTTAATATGTCATACTTGCAAGTAAAATTGTCATTTGTATTATCTTCTAATAGATCTGAAATATTTCAAAAAATACATTATTTTAAATAATTGATTCATGCAATACTGGTAAAATAACAAATTATGCTCTTTTAGAATTAAATAATACCAAAAATTTCATATATTATGAGAGCGTTATACTGTAGTTGGAAACTGCATATGTCATGATAAATTGTGAAATGGGAGCAGAGGGGACAATTGTTGAAGGGGTAAAATCTATCGATTCTGTAAAGGAAGTTTCAGGTGTATTTGGTAACTATGACATTGTAGTGAAAATAGAGTGCCCTAATATAGATGAGATAAGTGAAACCATAGCAAAAAAAATCAGGCAATTGGGAAAAGTACGATGTACTACGACATTGATGTGTGCTAATTAGAATAAATAGAATCTAAACAAGAACTGTGGGACATTTGTAATATTTTTAAAATTTATGATTGTACTAAACGCATTTTAACTTGTAATGCTGTATGTTGTAATCATGGAAATAATGGGACGTGGGACTGTTCAATTAATTCGAGAGATGCCTTGTTATTTTCACATATTTGGAAAATTTGCAGGTTACAAATTGTTTCACCGAAAAAGCCCGCTGTATGGCTCTGCAGATATCATCAATGTGTGCAATTTACATTGTACACATTGCTATTGGTGGCTAAATAGAAAAGAAAATGAGGAACTGACACTTCAACAATGGCAAAAAGTAATCGACGAAAAATTTAAGAAAAGACACGTCTTTATCATTACTCTGGTAGGAGGTGAGCCTACTCTAAGACCTGATGTTATTGATTTGTTTGTAAAACAATTTCCAAAAAGAATCTGTATTGTATCTAACGGAACTATACCATTGAAAAAAATTGAAAATCTTTACTTTTACTGGATCTCAATAGATGGTACAAAAGAGATTCACGACAAAATTCGTGGAGAAGGATCTTGGGATAAGACAAGAAAGAATGTTCTAGATTATATAAATAATAATGGAGAAAAGGCACGGAAAGATATCTGGATTACAATGACAATTAATTCTCAAAACTACCAGACCGTAAAAGATGTAATGAATGAATGGCACGACTATTCAAATAAAATTGGATTCCAGTTTCATACTCCTTTTATGAAAGATGATCCTCTCTGGCTTCCATTTGGTCCTAAAAGAACTCAAGTGGTTGATGATATAATTTCAATGAGGAACCAGTTTGATGATGATTATATGATAAATCCTGACAGCCAGCTTGAGTTGATGAAAAAGAATTGGGGAGGAAAAGGAACTACCCCTGTTGATTGTCCTACTTGGGCAATAGTATCAGTTGATCATCTGGGTAGGGAGAAACGACCCTGCTGTATTGGAAGTGCAGAAAACTCATCCATGAAGCCAATATGTGAAGAATGCGGTCTTGGATGTTATTCTGTACTTGTAGGATATGGCATGAAGGGCTAATTGATTATTCTTTGATATTATACACTGAGATGAAATTTCTATCTTGTTAGATTTGACAAAAATTGATATGTTAAATTTTAGTAATATTTGGATCTGAGTTACTGGATTTTCTTTTATCTATAAAAAATGTGATTGCGCCAATAAACAAAACTATGATTCCAAATTGGCTGACTAGAGATAATTGGTTACTTAGAGATATCATGTGATAATCTGAATCTTTTATCACGCTTGAATTAGCAGGATTAATTGTTGGCATTACATCTAGGACCAGTTGTGAAAGAAAATGTCCGCCTATGAGCATGAATGCCCCGCCAATTACAATTATGATTCCTCTTTTCATTTTTTCACTAATTTTGGAAATACTATGATCATTGAAAATATGACTGCAATTATTAGCAGTGCTCCTGCTGGGAATTCTGGAACTACTATGGGGCGGGAAACAATTGCCGAGAATTGTGATTCTGCAAAACTGTTTCCATTAAGATTCTCAAAAGCCATCGTGATTGGACCCGTATAATTAGATGGGAATGGAACGCTGATGGTATTCATTCTGTCATTGTTATCAGTTGTACCACTCGTATGAAATATTACGCCATTTTTTCCAGCGATTATGGAAAAGTCATAGTCTATGGAATTGACTGTCTTATTTACCAAATAAGGATCTAGAACTTGGAAACTAAATCTAGTTGTTGAACCTGGAAGAATTTTTGGTGGGTCCCAACTAAGACTCATCTTGTACTGTGCATTTGTTGTATATTGCATGATTGGAAAACTAGTCGTGTTACTAGGGGATAGTGAAAAGTCCATCTCCTGTTTTGTACTGTTCTGTTCTTTTGCAATGTTTGCTACATCACTTTTGTATAAAATGAGATGTACAATTCGTTCATCTGACGAATAATCGTCAATACTGATTTCTTTATCCGGTATTTTTACTCCATTAATGGATGCATCATATTTTGTAACTATAAAATCACTAAATGATTTTGGTATCTTTAATTCCTGATGAACTACTGATACATTTTTTACATTATCCTGACTCCAGTCAAAAGGCATTACAAAACTCATAATCTTATCATTTGAATTGTATTGAAAATTGCTAATTTGATCATAATATGCAATTACTGTGACTGTCTGATTTCCATAGTCTTTATCATAAACTTGATAATTGTTTGTTTCTGGAAGTGATACTCCTGCATCAAATGATTTGCTGACTTGATAATCATATGACCCCATAGTGAGAACATCGATTTTGAATTTGTACAATCCTGCGGTAGAAAATGCGGGTCCTTTGATGTTGTATTCCCCGCTATGACCTAATAGCCCTGGAAATATTCCGCCTTGCTCATCAATTGAAGTATTATTTGCTGTTGGGTCTGGAATCAAATCAAGCAGGAAATTTCCACTATCGCTCATAAACACATGACCCAATACGGCCTTGTTATCCTTAAAGACTGAAACTGCAATTGTCGCATCTGGAATTGGTTGCTGATCAGTAACATCCATCAACACAAAATTTATCTGTGTTCCTGCATGATAGTTGTCAATCAAAAATGGTGATGTGTTGATTGATAGTGTAACATTTTTGTTGCCAATCATGAATGGAGGTAATGTCTCACTTGCAAGTCCATCTCCATAGGCTGACAAGAACATGACGCTAGGAAATAAAATACATGTTATAGTACACAGGGTTATAATTTTTATCAAATCTGATCGAGTTTTACTCTGACTCTAAATAAATAGTGAGTAGTTTCCCATTTGCTTGTATTTAGCACTATGGTACAATAATTGAACGATCCTTGAATGTAGTGAAATTGTATGGATTGTAGTTCCTACAGATTTGCAAATGTGTCTGCAAAATTGTATGCAGCTCTCTCAAGAAGAATTGGATTGTATTTTTCAATTATCTCATGAACCATGTCCGCATTTCTTAAAAAGTAGACTTTCTTTAGATCAATTATCTTAACCCCTACTATGTTATCATCAACGAGTTTGCCAAGAAATGTAGAAACAGTTGAAGGAGATTTTCTGGCTTTTTGGACTATCTCGTTAAATGAAAGTGATCTGGCATCAAGCAAAGACAATAAAATATATCGTTGAGTGTCTCGTCTAAGACTTGTTATGATATTTGATTCCGCATCTGTAACGCAAAGGGGATAGAATCGTGTCTCTCCAGACTTTCTATCTATCTTTACACTCCCATTTTCTTCTAATTTTCTTACATGGTAACTCATAACTCCATTTTTCAATCCAGTCTCTCTCATTATTTCTCGAAACTTTATCCCTGGATTTTTATCTACAATGTTTATGATCTCTGTCTCTCTATTCATTCTAATCTCTCCTAAACACGCTCAATGCAAACATCCCCAATGTGCATAATTCAAGAATATGTCCTACCTCATCTGCTGAGACAGACCCGAAATAATAAGTATACTGCCAGGCTGCATCTATGACTGAAAATACCTCAGCAACTGCAAATAAACCAAATGCTATCATTGTAAACATTAGTCGTTTTGTTTTAATTCTCGTATATGCCAGTGCGGAAACTATGGTAAGAAAACTGGCAATTGCAACTCCGCTCAGATGTAATAGTATGTGGAAGACTTGGAATTTGTGGAATATGTGAGGCAATATGACAGGTATTGCAAAAATTCCTATTATGGTAAAAATGACTAGGGCAAAAAGCTTTGGCCTATTTTCCAATAGATGACTCTGATTTTGCACAATGAATATGCCCTTCAAAGAAATTTAAACGAACTGGTACAACTATAGAACAAGAGTTACTCGTGGAATAGACAAGCATGTTCTACATGGTATATTCGACTAATGTACCAATTTCTTTATCTTGTAAAATGACGCAGTGTTGTCACTGTACATTGGTTTGACTTCATCCTGCTCTGCTCTTTGCTGTGTGGAAAGTGCGCCCATGCAGCAAAGGTCTGAGTTGACATTTTTTACATACAATTGTACTTCTGATATCTAATTCTTTGGTGAAATTGAGAGTAACTGATCTTAAGAGGCAATTATTGGTACATTCGTAAACTGTACCAAATTCTTAAAATAGAATATTTTGATTTGTGAATTGGGAACACGATAAGATCTCTCTTCTCAGAGGTCATTCATTTGCACTATTATCGTGTTCTCACTTTTTGCACTTTTGAATTATGTATCGATGTAGAAATTATTGTAAAAGAAATAATGTTATCATTAAATGTAATATGTAGTGTCTATTATCTATCTTCTGAGATTAAACTGTAATGATAAACAATACCGCATATGCTGAGTGATTCTGATGATATTTGCGCTATATGTTTTCAGTATTTTATGTCTAGTAAACAGACCACGTCATACCCTATGTGGTACATTCATCGAATGTACCAGATCGATTAAATTGAAAATTCTAAACTGTCAAGATAATGACGAAAAACAAGACAATCTCCTTAGGTGCGCTATTTGGCCTATTGGCCTTAGTTGCAATTGTCATAATTCCTAATGTGTCTGCAATGGACATGTCCGGAATGGGCTCTATGCAAGATATGCAAACCCAAATGCAAGCTCCAGCACCAGGTACAGTCACACACCCGATATTACCTATATGTAATTCGGTGACCGTTCCAGTTGATCCTAACAATCCCAATTCACTTGTTAGGTCTTTTACTGTGCCAACTGGATATGTGGGTGAACCATCAGCTGCTAATGGACAATGTATTGTAGATAATACAAGCTATTCAATCCAAAATGCTTGTACCATTACAAATGGAATCGCAACAGCAGGTCACTGTGAAATGTTTAGCACTTCGTGGAAAGTTGATGCGCAAGGACCGCCAAATCTACCAACTGAAGAGTGGTTCAAACTAGGTGGAATATCACTTGCTTCTGGGAAATATCTTGACTTGGCTGACACTACTCCATTCATGACTACGAAAGGACACATGGCAACAATCTTACCATGTGACGCTCTTGGAACTCCAAAAGTTCGAGTCTATGAGGGAATACTTGATGGCGGTGTTAATACTCTGGAGCCAGCTGATATTCAGTATCTCCAGCATATCTCAGATCCTCAACAGGGAATATGCGCATATCACTTTGACATTGGTAATACTACCAGCAATCCTGATGGAGTATCGGACTTTGTGATAATGAACGTCAGTCCTAGTACAGTAATCTTTTCAGACAGAAATACTTCAACATTTTCTGTTCTAGAAGGATATCTGAACGGTATGGGTTAATCACAAAACTATCTTCTTTTTTTTCTTTATTATGATGACTTGTAGGCATCTCTATTTTTTAAAATATTTTTAGAATCTCTTTCGCTTTGATGTTCTGCTTTTGAATTGATATTATTAGACATTCTTCTACAAGTTTTGTGGGAAATCAAACGAACTTGGAATTGAATCTGGTGGTACTCCATACACCAATACGATCTCTTCATGGGCAGTAAGTGGAATTGTCCTAAAATCTCCTGTAAATTCTTTGCCGTTTACATATGACTTTGGTGTTCCAGTGGGGATTCCAGAGTTTTCAAATGATTTAGACCATACGTCCAAGAACTGACCTAGAGTGAATGTCTTGTACTGTGGTGCTTCGATGTGAATTATGCCAGTAGGATCATGTGTGTGTAGCCAGTAAAAGCATGTGTTTGGAATTATTCCTATTAATTCAGGCACAGTTCTATGCTGTCCATCTACATACACATCAAGATGGGCATGTATGTGAAAGACTGCTTGTTCCATCTGATTGCACTCCATTCCATCAATATCTGGGGGTACATGTAAACTAGATTTCATGTATGTTACTGATATGCCAACAACTACAATCAATACTGCGATAATTATAATTTTTTTTGATAGTTTGAAAGACTCTTTTTTCTCTAAAACTTTTTTCTTGACCATGTTTTAAATCATTAAAACCATCACATAAGTTATTTCACAAATCGTACAAAAATGGGAGCGATGTTGAAAATTACTTTTTAGCATTATCATATAATCCACCCCTATTGGATTTAAACAATTGAGTAATTTTCATTATTGATAATTGTATTTGTGTCTTGCAACTTCGATAAATGTACCACTCTACTTATTTACTTAAAATCATCGCTATGATTTATGACAGGATGCGGATGCGGACCTAAAGGATGCGTATCATCTAATTGCGACTGCTTTAAGACAGGTAAGTGTACTTGTGGTTCTGATTGTAACTGCAAATATCACAAAGCATAACAACTCTCTTCTCCTTTTTTATCTAAGGTGTAAACTTGACGATTAAAACACATCAAATAAATCAAAAACTGTTGATTATTTTTATTACAACGGCAGCCATATTTGTTTTTCAATTAATTGGAGGAATTTTTAGTAACAGTCTAGCTTTGATTGCCGATTCTTTTCATGTTGTGATGGATCTCTCATCAATCGGAGTTGCACTTTTTGCGCTCAATCTGTCACAAAAACCTCATTCTTCAAAACTTACTTTTGGATTCCACAGAGCTGAAATCATATCTGCATTTCTCAATGGAATTTTTCTTATTTTTGCAGCAGCGTTAATTCTATATGAAGTGTACCAGCGATTTTTGCAACCACGCGAGATTGATCCAATGTTACTTTTGATCTTTGCATCTATTGCATTATCTGTTAATGTATTAATGGCGGTCATCTTAAACAAAGAAAGCAGAACAAACCTGAATGTCAAAGGGGTTTATTTGCATGTACTAGGAGACCTTGGGTCTTTGATAGGAGTAATTTCTGGTGCATTGATAATATTATTTGTTCATCTTTTAATGGTTGACAGTATTGTTAGTTTGGGAATAGCAATTCTAATCATCTATACAGGCTTGAGACTATGCAAAAAATGTCTCCACATATTCATGGAAGGGACCCCTGAAGAATTCAAATTTGAAGACGTTTCTCAAGAGTTGGAGAAACTTGAGGAAGTAACAGAAGTTCACGAACTTCACTTGTGGGTTATTACTTCAAACCTATATGCTATGTCAGTTCATGTCAAGGTACGCCCTGTTTATGCACATAAAACTAATGATCTTTTGAAAAAAATTAATCGTACCATGAGCGAGCGATTTGGAATTACTCACTGTGCTATTCAAATTGAAAGTGATCAAGACCTAATAGAACCTGACAAGTAAGATGGACTTTTATTCTTTTACGAATTGTTTGGGGTTTTTTTCAAATGAAGCCTTGCACATATCGCAACAAAAGTGATATCTCTTGCCCTTGTATTCTGTCGCTACACTTTGTTCAGTTACATCCATATCGCATACTGGATCTTTCATATTATCTTACACTGAGATTGAAAAGATAAAGTTATCTGTTGATTTACAAAATAATTTAGACATGTTAATCATGATTCGTTATTGTTTTTTTCATAAGTAACATTTTTTCTAATCTCAAGATAATTTTTTGTATTATGAATATGCCTAATTATAAAATGTATTGGTACAACAACAAAACAATTCTCAAATGTGATAACATCCAGAGAATTTTAATATTATGAGATTCATCGATATGTATGACATCATGTGGATGTGGTGCAAAGCATCATGAAACGTGCAATTGTGGAGCAACTGGAAAGTGTGACTGTGGAAGTGGATGTAAATGCATAGACTGCAGAGACCCCAGTTGTGGTACACACGGATGAACAAAACTTGCAGAAAATGCAATATTTTGTAACAATTTGCAGTACCGACTGCAGTAATTTTTTTAAATTTTCTGGTATGGGAACAAAACAACTGTACTTCATCTTATCAAACTTTGAAATATGAGATACGGCAAAAATAGTTGGGATAATAAATGATTCAATCAGATACCTCACAAAAAAAGACCGTCCTGAAGATAGGTGGGATGCACTGTGCGGGTTGTGTCAATTCAATACAACATCAACTTTTGAAATTAGAAGGTGTGAAAAAGTGTGAGGTCAACCTAAGCTTCTGAAAAGGCAGTCATAGAGTTTGAGCCAGGAGTGATAAACATACAGAGTATAGAAAATACCATCAAATCAACCGGATATAGTGTCGTATATGAAAAGTTAAAGCTAAAAGTCAGCGGTATAACAGACGCAAGCGATGCGTCAGGATTGGAAAATACACTAAAGGGCCATGAAGGGATTAAACATGTATTAGTAAATTATGGTAATGGACAGATCCTAGCCGAATATAACTCGGTTCTCATTTCACTTTCGGATATTAGAAAAATACTTGCAAACAAAGGTTATCAAATTCTCAGCGAAGACCTTTCTGCTTCTGCTGAAGAGGTGGAAGCCAAAAAGACCAGAAAATTGTTTATCCTTGGAGTGATATTTTCGTTGCCTGTCGTTGCCTTGGGTCATATGGGATTTTTATCGCTCATTCCGGTTGCCAACACCAACCTAGTTGCATACGTCGTCTTTGCATGTGCTTCTGTTGTTCAATTCGTCATTGGCCGTAGATTTTATCTGGGCGCCTACAGGGCAGCTGAAGATACATTCTGCAAACATGGATACATTAATAGTCATAGGAACTACGGCAGCATATGTTTTCAGTGTCTTTAACACATTTCCAATACCCGTATGGGCAAATATCGATTATAGTGCTGCATCTGTAGTAATAACATTCATACTATTAGGAAAATATCTTGAAAACAAAACAAAGGGCAAGTCCTCATCCATCCTCAGAAAGATGCTAGAGATACAACCAAAGACGGCAATTGTAAGAAAAGGGAAAGAGGAAACAGAGACCCCTGTTGAACTCATACAGCCAGGTGATACAATTGTAGTAAAACCTGGAGAAAAAATTCCCGTGGACTGCATAGTGATAGAGGGAAATTCAGCAGTTGATGAATCCATGGTTACCGGAGAATCAATTCCAAAAAGAAAAAAAGCTGGAGATTTAGCAATAGGGGGGACAATCAACAAAGAAGGGGTCTTGATAGCTCGAGCAACAAAAGTCGGGAATGACACGTTTCTTGCACAAGTTGTAAATTTAGTTGAGGAAGCGATGGGTAGAAAGCCTCCTATGCAAAAGTTGGTAGATAAAGTTGCGGGGTATTTTGCCTTTATTGTGGTAGGTATCGCATCAGTTGCGTTTCTTGCATGGTATGTTATTGGATCTCCTGGAATAGTAGCTTCTGCCTTGATTCCTACTGTTGCAATACTTGTTGTTGCATGTCCTTGTGCATTGGGTCTTGCAACTCCAACTGCAATAATGGTTGGAATGGGTATAGCTGCACAAAATGGTATAATATTCAAGAGTGGGCAAGGAATGGAATTACTTGGTAAAATCAAGACAGTTGTTTTTGATAAAACGGGAACGCTTACTGTTGGTAAACCACAGGTTACGGATATTTTTCCTTTAGAAGAAGTCACTGTAGATATGCGAGGTAGTGCTAGTAGAGATGGAAATGACCTTCTTCAATTGGCTGCTACTATTGAGCGAAATTCCGAGCATCCTCTTGCAAAATCTATAGTTCAGAAAGCAAAAGATCTCGGTATTGAGATATCTGAACCAACTAATTTTGTTTCAGTTCCAGGACTAGGTGTAAAGGCCAGTCTATCATGATCAGAGTTTCATAGTTGGGAGCCCTATGATGATGGAAGAGGAAGGGATTAACATACGACCTGTAAGCGATTCTATCCATAAATTGCAACAAGAAGGCAAGACGGTCTCTTTGATAACTCAAAACAAAAAATTAATTGGAATTATAGCCTTTCAGGATATTCCAAAACCCACAGCTCTTGATGCGGTTCAACTTTTAAGGAAAATGGGAAAAGAGGTCATAATGCTAACTGGAGATAATGAGAAGACTGCTATGGTCATTGCAAAAGAACTTGGCATAGAGCATGTTATTGCAAATGTGATGCCATATGACAAAGTTCAAGAGATTGAAAAATTACAAAACCAAGGAAAAAAGGTTGCAATGGTTGGAGATGGCATTAATGACGCACCTGCACTGACTAGATCAGATGTAGGTATAGCAATAGGAAGTGGCACAGATATTGCTTTAGAGGCAGGCATGGTAATATTGGTTAAAGATAATCTAAAGGAAGTGGTTACTGCAATTGAGATTAGCAAAAAAACCGTAAGCAAGATTAAACAAAACTTGTTTTATGCTTTTGTGTATAATGTAATTTTGATACCTATTGCTGGAATAGGATTGTTACATCCTGCATTCGCAGGACTTGCCATGGCTGCAAGCTCAGTTTCAGTGGTATCAAGCTCTCTGTTGCTGAAGAGATGGATTCCTCCAAGTATGAAGGTTTAGTATATTATGTATTACAATAACCACATCACTTTAATTTTCAAGGAAATATCTGTTGGAAATGTGATTTAATGTGAACGAATCTGAAAATAGATCCGAATATGCAGGATTGGAAAAGAGGATCATAAAATCAATCTCCGATGAAGACCTAATATCTTTAAAAAAAGGAGGAGGTGGAATTTTTGGAGGATTGGGATTGTCAGCAGAACTAAATAATTTTCCTGGTCCTATACGTGTTTTAAGATTTGAAAAAGAGCTAAAACTATCGGATGAACAAAGAAAAAAGATTCAACAGATAGCAGATGAGAAACAAAGGGAAGCAACATCCCTAGGTGAAGAATTCATTGCTGCTGAAAAACACCTTGATTCTCATTTTGTCAATGAATCCGTGTCCAGTATGGAGTTGAAAGATCTGATCGATAGAAGTGCAGAAATTTTTGGTCGTCTTCGTTATTGCCATCTGATATCCCATCTTAAAACAAAGGATGTGTTATCACAAGAGCAGATTGATTTGTATAATAAAATATGTGGTTATTCTAAATAGGCCGTTTTAACTTCAAACTAGAAATAAACGAAGTTGAACACGTCTATCAAAATTGATAATTAATTTGAGAGTTGTACCAATGGAGTTAAAAATTACCGTGCAAAATTAATCATGTGCAGAAGGTCCGTTCTAGCGTAGGAAAGAAGACGCTAGTTTATGCATATTTTACTCCATTTTTAGTTATTTTGGGAGTTGTGTTTATGGTAATTACACAATTTGACCTGGTATCTGCCGACTCCTCTTATTCTGAACCATCCGTTAAAATGATATCCAGTGAAACAATGTCTGGAATGCAATCTGGAAGTATGTCCGGTATGAGTAGCATGTCTAACAATATGTCTGGAATGCAATCTGGAAGTATGTCCGGTATGAGTAGCATGTCTAACAATATGTCTGGAATGCAATCTGGAAGTGTGCAAGGCATGTCTGGAATGAAGGGCATGTCTGGAATGTTGGGAATATCATCAAATGAAGAAATATCGATTTTCTTAGAATGGATGTTTGCACTCACAATAGTTTTGATAGGTGTACCTTTTGCATGGGTTTTCCTAAGAGAAAGAAGGAAAAAAAAATCCAATCAAACTAATGCTGCGCCAAAACCAGATGTCGATAAAATTTAAATAAAATATTTCTATGTATGTGCAATGCTGGAAGAAAATTTGTGATTACCTAATTACACGCATCAAAAAATTATTCCAGGAACAAAGAGTTGGCAATGCTATACTTAATGGATGTACTGAACTAGCAGCAGCAACATTGGCAGATAAGACCCATGATTGTATTATACATCTTCACAACTGCAGATATCTTCACTCATTCCCTTGTTCTCTACCTTGATACGAGATTTAGTTCCACACATGCATTTAGCAGATTGGAATGAATAAAAGACAGTTATTACCGCCGTTAATACTCCTGATAGAATTAAAAGTGCTAAACCCCAACTGACTCCCATAATTAACATTGACATGACCATGGTGAGCATTGCAACAGACATGGTCAGCATCATTATGTTATCCATAAGACCATGAGCCATCAACTATATTTCGTATAACTACTATAAAAATGTCACAGGATGATATCATGTTTGAAATTAAACACACATTAAACTATGAGATTTTTCTGTAACGTTATTATCTTGAGTATGACAATTTTGTTTTAATTAATCAAGTTCTGAGATATTGAAAACATATGCAAACCAAAGAATCCAAAATGCTCATCTTCTAGTAAATCTGGCATAAGTTTTTTTATGCGCATCATGTTTTCTATGATGAATCTCATGAGATTTATGATATTTTTTGTTCTAATGTGATAGAATGAAGTCTTTAGTATGAAATTTCATAATTCTACAAATGTACCATAAATGTGAATATATGATAATTGAGTTATAGTGTTGAAAATATGAATATATGATAATTGAGTTATAGTGTTGAAAATATGGTGACTGAAAGTAAACAGATTAACAATTTGTGTAACTCGATTTTAAATCTGGATAAAAATATGCAATCTGTTTTAATTATAAATGGCTATGGCAGGATAATAGAAAATCTTACACGTGATGAATTTACTAAAAATTTTCCAGATTATACAAATGAGATGTTACTTATGCAATGTGTACTACAAGTATCGATGGATAGAGATTTTGATGATGACCTTAGTCCAATTAATTATCATATCTCTTATAGGGAAAATCTAACGATGATTACATTTCCTTTGATTGATCATGTTGTTCTTGTAATGACAAACAAGAAAACAAATTCCATGTCTTTGGCACAAAAAATTATAGGCATTTTGGAATTATTTAGAGAAAAATTTTTTCGGTCGATGACTAGAGCGGAAAATATTTTTGATTGTAAAAATTATGAAAAATCTAATCTAATGTGATTTGAGTCATACTATACAAGATATTTTGCAAAGACGGCGTTTTGTAGGTTCCTAATGATGCTGTCATATTTGACTGGTGCTATTATTTTAGGAGATTCCGAGTATTTTTGGATTCTAGATCATAAAAACGATTTTGACGCTAAAATTTTTCTTTTTATAATTGTCATGCATAATCTTCCACCTGCTTTTTTCTATTATGCTATACGGCATATAAAACAAAATGTTCTATGATTAAAAAAATTATGTTGCTAGAATTAATTTAAAAAAATTAGAGAGTTTCAATAGTGATATGGAAAGACTGATGTTAAAATTTGTAATATTCGAAAATTGTACCATTACAC
Source organism: uncultured Nitrososphaerota archaeon (assembly GCA_963835875.1). Taxonomy (GTDB): domain Archaea; phylum Thermoproteota; class Nitrososphaeria; order Nitrososphaerales; family Nitrosopumilaceae; genus Nitrosotalea. Next base: position 133,110 of record CAWIGX010000005.1, read on the forward strand.
TTTAATATTATTTGGATCATAAAAAATATAGTTTGACAAAGAAAATCATAGTATCTTTAATGGTAATTGGTCTTGTGGGAATATTATTTGTTCATCCTGTGTTTGCCCATACCTTTGTAACAAATTCTGATGCAGATCTTATTGCAAAAATCCAGGAATTCAAGGTAGAGTCAAGTCTTATTGCAAGTAATATTTCTGACAGTAAGGCATCTCATTGGCATATTGCAAAAAGTCAAGAATATTGGGGCTTGAATGAGATAAATACACTTACTCAACAAAATCCCACTTTGGCCAACAGTCTCTCAACCGCAATCAATGACTTGTATTCTTTATCTGGTAGTACTAATGTAGATCCAACTGTTGCATCACAAAAATCTGTTGCGTTGAATCAACTTTTGGATCAGGTTGAATCTGCAGAAATTTCAGACTCTGTACGAAATAATGCAACTGTGCAATCTCTTGCAATAATTGATGTCTTAAATCAAGTATTGACTGATTATGGTGATGCTGTAGGTTCAAAGGTAGATCTCACTAATATGGCAAATATGAACATGAGTACGCCCTCTACGAGTTCTGGTAGCAGTATGTCAGGTATGAGTGGCATGTCTGGAATGTCTACTCCTATTGTTGATGATGCTGCATACCAGAGTGCTCAAGAACTCACAACTACAGCTCAATCCATGTTCCAAGACATGAAATCAATGGCTCCCTCAAGTGCATCTCCATATCTTACTAAGATTGGAACTGCACTAGGTAGTTTGCAGCAAGCAATTGGTGCAAAAGAATCTGGTGATGATGTTATGATGATCGTACATGTGCAAATACATCCTAATTTTATATCTGGATTAAATATTCCATTAGTGTCAAATACGTCAGCAGTACCAGAGTTTCCAATGCCTCTATTGCTTGTAATACTTTCATTTATCTCTGTAATAGCTATCGCAAGAGCTCTACCAAAGTTCAGATAATTACAAGTCTTTAGATTGATTTTCAAAAAATTCTACATAGGTATTTGTACAAAAAATCATACTTGATAAATCCCTGAATTAAAAATCTGTTCTAGTTGTAGCTTTTCTTAACTTGTTTTATACTGCTCCTGAGATCCATGACACCTTTTGTATAGAAAAAGGCCACAACTACCAATCCTGCTGCTATTGAAGGACCTGCCACATCTGTATATCCTACTCCTAATGGTACGCCTAAAGTAGTACTTGTTTCAGTATTTTCAACAAATCCTGGTTTTAGACTAGTGACAAGTATTCCAAGTGCGTTTGCACGTTGTTCTGCTATTATTATGTCCCCTTGGGAATCCGATGTTACCCATTGCGTAAATGATGATGGTGACGGTATGTCAAATTCCGTATTCTTGCCAGTTCTTGGATCTATAACTGCTATCTTGTTTAGCGTATGTTGTGCCAACCAAAGATCGTGATTTGCATCAAAGACTATGCCAAACGGTAAACCCTGGGGATCTGTATTGTATTTTTTAAAAGTCTTGAGTAACGGATCAAAAGCCGAAACTCCCTTGCCATCATGTTCTGACACAAAGACTTGTTTTGTCACAGAATCAAATAGTATTGTAGTGGGACTTGCAAGTGTACTGTTGAATGGACTGTATTCTGTAATCTTGTAGTTTTGAGTAGGATCAATATTTGCAATCTTTCCAGAGCCACTCTCTGCTACCCATACTTGGCCCGTTGATTGGTCTATTGAGATGCCAAGTGGAACAGAATTATCAGGTAACTTGATTGATTGGAATGTCTTTTTGCTTGTATCTAATTTTAAAACCTCTCCAGTGCTTGATACAGTTAACCATATGTTGTTAGAATTATCTACAACAATGCCTGATACTGTACCATTATTTGGAATGTGATATTTCTGATCTTTTCCATTATCTGGCATATATTGGCCTACAATTTTTGATATTGGATCGATATACCATATGTTATTTTGAAAGTCCATTGCAGTACCGGTGATTATGTTTGTTCCATTAATTTTGTGTTCGGTATATTGTTTAGAGTTTAGATCAAACTCCCAAATTCTACCACTGTTAATTTCAGAATCTCCAACCCAAATTACATTTCTGATTGGATCAAAAATTGGATATAGTGGTAAAGCCTTACTGTCAGGCATTTTATACTCTGTTATGTTGGCTTGTAATTGATTCAAATTTGGTTTTACGTATAGGTCATTAAAATTTGTAACAACATTGAGTGCTCCATATGTTGTTGTTATGCCTTCTACCTGTGCTTCCCAGTGGCCAGGTATTGCTAATGCGGCAGTATTTACAGAAAACACACCTTGTGATATTTTTTCAGCGTCATTTACTGCAATGGGGCCTATTCCTTTGTCTACTTGGGTAAGTGTTATCTTTGTCGTGTTAATGTCTATTGGATTATTTTTTGAATCTACAAAAGATATCGTGATGTCGTTTTTTCCAGCAAAGAATGGATCTGCTGTTAAGATTATGTTTCCATTATTTGTAAAACTTGTTTCAGTAAATTTGTTTTGAACTAAACTTGCTAGAGAAGTAAATGCAAAAACATGAGGAATTTGTTGCTGTTGTTGTACTAATTCATTTTGAAATTGGATGCCTGGAGTTCCAGAATCTACTAGTATTGCTATTGATGCAATTAGAACAAGCCCTATTATTGCTTCGATTTTTATGCTTTTATCAAAATGTGAAAGAATTGATTTTCCTGTGTTATTCTTGCTAGTTTCATAATTTTGAGTTATTATGGAGGACTTTGGAATGTGTGATAAAGCAACTGATCTGAGCGCATTTCTCTGAACTACATATTGATTGTAAGCCCCTATTCCGATCATTGCTGTTGCTAATGAAATCTTGATGATGAGTATCTCACCGTATATTGATGCAAGAGTTAATGAAAGATTATTCTCAAGTGCATAGAGAAGGAATGGTCCTGTGATAACTACCAATCCTAGAAGCGTGATAGCTATGATGGAAAATTGTGGTATTATTAGTGATAAAATCGATATGCTGTTTTTTTCATCCTGTATTTGTTTTAGTTGTGGAGTGCAACAAATGCCAAGTAAATGACTCCTCCAATCCATAATGATGCTACTGCATTGTGTATGAAATCAAGTATTGGAGGAAGTATTTTTCCACTTGCTGCACCATGACTTATCACCGTAGTAGTGGTAAGTATTGCAATGCCTAACGCAAATAGTATGATGATTTGATTTTTTGATAAAAGTGTATTTGATTTTTTTTGTTTAAGGTATAAAAATAAAGCAATTCCAAATAGCGCTAATGATAAAACCATTCTTACAATCCATACATTTCCAAATGTTGTGTCAATTGCTTCTAGTATGCCAGAATTTATTGACAATATTTCCGATGTAATCATTGCTATGTTTCCTGCCAAAATAATTATGGCACCAATCAACACAATCTTGGTTGTACTCTTATCAATTCTGGAACGCATTAATTTTGATACGTCATTTAGTGCGGGAATTCTAGAAACTGGTCTCCATACCCAGAATGATGAGAAGACTGCTCCTACAACAACAATTTGTCCTACCAATGATGGATATCTCGCAATGGCATCAGGAACTGATACAATGTCTGCAAAACTAATGTTTGTTTTTGCGTTTGAAAGACTTTGTGGTATTGGTTGTCCTATGGCAAAGACAAAAGCATTTGTAGTTGTATGACCGTCTGTGGCATCAAGTACTTTGGTGTATACTGTGTAAATTCCATTTGGAGTATCTGTAGGAAGGGAGACTGCAGTTTTTGTATGTTCAGTATTTGTAAAATGCCAATCATTATTTTGTATGGCTTTGCCATTTGCATCCATGACTTTGATCTGACTATAACGCATGTCAATGGGATCGACAAATTCTATCTCAATCTGAGATGGAACAGTATTTACTGATGATGCAGGTGCAGGACTACTATCTATAACAAATGCATGTTCATAGGATTTGGGAATGCCTGAAATTATTGCTAGTACAAATAGTGAAACAAATATTGATAAAATTATTTTGTTTGACGGCTTTGATAACATGTTATTTTTAAAACTCATTATACCATTCTACTCTTTGGTACACATTTAAAATTTAATATCGTATTGGTACAAATACCAAACAAGAAAAAGTATTATGCTATTCTATAGTTGTACCATAATGTATATATTCAAATACTAGACATATTACAACTATTAAAATGAACACTAAAAAAATAATAATCCCAGCTTTACTTGCATTGGCGGCGATTATAGTTGCACCATATGCAATCCATCCGGCTGAAGCTCATATTTTAAAGAACTTTGCACCAAATGTCTCAGTAAAAATTGGGTGGGATAGTGAACCACCACTTATCGGCGATACAAACAAGATTGATGTTTATCTTTACAATGGTACTGATGACACTGCTCCACCAATAGCAGGTAACGGTCTAGATAACATGACTATCACCGAACAATATGGTGGTCAAACCAAAACTCTTACCTTCACTCCTAGTGATGATACACCTGGATTGTATAGTGCTGCTATAATTCCAACTCAACTTGGAACTTACAATACCATCATAAAAGGAACAATAGATGGAGTAAGCATCTCTGCTACAACTTATCCGATGCAAGAAGTTGAAGCCAAGGACAAATACAACTTTCCTTGATAATGGAGACAAGTGGACATGAATAGAAAAATAATAATCCCAGCTTTACTTGCATTGGCGGCGATTATAGTTGCCCCATATGCAATCCATCCAGCAGAGGCACATATTTTAAAGAACTTTGCACCAAATTTATCCGTGAAAATTGGTTGGTTGAATGAACCGCCCTTTGCTGGTGACTTGAACGAAGTTGATGTTTATGTGTATAATGGAACTAGCGATACTGCACCGCCTATTGCAAACACTGCATTAGATCAGATGACTGTTACTGCTCAATATGGAGGTCAAACCAAAACTCTTACCTTCACTCCAAGCGATGATACACCGGGATTGTATGTTTCGGCCTTAACCCCTTCTCAGATTGGAACTTACAATGTTATTATTCAAGGTAGCATAAACGGAACTACTATTCCATCTACCACATATCCTATGCAAGACGTTGAAGCAAAGGACAGTTATTACTTTCCACCCATGTCTGGTAACATGAATGGAATGAACATGTCTGGTAACATGAATGGGGCGACTGCTAGTAATGCAGTACCGGAATTTGGTCCTGTTGCATCGCTAGTTCTTGTAATTGCAATAGTTAGTGTAATTGTAGTAACAGGAAAGACTAGAGGTTTTCTAAACTTCTAGGATGTTTATTTTGATTTTGTACCAAAACATATTTAAGAAAAATGGCGTTTTTTGATAATACATGAAAACTCGAAATTTTATAACTTCATTAGTTCTTGCATTATGCTTAATCGGAGTTTCTAATTTCATGATTCATCCTGCATCTGCACAGACATCACAAAATGTTATAATCAACTAACCAGTGAAATTAATGATGCAAAAAACACAGCTAATGGCGCTGCCCAGAGTTATTCCAAGGTAGCACAATCTTTCCAGGATGTAAAGAATACAACTGATAATCTATACATGATAAGCATGACTGGAATTGGTATTGGTATTGCAGGTATAGTCATTGCAGTAATTGCAATCAACCGAAATAAACAACAAAACTAGTCTTTTCATATTATCAAAAATGATATTCTTCAATGTTTATAATAGTCTAAAAATCAAATACAGTTTATGGTAAAAAGTTATTCTAGCATACTTGTTCCATTGGATGGATCAGAGTATTCTAAAAGAGCATTAGATGAAGCAATAGAAATATCTAAAAGGCTTGATTCTGAGATTGAGACTCTTGGCAGCTGTGAGTGCATCTGCAGCACGACCTGCTGGGGTAGTTCTCTCAGGTGCAGTCAGAGGCAAAGGCGCAACCAAATCAATCGATGCATTTGTGAAAAAAGCAGTGAGTGAATCCACTGGATTTATGCAAGAATGTGCTGCATATTGCCAAAACAAAGGCGTAAAAGCTGACTACAAAGTAGTATCAGAAAATCCTGCCAAAGCTATTCTTGATCATGCAAAAAGAAACAACAATGGTCTCATAGTTATGGGCAGCCAGGGACTACGAGGCATTAACAAGATCAAAGTTCTTGGAAGTGTCAGTCGTCATGTACTTGAGAATGCATCTTGTCCTGTAGTGATAGTTCATTAGATGAATAAACTGTGAACTATATCAAACCAATTTTTTATGATATAAAAAAAGACGAGAACCACCTGTAGTCAATATGGTCTGGCGTGGTTTTATCGTCCCTTTCTCAAATAATGCGCTTTAACGTAATAAGATCAATGGTATAATCGAGAAATGTACCATATTGGAACAATGAAAATTAATACATCGTATGGTGGAAATAAATTTTTGTTTACACATATTGAAAATAAAAAACTGGAATATCATATATGAATAGCAATTTGCTCGTTGACAAATATACTTATGACATTCCAGTTATTATGCGATGATAGATTGTAAGATAAAAAAAGTCTGGTACAATTACCGAATGTACCAATTATGTTATTAAAATAAAAGTCTTATTAGATTTATGAAAGACGATCAACCATCATCTCTTCCAAAAGAAAAATCTAAAAGAAAATGGTTTTCGTTTCTAAAAAGAGACAAAAATTAATTCTATTTCCGAAGTTATTTTTTATTATTTTTAATTTAATATTCAATTTTAAGCATTTGAAATTGTAGATTACTTAATGTAAATTGATGGTACGGTAGACGAATGTACCATTTAATTTATTATCTGAACTTGTATGATTTTATTCAAACATATTGTATCGTTGTTCATCACAACAAAAACTCTGGCAGATACTGGACATTCTCTGCCAGAGTTAAATTGAAAACATGTTTTTGAGAATTACTTGTGTGACAATTGACTGTTTTATGTCTATTATCTAATAACTTGGTACATTCGATGAATGTACCAATCCTCTTAAATTGTATTCAAAATACGTGCATATGGAACAAAATGGTTAAGAAAAATTCAGTGTTGCTAATGGGAACAATCTCAGTTCTACTAACGATGACTTTCATGTCTACAACAAATGTCTTTGCTCAAGACTATTCAACTCCAAATTCTGTACCAAAATTGCCACTTGCTTTCAACCCCCTTCTCCTAAAGTAGACTGGAGTAATTGCATCATGGCACAGAATCAGTATCATTTTTCTGACATGACTGGGGCAAATCTCTCCGGAACCATTATGCAAAATCCATTGTTTTATGACGTAAATCTTTCAGGTGCAAACATGAAAAACTCTGTCTTGTCTGGTGGTGATTTCTCATACTCTAATCTGTCTGGTGCAGATCTTAGAGGTGCAGATCTGAGAAACATTGACTTTTATCATGCAAATCTCTCTGGTGCAGACCTACGTGGTGCAAATGTCCTTGGTGCAAGATTTGTAGGTGCAGAATTTAGTAATGCCAATTTATCTGGCCTTGACATGTCACACACCAACATGATTGGTGCAGATCTTACTGGCGCATATCTTGTAAATACTAATCTTGTAGGTGCTGATATGAGGGGTGCTACTTTTATCACTGCATCTCTTCAAGGTGCAAATCTTCAACAAGCATCTGTAAATGGAGGTAGTTTTGCAAATTCTGATCTTACTGGAGCAAATGTGAAAGGTCTTGACTATTCAAGCACAGATATGTCATGTCATGGAAGTCCGATATGTGGTAGTTAGTCTTATCTTCATTTTTAGATCATATGAATTATTTCTGTCTTTAATTCTGATTACAACCATATTGTAATTATGCAATTATCTCTATAGGAAACAAAATTTTTCATGGTATGGAAAATATTTATTTTGATTTTAAACTCTTGACGTATTCCATTTTCTTAGAATTAGTTTCTGTTTTCATCAATTGTGTCAGATGAGCTAATTAAATACGTAAGACAATTAGGCTTGCCTAATGATGATTGCAAAAATTATCTTACTCTTGTTATGTGTAATTGTAATGACTTTCATGTCTACAACAAATGTCTTTGCTCAAGACTATTCAACTCCAAATTCTGTACCAAAATTGCCAGCTTGCTTTCAACCCCCTTCTCCTAAAGTAGACTGGAGTAATTGCATCATGGCACAGAATCAGTATCATTTTTCTGACATGACTGGGGCAAATCTCTCCGGAACCATTATGCAAAATCCATTGTTTTATGACGTAAATCTTTCAGGTGCAAACATGAAAAACTCTGTCTTGTCTGGTGGTGATTTCTCATACTCTGATCTGTCTGGTGCAGATCTTAGAGGTGCAGATCTGAGAAACATTGACTTTTATCATGCAAATCTCTCTGGTGCAGACCTACGTGGTGCAAATGTCCTTGGTGCAAGATTTGTAGGTGCAGAATTTAGTAATGCCAATTTATCTGGCCTTGACATGTCACACACCAACATGATTGGTGCAGATCTTACTGGCGCATATCTTGTAAATACTAATCTTGTAGGTGCTGATATGAGGGGTGCTACTTTTATCACTGCATCTCTTCAAGGTGCAAATCTTCAACAAGCATCTGTAAATGGAGGTAGTTTTGCAAATTCTGATCTTACTGGAGCAAATGTGAAAGGTCTTGACTATTCAAGCACAGATATGTCATGTCATGGAAGTCCGATATGTCATATGGGGAACTGATGTTCTGTGATTGACCGTTCCCAACTCTTGTTACATGGTGTTTACGCAGGTTTTGACAAACTCATAGTTTCATTGAAAGGATCTTAAATTTATGATATCAAAAACCATCGTAATGTTTGGTATAATCATTGCGCTTTCATCTGCATTGACTGGAGTTATTGTTTATCACTTTACTGAAAATTCAAATCAGGCTACACTAATTACCAAGACTGCCACTCCTACTGTATTACAGGGTGTAACTAGAACTTATTACATTGCATCAGATGAAGTAAAATGGAATTATGCTCCAACAGGGATGAATGTAATAACAGGAAAGCCACTTGCAAATGATTCTATAACAGCACTATATACACAAAATGGAGTAGACCGGATTGGTAGTGTATATCTAAAATGTGTTTACCAAGGATATACTGATGGTACATTTACCACACTACAGCCACGAACTACTCAATGGGAACATCTTGGTGTACTAGGACCTGTGATTCATGCTGAGGTTGGAGATACAATCAAGGTAGTATTCAAGAACAACTGTCGTATTTCCACTAGCATGCATCCTCATGGTGTTTTGTATGACAAGGCATCAGAGGGCGCACCATACAATGATGGAGTGCCAGATTCTCAAAAACCTGGTGAAGCAATACCTGCTGGTGGCAACTATACCTATATCTGGAATGTACCGGAGAGGGCAGGTCCTGGACCACATGATCCTAGACTCAATATTGTGGATGTATCATTCACATGTAAATGAGATAACTGATACCAATGCAGGACTAGTTGGACCTATTATTATAACAAGAAATGGGGAAGCAAATCCTGATGGTACTCCAAAAGGTGTGGACAGAGAATTTGTTACATTGTTTACAATATTCAATGAGACTCAAAGCCCATACTTGGCAACCAATATCAAGACATTTACTGGCGAGACCATGTCCCAGGTAAACGAGACTGATCCAAATTTCTGGGAAAGTAATCTGAAATATTCTATTAATGGTTACATCTTTGGAAATACGCCTGGATTGGATATGCAACAAAATACACATGTGCGTTGGTATGTTGCCGGCATGGGCGGGGAGAGTGATATTCACGCACCCCATTGGCATGGGAACACATTGTTGATGGACGGCATGCGTACTGACATGGTGGAACTTCTCCCAATGAGCATGAAGGTATTAGACATGTATCCTGACAACCCTGGCACTTGGCTCTTACATTGCCATGTAAATGATCATATTCAAGGTGGAATGCTAGCACTCTATACAGTGGAGAAAAATAATGGAACACAGAGTACCAATGCCACTACTGAAAATCTCAAAATAGGCTTTTCAACTAATACTAAAAATCCCACTACTGGACAGCCAACTCAACTCAATGTAGATTTTATCAACCCCCAAACTAATTCAATTGAGGAGCATGTTGATTACAAAGTTACAATCATGAAAGGAACAACTCAAGTGTTTTCCACTTCTCTTCTACATGCAACAGATGGTTCTGTCACTATTCCATACCAGTTTGAAGGTGAGGGAACTTACCAAGTAGTAGTTGAGGTGGACGGAATTTGGTTTTTACCAGTTTCAGAAACGGCGCAATTTCCAATTAACGTTGTAAGTTCATAAAAAATGTATAAAATTTGTTCGAGACTTGTACCATGAGATAGATCTTAAACACATATCAGATCTGCGAAAGTTGAGATTTGCAGAACTTACTAAATAATTCTGTATGTTTCAAAAACGGTGTACTAACTATCATTATGATATCCATGCGATTATTGATTTGGGTTGGATAAACCATCCAACAGTTTAAGTAATAGGAAATTGGTAAGACCGCAATGACAAATACCTCTCAGGTAACAAAATCAGTGCATGCAGTGCCAATAATTGCAGCGGCAGTTTTGGTTGCAATATTTGGGCTAGGATATTTCATGGTAGGTTTTGACCAAGGACAATTGTTTAGCATTGTAGAAGGTCATGGAGCCTATACTCAGATGGGTGGAACAAACGGATACCTACATGAATTTACCCACGACATGAGACATGCATCAGGTTTTCCATGTCACTAGTGAGATAAAATCATGAAAACCCTCTCTTTTCTTTGTATTGTTATAGTTGCAGGTCTTCTCGCAGGATTATTTCATGGTCTAATTAATGTCGCATTTGTTGAACCATATCTTGATACTGCAATAGGAATCGAAAACCTGCGTTTGTTTGCAGAAGGACAAGCAAAAGACAATCCTCAATTTTGGAAACAATTTACAGATTACAGAATATGGCAAAAGCAGGGTTCCGTAGTTGCAGGAGGCATGTTGGGAATGGCAACAGGTGCACTGTTTGGTCTGGTATTTGCATATTCAAGAAAATCACTTCCAGGAAACAATGACATCAAAAAAGCACTCGTACTTGCAGGAATAATGTGGGCAGTATTTTATTTCATACCGTTCTTAAAATATCCTGCAAACCCACCAACGGTAGGAGAGCCTACCACCATTGTATTCAGAGCTACAACATACGCCTTGTTTGTAGCACTGTCAGGTATTGGCGCAATAGGCTTTTCAAGACTTTACAAAAAGATGAAGGACAAAAAGTTTCTTGCTTTTGTAGGATATGCCGCATACATGGTTATAGTATTTGTAGCAATGCCACCAAATCCTGATCCGATTAGGACTCCCATGGCAATAGTAAACGGGTTCAGGGAAATATCAGCAGTTACAGTTATAGCAACTTGGATTGTCAATGCTCTCATACTTGGCTATCTATGGAAGAGATTCCAGCCCCATGTTGAAAGTGAAAAAAATTCTAAAATAAAGACATGAGCGGGGTTGTGTTCAAAATAACACTACAATTTTTCAAGGAATCCGGACAAGCTGTAGTGATGTTGACTGTATTCATCTTTATGATCTCTTGGATGCTTAAAGCAAAACCGCATAACAAATTCCAGAATTATTCCATTGTCTGTTATGACGTATTTGGAAATGTATCAGTAATTGATGGGCTAAGAATTGAGTTCAGAGTACATGATGTAGCATGGAGTTTTATGAAGCATTACAAAAAATCGTATCCTTTATACAACTTTGCATTAATTTCAAGTATTTCAAATTCAGAGAAAAAAACGATTGTCAAATACATATGAAATGAAACTGAGTTTTTCAATATTATTGAAAATATGATGTTGTACAGAAAATATTCCAAACATTAGGTGATTTTAAATTTGACTAGTAGGGACAAGTCGTAGATGTCTTATGATAATAATTCCGATAAGATGGAACCAAGAGTATCTTTCTTGGGACTCTCAGCAGGAGAGAAAACCAAGATTGTCATTATTTATGTGCCCATAATAGCTGCTACCATATTTGGTTTTGTTGCCTCTACCATAATTGGCAGCATGTCAATTCCCTTGGCAGGTCTTGGAATTGTAGCATATGTCTTTGGATTAAGGCATGGTGTAGATGCTGATCACATTGCAGCTATTGATAATACCACAAGAAAACTTATGCAAGAAGGTAAAAAGCCGCTCACGGTTGGTACGTGGTTTTCACTTGGTCATTCTACAATAGTTATAATTATGATAATTGCATTGGTCATTTCAACTCGTGCCATTGCAATCTCTATTCCAAGTCTCCAAAATGTAGGAGAAATAATTGGGACTAGTGTCTCAGGTACATTCCTGTGGATTGTTGGACTGATTAATGTGGTGATTGTCTTTGGCATCTATAAAATTTACAAAGAACTCAGGACTAGCAAACTTGATGCGGCACAACTCGAGGAGAAACTAAACAAGCGTGGATTTCTTAATCGATACTTTGCCCCACTTTTTAAAATTGTTAGAAAGCCTTGGCAAATCTATCCTATTGGAGTGTTGTTTGGTCTTGGTTTTGATACAGCGAGTGAAGTTGCCCTTATTGCAATTAGTGTCGGAGTAGGTGTAACCTCCTCTATTCCAATATGGATGATTCTTGTTCTGCCGTTCATGTTTACATGTGGCATGGTACTAGTTGATACAACTGATTCGATTACAATGCGAATGGCATACGGGTGGGCATTTCACAAGCCTATTCGAAAAATATACTATAACTTGACAATAACAATAATTTCAATATTGGTTGCCTTTGTCATAGGTGGTGTAGAAGTATTACAGGTACTTTCTGGTGAACTCAAACTCTCTGGGGCATTTTGGGATTGGCTTAACAATCTTGATTTTGAGACTTTGGGATATGGCATAATTGGAATCTTTGTGATCTCATGGCTTGTCTCGATTGCAGTTTACAAATATAAAAAAATAGAGAGTTCAACCACTTAGTTAAAAGATGCATGGTCACGACCATCTTGACTTTATCTTGAAAATTTTTGTTCATATTTAATGCATGATAAATCTCAGTCTAGAAAAGGTCAAACGTAGAAACCTAATTTGTACCAAATGATTCTCTCCTGTTTAACTGAGATTTATTTTTGAACAAGTATAAAAATACCTGTGACTGGGTTTTGCTAATCCTAGTCTATTTTATTTGAAATATAGTATTGAACAGTAAGACTTGAAGTGCAAAGGAATTTGCTATAGGTTTACAGCAAAAAAACCATTGGGGGGATTTAGATTTGCAGTGGGACAGAGACCTTGTTCTATATGCGGAATATTTGTAGATTCATTATCCTCTGGAATACGTTGTCCATGTTGTAATAATAAACTAAGGTTGAATTCAAGAAATGCCAAGTCAAGAAAAAATAGATTCAATCTACTGCATTATTCCATGTTAAAAAATGCAAGTAATTTGATAAAATCTAGAAATTCTATAATGTTGGAATCAGATCAAGTGCTAACAGCTAAACTAGTTTTAAATAAGTAATAGGAGCAATTGTATTAATGCAAAACAAAGACTTGCAAGAAAAAGAGGACAAACCAGTAAACGAAAAAGAGGTCAAGGTGGATGATAAGCTGGTTCAGATTATGATTGATAATTCAACTGATGTATCACTTGACGATTTTCAGACAAACGACAAAAAAGTCTTGTCAGTGTTAAACCAGGACAGTGATGTTAGTAATAACCAGTATACGTTTAACGGCCTTGTACGAAAGTTGGGAATTCACCAACAAAGCCTAACACGCTCATTATATAGACTAGAAAGTGCAGGCTTGATAAAAAAGACAGATTATGGTTACAGGCTAGCAAAGAATTTGGATTCAATACTTGTCAAAAAATCTAGAATTGATCTTGAGAATTTATCAAAGAGAATCTCCAACCCGTACGAACAATTTGAGCAGATACTCCAACTGTACATCCCAACTGATATCAAAGTTGAAGATGTTATAAACAAATTACTTGGAAAATGGTTTGGTACTCTACGCTGGATAGGGATTGTTCAAGGAGATGGGGGATACGTACTCCGGTGGGCAAGTAGTGACAAATATCATGTCAATCTAAAACTTGTCTCACGATACGCAGTTGTGGAAAGTGATGCTTCAGGGGCCAGTCTCAAGTCCGAGTCTATAATTCATGCTCACAAAATACTTGAGCAGATTACAAAACTACTAAAAGAAAAACAAGAGAAGCCTGATGACAAAAACAGATTTTCTTCTTTTAATTCGTATAATTAAGAATTGATATCTAAAATGTAATAATTTACATCCTATTTGCAGATGATTTCTATCTCAAATCTATGTCGATGATAGATTGTACTACTCCATTCTTTTGTAGATTGATTTGAAATCTTCTGCGATTAGATATGCAGTATTCTCAAGATGTGTAACTTCGGTCATGTTTGTTTTGCCTCTTGTAATCTGTCTGATGTGTGTCATACACTTGTGAATCTGATTGTGATCAAGAGGATTCTCGCCTGACATTTCTTTAAAGCACTCTACAAAATCAAGGCAAAAATTCAAGACTATGACTTCCCAGTTTTCCGTATTAGTTGGGTATCCAATACCATGGGCAAATACTCGAAATTCGTTACTTCTATCGATGAGTAGCATCTTCAAAGCTTTATGGGCTTTTTTTAAATCATATTTGTCTAATGCACTTGAACCTTGCATATGTATGCCTATTCATATATCGTATTTTAAGATAGTTCTAAATTCTTATGCTTGATAATGTATGCAAATAAGATTAATTCAAAAATATCAAAACTTGAACAAAAATTTGTCCATCCTTGTAACTATCTGTTAATTGTTTTTATTTAGAACATCTTTTTCAATTTTGCCGTCTTTGATTATGACTGATTTGTCAGTAGCTGCTGCAAGTTCAGGATTATGTGTAACCATTATGATGGTTCGCCCAAACTTGTGCGATAGCAACTTTAGCATATCAAATATGTCTTGACCTGTCTTTGTATCCAAATTTCCTGTTGGTTCATCTGCTAAAATTATTGCTGGATTGTTAATCAAACATCTTGCAATTGCAACTCTTTGCTGCTGACCTCCACTAAGGTTGGCTGGTTTTTGTTTTGCCTTGTCTGCTATTCCAAGCTCTTCTAAAACTTTCTTTGCTCTACGATTTGCCTCCGAAGTAGACATTCCAGCTATGATTGCAGGAAGTTTTACATTGATCTCAACTGTGCTCCTGTTGACCAGATTATATGATTGAAAGATGTATCCTATGAGACGATTTCGCATAGTTGCAATTTCCGAGTCTGCAAGCGAAAATATGTCATATCCGTTTATGGATACATTACCCGATGTTGGCCTATCCAGCGCACCTATGATATTGAGAAGTGTAGATTTTCCACATCCTGAAGGGCCCATGATGGATACAAACTGGCCACGTTTTACTGCAAAATTTATGTCTTCTAAAGCAACCGTTCTTCCTGCAGATGTATCAAATATCTTGGTGACATGTTCAATTTTTAGTACTATATCATCGGAGATTTGTGGGGATTTTGAAATCCTACCTGCAGTGATATTGTCTGTGTGTACTGTATCAGTGATATTTTTTGGTAGGTTCAACTCTATCATTCATTCGTACATGTTGTATTTTAGTTGCTAGTAGATTATTATTCTTGAATATGGGACAAAATTACCTCTGGCCTTTTTTTGGTATATTTTTTAAAAAAATAAAAATTAACACTTTTGAAAAGGCTTAGGTGTTATCTGTACGTATTCTACGAAATGCCTGTCCTGGTTCAATTATTCCTGTTTCTACTATTGGCTTTTCTCCCAGTGCTTTTTCTATTGCCTTTCTCCCAAGTTCTACAGCTTGCTCTAACTTCATGTCTTTACTGTATTCCTTTGTGATTACATCAAGAGCAATCTCGGAAGATTGACCTATTGCAAATCCCGAACCTCTGAAAAAAGTCCCACTTGGATCTACTTGGTATAATTGTATGCCTGTCTGGTCTTCTCCTGTTATAATTATGGATGCAGCTTGGGGTCTTACGGCATATGTTGTATAATTGTGCAGAAAACTACTGAGATGTTTTGCAAGCGAGTCTACATCTATTGGAGTTTCATATGTCAATCTATGTTTTTGAGATTCAAGACGTAGTGTATCAATTAGCTGCAAGATATCCCCAATATATCCAGAACCTGTTGCACCAATGTGATAATCAATTGGAAATATTTTCTCCGATGGTTCTATCAACGGATGTGTTGGTTTTATCTGACTTGCAATCATGGCAAAGTTTGGAGTCTTGATTCCTATTGTAGTTGAACCTCTGCTTACTGCTTCCAATGCACTATCTACAAGGACCAGTCTTCCCTGCGGTCCGTAGAACGGAAATCTTCCACTGTTTTGAGATTCAGACATTTATGCTGTAACCTCCTTTGACAAATTCTGTATTTCTAGAATGTTTATTCCGTTTCCAGAACCTGGGTCTCGCTCCATCGCCGCAGCTACTGCTCGTGATGCAATATCGCTTGCCTGACTATTTGTTACATCCTTGTTGTACAAACTTTCAAGCACTCCATATGCAATAGGTGAACCAGAACCAGATGATGCAAAGTCTTCTTCCATTACTGCGCCACTCATATCTGCCGCAAATACATGCGGCCCTTCTTTATCTACTCCAGCTATGAGTAGTTCTACGTAGTATGGCTGGTAATTTCTAAGGCCAGAATACGCAATGTTTGCAATCAGCCTTGAAGATTCTTTTATGCTCAATGGAAATCCTCTTCTTAATTCCATGAGCCTTCGTTCTGCTTTTGCCACCTTGATTATGTGTTCTGCGTCTGAGACTTGGCCAGCAATTGCAACAGCTAGGGTATCATCTATCCTTGAAATTTTTTGTACCATTTTAAATCCAATGAAAAAGCCCTTGCTTGCTCTTTTGTCTGAACCAAGCACTACACCATCTTTTGTTTTGATTCCAACTATTGTTGTCATGCAAGTTATACTGCATCCATGAATTAATTGACTAAGGATTACACGAATCAGTCACTCTGGAATCATAGTATAGTCTTTCAAAGTGTTTTGTATTTTTCACATGGTAAATGCATAGTATTTTATCCCTTGATTTTGTATTGTATTGTAACATGCGAGATATCAACGAGATCATGCCCAAAGTTCCTAATATGAAGTGGGGAGCGTTAACCAATGCATTTCCAACAAACGATAAAGTAAAAGAAATGGATAAACTCTTTCCACACGATGGCAGGTGGCATACTGTATTTGAGGAGTCAGATCAAGTCTTTGTTGATGGTGTAAGAATCTGGAAAAAAAATGCCGACAAGTTGAGCTAAAATCTAGTCTGCCATAAATCTCTGATCTGCAATTCCAACAACTCTTAATTTTGTCTTACCTTCAATTGAATGAATTGTAAAATATGGCTCTCCCCATTTTCTATAATGCATTAATTTTTCATCTCCTGCCATGTGAATGGCAAGAACGTTTCCCTTGTTTGGAATGTTGACAGTATGAAAAGTGCATAATCTCTCAGTTTTTACATTATCATATTCTGTTTGCATAAATATGTAGTCGGCAGAACCGTATTCGTATAGTGATATTACTGGTTCAAATGGATTTGCTGCCGAGTTTTCTACTTCACTTATGAGATAGCTGTTGAAATGATATCTTGCATATTCTTCCATGTGTTCTACCTCGTTTCTATATGTCCAGGGCGAGTCTCTATCAAACACTATGTTGTAAATGGCTCCCGTGTTTGGAATGTCGTTTTTTTGGCCCTCTAATGCAGAATAGAGTGCAGCAAGGCCGAATCTTTTGGCTTTGGCATTTGTTAATCCAAATAACTCTTGAAATGCATCGTAGTTTCCTGACTTTTTGGACATGGTAATTGATTCCATCATGGGAATTCCCATGGATGCACAAAGTGATGTATGATATTTGTTGGCAAATGGTCTAAATGATTCAGTTGCTTTTTCTTTTAGACTGTTTAATTCTGGCAATCTTTTTTCAAATTCTACAAGAGGTTTGTATCTAAAATTTTTAGATTCGTTAATATTGTTTATTCTATCAAGAGACTGTCTCATCAAGGATGCAGACTTTTGATCGACATGATATTTTTTTATGATCTCACCTAGTATAATATTATCAATTTTATCAATCATGACCTGATTTTTGGTGTTACAATAGAGTTAAATTTCCTTTGTAGATTACTATCCAGCAATTGGCTCAGCGTATAAAACAAGCAGATCCATACACACAAATCCTAAATCTTGACACTAGCGTTCGTTTTGTTGGTAGGATAAAAGATAGAAAATTGATTACATTTGTAAGAAAGGCTACTGCTTCGCCATTACTTGATGAGGAGTGAAGTAACATGGTCCATTATCAGGCGTCTGTCAAGGCTTCATGGGATGAAATGTTCAACGAAAAACTGGGTAGGACAAACTGGATGATAACATCCAAAGAAAAAGTAAAGCTGAATTACATTGTTTCTCGATGATGGACTTTTGATACTCTCGACAAATCCTGACTCGGATCATGATGAAATAATTGATAAAATCAAAAATCTAAACATCCCACTTTGATTATGTTCTAAATTGTTCCAAAACTGATTTAATATTTTGACTGGGCTGATATTGTAAAAATTAATCTTGTTTTTTGAGGAATTTTAATGTCCTCCATTTTCTGACTAGATCTAAACTTTAAGCCATTGTTTCTTTTTACCATGTTCTGTTAGAATGGCATATACTCTATCAAATGATTCTTGGGATATGCTGCCCTGCTCGACCATTCTCTGAACAATGGATTCTAGTTTGATGTGTTTTTCACGAATCATTTTCATTATTTCATCAAACATTTGCTTGATTAACTCTGATTCTGCATCCTCTGGTTTTACAGGCATAAAGTATGGTTGACATTTAATCATAATAAAGTTAAATTTTAACTCTAAGCTTTTATCTGATCATTTTCTATATATCCCATGATTGCATACATCTTTGCAACATGTATGCCAGGTCAGGAAAATGACGCAATATCTGAAATCAAAAAATTGCCAAATGTTGTTGAAGTAAACGGTATCATGGGCAGATATGATATATTTGTCAAGGTATCTGCAAAAAAGGAAGAAGATCTACATGCTGCAATAACTGGTGTAAGGGATATACAAGATATTACAAGTACTGCAACCTTTGCCGCAATTAGAGGCCAGGGCGGTTCTATAGATGAAGAAAAATAAACTTGTTTGAAAAGTTAAGGATTATTTAATTGAATATATATTGAAAGTCATGAGCGCAAATACCATCAAAAAGGCAAAAGCCTTGGCAAAAAATGGTGTTGTTATGATTGAAGATGACCTATTTCAGGTAAAATCATCAAGTGACCCGTCCAAGTCATATATGGTAACATCTGACAGCTGTGACTGCGAAGGCTTCAAATTTTTTTATAAATTTCATCATGGCAAGGGATTGAAGGCAAACTGCTCACATCTTGAAGCTGTGAGGATCTTCAAAAAAATATCTGATGAGAAGACTACGAGTAAAAAATAGAAATTAATTTGGAAAAATAATTGATATTAAAGTGTCTTATGTGGATCCCTTGTATAATATTAGATATTCATCTGGACGGTCTCGTTCTTTTTTTGCATTGAGCGCATCTTGGTATTTGTCATAATGTTCTATGAAATAGAGTCTTCTTCCAAGTGATTCAAAATAATCAATTCCGCATAGATCAAAACCTGATTCTGGTGTAAGCGCCTTTTTTTCATCCTCTGTTACATCTGAACTCATAATCTTTCCTGTTGTATACTGTGCTATTTGAAATTAACTTGGAGAAAATCTGATTCTAGTTTTTCTTTGAATCAGAGTGTAGTATTGTTACTGTTTTGTTAACCAGTTCCTTTGTTGGAATTACAACACTCTCATTTTTTTCATTGGTGACTATGACATGGAATATTTCTGATGAAGTGATTGTACCTGTTATGTCTCCAATTCTAATTACATGTCCTACCTTGTATATGGAGCGATTTTGAGAGGCTCCTGCCATAGTTGGCAGTATCTCTTTTAGTGTAAACCCAAGACCTATTGCAATTGCAGCCCCTACTGCTACTGCAATACTCCACGAGAATGCAGCAACAAGTGTTGGTATGACTGATTGACCAATGCCTATTTGAGTGAGGCCTACTGCAAATATTATGCTGTAAATTACTATCTTGACTCCAGTACCAATGTATCTACTACCGCCATAGTTGTGTACGACAAGCTCATGATTTACCCACTTTGTGACATAGTTTGCTATTATGGAACCAATGATTATGATCATTACAAATGCAAGCAAATTTGGAATCCAAAGCCACAGAGATGTAAGTGCACTTGTAAGCTGTTGGAGATGCAATTCGTTTACTGCTGCTACGATGAAAAACAAGTAGACAAACCACTTAACTGTTGCTGCAATCAGGCGTGCCGAATCAATCTTTCCAATAGTTTCTTCAACAATGCTGGATTCGGAAAGGGTATTCATGTTTGCCTTTGTTAGGATCTTTTTTGCTGTTTTTTCTACTACTCTAAATACAATTTTCCCTACCACTAGACCGATTATCAATAATGCTGCTGCAGCAATTATTTTTGGTGCTGCATCTGCAATCTCTGTTGCAAATGCCTTTAATGCTTCGGTTTCAGGACTGTAAAACTGGTTAGTAGACATATCTTGGGCATATGCAATTCCTGTACCAGAAGCTGTTAAAAATATAGTTAACAAAACAATAGATCTTAAATTTCTAATCAAGTAATACTTGATCAATTGTGTGGACACATATACCTATTGATAATCTAAAATTATGATGACTATGTTTTGTTCAGGAATATTTCTACTGACCTAGAATTATACTTTTGAGTCTTCAGGTTTTTCTACAACATGATCCGGGTGGGATGTTAGCAATGCCATTTTAGTGTTATATCCCCACGTCACTCCTATCACTTTAATCCCAGCCTTCTTGGCAGCTTCAACATCTCTTATCTCATCTCCAATGTAAATCGGATCTGCATGAGGTATTTTCTTTTCCTTCATCAATTTTTTTAGCAACCTACTTTTTCCAAATACTGCCCTGCCAGAATATACGAAATCAAACAATTGTAAATCATTGTTCTTTAAAAACTCCGTAACATTCTCTCTAGAGTTTGTAGTCAAGATTCCTAGGACACAGCCATTTTCTTTGAGGTAGACAAGTGTGTCTCTAAGGTCTACTGCAGTCTTCAAATGAACGATTTCCTTATTCATCTCAAATCTTATCTTCCTTACCACTATGGGAAGCTTGAATATTGATATCCCTAGGTGTTTTAATACTGCACTTGGCTTTTTTTCTCTAAGCTTTGGCAAGTCACTGAGAGGAATTTTTTTGTAACCGTAATGGTCGGCAAATTTGTTCGCAATTTTTATGACTACTGATAGCGTATCTGCAATAGTTCCATCAAAATCAAATACTATTGTAGGCATTAGAATTTCGCAAGAAAATGCCGTTAAAGACTGTTGTGAATTAGAATTTCTTAATTTTCTAGGGAAATTGAACATTTTCTATGTATTTGCAGTCACAAGATCTATGAATATTCCGTATTGCTAGTCGAGTCTGAATTATTCTTTACATCTTCTCCTGCAAAAGATTGACTGTTCTTGATTGAATCAAACAGGCACTTGTCAGAACAATGTGTATACTGGGAATTTTCTAGTGCCTTTCCACAATTTTCACACTTTGGACTTTCCAAATTGTATTGACATCGATCTCGATAAATATATGCACTTTACTGGTTATCAGATCTGATAATCGGTTTGAATGCACGCAGTAAGAAATCTTCTAAAAGAATAATATCTGCAGATTTTTAACTCAAGACGATGAAAAATTCTTCCCTTCTTCTTGACCAGGCGTACGAACTATGTGAAGAAGGAAAATACACTCTTGCACTAGAATACTATGATCTTATTCTATTCAAAGATCCAAAAAATATTACTGCCATGATAAACAAGGGCGTTACACTCCAAACTCTTGGTAAGCATGCTAAAGCAGTCAAGTGTTACGACAAGGCACTTGAAATTAAAAAGAAAAACATGGATGCTCTAGTAAACAAGGGTTCTGCATTGCACACACTTGGAAAATATCATGATGCAATAGATTGTTATGATGAAGCATTAAAGATTCAACCAAAATATGCACTGGCAATAGCTTACAAGGGTCTGTCGCTTGGAGAACTTGGTTTGCTAAAGGATGCAATAAAATGTTTTAACGCTGCATTAAAGATAGACAAAAAATTTGATTTGGCGTTAAACAATAAAACAATCGCACTTGAACTTTTGAAAAATAACACAAAACTAAAGCCAAAATTTTTAAAAAAATGATGATGTAAACAGTTTCGAATTTTACTTTATTATTATGAAACGAAAATTATGTTGTCTGGACATATTCGATGAACTTATCAAATCCATATCCCAGCGCATCTGACACCGTACTATCTGGAATAAAGTTAAGCATCCATGAGAGAATTCCGGTTGTTTTTACATCCAAATTTATGTTTGCGATTGTTCCTCCATCTTTTTGACCTTGAAATCCCCATGTCTGCTGTAGGCTTGTGGTCATTACGGTTCCATTTAGGTAGCCTGAAACTACTTGAACAACGTAATTTCCATTTGCGTCAGTTGTGCATATTGCCTTGGTGTCAAAAAATATACCATTTATGCCAGCATCCATCTCAACAAGTTTTGTGTTATTGTCTAATATCTTGACATATTTTACATTATCAGGAAATATCTGTGGGTATTCTGATACATTAGATAATGCATTGAGTAGTGATGGCTCGTTTACATTGGAAACCTTTTGTATTGTAATGACTCTATCTGCATAAGATGGAGGTATGAATGAAAAAACTCCAATTATTAGTAAAGCGATGAAAAAAAAACTAGATGGAGATTTTACATTAAATTTATGCATGACTTGACACCGTACCTGGAATTTGAATGTAATTCTCAGGAACATGACCGTTTTGATCAAATGGTATCACTCCAGTTTCAGCCATGTTTGCTTTATTTTGATGATGAATGTATTTGTCGTTGAGCGCCTGATTTACTGATATCATTTCAACATATTTTATTGCGGCATATTTTGAAAATTGTTGTATAGCTTCATCCCACGTGCCTCCACTTGAAAGCACTTGATGCATTGCAACGTCTCCTGCACTTACTCTCTGTTTTGTAAATGCAAATTCGTCATAAAATACCATCTTTGTATCATTGGTTGGAATCGATGCAAGGAATCTACTATATGCATTTTCTGAGCTGATTCTGCGCAACTTGTATCTGAAGCATTTGATATGCTTGATCTTGCAGCTGTTTTGCAATCAGTCTTTGCTGTGCAATAAGTTTCTGATTTGCTTCTTGGTCTTTTTGGCTTTTTTGCAAATCTGCTATTTGTTTTTTAGAGTATTCTATCTCGCTGAGGATCTTTGCAGCCATGGGATTATTCTTTAGATCTATTCCTGTTATGGTATGGTTCTCAAGTTGGGTTGGTTGTGTTGCCGCAAATGCTGGGTTGTATGCTCCACATATGCCATACCTGAAAGTGTGACTATGAAAAGAGCGAGTATCCTTTTTGATGTCTTACTTTGTGCAGACATGACATAATATTGACTAGAAGGTATATAACTATTGGTATACCAATCATTTGTATACAAGTGAATCTAATACATACATCATGCGTAAATTGGACCTCAATGATAGTATAGGTATGCTTATTGCCCTTGCCTCAAAATCGCAGGAAAGGTTGGCAGATCTTCAGATGAAAAAACAACTTGGGCTTACACCTGCTCACTGGAAAGTTATACTTGCATTAAATATCTCGGACGGTCTTACCCAAAAGGAACTTGCCGACAAGATCTATGTTGATGGAAGTACACTTGTTCCAGTGATAGATAAAATGGAGCAAAATGGATTGGTGGAAAGAAGAGCAGATCCTAAAGATCGAAGAATGAATAGAATTTTCCTTACAAAAAAATCCGAGTCAACCATAGATTCAATAATATTGATTGTTCTCCAATTGAGAAAAATGATTTACCGTGGAATATCTGGAGACGAAATTGATTCAACTAAAAAAATTCTATCTACTATGCTTAAAAACTCTGATTCTATAATAAACGAACTCAAATCATCAGAGCAAGATGTGACATGAAAAGACTTTTTCTAATTCTGCTCTTGTTGCCATTATCTCTGTGTTATGCAGAGTCTGCTGTACCTGGTACTATTCTGACTTTTTATATTACTGATAGTAATCTGTCAACTGATCATCACGCAGTGATGACTATACCAACATCAGGTCTTGTAGATTTTACAATAAATGGAGTTCCAGTAGATGGACCTGGTGCAATGGTAGAAACCGGAATTGATACTGGGACTTTTCAAATTCAATTGACATTACCAGACTCTGTTAACGGGAAGCCTTTGCAAGATGGCGATGTTGTAGTTATGACATATCATCAGCAAGCAGATTATTCAGGACACCCAACGACGCAGACTCAATCCAAAGTTCTTACAACTACTGTTTCTAGTCCTGTATCAAGTTCGGCTTCAAATGTTATAATTGGTCACTATTTCACACTTGATATCAATGCTCCAAATTATAATCTAGATTCTCAAACACCTGATGACATTCCACTAAATATGGTTGAAGTTCATATGGGTGGAGCTCAAACTACGTTAGCAGATTCTGTCTTTCAAGCAAATCCCTATGCATTGAGGGAAACAGGACCTAATACTGGTATGTTTGCGGTAACTGTCAAGATACCTCAAGAAATTGGAGGATTTCCAGTACAGATGGGTTCAACACTGGAATTTAGATTCGATGATCCAACTGATCCATCAAGTGTTTTCGTAACCGTTGGAGGTTCTTCTGGACCATCTGTATCTGGCTCTAATTCAAATGTAAATACTGCACCATACTCATCTCCGCCATCCCTGGTTTTTTATGCGACAAATTCTGTTGGAACTCCTGTTAATTATCTAAATTCTAGCCTACTGTCTAGCTTCCAGTCTCCTGTCTGTGCTCCACCGTCTGGTTCTTTTTTTATGATAGGTACAACAACAGTCACATGTGCAGTGAAGGATCAAAATGGGAACTCTGTAATCAAATCATTTGTAATCAACGTAGTGATAGGTCAGGACAAAATCCCATCCTGGACCAAGAAAACGGTAGGATTTTGGTGTAATGGATATGTCGATGATCAACAACTGGGTTCTCTTATGAAATATCTTGTTTCTAATGATATGATGTCTGTTCAGGGCGAGTCTGAAATTTCGGGTCAAGTGCCTGACAAAACAACGATGTGTTTGTGGGCTAACGGTAAAGTATCTGATCAAGATGTTGCCCAATCACTTTATCTGATTTCGCAATAGAATTTAATTTAGGCTAAATTGTATCACATGTATTGAAAGCTACATTTGGAGCAGGATGTTTTTGGTGTATTGAAAATGACTTTAGAAAAAATGGAATAATATCCACAAGTGTTGGTTATATGGGAGGACATCTTAAAAATCCTACTTATGAGGATGTCTGTACAGATACAACGGGACATGCCGAAGTTATCCAAGTGGAATATGATCCATCTAAAATCTCATACGGCACACTTTTGGATATTTTTTGGAAAAATCATGACCCTACAACACTGAACAGACAAGGCCCCGATGTTGGAAAACAATACCGGTCTGCAATTTTTTTTCATACACCGGATCAGGAAAAAGAGGCACGACAGTCAAAAGATGATCTTGACAAATCTGGAAAATATGGGAAAAAAATTGTAACTGAGATAGTTCTAGCAACAGAATTTTACAAGGCAGAAGATTATCACCAGCAGTATTATGAAAAATGCGGACTGGTGTGATTTTTTATAGATGGATTTTAAAGAATTTATCTCAAGCATGAAATTACACCAGTAGATCTGTTTTATATCCGGCGCCTTGGGTGTGTCAATAATTGAATCTAAAAAGATTGGGTAGGCTGATACTTTTTTTTGGTTTGATAGGATTAGGCGCATTTATTTTCTTAGATCTTGATATTGCAAAAAGCAAGATTAGTTTCTATCTGCTATTTGGCCTGTCACTTGCATGTTTCATATCTGGTTGGGTGGGACTATTTCGATATTCTAGATTCTGGAATATGCTTGAATAATTATTCTTAAAAAAACTCTATTTTGATGTGGAATTTTTATATATATTATAGGTTAGTGTATTTATTAAGACAAATTCTTAAATAACTTGTAATTATAATATGCCTGTGATCGTAAAGTCACAGTTAATGGCTTGACGATGCATGGTCCGGCAGAAATCTCACACGAATCCGCGCAATGGCGTCTGATTCAACGGAGGTAATCTCCAAGCATTCTGCCAATAGGACCATGCCGTGTTTTTTATCTTGTCTTGCTGATTTTCTTCTGAAAAATTATTATTACAATTATGATACTTATAGCTCCTGCCACTCCTGCTATTACTAGATATGTGAATATGTTCATGTAAAAGTTTAGTACTCCTACATTGAACGCATGTGATAACACCTCTCCACTCTTTAGATCAAAAAGATCAACTCTGATTACATGATTTCCAGATTCCTCAAATACATAGTCTAAATCATATCTTCCTGAATTGTGGTCAGCAGGTGGAAATGAATTTTGTAAATTATCGTTATAATAAATTTGAACCCCCATTCTGAAATTATCTATGGGTCTACCACTTTCATCAAGAACTAGAAAATGTATTATGGTATTCTTTCCTACCTCTGGAACTGTTGGGGTAGTTTCTATTTTTATTTCATAATTTCCAATTCTTGTTGAATCTGTACTAAATGGAGGATGGATTACCTCATAAACTCCAAGACCTATAAAGAAACTTAAATAGATTGGGAGAAAAAGATAGAATCGTTTCTTCACAACGTCTCATACTTTGATTTCCTATATTATATTGCCTGTATTTTCGAGAGACTAATATGCAAAGACCATATCAAAAGAGACTCTGAGTAATTTGAACCTCAAACTAATCTTTGTATCAACAGTGGCGATAATTGCAATCATACTATCTGTACTTGTAATTGCTTGGCAGGGCAATGATTTAGCAAAAAATATGACAAACACACATGTGCAATATGTTAAAGAATATTCTTTACAGGAAGGATCCAGACCAAATGCCTTGCTGGTAGATGCTCATGGTATCGTATGGATAACAACTTCTGATTCAAAGAGGTTGCTCTCACTTGACCCAAAAAGCGGAAATATCACTAATTTTGGGATTAGAGATAATTCTCAGCCTGAAACGGTACATGAAAATTCAACAATGGTGTGGACTATGGTGCAAGACCGTGATGGGAATATATGGTTTGCAGGTCTTGGCACTAAATCAATCTGGCAGCTAGAGCCTGAAAATAATGCATTTCACCTATTTCATTCTGAATCAGGATCTCCTTTTCAGATGAAGATTGGAAATACTGGAGAGATCTGGTTTACCACTTTGCGCGGTGATACAATTGGTGTAATAGAAAAATCTGCAGACGGTCTATATTCTATCTCGTCTTTTGGAACTGGTAATAATACAACTCCAGCTGGTATATTTTTACAAAATGATTCGGTATGGACAGCTAACATTAGTTCTCAAAAAATTTCACAGTATAAAATTGTCAGGGAAAATAATTTTGTTAAAAATATTACCTCACTTCAAAATATTCCAAAGTATGATGATACTATGTTTTCATCACCAACTGATTCTTATAGTAAACAATAATTCTGTTTGGCTTACAGAACATGGAACAAGTTTTCTTTCTAGATATGATCTTGATTCTGGAAAACTAGTTCGTTATCCAACATCACAAAATAATTTTCATACTACCACCTTACCATTCTGGATTCGCGGTACTGAAAATCCTAAAATTTTGTGGTTTAATGAACATCAGGGAAATAAGATTGGATGTTTTGACTTGGAAAATAAAACACTAACTGAATACACTATTCCATCAGTTCCAACAGACGGCTATATCACATATCCTCTTAACATATCGCAAGACCCACATGACGAAAAAATCCTATGGTTCTCTGAATGGAATACTGATAAAGTTGCAGTGATAAACGGGCATATTCCAGTTCCATTTGAAATAACTTCTAGCAAAAAAGAGATTGTCCTTAGTTCTGATAAAACGGATGATACAATTAATCTGGAAATTCAAGGCGGTGTACGCTCTCCAAATACTATCCTTTTAAATGCGTCAAGCTCAATTACTCCGACTGCTGAACTGGGTAATCTCACCGTAGGGTTTGCGTCTGATGTGGTAAATCTTTTACATGATCAACAGGTATTGGCATCTATTCATAATGGAGGCGTACTCCCTGGAAATTATACCGTTGGAATTAGTGCATCTGATGGTTATGTAACAAAGACTGTATTTCTTGACCTAACTATATTGAAAAAATAACTTATTTTCTGTTATCGAGAAAATAACTTGTAACTATATTTTTCCTTAGCGCGTAATCTTTGATTTCAGAAAATTGGAATTCATCAATAATAAAATGAATGAAATCTTCTTTGTACTGTGGAATCTCTGTAATTTTATTTGTATGTTTATCCTCATAATATTCTACATCCGGACCCTTGCCCAATAGACTGTTACACATATTCTTTAATTGCTCGAGGCTAAATTTGTCAAGCAGAAAATACTTGCTAGCAAGTTCATCATAGAACCTCCTGTCTACTGTTTCAACCTCTTTTTTTATCTTGGATATCTCTGCAGTCTTTGAATGCTCATCATCCTCAGATCTGCCGTGATTTCCATTAGAATGCATTTGAATAATACTGATTTTTTACCAAAATATATATGCTGAAAATATTTTTTCGTTGACTCGATCTGAATGTATGTCGAGTTTTTTCTACAATCTGTAAAGTAGCGATCAAACTTTAGATCGAAAATTTTCTATCTTAAAAATACACTATAAGATCTTTTACCAATACAGTCACGGTTTCTATGTAATTGGTTATATATGGTACCACTTTATATTCTATTTAAATGCCGCAAACAAAACCGATTGTTGACATTGTAAACGTAGTAGCCTCTGCATCAGTTGACCAAAAAATTGATCTTGTAGCAATTACAAAAGAATTCCCAGACGTAGAATATCATCCTGAACAATTCCCAGGTCTAGTTTTTAGATTAAAATCTCCAAAAACTGCAACACTGATCTTCAGCTCGGGAAAAATGGTCTGTACTGGTTCCAAATCTGAGGAAGCTGCGGTAAACGCAGTAAACACTGTGGTACAAAGACTGCGAAAAGGCAAGATAAAAATAAAAAAGAATCCAGAAATTACAATTCAAAATATTGTAGCATCTGTCAGTCTTGGTGGTAAAGTTCACTTGGAAAAGGCAGCAAGAAGTCTTCCAAGGAGTATGTATGAACCAGAACAATTTCCTGGTCTAATACACAGAATGCTTGATCCACGCTCAGTAGTTCTTATCTTTGCCTCTGGAAAACTAGTCTGTACTGGAACTAAGAAAGAAGCAGAAGTTTATCGTGCAGTACACAATCTTCACACACTGTTAGAAGAAAAAAAATTGATGGAATACGAGTAATCGTAAACCACTCAACTACATTTTATTATATTGTAATTAGCCTGTTTGATTTTTAATTGCACGTTTTCGTAATACCATACTTCCAATGAATGATATTGCTAGATTTATTGCAAGTGCAATTACTGCTATGTATATTGGACCAAAGGTAGTTTTAAAAAGAGATGATGTCAATTGACCAAAACTGTTTACAGTCTCTAGCATGTATATGCCAGAAAATATTCCGGCAATCAAACCTATTATCAAAGGAATCTTTCTGAGTGATTTTACATATAGTCCAAAAAATACTGCCGGCAATATCTGGACAATTAGTATGCTCCCAAGTAACTGTAGTGATATTGCATATGTCGCAGGAACTGAAAATACAAATGCAAGAGCTATGAACTTGAAAACCGTGGATGACATCTTTGTTATTCTAATCTCTGAATTGTTTGAAAGGTTTGGTTTTATCTCCTTGATGATGTTTCGAGTCAATAGATTTGCCTGTGCCATTGCCATGATTGCAGCAGGGACAAGACCTCCAACAAAAATTCCAAGCAGTGCAATTCCTGAAAACCAACCTGGTAATGAATACAAGATCAATGAGGGAACAACCAATATTCCACGTGAACTCTCTGGAAACCCTGACAAAAAGTGCATAGCTCCTGGAACTGCATACACAAGTATTCCCATCAGAGCAAGTATTGCAAGTCCAACTCCATATAGAGGCAAAAGTGCTGTACTGGAACGAAGCTTTTGTACACTTTGAGCACTCAAGACGCCTGTTATTGCATGTGGGTAGAGGTATAGAGCTAATGCACTACCCAAAATCAAAGTTGCATATGCTGGAACTAGATTATCTGGCAGTGTAACATAATTATCCTTGGCTGCCTTGAAAGCATTTCCAAATCCTCCTATGCTTATTGGAACTGCAATTATTACCACGATCACCGTTATCCATACTAGAATATCTTTGAAGATTGCAGTCAGAGTTGCACCACGTAATCCGCTTGAATATGTAAAAGCTGCCAAAATTACAAAAGCGATAAGAAGTGAGATTTCTGTAACCATTTGAGAATTGGCATATCCTGCTAGCATTACAGTCAGTACCGCTTGCATGCCAACTATCTGAAGCGCGATGTATGGTAGTTCAGCAACAATTCCTGTGACTGCAATCATTATAACTAATGTTCTACTACTGAACCTATCTTTTACAAAATCTGATGCAGTAATGTATCCCTTTTCTCTTGAGAGTGTCCAAAGTTTTGGCATTGTAACTAGGGCAACTGCAAAAGTTAACATCACATAAGGAATTGCAAAAAAGTATAGTGAACCTTTTGCAAATACTCCTGATGGGATTGCTACAAAACTATATGCTGTATACAAATCTGCTCCTATGAGGAAAAAGACAAGTGTTGTCCCAAGTCTTCTTCCGCCCAACGACCATTCATGTATGTGATTAAGATCCCCTCTTCTCCAGTACTTGCCGTAAAATCCTAATCCTATGAAGATGATAAATAATGAAACAAATACTATGATAACATCCCAACCTATCATGCTTTTTTCTCCATTAGTTTGGCATATGCAAAATAGAAACCTGTGCAGGCAAATAACCAAAATGTCTGAAACCAGTAGAAAAATGGTAGTCCAAATAACTCTGGTGAGTCTCTATTGTAAATTGGAACTCCCAAGTTTACAAATGATGGTATCAAAATTAATAATGCCAAGACAAGATGAATTCGCTTAAAATGCATCTTCATCTTGATTTCTATGGTAAAGATATAAGCATTGAGACTGTACGCTGGAAACACTACAACTATGGTATGAAATTTGATTTTGACGATCTTGACAGACTGGATCTATTACTTTGAATTGAAATATTTGCCAAAAAATTGATGCGGTTATACTTTAACTGTTAGAGAACTTTGTTACTGTACAATGTGTAGTAATTCTTTATTAAGTAATTACAGTAATAACGTCGAAAATGAATTCAAACGTAAACAAACTCCAAATCTTGTCCCTAGTAGCAATTCTTGGAGTTGTAATGACTGCATCTCTTGCAACAACAAGTGCGTTTGCCGAGGTAAGCAGTGTTCAAAGCAATGGAACAGCCGTAACTTCATTGCCAGTAAATGCAACACTATCCAATTCAACATTGCCAATAATTACAACATTGAGCAATTCAACATCCTTGTCAGCAAATGACACGTTGAACAATTCTACATCCTCGTCAATAAACAACACATCTAGCAATCCAGTAACTACACCAGTAGATACCACGACAAACAATCCAGTAACTACACCAGTAGATACCACGACAAACAATCCAGTAACTACACCAGTAGATACCACGACAAACAATCCAGTAACTACACCAGTAGATACCACGACAAACAATCCAGTAACTACACCAGTAGATACCACGACAAACAATCCAGTAACTACACCAGTAGATACCACGACAAACAATCCAGTAACTACACCAGTAGATACCACGATAAACAATCCAGTAACTACACCAGTAGATACCACGACAAACAATCCAGTAACTACACCAGTAGATACCACGACAAACAATCCAGTAACATCCACTCCGTATTCTGTATCTTCTGGAACACATAGATTTGCAGACGTTACATCTCACACAAACCCACAGTTTGTAGACATGAAATTACGTGCAGACCATAGATTTGCAGACGTTACATATCATACAAACCAACAGTTTGTAGGTGCGACATATCATACAAACCAACAGTTTGTAGGTGCGACATATCATACAAACCAACAGTTTGTAGGTGCGACATATCATACAAACCAACAGTTTGTAGGTGCGACATATCATACAAACCAACAGTTTGTAGGTGCGACATATCATACAAACCAACAGTTTGTAGGTGCGACATATCATACAAACCAACAGTTTGTAGGTATTGCATTCCACACACACCAAAAGTTTGGGAACAACAGGACATAGAATATCGGCATATGTTGTGGAACGGTTACGACTTTCCACATTTTTTTATTTTTATGAAAATAAAAGATAAGGTCAACAGCAAATTATTTCATTTTATAATTTGATACATTCATGAAAATATTCTTTGTATTTATTTTTGGACTCGCAGAAAAAATATGAACATGACGAATTCTTCTAATATGATGATTACTAAATTATATCGTGGAAGGTGAACCATCTGCATCATTTTGTAAAGATCTTATGAAAAAATATGATCACGCACAACTGGAGAGACCTGTATATGTTATTCAAGAACATAATGCTTCCAAACTACATTGGGATTTGAGATTTGAAATAGATGACACTCTGAGGAGCTGGGCTCTACCAAAGGAACCCCCTCAAAAAATAGGTGAAAAGCGCTTGGCAGTCTCCGTTAATGATCACCCTATTGAATATGCGTTATTTGAGGGTGAAATTCCGAAAGGAAACTATGGTGCAGGTGACGTGAAAACTTGGGACCGGGGAACTTTTGATATTGTGGAAAACAGTAAAAAGAAATTGGTTGTAAACATTCATGGTTCTAGATTAAAAGGCAAATACTGCCTTCTCCACTTTAAACCAGAAGGAAAAAACTGGTTATTTTTTAAGATGAATCCTGATTCTGCTTAGCCCCTTTTTCTTTTTTACCTATTGCAATCAAAAACATGGTCTCTTTATCTGCCGCGTGTGGTGAAAAGAAACTAGTAACTGCATCGTCATAAAATGTAAGTCCTGTTGCACCAAGGCCTAATGCATATGAAGCAAGATATGCCTTACCTCCTGCAATTGCAGAATCTAACTGAGCTACTCTATATCCTCTGTTTCCAAATTGTTCTAAAATCTTTTTGAGATCTACCATAAAAAATATCGTAGCACTTGCATCATATGGCAAGTCTTGGTTTAATCCGAGATTTCCTGACGTATGTCTAAAGTTTCCCTTACGTAATAATTCGAGTGAATTTTTCTCTCTTACATAATAATACGAGCCAGCGTCTAACCCCTCAACTGCATTTGCTATGATATACAGATCTGATAATATCGCATGGTTTACAAAATCTGCATTAATTCCCGATGTTGCACAACTAAGAATTGTGGATAGATGCTCGAAAGTTATATCTTCTAAAGAAAATTTTCTTGTAGATCCACGCTTTATTATTGTCTGTTCTATTGATTCCGAATTATTGATGTTTTTCTCAAGTTGAATCAATTGAGAATAACTTTTTTGTTCTTTTACCATATTATGTCTCCATGTTGTTACCTCTTCATTATCTAGAAGACAAGATGAATCATGCATTGCATTAATTTCTGGATATTCTATCTCATACTCTGATGAAATGGCGTCTAGATTAAGATCTGACAAGTCAGGGCAAGATGGCATCTCTTTGTCTGTAAATCCAATTGGTAAAACTACAAGAGGTGCCTCTTGATTCATGTCTATTCCTAACAATTGAGATATCTGCAAATCCACAAAACCTGTGATTATCTTTGAAGGTATTTTGTGGGCAGTTGTAATTGCTAGTGTATTTGCTAATATTGTTCCACAATCCCAAAATGCGTGTCGATATTCTCTTGATTGGTATTTTACGGAATTTCTTGCAAAGACATCTGTGAAAACAAGCATGACTGGTGAATGTTTTGTAAATGACTCGTTTGCAGTTGAATCTAAGATGTTTCTTCTATAGTCTCCGTGTCGTATTACGTTTAACTTCATGTTTTTTGGATCAAAATGATATACTCCTGCAACAAGACCTGAAATGTCTGAACATATGACATAGATTTCTATGTGATATAATGCACCAGTGCACGAGGCTGCCCGAAAATCCATCTCTCCTAGACCTTGAAATTTTATCTTTTTTGTAATACCTGCTGAAAAATATAAAATTCTGGATAATGTTTCCAAATCTGGAACTACTTCATTCTTGATGTCAATGTTAGTAGAAATAGCCTCAAGTGTAGAAACTCCTAGCAAGTTTTTTTCTAGTGGTAAAATAACCTGTGGGGCGTTTTTGTAAATCTTGTAAGGTGTAGGTCTTTGTGAGGGATGATACATGTGAAATCTGCTAAGTAGCATTCCGTTTGGATGTTTTGTACCGTTGTGATAATGCCACGTCACTTCAATTTCATAATTTCTCACAAATACTGACTATATGCTAAAGGTTGTAAAAGTATCGTGTCATATCAAACAGAAGATTATTAGAGGTTCATTTGAAATTAAATCTCAAATGCTAGAAAATGAGGATGTAATTATCAAAGTATCTGGAACAGAAAATCTCTCATATGTGATAAATATTGATGAAAACTCATACCCCGTTAAAAAGATCTCAATTGTCAAATCAAAAATTCCAGTACGAGAGCCTACTACAAGAGGAGGCGTATATTTTACGGATGTTGAGGCCTATAAAATAAAAGCAATAACTGATCTTTCCATATTAAATGAGATTCCAAAACTGATGCTTGGACCAAATACTGACTTTAAACCAATTTTGATAAAAACAAGTTTGAAAATTGATGGCCAAGAACATTTGATAACCATGACTACTCATCTTACCAATGCTGTAAATACAAAAGAAACAGTAGAGCTAAATCTGATTGTTGATAAATTGGATTTGAAGTAATTTTGTTTTTTTGATGATACCATATTATATTGGCAATCTAAGATAAATGTGTGAAAGTATTTGTATTCGTAATTCTGACTATTTTTGTCCTGTCTGGAATTGTTCCAAGTTTTGCCCAAGATGTATCGCCTGGTTTTACAAACCCTGTAAATATCAGCAATACTTCCTCTGATTCTCAAAGTCCAAATATCATAGACTTCAAATAATGGACTCTTTGCTCTGTGGGTGGAAAACAAGTCTGGAAGAACCGATGTATTTTTTTCAAAAAGTATTGATGGTGGAAATACATTTGCCAATCCAATAAATCTGTCATATTCCAATACTGGTCAATCTGATTATGCCACCTTTGCACAAAATGGCAACGATGTCTATGTTGTATGGCAGACTTCTCTTTCTGGTACTGCCTCTGTATTTCTAACAAAAAGTTCCGATGGTGGTTCAAGTTTTGAAAAACCAGTGATGATAAGCAATGCAACAAAACTTGCGGCCTTTCCACAAATAGCGTATCTCTGATACACATGTGTATTTTGCATGGCTTGAAAAATCTGAAAATAACTCTACAAATATAGTATTTGCAAAAAGTGATGACAACGCAAGTTCTATTGGTGTGCCCTTGTACGTGACTCATAATGTGGGAAATTCTGGAATTCCAAAATTACTTGCAACTGAAAATCATGTATACTTGACTTGGGAGGATAATAGTAAAGAGAATTTTGATGTGTTTTTAACCAAGAGTGATGATTATGGTGGTTCATTTCATCTTCCAGTTAATGTAAGTGTTAATGCTGGACAATCTGGAACTCCGCAAATTATAGTATCACACGGTACTGTCTATGTTGTTTGGATGGATAATACTTCGGGAACATATGATATTTTATTTTCAAAAAGTACTGATGGTGGAAATTCCTTTGGAACTCCTGTTAACATAAGTAATCTTCATGCTGATTCAGGATATCCACAGTTTGCTGTCACTGGAAATAATGTCTATGTGACATGGACCCAGACCATATCAAGCACAAATTATGACATATATTTTGCAAAAAGTGCTGATAATGGTGACACTTTTGCCACGCCCATTGATCTTAGTAATAATTTAGGAGCATCTGGTTGGCCAAAAATTGCATCTGATGGTGCCATCTACATCAGCTGGGTAGATAGCAGTACAGGAAAATTTGATGTGTTAATCACAAAGAGCTCAGATGGTGGAGTTACATTTGAAAATTCTACAAATGTAAGCAATAGTAAAGATGAATCATATGAGAACAATATGGCCACACTGAATAATGTGGTATATTTGACATGGCAAGAAGGCAAACTGGGTAATCATACTATTGCATTCTCAAAAAGTACAACATTTGTTCCGGAATTTGGCCCCCTTACTTCCATTGCACTTTTGATATCTATTGTTGCTATAATCGGTATAACCTCAAGATCTAATCTAAAATTGAAAAATAATTTCTAGATTTTTATCTCGTCTCTAAAAGTTCGACAAGGCAGCACTTTGTATTTTTTGTATTCAAATCAACAAATGCAATGCGGCGTTCGTCAAAACCTTTTACAGGATTTACAAGGATAGTTGCACCTTTTCCTGAAAGAGACTCAAGTTCTGACTGAATGTCTTTTACCTCAAAGCACAGGTGATGTATTCCACCACCTGATCTTGCAAATTCGCTTATTGCAGAGTCTGGAGATGATGGCTCTATCAACTCTAGGAATGGCTCTCCAATTTTTAAAAAGCAAATATTGACTTTTTGACTGCCGATTGGAAATATGGTACTGGTTGTCTCAAAGTTTAGGTATTTCTTGAGCTCCCCCATGGACTCTTGAATGTTGTTTACTACGATTCCAATGTGGTGCAGTTTCATGAAAAATATGGTATCATGCATGTACAATAATCTAACTAATCGTATGCTCTTTGGTAATTTTATATTGATACTATCTTCATGTAGTGTCATGCTAGAAAAACTAGTCAAGGAATCAAAAGCACTTGAAAAAGCCATTGCAGGTGAGGAACTCTCATACGATGACGGTATGGAGCTAATGTCTTATGATAATCTGTACATGCTGGGCGCTGCAGCAGATATGGTTAGAGAACAAAGGGTTGGAGCGCAAGTTACGTTTGCTGCATCATACTACATGAATTACACAAATGTCTGTGCTGCAAGTTGTCAGATGTGTGCATTTTATAGAAAAGGCGATGAAAAGGACGCATACACTTTGTCTGCCAAAGATATTGCAGGCCGAGTCGCAATTGCAAAAGAGATGGGTGCAACTGAGGTGCATATAGTTGGTGGATTTCATCCTGAACTTCCAATAGAATATTACGAAGAAATGTTTAGAACAATAAAACAGAATCATCCTCAAATGCACATCAAGGCACTTACTGCAGCTGAAGTTTTCTTTATAGCAAGACTGACAAAAAATTCTGTTAAAGAAATATTGACTAGATTCAAGGCAGCAGGTCTTGATACGATGCCTGGAGGAGGAGCAGAACTTTTCCATCCTGATATTAGAAATAAAATAGTTAGAGGCAAGTGCTCTGGACAGGAATGGCTTGATACTATAGAACTTGCACATAATCTTGGAATAAAAAGTAACGCTACAATGCTTTTTGGGCATATTGAAAAACCTGAACATATTATTGATCATTTAATAAAATTAAGAGAAGTCCAAAAGAGAACCAAAGGATTTCTTACATTGATTCCACTAAAGTTCAGCCTTGATAACACAGAACTTGAAACGAAGGGATTGGTAACATCGGAGAGTCCGTCTACATATGACCTTAGGATCACTGCAATCTCTAGACTGATGCTTGCAGGCCAGCTTGATAATATCTCGGTATACTGGGTTGCACTTGGAAAGAAACTTGCACAGGTTGCTTTAACTTATGGCGGAAATGACTTGGTGGGAACTGCATTCTCTGAGGAGATTTACAAAGCAGCTGGCAAGGGAACCAACTCTTCTGTTATAGAACTTGTAAACATGGTAAAAGAGATTGGCAGAGAGCCAGCTCAGAGAGACACATTTTTCAATATTTTAAAGACATTTTAGGTCTCAGCTGGTTTTTGAGTAACTGTTTTTCCTGTTCCGCCTTTCTTTTTCCCTCTGAGCCCAATACTGATCAGTGTGATCAAAAATCCCAAACCTCCAACTATTCCTACGATATTTCTAAGACCTTCATTTATTACTAGTTCTTGATTGAAAGCAGATTTTTCTTCGTCTGTCATGTCTGCCTTTCCGGCGGGTTCGTTTACACTAAGATATCCGTAAACACCAAAACCTACTACAAGCATTGTTATTCCTAGAGCAAAGACTCGTTTGTCCATTAGATGAATATCTTCAAATGTGATAAATAACTGTTAAGATATTCTAAGTTCAAACTCTGGCACTAGGCCCTTTTCTATTCCGAACTGGAATAGATTTCTAATTGCTTGCTCTCCCAGAACTCCCATCTCGATTGTTACATCGTTAACATACATTCGTACAAATCTATCAATCAAATCCTTTGACTGGCCTCTGCCATACTGCATTGCATAATCTAATGCATCATTTGGTCTTGCCATGCCGTATACGATTGATTCACGGAAAAACTCGTCAAACTTTCGTATAGTCTCACTTCCAAAATGATTGCTCATTACATTTACCCCTAACGGAACTGGTAATCCTCCGGTGCTATCTCTCCACCACTCGCCTACATCGAGAAGCTTGGTCAAGCCTTTTTGTTCATATGTTATCTGTCCCTCATGAATGACTAGTCCTGCATCAACTTGGCCACTAGCTACTGCATCTGGAATGTCACTAAATTTCATCTCGGTATAATCAAACTTGCCAATCATTAATTCTAAAAGAAGAAAAGCAGAAGTAAGTTTTCCAGGAATTGCAATCTTGGAGCCTCGCAATTTTTCTATAGAGAGTTCTTGATTTGCTACAACAATTGGTCCGTAACCTTTTCCAAAACTTCCGCCGCTTCTAAGAATTGTATAATCCTGAAGATAAGCGCAAGCATGAGCAGATACTGCCGTTACATCAAGCTCATGTGTCAGAGCCCTCTTGTTCAAAGTCTCAATATCTTCAACAACATGTTTTACATTAAAGAGCGGTGAGGTGACCTTACCACTTAACATTCCGTAGAACATGAATGCATCATCTGCATCAGGAGTATGTCCTATGGTAATATCCATAATGATGATTTTTATGTCTATTATAAAAATCAAGTTCGTGTCGACAATTTCTGCCTATGAAAGCGAAATAATGATGCAACTTGAATTCTTGGAACAATTTCAACCTCCAAAACAACTGTCTGTACCAGAACAACAAAAAACAATATTTTGTGGAACTGGAGACTCGTTTGCATCTGCACAACTTGCAGAAGTCTTTTCTGATTTTAGAGTAAAAGCACTAGACCCACTTGACTTGTCAAAATATGCAAAAATTTTGAAAAACAATCATCTATTTTTTATATCCATTTCAGGAAATACTATATCAAACATCAAACTTGCAAGAAAATCTAAAATCTCTACTGCAATAACTGCAAATCCTACAAGCAGACTGGGTAAAACATGCAGTGATATTATTCCATTAAAGTTTAGAAACACTGGAATCCAGACTGCTGGAAGCATAAGCTTTCTTGCTAGTGCTCTTACTAGTATCTCTCTTGTAACTAAATTCCATATGCCAAACTTTCCTAATCTATTCAAAAAGGCTCGCGAGGTCTCAAAAAAGCCTATATCTGGACGAGTGTATGTTTTAGGAAATCTATATAGTTATCCAATTGCTATGTTTTGTGCAGCAAAATTTCAAGAGATTTTGGGTGCAGATGTACGCTATGAACGAATAGAACAGTTCTCACACATGGGACTGTTCTCATCAAGAAAAGGTGATACGGTAGTAATATTTGAAAAAAGAAACAAGCATAATGAAAAACTTGTAAGACAGATAAAAAAATGTGGACTGCATCCTATACTTGTCGATCCTCCAACAAATGATCCGGTAGGACAAGTTATCTTTTTTATCTTTGTTTCAGAATTTTTGTCCTTACACTTGGCTAAAATAAAAAACAAAAAAGAATGCTTCTTTGTATCTGCAAAGAAATTAAGAAATGCTAGTTCTTCCATGATCTACTGATTTTTTTTATAATTCTTCTAAACGTTTAATACCGGCAGGAAAAGGATTTAGCTAAACCATGAAATTCAAGGCAACAGATCAAATTCTAAGTATTATTGGTAATAAAAAAAATATTCGCAACTTTGGAGTCATTGCTCACGTAGACCACGGCAAGACCACCATGAGTGATAGTCTTCTTGCATCAAGTGGAATTATCAGTCCATCTGTTGCAGGCCAAGCTCTTGCACTTGATTCAATGAAACTTGAACAAGACAGACAGATGACAATTGTCCAGGCAAACGTTACTTTGCTTTATGAACAAAACGGAGAAGAATATGTTATCAACATGATAGATACTCCAGGACACATTGACTTTACTGGTAGAGTAACAAGAAGTCTTCGAGCTATAGATGGTGCAGTAGTAGTATCTGATTCAGTTGAAGGTATCATGACACAGACTGAAACCGTAACTCGTCAGGCATTAGAAGAAAGAGTACGACCTGTTTTGTATATCAACAAAATTGACCGTCTCATAAAGGAACTAAGATTGCCACCAGAGAAGATGCAAGAGTGGCTACTTGAGATTATTACAAACTTTAACAGACTAATTGACATTTACGCAGAACCTGAATACAAGGAAAAATGGAAGGTAAGCATTCAGGACGGTAGTGTCTCATTTGGTTCTGCAAAAGACAAGTGGGGATTTAACGCAGATGTGATGAAGAAAAAGGGAATTTCGTTCAAAGACATTTACGAAGCGTATTCTGAAGGCGGCGATGTAAAGAATCTTGCAGAAAAAGCTCCATTGTATGACGCAGTACTTGGAATGGTTGTAAAACATCACCCATCTCCTGATGTTGCACAAAGATATAGAATTCCAAAAATCTGGAAGGGCGATTTGGAGTCTGATGTTGGTAAAGCGCTTATGAACTGTGATGATAATGGTCCTACCATTATGATGATTGTAAACATGACAGTAGATCCAGCTGCTGGCCCTGTTGCAATCGGGCGATTATTTTCTGGCAGGATAAAAGATGGTGATAGAATACATTTGATTGATACCAAACGAGAAGGCAGAGTACAATCTGTCAACTTTTTCATGGGTAACCAAAGAGAAATGGTTGGACAACTTGCAGCCGGAAACATTCCAGCTTTGCTTGGACTAGAACATGCAAGAGCAGGTCAGACTTTATCTTCTATTCCAGGAATTCCAGCATTTGAGGGAATTCAATATGTATCAGAACCTGTTGTATCAATTGCAGTAGAGCCAAAACATCCTAAAGATTTACCAAAACTTGTTGAAGCATTAAATCGTATAACAATTGAAGATCCTAATTTAGTTGTAAAAATCAATGAAGAATCTGGTGAGACTATAATCGCTGGAATGGGTGTGTTGCACTTGGAGATTGCAACTGCATTGATTGCAGATGCCAAAGTGGAAATTGTTACATCGCAGCCATTGATTAATTATAGAGAAACAATTCGTGGCTCTGCTGGACCCATCATGTCAAAGTCTCCTAACAGACACAACAAGATCTTCATGAAAGTAGAAGCGTTAGATGAAAAGGTTGCCGAGATGATAAGAAATGGAACACTAAACGAGTACAAGGACAAAAAGGAAGTTGCAAAGTTACTAAAAGAAGCAGGATGGGACGGTGACGAGGCAAAGCGTGTGATGAGATTTGATATACGGGGTAATGTCATGGTGGATGGAACCAAGGGTGTCCAGTTTGTAGGCGAGTCTACTGATTCTATTCTTTCAGGTTTTGAAGATTCTGTTAAAGAAGGTCCTCTTGCAAGGGAACAGGTAAGGGGCGCCAAGTTTACATTTACACACTTTGTTCCACACGAGGATCCAGCTCATCGAGGTCTATCACAACTAGGACCTGCTTCTCGAAGAGCTTGTACCGGGGTAATGCTTTTGGCACAGCCTGCATTGCTTGAACCAACACTTGGAATAGAGGTTCGTGTACCACAAGAAATGATTGGTAACGTTGCCGGTGTAATATCTGGCAAGAGAGGCAAGGTACTAAACATGGAACAAAAAGGTGTCATACATATCATATCCGGAGAACTTCCAGCATCTGAAACGTTTGACTTGTCTGAGATAATGCGTGGACAGACAGCAGGACGTGCAATGTGGAACACTCACTTTAAGGCGTGGACTCCAGTTCCAAACTCTATCTTGACCAAAGTAATTGCTGATATACGAAAGAGAAAGGGACTTGCACCAGAAGTGCCAACACCTGACGAATACGTCGACAGCGAGTAAAAATGGTTTACCCCCTGTTTACTCACAAAAATCTGCTACTGTCGTAAAACTTTAGAAGATTAGAAAAGATTAGAGAAAACGTGGAAAAGATAGAAGTTCCTGAACTAGTCAAAAACCAATTTGAAGAGGAATATAGAAAATTTTGTAAATGGGCTGGTACTGACATGACAAAAACAGATTTTGTCGAGTACATGGTGTTACAATCAAAAAATAACAGAACAAACAGACGATTGATGAGAGTATTATTCTCTATTAGTCCTGAAAAAATTGGAATCCTAGGTAGAGAGAACAAAGAAAAAGTCATGGTACAGAGAGTTAATGATTATCTTTTCTGTGAAAAAGATCATAATTTAGAATGTGATCATTGCATTTTTTGTCTTCTTAGTGACAAAGATGTTAAGAAATCACTACATCCAAAATATGTATGGTATGTAACAAGAGCATTCAAACCAAAAATACAGTGGCCTAAAATTACTGGACAAAAACTTGATTTTGAAAAAATTATTGATTCAAAAACATTTCTAGATGATTTGCCAGTTGGAGATTTTAAAGCTGTTGAGATAGATGGAGAAATAGATGACTCTCAAAGGTAAACAAAACCATTACAACGTCAAACTCCTGAACTACTTCATTTTAGAAGGCAACTTGATAGTTCTGCCGGCAACCATGAAATTTCCGCGTCCGCAATGATGAATAGTCCTGGGATGTTTTTTCGAGCGAGCGATCCATGCTTTTACGACTTTCAGAATAAAAATATTATATTTATCCATCATTCTTGTATCAACCACTCTGCATTCAAGACTTGCAAAACATTCGTCAATAAGCGGTGCTCTGACCTGCGAAGCGGCTGACTGCGTGAGGCCAAATTTTCTAAACTTGTCAATATTTCTTCCTGACGTGTTACCACATCCTGTAACCTGTCTTGCCAGTTTGACTGTAGGAATATTGATCACACATTCCTTTGTTTTTCTTAAAATATCAAATGTATAATCGCGGTTGCTGACAACGCAAGCTACTAGAGGGGGCTCAAAATCGATCATCATATGCCACGACATTGTCATCACATTGGGACGCTTTGTGCCAACAGTAGTAAGCAGTACAACAGGACCAGGTTCAAGCAAGCGATATACGTACGATAAAGGTAGTGACTTCTTTTTCATGACACCTTCACGCCTCCTTCAGAGTAAAATGATATTTTGTTGTCATCATGAGTCATTTGTTTTCTTGATCAATGGGTTCTTTTGCTTTTAATGTGAATACATTTGGTCTCATAGGCAAAACGTGAATTGTACCATCATCAAACCAGTTACAATCACAAAGTTCATGAGGGTTTTTTCCTATTTGCTTCATGCATATCATGGCAATTCCCTTGTGATCCTCCTTTGCATGCTCACATGTTTTACAGGCAATCAAATTGATAGATCCTGACATCTGAATTCATTACAACTACAAGTGTTATTGACAATTTTCAGCGGGTTTATCAACAATAATGATTGATCTTTTCCACGTTCTAAAGTTTTACGATAACAGGCATGTATTCCCGAACAAATCGGGGGTAAACCATTTTTGTCGACAGTGAATAAAAAAGGAATCCCACCCACTTGTGCGTAAATTTTTCACCATAACTAGAATTATGATGGCTGTGTGAATTGTTGGAAAATCCTTAAGATCTATTCATGGTACAAGTCTAGAACAAATTATCAAAATTGAAATCACCTTTCGGGTATAAAATACAGAAAAATAAATAAAATTATGAATACTCAGCAATACGTCTGGATTGCAATAGTAATTGTTGGCATAGTTGGAGGAATTGAGATCGGTTATGCAGTCTCTAATTTTCATAATTCATACGGAATGCATCATCATTTTTTCAATCAATATGGTGGACAGTATCACAATTCTGGATACATGATGTCAGATCCTAACTTTAGACAGCAGATGTA
The DNA here is from genome assembly GCA_963835875.1 of uncultured Nitrososphaerota archaeon. Lineage (GTDB taxonomy): Archaea > Thermoproteota > Nitrososphaeria > Nitrososphaerales > Nitrosopumilaceae > Nitrosotalea. The sequence goes on from CAWIGX010000005.1 coordinate 177,623, forward strand.
TTCTAGCATGTTTGACAGTACACAATACCGAGAGGAAATGTCGCAATACTTGTCAGAGCATCCTTCTGCGATGGAATATTGGCGTAACACCATGATGAACAATCCACTACATCAACAAATGATGAGTGGTATGATGTCTGGAAGTGGAATGGGAAGTATGGGCGGCATGTCAAATCAAGGTGCAATGGGAGGAATGGGAAGTATGGGTATGAATCACAACATGACATCAGGAGGTATGGGAATGCAAAGTGGAGGAATGGGAAGTATGGGCGGCATGTCAAATCAAGGTTCAATGGGTGGTATGCGCACATACAATAACAATACTACCTCTGGGGGCATGGGCGGTATGAGTGGCATGGGAACATACAAACCGTAGAATTATTCTTGATGAGTTTTACAATTGGCATATCCGTTACTTCTACGAGTTAATTCTTAGAAAAATAGTTCAACGAAATAAACCGATAATCAATCATCTTTCCATCATTGATGTCTTTCAGATCCTCAAACCACATTAGTTTTCTATCTGTGTACATGCTAGATTAATAATGACTCATATGACAAAGATTCTTGTTGACTGTAAATCCTATAACTGTAATAATATTGGGCATATCTATTGCTGCAATTGTTATTGCCATTACCTTGTTTGCTATGGTGATGCCAATCTTGACTACATCGCACGCAAACAACCAGAACATCCTCCAACAAAACAACACTCAACAATATGTTGGAGTAAAGAAAGAATTTTACCTATTTGATAGTGAAATACCTGAATTTAATGAGACTGAAATGGGAATGCCACATGATACTTTTAGTATGCCCACCATAACCGTCTTCAAAAATGATAAAGTGGTAATCCACTTCTTTAACATTGAAGAACTTGGTGGAGATCCACATTCATTTACTATCTACCAGCCGTATAACATCGACGTTGTTGTACATCCACAAGAGAATAAAACCATAACATTTGTTGCAAATACGACTGGAATATTTAATTACATATGTACATTTCATCAACCCACCATGACGGGTCAGCTCATAGTACTACCTCATACGTAGACATGAAATACGTCACAATTGTATAATGTGAAAAGTTATGATTTATTAAAAAAGTTCTGGCTGTTGCAGGTTTTTTATTAATTTCTTTTTTTGATTTTAGCTAATACAGACAGGGTTGCCAATGCAATGCATGTGTGCTCCTGACAAATTAGCACCTCTGAGGTCTGCTCCCGATAAATTGGCATTGGTAAGGTCCGCATTAGTCAAGTCTGCATTATGGAGATCTGCGCCAACTAAATCTGCTTGATTCAAGTTTGCTCCATTGAGGGTTGCATTTTCAAAGATTGCAAACTCAAGACCGGTATTTTCCAAAGTGGAACCCGAGAGATTTGCTCCAGTAAATATGCCGTGGTTTAGGTTTGCACTTTGAAAATTGGCATTAGTCAAGTTACCTTCTGTCATAATTCCATTTGAAAGATTCACATCTTGAAAGTTTGCACCTGAAAGGTTTGCCCTGGTAAAATTAACATCTTTAATTTCCGAGTCACGGAAATTGGCTCCAGTCAGTATGGCATTATTGAAAGTAGCTCCTGTAATGGCGGCATTCTGAAAATCACCTCCTGATAGATTGGCATCAGTTAGATCTGCTGCAAGCAGATTGATGTATGTGCCACTTGCGTTAATCATGTTGGCGCCCGTTAGTATGGCTTCTGGAAAATCCGCATTTGTAATGTCAGCATTTTGGAGATTTGCTCCTGCAAGATGGGTACGAAACAGGTATGCTTTGCGAAGATCTGCATGACTAAAATTAGTTCCAGTTAGGTTTGCACCAGTTAAATCTGCATGACTCAAATTTGCTCCTGAGAAATCACAGTACGACCAATCCACCCATGGAAAATCCATATCTGTGCACTTTTGTTCTTCCACTACACTTTCTGGGTGTAATGCATCAAAAAGTTCCTCTCTTGAATACTGTTTTTGCAATATTCCTTGATCGAAAAGATATTGAATGATATTGTTGTATTCTGGAATTGTTATACTGCCTTGAATTTGCCAATTTCTAACAGTCTTTAACCATGCAGGAATGTCACGGGATTCATATGCGATCACTGGATGTATCATTGTGGACATTAGAGATATCGCTAAAATTAAAATGACTGCACTCTTTACGGTTTCTTTCACATGATTGTTGACATTTCACCCTTAAATGTATCTTTAACATTTACTATATCTATCTTGTACCAAGCATTTTGGGGATGAATCATTTTTATTTGCTGTCAACAAAAATGCAAATAGTCATTTCTTACTCGTGGATAGTTGGCGATTCACATTATACTATTGAGAATAATTTATCGAAAATCCTATAAATCATAATTATCATCACAAGTCTTGAATTGACAGTAAAAGGAAAAACAAATCATTATACTGTAGAATTTCTCAGAAATCCAAAAGTATTCCTGTTACTAGTCCGATAATGCAAAAGTCTATGGGTATTTTCCCATCATTCCATGCCCCGTGTAATTACTGTTCATTATCAAATTGTGCATGTAATTATTTTGGAAGCTGGAATTATTCATCATTCCATTCATGAACTGCTGGTTTTGAAACATGTTGTTATACATCTGCTGTCTTAATTGTGGATCATTCATCATATGTCCCATCCATTGATCCATATACTGTGGATTTTGTGACATCCACTGATTCATGTATTGTGGATTTTGCATCATGTATCCAGAATTGTGATACTGTCCACCATATTGATTGAAAAAATGATGATGCATTCCGTATGAATTATGAAAATTAGAGACTGCACAACCGATCTCAATTCCTCCAACTATGCCAACAATTACTATTGCAATCCAGACGTATTGCTGAGTATTCATAATTTTATTTGCTTTTCCTGTGTATTATGGTGAATGCCAGAATCCCATGATTGATAATTAGAATTATAATTTTATTAGGATCATACTCTGAAAAAGGGAAAGGAATAGTACTTGCACCAACGTTTTCAAATATTATCTGATAAAAACTAGTCCATAATACTGACAAATATGTATGTGAAGTTGACACATGTAGCCAACTGTTAAATAAAACGAAATACTATGATCGAACATGGTTTCAAGAGAACTCGTAATCATCCTAGCAAGTTGTTTCGGAGGCGCATGTGTCATAATGGTCGCAATGGCCTCAGCAGGAGGAGGAGCACCTCCGGGTACTTATGTCGGAAACAGCAATGCTGCACATATGGTTACTGATTCACATAATTGCTATTCATTTCAGACAGGCTGTACAAATAGCAATTCCACTATACCTACCTCTGATTTAGATAGTGGTGCGTATCTGAGCGGTAACTATAAGCAACCTTCACTTAATACAATTCCTTTTTTATTTTTTACTGATTATGTTGTACATAACATTATTTCTAGAGTTTTCAAACTTGAAATCTCACTAATGCTACTCCTGAAAGTTTTCTAAGGAAAATAGTTCTTCTTTTGTATGGTGATATTTTTATGCTGTATGTTCTTGCAATGTATTTTCAAGTTAAAGTCATTTAGATATTCCAGAACATATGTCACTTAACACCTGTGAATTGTATTGACCCATGTATGATTTAACGCTGGTACGAGGAATATTTTTACAAATCACACTTGGCATGAGATAATCTGCCATTACGTAAACTCCAATTAAGAGGCACCCAACTAAAATTACAAGTCCAAGCGGTATTTTCATTAAGTTATTCTATACTACGTTGTCATATAAGCGTCATTTTATATTATTTCAAGTGTGATCAGTTATCCCAATACCATTTTTGTACAAATCCACTATGTTTTGTCTTGTGTACTTGGATATGTCTCTCAAAATGTGCACGATCATTGAATGTCATGCCACATTCCTTACACTTGAATTCCTTTTCGTTATCATCCACATTATACTATGGTCTTGATTGATCTTAAAGATTTACAACACTGACATGTTTTTGTGAGTAGACAAATGGTAAACCATTTTTGTTGACAGCAAATAAAAAACACACCTCATTTTTACGTGCAAATAATGGGCATTCTCATTATAGCAAGTGATGTGATTTGTTGGAAATTTCCATAAATCATTATAAGATATGAGATTGCTCTATTCTCGATGGTTTCAATTGATGAGGAAAACAAAATTGCCTTTATGACCTGTATAGAAGTGGCTTTGATGAAACAAGGAAATATTAATTATAATTTGGTACTGGCTAAACTTAATGCACGTTATGGATGTGGAATTCATGAATGTGTAGATCATCAAGAATACTTGAAAACTGTAATGAAAGAGGTATACGAAGGAAACTACAATGACATTTTAGACGCAATAAGTTTGGAGACTGACAAGCTAGAAAATATGGATGAATTTAAAGCCAATTTTTTCAAATTTATGATGTATTAATTTATCAATCAAAGAAATTTAGTTTTAAACTTGCTTCTAATCTATTTCATAATCGTCACTCAATTCAATCACTAGGAAATTGTACCGATTCATGCTTTTTTCTTTTTGTTATTGATTCCGCTATAGCATTTAACGTGTACTACCTTTAGATTTGTAATGTTATAGTTTGAGGAATCTCCATCTTTATGATGAATGTCATATGCATCATCGCTTGTTATCTGTCGTTTACACGCATCACACATGAAATTCTGACTTCGTGCAACTTGTATTTTTGTAGGACGTACAAGTCTTTTTCGTGTTTTATTATTTCCAGAAAAGATGGGCAAATTACACAATCATGTATTTTGGAATTAATAAGAACGTTGCAACAAATACATCCGCCACGAGAAATTTAATTATGAAAAGTATCAGTTATTCTCTAGTGTTTCTTGTTTTTCTGTACGCGTAAATGTAAACAGTAGTATTGTCTCCCCCTCCGCCTGCGCCATCGGCATGTTTTACATTGTGAAAATGATCTTCTATTGCCCTTACATCATTTGATGATCTTGCTAGTTTGTGTATCCATGAATCATTTTCCACGTTGACATTGTGGTCTTGGAATAATCTATTTTTAGGATTTGACGCTATGCCTACATACCAATCAGGGAAATTTCCGCCAAAACTTTCTACATATTCTTCTATTTCTCTAATTATGGTATTATTGTCTAATGACAAGGTGTCTTAGTATTGTTACTCCCATGTAAAAAGATTTTACCGCCTTAAACCGAGAATGTCAATATATGTCGATAGGAGAACAGATTATGGACTTGGACGGAAAAGAAAGAGGAATATCTTAACCATGACGGCAAAATCAATTCTATTTGAAATTGTTCTGATTATACTTGGGATTGTTGGACTTTACGAATCATGGAATTATCTAAATAGTGCAAATTTTGAAAATTACTCTCAAACTGATTTGATAGGTTTTCCATTACTGATGATTGCGTGTACGATGTTTGCGATAGGATTTATGTACCTTTTAGCTGACGTGGCACAATTATTTAAGGGAAAAAAAGGCGATTAAACAATTATGATTATGAGGTGAGTTGTTCTACGGTAACATAATAATAGAAATTGTTCAGTTTAAATTCCATGGCAGATGTGTTGTCCATGAAACTTACTCCGAAATTGGTATCATTAAATTGCGTTTGAGGTAATTGGTTTACTTTGTTTCCACCTAATTGAATGATAGAATCTGCCTCATCTTGAGTTATCCGAGTTTCAAAAGTATGTATGCCGTGGTAAGGGGGTAGGACAAACATGCTATTTGCTTGATCAATTGCATTTTTCAAAACTGGAATATTATCTAATGTCGAATTATCCAAAACTGTTGTATCAGCGTCAATATTTGAAATCTGCTGTTGAGTGTGGATCTTTGTGTCTTCTGGAGTTACTTGAGCCGTTACACTTAATCTGATTATTGCATTTGTGTTGGTTTTAAAAGGATCCACAGATATGACTATTGCAACAATGGCAACAGATGCTATGATTAACATCATTATTTTTAGAGTATCCATTATATTCTGATATTTCTCTATTTTACTGGAATTTAACTAATCCTCATCATTCGAATAAATGCCTTATAGTTGGTTCTTTGACAAGCAAAATTTTTTCTCAGGTCTTTGATTCTTGAAGATTCCAGCAATTTTTGCAGAGATATCCTTCAACATTCCATTCTTTTTTTGCATGACGGGCAATAAAACCAAGTTTTGCATTGCATAAAACACAATTTCTTTTCAATTCATTGTCTGTTTTTTCTTTTTCATTATAACAAGGCTCACAAAGCCATCCTTTTACATTCCATTGTTTTTTTGGCTTCCATAGGTATAGTCCTCCTGGTTCAGTACCACACAAGACACATCTGTCATCTGGATTATTTTTTTTCTCATGAGGCTTTTTCATGAATTCTACATAACAATTTGCACATAGTTGACCTTTTACGTTCCACTCCTTTTTGGGTTTGCTTGTACTGGATACCTCCTTTTTGCAAATTGTACAAACTTCATTTTTTTTACTACCAAATAATCCCATTACTGAACACTTGATCCCCGACCGTATTTTTTCAATATTCTATTTGAATCCCTTGATCCATAAAACAGTGTTGTTATTTTTTATCAGTTCTGAGATTTGATAATTTTACCATCTCTTAATTTTCGTAATCCGCTAATTGTCATAGTTACAATGGCAGTAAAGCCAAAAACCACTGCTCCCCATCCTGCAATATGTGATTGATATGTACACATAATCAGAAATGATAGTGCAGAAAGACCAAGCATGATTATAGGTATAATTGATAATGATTTAATTTCCAATTTACCATCTTGGATTGCTTCAATGATTTAGCAATTTCTATTACTGAAAAATGGACCCAGATTTGTATTTTAATAACATCTGAACCGTTGCTGCACAAACCTTCGCATGTCGGGACCTGTCAAATACATATTTTTCAGCAACGTTTCGTAACCTTACTTTTCAGCAACGGTTCGACTCCTATACGTCATCAAACTATATAGGTTTTAAAAAAAGGATTTTTACTGTGACAATCTTAATCGTTTCCTATCAAACGATTACCATACTGTAAAGCAAGACATCTCTTGCAAACACAGTCGTCATATTTGATCTCTTTTTCCTTTAACATTGGCTCTTGATAACACCAGCAAGTATCACGCTCTTCACATTCAAAGGGATTTCCACATTTAGTACATGTTTTTTGCAATAGATCAAAGAAATCTGATTGGTGATTTAGCAATTTCTATTGTAGATATCGAAGTGATCGAGTAAGAAATTTATTCTATCAAATATGTCATGTTGCAGACCGTAGTCCTCCAAACGGAATGATGTTAGTATGGCAATCCTTTGACCGATTGGAGATACTGGTCACTATTTGACTAAACTTTGTTTCATGATTTATTACGGCACCATTTCTTAAATCTGGAAAAATTTGTCTCATGCAGAGGTTGATGTATTTGCAAATATTTCTATTCTGGAGGGTTTTGAACGAATACATTGCAAATCAATCTATCAGTTTTTGGATCCCTATACTGTACATTACAAGTTACAAATTTTCCCTTTAGTGTACGCTCTAGATCATGAACTGATTTTTCCTCATATTGCGGTTCGTCGGGATTGTCAACTTTGGCAATTGTGATTCTTTCAATGTTGCCATACTCTTCCTTGTTGTCTTTACGAAAATGGGTAACGGACATTTCAAAAGTATTTCCAGACAAGCAACTAATTACGGGACCTCCTATTCCGTCGCCCATGATGTGTCTATTTTTATACCGTATAATTGTCTATGCCAAGCATCAACCCATTAGATTGGAACAAAGTAAGGTTAACTCATAATTTGGAGTATTTGGTTTTGTATGTTTATATTATATTTTAACTTGCTACCATGATTTTGTTTACTGCTCTCATGATATTTTTCATATCGATTGGTTTTTCCACAATCTGTGTTGTGCTGGCAAGTGGATTCTTTTTCATGTCTATTACAGCTCCTGTTACTAGGATTATCTTTGCATTTGGGTCAATCTTTTTGATTGCATCTACTCCATGAAATCCATCATATGCGGGCATGATAATATCCATGAATACTACGTCGGGATGTAGTTTTTCATACAAGTCTGCGGCATCTTTGCCGTTTGAGCCTGTTCCAATTACTGTAATGTCGTGCATCTGGAGAACTTCAATAAATATTTCTCTCATATCATTATCATCTTCTATGACTATGGCGTGAAGTCTTGTGTGAACTTTGTCTGAAGAAAATTGTTTGGGTAACTGTCCAACGTTGGACTCTGAGATGTTAGGAGTTTCTAGATGGCTAGCTAAATTAGTTTCTGATGTACGATGTTCATCAAGTAACATCAATGACAATGCACTTCTGATTAATTCTTGTCTAGTGCTTTCTTGCTTTTTACAAATTTCATCAATGCTCTGAATCATTGCATCTGGTAATCTTATTGTAATGGAATTATGCATTATGTATGATATTATTTATTTGAACATATGTGCAATGGAATTTTTTTGTAATAACGCATGCCATGATGGACTTAATGATCATTTGTTGATCACTTTTTGGCACATTGAAATTATCTAATTTAATTTTTTATTATTTAGTATTTAGTATGATCGGACTCGTTTCATAAATTATCATTATCCCTATCTGTAGATCAAGATCATAATGATCGCTAGATCTCAAGTTGTATGACTGAAAAGATTGAAATCGTAATGTATCTAAAATAAATTTAGAGATTATCAGTACCAAAATCTTTTGTTGAGGGATTGCCTAACAAGGTCTGAAAACAGGTATTAATATTCCTGATATGATGTAAAATTAGCATGAAAGTGTTTGATAGAGTATTGTGCGCATGCAAAAGCTGTAGATGTGGTCATTATGGAAAAGGGTCCGTTGACCAGTTTCTTTGTGATGGTTGTAAAAATGACATACATGGTGGAATGAGGCCTGTTACAAAATCTGTTAAATCTATCTAGTAAAATAATCTAATTTATAAAAAACTGTCTATAATTTTCTATTTTTTATGCCTTGTGGTAAATTGATTGTTTTTTCTTATCTTCCATTTTGTTCTTTCTTGTGTGGCAATTGCAATTTCAGATTCTAGTCTCTTTCTAGCATCCTGACTGAGATTGGGATCCTTGAGCTGTTCAGTTTTTTCATTAATCTTCTTTGTATAATGCTCAATCTGATTGTCTATTCCCTCAAAACTCATTATTATTCAAAGTTAAACTGGTGATTTAGCAATTTCTATTTGTTATGTTGATAAAATAATTGCCAAGTTTTCAAATTTATTTTCTTATTATTTCCCACTCATGCTTGCAGTCTTCGCATAGAAAATAATAGTGCATGCCATCGCTTTTTTCTATTGGATCCATATATTGACCTGTATCCTTGGAAAGACATTCCAGACATTCTTGTTCACTCAATTCATTTATTTGATATTTTTATGATAAATTAACGCTTTTGATATTTTCTCTTTGTACCTGTATTTCTAAAATATGTTAAATCATTGTATTGATACAAGTTATTTTTACAATCTAAGTTCGGGTTGTTTTTATAGATCTTATACTAATTTTATTCCATGATGCGTTGTGTTAATTCTAGTTGTAGATCAAAAATTCTACGAGGTGCCATGTGTGGAAAATGTGGACTAGATAATTCACGTGAAGCTGGTAGAATTGCACTTGAGATACTAGATGAAAGAGGTATTGATGAACTTGACGAATTTATGCTTCTTCATTTTCCTGATGAAAAGAAGCGAAAAAAAATTAGACATATTATGTTACAGATGAATTATACTGCAAATAGAGCAAAACAATACGATGCATCTAAACGACCAAAACGGAAACAACAAGGAAATAATAAAAAGAAAAGAAACGCATAAAATCATACGTAAATGCCTAGAAATTGTTTAACACTGGTACTTTGGTAGTGATTTTATGAAGCCGTTTAAGAAAATTCTACTTATTGATATAATTGCGTTAGTAGGTTCATTTTTTCTAATATGGCATCTTTCTACCGGCTCTAATTTTCTAATTCGAAATTTAGAATCTGATTATATCAAATCACTACCCTTGGCGTTAATGTATGCTGCACTGGTTGGTATCTTGATAATTCTAGGAACAGTGATTCTGTTTCTGCCTAAGAGAAAAAGACAATGAATCGTCAATTGGTGATATCAAGATATTTTTTGTACTCTGCCTATTTTTCCACTTTCTAGTTCTACTTTTATGCCATGAGGATGAAAACTACTTGAGGTAAGAATTCGTTTTACGATGCCTTCAGTTAGTTTACCAGATCTTTGGTCTTGTTTTTGAACTATGGCAACATTGATTCCGATTTTTATTTTATCTCTTGAAGGTATAGAGTCCAATTCAATAGAATTGTGTATGTGACACTATTTAGATCATCCATTAAAATCCCATAGTAATAGATACAATCGACTAGAAAATCTGTTGTAGGATGATGACTGTCGAAAATTTATTTTGGAAAATATGGTTGCTGATTTTTGATTATGGGTGTATAGTTCCACCAGTGCATAATGTGATGATATGACTCAGCACTGATACTAGATCAATTGACATTTCTATTTAGTATGTGGTCTCTAAGGTATTTTAATCTGATGATTTTAGGGCATTCCTTCGGGTGAATGTAGCGCATCATTCTTCAATCTCAAAGCTCTGTAAATTATTGGAGCATGATCCGCTTCCACATCTGTTGTGATATAGAGTATGTGCTCTGAATCCAAAGGCATTGTGATTCGTTTTAATTTTTCGTATTCTACTAGAGCGTATTTTCCCTTTCCTATCTTATCTGAAACTTCATTTCTAGACTTCCATGCATTGATTGCAAGTTGTAATGATTTCTGACTCTCTTCTGATGAAAGCAAGTTCTCTACTCCTTCTCGGTGGGCACTGAACAAAACCTTTCCACTCATGTCAAATACTGTGGCAAATCGAATTTTGGGATCAATTCCCATCACCTTGTCAAATAATGCCTTGTAATTCGTACATAGTATACTTGGCTGTAACGCATAAACTTTGCTGAATCTGGACAAGTCTATGAATGGTAAAATGTATCTAAAATAATGTTTTATGATGAAACTAAAGTTAATTTGTTAGAATAGGTTCTCTATTGTGATGTCTGATGGTGAATCAAAGTCAAATTTTGATGTAATATGTAAGAAAGTTTTTGAATTGGACGGACAGATAAGGTCTGCTAGAATAATTAATGGAAAAGGTAAACTTGTCGCAGGTGGAATGAGGCAGGGTCTAAAATCTCTTGAAGATGCCAAAAAAGATGAGATGCTGTTCATGGAACTCTCACTTAGAGTAAGAATGCGTCATGAATTTGATGAAGAATTTGGTACAGTTGAATTCTCACTCTCATACCGAGAAAAAGTAATTCTGATGAGTTTTCCAATGGGTGATAATGTACTTTTTGTATCCTCTGAGAGGCAACTTGATCTTGGAAAAATACCATTTAATATTTTAGATATAATCAAGAAATGCTATTGATGACTTGCATTCATTCTACGCTTTGACTTGATGTCTATTATTCTTCATCGTCATCATCATCCATGAATTCGTAATCGGTAGTGTATAGTACAAATAACTTGCTAAACATATGCGGCTTTTTTTCATACAAGACAAAAGTCATAATTGCTCATACATGATCATATTTTTGACACTGAATTGTGTTCTATGCTGTTAAATCTATACCTTGATTTCCATTACTGGTTATGTTGTGTCTGAAATTGTATAAAAATAGAGTTTGGGGGTAATGAAAGGCAAAACACTAAATTTTATCTAAAATTCAATATTGTCTTTTTCATTGAGCAAAAACTTTTTTGTTTTTCTTGCGCCTTTTACATCAAACCAGCTTATCTTTAAGGTCACTTTTTTACCCTTGATTTGATCAATTGTTATCTTGTCTGCTGTCTTTACAAGTTCACTTAGTGTTTGATTCGACATTTTTTTATTGGTTTTATTTTTCAATTTGATTCTTGGGACTGAATTTTTTACACATAATGTTAAAAAAAATAAAGCTATTCCTGATCATAGTAATATACTATCTGTCTACTGATCTAGTGTCGTGATAACTCGTCTATGTTGATGAACAATACATTATGAGCAAAAACCTTGTTGAAATTTATGCCTCTAGACACCCCAAACGCGTCAAAATACAGAAACTACTTGTGCTAGTATCACGTATTTTATATCATGAAGGCAATGAGTTACAAGAAATTCAGAGAGTCGGAATCTCAATACTATGATACTCTAGAAGGAAAAATGTCAAGGGCTGAACTCATAAAGAAATTGGAATCATTTCTAAAAGAGAAACTGGGCGAAGGTCAAGATTTTTTTGATCAGTATAAAGTAAGAGAAGTGTAGATTATCTACCCATACTGACAGCTAGTTTATCATGAATCTGCGCTAAAATTAGTTCTGCTTTTTCCTTGTTTTCAAACGTCTCTATCTTTTCATCCATTATAGCATCAATTTCATAACTCTTGTCAACCAATACGTCTGCCACATGATCATCCAATGTTCCATTGCCCATCAGGTAATATGCAAAGACTGTATTTTTTTGACCTATTCTGTGTAGTCTGTCTTCTGCCTGTCTATGAATTGCTGGACTCCAATCAAGTTCTGCAAATATTACGTATCTTGCTCTGCTTAAATTAATGCCAACATTTCCTGCGCGAAGACCTGCTATGATGAGTTTAGTCTCACCATTTTGGAATCTGTCTATGCCTTCTTGTCTTTCCTTATCACTTTGCCCTCCGATTATGGATGCAGGTGTATACTCTGCCAAGTTTCTATGAAGTAATTCATGTATTGCTTTGTGGTGACAAAATACCACAACACTCTCTTCAATCTCCATTATGTTTTTGACAAATTCTATAACATGGGGAACCTTGGCAACTCCTGCGGCCTGTCTCTCACTTTGTATTGCTCTCTTGTATGAAGAAAACTTGTCAAATGCACTTGTTGCAGTTTTCTGTTCTTTTTCTAATCTCTCCCAAATCTTGCCAAGCTCGGCCTGGTAATAATTAATATCTGAATCAATTAGTTCTTTGTATCTCACCTTCTCTTTGAGCTCTTTTAGAACATCAGATTTTTTTCGTCTCAACATGACATGTTTGCGTAACTCTTCGCCCAAACTTGCCCGCTTGTTTTCAAGCACGATAGCCTTTCCTTTTTCATTGACATAGCAAAAATACTCGCAAAACTCATCAAATGTACCCAAGAGTCCAGGTCTTAGTATATCCACGATTGGCCATATCTCTGATCCTCTGTTGTAAATTGGTGTTCCAGATAGACCAACTCTATATTTTACTGAATCAAGAGCGGCGAGTTTTTTTACAGCCATGTATTTTTTAGTTGTCTTTGAACGTAGGTGCTGTACTTCATCACAGACAATTGTTTTGATATTTAATTTTGAAAGATCATCTATTCTCTTATGGAGTAGATCATAGTTTATGATGTACACATCATGTTTCTCAATATCTTGGGATTTGCCAGTTCGAATTAAAACAGATGATGGGTATCCATCTTCAATTATTTTTCCATTACGGCTACGTTTTTTTAGGAATTTTTGAGTCTCTCTTTGCCAGTTGTTTAATGTTACCAGTGGAGCTACAATTAGCACTGGAAATGTTTGTTTTTCTGTAGCAAGATATGCTAAGGTCTGCACCGTTTTGCCAAGGCCCATTTCGTCAGCCAAGAGCGCATTTCCATAAGACTTGAGTAGAAAATCGAGCCCCTCTCTTTGAAAGTCAAGAAGCGTTCCTCGAAACTGTTGTCCCGGAGTTGCTTTTCGAAGCTTTTCAATTCTTGTCCACTTTTTTTGTGGAACTATAACTTTGCGAACTTTTCTATGCCATATTGATTTTGATCTAATCTCAAGCGGGTATCTGTCCATGATCCATTTTATCTTCTCTACGTTTTGGATGGTATCTGGAACAATTGCCTCTTCTGGACCATTACCATACCATGCATGTGGTATGACACGGGCTACCATGCTTACTGCTCTGGGGCCAGTTAATTTCCAAGTCCAATTTTTTGAGTATGTATCTAAAACATATTCTAGGGTGCCAAAGTCTTTCATAGATCGTAATTCTTCGACATTTGGTGAACTCGATTTATGAATCTTTAACTCTGAACCGAAGATCGCGGTTTTACTGATTTATGACATCTTTAAATAATTTTGAGAGAAAATATGTGATTTTTCCACCGAATTATGATTAAAATGGATAAAATATCCAAAAAGAATATGTTCTCAAAAACTATTTGATTGATTTTCTTCGGAATTTCTTGAATTTATCAAAACCTAGCTTCTGTCCAAAGAATTTTCTTACATAAAAATAGGCAACCGCTGTTGCCACTGCCGCAGATCCTATTACTGTTGCAACTATTGGGAAAAATACTGTCTCATGGTTGGGATATAGTCCAAAGACTGTTGCTATGGTATTTGGTACAAGCTCAGCTGTTCCAGCCACCGTCCACCAAATGATAAGAATAGTGACCTTGTTTGTAACTTCAGTCTGGACTACATTGACTCCAGTGGCAACCATCTGCATGACGTTTTCAGACATTTGTATCTGTCTGTCTACTCTACCAAGAATCACCTCAAATTTTCCCAGAATTACTTCATCATCTGATACCATGTCGGCATCACCATGTTTTAGGTTGTGTACTGTATCATAAGTAGCCCATATTGCATTCAAAAAAGTCAAAAGCGATGTCTTCATGTTTGATAGCTCTAGCGAAATATCTCTAGTAACTTGCCTTGAACCTGCAATGTCAATCTCAAATTGTTCGGCCCTTTCTACTATAAGTCGAAGTATTGAAAAATTGGATTCACAAATCTCATCTATGATTCTTGCTAAAAGTATTGTTTGTCTATCTGCCCAACTATCTGCCTCCTTTGGAAGTTTTCGTAAAACAGTGGGAGCGTAATTATACAAACGTGTTATCTTTCCTCCATAGTCGTCATGGATTGTTACGATCAAGTCTTTTTTCATGAATATCAGAATGGGTGCAGTCAACGTCTTGTTGTTTCCGGGTACGACAAAGGGTATCATGAGACCTAGTGTGTCTCCCCTGTCTTCATAACTTGATACATACCCTGATAATAGAACTGATGCATCCATTGTGATGCCTAATTTCTCTAGAATTTTTGGAGAATCATCAGTAATGCTGTCAACTACACATTCTATCCATGTGAGATGCCCTGTTGATATTATTCCTGGAAGTTCTTCAATATCGACTGTTGGTTTCTTAAATGGTACGTCTTCCAGTAATCCAGCAACACTGATTGCCTTGATCATGATCTGATAAAAATTTGCACTTATATACACGTATTTGTAAAATTTGTCAAATCTTTCCTAACATACAATTATGTTTCTATAGGTATTCTACATCCTAACGTAATAATAGAAGTTTCATTCGGATACTGATAATGAAGGTACTAGTTGATGAAATGTATGACGGAATAGACGCCAAACTCAAGGAATTTGGGTATCAAGCATTTAGTGTTAAAAAATTAATCTCCGAAGGAAAAAAACTGTCAAGTGACTATTCTGTAATAAAATATGCTCAAGATAACGGAATGATTGTAGTCACTGAAGATGTAGAAATTGGTAAGGCGTGTCAGGAAAATGAAATTCGATGTGTATTGCTAGACAACGAAACAATATTTAAAATAATTTTAGAAGAACTAAGCAAGTATAAAGAACGCTAGTTAGTTTCTGTCTTGCCGATTCTCTTCTTGACTATGATTATTATGAAAATTATGATTCCTATTATGACTAGTGCATCGATATAATCTGAATAATGTCTAATTTTGACCCATTCTTGCCCAAGTGAAATTCCGACATAGGTTAACATGGTACTCCATATGATGGAACCCACAAAAGTGTATAATACGAATTTTTTCAAATTCATTTTTGCAATGCCTGCTGGCAATGAAATGTATGTTCGAATAGCTGGTAGCAGTCTACTTACAAACGTGGACCTATCACCATATTTCTTAAAGAATGATTCCGTCCAATCTAGGTGTGATTTTTTTAAAAGGATATACTTTCCATATTTTAAGATGATTTCTCTTCCAAGTTTTATGCCGATGATATATGCAACAAGTGAACCTATGAGATTTCCAACAGAACCGACAATTATTACAAAAACCGGATTGAATTTTCCAGTTGATACCAAATATCCAGAAAATGGCATTATGATTTCACTTGGAATTGGTATCAGTGCACTCTCTGCTATCATAAGACTGAAAATTCCTAGATATCCTGCATTTGATATAGTTTGGATTACAAAGTTTGCTAAATTATTAATTATATCCAAGGCAACCATTTTACAATACCTTTTTTGTTGTAAACAAGACTTGTACCTTACCACATTCCGCCCGAACTGGTTCCAGGCTCGTCAAAATTTTTCTGTGAGACATGTTTGTGGGCTTTTTTCATATGTCTGTCTAGTCTTACTGGATCGTGCAACTCTAGACCGCATTCCTTGCACTTTGTTGAAACAGGTTCTTCCTTTTTCTTAAAAAGACCCATGTTTTTCCATGCTGATTTGTGATAATAATTCTTACGGTTAAAACATAGAATTGAATGCTTGTCTAATTTTTGAAAATTAAGAAGGCGCTGCGTAGAGAGTACCTACGCAGACAAGCATCCAGACGGAAATGGTATGCTATGAAAAGTTACAGATTTTGGAGATTGATAAGGTTTTACTTTGTACACTTTACTAGTGCATATTCGATAGTTTGATCTCTTGCAGCCTCTTTTATCTTTAACATTGATTTGAATAGTATCTTCTCTACGTAAAACGGGTATTTTTTTAGGATCTTGGATCTTAAAAATTCATGATTTCTTATATAATAATCTGCCAAGGGCGAATATACTTTTGATCCAATCAACTGGGTTTCTATGATGTTAAGACCTGCATCATTAATTGTTTTTTTAACTGTCTCTAAATCATAATGCTCTGAAGACCAGGTAAACTTGAGTATGCCAATTTTTAAAAAATCCATTTTTGTTGGTTTTAAAAGAACGGGAATTGCAATTATTGCAAACCCTCCTTTCTTGAGAACTCGCTTTGCCTCTGATATGAATTCATGAATTGGCTTGAAATGCTGTGCCGATTCCAACGCTATTATTCTATCACATGATTCATTGACCAGTGGAATCTTTGTCGCAGTTGAATTTAACAGATTTATTTTATATCCTCTTTCATATGATATCTTACTTGCAGATTTTAATTGATTTGAATTTATGTTCAAGCATGTTATGTCCATGTCTGGATAATTTTTCTTCCAAAGCAGCGCGGGCTCGGAAAACCCGCTTCCAACATCTAAAATATTTTTCGCGTCTGTTAGTTGTGCCATATTTCCTACTATATCGCAAAGATTTGATTGTGCATCAACTGGATTTTTCGTAGTCTCATTCCAATATCCAAAATTGAGGAAATTTCCTCCTGTTGAAATTTGCATCAATCCTGACAGATAATTGTAAAGATTTACGACATCGCCCTCACTACGCCTTAATGTCCATAGTATTACATCAAAGGGATTAGGATTATTCATTCTGAAAAATGTGTCTAGGTTGGGGGCTATTAAGATATTAATTTCATATCGATGCCGTATTGTAAATTAGTTGATCTTTTTATTTCCCCTGTAGATAATTGAATGTGTTGGATGCATGCGATTCTAGAACTAGAGCGTACAAGAACGGCAAGACATTTGATCAATGCGAAGAGATTGCAAAGACACTATCTATAGAAATGCAAGACAAAATCAAGAAAACTGGTCAGGTGGAATGGAATGTGATTTTAGAGTCTGCCCAACATGATGAGCTAGTCTACAAACTTACTCTGAAATATCTTAGAGAAACAGGATATGACATTGGGGATTGGAAGAGGCCTCTAGTGAAAAAAACTATTACTTAGGTTCTACCGCACAGCTTCCACTTTGCGACCTAATTCTTTTGGCCATCATGATTGGAGTTACAAGGAGAACTGGAATTGATATTGCAATAAACAGGGTCTGCACTTGTGCCTCAAAGCTTGTTAGAAACAATGTAAAAGTTGTAGCGCCCGTTCCAAAACCAAATAACATCGTAAAAGCTGTTCCAGCGCACGTTGGACATCCCACAAAAAGTCCAGTTATTGCTCCAAATGCCCCTAGTTTCCCGCCACTTTTGGCAACTGAAAAAACTGTAGATGATATTGCAAAATTTAGGCCAACCAAAAATGATACTGAAACTAGCAGCAACATATTCAGGGGAATGATTTGAAGCCCAACATGTTCAGTGAAAAATGTAAAGATCATTGGCATATATCCAGGTAGGCCACAGCACGGCGATAGTTCTGCATGTGGAGGTTTTGGAAAACCGTAGTCTGTGGCATTGATGTCTGGTTTGTAAATTATTATCCCAGATGTAAATGCAAAGAATAACCCGTATCCTATTGCACTGATTATAAAAATCTGTTTTGCTCTTTTGTTGTTGATAGAGTTTGCAATCACTGAAAGAATTGTTGTATCAACAGATGAGATCTTTGTTCGGTATGTTTTGTATAATCCCCATCCAATTGCAACAAACGATGCAAACAATATGATAAATGTTGCAATTGCCAATCTCTGTAATGCTGGCATGGCGGCAGGAGTGATTATCAGACTACTATTTTTTGCATACGCTAAAAAAGAGACAGCTATAGCTAAAAACCCAATTAATATTAATGCAACATTTGATCTTACCAATGACTTTTGTTTTTCCACTTGTCAAAAGTCTGTGTCCTGACATTAAATTCTATCTCTGAATTTCTCCAAAGTGTTTATCTTGGGTGTTGGGTTATACTACTAGTCGTGAAGATCGACGAACCTCAAGATTCTGATTACGCTGAAACCAAGATAACACATGTTGGTTTTGTAGACCCGTATGGAGTTGAAGGACTTTTGATATTGAGGGCAACTGATGGAAAAGAGTTTCACATGCGTGCCTTCTCAGGTGAAGTGGCAAGACACATTTCTAATTTTATAGAGGGGGAACGTGGTGCAATACCTACAATATACAACATGGTCGAAGAGATAGCAGAACTCAATGAACTTGTTCTAGTGAAGATCAAAGTATATGAAAGTGGTAGTGTCTTACGTGCAAATGTCTATTTTACAGGGAAGACTGATCTTGTAATGCGTAACTATCGTGCATCTGACGCAATAGCGCTTGCTTCATTTTACAACATTCCTATATTGGTTAGAAAAAATCTCTTAAAAGAAAAGATGGAAGCCTAGGTTAATACTTGATCTAGTTTCCCTTCTTGCTGTGCCTTTCTTATCTCCATCGCAATTCT
This sequence comes from uncultured Nitrososphaerota archaeon, assembly GCA_963835875.1. Taxonomy (GTDB): domain Archaea; phylum Thermoproteota; class Nitrososphaeria; order Nitrososphaerales; family Nitrosopumilaceae; genus Nitrosotalea. The sequence continues at coordinate 196,961 of CAWIGX010000005.1, forward strand.
GCGTCCAACTCCAAAAGTTTCTCCATACTTGTATTTGGTATATGGACTGGTTGTGGCAAGAATTGGATTTCCTGGTACTCTTAATGATACATCATATACTACAATATCTAGGTCGCGCGTTATCACGCTCTGCAAGGAGAATGGGCCAATTATTCCAGGTGCGTATTCTTTTCTTACAGTGTTTACAAATTTGTCACCTATGTCAATGACTTTTTCAAGTAATGACTCTCTAATGCTTGCTGGTGTGTGTCCAACCTCTATGTTTTGTAATTCGATATTCATCTCAGAGCTGCTGTTTTGCAGGTAGTGACACAAAGTCATGTAGATTTGTTTGCAATCTTCTTTCTATTCCAAGAAAATCAACTTCATCTGATATTGGGGTATGGAAATAATTGAAGTTGAAATAAGTGCCAATGACAAATTCTTCGATACTTGTAGTCTTGAGTGCCTCTCTTGAAATCAAACCCTGTCTTATCTTAGTCTCTGTCTTGTCCTTGTATTCTGCATATGATGAAACATTGAAAAATGCTCTTTCTAATTTACGTTTTTTTTCTTGAACTTTGACTATGACTGGCCTGTCGATATCTTTTGGATCTTTGAATAATCTGGGAAATCTAATCTTTGATTTTTGAAGTAAATAGTATTGGTTTTTCTTGTTTGCTCTCTCTTCTGCTTGAAATAAAGCGCGGTTTCCAAATAATGGCACCTTGAATCTGTTCTCAACTCCCTCGTATCCTAAATATGCAGTTAATGCCCTGTGAGGTACAACGATTGTGCTTGAATCTCTAAGTCTTGCTTGAATCTTTGTAGATAGCATCTCTTGAAATTTGTTTACTATTATAATCTCATCAGCTAATCTTGAAAATCTTTTGTATGGGATCTCTCTACCTTTTTGGCATACTACTATGGTCTTGAAATTCTCATCTTTTGCACCGTCCATAACCTCTAGTGCTGAATGACTTCCAAGTACACCAATTGTTGGTTCAGAATATTCACTAATAATCTTCTGAATCTCTGCCTTTTTTATCACGCGGTATCTATTTTACTTGGGTAAAAAAGCGTTATCTAATTTACCTGAATATCTAATCAGGTTAACGCTAGTTGAAATAGTGTTTTAAAAATTGTGGAAAATCAGACTATTATAACGAATTAACAATACTGGCAAAGTAACTTGCTGTGCAGTGTATCCATTTTTGGTAGCATTGATCATCACTTGTACTTGTTCTTGTGAGGATTGAGTGTAAGGCATTATGATTCCAACTTGATAAAATCCACTGCTGTCTGTTTTTCCAACGGATTGAGCTATGGTCTTATTATTTTGGTCAACAACTGTAGCGGTTATGTTGACATCTGGAATGACTCCATAATATTGGTCAAAGATTTTATCAGGATTTGACTGCGGATTAAAAATTCTTATCGACAAATTATAGGTGAATGCCATATATGCGCGATTATTATTGGATGTTAACATCAACATTGGAAGGCTAGGTACTTGTTGTGGTACTGTTGTACTTGTAACATTTTGTTTTGGTATTGTAGTTGGAGCCGATTGGCCTGCAGGATTTGTAAACAGCGCAGTAAATGTTACTGGTGCAGAATTACCGCCGTTCATAGTAACTCCATTGAAGTTGTATTCAATTCCTGTCGTAAGAGTTCCAGTTACTTGCAGAAAAACACTGGACGAACCTTGGATTTGACCAGTTAATGTTATCTCATTAGTGTTTATGCCGATTGTCAAATTAGGTGCATTGTACTGTTGTCCATTAAGTGTGAGAGTACCACTAGCTGTGTTGTTGACAATTTTTAGATTAATTCCTGTCCCAATCAAAGATCTGGTGAGCAAATTATTTGATGAGATTGTAGGATTTAATGGCGTTGAAGAGTTGAGAGTTGGATTTGTTGTTAACATGGGTGCAATAGGCATGGTCTGATTTTGTACATTCGTTTGATTTGACTGTACATTAACTATGATTATTCCAACATTCACTAGATATTCAATTGCTTTTGCAAAATCATCATCAGTAGCTTGACCCTTGACCCACAATCCTGCGAGACTTTTTACCCACGGGGGAACACGCTGTATGGTTTGTGAGTTTTGTTGTATTTCTGATATCTTGATTATTTTACTCTGTACAAGATATTGTATTCCTTTTTCAAAATCATTGTCAGTTACATCTCCATTTATCCAAAATTTACACTGTGCTTTTTACCCAACTTGGAATACTAGTTGATTCCTGAGCATATGCATTAAGGGATAATCCTATTGTAATTGCGCCTACGAGGCATAATGATATCCAAAACAAATTCTTCATCTGGTAGAGTGATCGTGAATTCTCTTTTAAAGTGTTCATTAAATAGAACGACGTCTTACACTGTTCTTAAAAATAGAAATTACTCGGGTCTTTTTGTGTATGTGGAGTAAACAACTAATGTTGACAGTGAAGTGGTAACTGAGTTTAGGCGAACTACTTTAGGTCTTCTTTATCTTTGAATTCTTTTAGTTCTTTTTCAGATTCAATTTTACCTTTCTCAAATTCGCCTTTTGCCTTTCCAAATGTTCTTGCTAGCTCTGGGATCTTTTTTGCACCGAAAATTAAAACCCCAATTATTACGACTGCAATTAATACATTCTCGTATGCCATTATTGGCTTAAATGCGGCAGATCAAGATTTAAGTGTTGCAATATTTTTTGCCTGTTTTTCTGATATTACCATTCCTATGAGATATAATCCAATCATAGGGCCTGCGACAAACCACATGGTAACTCCACTTCCATCTGGAGTAATTGCTGCACCTAGTATGACTATTCCAATTATTGCATATCTTATGTTATTTCTCCAGAATTTTGGTTCAGTTAAGCCAGATGCAGTAAGTGCATACATTATCAAAGGTAATTGAAATGACAGGCCAAATGCAAGAATGAACTGGAGTACAAATGTGATAAAATCCATTATATTCAAAAATGTAAGCAAGTCAGCTGACTGTCCATACTTGTAAAGAAATTGAAGGATATATGGCGTAACAAAAAAGTATGAAAATATTCCTCCTGCCGTGAAAAGTCCAATGGCTGGAATTGTTATGTTTCTAATTATGCGAATCTCTTTTCTATATAGTGCAGGAGCTAAAAATCCTACAAACTCTTTTACTATGATTGGCATTGAAAATACCATTCCAAGTAATATTGCAATATAAAATTGGGCAAAAAATGCCTGTCCTGGGGCTGTCTGGATTAATTGGACTGTTGATGGTAGCAGGTGATGTTTCATAGATATTGTAAATTGAGCCGCCATGTTGTTAAACGGACTAAATGTTGGGTAGTACAATTTTGTTCCATTGTACATAAACGGCGTAAGGTGAAAACTCAGAATGAAAAATGAAAATACTCCTATCGCGATAACTGATCTAAATACACGCTTTCGTAAATCTTCTAAATGCTGGCTAATGGTCATTGGCTTATCCATTGCAGATTATAAAATGGGATTAACTGTATTAATAGTATATTTCCATGAATGCATTGCTATAGGGCGCACTATTTTCCAGGAATTGGCAGTATCTTGCTTGATGGCAGGTTGCTTTCTTGTTGTTCTGGTTCGGTAAAGTTCTCAAGTTCTATTGTAAGTTCTGTACTTACTTCAAAATTATCCCCTAATTGGACTGCCAAGTCTGCTATCTCGTTTGGTGCCCAGATTTCACGTGAGCCCTTGAAAAATATTCTTGAACTTTTTTCTGCAGGTTCTCCGCCGAATTTATCCTTGATGAACTTGGTTAGTCTGTCTAATTCTTCTTTTTCTATCATATTGTGATAAAACACAATGCCCTTGATTGACTCGTAATCCCAAGGAGTTCCATTTCTATACGAATATACTCCAAAGACTGCTCCTTGGTCGTCTTTTGGGCATTTTATTTCCCAGATCAATACTTTTTTTGGGTCAAATTTTGCTTTTCTTACATCATCCACAGTGAGTTTCCAATATCTTAAGCGGCTCATTATATGATCAATAAATGAATATCGACAGTTAATGAGCCTTACTAGACACAAAACACGGTGTAACGTAGGTTAATCCTGATGTAAAATATCATTAAATAAATGATCTAGTTTACCAAGTTTTTTAACAATGAGCATGCTAGTTCTTTTTTCAGAATCGATATTTGTGCCCAATCTCTAATGATGCCGGACTGTCTTATCGCTGAATGTATGATTAAGATCTGTCTGTAATCCAGACTTGCTTTGTCTGGCATCTTTCCTAATGGTTTTAGAATTTTTCCAATATCTTTCCACATTGCTTCAAAATATAACGCTTGGAGATTTTCTGTCATGTTTCTCTTAAATTTTGACTAGATCTAAAATACCCATTTTCATGCTGCTTTTTGATTTTTCTTGTATTTCGATAAGAGTAAATTCAAAAATGTACTGTTATCAAGAGATGGATCCTCTCTCTTTGCATCCTTGATGGTCTTGATGAATTTTTGGAAAGATTCTGATTTTACTGTGATTGTTTTGTATTCTTTTCTTGGCATTCTTTTTTCTGTCTGGTACTAATGGATAAATTATTGGTAGATTTTTTATGGTATGAAATACCTATTTTACCCATTTTATGAAATAGTGAATCATATGATTGCCTCTAATGGTAAATGTACGGTACTGCCCCAACATGACTCTAGAATGCGAAATATTCTGTTTTATTGGGGATGTCTTTCAGCTGTAAGATTTGTCAATACGACTAAATATTCGACAATAAAATTGTGTGCATGGAAGTTATTCCCGCAGACCGTCTTGAACTCTTATCCGAAATGGAGGAGAAATATGGGAAAAAAGACAAGGAGTATTTTGTTCATTTGCTAGATCACAAAGATTTTGTGATAAGATGTAGAACCGTCTGTATTCTTGTAGATATGGGGGGAGAAGATGTAGTTCCCCATGTTGCAAATATATTGAAAAATGATGTTAATGAATTGGTTAGACATGAAGCCGCATTCTCTTTAGGACAGATGTGTTTGAGAAGCGGCATAAAACCATTAGAGGATGCAACTAGAAATGATCCTAGCCTATTTGTAAGACATGAGGCAGCTGTCGCGCTTGGAGTGATTGGTTCACAAGACGCAAAAGAAACACTACAAAAAGCACTTGAAGATTCAAGTGAACAAGTTCGAGATTCTGCAGTAGTTGCCTTGTCAAATCTAAAATTTATGGAACATCTTTGCAAGAATGAAAAGTTTGCCAAGCTTACTGGCGGCTAGATTGGTGTAACTAGAGTTCCTTCTGGCGTTGATTTAAAATCATAAATTGCATCTATGTTAGAGTTTTCAAATATCTCTGAATCATGTGTTATTATAATAAACTGAGAAATTGCATCAATGTTTGATTCAAACGCCTGTGATAGAACACTTACAAGGGATTTTCTTCGCTCTTGGTCCAAGTGAGTTGTTGGTTCATCAAGAATTATGAAATTTAAATTAGATGAGCCCATTAGATGCGCCATTCCAAGACGAAGTGCCAACGCAACACTCACCTTTTCTCCTCCACTTAGTGATTCTAAATCCAATTCGGAATTTCCTGCGTAACATGTAATTCCAATATCTCTTACCTTATCTTCAAGTGATATTCTTTGAATCTTGACATTAAATGTCGAAAGATACTCTGAAGCCTTTTGAGATATCATGCTCAATGCCCACGAGCGAAGACTTGAGGCAACGGGACCATCTCTATTGTAGATCTGGCTTCGAATTGTATCAAGACTTGATACATAATGTTTTACATCTTGTAATTCAATTAATATTTTAGAAATTTTCTGTGATTCTTCTTTGTATAATGTTATCTTTGTATTGACTGAGCCAATGTCTTGGTCTAATGTACTGAGGACTTTACGTTGTTGTTCTAGTTTTAATTTGAGATTTCTAAAATTATTGATATCAAAATCTTGCGTCTCTTGGACTAGAATCGCTATATCCTTGATGGTATCTGTCGAATAATCATCAATTGCATACTGCATAAGGTTTCCAGTACTTACTTCAAGTGGAATGTCCTTGATATTGCCCTGTAGTTTTGCTACCTGTTCTTTGAGTGTGGCCAAATCATCTTGGTTTTTTATGTTGTTTAAAGATAGGATGCCTTCTGCCTTTACAATTTGTTGTAATTTTAAATCAAGTTCTCTCTTTTTATTTTGAAATATGGAATCATCTTTTGAATACGATTCAGTTTTCTTTTTTAGTGTATCAAGTTCTACTCGAAGATGTTCTTCATCAAACAATGGATTAAGATTGTCCACCTTAGAGTCACAAACAGGACACTTACCATCGACAAGATGTAGCCTGTTTGCAATATCTTGTTGGCCTCGTATCATTGCTATTTTTTCTCCTGCTTCTTTTGATTCGATGCGAATCCTGTCAATCTCTGACTGGGCATATTTTATCTCAAATTCTACTTGTGACCTAAATGATAAAACTGGCAAGCTGTTCGAGCACTCGGCAAGTTTTTTCTCCTTTTCTACAAGTTCTCGTTTTATTGATACGATGGAATTTCTTAGATATCTGAGAAGATCTTCTTTTTTGTTTTCAATCTCTTTAATCTTGAGTCTCTTTTGGGGCTTCGGATTCTATCTTTTGTTGTAATGTGATAAATTCCTGTTCTTGTACTATCTTTTCTGATTCTAATCTCTTCTTTTGTGGCTCAAAAGATGTGATCTCTTTTGATAGGGAATCAATCTTTGCCTGAAGCACATCGATACTTGTATCATCATAACTTAATTTCAATTTGACTGATTCTCTAAAACCATCTATTGTTTTTTTCATAAATTCATAAGCAATGTCAAGTTTGTCTATGCCAATTATTGCATTGACAAGTTCCTTGAATTTTTTAGGGTCTGCTTCAATTATTGTTTGTAGTTCGCCTTGCTGTACAATGGATGCAACCTTTAGTTTTTCAAAGTCTAATCCAATTAGAGATTCAATTGTCTTTGTCATTGATTCTCCAAATTGTTTTCTTTCTCCTGCGGCAAGTGGAACAAGTTCGCTGTTTATTTTCTCATATAGTTGTGCGGCAACTGTTCCCTTGGTATCTATTTTACGAACAGCTTCAAACTGTCTATTTCCTATAGAAAATTCTACTTTGGCGTATGATTGGTTACTTCCTCTTCGCAATAGTCCCTTTACTGATTTTCTTATATGCTCTCCAAATAATGCAAATGTTATTGCATCTATGATGCTTGATTTTCCAGCACCGTTTGGTCCAACAAAAACTGTGACTCCTCTATCAAATGTTAGTTTGGTATTTACATGGGAGAGGAAATTTACTAGCTCAACTGACTGTAGCATCTTTTAACCTCCTCTTGAATCGCTCAAAATTTTCGCTTACTGCTTGACTTGCCTGGTCAGTGTTTCCACTTGATAATAACGGTAAGAGTTCATCTATTGCAAAATTTGCCATCTCTTCAGAACCTAAAATCTCTTTTGCAATCCTGTGCATCTCTTCTTCTATTTTTAGTGGCTTGTCCGTAAAGACCGAACCGCTTGACTGCTCCGTAGAGATATGTTTCCAAAGACAACGTAGTGTAAGATCTGTCAACTTTGAGAGTTGAGATTGAACCAGTCCAGGCTCTATATCCCCTACGATTTTTAATTCTATGATTGGTTTTCTTGTATATGATTTGATTTTTTCAGCAAGTACACTTACATCATTTGAGATGTCCTTCATTGAAGTTTTTATAGACATCTGGGGTCTGATGTCCAGTTTTATCCATGTTGGTATGGCTTCTGATTTTGAAATATCTACTTGGTAGAATCCCTTTTGTGTCTCTTTTATTCCCTCACTTGATGTAAGTTCGATTGACCCTGGATATGCTAATGGTCCTCCTAAATGCGAGAATCGTTTCAAATCTTGATCATGAAGATGACCCATTGCATAATATGTGAAATTCTTTGGAAGATCTGTAGAGTTTAGTTCAGCTGCAAATTTGTTTATCTCTGAAATTCCTTGATGCAAAACCAATATTTTATGTCCCTGATGTTTTTTGGCCTCTGCATCAACTCTTGCAAAATCTTCTTCAAATGTTTCAATCTCTGTCTTTCTGCGTTTGTCAAATCCTGCAATCAATACATCTTTGTAAATTACTGGCTTTCCGTCTCCGATATATTTTGAAAAATCTAAATTGTGGTATACAAAAGGAACGGGGGTTGCTCTTATCCTGCTGATATCATGATCACCTAGGATGAAAAAAGAATCTATGTTTTTTTGTCTCAAACGCTTTAGTGCATTTGCTAAAACAACAATTGCCTTTCCGCTTGGGTTTGGGACATGAAATATGTCTCCTGCCAGTATGACAAAATCCACATGATCTTTTATTGATGTGTCAATTGCCTCATTGAATGCCAAGTATACGTCATTTTCACGCTCTTCAGAGTGGTATTGAACAAAACCCAAATGTGTATCAGAGATATGTGAAAAGATCATCTCAATCTGACAGTAAATCTTTTTGAACCATGGATTTTGTTGATTCCTTTGCAATCTCTTTGAACTTGTCTGTCTGGCTCCATTCTGATACTGCGTCCAAATCTGAGCCTGATTTCTTACTCTTTACCTCATCTACGTGTACAATTGAAGGTAGATTTACCCATTGGCCAATCAATACGGCATCTCCGATATTTAACGATGAGAGCTGTGAGAGCAGATCCTTACTTAGTGATTCTGCTGCAGATGCAATCTGTTGTTGATCGTCATCTTGAACTATCTTCATTATTGCAAGAGATCCCATCTGACTTAGTACATTGGGATCAATATTTCTTGGTCTCTGAGAAACAACACCAAGGCCAATTCCAAATTTACGGCCCTCTCTTGCTACTTTTGATGCCCAATACTTTGTATCTGTATGCTCACCCTTTGGAATAAAGACATGGGCTTCTTCTATTATTACAAATATTGGAGCAAGAAACTTGTTGATTCTTTTATGTGACGACTTGCCTTTTCTTTCCCATACTGCATCTTTTCTTTGTTGTAATAATTCTTGTAAATAATATGATAGTCCAGCATTTGCTTGTCGTTCACTGAGCTCAGATATGTTCAAAACATTTACTCTACCTTCCTTGATCAAGTCTACTGGATCTCCACAATCGGGATCAAGGATGTCTGAAAATCTGTGTTTTGCATCATCTATTTTATCTAATACTCTACTTGCACTATCTGCATAGCCCTTTGTTGTTCGTCCATGTGATGATACACTATCTTCTAATGATTGCCAGAAATCCTTTGACTGTTTTACTGATTCTGTAAGTGATTCACGTAATACTCTTTGTTGCTTGTCTGCATTTTCTCTAAGTTCTATTACTTCAGTCAGCTTGTCTGCAGGCAATAGTCTGGGATTTATCTTTGCCATCATGTAATTTATCTTGGAGACATCAAGACTTTCGTAGTCATTATGATAGTCAAAAATAATCAGTGTACCGTTTAATGATCCGATATGTCTTGCAATTAGGGAAACAAGATTGCTCTTTCCCATGCCTGTCATAGCGAATATGGCTAAATGCCTTGATACAATTTTGTTGATATTTATCTTGGCCTCGATAGTTGAATTTCTTAAAAGAGAGCCAATTCTAATCCACTCACTTGTTGTAGGGCCAAATATCGTGCCTAAATCCTTCTGTGTGGCCTCGATAATCGAAGTTCCTGGTAGTGGGGGAACTGCAGGTAAAATCATCTGTCCTTTTTGTAATTTATCTAAAAATCCAAGTATTCCAATTTTTACCTTGTAATTTTTATCTCTTGAATTGATATCTGCAACTTCTTTGCTTTCTACAGCTTCGTCAAAATTCCGAACATCTGTCAGTGCCTCACTTGATATCATTGATTTTTCAACAAGGCCTAAAATCCTGCCGTCCTGTGAATCAATTATTACATATTCTCCAACCGAAAGTGGCTTTGATGATTGTGCCGTAACATCAGTCGGTCTTGATTCTCCAATTACTACACCTATTGTCAATTCAATACCTCTCTAGAACCTACTTCGTTTCCAAGTCCATATAGACTAACAAGTCTTGCCAGATCCGAATTGGTTATCTTACAATTCTCATGTGCAAGTTTTAATGAATATGGATATCCGCCTACACTATTTTTTGTTATCATGTCAAGTAATAATTTTATTTCATTTTCATTATGATCTAGATCCTAACAGTTCAATCTTGATTAAAGGTGTAGAATCTCTTAGTCTTGCATAAACATATGACACCACTTTGCCAGGTCCCAAACTGTTATCTACAAATATCTTGCTAAAGCCTGGTCGTCTTGACTGCGTGGTTGTAATAAAAAATATCTCCTGCAACTGAGCCAAGTTTTCCAAAATAGTTTTCTAGCAGATGATGTCTTTGATATGAAAATTACATTGTTTCTCTTTTTTATTGCGGTAGTGATTGAACTTCCAAGTGAGGCCTGTCTTGTAAGAAACTGTGAATATAACGAACCATCTAAAATTACAAGTTCTGCCTTGTCAACAGAGTTGACACAAGCTTCTACTTCCATTCTGCTTGCCTGCGTCTCAAGCTCAGGTGTTGGCTGCCCTAATCCCTGATTGTGGGTCTCTGTTATTATCTGACCGTCTGATTTTATCGATACTCCAGTTACTACCCATAATTCCAGTCCTTGAAATTTTGTACTGTTATAACTGCTGTCTATTCCTGCTATGTCCGAGTCCTTTTTCTGGGGGGTATATTCTAGCCAATTTTCCTTGGCTGTTTTAATAATTTGATCAAATTTCTCACCTTTGAAGATAGATCGTGCCTCTTCTCGTTTCTTAATTGCATCACGATATACCGTATTGAGCATAAGACACCTTTGTCTCCACGGATAAAATGTTTCTCGTTTGAATTATGTTTGTCCTCCAGTTGATACAAAATCAACTTTTAGCGAACTAATTAATGGCAGTAAATGGTAATTATATCATGTTTGAAAACGAAAGGACGTGGGGAAGATTTGTAGATAATAATTCTACTGATGAATTTCATAAAAAGTTTGATAATGCTATAGATGAAGTACAAAAAGACTTTGGAAAAAGTTATCCTATGATTATAGGTGGTAAAGAGATATTTTCTGATAATAAATTCCAAGTAAGATCACCTGCTGACAAGAATTTGATCCTAGGACACTTTCCCATGGGAACAAAAGAAGATGCGCTACATGCAATTGAATCTGCAAAGGAGTCATTTCATGACTGGTCGCTTACCCCGTATCAAAAAAGAGTCCAGATATTCCGAGAGGTCGCTGATATGTTTTCTGCAAATAAATTCAGCCTTGCTGCAATTCTTTGCTTTGAGAATGGAAAGAACAGACTAGAATCAATGGGAGACTTGGATGAGTCCATTGACTTTATGAGATTCTATGCCGAACAACTCGAGATTAATGCTGGATTTTCAAAGGAGACAAAAAATGCAACGGCAGGTGAAAAGACAAGCAGCGTTCTCAAACCATATGGAGTTTGGGGAATCATATCTCCATTTAATTTTCCATCTGCAATTGCAATTGGCATGACATCGGGGGCTCTAATTACTGGAAATACAACTGTTCTAAAACCATCAAGTGATGCACCCATATCTGCATTCAAGTTTGTTGAATCAATATATCACAAACTTCCGCCGTCCGCAATTAACTTTGTAACAGGTTCTGGAGAAATCGTTGGAAAAACAATACTTGAGAGTCCTCTAGTTGATGGTATTGCTTTTACTGGCTCAAAGGATGTAGGCATGAGGGGCTATGCTACATTTGCTACTGTTAAACCTCGCCCGTTTATCTCTGAGATGGGAGGGAAAAATCCTGCAATCATATCTGCAACTGCAGACATTGAAAAAGCATCAGATGGTGTTCTAAGAGCAGCATTTGGATATGATGGACAAAAATGCAGTGCATGTTCTAGAGTCTATGTGCAAAAATCAATTGCAAACAAGTTTTTAGAAAGACTGGTTGCAAAGACAAGTGCACTAAAGATTGGAAAACCATGGGAAAAAGATGTCTACATTGGGCCAGTCATAAACGATGAAGCGGTAAAAAAATATCAAAAATCATCCGAACTTGCTAAAAAAGACGGCAGAATACTCTGCGGAGGTTCTATGACTCTCTGATGCGTTACACCAAGATGGAAATTTTGTAGCACCTACAATTGTTACAAATCTTCCAAAAGATCACGAACTGATACGAGAAGAATTATTCTTACCGTTTCTCTGTGTCGAAGAGTTTGATACATTTGATGAAGCACTTGCACTTGCAAACAAAAGTAACTATGGACTAACTGCTGGAGTTTTCAGTCAAGACAAAAACGAGATTGAAAAGTTCTTTGAAAAAATTGAGGCGGGAGTTACATATGCAAATAGGGCAGCTAGTGCAACCACTGGTGCTATGGTTGGGGCACAACCGTTTGTTGGGTGGAAAGAATCTGGAATATCTGGAAAAGGAGCAGGTGGTGTATATTATCTCTTACAGTTTCTACGAGAACAAACTCAGACTCGATGTGAGTGAATAAACGAACTTCCAAGTAATAATATGTTTCTCTTTCTTTCTCGTAGTCTTCTTATGGAATAAGGTAGCCAGTTTGTACCATATGGAATATACTCTGACACCAAAAATCCGCTTTTTACCAAAATAGGTTTTATCTCATCTCGTATTCCTTTTAGCATTTGAAACTCAAACTTTTTTTCATGTTTTTTTGACAAATTTATGGCAAGATCAATTAACTTGGAATCATGTGTTGCTATTGCAAATTCGTTTCCTTGTTCAAATAAAGTTAGCATCAATTTTTTGTAATTTTCATCCACCTCATGTCTTGTCCTGTATGCATTCTTTGGAGTTTCATGATATGCGCCTTTTACTAGGCGAATCTTGGCGCCCTTTTCTAGAAGCATTTTCAGGTCATCTTGAGTACGTTTGAGGTTTGATTGAATGACAACTCCTAATCGCTCATATTTTTCAAAAAGATTCAGGTATATTTTGAAAGTGACATCAGTATGCTCTGAGGACTCCATGTCTATCCAGACAAAAGACTGGGATTGCAATGCTTTTTCTATTATTTTATCAAGGTTCTCAAGGCACTCTTTTGTATTGATAGATAGGCCTACCTGAGTTGGTTTTATTGATAATCCTCCAGAAATCTTTGATCTGCGCAAGTTTGAGACAAGTGTGAGATAATCTGAAACTGTTTGACTTACTTGAGCCTTTGATGTCATGTGCTCGCCTAACTTGTTCAAAATTGCACCCATTCCATTTCTGTTTGCCTGACGTGCTGACTTGAGGGCTTCTTCCATAGTATCACCAGCAATCCACTGTTTTGCTATCTTGAATAGGACTTTTTCCATTAGTGTAGATTCTTGTTTTTCCAAATTACTCTGATGATATATGTGGGTTAAGATAATTCAATATTCTGTTAAACACCATGGTTGTCTAATAACAGATTTAACAAGGACAAGTACTTGAGAAATTTGTATTGAAAAGAGTAGGACTACTTGGATGTGGCGCAATTGGAACAGAGATTGCACTTGCAATCGACTCTGAAAAAATCTCTGCAAAACTTACTCATGTATATGATTTCTCAAAAGAAAATTCACAGAAACTAGTTGACAAATTGGAAAACAAGCCTATTATAACAGAAAATGTTGGATTGCTTGCAGCTTCTCCAGTTGATCTGATAATTGAGGCTGCATCACAAGATGCAGTGCGAGATAATGTACTGAGTATACTTCAGAATAGGAAAGATGTAATGATAATGAGTGCAGGTGCTCTTTTGGATGAAACTATATTTGATATTGTAATGGACGGTTGTAAGGATTTCAACAAACGAGTCTATCTTCCATCTGGAGCAATAATTGGACTCGATGGTATTAGAGCAGTACAGGACGAATTGGAATCTGTAGTTCTTGTGACTACAAAAAACCCAAAAGCGTTGAAGGGTGCAAAATTCTTTGAAACCTCAAAAATTAATCTTGATGAAATAAAAACAATCACTACAATATACGAAGGAAATGCACAAGAGGCAGTAAGACTATTTCCTGCAAACATCAATGTGGCTGCACTTCTAAGCCTTGTAGGCATTGGTAGTGAAAAGACAAGAGTAAGAATAGTTGCAGACCCTACTACTGACAAGAACACTCATGAGATACAAGCCCAAGGAAAGTTTGGCAAATTTTTAGTAAAGGTGGAAAATGTACCTAGTCTCAGTAACCCTAAAACAAGTAGACTTGCTACTTTGTCTGCAATAGAGTGCCTCACGAAAGATTTGCGGCACTACTCTAAATGTGGGTGCATAAATGGTAAATTTTGCCACAATTGTTCCATGCGGCAATAAATTTGTCAATATCATGACCCTTTAAAGACGAATCATTGCTACACTATTCTGCAATGGATATCAAATCTGAGATATTACGACTAAAAAAAGAAAAGAACGTTCTCATTCTTGCTCATAATTATCAATTACCTGAAGTACAGGATGTAGCAGATTATGTGGGAGACTCGCTAGGTCTCTCAAGACAAGCCGCAAACACTGACTACAAGACCATTCTATTTTGTGGAGTTCATTTTATGGCAGAGACCGCAGCAATGACTTGTCCAAACAAAAAGGTCTTGATTCCAGATCTTGCGAGCTGGATGTTCTCTGGCTGAAACGATAAATGCAGACGAATTGAGAAAATGGAAGTCAGAGCACCCAGGAGCAATTGCAGTAGGCTATGTAAATACATCTGCAGAAGTAAAGGCCGAGCTTGATTACTGTTGCACTTCCTCTAATGCTGTAAATGTTGTAAAATCAATTCCTGAAGACAAGGAGATCTTGTTCTTGCCAGATATGTTCTTGGGCTCTTATGTTGCAAAGATGACAAACCGTCATAACATGTTCATCTGGGCAGGAGAATGCCATGTTCATGCTGGAATAAGATCACAGGATGTACAACAAAAACTCAACGAGTATGCAAATGCAGAGTTTTTAGTTCATCCCGAATGCAGTTGCACCTCTTCAGTGATGTATGATATTGCATCAGGGGATTATGGTTCAAGACAAGTCCAAGTTTTATCTACTGAAGGAATGATGAATCATGCTAAAAACTCTGCATCAAAACAATTTGTTGTAGCAACAGAGACTGGCATATTGTACAGAATGAAAAAACTCAATCCTGATAAACAATTCATCCCAATGTCTGAAACTGCTGTATGCAAATACATGAAGATGATAACTCTGGATAAGGTGCATGCCTCATTAAAAGAAGAAAAGTATCAGGTAAAGGTTCCAAAGAATATTGCAGACAAGGCCCAGGTTGCAATAGAACGCATGCTTGCAATCAATTAACTTCAAGGCTTAGATCAAGGCCTGAGACTGAACTTGTCAGTTTTCCAATGGATATCATGTCCACACCTGATCTTGCATATTGTGTGACGTTTGAATGATTTATTCCACCGGATGCTTCAATCTTTACTTTATTTCGTAAGTTTAGTTGCTTTAATTTTTTTATTATGTTTTTAATCTGTGATGGAGACATGTTGTCAAGCATGATTATATCTACGCCCTCTCTTGCTGCCATTATTGCATGATGCAAGCTTTCCACCTCGACCTCGATTTTCTTGTGTTTTTGTTTTGCATGTCTTATCAAATCTAAAAGTGAGTCTGTCGCTGCAATGTGATTGTCCTTTATCATGACCATTTGATCAAGGGCCATTCTGTGTCTGTGGCCTCCTCCAATTACTACTGCGTCTTTGTCAAATATTCTAAGACCTGGTGCGGTCTTTCTTGTTGAGTAGAGCCCAACTTTGGGGTTTGCGGCACGAATCTTTTTTGCATATGCGTTTACCTGGGTAGCAATTCCACTCATCCTTGACATTAGATTCAGTGCAGTCCTCTCACATGAGAATATTGAATATGCCTCGCCAGATATTGTGATTATCTTTTGATTTGGGAACAACTGATTGTCCATCTTTTCTATGTGTTGTAACTTTGCAATTTCTTGATTGGAATATCTCTTTTGCATATTGTACGCCTGCCACAATGCCGTTCTCACGAGATATTATAGTTGCAACAATTTTTTTTCTTGGAAGTAATCTACTGGTAATATCACCACTTCCAATATCCTCAGCAAGAAAACTTTCTAGATATTTTTTTGCGCTTGGTTGCAACCTAGGTTACCTTGAGTGCATACTTGCCTTTTTCTTTAATTCCTAAAGATTTGGCAACAACAGAATTTGTTGGGTCTACAACCAGGACTGAACTACTCCAGTCTGGACTCAGATCAGATGATTTGCATATGGGACATACTTTACCTACTGTTACAAATTTACACTTGCGACATGCCAACTCTCTAACCATTTCTTATCATTTTTTCTCCGCTGTCTTTTTGGGCTTGTCCGTAGCTGCAGCAGATGGTGTCTTTGTAGCTGCAGCTGCTGGTGCTTTTGCTTTCTTTATTTCTTCTTCAATCCATTCATCTGCGCCCAAGAATGGTTGTCTGCATGTGATTCCAACTTTCATAGCTGCTGTCTTGCCAATTGATACTGCCGTAATTCTTGCGCGAAGTGTAGTTCCAATCTTCATTGTTCTTCCACTCTGGTTTGCAAGGATCATGCCAGACTTGACATCGCTTTTGAGATAGTCGTCCATAATTTGTGACAAGTGCAACAATGCATCTGTTGCACCAATTCTGACAAATGCTCCAAAGTCTGTAATCTCGACAATTTCTCCACGTACAATTTCTTGGAGTTTTGGTGAAAATGTTAATGCGGTAAATTCTACTCTGTGATATGTTCCTCCGTCTCCGGCAATTACCTTGCCCATTTTTTCTACCTTGGTTTCAAGTATCATGATGACATAACCAAGTTCTGGATTTATCATACTCTCATATTTTTCTCTTAAAATTGTAATAGCTGCTTTTTTTAGCGATTCCCCAAATAGTTTAGGCGGTATCCTAACTACATCAGTAAGGGTTGATATAGAAAACAATCAAAAAATTACATAAAATTTGAATTTATGAATCTTTGGATATGATTTTCGCCTATGTTTAAATATCGTATTCGTGATTTTTTACTTTATGGTCTCAGTTGATCAAGTCCTTACTACTCTTAGTACTGTAATTGACCCCGATCTAAAAAAGAGCATAGTCTCCATGGGTATGATTAAAGACATTGAGATAAACGGAAATGATCTAAAATTCACACTTGAACTTACTACTCCTGCTTGTCCCTTTAATGATGAAATAGAACAAGATGTCCGAACTGCAATTGCTACGATAAAAGAAGTTTCAAAACTTGATCTTAAGGTTACTGCCAAAGTCATGGAAGGACGATCCCTTAGTGTAGATCAAATGCTACCAACTGTAAAAAATATCATCGGTGTTGCAAGTGGTAAAGGTGGAGTAGGAAAAACTACTGTATCTGTAAACTTGGCACTTGCATTGGCCCAGACCGGTGCAAAGGTTGGATTGCTTGATGCTGATATCTATGGACCAAGTGTTCCACTAATGCTTGGAATGGGTAAGGCTTCTATGGAAGTTGACAATAATAAATTACAGCCCGCAGAATCACACGGGATCAAAGTTGTATCATTTGGCTTCTTTGCAGAGCAGGCACATCAGGCCGCAATTTATCGTGGTCCCATAATTTCTGGAATCTTGAAACAATTTCTAGTTGATACCAACTGGACTGATCTTGATTATCTTATAGTGGACCTACCACCCGGGACAGGGGATATACCGCTGACACTTGCACAGACCATACCAATCACTGGGATAGTTGTTGTTACAACTCCACAAGAAGTTGCAAGTAATATTGCAGTCAAGGCATTTGGAATGTTCCAAAAATTAAACATACCAATCATGGGTGTAATAGAAAACATGAGTTATTTCATATGCACAAAATGTACTGAAAAACATTACATCTTTGGAAAAGAGGGGGCAAAAAGAATGAGTGAAACGCATAATCTAGCATTCTTGGGAGAGATTCCGCTTAATCCTGGTATAATGGAGGGCTCTGACAGTGGAAAACCAGTACTTGTAACTGATCCAAATTCTAGCATGTCTCAATCTTTTATGATTGTAGCAAAGAATGTGGCTGCCAAATGTAGTGTACTTGCGTCTCAGATAAGTGAAGAACTAAAGGCTGAAGTAGCTACATAAAAATAGTTGAAAACAAAAGAAAATTATGCGTCTGCCTGAAAATTTACGTGAGCAATTGAAAAAACCATTAGGCATTTTACTATTAGACTCTGATGCTACGAGAATCAATATTTCAAAAAATATTCCATTGGGTTCTTTTATAATCACTGTAGGTGACGCCACTACTGAAAAAATGATAAAATTTGGCTTTAATCCTGTATTGCAGATTGTAGACTCGATAGAAAAAAGGAGTAAGAGGGATTTACCCGAGGGAACAGCCAAGACAATTCTTACCTGTACAAACCCTGCAGCAGAAATAACTCAAGAGAGCATATCTGTAATTCAAAAAGCATTTGGTATGGCACAACCCGTTAGAATTATTGTATCTGGAGAAGAGGACTTGCTTGTACTTCCAGTTGCAGTATATGCACCTGAAAATTCTGTAATTTTGTATGGTCAACCAAATGAAGGATTGGTCATTGTACCTGTAACAGAGGAGGTAAGAAATAGAGCTAGGTCCATAATGTTCTCTATGAGTTAGTGGGGAATGAGGAGACGGTGGCTGTATGATTTGTGATTAAACTAACGGATTTCTGACCCTACTTACCACTAAAGTGGTAAAAATAAAAAATTACACAATCACTGGCATACATTTTGACAATATGCATTAAACTTGGGATCTCTTGATATTTCATTCTGTGAAGTTAGACTCTGATCTTCGTTTTAAGATACTAGAAAAAGTAGGAATCTACTGTGCAAGATTTAGTATATCAGAGCCAAAGATGTTGCTGACAACAAAGGAGGTGCTAGAAATGCCAAAGAGTGTAACTGAAGGTAGAAGGACATCGGCTTACAAGTATCTTGGCGTGTCTTATATCATGGACAATGTTGTCTTTATCAACGTAAGAAAGATTCCAGATGAAAAAGTGCTTGAAAATACAATAGTCCATGAACTGATCCACATGAGATTTCCATATCTTAGTCATGGTAAGATATTTAACAAAATGGTTCGACGTGGGCTTGCTGGTGTTACATTCAAGCCATATTCTAAAAGAAAATGATTTGAAATTATTTCTCTTCTACTACTGTAGTCATGTCAAGCTTGTCTATCTGAGATTCTATGGTTTGCTTCATTGTTTCTTTATGCTGAGGGCAAAATTTGAAAAAAGCCATCTACTGTCTCAAAGCAGCCACATATCCATCTTGTCTGAATGTCTCCTTCAATTGAAAGTCTACTGTACTTGATCCTTTTTTGTCATGGAATGATATGACATGCATGACACTAATAGTGTTTTTAAAAATAGTGATTGGATTAAAAAATCGAGTGGATATCTTTACGGGCAGCCTTCCATCTTTTGGATGAAATAGCCTTTCTTTTGGATCTCATTTGCAATGGGTTCTGGTGCACCTTGTGAGTGACAGAACTGACATTCCTCAGTTGATACCTTTGAATCGGCTTCTCCGACTGTCTTGAGCCATTCCTTTGCATACTGGATTGCTTTTACATGATCCTTCTGACTAGTAATGACGTCAAAATGCATCGTGTGGCCGTCCTTTGCCTCTACGTATGTATCATACACGTGAATTTCCATATCTGTACTCTGAAATAGTTCTATTTAGAGGTTCAAAGTTAGATAGTTCAGACATATGATAGATCAAAGTTACACCTTCCAAGGAGCGATCATTGTTTTTTAAATATGCCAAGTGGGCATATTCGAGACTTTTTATTGAAGACTTTTTTTAAAACCATGCCATTTTTTACATTCTCCTGCTGATTCTATTGTCAGTATTTTCTCTTGGTTGGGGGCTAACTATATGACTAGAAAGCTTACAAAGGTCTAGATTAGATCTATTTCATGGTTTTAGACGATAATGCCAAAAAAGCAATCGCGCTTCATAAATTACTCAAGGGCAAAATTATTGTTACAGGAAAGATTAAAAAACTTAGGCGCAATCAGATAAAATTAATTTATACGCCAGGTGTTGCTGCCGTTTGTGATGAAATTTACTCTCATCCTGAAAAAAAATATGAGTTTACTTCCAAAGGAAACAATGTGGCCATAGTTACAGATGGTACAAGAATTCTCGGACTGGGAAATATTGGCCCATATGCAGCTCTGCCAGTCATGGAGGGAAAAGCAGTCTTGTACAGAGAGTTTGGTGGCATAAGCGCATTTCCCATATGCTTGAATGAAACTAATAAGGAGAAAATAATTTCCACGATTAAAGCCATTGAACCTGTCTTTGGTGCAATAAATCTTGAAGATATCGAATCACCCAAAGTTTTAGAAATCTCAGAAGAATTAGAAAATTCTCTTTCAATACCTGTATTTCATGATGATAGACATGGTACATCTGTTGTTGCCCTTGCAGCACTCTTGAATTCCCTAAAACTTGTTAACAAGCAATTGCAATCAATAAAAATAGTTATTGCTGGTGCAGGTTCTGCAGGTTATGGAATAACAAAGTTGGTTATTGCAGCTGGTTGTAGAAATATTGTCGTTACAGACTCTGAAGGGGCAATTTACAAAGGAAGGACAAAAGGCATGAACAAATACAAGCATGAGTTGGCAGAAATCTCCAACCCAAAAATAGAAAAAGGTGATCTTTTTGATGTAATGAAAAACGCAGATGTGTTTATTGGAGTTTCGGGAAAAAAGAATCTACTAAATGACAGAATTATCAAAAGAATGAATAAAGATTCAATAATTTTTGCACTGACAAATCCTAATCCAGAAGTAAAACCCGAGATTGCCAAGGCATCTGGTGCTAAAATCGTCGCAACTGGAAGTTATCTCTATCCTAATAAGGTCAATAACGCACTGGTATTTCCCCATCTAATGAGAGTTATACTGGATAAGAAAATAAAAAAGATAACAACTGATTTGTTGATTGCAACAGCCCAAGCTATCGCCAAAACTATTCCTGAAAAAAAAATACGGTATGATAACATAATACCGGATATGTATGACAAGAATATCAGAAAAAATATATCTAATTCGCTATCACAACTTCTTGCAAAAAAACCACAAGTTTAAAAAATTACACGCGCCTTCACTTATTTCATATTTGTTTGATCATTGTTAAAATAAGTCTTCTAATGTAATTATTCAAAATAAAAATAAAAGCTCCTTTACACTAGTTTCGTGTAGGGGTGCATGCTTGAACCCAATATTGCATTATGCCTTGGTCTAGCCCAGTGAACAATTTTGCATTCTCGTTGAATGTATTGATTGATTGCTGAGTAGCATCGATTGCAGTCAGTATTGCTTTATTTTGTAGTACCTGTGCCTTGATGATTTCTTCAGTTGTGCCATTTACTATCTTTACCATAGCTGATGTAACACCTGTGCTCATCCCACATTTGGTTGCAAATTCCTGAGTAGTGGATATGGTAGATTCTACTGCCTTTTTCCATGCTGCAATGTATGAACGCTGAAGATTTGTTATTGATTGATGATATTGTGGTATTGATTTTTCTACCTCATCAAAAAATCTGTCTGCGCTATGCTTGTATACTGAGTGGATTTCCTTTGATTCTGTATTGAACTCTTTTGGTTCAAGTGTTTTACTCATGTATTACCTATGAATGGTAATTGCTTATATACATATTGGTAATTATCGGTAATGGTTGGTAGTTAAAACCACTAGGCATACGAATCTAAAACATGGCGACCTAACACATACACATGTGATTTTCTAATATTTTACTCGCGTCAAAAATTACACCCAACAAAATTCATCCTAGTTCTATTCAATTTATTTCAAATTTTTAACAAATAAAAAATCTTGTAATTTTCAGGCTTGATAATTAATCCCTAGTTTTTATGTATATCAACTACAAGATATTTCTATGACTGTTGCCAAAGAATTAATGCATAAACCACTGTCTATTGCAGAGAATTCAAGTGTTTCACAGGTTATATCAAAACTACTTGATCTTAACAAAAGTCGTCTTGTGATAACTAATGAACACAAATCTGTTGGTATTGTAACAGAAAAAGATGTTGGCTTTTTCTTGTTTACAGAAAAATCAAATCAAAGTCTTGACAGAATACCGCTTAGCCAAATAATGAAAGGATTGGCATACACAGATGGCACCACACCAGTCGTATCCTGTGCAAAGAAGATGATTGAAAAAAACATTAGCCTCCCTTGCAGTAGGAACTGAAAATAACCTTGAAGGAATATTTACAAAGACTGATCTTACAAAATTCTATTCCGTACATCATGCAAAAAAATACACGGTTGCAGACTATATGACTGATCATGTATTTACAGTGCATGACACTGCTTCACTAACACGAGTTATGGCAAAGATGCTTGAGCATAAAATCTCAAGAATAATCACTAAAGATCAACATGATAATCCCCTTGGTGTTATATCGTTTAGAGATTTCTTTAGGATTGCACTTGAACTTGGTGTAGAGGATTTTTCAGATGATTATTCGTTATCGGATCATATTAGTAAAGGCTTTGTCTCATCTGAAGGATTTGGAGCAATAACGCTGGCAAGTGAAATTATGACAAGAGGAATATTTTCAATAAATAGCAATCAAGACCTTGCAAAAGCATGTAGAGTCATGATTGATCACAATGTAAGCGCCTTGGGTGTGCTTGATGAGACAGGTAAGATCTCTGGAATAATAAGCAAAACTGATGTCACACGTGCTCTGGCATCCCTTGTCTGAGTTTTTAACATGCTGTATAAAATAACAATTGATCTTCCACAAACCAAATCTTTAGAGATTGAACTTGATGATTCCATTGCACCCAAGACAGTAAATGCAATGCTGGAAAATTTGCCACTCTCTATCGGTGTACATATCTGGGGAGAAGAAATGTATACTGACCCAATCTCTGTTATTGTACTAGAAGAAAACTCAAAACCTCTACTAGTAAATTTACTTGATGTTGCATATTGGCCTCCTGGACAATCTGTATGCCTATTCTTTGGACCTACTACTCCAATTGGGAATAAAGGAGAAATCAAACCCTATTCTCCTATGAATGTAATTGGAAGAATTATATCAAAAGATGTAAAAATTCCAATAAATCTTGATGGTAAAAAAATAACTCTCAGATCATCTTTGCTAAAGCCTTTTAGATTAGTTTGCCCAATACTTGTCGATGTGGGGCAAGCACGAATTCAAATGTAGAGAATGTGATACCACTTTTACAGACAAGGACCACCTTGAACGACATAAACACGTTCACAAAAAGTAACATTACAAAATCTTTACCGGAACTGGTACTAGATCCAAATCGTAGATATATGCTTTAAACTCGTCATGTATGTTTGAAAAAATAATCCATGGTACTGGATTAATTTCCATGTATTTCTTGTCAGTTGTTGATGGATATGTCATGGATGCTGGATGTGAATGAAATATAGCACTTACCTCGAGATTTTCTCTCGCTGATGTATCGTACGCAAGTATTAGTTCCTCAGGTGATATTGTGAAATTTACTGGAGAGTTTTCTATGTTTTTTGTAAGAAAAACTTCCTTGACTAACACATTGTCATTATCTGTCTTTCCAAATAATATGGCACATGCCTCGTTTGGAGAATTTTTTTGGGAATGCTGTTTTAGTATATCAATTTGATTTTTAGATAAAACTATTGACTTTACTGTCATCCTACTGTAACTTTTCCAGTCATCCATGGGTGGACTGTGCAAAAGTATGGCGTTGTTCCAACCGAATCAAATTCGTGGGTAAATGTACTTCCAGGCTTTATCAAGTTTGAATCAAATACTCCTGATGGGCCAGCATTAGGATCTCCACTGGTTACTGTATGTGCTACACTGTCTGTATTTGTCCAGACTACAGTAGTTCCAGTCTTTACTGAAATTACTGCAGGATCAAAATATTTCTGACCCACAGCTTGTGTTGCAGAGCCTTTCGATATTGTTACATTTGCAAATACTGGAGTGGAAGGAGCTGTTATAATTATTTTTCCTGTCATAAACGGATGTACTGTACAAAGATAATCATATTCTGTAGCATTAAGTTTTGATGTATCTAACTGGTATGATTTTCCAGCTGCTATTATTCCAGAATCCCATACTGAACCATCTGGTGCACTAGTTACGGTGTGCGGTACTTTATCATTATTTGTCCACTTTATTATGTCGCCCTTGGGAACCGTAGCTACCGCAGGGGTAAAGTTTGGACTTCCTTGCTGAGATGAGTTGAGCGGAATATTAATTGTAACAACTGGAGCAGTGGAGGATGTAGCATTGGGCACTACCGCTTGTGTTACATTATTTCCTGGAGTATGAAATGAAAATTGAGCTCCAGGTCCGACAAACCCAAATACTGTATATGATGTAATTGCAGTCAAAGATGCTAATACAAATATTACTGCAATTGGTTTAAAGTATTTTGGAGTCTTCATCGCTGCAAATCCAATTACAATAGTTGGAATAATTATCATGATTAGTATTCCGACAAATAATGGCAATGATGTAATCACTTTATTCAAACTGATGGCATATGCTCCAACCGATCCAGCTATGCCAAAGATTACAAGAGTAGTTGCCTTGGCACGTCCGCTAGTTGATATTCCACCACTTAGCATTCCAGCTGATAAAAATACCAAACCGATAAACAACGTCAATCCTGACAATGCCTGCATTCCTGTAAGGAATGTGTTGGCAATGCCCATGTATGATAAAATAACACCTGCAAGACCTATTGCCGATAGTCCCATTCCTGGCATCATTAGGTCCCAGTCACTCATTTGAGGTAGTTTCACGATGTGTAATACTTAATTCTTTTGAACTGATGTGAGGGGGGGAATCTTCGAAGAAATTAAATTCCCTACAAATTGCCCAAGATCCGTGGGATTAAAGGAAGTACTCGAAATATCAAAACCTAGAATCATAGTTTTACTTGTTATTACAGCAATTACCTCGATGTATGCTGCAAGCATACTGATAATGCATGCACCTCTGAACTATACTACATTTCTTGATCTCATAATAGCAGGTGCACTCTCATCTGCTGGATCAAGTGCTCTAAATCACTATTATGACAGAGACATTGATCCGTTAATGAAACGCACCAGTACTAGACCAATTCCTTCAGGAAGAATGTCAGCACGCAATGTTTTGATCTATGGTTTGGCAGTAAGTTGCATCTCTGTCATATTTGCATGGTTTACACTAAATCCAGTATCAACATTTTTCATTGCTTTGGGGATATTTTTCTATGTGATAATCTATACTGCATGGCTCAAGCGCAGTAACTGGTCCAATATTATAATCGGGGGATTTGCAGGCAGCTGTGCAGCCATGGCGGGATGGGCTGCAGCAACGGGCTCTATGGATATTCTAGGTGCATTGGTAGGCATTCTAGTCTTTGTCTGGACACCATCTCACTTTTGGTGTCTTGCAATGAAGATGAAAGAAGAATATACAACTGCCAAAGTTCCAATGCTTCCAGTACTAATTGGAATGCAAAAAACTTCCAAGTATATTTTACTTAACACTGCTATCTTGTTACCATATTCTATTATGCTTGTGGCATTTGGATTGGGTTATGTATATTTAACAACAGCTCTGGTGTCAGGAGGTTTGATGCTAGTATATCATTACAAATTAACAAAGACTCCGACTTCGGAATTTGCCTGGAAGGCATACAAGGTGACTGCACCATATCTCACAATAATATTTGTGGCAATTGCACTTGATGCCGCATTTCACTTTCCGGTAATAAAATAATTTCAATACGGATTATAATTTAAACACTAGACGTATTCCTTGAACCCTACAATTATTTAGGATGCTTGATTTGTTTGTATGTAATTGAGAATTCTAGCAATAGATAATGATAGAACGATTACAAACATGATTGGGGAATATCTGAATTCTCGCGGACATGAATGTCTAGTCTCAAACGATGGAAGAGAAGGATTGGCCATGATTTTAGAACAAACGTTTGATGCTATATTGCTAGATATTATGATGCCAAAATTTTCAGGTTATGATATTGTTAAATCCCTTATACAGACAGGCAAAATAAAAGAAAATAAAATACTTGTGTTTTCAGCAGGCGATATTTCAGAAGGTGAGTTAAAGATATTGCAAGACAATGGAGTTAACTGTTCAATGCACAAAACAACTGACATGCTTGTCATGGAGAAAACAATTCAAAACATGGTGGATAAATCAAATCATTTATCATAAAAGTTCTGTATTACAACTAGGGTAAATCTTGAACCACCGTTTCTACAAAAGTATCATTCACTTGCTATATCCTTAACTAGGAACTTGGCATATCTTTAATCGTGGGTCCAAAAATGCCAGGGATGGATAGATTTCGTTCGTCATCATCAAACAAAGTCGAAGAAGACTTGACGTCAATTCATGATGAAATTGAAATGGTCAATAAAAAAATAGATGAGACAAGCAATAGGGTAAAAAAGTTAGAAGATGATCATGCTCGTCTTGTATCTAGGATCGACAAGATGGACGATGGATTGACAAACGAGGCCAAAGTTTTATTTGACAGCATAAATGAGATGGGAAAGCAAAACAGTGATGAGATTGATGTTTTAAAGCGTGTCATGGATGTTGCACAAAGAAGACTGGTGATTCTTGAGGCCAACATGAAAGAGCTTGGCAAATAGATTGTCTTAAAAAAATTATTCTATGTTGTGAAAAAATTAGGCTGGTTTTGACTCTGTTTTCTTTTTGGAGATCATTATGCTCAGCGTTATGTATAATCCGATAAATGCAATCTGCAAGATCTCAACTGTTGGTAAAATTCTCCCAATTTGCATCCCCATTCCTCTTGGAGCACCACCTGCTCTTGGGAATTCTCCTTCTGTCATATTTCCTCTTGGAAATTGCCCTGGCTGGTGACTCTGTGGACCGCCTTCAGACATACCTCCTTCTGGGATCAAATGTAATCTATTTGCATACCATAACGCCATCAATACTACAGTTCCCACAATTCCTATGATTTGCCATGTTCTGCCCCATCGTTTAATGACTGGAACTGCCCAGAAAATTTGTAATAATCCTCCAATCAGAAAGAATATTCCTTCAGCTAAACTTTCCGATAATGTTCTTGGAACCATTTGCAAGTGTAATATTCCTGCAATTACAGTTGTTGCAGCAGCTACAATTGATAGTATGAACATTTTCTTGTCGCTTAGTATGGCTTGACTCATGTTTACAACAAAAGCTCTGATTTGGGGATTATAATATGTTGATTAACATTGTTCCTGAATGACTGACCGATTCTTTATTGACTGATTAGGAAAAAATGATCTGAATCATTGGGTTTGAAACTGTGGAAAGTTTGAATGTGAAATGATCTATTCTTGGATGTCTTCTTCTTGCTGGCCAACACCTGGAAAGCCAGACTCGTATTCTTTTTCCAGGTTCTCCATGTTTTGTCTTTCTATCTCGTCTTCATCTTCTACTTTTTCGGATATCTCTATTCTACGTTCATCCTTGGTAAGCCATGTTACTTTTATCATGCCATAAATTTCTAAATTGAGAAGTATCTTGTTAAACTCGTCTTCTGGTATTGAAATTCCTGCCTTGATTAGAGCTTTTGATAATTCAGAATCAGTAAGAGATCCTGCTATCTTTATTTTTTCATATATTATATTTCGAAGTGGAACTGCCATATCTAACCGTAAAATGCCTTGTCCATTGGCTTTGGTAATGCATATGATATATTATCTTTAACTGCTGAATACCATTCTTCTACTACCTTTGTAATTGATGCCTTGACACTTTTTAGAGCCGTGGAAAAGTCAACACTTGTGATTTTGGGACTGCTATTTCGCATTGCGTTTACTGCAGCTTCTCTGCATACTGCAACCAAGTCTGCACCGCTATACCCCTTTGTTGCAACTGCAATCTCCTTCAAATCAATATCTCCAGAAAGTGGCATCTGTTTTGTAAGTAGTCTGATTATCTCAAATCTTCCCTTCTCATCTGGCGGTGGAACAAAAATTACTAGATCTAATCTACCAGGTCTTATCAAAGATGGGTCGATAAGATCGGGTCTATTTGATATTCCTAATACGACCACTCGTGAAGCTCCTCCGTCCTCCATCTCTGTTAAGAGCTGACTGAGTAGCCTCTCTCCTATTCCTCCCTCTTCACTTGATTTGGAGCGCGCAAGCGAGTCAAGCTCATCAAATATTATTATACATGGTGATGAAGTCTTGGCTTTTCTGAATATTTCCCTGATTGCCTTTTCTGATTCGCCAACCCATTTTGATAATATTTCCGGTCCTCTTACAAGTATCATGTTTGCACCACTCTCTGTTGCAAGAGCTCTTGCTAATAGCGTCTTTCCACATCCTGAAGGGCCATACAATAGTGCGCCCTTTGGTGGTTTGATTCCCATCTTTTGAAACTTTCCTGGTTCCTTGATTGCAGTTATCAAATTATCTTCCAAAATTCTTTTTGCGTCGTCCAGTCCTCCTACTTCTCTCCACCACACTTTTGGACTTTCAACATAAAATTCACGCATTGCAGTTGGAACAATTTCACGCATTGCATCGTAGAAGTCTTGTAATGTGATCTTTAGTTTTAGTAAAATTTCTGGCGATACTTTTTCAGTCTCGTTTTCTATTTCAGGCAAATGCGTTCTCACAGCTTTCATTGCAGCTTCTCTGCAAAGTGATTTGATGTCTGCCCCTGTATATCCGTGTAATTCCGCAGCAAGTATTTTGAGGTCAACATCATGTAAAGGCATACCACGTGTATGAATTTGTAATATCTCTAATCTTCCGTCTGCATTGGGTACTGAGATCTCAATCTCTCTGTCAAATCTGCCTGGTCTTCTCAATGCAGGATCTACACTCTCTGGCCTGTTTGTGGCTCCTAAAACTATGACATTTCCTCTTTCGTTAAGACCATCCATCAACGCCAAGAGTGGGCAACTACTCTTTTTTCTACATCTCCATATGCCTCCTCTCTTTTTGGAGCAATTGCATCAATTTCATCAATGAATATCACACTTGGCGCATTCTCTTTTGCTTCTTTGAAAATATCTCTCAGCCTTGCTTCTGTCTCTCCGTAATACTTGTTCATAATTTCTGGACCGTTAATTGAATAAAAATTGGCCTCTGATTCACTTGCCAACACTTTGGCAATTAGTGTCTTACCACATCCCGGTGGGCCGTATAGTAGTATGCCACTATGCGGTTCGATGTTAAGTCTTACAAATATTTCAGGATGCTTTAATGGTAGTTCCACAATCTCTCTCATTCTCTTTGTCTGTAACTTGAGACCGCCTATCTCTTCGAATGTGACTCGAATTTTTTTATCAGTGGTTGTTTCAGTCAGTATGGTAACGGCAGTACTACGCTCAATCTTTACAACAGCTTTTGGTGAAATCTTGTGAATTTTAAAATCCATCGAGTTTCCAAGAATCATAACTGATATCTCATCTCCCTCTGAAAGAGGCAGTCCTCTGAGTCTATTTTTTACAAAATCTGTAAATTCCTTGTCTACTGTAACATTGCCATTAACTGGCATCAGGGTTACGCTTTTTGCGGGCTTGGCAACTATTTTTTTTACATTTACTAGATCGTTTATTCCAACACCCGCATTCTTTCTTGTTTGACCGTCAATTCGTATTACGTCTGGTGATTTGTTGTCGTCATCTGCAGGCCAGACTATTGCGCAGCTTGCTCTCTTGCCTGTTATTTCTATCATGTCTCCTGCTTCTACTTTTAAAAACTCCATTGCCTCCGGTTCTATTCTTGCTCGTCTCTTTCCAACATCTCTTTGTTTTGCTTCCCCGACCCGCATTTGAAGCAGTTCGTCTTTTTTTACCAAACGGCCACCTACTTCATATCAACAGATGTTCGACTTAAACCTAATACTTCGAATTCTCCTACGCCTTCGATTGAACGAATTGCATTTTCAAGCGAATCCATCTGTCCTTCTTTATCATCTAGTGAAAATTCCGCATTGAGAAAGTAGAGCCCAAATGCTAATGGTTCTTTTGTATACTTGGATAATGTTATGCCTTCTTTTAATACTCCTTGGATCTTTTTTGCAACCTCGTCTAGATTTGTCTCAGATTCCAGATGGGAGAATTTTTGCTCGAAGCGAAAGTCGTGCCATTTTTTTAAGGTCCTTCAAAAGTGCATGAATTACACTTGTATGCTCTTGCTGCTTCTCTGCAACTCTCGCATCTCCAAAGCAGTACCGAGCCGCAGTTTGGACAGTTAAATTTTACACACATATCTCTAGGCATTATAGGCCTATGGCATGAAGTGCAAACTGGTAATCCTATTGTTGACGACATGTTAAAAACGCGAGTTTGACCGAATTTATATCTTGCTTATCATTTATAATTTAGTTCAATAATCTTCTCAATTCATTTCCAAGAATTGCCTGAACTGCTTTAACAGATCCTCTTACTCCTAATATCTTTGCAACAGATGTTGTATGAAAATCAAAGCTTCCTTCTTTTGAGATCTCATCTAGTATCTTTGGTGTTATGGAATCAAATATTGAATCAATTGATTTGTTGTCTAGTCTCTCAAGCATGGAACGTGCAAGAAGCATATGCTCAAACTCCTTGCCAAATTTTCCAGTCCATTTTTTTTGGTATTCTAATAAACTAGATTCTTTTCCGGACTCTAAAAATTTAGAAATTGATCTTCCCGCTAGCATGCCTCCAAGTCCGGAGGAATAAATTCCGCCTGCTGTTGTAGGCTTTGCCTGTCCTGCGGCATCTCCTATTGTTATGATATTTCCTGTAACGAATTCCTTGATTGGACCTTTGATCCAAATCGGCGCAAATATTTTTCTAATGGTTGAATGTCTTCCTTTCTTCTTGAGAAATTCTTCTATGGCAAGTGCTGGATTGATTCCTCTCCCTGCAACTCCGATTTTAGCTTCATCTCTTCTAGTAGGTATGATCCATGCAAAATATCCTGGATATTTTTCTTGATCTAAATGAACTTCAATTCTTTCCTTGTCTATCCAATCTGCAAATACTTCGTATTGTGCTGATTGGAGTGTACCGGTTCTGTCTTTGTGGATAAGTGATGATACTCCTCTTGCATCAACTGTTATCTTACACTTTATTTCTCCGTCTGAAGTTCTTACACCGTCTTTTGTTATCTCTTTTAATGATGATCTTACTCTAATCTCGGCTCCATTGACTTGAGCCTGATGAGCAATCTGTTTGTCAAATTCACGTCTGTCCAATACTATGACCTGTTGTGGTCTTGCATCAAGTGTAAAAGTTTTTCCAGACGGTGCTACTATTTTAGCAGAACGTATCTTGTTGTCTAGTGTTGCCCTCATCGGTATGATTCCCAAGTCCTCCATTGCAGGAATGCTTACTACTCCTCCACAATGTTCTGGAGTTCCAATCTCATGATCTTCTTCTATGACGAGGACTTTGTGGTTTTTTGCTGCAATCTCTCTTGCACATAACAATCCTGCAACACTTCCACCTGCTATTACAACATCATAATCCATGATGTTTTTTTATCAATATCTGTACTATTAATTCAATATGTATTTTGAAATTGTATTGTATGTTTGTGTGAAAAAATGGGTTTTAGTGGCTATGACCGCAACCACAAGAGTCGTGACTTTCTGCGGCTTCGTGATGGCCTCCCTTATCTGAACACTTGGAACATTTGTCTGATCCAGTTGCAGAAAAGAATCCAATTCCGCATGATACGCATTTCATACCTGGCATGTATGTTATATCATAAACCCGTTATTTATGGCTATAACAATTAATGATTATACTATATCTTGTTGTTTTTTCTTGTTGCAAAATAATTCAAAAGTTTAACATGTCCTAATATTATTTCAATCTAGTATGGGTATAATTAAGCAGGTAATAGTTGTAAGAAAAGATCTTGGTATGGGAACTGGAAAGATTGCAGCACAGGTGGGACATGCATGTGTTTTAGGGGCAGAACATGTGAGAAAGTCCAAAAGAGAATGGTATGATCAATGGGAACGATATGGCCAGCAAAAAGTGGTTCTTAAGGTGACAAGCTTGTCAGAATTGGATAAAGTAAAACGAGATGCAATATCTCATGATCTACCTTGGTCTGAAGTAACAGATGCAGGACACACTCAGATAGAGCCTGGGACAGTTACTTGTATTTCAATAGGACCTGCACCTGAAGAGATGATAGATAAAGTTACAAAAGATCTAAAACTTTTATAATCTATTATATTTTACGTTCTCTGTCTTTTACTTTAACATCATATGACGCAGTGATGTTATCACCAATCTTTGCGGTACAAGGTATGTTGCGAATGATGTATCCATCGACTGTCTGTGCAGTACATTTACCATCTTCTACGTAAACAACCTTCATTTTTTCTGTAACCATGGTTGGAATTAAATTCCAAAATGGGAACACTAGGGTTGTCATTACAATTATGGCTGCAGCGATAGCACCATATGCTATGAGCTTCTCATTCATACATTTTGATCGAATTAGTCCGTTATTTAGCATTATTGAGATAAACTGTTGTGTTTGGCATCAGGGGATGTAAATGTCGTTTACTAGATTTGGGAATCTTAGAAATATTCTTATGGAAATCAATACCGTCTAATTTCATGTTTGTAGTTACCGCAGAAATTCAGATAAAGAAAGGCTCTGAAAACGAATTTAAAGATTGGATTAAAGAATCAAACGCCGAACTTTCAAAATTTGATGGTTTTGTAAGAAGACGACTACTTGAGACACATAACGGCAAGCATATCATTTTGGTAGAATTTGAAACCAAGGAAAAGTTTGAAACTATGCATAAAACTCAGGAACACTTTAGGATACAATCCAAGGGACATTCTTTCATGGAAGGTCTTCCAAAACCCACATTTTACGAAGTCGTATCTCAATAAATAAAAATTCCTAGTTTTTTACTATTCGTCTACAAATAATGTATTTTCATGTGGTTTCTGTGAACTGTTTCAAACTGGGTAATATGACCACAATGCACACATGAGAAGAACTGGTCCGTTGGCTGCGTTGGCCGTTCCTCTAATTTGTAATCGTCTAATGGTATTATCGAAATTGTATCCTTTTTCTGTATGACTGCAAAGTGTTTCTCAATAGATAGTGACTCTAGAAAACTTTTGATTGCTTTTATGACTCGGGCAGAATCAATTTCTTCTTCACTTAACGGAGCAAGCATGAATTCATTTATTTTTAATGCGGGTACTGCCCCTACCTGGTCAGATGCATAAATGGCTAGTGGTGATTTTAAAGACGGTATGCCCTTACAATCTACTGTTATCATACCATATCTCAATTGTTTGTTGATATTTTAGTTTAACAAATTACAACTTGGACATTAATCACTTGATGGTTGTTGGATTTTATTGCACGAATCTAAGCTTGACATATCTGAGATGTGTCAAATGTGGACACAAGTTGGAACTTGAAATCTTTGAGAAGAAAAGTGAAGTTGTTGAGGGAATTCTTTCTTGTGTACACTGTACTGGTAAATATCCTGTAATTTCATCAATTCCGTTTTTATTGCAAGACTTTTCCTCCTATTTTTCAATTAGAGCCAAATTGGGTGGATATCTGTTATTGTACACAAAAAATTCTAAAATAAAATCTTTAATAAAAAATTCCTTACATGAGATAAAACATGTCGGAGAAGATACTACAGATTTGGAAAAGAACTGGGCTGTCATATACAAAAAAAGTAAGTGTTCATCCTTTGAGACAAAAGTGAAAAATATCATAAAGACACTTCCAAAATGTGTCTCTGTTATAGAGCATGGCTGTTCTGTAGGAATCATGTCTGAGACACTAGCAAAATATCACGACCAGGTTTTTGGAATAGACAAATCATTTTTTGCCTTGTTGGAGGCAAAAAAACGTAAAATCAAAAACTCTGATTTTTTTCTAGCGGATTCTTTATCGCATCCATTTGGAGATAAAAAATTTGAACTAAGCGTAGCACTTAATGTGTTGGAATTAATCGAACCTTTGAAACTTTTAAAAATCATACATCGCCAAACTGGAAGATTTGTAATACTTTCAGATCCCTATGATTATGAACGAGGTAAAAATTCTGTCAAAGTTAAACTTGACGCAAAATCCCTAAGACTACAACTAAATAAAATGGGTTTCAATCTTTTACAACATACGAACAAGCCAAGTTTTATTCCTTGGAAGTTAATTGTAAATCCTAGACTGGAATTGAATTACAAGGTAGATCTGATTCTTGCAGTTATATTGAGCAAATAATATGGTTGATCAAAAATGAAGCCAATTATAATCCTCTTTATTGCAGCGGGTGGGCTTGTAGGAACTTTTCTTAGATATAGAATAACTGAATCTCCGCTACTTTTAGGAACTCTATCAGTAAATGTCTTGATTGTTAATATTGTAGGAAGTTTCATTTTGGGTTTGTTTGCAGTCATGTCTCAACAATGGAGCCTTGATCAAAAATACGCAATGCTGATAGCAATAGGCTTTTGTGGCTCTCTTACAACCATGTCCTCTTTTGCATTGGAAACAAGTAACCTTTTTGATAACAAACAATTAGGACTTGTGGCAGTAAACATTATTGCTAATGTGGGGCTATCAATAGGTGCTATATTTGGTGGAAAATCTTTGATGACTGTAATTCTTCAAGGAGGATTTAGATAAATGAACAGAATCAAAATGTACTGTCTTACAATCCGTATAAAAAAGAATGATACTGCAGACGGGAAAAGAACACACCTTGTAATTCTTGATCTTTTGAAAAAATCCCAGATCACAGGTGCTACGGTTTGGACTGGAATCGGAGGATATGGCAAACATGGCACATCTGATATTCACATTGAGGGAATCATAGTAAACATGCCTCTGATAATTGAGATTGTTGATGATAAATCCAAAATAGAATCCGTTCTCCCTGAAATAAAAAAGATAGTGGATGGTAACGGTTTAGTGACAATACATGAAGTAGATTGTCTCTAGACGGTGTAAAATTATTCACAGTCACGACGCTGAGAATTTCTTCTTTAAATTTAAATAGCCATCTGAAAAAGAATGTGTGTTGAAAATTACAACAATGTCGATTATAGTCATGTTTATGGCAAGCTCCTTGGTTTTACCAGTTGGTCTATCATATGCTCAAACTAATGTTACTGCAGCCGCCCCAACTTTTCAAACCCTAACCAATCCGGCAGGTGGTAATCATACAATGTATGGTCATCATGGTAATTATACTGGAATGTATCCTGGCATGAACCACACTGGAATGATGGCTCCTGGTATGAATAATACAGTGTCGATGCCAATGACTAATGCTCACGCACCAAAAATGATGGCGCCATTGGAGGAAGTAAAATCTGGAGTTGCTCCAAAATCTGTAACATGTGAACAAGGTTTTTCTTTGATTCTAAAAGCAGAGGATGGCTCGGCTGCATGTGTGGATTCTAATACTGCAACAATATTGATTACACGTGGATGGGCTGCCCATTCATAATTATAACTACTAAAAACTAATTCAAGAACAATACTTGTTATTCATCTTCTATCTTCAAATTTTTTATCCCTACATGAATTTCCACAAGATATTTTACTAGTTTCCTTGTTTTCACAAATCGATGAAATCGATAAATTTTACATTACTTGGTGATGAATCACTTGCCAAAGATTTTGGAAAGAAGGGAACTTCAACTGATATTACAATTTATGATAGAAAAGAGTCTGATACATTACGTACCTGGACCATTCCTACTTCATTTCCAGACAAGATCCAGCCACTTTTTCAGGCAATTAGTATGGGTGAGTATGTCATACTACATGTCTCAAAACTAGATAAATTTACAGGCGAGCAAATAATTGCACTGGATGTTTTAGGAAAGAAAAAAGGTATTTTGTCACATACCTTTGATGTTGATAGAAACACGTTACTTTCAATGATAAAGGGAACAGTTGTAGAACAGTATAAAATAGTTGAACCTGAAAATTTAAAAAAAGAAATTGATCAACTAGAACCTATTTCAATAGATGGTACACCAAAAATCATAATTGATCATTGTTTTGATGTCAAGGGCGTAGGTACAGTAATTCTAGGTAAAGTTGTACAAGGTAAAATAAAACAGTATGATACACTCAAACTTTTTCCAAAGGGTGTAGATGTGATGATAAAATCTATTCAAATGCACGATGATACTGTACCGGAGGCAGTTTCTCCTGCAAGGGTTGGTATTGCGGCAAAGGGTGTTACACCTGATGACATTCAAAGAGGCGACGTACTTTCACTTCCTGATGCATCTTTAACATCTCACGAGATTGAAATTGATTACCTGCAAAGCAAATTTTTTAAAGATACACTTGCAGAAAACCAGATGTTTCTTGCAAGTATTGGTTTACAAATAAGACCTGTTAAGATTGTCTCGCTTAAACCTATGAAACTCTCACTTGGAAAACCCACATCCTATGAAAAAGGCGACGTTTGTGTTATTCTCAAACCCGAGTCAACATCAATTCGTATAGTTGGTAGTGGGAAAATAAAATAGCGCTAATTGTACTCATGAATTTTAGCATATCATAGATTTAACTAAAATACCTCTAGTGGGTAACTTGCTATAAGATTTGACTCTGCTAGACACTACTGCCTTGACTTCCTGGTCTGTCTTGACTGCAATTTGTATGATAGTCATAGGTTTGGTTTATAGAAGATTTTCAAGAATAAAAAATAATGAATCACATACATCTTGAAAAGAAGGGTCTAAGAGGACTTGCAATTGCCGAGAGTTTCAAGCAGGGTGACAGTTTCTCAAAACTTGCAGGTGTAGTGATTAGACGAGATTTTATAATTGACGGATTTGTGTTTGGCAGATGTACTGTAGAAGGAGACGATGCAACTGACGCAATTCTTGACATGTATGCAAGGTTAAATCGGGACGACATTAGCTATATCATAATTTCAGGCCTTGTAATTTCCATGTATAATATTATAGACATAAAAAAAATCTGGGAAGCAACAAAAATTCCAGTCATTGGTGTTACTTATGAAGAATCTGAGGGAATTGAAGATGCAATACGACATCACTTTCCAAATTCATATGAATCCAAATTAGAACAATATCATAAACTTGGAAAAAGAGAAGAGATTACCTTACACACTGGATACAAACTATATTTGAGAACTGAAGGTTGTTTATTGGATGAGGCAAAAAAATTTCTAGACTTGGTTACAGTCCAAGGATCCATTCCAGAACCCATAAAAATTGCTCAATTGCTTGCAAAAGCATCCTTGTCATTTTTGCAGTAAAACATATAGACTGAAATTACTCATTATGATGAGTATGAACTTACAACTATCTTTTGGAAAGTTTGATTCTAAAAAACACTTTATGGTTGCATATGATAATGTTACAATGGGTCGAAAAATAGAATTTGAATTCATAAAAGAGGGACTTGATAAAAACGAATTATCAATTTATCTTACTCATGGTGACGTAAAACCAGTTGAAAAAGAGATGCTGTCTTTTGGCATTGATCCTAGTCATTATAAAAAGAAAGGATTTCTAAAAATCCTCCATATTGGAAATCCCACAGAAGACTCGGTAGATTTTTTAGATTCAGTTCAAACATTGATGCAAAAAATACTATCAAATCCTGAAACTTCTTTTAGGATAGTAGGAAGGCTCCTTCCTTATGTGGAGACCGAAACTGCAATGGCAATTCAAGTCAGATTTGAAAAAATATTCCATAATAGTATGTTTGACAAACTCAATGGTTCTATATTGTGTACGTATCAATTATCTGAGATAAAGGCTACTAATCAATGGATGAAGTGGCTCAAGGAATTGCAAGAAAGCCATCATGGGTATATGATTTATGAAAATGGAAAAAGTAATCTTACTGTTCATGCCTGATACCTTTTAATTATAATTCATAACAACGGTACAAAATTATTGTACTATCTTCTCTCTTCTTTTGTTACTTTCCAGTAGCCGCGCGAAAACCTAGATGACTCAAATTCAATTTGGCCTATTATCCTATCCACTTTTTTTACCATACCGTACTCATTTTTGGCAACTTTGACCAAAAGTTTTCTTGTCTTGTATCCTCCTTCTATAACTTTGATCTTAAATCGCTTGCTTGCCTTCATTGTTAACTCTCTTGCAGCTTTTGGATCTGCAATTAACGAATACATCTCAAAAGTGCCAAAATTCTTTGTTGTAATTTCATGATTGTACAGTCTTGCCTCAAACTTTAGTCCTGTTTTTTTTGCTTCATCATTCATCCATTCTACAGCTAAATCTCCGTATCCTTTTTCTACTCCAAAAATTTCCGAATCCATGTTATGAAATTACAAACAAAGTCTGAATATAACTCAAAACAGATTGTTTGAATGATATTATTAGCATGATTGTACTAGAAATTATATGAAGCGTACCGGTGCAGATATTCGAAAGGCAATAGAATCAAACTGGAAAGAATATCTTTCGCGTTATGGGAATATTTTCTCGTCTAATCATGTTGATGGCTCTACTCCGCCATCTGTATTTGTTGGAGCATATGGGTATCCCAAAGTTTTGGTAGGGCC
Source organism: uncultured Nitrososphaerota archaeon (assembly GCA_963835875.1). Classification (GTDB taxonomy): domain Archaea; phylum Thermoproteota; class Nitrososphaeria; order Nitrososphaerales; family Nitrosopumilaceae; genus Nitrosotalea. Next base: position 235,594 of record CAWIGX010000005.1, read on the forward strand.
CATGTTGCCGCCAATTCATGGGGATACCGCAATACTTGATTCTCCTGAAAAATGGGTTGGAAAAAGTCTTGAAGATATTGTAAATTACAGGCTAAGCCTAGTCCGCGGAATAAAACCAGTCAAGATTGAGGATGTTGGGCAAAGATACATTGAAAGTCTGCAAGAGATGACCATGTCTGAAAAGTCAACTGATGCACAGATGGAACTTGTAAAAAATGCATCACCTATCGTATCTGTTGATAGCGACAGCCCTATCTTTGGGCCTATTGGAGAAATAAAATCTGCCACATTTTCAAACTCGTCTTCTGATAAACAAATCCAAAAATCATATTATGACAAAGACCTCTTGGCTTCTGATGCTGTAATAGATCTCTTCAACAAGGGAATTGAGATTTCAAGAATCCAAAAATGCTTTAGCATTGGAATGTTTGGGAAAAACCGAAAACTTGTTCCAACTCGGTGGAGCATTACTGCAACAGATGATATTGTCTCAAAAGCATTTATAGAAAAAATATCTGAATATGATATAATTGACACAACTCTAGTATTTTCATATAATCACCTGGGCAACTATTTTTGTGTCATAATGTTTCCAAGCCACTGGATGTTTGAGTTGCAAGAAGCTTGGTATGACGAACAAGGAAATGTGGGATTTGGGTGTGATTTTGAAGATGTTACTGGACTGAAACACTATCCTGAAACTGCGGGCGGTCACTTTGCATCAAGACTTGCAGTATCTGAATATCTTGATGAGCATAAACTGCAAGCTGGTATAATGGTATTGCGTGAAATAAGACCGGAATATGCAGTACCTGTTGGTGTTTGGCAAGTAAGAGAAGGAGTCCGAATGGCGTTAAAACAAAAACCAATGATCGTCCAAAATTTTCTAGAAGGACTTGATAATGCTTGCAAGGCATTAAGCATAGGGAAAAATGAATGGATCTCTCACAGCAAGTTGTATCATGCAAAAAAACAAAAATCGATTTCAGATTTTTTCTAGTTACTAGAGTTTTTATTTGACACAATTTGGACGTAATATATTGCAAAACAAAAGCGTCATTTTTGCACTGGCAATACTTGCATCTCCTGTGATATTTGCTCTAGCCGCATTTCCAGACTCATTTAGTCTTGGCTGGAATCAGGGTAGGGGCGGATTTCTCTTTGCAATGGCCTTTATTGCAGCAGAACTTATTGGTCTGAAATTAGATATTCCAAAGAAAAAACTGCTTACAATTATTCCTCTTGCAGGCATGGTGATTGCTTACCTTATCGCTTTACAGACTAGGATTGAAAGATTACCTCGTTTCTATTGCTCCTCAATTCCACATACAGGTTGTATATTCGTGGACTTGGATGTGGGACTTTATTGTACTTGCGGCATTTTTTATTGCAAGCATGACCATCTTGTTTGGCAAGAGATGGATTAGAATATCTCCTGCTGGACCGATATATACCGCAGGAACTGCAATCATACTTTCACTTGATGCGTTTTTCCCATATGATTCACTAGGTCCATTGCAATATGTAGTACCATATCTTGTAAAACTTGATGTTTTTCTAATTGGTGCATTCCACGTGGGTCATGCTACATCACAAGGTAACGTCATGTTTCTAAATGGGGACCACGGTCCGTTTGCATTGCAGGTGTTTTGGCCCTCTGCAGGTGTTCACAGTATGATTATCTATTCTCTTGTGATGATGGCATTCTTGTTAAAGATGAATATTCCAAGGAATAGGAAAATTGGCTACTTTATCATGGGTGTAGTGGGAACAATAACTGTAAACGTAATTAGAATATTTTCATTATCTATCTTTGTCCTCAAGGTATCAACAAATGTAAACGAGTTTGAATCATTTCATGGTATTGCAGGTGAGATCATGTTTCTGCCATGGCTCTTTATCTTCTTGCTAATAGTTACGTATATTGAAACAAAACGTATCAAAAAACTAGAGGTTGCAAAGCATGAACAGGATCCAAGTAAATAGAGACCTGCAAGATGGAATCTATAATCTAGAAGACATATTTGTAAATCTAAAAACAGTTGAGATACTCTTCAAGGTTTTCAAGTCTTATGAAGTTCTAGAAGATGTATTTGAAAAAACTTCTGTTATGGTGGATGGTAGCAGCCATTACATGCATGTTAAAAATGAGGACGCGTCAATTGTAGTAGGACGAGACCATTTAAAAAATTCAGAGAAAAAAATTCTATATCTTGATATAATTCATGAACTAGTACATGTGAAGCAACAAAGGGCTGGCCTTGACCTTTATGACAGACTCTTACTCTTATGTTGACAGACCAACCGAGATTGAAGCATACGCGATTGCAGTTGAAGAGGCAAGAAGACTAGGCATGAAAGACGGTGAGATATTTGATTATCTGCACGTGGAATGGATATCTAATGATGAACACAAGAGACTTGCATCACGAGTTGGAGTACACGTTTAAAAAAATCTTGTAATGTCTGCCTGCCCGTGAATTTGTGAAAAGTCTGAGACTCGGACTCCTAGTCTTCTGATTGACAGTCTTTGATCTTCTAGTGATTCTTTTAGTAGATTGATTGCAGCTTTTTTTAATTCATAAAGACCAGATGTTGGATTCTTCAGAGTCCTTGATTTTGTTCTACTGGAAAGATCAGAATTTACAAATTGTATGCCAACTGACTTGAATAATACTCCATCTTTTACAATTGCTTCGTGTAGATCGTCGCACAATTTTTCTAAATCTCTTGACAAAAAATCAAAATCTTTTGAATCTTGTTTTAGTGTTATAATTCTACTATACTGGACTGGGTCATGTCTTGGAGATACCGGTTCGTCGTCAATGCCGCGTGCTGCATTGTAGATATAAGTTCCAACCTTTCTTCCAAATAATCCGTTTAGCGTAAAGACATCTACTCCACGAAGTTGCGATATTGTTTCTAACCCAATCTCTGCAAGCTTGTCTTCTGATTTTTTTCCAATTCCTGGAATTGCTCTTATTGGTAATGGGTCCAAAAATGCCTCTACATTTTCTGGTTCAACAATTGTTAATCCGTCTGGTTTTTTATAATCCGAGGCAATCTTTGAGACAAGCTTGTTTGCAGATATTCCTACTGTGCTTGATAACTTGACTGTACTGCGTAAGGAGTTCTTTAGTTGTTGTGCAAGATGTGCCGCTCTTTTAAAATCGGATTCTACTCGCTTTGTAACATCAAGATATGCCTCGTCTCTTCCCACATACTCAAAAATATCTGCATATGTTCTGATTATACTCATAGCACTGTCTGATACTTCGGTATAATAATCAAAATCTGTAGGCAGAAATACTGCTTCTGAAACCTCTTCCAACTTCTTTTTTGCAAATTTTATTGGCATTCCAGATTTTACGCCATATTTTCTTGCCAAATAGTTTGCAGTTGCGATTGCCCCGCTGTCTCCTCCTCTGTCTGAATATACACATACTGCAACAGGCCTTGTCTTCAAATCGGGCTTGCGTATTTCTTCGCACTGGGCATAAAAATAATCAAAATCTATGTGAAGTATAACTCGACTCACAATGAATTTATGATTTGAAATCCTTATTACGTTATTGCTATTATGGTAAAAATTAAGGTAGTCATTATTTCCAACTTTTGACTTGTCTACACTGATTAAGCCTGTATATATTGAAACAAAATAAACTGATCATATGGAAATTATTTGACATTAAAAATCTTGAAATGATTTGTTATTTATGAAAAAGATTGATAGATAAAAACTAGTTTAATTTTGAATTCTAGATTGCTCATGATTTTGAAAATTCTGAGAATTTTGTTTTTATGGTTATGTCTTGATTGTTTTCTATGCTTATCTGCAAATCTTTTAGAGTTGAATGGTAGTTCTATTTTTTATTCAAGATTGTAATCTTGCAAAGATTTTCACGCCTATTTTCTAGTGTAATAAAAAATCTGATAATGACACTAGTCCTGTTTCAGCGTCTATCTTTGATATAATCTAAATATCCTTTGATTGTAAATTAAATGTGGACTATCCAATTGTAGTAGAATCTGAAGGTGTCAAGATAAGATCCGAGAAGATGGAAGTTGACAAGCTGATACTATTGTATTTATCAAGAAAAAATTCTGTTATTCTACAAGGAAAAAAATGATATGCTAAATTGCTATGAAATCGCAGAAAAAGATGTAATCGATGAGGTAAAACAATCGCAATCAGACGATATTGAAAATATCCTGCAACAATATATAGAAAAAAAGAACCTTAACCATTAATGAAAGATGCAAGATAACTGGATCTGTGATTATTTTTATTTCTTTATCTTTCCCATGGTCTGAGCCCATTCCGGTTTTTCTTCCTTTCCTTAAACCATCGCATTCTCATACAATAATTGATAAATCCATTTTACAATCTCTGTCCAAATTGCCTTTAACGATTCTTCATCTGTACAATAAACCGCCGTTCTTACTGCAATCATTGCTGTGATATTTCGAGTCATCTCAGTAGTTAATGGCTCTTTTTGTCACTTTGCTAATACACTCTCACAAAATTCTATAATATCCTTTTTTTGGAGCGATAGTCTGTCTGAATCAAGTGATCTTTTCTTTGTATTTTTTATCACGAGCATTGCAACATGTCTAAACTAATATTTAAAATTCAAATAGATTATCAATTATGTCGTGACTGAAATATCTTTTTTTAAATTATTTTGCTAATTTAGATACCAATTCATTTACTATATCACAAGATCTTGCAGACGGGACACAAACCCCCCACAGTCAAGTACATTTTCACCAGACTAACCATTAAATAAAACACAACAAAAGTTGTCGTATGTCAAGACCCCCTAATATCATATTTATTGGGAAAAAACCCATTTTGACATATCTTAATGCAACTCTGACACTTTTGGCAAACGAGCCTGTTGTTACTATAAAAGCAAGAGGTCGAAGTATAATCACCGCAGTAGATGTATCACAAATGATAGTCAAACGAATGAATGCTATGGGGTACAAGGTAAGTAGTGTAAGGATCTTCTCTGAGAGATTGGAATCAAAAGATGGAAAAGAAAGAAACGTCTCAACTATAGAGATTGACGTTTCCAAAAGTTAGAATGCTCAATAGACAGCAAAAGTGGATTTTAATTATACTTGTAGTTGGTTCAATTCTTGCACTTGTCTCATATTACACCCAATCTGCAACTGTCTGTCCATTGCGTCAGCTAAGTATTGTTTCTCAAATACAAACTTATGACAAGACACAAGATCCGCAAACATGTGATATATTAAACACAAAAATTTCTCAATTTAATTCTGAATGTAAATCTGATGTTGAAGAGTTGGACTGTGGATGATATCTAGTACACAAAAATCTTTGATGTCTGGGAAATGTAATTTTGTAAATAATCCATTGTATCTTTTGCTGAAATTTTGTAGATGAAATCATCTTTACCATTACTTGAAATGTTTATGCAGTATCTTTTTGATGTCTTGTTGATAAATATGTGACCTGCCTCATTATCAATTCTTATACCTTCATCCGAATCCAATGACTTTAAAAATTTCTCCAAGTTATCTTTAGAAATGGAACGTTCCTGGTATGTCATCCGTAAATTGCATCTCGAATTGGACCTGCATCTTGCTCGGTCTGTTTGAGGTTTTCTTCAATACCTTCAGCTTCTCGTAGTAATGATTTAAGATCACATGATGCACCTGGAACTAGTTTTGACATTGCCATGCAAATCTCTGCCCCTGCCCTATAGTCCGGACCTGATTCTCTGGCTTTACACAAAAGTACTATGACATTGATATTTGATATCAATCCCTCATTTAATAAAATTCCTGGAATTCCTGGGATTGTACCGTTTTTTAATACTGGAATTTCGGCATCACGTAGTTTTTTCTTGGCCTCTTCTGTACTTCCAACTCCTATTACAAAAGGCGCGTCCTCGTCGCTTTTGATTGCAGAGCTACTTATGATAAATGAGCACTTGTGGTCGCTTGCCCACTTTAACATGGTCTTTGCCACTTCACGATGAATTGATTCGTGTGGCGTAAGATATGATGAAAATACTGCCAGTTTGAGATTTTTATTAACTAGAATCCTTGCTGGAAAGTTTGGCACTTCATCTCTTACTATGCTAATTGGAGGAAATAGTTCTGAATCAAGAACACCTGCTAATTCAAACTGAGATGTGTTATTGACAAGTGATTCTGTTGCTATGGCATTGGCTAGACCTGTATATGGAAAACCATCTATAAGATAGCCGTCTTTTACATCAATTGGAATTATCTCTCTTACAAATACGGTATCGTTTGCCATACGAGAGTTATCGAACACGCCTTTTTAAATATGGATATCATTTTATGTGGCAAAAACTTACTTTATTCATGGAATCACTATACATACTGATTAACTGTGATCTGGGCTCTGAAGTCGATATTATATCAGAGCTTGCAAAAATTCCTGAAATAAAAGAAGTACGAGGCACATATGGAATATATGATATATTTGTAAAATTGCAAGCTGATTCACAATCAACACTAGAGTCAATCATAACTCACAAAATCAGACGACTTGCAAAGGTCAGATCTACTGTGACATTAACTCCAATCCTATCTCAGGGTGGACGTTAAATCATAAAATGCTCAAACTTTTTAATTCTTTTTCATCATCTATAGAAGACTTTGTCCCGTTTGAAAAAAAACTTGTCAAAGTATTCATCTGCGGTCCAACTGTATATGACTATACTCATTTGGGCCATGCTAGGATATTTTTAACATATGATCTTCTAGCTAGATGCATAAATGATCAGGGTCTTGAAACTGATATTCTTGTAAACATGACTGATATCAATCAAAATGTCTTTAACAAAGCCAAAGAAAATTCTATAACCTACAAAGATGTTGCTAAATTTTATGCATCTGCATTTCTAAATGATATTCAATCACTACACATACAAAGTATTACTAGACTGGCATATGTTTCAGACTATGTTTTCAATATTGAAAAACAAATTCATACATTGATTCAAAAACAAGTTGCTTACATGGCACATGGTAATGTCTATCTTGATATTTCCAAAGTGAAAAACTATGGCAAGATTTCACATCAGACAAAAGAGCAATTGAGCCTGCACCGATTAGATATTGGACCTGGAAAGAAAAATCCTGAAGATATAATGTTGTGGAATTGTACCGATGACTTTGATTTCTCATGGAAAAGTGAACTTGGAGAGGGCATTCCATGGTGGCATATGCAAGACACTGCTGTAGCAATGGAGAATTTTGGTAAAAATTATGATATTCATGGAGGTGCAAGGGAACTCTTGTATCCTCATCATGAAGCACATCTTGCACAATATCAACTTCTATCCGAATCTGATATTCCTGTTAAAACGTGGGTACATGTAGGTCTTGTTTTATCTGGAGGAGAAAAGATGTCAAAATCTCTTGGAAATGTTGTATGGGTTAAAGATTTGATTAAAAAGTATGACCCAAATCTCATACGACTGTATATCTTTTCAAAACATTATCGCGACGACATGGATTTTTCTGAAAAAGATCTGTTAGCAAAACGACCACTAATGGACTTGATCCAATTGGCAAAATCCAAAGTCTCTGATAATACCCACAAAGATATTTCTAAACTAATTGACATTTTCATACAATCATTACATAATGATCTAGACACACAGATGGCCCTTGATACGCTAGAAAAAATATGTATAGAAATAAAAAATGGAAAGGACATAAATCAAAATGATTTTAATCGTACATGTGAAATACTTGGAATCATGCCATGATGCAAAAAACAGAATCAAATGATGATGGCTTTACTAAACTATGGAGCAATCCACGTCAATTGGAATGTGGTACTCTATTTTTAAATCCAAAACTTGTAGGTGATCTTTTTTTTAACAAGTTGACAAATGTGACATGTACAAGTGAAAAAATGATTATTGAATCAATGGAACAATTTCAAAAAAACCACTCTGCGCCATATGTCTACTCCCTGAATTATCCAGAACTTGAGGACTTGCTCAAAAGTAAGGGTTTTGTATATTATGATACTCAACACGTATTAAAAAAAAGAACTTTGACCTCAAAGAAACCTAGTGCCACCAAGATCACACCTAATACTATTTCTTTATGGACTGGGATTTTCTGTGAATCATATGATTGCAAATATTGGACAAAGCATGTAAGTTCCATATTGAAAAATTCTATTTCATTGGCAGAGTATTATGTAGATGAATCTAATAGTTCCTGCATGGTTTTATATGAAAAGAACTCTATCTTGGGACTTTATTGTCTTGGAACCATACCGTCTAGGCGAAAACAGGGCTCTGCTACCTCTTTGATTGACTTTGCGTTACATGAGGTACACTCTAGAAACTTGGAATTTCTAATGCTTGAAACCTACGAGAGAGATAATCTATCAAAATTTTATTCTAATTTAGGGTTTGAGAGTATTTATCAAAAAAAGATCTATACTATTTGATTCTGGCAAGTAATGCTGAATACAGAAAAGGTAGAATCGTTGTTGCCTCTGCATGTATTGTAGTCTGTTTTGCATTCTTTGTTACTTTTCCCCACGATATTGCTTCTCTGACAAGTGCTCCACTCGAGCTACCGTCAAACTCTTGAGCAGTTGTGATATACACTGCATAGTCAAGACCTTCTCTGTATTGGTTCCACCATAAAGTATGGTGTTTTGATATTCCTCCACCTATCATCAATGCACCAGATTTTTTTGCCTTGAAGATTAATCCTGATAATAAATCTGCATCATCTAAAATATTTAATTTAAAATCTGAATGATTTTGTGAAAACATCCAGATCTGACTTCCTACTGCACCATCCATTATTCCTGGAACTATGACCGGAATGTTATTTTTGTTGGCCCAGTACAGAAATGAATCTTCCCCTAGTTGTTCTCCAATCATTTTTGTTATATCTCTAGTTGACATCTCCCTCTTGCCATCTTTGTATGCTTGTAAAAGAAAGTCTTGCATTTTTTCTTCAATCAATGGACCATAACTTTTCATCGGGACTAGAACATTTCCTAATCTGTGAATCTCTTTTTCCATTAACTCACTGTCATCCATTGTAAATGAACCTTCTAGATAATTAGAATAATGTCTAGCTATGTCGTAATCTAAAACTCCACATGTTGTAATTATAACATCACATATTTTGTTTTTTACCATGTCTGTAATTACTCCTCTCAGACCTGTTGATACTAGTGCACCAACAAATGACATGAACTTTAGACAATTCTTGTCTTCTATCATGGAAGTTAAAATGTTAAGGCCGTCAACAAGATTTTTTGATTCAAACCCACCTGATTTTGACATCTGATCAAATATTGTGTCAATGGTATCTCCTTTTTTGATATGAATGTCCTTGACAGGCTTGCCGGGCTTTATCATTATTCCATAAATCAATTCTGGGCTATAAAATCCTCTGTTCAGAATCACAAGTAATTAATATGATGGATTATTTGCTAGCTATCGAAGTTGGGTAAGAAAATAAAAATTGCAATAGCAGGTATGGGAAACTGTGCTTCTGCAATTATTCAAGGCGCAAAATATTATTCGGAAAATACTCATGATACAATAGGCTTGACTGCCTATAACCTGGGTGGATATGAACCAGGAGATATTGAAATTGTGGCAGCATTTGATGTTGCAGATACCAAAGTGGGAAAAGATGTATCTGAAGCAATCTATGCAAGACCCAATAATACTATAACAGTAGCCGAAGTGCCACACATGGGCGTAACTGTTCAAAAAGGTCCTACCTTTGATGGTCTAGGTAGACATTTGAGCCAAATTGTTACCAATTCTTCAGACCCAGATGTTAACGTCAAAAAGGTTCTTCAAGATACAGGAGCAGAGATGCTTGTAAATTATCTTCCTGTTGGAAGCACTAATGCCGTAAGGCATTATGCAAGTCAAGCATTAGAGGCAGGAATAGGATTTCTTAATGCAATTCCAGTGTTTATTGCATCAGAGCCAAAATGGCAACAGGCCTACTCTGACAAAAAGATCCCACTTGCAGGTGATGATGTAATGAGTCAGCTTGGTGCAACGGTTGTTCACAAGACCCTTGTCAAGCTCTTTGTAGATAGAGGCGTACAGATTGATGGAACATATCAGCTAAACATTGGAGGTGATATGGATTTCTATAACATGTTAGACGAAGAGAGACTGGAAGATAAAAGAATCAGTAAGACAAGCGCAGTAAAGGCAATGGCAGATTATGATATTCCCATGAGAATAGGTCCTAGTGATTATGTTGATTTCATAGATAACGAGAAAATATGCTACATAAACTTGGAAGGAAAATATTTTGGCAAGATCCCAGTCAAGTTGGATTTAAAACTCAAAGTTATTGATGCCTACAACAGTGCAGGAATAATGATCGATGCAATTCGAGGACTAAAGATTGCATTAGACAGAAAACTATCCGGCCCCATGACAAGTATCTCATCTTATTGCTTCAAACACCCTCCTATCCAGATGCCGTATGCTGAAGCAAAGAAAGCTTTTGCAGAATTTGTAGAAGGCAAACGAGATAGTTAGATCTCACATTAGAATTTTTATTCAGCAGCTCAATGAAACTTGGCAATAATCTGTTATTTCAGCTCAAACGCTATCGGATACATTGGTCCATATACGTAAGCTAGAGATCTTTGGCTTCAAATCTTTTGGATATAAGAATACTATAGTCAATTTTGAACAAGGATTGGTTGCAATATCTGGGGCAAATGGTTCTGGCAAGAGTAACATACTTGATGCCATCTCGTTTTCGCTTGGTGAAAACTCTCCCAAGATAATGAGAGTGGACAAGCTTCGTTCGTTGCTACATGATGTTGATAATGCAAAGCACGGTGCCAAGATAGCACGTGTAAGCTGTCATTTCGATAATACTGACAGAAAGATTCCTGTGGACTCGAATGCTGTAACTATAACTAGAGAGATGGATGAAAATGGGGAGAATGTTTACTATTTAAACCAAAAAAAGGTGCTCCGAAACCACATCTTGGATATTCTTGAGGTGGCAAATTGTGGCATTCATAAACTTAACATTGTACAGCAGGGAACTATCACCAGAATCTCTGAATTTAATGCTGAAGAAAGGAGGAAAATAATTGAGGATATTATAGGACTTGCATATTTTGACGAAAAAAAGACCGAGTCACTAAAACAACTCGATGAGGCAGATAGAAGACTTGAGATTGCGCTTGCTAGAATGGATGAGATCAAAAAACGCATAGATGAACTAGAAGAAGAAAGAAATGACCAGCTCAGATTTGACGTTATTGATAAAGAACTGAAAAGGATGTATGCAATTCAATCTTCAAATAAACTACGAGATATTGAAACGGCAAAAATTTCAAAGGAGCGAAATCTTCATGCAATCCAGTCTGAATCCAAGAAATTTGATGAGCGACGTACTCAACTGCGTGATGAAATAAAAAAACTTGAAGAAGAAAAACAAAAATTCATGGACAAAGTAAATGTGTACAATCAAGCAAAGGCTGCAATTGACTCTGAGCTTGCATTTGCAATGCATCAATTTGAATCTGCAAACAGCAAGCTTGCTACTAATGCAAGAAGGCTTTCACAGATTGATTCTAGATTGCCTGAAATTCAATCTGATCTTACGGCATTAAATGAACGACGTACTATATTGGAAAATCAAATAATTGAACTGAAAAATTCTATTGCTGTAATCAATGAAACAAGAAAGACTACAAATACTGAACTTGCCTCTGTAGACTCTGAAATAAATCAAGTGTTAAAGCAACAATCACTGATTGCAACAAACAAAATGCGTGTTGATGAAAAAATACGAAGTCTTTCAGACCAATTAAACGAAACAAAACTTTCTTTATCAAAACTAGACCAAGAACGCGGTGATATTAAAAATAAAATAGAACAAAACTCGTTTAGAATAAAATCCATGCTTGATGAGAAGGAGAATCTCTTAGGTCTTGAGAGAAGACTTCGTCAAATAAGGGTAGGTCATGAAGCAGCAATCAATGATCTAAAATCAAGACTTGGAAATTTACGTGAGAGACGAGTCAAGATAGAAAAAGACATAGAGGAGACAACGCTGATCTTTGAAAAAGCTAGCAAGGCCGCTGCACAATATGAGGCAAAGATCAAAGTTGTAAAGGAAGTAATGCATGAAGATTATTCTATAGCAAAACTCAAAGAAGATTCAAAACGACTCGGAATACAAGGCCTAGTATTTGAAATTCTAACCTGGGATAAACAATATGAACGCCCCCTTTTGGCAGTTGGCTCTGATTGGCTCAAAGGATTGGTTGTAAATGATTTTGCCACTTTGCTTGGACTTGCTGAGTTTGCACAAGAGAAAAAATTGCCAAAGATTAGGATAATACCGCTTGATGCAATATCCAACTCTAAAATTTCAATCACTAAAGAACAGGGAGTTCTTGGAGTGCTATCTGACTTTGTAAAATGCGAAGAAAAGTTTGAATCACTTAAAAATTTCATTTTTGGAAACATTGTACTGGTTGATTCAAAAGAGAAAGCATACGAGTTGTCAAAGAAGGGTCATAGATCTGTAACTACTGATGGACAATTCTTTGAAGCTGACGCAAATGCTGTTGTAATTGATGTGAACTCTAAAGTATCACACCTAACAAAAATAATTCTGTTAAGTACTTCAGTTGATGGATTGGTTGAATCTATTGAATTATTGCGAAGATTTATTCAAAATAAAAAAATACAACTAAAAAAACTTGAAGGAATTATGGACCGTCTTGATAACAGGTACAACTCATCTGAGACTGGGTTTACAAATGTCAGTCTTGGTCTTTCTGATATAAAGACAAAATTAAAAACATTAAACATGTCAGAAGAGCAATACACCTCAAGAATCTCTCAATTACGAAGAAGAGAAGAGAGCATCTTGGTTACTTTATCCAAGTTACAGTCATACGAGTCATCTCTTGAAGAACGCATATCTCTTACTAATGAAAATTATGCCGATGAGGGCCAAACTAGAGTAGCAAGTCTACTCTCAACGCTAAATGAAAAGCGCTCTAATCTTCTAAGTTCTCATAGTTCAATCTCGACTCAGTTTAGAGAATTGACTGGTAATTTGACTAACCTGGGAAATGAAGAAAATTCATTCAAAGCAAATGTGAGACTTTTGACTCAAGAACAGTCCTCGATAAATCACGAAACATATGATATCGAAGTCCAGTCAAGAGCGCTTACAAAAGAGAGGGAAAATGTCGATTCTTTACTTGTTACTTTGAGAGAAAAAGAACAACAGACTGATATCTACTTCTGGAACGTCAGTGTCTACGCTAAAAGAATATGATTCTAAACTAAAAGGACTGTATGAATCTGAAAGGACTTTGAGCAAAGAGGTAAACGGCATGGAGCGACAATCTGATTCTATATTACGCGATATTCAGGATCTGGCAGAAAACGAAAGCCGAATCAGAAAGACATTGGAATCCTATGGATATGATACACTTTTGGAGTCCTTTGACGTTGATCAAATTCTAATTGAATTAGAGTCCGAAAAGAGAAAACTGTCGGGCTCTTTGAATACTAGGGCTCCTGAAACTTATGTGGAAATCTCAAACGGGTATCGTTCCATGTCTTCAAGAAAGAACGAACTTGAAGAAGAAAGAAACTCTATAGTGAAATTCATTGAAGAGATTGACAAAGGCAAACGCCAGACATTCTTGGAATCATATGATAAAGTAGACAAGGATATCCGTGAAATATTTAGCAAGATGACTGGAGGTAATGCATGGCTTGAGATTCAAAATGAAGATGACATTTTTTCATCAGGTATATCATATCTTGTCCAGTTTCCAAATAAACCAAAAAGAGAATCTACCTCAATTAGTGGTGGAGAAAAAACACTTGCTGCAATTACATTTTTGTTAGCTCTTCAAAAACTAAAACCATCTCCCTTCTATCTTTTAGATGAGGTTGATGCACACCTTGATGCATTAAACACTGAAAGACTTTCTACGATACTTGAAGATAGATCAAAAGGAAGTCAGATGATCATGGTTTCTCTTAAAGACTCTGTAGTAAAGAAGGCCACTCTCATTTATGGTGTATTTCCAAGAAATGGAGTATCACATGTGGTCTCACATAGAATTTCTAATATATCTGAAGTAGCAAACTAGTTTATCTTGACAAAACATGCAACTTGTCGACCATCTGAAATTTCTTCAAGTAATGGTTCTTGTTTGCATTTTTCAATAGCATAAGGACATCGAGGCTCTGAATCTGCAGCCTTGATACATATCTACATCAATGGGCTCATTGATGCGAATCTTTTTGTCCCTCTTTAGATTCTCTGGATCTGGATATGAAATTGAATCTATGAGTGCCTGAGTATATGGATGACGTGGGCTTGATAAAATTTCATTGATGGGTCCAATCTCTACAATCTTTCCGAGATATAAAATTGCAATTCTGTTTCCAATGTAACTTGCAGTAGCCAAGTCGTGTGTTATGTATAGAAAAGAAATTTTTAGTCTTTTCCTGTAAATTTTTCATAAGTTCTAAAACTCCAATTCTTACTGATACATCAAGCATTGAAACAGGTTCATCCGCAATGATGACTTTTGGTTTTGTTACAATTGCACGAGCTAGTGCAACTCTTTGTCTTTGTCCGCCTGATAACATGTGGGGATATTTTGCTGCAATCTCTTCAACTGGTTCTAGATTTACCTGACTTAGTGCTTGTAAAACTAACTTGTTTCTTTCTTTTTTATTTTCAATTGAATGAATATCAAGTGGTTCTCTTACTATGTCTAGAACAGTCATTCTGGGATTGATGGAAGCATATGGATCCTGGTGAACCATCTGACACCCTAATCTGATTTTTCGTAGATGGTCCTGTTGATTTGTAATCTCTTGGCCCTCAAAGTTTATGGTTCCTGAATCTGGTTCAATTGCCCGTAGTATCATGCGGGCAATCGTAGTCTTGCCAGACCCTGATTCTCCTGCTAATACGAGCGTCTCACCATTTTTTATCGAAAATGAGATTCCGTCGGCTACTCTTGTAATCTCTTTGTTTGCTCCAAATGATCCTTTTTTTGTAAAGTATTTTTTTAAATTAATGACTGAAAGAATCTCTTCCATTGGTATTTGTTATGATCGGAAATATATCAAGCGATCACTGGCTGAAAACCCATCCATCGCAAAGTTTTAAAAGGCTCAATATATGAGAGATTTCGTGAACTACAAATTATTGGCAATCATGATGATTACAGGATTCCTATTTAGCGCAGGTTCAACATCTTTGAATCACTTGGTCTTTGCAGATGATTCACAGGCATCTATTACTGCTAGACAACTTTCATCAGAACAAAAGGCTATTGCAAAGTATAACAGCTACTACCAATTTGCTAACATGGATGCAGCCAAGAGAAACTGGGCTGGACTTAACAGCACTACCACTGATGAAACAAGCAGAGGTAGAAACATTGATGCAGCAGCACAAGTTTCACTACAAAATGCAGTAGCACAATTTAATGATATTCATGTTAGACAATTACAATATGACACTTCTACTGGTTATGCTGGACTTAACAGCACTACAACTGATTCTCAAGGAAGAGATAGAACTGCTATGATTGACAGTGCTACCGCATCATCTCTTGTACAAGCAAATGATGTTTTAAGTCAATTAGTAAAGATTCAACAAAATTACGCTAACTTTGCTCCAAGTACTCCAACAGATACAGCTGCCACTTATGATAGACAAACTACCATAACACAGACTTCGGCTACAGCTGAAGCACAAGCTGCATCACTAGTTAGCCAACTTGCAAAGATTGATCAAGTCTATCTTGATCTTACTCCATACGTTGGTACAAATATTCCATTTACATACAAGCCTGGTTCGATAACTAGTGAGATGAATCATGGAGGTCGCAATCTAACTCCACAAGAGGCATACTCACTTGAAAAGGCTGTAATGATATTCAACCAGATTCATCAGGCGACTATCAACTCCCTGAAATCAAACTACTATGGTCTGTCAAGTACTCCAACTGATTCTCAAGGCAGAGATAGAAATACAATGTTAGCACAAGCACAAAGTGATTCATTGACCAATGCATTAAGAGTGTACAACTCTTACTATAATGGCGTAGGTCTCAACAAGTAAGTCTGAAATTCTATCTAAACAAGTATTTTAGAAATTATTTATTCATACAACCAACACATCACAAAACCTGACAAAGTCTTAACTTTGGGCGGTTCGTTCTTGCATTTTTCCATTGCCTGTGGACATCTGTCATAAAACCTACACCCATTTGGGGGATTTATCAGACTAGGTGGACTACCCTTTAATGATGTGATCTTTGTTGTATTGTTTAGATTGGGGATTGAATTCAATAGAGCCAAAGTGTAGGGGTGCTTTGGATTTTTATAAATGTCTGATAGCAAGCCCATCTCTACAATTTGACCTGCATACATGATTCCTATTTTTTCTGCAATTTCAGAAATTATTCCCAAGTCATGAGAGATTAACATGATTCCTAGCCCGCTTTTTTTGAGATTTTTTAATAATGCCATGATTTGTGCTTGAACCAATACGTCTAATGCGGTGGTAGGTTCATCAGCAATCACCATTTTTGGTTTTAAAATTAGTGCCATTGCAATTACGACTCTCTGTTTCATACCGCCGCTTATCTCATGTGGATATTTGTCTAAAACAGAACGTGGTAATCCAACTGAAGATATTGAAGACTCTATGGCTTGTTTGTAATCTCCCTGAAAATCATGTTTTTTTAGAATTTCCTCAAATTGTTTTTTAATGGTAAAGACTGGATCTAGAGAATTCATTGCTCCTTGAAAGACCATGGATATCTGCTTCCATCTGATATCTTTCGTAAACTCTGAATCTGGAATGGCCAAAATTGATTTGCCCTCAAAAAGAATCTCGCCTGACACACTTGCATTTTCCTGAAGTGTTTTCATAATTGCAAGACCCAGTGTACTCTTGCCACAACCACTTTCTCCTGCTATGCCAATTGACTCTTTTTCTTGCAGGGAGAATGATACGTGGTCTATAGCATGTACTTTTTTTCCTTGACTCTGGTATTGCACATCCAGATCATTTACAGACAAAAATGCCATGATTACACTATAGACGAGTGGTACATTTGAGTTTTGTATGTTTCTTTGATATTCATATGGACTTGACGAAATATGATCGATGTACTTAACAGAACCTAATTTCGCATAGTTTATCTTTCAGTTTTACAGGCAAAAAATCGATTTCTATGAGAACGCCAATTTGTAATTTTGATGCAATGAATGGTATACTATGTCCTCAATGTGAATCTAAATTAAATCAAGGCGTATTAACAAAGGCAGATGTAGATGCTTCTATAAAACTAGTAAAACTTTCTCAAAAGATACCTCAAATAGAAAAATTCACCTTAAATTCATGCCGTGAATCAAACGGTGATTTTGTAATATATCTTGGTAGCCAGGATATTATGACCATTAGGCAAAGTAGGGAACTTTATCGTATACTCCAAGGTGAGTTTTCAGGAAAAATTTGGCTTGTGCATCAAGACTCTGATGACAAGAAATTCATCGAAGATGCTTTCTTTCCAATCAAAATACTTGCAATAAACCAGGTTTGGGCCCTTGGAGGTCTTAGAAAAACCAAAGTCATAGTCTCTGGAAAAAAGACATCCAAGTTTCCAATAGATGTGAACAGGGTGATTGCAATTGCACACGATCTTCGAAAGATAGAACTAGTAGTGGAATTTGAAAGAAAGTAGGCTAGTTTAATGGATATTACAAAAACTCACAACATAGGCTCACTTGGACCTTTGATGAAGGGTCAAAAAGTCATAGTTGCAGGTTGGGTAGAAGATTTACGAGAATTAGGAAAACTCACGTTTCTTACTTTGAGGGATATCACTGGCGTATCACAAATTGTAGTTGCGGGCCCTGAAAATCTACAACAAGTCAAAGACCTTAGCAGACAGAGTGTTGTAAGAATTACTGGTGCAGTGCAAGAATCAAAAGCGCGAGATTTTGCATATGAAATAAAGGCTGAGAAAATTGAGATTTTATCGAGGGCAATACATCCTCTACCAATAGATCCACTTGGTAGATTAGAAAGTGGAATTGATAACAGATTAAATGCACGAGCACTTGATCTTCGCAACCGAAAAACTTCATCCATTTTTAAGATACGACATCATGTTCTTCTTTCTATACGCAAAACCCTCACCGAACTTGGTTTTCTTGAAGTAAACACTCCAAAAATTATTGGAAGTGCAAGCGAAGGTGGAGCTGAATTTATTTTCTTTAAAATATTTTGACAAGCAAGCATATCTAGCACAGAGTCCGCAACTTTACAAAGAGCAACTAACACTTGGCCTTGAGAAAATATTTGAAATATCTTCTTTTTATAGGGCAGAAAAATCTCACACTGTAAGACACCTTACAGAATTTACCAGCGTTGACATTGAATCTGCGTTTATGGATTATACTGATGTTATGGATATTTTGGAAAAACTAGTTGTATCTGTCTTCGAATATGTAGAAAAAAACTGTATTGAAGAACAAAAGAATTTAGGAATTGAAATTAGAACACCAAAAACACCTTTTGATAGAGTAACATACAAGCAAGCAATCGAAGAGCTTGGAAAACAAGGTCTTGCTCTTTCATTTGGAGATGATTTACTTGACTCTCATCTGAGAAAACTAGGTGAGATTCATCCTGGGTTTTACTTTTTGACTGATTGGCCACTCAAACTAAAACCGTTTTATATACATGAAAAAGAAGACGACCCTATCACTTCAAAATCATTTGATCTCCAATTTGGATATCTTGAATTGTCATCTGGAGGTAGGAGACTACATGACCCTGCCAGGATAAAATCTAGGCTGGTAGAACAAGGACTAGACCCTGTACAATTTGAAGACCACCTGAGAGCATTTGATTGGGGGATGCCACCTCATTCTGGTTGGGGATTAGGGCTGGATAGGCTGATGGCTGTTTTAACTCAGATTGATAATGTTAGAGAGGTTGTACTATATCCTCGCGATCCTGAAAGACTATTTCCATAAAAAGATAAATTTTGAACACATTCAGAGGAATTGTGCGAAAATGTGATTTTTGTGGTTCTGACTTTGGTGATAGAACGTGCTACTTTTGTGAAAAACACTGCTGTACTTCATGCATGACTGATGACAGGACTAGGTGCAAACGTTGTTACATTGCAAAAAGAAAACTTGGATGGCGTATATTCAAGAAAAATAAAGTGTTGTTAGGATTTGTTGCGTTTGTCTGGGCATATACTGTATTTCCAGTACCTTTTATCAAAGGAATTGATCCTGCATTCTACTGGATTTCATTAAGTGTTGCAATAATGATTATGGTTCCAATCAGTCTTGCAATGTTTTTTTGGTCAAGAGAACCACCTGTTTCTGACCTCAAGTAATACGTGATATTATGCTCTGAGTGAATTCCTTAGTACTCTTGTTGCCGCCAATGTCTTTTGTCTTTATTCCTTCTTTGACAATTCCATATACTGCATCTTCTATCTTTTTTGCTATGTCATAACATGACCTGTCATTGTTTTTTATTCCGAGCCACTCAAACATCATTTTTGCAGACAAGATAAATGAGGATGGATTTGCAACTTGTTTTCCTGCTATGTCAAACGCTGCACCGTGAACTGGTTCAAATAATGCAAATTTGTCTCCTATGTTTGCTGCTGGTGCCATTCCAAGTCCGCCTGCCACCTGTGATGCCTCATCTGATAAAATGTCTCCAAATAAATTGGTAGTTACTACCACATCAAAAGACTCTGGTTGTCTTATTAGATTCATGGCACATGCATCAACATACATCTGTTCAAATGAAATTTCCGAGTAATTCTTTGCTACCTCTTGGCATGACCTTGAGAACAAACCATCTGTTTTTTTCATCACATTTGATTTGTGGACACACGTTACCTTTCTCTTCCCATTTCGTTGCACTGCTGTCATAAATGCATATTTTGCAATTCTTTCTGATGCTCTCTTTGAGATTGTACGTAACGCAATAGATGTCTCTCCAATATCAAATTCCATTCCTGTGTATAGATCTTCTGTGTTTTCTCTTACTATTACCATGTCTATGTTTTCCTTCAATGCTGGCATGTTTGGATAAGATTTAGCAGGTCTGATGTTTGCATAAAGGTCCAATAATCTTCGCAGTACTACAATCACATCTGCGGCACTTTCGCCAACAGGTGCCTTGAGGCATGCGTCAGACTTTTTTATTATGTCTAATGTCTCATCTGGAAGTGCCTTTCCTGTCTTCTTGAGTGCCGCATCGCCTGCTTCTAATTTTGTAATTTCTAACTTTACTCCAAATTTGTCATTTACTGCATTCAATACATCGATAACTGATTCTGATAATTCAGGACCTATTCCATCTCCTGTGATAAGTGATATTTTGTACATTTACTGTCCCAAGTTTTTTTGTTTGAGAATTTTTTTGAGCATAATTCTGTTTATTCCATCTATAACTGCCTGTACACTTGTGATTACAATATCTTCTCCTACTGATTTTGCAGAGGCTTGGTTTCCATACGCATCTTCCACTTTGATGGTAACTTCACATAATGCCTCAGAACCTCCGGAGATTGAATCTAACTTGTAATCTTTTACTCTGACTTTGGATATTTCTCCTGTGATTTTCTGTATTGCGTTAATTGATGCATCTACTGGACCCACGCCATAATCTGTACTGATAAAGTCTTTTCCTTCAATGTTTAATTTTACAAATGCATATGGCATATTTCCAATTCCTGTTGATACTGAAAAACCAACGAGATGGACTAGTCTCTTTAATCCTTGTTGCTGCATTACCTCTCCTGCAATTCCTAAAAGCTCAACATCTGTTACATGCTTTCCTAGGTCTCCAAGTTTTTTGATCTTCTCTAAAATTTCATGTGCTTGCTCTTTTGAAGGTTGAATGCCATATTCTTCAAGCATTGCAGAAACTCCATGTGCTCCTGCATGTTTTCCTACTTGGAACCATCTTGTTCTACCAACAAGCTCAGGGCTGATTGGTTCATAGGTTAACGGATTGCTCAACACTCCGTGTGTGTGAATTCCTGATTCATGACCAAATGCATTTTCTCCTACGATTGCCTTGTTTGGCTGAACCTGAACTCCAACTATCTTTGAAATGAATCGTGAAGTTTCGTAGAGAAGTTTAGTGTTAATGTTTGTCTCAAACTTTCTGTCCTTGTCCCATTGTAGACACTGTAATCCCATTACTAGTTCTTCTAAAGATGCATTACCTGCCCTCTCTCCTATTCCGTTGATTGTAACATGCGCACATTTTGCACCAGCTTGTATTGCAGATAATGCATTTGCTACAGCTAGGCCAAAATCATTGTGGCAGTGAACACTTACTGGTAGATGGGTTGCCTCAATTGTATCCCTTGTAATTTCAGCGATATACTGTGGAGTGGAATAGCCCACTGTATCTGGTATGTCTAATCTGTCTGCACCTGCTTCTGTTACAGCTTTGAATACTTTTTTTAGAAATTCTCTATCAGTTCTTGTAGCATCTTCTGCAGAAAATTCAACTTGTAAACCACGTGACTTGGCATATTGTACTGCTTCAACTGCTTTTTCTAATGCCTGTTCTCGGGTTAATTTTAGCTTGTACTTGAGATGTATGTCTGAAGTTGCAATGAATGTGTGGATGTACTTTAACCCTACTGCTACAGCTGCATCAATGTCTTTCTTCTCTGTTCGTGCTAGTCCACAAATCTCTGCTTTCAAACCTGCTCCTGTTATTGATCTAATTGCAGTCATCTCTCCTTCTGAAATAATTGGAAAACCTGCCTCTATTGCATCAACACCTAGATCGTCTAATTTTTGTGCAATCACAAGTTTCTGGTCTGGAGTCAAGGCTACCCCGGGTGTCTGCTCTCCATCTCTTAACGTGGTATCAAAAATTCTAACCTTCATTTCTTTCTCCTCTTGCTAATGCACATATTCCAGTTCTTGCCATTTCAAGGATTCCATATCCTCTGACAAGGTCTTCTAGGGCATTAATTCTATCTGGTGTTGCAGTTATCTCTAATATTATAGATGATTTTCTGACATCATGAACGTCGCACTTGAAGGCGTTTGCAAGGTCTGTTATCTCCTTGATATCCGTTGGTTTTGATACTTTGATCTTCATCATGACAAGTTCTCTGTATATGCTCTTCTTCTCGTCTAATAGTTTTACTTCTATCGTATCAATCAACTTGTCTAGTTGTTTTATTATTTGATTTACTGTTTTTCATCTGCCTCTGTAGTGATTGTCATTCTAGAGATTTCAGGATTTTCAGTTATTCCTACTGATATGCTGTCGATGTTGTAGTTTCTTGATCTGAACAAGTTTGTAATCTTGAACAAGACACCTGGCTTGTTTTCTACTAGAACGGAAATTATTGACCACATATTATCTCACTATGATGGTAAGATCATATCCTTGAGAGATGTCCCAGGTGCCACAAATGGTAATACATCTTCTTGTGGATCAATTGGTATGTCTATGACAGTTGTAATGTTACTCTTCAAAGCTGTCTGAACTGCTTTTCCAATTTCATCAATTGTTGTAGCCCTTATTCCTTGTGCGCCATATGCTTCTGCTACTTTGACATAATCTGGACAATTCTTAAGGTCAACTCCTATCATCCTTCTGTCGTAAAATGTTCTCTGCCATTGGGCTACCATCCCAAGTGTGAAATTGTTTAACAAGAATACGATGACAGGCAAGTCTTCTAATACTGAAACTGCAAGTGAGTTTTCTGTCATGTTGAAACTTCCTTCTCCTGCGATATCTAAAACTGGAACATCTGGTCTTGCAGCCTTGGCGCCTATTGCTGCTGGGAATCCCCATCCCATTGTTCCAAGACCTGTAGAGCTAAAGAATGTGCCTGGATGTATGACATCAAAAAATAACGATGCCCACATCTGATGTTGGCCTACTTCGGTAGTAACAATTGATTGTGCAGGGAGAACTTCTCTTAACTTTTTGAGAACTTTGGAAGCTGCTAATGGGTGTGGGTGAATCTTGAGATTTTCTTTATAGTATTCTTTAGTTTCTCTAACTCTTTTTGCCCATGCGTTTTCACCATTTCGTTTGATGGCCTTTTGGATTAACATTTTCACCATGATTCTAAGTGATGTCTTTACATCTCCAACCACTGCTACATGCGTGGTCTGATTCTTTCCAATCTCTGCAGGATCCACATCCATGTGTATTATTTTCAAATTTCTCTCAAACTCTTCAAATGTACCAACTGATCTGTCTGAAAATCTGGAACCACATGCAAGTACACAGTCAGCTTCTGTCATCATCTTGTTTGCTTCTGCATGACCGTGCATTCCTATTGGTCCAAGAGAAAGTGGATGATTTTCTGGAAATGATCCCTTTCCTTTGAAAGTTGTTACAACTGGTATCATGAGTAATTCTGCAATTGATTGAAGTTCTGCAAACGCACTTGAAATTATGACTCCTCCTCCTGCAAGAATGATTGGCCTTTCTGCTGATAGTAACATCTCAGTTGCTCTTTCAATTTCTCGTATGTCGGGATCTACCCATGGATGATATCCTCTAATTTTAACCTCTGAAGGAAAATTTATCTCGGCTTCATTTTGTTGTACATCTTTTGGAATGTCAATCAAAACAGGACCTGGTCTTCCAGTTGATGCAATGTAGAATGCCTTCTTTACTACTTCTGGAATTTCTCCTGGACTCATTGGCTGGAATGCATATTTTACAATAGGATTTGTAATTCCAATAATGTCACTTTCTTGAAATGCGTCACGTCCAATCATTTTTGAAGGAACCTGACCTGTGATTGCTACCATTGGAGCAGAATCTGCCTGGGCTGTTGCAATTCCAGTTACAATGTTTGTTGCACCTGGACCTGATGTTGCAAAACATACTCCTGGTCTTCTACTTACTCTACCATAACCGTCTGCCATGTGTGAAGCAGATTGTTCATGTCTTACTAGAACATGTCGTATGTTGCTTTTGTAAAGTTCGTCGTATATTGGTAAGTTTGCACCTCCCGGTAGTCCGAAGGCAATATCTACGCCCTCTTTTTCCAACGCGATCATCAAAGACCTTGCACCTGAAATTTTTTCCATAATTTTCTATCTCCTAAAATTGCTGTATTTTACAGCATACCCTCGACTAGCAACAAAATACTTGAAATGCTTGTCGAGTCTACTTTTTTCATACTTATCTAATGATTTTCCCTCTAAAATTATTAATAAAGATATTGTCCGGTATCCAACGTGTATTGGATATTACTAGGCACAAATCTGACCTGAATTTGCCATGTCATAAGACTTAAAGTGGATTTGTCTTAAGCAATACCGATTTTGAGCGATAAAGAAGATATTCTTGATATAGTTACGACATTTTTTACTGCTGGAAAGACCAAGAATGTTGCACCGTTAAGTGTCATCCAACTTGATGATCCAAGATTTTCCTCATACAGCGATGTTCCACCATTTGATCTAAAAGACTTTGCAACTACAACTGCATTAGAACAATTACGATTTGTAAGTATCTCTGACTATGATTTTGAATTAAAAAATACTCGAGTAGATATGTTTGAGACTTTTGCAGTAGCAACATTTACTGTAAAACAATCTGGAATGATTGTGGATAATTATAGCTTTAGAGGACAACACCTTACAATGGAAAGCAGAGCAACTTTTGTTTTTACAAAAAATCCGAAATGGAAGATAGTCCACATACATTTAACAAAAATTTCAGATTAAGAATTTATTTTTTTGATTTGCTTTTTTGAGCCGGTTTATTTGTTCCAGGCGACTCATTTTTTATTTTTTTAAAAATCTCGTGGGCTTCCTTGACTGTGGCTTTTTGGTGTACTATTGCCCTTACTGCCTTTATCATAGCTACTGGGTGATCGTTTTGCCAAATGTTTCGTCCCATGTCCACTCCTGATGCTCCGGCTTGTAATGCATCATGTGTTAGATTAAACACATCAAGTTCTGTTGCAAGTTTTGGACCTCCTGCAATTATGACCGGTACTGGACACGCTGTTACTACTTTTTCAAAGTTCTCACAATAGTATGTCTTGACAAGATGCGCTCCAAATTCTGCCGCCATTCTACATGCTAATCCTAAATATCTCGCATCACGTTTTTCTAATTCTTTGCCTACTGCTGTAACTGCAAGAACTGGTATTCCATATTCTTCGCCTTCATTTACTAGATTACCTAGACTAACAAGTGATTCATGTTCATGAGGTGCGCCGACAAATATTGACATTGCAAGGGCTGATACATTTAGTCTGATTGCTTCTTTTACCGATGTAGTTATCGTTTCATTTGAAAGATCTTTTCCGATAATGCTTGCTCCTCCCGATACTCTTAGTACCACTGGCACTGGAAAGTTTGCATCAACGGATGTTCTTAAAACACCTCTTGTAAGCATAAGGGAATCAGCAAAAGGTAACAATGGTGCTATGGTTTTTCTGGGTACTTCTAATCTCTCTGTAGGACCTAAGAAATATCCGTGGTCTACTGCAAGCATTACACCACGTCTGTTTTGTGGTTTGATTATTTTTGCAAGCCTATTTTTGAGTCCCCAATCCATATCTTCATCGAAAAAATTTGCCTTAGTTAAGCGTTTCTGAATTTGTAATTATTATTTTCATGGAATCATTTCCCTGATGAGCATAATCCAAAGCTTTTGCAGATTCCATAAGATCAAACTTGTGAGTGATTAATTTTTTTACGTCCGCTATTCCTTGTTCAATTAGATTAAATGCTTCATTTGTATCCTTTTCAGAAGCTGCATAACTTGATGTTATTGTAATTTCCTTAGAGTATACCTTACTCATGTCAAGTGACATCTTTGCATCTTTTGAAGGGACTCCAAATAGCATGACAGTGCCACCTTTTCTTACAAAATCAATTGCTTGAGATATGGCGTTAAGACTTCCAGTTGCAACCATCACTATGTCTACTCCGCGATTACTAGTCTTTGAAAGAATTTTTTGATATGCGTCTTGATCATCTGATCTTATTGCTTCTGTTATGCCAAACTTTTTTGTAAAATCTAATCTGAAATCATTGAGGTCAAAACAAAATATATTTTCAATTCCATGTACCTTACTTAACATGAGATGCATGAGACCTGTTGGCCCTGCTCCAAGAATTGCAATTGAATCTCCTTTTTTGAATTTTATTTTATTCCATGCTCGTACACAACACGCTAACGGTTCTATCATGGATGCTTCTTCAAAACTTACATTTTCTGGTAATTTTATAACCCCCCCATGTGACACGTTCCACTCGGGAACAATGAACTCTTCAGCAAGGCCACATGGTGAAAGGTTTGTCTCTGAATATTTCTGACACATTGTTTCATTTCCATGTGTACAAAAGTGACAAGAATAACATGGTACGTGGTGATGCGTAAATACCCTGTCTCCCTTTTTGAAATCAACTATTCCTTCGCCTACTACGGAAACTATTCCTGAAGGCTCATGGCCTAGTCTCATGGAAGGCTGGCTGTATTTGCCATAAATCTTTTCCAAGTCAGAACCGCATACCCCACATGCCTTCATGGTGACTAGTATCTCTCCCTTGGCAACTTGTGGTCTATCTACATTTTTTATCTGGACATCTGCAGGTCCTGAAACATATACTGCCTTCATTATTCAGATGAGTCTTGAATGGCGTTTTATCTTTTTCCGAAGTAATGGTGTTTTGTTGTATTATAAAACAAGAAATTCATTATAAAGGAATTTTTGCATATGATGTCAATTAAATAGGACATATTTCTGACAATTTGTCATGGACTTGTGGCATGACATTGAAACTGGCCCGAAAATACCTTCTGTGATTAACGTTATAGTTGAAATTCCAAAAGGTTCTCAGAACAAATACGAATATGATAAAAAAAGAGGCATCATTAAACTTGACCGAGTATTATTTTCACCATTTTTCTATCCTGGAGAATATGGTATAATTCCACAAACATATGCAGAAGACGGTGATCCAATGGACGCACTTGTACTTGTTAGTAATCATACATATCCGGGTGTTTTAATCGAATCACGCCCAATTGGAATGCTTCGAATGAAAGATGGTGGTGAAATGGATAACAAGATTTTATGTGTCGCAAAAGATGACGTGAGATATAATAATCTGAAAGATATTGCTGATCTTGACTCACACTATCTCAAGGAGATTGGTCACTTTTTTGAAGTGTACAAGCAACTGGAAGGAAAGAAAGTTGAGATATTGGGTTGGAAAAATGCTGCTAGCGCAAAGAAAGAAGTTCTTGCTGGAATAAAGTTATACCAAAAGAAATTCAAAAAGTAATCTGATAGATTTGGTTCTCTGATAAAAAAAATTACAACAGAAATGGTATTAACCTGTATTTACTGATGATTGATGTGAACGAAGGCGATCTGGCTCCTGATTTTGAGCTTGTAGCAAATGATGGAAATACTGTAAAACTAAGTTCGTTTAAAGGAAAAAAAAACATAGTACTGTGTTTCTATCCGAAAAATCATCTCTTTGCATGTCCATCTAAGAAGGTGTTTCAAATGGCAGAGGCCATAATTGCAGCATATCCTAAGATAAAAGAGCAAGCTGAACTCTTCGCAATCTCCGTAGATACTGTTGATGATCAAAAGAAATTTGTTGAGGAATATAGTGTTCCATATCTTCATCTAAGTGATACTACAAAGATCGCTTGCAAGACTTATGCTGGACTAAATATTGCAGGACTTGCAAAACGTTCTACGTTCATTATAGGAAAAGATGGTAAGATTTTAAAAATTTTCAGAGATATCAGTCCTGAAAAACATGGTCAAGAAATAATTTCATCATTACAGAATTTGAAATAATTGGATTTTTATAAATTCAATATATTTTTAAAGATGTGAGTTAAGACTTGACTTGTGCTAGATTTAGTAGCAAAAAAAATATTCCTTACTAAAGGTAAGGGCGTGCATCCTGATAGACTAACAAGTTTTGAATATGCGTTAAGAGATGCAGGAATTGCTGGAACCAATTTGGTTTTGATTTCTAGTATATTTCCACCGGGTTGCAAACTGATCTCAAAAGCTGAAGGCTTGAAACTAATACGACCTGGAAGTGTTACATTTGCAATTTATTCGAGGCAAGAGAGTAATGAGCCACATAGATTGATGGCAGCATCCGTTGGAATAGCGGAACCTAAGGACAAGTCAAAGTATGGTTATCTATCTGAATATATCTCATTTGGAGAGACTGAAAAAGAAGCAGGCGATTATGCTGAAGACATAGCTGCACAGATGCTTGCATCATCACTTGGAATATCATTTGATGTAAACAAGAGCTGGGATGAAAAAAGACAACAGTGGAAGATATCTGGACAGATATACAAGACTAGAAACATCACTCAGAGCGCAGTAGGGGATGCAAAAGGTCACTGGACCACAGTATTCACTGCGGCGGTATTGATTCTCTAAATTTTATCTTCTTTTCATGAATATGTATACTGCAGCTCCACCTGCTGCAATTATGCCAATTAAAGCATAAGTAGAATAATCATTGGAAGATCTCACACTTGATGTTGTAGATATGGTTGTGGTGTTAGTTTGTGTGGATTGACTCTGTAATGGCGCACTACCTAATGTCAATGAAGATTGATTGCCTGTAAATGATGTTGTCGTTCCAAATAGGTATGTTGCAGAAATTCTATTTCCATACTCTGGATCAATTATCCAGCCTGCTTTAGTTAGGTCCGTTGGAAACTTTTGACCGTCTTTTATGATAGTAGGAACTAAATCTCCGCCATGGCCTGTTACTGCTATTGTATCATTAGAAATTGCCGTGACTTGTAAAATGGAATTCAAAGGAAAGAAACCCACGCTATAGTAACTTGATCTTTCAAGTTTGTCCACTCCTATCAACTCTAGTGGATTGACTGTAGTTACTTTGCTCTTGATTGGAATATGTTTTGAGACCTGTAACTGATAAAGTGATGATCCTTGTCCTGGAGTGATTACAAATGTAACTGAAGAATTGGAATCTTGCGCCATTTTTTGGGCTGCATCAAAGAATCCTCCATCGTCACGAATCTGTTTTGGAATTAAAATGGAAGTTAATCCGTCAAAAAGATATGATGAATCTGGTCTTGACATTGTATATACAACCGATATGGTTCTGTTTCCTGATATGATTCCTGATGTGCCAAGAGCCCGGTTGAGTTCTCCTTTTGGATTGACATATGTGGACCAAAATGTTGCATCAGTAGCAAATGCCTTGTTAATGCTATCAATCAAGGTGTCTCCTGTTTGCTTGGCGGTTGTTTGAATTGTGGTGATATTGTAAGTCTCAATAAGTGATGGAGAAACTATGTTTATTATGATACATCCTTGGTCCTTTGTAACTCCTATGACACACGTATCTGCATTTGTTATTACTACTGAAGTTACATTAGCAGTATTTGTAATCTTTTCACTCAGATCTGTAGGAACTCTCATCTCTACTGGGCTTGTAGATGCCAATGTGATAAACGCAGTAGTTTGATTCTGTATTTTTTCATCGATTAGTATGTTGGCTGTTTCACGGTATGATGCAAGTTGTGGTTGCTGTGCATAGACTGAAGCAAATGTAGTCAACAATAATGAGAAAATTATGGATAACGCGAGCAGGTTTTTCATTTAAAGCAACTTTTGAAATCGAACTATTAAGTTTACCCTCGTAATTTTTCTATCTTTATTGCAAACCTCTGAAAAGGTTCTTCATTGTAATGATACTTGCAGACCAACATGGTCTGTTGTGGATCAGGTCCGCAGTCATAAGTAACCAAATACTCTGGTTCTCTATTACAACATCTTAGATATTTCACTCGTGCATTAATGGTTCTCATAAAATAAAAGTACTCGATCTAAACTCTAGGTTTAAATTATAATGCGTGTGTAGTGTCCTTGACATCGGTTCAAACCGTAGGGGAACATTGCCTGGCAGTTGGGGGCGCTTGACTGCCAGGCGCTTTAATTAATTACTCTTCCAAGTCGTTCTGTTTGATTTCTGATATACTCAAAACCTTCTTGCCAGAAACTTTCAGACGTTATGTCTATTCCGTGTTCTTTGAGTAGGTCTTCTGGCTTTTTTGAACCTCCGGCAGCTAAAATGTCCACATATGTAGAGGCAAATGATCTTCCCTCCTTTCTATATCTCTGGTATAATGACAAAGAGAGTAGATTTCCAAAAGAGTAGGAATAACAGTAAAATGGTGAATGGTAAAAGTGTGGGATGCACGTCCATTCGGTTCCAAAATCTGGAGTAATATCTACAGAATTGCCAAACTGATCTTTTAATGTCTTCATGTATTCTGATGTTATATCTTGGACCATTGCCCCATTGCCAATCTTTTCATGTGCTGCTATCTCAAATAATGTAAAGTATGCCTGTCGCCCTACTGTTGCATACAGGTCATCCAAGTGTTCCATAAGTCTGGATTGTTGTTCATCTTCAGATATTTGATCAAGAATCTTGTTGAACAATAGCATTTCTGAAAACGTCGAAGCTGTCTCGGCTAGTGGTAATGGTGCCTCTGCTATGAATATTGATTTGTCAGAGGCTGCGATACTATGTATTGCGTGACCAATCTCGTGAGCCAAAGTAAATACATCATTGGTCCTACCCTTGAAATTTACCATGACGTATGGTGTGATCTTTGGGGATATTGTACTGCAAAATGCACCGCTTCTCTTACCTGGTCTGATAGTGGAATCTACATGTCTTTGAACAAATACTCTCTTGGCATACTCGCTTAGTTTTGGACTGAAATCATTTAGAGTTTCAAGAACTAATTTTACCGCCTTGTCGTAGTTGTATCTTTTTTCTTCTTTCTTCTGAATTGGTGCATAAATATCATATCTACGTAACTTTTTCATTTTCAAGATACGTGCTTTTTGCAAAAAGAACTTTCGAAATACATCCGAGTTTTTCTTACAAACAGTCAGAAGCGCATCTACTGTCTTGTCATCTACATCATTTCCTATGTTTCTAACGGATATTGGAGATGTGTATCCTCGTATCTGAATGCATTCGTCTTTCAAGTTTGAAACTATATTTTGATAAATTTCCCCTAGTACTCCCTTGTTTTTATCAAATTCTGATAATAACGCCTTGTATGCAATCTCTCTTGTTTTTGGTTTTGGGCTTCGAATTAGAACTGATAGTTCTTCTCTGTTGTATTTCTTGGTCTTGCCATCTATCTTCGCTTCAAACACAAACGCATTTGTTATCTTGTCATAGATTTTGACAAGGGCAGAGTGGCCCGTGACATCTAACGTGTTGATTATTCTCTCTTCTGGTTCAGTAAGGGAATATTTTGCAAGTAATCTTTTGTATCGTAAAAATTCATGTAATTCTCCTGCTGATTTCATTAGTCTTTGAGCATTTTTCTCATCGAGTTGTTTCTTCCACCATTGGTCAAAAAATAACGTCTGATTCTCTAATTGTGCTCCTAACTTTCGCATCTTTGAAAGTAATGCCGTTGCCTTGTCAGACTGGGTATCTGCCGAGTACTCTAAAGATGCGTATCCTGAGACACTGCTAAAATCTTCTGTTATCTTTTCTAAAGTGTGAAGCATTGAGAGAAATTTTTTTTCAGTTAATGTGGGTCTGAGAATTTTCTTGTTCTTTTCAAAATTTTTGACATCTAACTGTATGGCATTAAGACGCTTAGTAAACTGGGGTGAATCTGAATCTTTTACAAGTTCACTTAGAACCCATTTTTCCTCTTTGAAAACTTGCATCTGATACAAACTGGGGTTTCTTCTTAAAATACTATGTGAAAAATACCGCATGTTTTCTTGAGTTGATAATCTTTGGATGTATTCTCTTACATCCTACTTGATTTTTCAAAAATAATTTGGGTTGTTATCAAATGAACAAATCGTGCACATGTCTTAAATATTGAAAAGACGTTATAGGTGGCATGAGCATGACAGCATGGCATTGTTACAGATGTAATTTGACTTTCAAGGAAAAGTCTCATGTTGTTATGCATAAAGAAATCTCCCATCACGACACGAGAGAAGTAGAACTTCCTGAATAGATTCTACTTTTTATTTTTTATATTGTATCTGTCTTGAATTATTATTTTAGGAAAATCCCTGCAAGTATTTATTTAGCCCAAAAATAAGTTAGTCGTTCGTGGACCATCATAATTTTAAAGGAAAAGACATCCCTCACCTTAAGATCAAACCTAATATGGGAATCGATGACCTTGTGGACATATTTGCTAGTACTGGTTACAACGCACGACAGACTTGGCGACGCAGCAAAATTGTACTGTAAAATGATTGAAGATGATGCCACCATCTGTCTTACCATAGCAGGTGCAATGACACCTGTTGGTTTTGGAGGATTATTCAAATCTCTTATTGAACGAGGTTTTGTTGACTGGATAGTTTCTACGGGTGCAAACGTGTATCATGAGGATCATTTTGCATGGAATCTCCCAGTAAAACAAGGACACTTTGAGGTGGATGATATGATATTATATGCAAAGGATATAGTCAGAATTCGAGACGTATACATCAAGGGTGAGGAGACACTCAAAGCAGAAGACAAGATTGTTCAAAAGATGTTTACAAAAGATCTGCTTGACAAACCATTTACCACTGCTGAATTTTGTAATGCGATGGGCAAGTATTCAAAAGAACATTCTAAAAACCCAGATCGTAGTTTTGTTGTAACTGCGTATGATTATGATGTTCCAGTTTATGTATCTACTCTAAAAGACTCGTCTCTTGCATTGGACCTGGCTCCTCTAAGGCTTGAGAATAAAATTCATAGTCTTGACTTTGTAAGGGAAATAATAGAGCAAGCTGCAATTTTATATCATTCCAAGAAATCGGGAATAGTTGAATTGGGTGGAGGGGTACCAAAAAATACTGCACAGCAAACAGGTCCATTACTTGATCAAATACTTGGCCTTGGACACGGTGGTCAAAATTATATTATACAAATCACCGATGCAAGACCTGATACTGGTGGACTCTCTGGTGCAACCTTGCAAGAAGGAAAAAGCTGGGGCAAGGTGAAAGATGCCCATGAAGATGTGATAATGGTGTACACTGATGCAACTATTGCATTTCCAATACTTTGTCTTTATGCTCTAAGTAATGAAAAACCTAGAAAACCAAAGCGATTGTATAAGAAATTGAACAAGTACTATGATGACTTGTCAAAAGCATATTTTGCCAAAAAACACTAATTCATACTATTTGTAAGCACAATTTTTCTTTAAATTACTTTGACGTAGAAATTAACAATACAAAAAAAGTGCACTCAAAATAGTTGTTAATTGTCTAGAATCTACTAAATCTAGCTTGTTCTGTGTCTCTGTCATCCTTTGTTGCTTTCTTCCATTCCTTGTAGTGTTCTTTGCAAAGGATGGCCTTTTTCAAACCACGCGGGATGTCCACACCAGTTCCTTCTACTTTTGAGGCAGTAAGTGAACGCATGCCGTCTTTATCGCAGGCTGTAACACTACATTTTGCACCTTTTGCTATTAGGCCCATGAGAGTTCTAAAACGCACTATTATATCAGATTTTTTAATATTTTATTCAAATCTGAACATATTTTGATAGACATGCTCTAAGATATATGGTATAAATTATTGTCAGATGGCTGGTATCAAATGCTTAACAACTTTAGAGAGAGCCTAAAGCCGACCCTTCAAAATATTGGTAAAGTTTTTGCGTCTACTGGATTGTCGGCAAATTTCTGGACCGCAGTTGGACTCTGTTTTGCATTTGCATCTGCAATTATTTACGCTATCCATCTTGAATATTCTTTTATCCTTGGAGGAATCTTGTTGCTTGTTTCAGGATTTTTTGATATTGTTGATGGACAAGTTGCACGTATCACTGGAAAGACTTCTAAAAAGGGAGCATTTCTTGATTCTGTCTTTGATAAAATTGCAGAAGTTGCAATATTTCTTGGAATCTTAGTTGGTGGATATTCTCAAGGATATCTCGTATTGTTGGCAATAGGGCTTTCTTTACTTGTTAGTTATACTAGGGCAAGAGCAGAATCTCTTGGAGTTCAACTTCAAGGAATAGGTATAGGAGAACGTGCAGAACGATTACTTGTAATTGCAATAATTGGAATGATTGGTTTTCTAAATTATGCTGTGATAATTGTCATAATAATTGCAGGAATCACATTTGTTCAGAGAATTATGACAACAGCTCGCGGAATAAAAGATTAGACTATCTCAGTCTGCCGGTCTGACGTCTTGAATCAGCTGATTTAATTTTTAGAATTCCAAAGTGTATTGCACATGAAATACAATACCATTTGAGTACTGTCGGTGATGCAATGTATGCTCCTTGAGCTCTAGCTCTTTTGCTAAAGTGTGTTCAACTAGGTTTAGTCTTGATGTTACTTTCTTTGCCTTGTCTCGTGGAACTGTGGCACCACAGTTTGTACATTGTATACGACCAGTGGATCCTTTTCCTCCTTTCTGTCGTCCACGACTAGCACGCTTTAGTGGCATGTTTTACCTGTATGGTGCCTCTTTATAACGATATTTGAACCACTTTCTTGCCATGTTTATGATCTGATAGACAAATTCTAGTTGTCTAGCACACTTGTTTGTAGATCTCTATTCTGTTCCTTTGAGCACTAACAAATTATGAGATTTATTGAACTATGATATCTTGGAAAATTTAAATTTCATATTGATTCTAAAAATGATATGCGCGGCCTTTGCCATGTCTGTCTGGCTTCTAATGTGGATGTAGTTGTAATACAAGGCAAGATACTCTGCCAATCCTGTCTGAAGAGTCAGAAAAAGGACTAAATGGAAAGGCTATTGGCATTAAATTAAATGAAGATTGCAATTTTTTCCCATTGTACAATAGACGAGATCTCTAGAAACGATGTAGTTGAAACTGCTGGTGGTCCTGCATGTTATTGTGGACTGACTGCAAAAAATATGAAGTTTGAAATTGATCTTCATACCAAAGTGGGAAAAGACTTTTCATTTCGTACTGAACTTGAAAAAAAAGGAATTTTCCTTTCTCAGAGTTCTATATCTGATATCCCCACTACTCGATTCTTGTTGAAAATATTTGGAACAGAACGTGATCTTTACCTTAAAACAAAATGTGAGCCCATAGAATCAATAAAATCCGATGCCGATGGTGCAATTGTAAGTCCTGTATTTGATGAAGTTTCTGAAGAAACACTAGATGCAATAAAAGAAAACTTTGATTTTACATTACTTGATCCTCAGGGATATCTACGTAGAGTGGATAATACTGGTAAAGTCTTTTTAGAAAAAACACTACTTGACCTATCAGGAATAACTGCAATTAAAACAGATCCTGATGAGGCATTTTATCTTACGGGTTTGAAAGAAAAAGAAGCAATGATTGCTTTGCAAAAGAAAGGTGTCAAACATGTACTTTATACTAACAAACAAAACATTACAATGCTTGCAAAAGATAGAATGTATCACCTAAAAATTCCAAATATGGAAATAGGTGATACGACTGGCGTTGGAGATATATTTTGTGCCGCCTTTACTTGTTCTTATTTGAAAGAAAGAGATGCTATATGGGCAATCTGTTTTGCAGTAGGGGCAGCACAGGCAGCCCTTGAGACAAAGGGCACAGGACTTGAAAAAGTCCCGATTGGCGGTGACACTGAAAGAAATGCGGCATATCTTTACAATTTAATGCAATTCTCAAGTGTCTAGGCTTTTATTGTGTGAGGCATAAATCAAACCTGTGAAGGTTGCCATATTTAGTCAGGATCATGAACAGACGGTAAAATCTCTCAAACTTTCACTTGAAAGTCATGGTATAGAATCTATAACTCTTGGAAAAAAACCTCTAGGAAAAGATATTGATTATGTTATTGTAACAGGCGGAGACCGAGGAGTCCGAACATATTTCCATCATTTTACAAACTCGACAATTCCAGTACTTGGTATAAACGAGTATGAATCAAGCGGATTTTTAGCCCAGACTGATCTTAAACAATTTCCTCTCTATCTTAACAGATTGAAAAAAGGTGATTTTTCAATTGAAGCTCTTCCAAGGGTTGGCGTGAAAATTGATGACAAGTCAATCTATCCTGCATTAAACGATGTTGCAATATTTTCTTCAAAGAGTGCAACACTAGTAGAACATGTCTTGCGTGTAAATGGGGAAGAACTTTGGCATGACAGTAGTGATGGCTTGATCATCTCAACTCCTATTGGTTCATCTGCATATTCCATGTCTGCAGGTGGTCCTGCAATATATCAAAATTCCAAAGTTTTCTGTATTGTATCGGTAAACTCACTTGATATCACAAGACGCCCTCTAATAGTTCCTGAGGATACTTTGATTGAAATAGATGACATATCCTCTAGTCTGAGATGTGAAGTTGTAGTTGATGGGAAAGACAGATTCAAAGTTGACAAGACTGTGATCTGCACAAAGTTTCCACAACCTGCAAATGTCATTAGAATGAAAAAAGACTCTACCACTGTTTCGGCTCTTGCCAAAAAAGTAAAACTTGCAGATGAACTATTGAATATGCCGCCAAGCTCCAAGTTGCTACTAAAGACACTTGAATACGAAGGCTCTCTTACCCAAAAGGAACTTGCTGAAAAAACACTCCTTCCTGATAGGACTGTTAGGCTTGCATTGAGTCATCTCCTTGAGAAAGGATATGTCAAACGTAGAGTATCATTACGAGATACCCGTCAGAGAATATATGAAATTCCGAAATAATTCTTAGGCATTGGCAGATGCTCTAATGAATGCCTCAAATGATTCTTCTGGATGACCAGGTCTACTGCTAAACTCTGGGTGATATTGAACTCCTAGATAGAATCTATGAGAGGGAATCTCTAATACTTCCATTCGTTTTTTGCTGTCACTATATCCTGAAAACTTCATGCCCTTTGAGGAAAACATCTCCAAGTATTTTTGATTAAATTCAAATCTATGTCTATGTCTTTTTTGTATTTTATTAGATTTGTAAAGCTTGAATGCTAATGTGTTTTCTTCAACTGTTATGTCATGCGCTCCAAGACGCAATGAACCCCCCTTATTTTCAATTAATTTTTGTTCTGGTAAAAGATCAATTATTGGGTTTTCTGTATTAGGTAATATTTCTGTAGAATTTGCATTTTTCAATCCACATACATATCTTCCAAACGCCACTGCTGCCAGTTGGAAACCAAAACAGATTCCTAGGTATGGAATATTTTTCTCTCTAGCATAGTTTGCTGTACTGATGATTCCCTCTGATCCTCTGTCTCCAAAACCTCCTGGGACAATTATGCCGTTATATGATGCCAGTTTGTTTACATCTCCGTTTAATTCTTCAGAATCAATCCAGTCAATTACTACATTTTTACCAGTCTTTGCCCCTGCATGTTTTAGGGCATGATTTACACTTACATAACTATCTGCAAGTTTTACATATTTTCCAACCATTGCAATTCTGACTGATTCTTTTGTATTTTGAAATGAATTTATGATTGCATTCCACTTGTCCCAGTTTGCAGAAGTATTAACCAGTCCAACTTTTCCAAATTTCTTGAATATTACATCAATTATTCCTTGATCATATAGCATCTGTGGCACCAAAAGAATTGATTCTGCATCATGACATGAAAATACATCACGCTCCGTAACGTTTGAAAATAATGAAATCTTTTTCCTTGCTGCAATCTCAAGCGGTCTTGTACATCTGACTGCAAGTAAATCTGGCTGGATACCAATCCTTCGTAATTCTTGAACACTGTGCTGAGTAGGTTTTGTTTTTTGTTCTCCAACTACATCAAGAGAAGGTGCTAGAGTTACATGGACGAATATTACATTTTCAGGTCCTTCCTCCAATCTCATCTGTCTTAATGCTTCAAGAAATGGTAAACTTTCAATATCTCCCACCGTTCCACCACATTCTATTACCAACATGTCAAGTCCCTCAATTTTGACTATCTTTCTTATTCTATCTTTGATTGCGTCTGTAACATGTGGGATTATCTGTACACAGGCTCCTAGGTACTCACCGCGTCTCTCTGCCTCTATTACACTGGAATAAATCTGGGCTGTTGTTATATTGTGAGTTCTTGGTATGTTCTGATTGAGAAATCTCTCATAGTTTCCTATGTCCATGTCGCACTCTCCGCCGTCTTCTGTGACAAAGACTTCGCCATGAGCAATGGGATTCATTGTTCCTGCATCATAGTTCAGATATGGATCAAATTTCACACAAGAGACTTTTTGATTAGAAAGCTGAAGTAACTTTGCAATGGATGATGAAACTACTCCTTTTCCAAGGCCAGACATGACTCCTCCAGTTACGAAAATGTATTTTGTAGATTCAGTCTGCATATTCATGATGGATTGGAGGTCTTTTTATTTCTTATTCTGTAATTGTAGCTTTCTTTAGGCTCTTTGTAAAAGATTCAATTTTACTTTGGATCTTTTCTGACGTTGAATTTTCTATTAACCGTAAAAATGCGCTTCCTACAATTATTGCATCTGCCCCGGATTTTATTATGAATCTTGCCTGATCTGGATTGCTTACCCCAAATCCGACCCCAAGTGGAATTTTGCAGTCTAAGATTTTTTTTGCATTCTTGATTGCATGTGTGGTATAATTTTGGAATTGTTGTTGACCTCCCGTGGTTCCAAATACTGACACCAAATACAGAAAACCTGATGAAACACCTGCTATCTTCTTGATTCTCTCCTGTGATGTATTTGGTGAAATGAGAAATATTGTATCCATCTCATGTTTCTTTGCAGCTTGGAGAAAATCTTTTGATTCATCAACTGACATATCTGGTAGTATCAAACCATCGATTCCTGCTTTTTTTACAATGGATATGAATTTTTCATAACCATGTCTGTAAAGGAGGTTTGTGTATGTCATTAAAACAAGTGGAATATCTGTCTCTTTGCGGATTTTTTTTACTAGAACTAGAAACTTTTCAAAATTCATTCCCTTTTGCAATGCATGAAATCCTGCATTTTGAATTACAGGTCCATCTGCTAAAGGATCTGAAAATGGCATTCCGAGTTCTATTATGTCTGCTCCTCCATTTACTAATCCGCGAACTGCAGACAGAGTGCCTTTCTCATTTGGAAATCCTGCCATGACGTATGCAATCAAGGCCTTTTGATTTTTGGACTTGAGATATTGAAATTTACTTTTTATTCTTGACATTTTTACTCAAATATCTCCCAACTTCTTCTACGTCTTTGTCTCCTCTGCCTGATAATGTTACCACAATACTCTCACTCTTTGGCATATTTTTTGCAATTTTAATTGCATATGCAATTGCATGTGCAGACTCGAGAGCAGGTATGATTCCTTCATGTTTTGAAAGTAAAAGAAACGCCTCTACTGCTTCCTTGTCATTTACTGCATCATACTTTACTCTCTTTGCATCTTTTAGATACGAATGTTCTGGCCCAACTCCTGGATAATCTAATCCTGCTGATATGCTATGTGTCTCACTAATTTGTCCCTCTTTGTCTTGTAGGAGATATGTAAGCATGCCATGGAGAATTCCTTTTGAACCGCCTACCAGTGTTGCAGAATGACGACCACTCTTGATTCCTTCTCCTCCAGCTTCAATTCCAAACATCTTGGTATCTTCATCAATTAATGGATAGAAAGTTCCTATTGCATTTGAACCTCCACCCACACATGCTACCACGGAATCAGGTGATTTTTTTTCTAATTCCTTCATCTGTACTAGGATTTCATTTCCTATGACTGATTGAAAGTCTCTTACCATTACTGGATATGGATGGGGACCAACAGCTGATCCTAAAAGATAGTAAGTTGTTTTTACATTTGTAATCCAATCGCGTATGGCTTCATTGATTGCATCCTTGAGAGTCTGTGTTCCTTCTTTAACTGGATGTACTTTGGAACCAAGTAAATTCATTCTAAAGACATTTAGCTTTTGTCTCTGAGTGTCTTTGTAGCCCATGTATACCTCGCCATCAAGTCCTAATGCAGAACATGCCATGGCAGTTGCAACACCGTGTTGTCCTGCACCAGTTTCTGCAATGATTCTCTTTTTTTTCATCCTTTTTGCAAGCAGGCCCTGACCTAGTGTGTTGTTAATCTTGTGGGCGCCACCATGCAGTAGATCCTCTCTTTTG
Source organism: uncultured Nitrososphaerota archaeon (assembly GCA_963835875.1). Taxonomy (GTDB): domain Archaea; phylum Thermoproteota; class Nitrososphaeria; order Nitrososphaerales; family Nitrosopumilaceae; genus Nitrosotalea. Next base: position 275,820 of record CAWIGX010000005.1, read on the forward strand.
AGATATATTTTTGCACCACCTGCAAATTCTGTTAGGTTTTTTGCAAGGTAAAGCGGAGTAGGCCTTCCAGCATATTGTGTTAGGTAATAGCGTAATTCTTTCTTAAACTCTGTATCATCTTTGTACTTTAGATATGCTTCTTCTAGTTCCTCTACTGCGGGAACTAGGGTTTCGGGAATGTATCTTCCCCCAAATTCTCCAAATTTACCGTTCTTTGGGTATTTTAGTTTCATATTGCTAATACCAACTCTGATACTAATCCCTTGATATCTTTACTCTTCATTATGCTACTGCCAACAAGAAATGCATCTGCACCACATTTGCGAAGAAATTGGATATCTTTTGATGATTCTATTCCGCTTTCTGAGATTATGATTCTTTTCTCATCTCTGTCTTTTAAGGTGGTCTTTGTTGTATTTAGATCAATTTCCAAAGTGTCTAGATTACGATTGTTTATCCCAAGTATGTCCGCTCGAGTTTTTGCGGAATCTGTAAACTCTTTTTTCGTATGGGACTCTAATAATACTAGCAGATTTTTTTTATGTGCATATGCAATAAACTCGTCAATATCCTTTGCAAAATTTTTATCAAATATTGCTTGTATTAGTAGAACTATGTCGGCTCCTAATTTTTCGGCGGCATCGATTTGAACTTTATCAATTACTATGTCTTTCATTAAAAGTGGAACTTGAACTTGTTTGCGAATTTTTGTGAAATATTCTGGTGATCCGTTGAACAAGTGGGGCTGTGTCAAAACTGATAATCCGATTGCTCCTCCTTCTACCATTTGTTTTGCAATTAAAACGGGGTTGGAGATTTCTCTTATGTCTCCAAGAGATGGAGATGAGAATTTTACTTCAGTTATCAGTGATGCATGTTTGTTGTTCTTAATTTGTTCAATTATGTTTACATTTGACTTTGAATTTTTGTAACTAATTTCATAGACTTTTTCATTTATTGCCTTTTGTGAATTCTTGGCAAGTTTTTCTAGCATATCTTTCATTTTTTCTCAAAAGACTCCAACTTTGTTACATCCCCGCAATATTTGATAAAATCACTGAAGAGATCATATGCCTTGCCTTTTTTAATTGTCTGAAGTGAGATACTTAATGCCTCGTCAAATTTTTCTGAAAATCCTCCAACTATCAGCCCTGCTGCTGCATTAAGAGCTGTTATCTCTAACATGGATTTCTTGGCAGTTCCATTGAGAACTGATACAAAGGCATTGATTGCCTCATCACTTGTTGAAACTTGAAGATCTTGCAGTTTAGCTTTGCTCAAACCAAGTTCTATGGGATCTAATACAGAGCTTGTTACTTCGCCTTTGTTTAACTGATAAATGTAATTCTTGGATGTTGTGGATAACTCGTCAAGACCGTCCTCAGAAATTACAGTCATTATGCTTTCTGAACCTCTTGATTCCAAAAGTGATATCACGCGACTGAGGTATTCCTTTGAGTATACTCCAACAAGCTGGTGTTTTACAGATGCGGGATTAGTCAGAGGTCCTAGTAGATTAAATGCAGTCCTTTTACCTATGATTTTTCTTGCCTCTGCAACGTTTTTCATGGCCGGGTGAAACTTTGGAGCAAACATAAAACCAATTCCGAATTTTTCAATTATTTCCTGAACTTTACTTGGTTCCATGTTTAGGTCATATCCAAAATATTCAAAAATATCTGCACTTCCAGTTATTCCGGAAGATGACTTGTTTCCATGCTTTGCCACAACAACACCTGATGCAGCAATTACAAATGATGCTGTAGTTGAAATGTTAAATGTGCTCAGCCTATCTCCACCCGTTCCACAAACATCGATTATGTTTTGATCTATTTTGGGATGTATGTGTATTGAATTTTCTTGCATTTCATCTAACATTGCAAGAAGTTCCTGGTCTGTTTCTCCTTTTTCTGTCAGAGTTCTAAGAAAATTTGTTGTCTCATCTACCGAAATTTTTCCAGACAAAATCTCCTTCATGATTTGAGACATCTCATCATAGCTGAGGTTCTTGTTGGATGAAATCTTGGTGATATACTCTGAGATCATTTTTTCACCAACTTGATGAAATTACTTAGAATTTTTTTACCCTCGCTAGTCATAATTGACTCTGGATGAAACTGAACCCCCTCAATTAGGTATTTTTTATGACTTACTGCCATTATCTCTTTATCATCCTGAGCCACGGCGGTCACTTTGAGATCCTCTGGAATTATTGTCTTGTCACCGACTAGGGAATGATACCGCGTAGCTCTGAATGGATTTTGTACTCCTTCAAAGAGTGGAGATTGAGTATATTCCACAGGACTTGTTTTCCCATGTCTTACATTTCCTGCATTGACAACTTTACCTCCAAACGCATGTATGATTCCTTGATGACCCAGACAAACTCCTAGTATTGGTTTTGTCGGTCCTAATTCCTTGATAACTTTGGTACATATGCCAAAATATTTTTCGTCCTCTGGAGTCCCAGGACCTGGAGAAATTATTATTGCGTCATAGTTTCCCTTTTTGATGTCTTCTATTGTTATCTTGTCATTTCTAATTACATCTGATTCTACATTTAGTTCTCCAAGTATCTGGGCGATATTGTATACAAACGAGTCATAATTGTCTATGATTAAAAATTTCATTTTGATGCATCCTTCAAAGCTGATATCATTGCGTTTGCCTTGTGTTCTGTTTCCATCCATTCGTTTTGAGCAACCGAGTCTGTTACTATCCCTGCTCCTGTCTGAATAAATCCCTTTGAACCATTAATGAAGATGCTTCTTATCGCAATTGCAAAGTCACAACAGCCATTAAATGAAAAGTATCCCACAGCGCCTGCATAAGGCCCTCTAGTATCTGGCTCTAACTCGTCAATTATTTCCATAGCTCTGATCTTTGGAGCACCTGAAACAGTGCCTGCTGGAAAGACTGCTTTTATGGCATCGTACATGTCGTATTTTTTATCCAAAGTTCCTACTACATGAGTTACTATGTGTTGAACATGGCTGAATTTTTTGACTACCATTAATTCTTTGACATGCACAGAGCCGTATTTGCATATCCGTCCAATATCATTTCTGCCCAGATCTACCAACATTGTATGCTCTGCTAATTCTTTTTCATCGTGTAACATCTCTTCTTTTAGCTGCCTCGTTTCTCTTCTCATCTTTTGTAATTGGTCTTGTTCCTGCAATTGGAAATGTCTCTACTTGATTTCCTGTAATTCGCAATAGCATCTCTGGACTAGAACCGATTATAGTTCGCGGTCCTAGTTTCATGTGGTAGAGATACGGAGAAGGATTGATTTGTCTTAAAATTTTGTATACTTTAAGATAATCTCCATCTGCATCAAAATTGAATTTTCTTGAAAGTACAACTTGGAAAATATCTCCATCGTGAATGTATTTTTTTGCCTTTTTTACCATTTCTGCAAATCTGTCTTGATTTAAATTCTCTGAAATTTCTGAGGCTGAAAACTTGCTGCAATCTACATTTGAGAATGATATTTCATCTATTCTATTTTTATCATAATAAAAATAAAATGATCTTTTTTCTTTGTTGTCATAAATAATTCCGTCTGTGTAGATACCAAACTCCATCAATGGTTCTTCGGAATCTCTGTGTGAATTTGGAATGTCTTCCCACAATCTGATTGCATCGTAATTGATAATTCCAACTGCCCCTCCAACATATCGATACTTTTGATCATGTATCTTGTAGACTAGTTTTTTTATTTCAGACAAGGGATCCTTTGTTTGAATTGTCATGGCACCTCCATTTTTGTAATGGAGTACAACTTTGTCCGAATATCCTTTGATAATTATTGCAGGATCAAAACCAATTAGAGATGTCTCTGATAGTTCTTCAGGTCCTGTGAGGGATTCAAAGAAGAATGAATAATCAAAGTCACGTGATATTTTATTATATAGATCAAATTGGGAGCCAGAATAGTCTAGAGGTATTATCTTAAGGCTCGAATGCCCAAATGTGGCCACCCATGAACAAACTTATTGTATATCTCTATTTAAAATTAAGCCACGCCTGTATTTGTTAATTACGGTATGGTACGGTACCTTTATATGCGATTTGGCCGTATATGAGGCATGTCTCAAATCATGGTACCCGACTTTGGCAAGGCAAACTCGTTGCTATTCCAAGACCTGTATTTTGTAGTAAAAAAAACTCCTGTAAAAACAACTGCACAAGAGGCAACATGTATCATATGTCAAAAGGGTCTTGAAGATGGCGTGTCTATTACTGCAAAAAGAATTGGTATGAAATTGAGACTTTTCTGTCAATACCATATTCCAGAATGATGGATGAAAAAATTCTAGTATTTACCAGATTGGTTTTGTAATCGCGCCTTCAGCAGCAGAAGTTACTAGTGATGCGTATTTTGCAAGAGCCCCATTTTCATAATTTGGTTTTCTTGGCTTCCAATCTTTTCTTCTTTGTGCAAGTTCGTTTTCTGGTACAATTATATCTATACTATTTTTTTCGAGATTAATTACAATCTCATCTCCTTCATTGACCAGTGCAATGTTTCCACCTACTGCTGCTTCTGGGGCAACATGCCCTATCATGAAACCTCTTGTTGCCCCTGAAAATCTTCCATCTGTTATTAGTGCAACTTTTTCTCCTAGATTTTGTCCAACAAGAGCTGCTGTTACTCCTAACATCTCTCGCATACCTGGTCCTCCCTTTGGACCTTCGTATCGAATGATTACTACATCATGTTCCTTTATTTGTCGTTTTGATATTGCGTCAAATGCATCTTCTTCTCTGTCATATACTTTGGCCCTTCCTCTGAATTCTTTTGTGTGAACTCCTGCAACTTTTACAACTGCTCCTTCTGGTGCAAGTGTTCCTCTAAGAATTGTTAGAGTTCCAACTTCATGAATTGGGGACTCGATTGATTTTAAGACCTGTTGATTTGCATCAAATGAAATGTGTAGCGAATCTAGATTCTGCTTTACTGTCTTACCTGTAACTGTCATTATATTTTCATTTATGAGATTTTTCTTTTGTAAACTTTTCATCAATAGTGGAATTCCACCTATCTTGTCAAGATCCAACATGACATATGTTCCACCTGGTCTCATGTCTGCAAGATGTGGAGTCTTTCTTCTAATTCTCTCAAAATCATCAAGTTCTAGTTTTACTCCCATCTCACGTGATAGGGCAAGCAAATGTAATACTGCATTTGTTGAACCTCCTATTGCATTGGCAACTGTAATTGCATTCTCAAATGCCTCATATGTCAAAATATCTTTTGGTCTTATTCCGTTTTCAAGTAAATTCATTACAGCTTTTCCGCTATCATAAAGCATTTTCTCTCTTCTTGGATCTTCTGCTGGCGGTGATGCATTTCCTGGAAGCGCTATTCCTATTGCCTCACTAATTGATGCCATGGTATTTGCAGTATACATTCCTCCGCAGGAACCCGAATTTGGACATGCTACGTTTTCTAAATTTTTCAATGCCTCTAATGTTAAATTGCCTGCATCATATGCGCCAACTGCTTCATACACATCTTGAACTGTTACTTGTTTTCCCTCGTAAACTCCTGGCATTATTGTACCTCCATAAACAAAGACTGATGGCAAGTTAAGACGCGCCATTGCCATCATAGTGCCTGGAAGACTCTTGTCACAACCTGCAATTCCAACCAGTCCGTCATACTGGTGGGCTCTTACCATTAATTCAATTGAATCTGCAATGATTTCTCTGCTGACAAGAGATGACTTCATACCTTCATGCCCCATTGCAATTCCATCGCTTACTGCAATTGTTGAAAATTCTCTTGGTGTGCCTCCTGCACTCTCTACTCCTGCTTTTGCATGAGTTGCCAATCTCCCAAGATGGATGTTACACGGTGTAGCTTCATTTCCGCTATGTGATACTCCAATGAATGGTTTTCCTAAATCATTGTCATCTAGACCCATTGCCTTGTACATGGCCCGATGTGGAGCCCTTGCTGTACCTTCTACTACGTTTCTACTTGATATCTCCATTATTGTCACTATCTTTTACATCCCCTATTTTATACATACTAGAAATTTTCACGCGTGAGATCGTATGTCTCGTACTGTTCTACTTGGGGTTTAGCATATTTTCAATCTAAATTGATTGTTACCATTTCTTTGAATCTATACATTAACATCAAGTTAAACGTCCAAAAGTGATATTCTTGATAATCATCAATAGTCTTATCAAGTAATAAGACAATTCTATTGCATGTCAAAACAAAATCCACCTAAAGACTGGGATAAATTCTGGTTTGACTATAATAAATCGCTCAAGGCATGGATGGGCGCCTTTGAATCTCTTCAGAGGGCAACTAATGATGTTCAGTCAAACTATAAAGACGCCATGGCAAATGCGTTGAAAGACACTAATGATAAAACCATGAGCGAGTTTATTGAAAATTGGAAAAAATCTATGAGCGATGCAGGAATTAACGCATTCAAACAATTTGGTGATGACTGGCAAAGGATACTTAATGAATCTAGTATGTATCAAGTAAAAACATATGGCGAAGCAATGAACAAATTTGCTGAAACTTGGCAAAAAATGTGGAAAAAGTAATTAACTTATACAAATTAGCAGATCCGTTTTACACTACATTCTATACATTCTAGGATGAAAACCATGACTTTTCCTGTCAAGATTTTTTAGTTTAATTAACACTTCTTTACAATTCTACTGAGTTTTTAATAGTTAAATTCATTGGATTCTTGACATGAATAAAAATCCGATATATCTTATTGCACTTTTATTCGTTATTTCCATGTCTGCCCTGATCCCTGCTTATGCTGAAGTGACATCACTTCAAACCAGTTCATCATTTTACAAAGCCGGAGACATGATACAATTTTCTGGCACTACCTTGAGTACTGATCCTCATAATGTCACAATTCTAATTTTTGATCCAACTAACAAGTTTGTATTGCTTGCATCTGGAACTACTGATAACAATAATGCATTTCAGGTAAGTGTTGATACTAGTCTTCCAACTAATCAGCAAATATTCTCACTAAAAGGATTGTACAATGCAACTGCCTTTATTGCAAATAAAACGGATGGTAAAACGGTCAGTTTTGCATTTTCGCCTGATGGTTCATCACTTGCACCATCCCCTCCTACTAACATGACTGCTACGTCTTCCTCTCCAACTGAAATTGATCTTAGCTGGTTAGCTCCTCAAATCAACGGAAGTCTACCTATTACGGGATACCAAATAGAAAGAAATGACGGAAGCGGTTTTAACATTATTGCAAACTTGCAAACAACAACTTATCAAGACATGGGCCTGATTCCAAACTCCGAACACTCCTATAGGGTATCTGCGATAAACGCTGCTGGCACGAGTCTGCCCTCGCCTGCATCTATTGTGTTTACACTATCATCTCAAACTCCAACTGCTCCTGCTGAACAAAATGCAAGTTCCACCACTACTCAAAATCCTAGTTCCACTAGTGTTCAAAACTCAACCCAATCGTTAAGTGATATTCTTCAACAAAGATATGCTACTGCAAGGCAATTGCAAGAACTACTTAACGGGCAAAATTCTAACCCTTCTTCTAATATATCCACCAATCCATCACCCAATCTGTCACAGAATGCTCAACAAACTATTCAACTCAATGAAAGCATTGGGGTGAATGATATGGCAGCTCAATTTGGGTACACAAAAATCTATAGGAGCACAGAAAAATAATTTGACGCCAAGCGGCTCTACAAACTTTGATACTACTACCATGCTATATCCCCTGATCTCCCTTGCAGGAGTTGGACTAGTTGTAACCATTCTTTATCTTAGAAAGAAACGAAAAACTCCCAGTAGGGTTATTGAAACAAGAAAAGATGCACCAATGCCAATGGAATCTTCACCAGTGCAACATGATTGGGATTATGCAATGACAATCCTCAAAAATAGATTGGCAAAAGGAGAAATTACTTTGGATGAATTCAAGATACTAAAAGACGAACTCTCTGAATCCTAAGTTATTAGTTTGAATCCGTCTAATTTGGCTAACTGGGCATTTATCTGAGTGTCATTCTCATTGCCATATGATACCAGCATTCTATCTTGGTCTTTGAAGACATAATTCTTCAGATCTGGTACTTCATGATGATTCACATAGAACTTTAGTGTATACTTGTCATTTGTACAAAATGCACGTTGGTCTGGGAATGTAAAGCACTTGTCATCAAATCCAATTTTTAATGAGTGAAAGAGGGATCCCATTGTAACATTGGCTGCATTCATGAACACTGTTTCACCATTTCCTTTTTGGAAACTAATGTATGGACTTTTTATCTGGTAAGCTGTAGATGAGTAATCAAATTGTTGACCGTAAATCATGGTCAATAATCCTGCATGAATGTGAATTCCTCCAAGGGGGCCTGAGCCAGGGGGCATGCCACTTGGTGTTACTTGTGATGATAATATGTAGAAATTATAGCTGGATATTCCAAGCACTGCCACAATTCCTGCTAAAATGCCTATTGCTATTGCCTTGTTCCTAAATTGGGTCTTTTGTCGCTTTTGGTAAAAACTCTCTCTTTCCTGCACTCGCTCTTCTCTATCTTTTTTTCCCATTTGACGATACAAGTCAAAATTTTACCCTAAATAACAGTATCTGACATGGACTAGTATAGTTTTGAGATCTCATGAAGGTGAGTATAAATAAAATACTTTGTTCAAAAAGATATGGATTGTATCTTCTGCAATATTGTTAATAAAAAACAAGATGCTCATATTATATTTGAAGATGAATCTTACATTGCAATTATGGACAAGTATCCGATACAGAAGGGGCACTCGCTAGTTATGCCCAAACTGCATCATGAAAAAATTATTGACATGTCAAATGATGAGGTTGGTGAACTGTTTTCTAGAGTACCTGACATAGCACGCGGTATTATTGCAGCAACAGGAGCTGATGGATTTAACATTGGACAAAATAATGGAAAATCCGCCAACCAAATAATTCCACATGTACATGTTCACATCATTCCAAGATATCACAAGATAGGGAATTCTTGGGCAAGAAGAATGATTGGTACAAATGATGATCTTGACGAATTGGCAAAAACAATTAGAAACAATATGCTCTCAAGATAATTCTGTAACGATTGAATCCATGTCTGATTTTGTAAGACCGACATGTTTTTTGGCATCTCTTCTCGAAATTATTTTTCCATTTTGAAATACCAACATTGTGGGAACTGCTTGGATATTGAATCTGTCCCAGAGTGGATTTTCATCCTCGTCAATAATTGATCCAATCTTATTTGCCTTTTCAATTTTTGCGGATTCAAAAGTTGGTTTGAAATTGGTACAATATGGACACCATGTAGCATAAAATAGAACGACGGTCTTTTTGTCTGGTTTTAATACTTTTGAATCAAATTCTTCGGGTGTTACATGCTCCATGAATTTGCGTGAAATCTCAAAATATTTAGAGGTATGGTTTTAGAAATCTGTTTATAATTCCTGAATTATGTTTGCCAGCACCAATTTTGTATGTGATAAACCCATTCTTGATTTCAAAATTATCCAATGACACTGGATATTCTTTTGAAAGTCCATCGTTGTCTGGCATTAATTGGTTATATGGAAAATAGACTAGAGATTGTGAATCTAAATTATTATCATTTATTCCATACGCTATATGTGATATCTCTACTTCGTATCTGATTGGATATGGAGTATTTCCCACCTTGTTGTGCCATTCAAGGCCCGTGAAATTCTTTGTTACAGTAAAATCAAACAAATTTTTATTTTGCTGTAAGGTAAATGAATCCGTCTCACCTGTTGTCTCATCTTTTAGATGATATGAAATTCTCTGTTCTGATGATTCCATGATAATTTGGCGTAGGTATGAATGTCTAATTATTGGTTTGATCTTAAACTCGTATTGATTTACTCCTCCTAATATGGCATGAAATTTTCCATCGTCATTAAATGAACAAATCAGATTTAGTTCAATAGGGATTTGTTGTGCATTGAATAATTCCAAAAGATAGAGCATCCATGATTTGTCGGGAATGTGATTTCCTATGTCTGATACAAGTGTAATTATATCTGAAATTGCAGTGACCTGAGTTGGATGTGACGATGTGTCTTCATTGTGAACATAACAATTCGATCCTAACCAAAAATGCACAACTACTCTTAATTCTAAATGATATTTACTGTTTATTGAATGCTGGCGATATACTATGATTGAATTTAATTTTTTATCAAAAGTTATTTCATTATGACTAGTATTTTGAAAAATTACTGATTGGGATTGTATCTTAAAAATGCGCCAACTTTGCCTATGCTTGAAAGCATTGCACCGTATTCTGTTGATCCAGTGATGACCTCAACTTTTGCACCTGTTTGACCTGCAAGAAGATCTAGATAATCTACAATATCACGTTCAGTTGATTCCAAGTCCATGCTTTTACAGCCAGGACAAGGCTGACTTAGTAGTTGTTGTAATCTTGGAATGACCTTTGGACGCTCTAAAATCTCCGTCTGGATGTTTTGACATCTTCTACATGTGATGTCAATCTTTCGCAGGTTGGTGTCATCTGTAACTAGTACTGTCTCTACCACATTTCTTTTCATGAGATCAATAATTTCATTGAGACCATAAGTGGCAAGACCTTTTGAGAAATGTATGTCCCCAAATAGTTTTTCTACCATCTTCTTTTCTTCAACCATTCTATAATCCGTGAGAACATCTTGGGCCTTGGCAAATGCCTCGCGTACTCCTTCTGAACCTGCATAAGAACAGTCAAGAGTTGCAAGAATATTATTTTGTAGTCTGTATTCTAGATAATTTTCTCTCAAGAAATTCTCTTTTGTGGGTCCCGGTCCTGAAACTATGAGGCCCTTTACTGGATAAATATCAATAAAATATTCTCGAGTTGTATGAGCTACTCTGTTATAGTAATCGTTAAGCTCCATCTCTCTGAGTCTTTCAAATCTTCTGGCAGACTGACCTCCCTGTCTATGTTTTCCTGCGACACCTGATGATGTCTCTGATAACACATCTAATTTGTCCCCGCGCAATAATCCCCAGCCTGCATCTTTGGCATCAATTGCTAAGAATCCAATCATGTTGTCATCTCTTAGCATGTCCTTGAGAAGATCTACATGAAAATGATCATCACATCTGTATAGAAATGTCTGCAGTTCTTTTGGAGGTTCAATTTCATATAATTTTATGACTTCACTTCCAATTGGTCCTCCACCTTCTGGTGGTAAGGCACCACAAAACATGACTAGTCCCTTATCGGGAGATGATTTGTATAGTTTTAGTCTCTGGATTACTCTGGACAATGCATCTACAACATGTGTTCTTGTAAGGTCTGACTTGATGTTGTCTGCAGTTCCTTGCTCTTCGCGAAGATTGTTTATGACTTCATGTAATGCCTTTTTTGGAGGAACGTAAAGTGAGATTAATTCCGTACCACGTCCTTCCTTATCTGATAATTCTTCCAACATCTTTCGTAACTTGTATAATTTTACAGAATCTTGTTTTTCTATCTTGGGTTTGACCATATCTTATTACCTAATTATTTTGAAATTTGTCTAGAACTTGCTGGAATACTGATATTGGTTGTGCGCCTACTATTTTTGTAGCGTTCTTACTGTCAAATATGATAAATGATGGAGTTGCATCTATTCCTATCTTCTCCCCAAATTTTTGGTTGTCTAACACTTTTTGCTCATATTTCTTATCTGACATGCATTTATCAAACTTATCTAAATCCAGACCCACTGTTGTGGCAAATTTGTCTAATGAATTTTGATTTACCCACCCAGTTTTTTCACCTCCCCAGTTTTTGTACAACTCGTCATGATATTGCCAATATTTTCCTTGGTCATCTGCGCAGTATGACCCCTCTGCTGCTAATACTGAATCGGGGCCATTTAGTGGAAAGTCTCGAAATACAAAGTTAGCTTTTCCAGTATCGACGTATTGTTGAAGTAATGCGTCTTTGGTGTTTTCATGAAATAAATGACAATACGTACACTGATAATCTCCAAACTCTACGATAGTTATCTTTGCATTAGGATCTCCAAGTATTGGTGACCCATTTTGTGCTACCATTTGAGGTGTTAGTTCATCTTGCTTGGTTTCGTGTGGAGTTGCCATATAGTAGACTGCTGCTATTGTTATGATTACAGGTATTACAAAGTAATAGTATTTCTTCACTTTTTTTGAGTGGATTTTCTTTGAATATTAACTATTTGAACATCGGCTTTAATTTGGACTTAAGATTATAACTGGCTCTGGTTTTTTTATACTAATTTCCGCCCGACTTATTCTGCTCTTGTACACCTTGAATTTTTTTCCATTCTCTGACAAGACCCATTTGTCCACTCTTACTAGAGCAAGTTGTTCTAAATCAGAAATCTTTTTGTAAACAGAACTAAGGGGAATTCTATATTTTTCTGATAATTCAAGTGCAGTCTTTCCATCCTTGATGATTGAAAATAATATGGACCTTGATTGAAGATCTGCCAACGCTTCTAGAATTTTTTGATTTATATCATATTTTTTAAGTTGCGATAATGGAACTTTCTTTTTCAATATTTTTTGAATTAGGCAAGCCTAACTATTTAAACAACGCGGGAGTGATTCTAGAAATCTAGAACTAGTCAGTGATTTAAATAAGTTAGCTTATCCTAATGAAATTAGCATGATTGATTATTGGCAACTTTTGTTACTTGGCGCAATAGCAGGTTTTACAATTTTTCTTGGTCTTCCTATAGCTGTATTACAACACCTTAGTTCAAAAAAGAAAGGTTTCTTGAATGCATTTGCACTTGGAATTTTAGTATTTTTAATTATTGATGTTTTTAGTCATGGATATGAGACTGCATCAAGCGCAGCAACTGATGCATTTTCTGGAAAAGGTCCAATCAGTGATGCAGTCATTGATCTTGCAGCCATGTTTGGTGGAATCGCAATAGGTCTGTTAGGTCTGGTGTTGTATGAAACAAAACTAATGACAAAAGCATTTCCTCAGATACTCTCTGTTGAAAACCTCAAAGAAGGTGATGACCATCTTCACAGACTTTTCCACGATGCAAGTGCATACAAGCTTGCAATGATGATTGCAATAGGAATTGGCGCACATAACTTTAGTGAAGGATTGGCAATTGGTCAGTCTTATGTGGCAGGACAGATAGGGCTTGCAATCATATTGATAATAGGATTTGGAGCTCATAATACTACGGAAGGATTTGGTATAGCAGGTCCGCTTACTGGAATATTGAAAAAACCCAACACCAAATTTCTTGCCAAAGTGGGATTGATTGGAGGTGGTCCAACATTTGTGGGTACGATGCTTGGAAGTCTGTGGATATCTAATGTTGCATATATTTTGTTTCTATCAATGGCTGGAGGTGCGCTAATCTATGTCTCCATGTTGATGTATAATTCAGGGCGAAAACAGACCTCAAATAATATTTTGATGATTGGACTTTTCTTTGGACTCTGTGCCGGTTTTGTCACAGATCTTATTGTTACACTTGGCGGCGCATAAGGTCTAGTTTTTAGGATTTTTTAATCTATTACAAATGTGATTTTGTCATACGGTGTAATTGGATGTCATCATGTAACTATTTTTGATAGGCTATTCGTGTTATTTGCATTCTTTACCTCTCGGGCAATTCTTCGTCCCATACTCATAGGTTCATCATAGATAAGTGATGAATATGGGGAACCATCTACATAGAGGTTTGTTCCTGCTACAATTCTTGCTGAGAATTCAAACGTAGTGAATTTGGCATTTTCATCATAGACTCCCTCTAGACAGAAAGGTCCGGTCATGCCTGGAGCAACTAGTCGTTTTGCAGCTTCTACAAATCTCTCGCCCATTTCATAGACTTCTTCAAGTAGAGATTCTCGTAATACTAGAGGACTGTTGCCTATTACATTAAATGATGGGATTAATTCCACGTCAATTTGCTCTTGAGCTGGAATTCTGCCAAGACCGTCAATGTCTGACTCGTATCGTCGGTCTACTCCGAAAAATTCTAGTTCTCCGCTTAGCTCGGAATAAAAGTATTGTAAATATGCTGACACTCCCAATGCATATTCTTGAAGATACAAGTTCGCATCTCCTTTGATTATTCCATCTCTGATTAGCTTGTCTCGTTTTTTCATGTACTCTTCTTCATTTGTTGCTAAAAAGTATCCTTTTCCTCCTGCAGCACCATGTCTTTTTGCAATTACTAGACCGTTTATTTCACTTGGACTAGATAATGATCTTGGAATTTTTAATTTCGACTCTACCATGAGTTTTTCTTTCATGTTTCTATCAGACTCCCATCTGAGAATCCACTTGTTTCCAAAGATTGGTGTCTTGATTGATTCTATCTCTGATGAACTCATCTGAGCTATTAGCGTTCCATGTGGCACGATTACTGCATTGTTTTCTTTTAGAATGTTTGAGCATCTTTGATCCATTACTTCGGAAAATGAATCAACAACTATGAATTCGTCTATGAAATGAAATCTTCTATACAGTTTTTCACGTTTTTTCTCACACACTAGAATGGTTTTGAATCCTTCATCTTTTGCACCCTTGAGAACTTGAAGGGCACAGTGAGAACCTAGAGTTGCTATTGAAGACATGATACGATCATTCCTAATCTTGGGGGTTTATGAAAGTTCCATGGGTCTGCTTGCAATGAAGTTAAACACATCATCAATTAGATCCATGGATATCTCGGATTTGTATTCTTGAGGAATATTTTTCATTATAAAATCAATGACAGACTGGCCATCTGTTATTTTTCCATCTTTCATTTTCTCTGAATATAGTGAAACTAGATGCGATATGATTATGGCTGTTTTTTCCCTACCTGTAAGAACCATATGTATAGTTAGTTTTCTTTTAAATTTAGAGGTTTGTCAAGTTATGGACATTTAACAAACCCTCTGAAGGCAGATTTTTAAAATATCTTAGAGCATGATATTTTTTATTACATCTGTTCTAAGCTGGCCACAAGCTGCTGATATTTCAGAGCCTTTTTCTACTCTGACAGTACAATTGACTCCTTCATCCCGAAGTATCTGTTGAAATGCAAGTATTCTTTTCCTGGCAGGGCGGGAAAATCCTCCTGCTGTTGGATTCATGGGAATCAGATTTACATGTGCACCATTGCCTCTCAAAAGTTGTGCCAATTCTGTGGCGACTTTGTTTGAATCATTCATGTTGTCAATTAACGCATATTCGAAAGTGACACGTCGACCAGTCTTTTTAAAAAAACGTTTTGCCGCCAATATCAGATCTTCAACAGAATGAGGACCTGCAGTCGGAACTAGCTTTTTTCGTAACACATCATTTGGTGCATGCAGTGAGATTGCAAGCTTGACTTGAATGTCTTCATCTGCAAGTTTGTCAATTCCTGAAATGACACCAACTGTTGAAATTGTAATACTTCGTTGTCCTAAACCAAATGCACGAGGATGTGTTAACAGTCTAACAGCTCTAATTGTTTCATCATAGTTTGCAAGTGGTTCTCCCATTCCCATGAAAACAAGATTGGTTACATGTTCTCCTCTTTGACGTAAAAGATGTGTAAAGTGCAGTACTTGGGCAACAATCTGTTCGGCTTTTAGATTTTTTTCAAAACCCATTTGACCTGTAGCACAGAATACACAACCCATTGGACATCCCACTTGGGTGGAAACACACACAGTTGATCTAGGATGACCGTCTTCTTTTGATGATCTATATTGCATAAGGACAGTCTCGATAAGTGTTTTCTCATCAAACTTGAGAAGTATCTTTGTTGTTTTACCATCTTCGCTTACAATGCGATGGACTTCACTTTCGGTACCTATTGTATATCCTGCCTTGACAAGAGCATCTCTCATAGATGATGGAATTTGATGTAGATCCAACATTTTTCTTGGTGATTCGTGATATAATGCACGGAGTAACTGATCTGCTCTATATCTTGGCTGACCTATTTTGATAACAAGATCGTCCATCTCTTCTGGTAATACTCGATAAAGGTCAGTCATGTGTGAGCGTATATTCAATGGCACTCTATTTTAATCTAAAATAAATAAAATTCATGCTATGCAGATTAAATTATTTTAAATTATGATTTAATTTTTATAAATTATAACTGAATTTATAAAAATACATAATTTGTTTATCTTTTTGAACTGATGTCTTATTAGTATATGAAAAGGAAATTTACGCGGCAATGGAAGCAATAGATATTTTACTTAGGCTAGGATATACTCGAATTCCCCCCAAATCTGACAAGTTTTTTCATGAATCCATTAAAAAAGCCTTCAAAGTTTTTGGCCAATCATCATACGCTGATTTGATGGGACAGATTACTTCAAAAACTGGAATGTCAGAAATTGAATTGATTAAAAATTTTCATATGTTTGAGGATGCTTTGAAAAAATTAACCGGAACCGTTTCTGCAAAAATTATGATGGATGTTATAAAAGAAGAACTGATAAAATACACTCATCTAAAATCAATTGCTAATAAAACTGATGAAATAATTGCCAAAGTAGATGAGTATGGTGTATATGATTTTGTAATTAATACCCCGTCTGCCGAACACATACTTGTACTTTACAAATATCCTGAAACAATTGACTTTATCTTGTCTGATTTTTTTGGTACAAAGAACCAAGCTCCATTTGGACTAGTTTCTGAATTTCCTACAAAAATTAAAGATATCAGAAACACAACTTATGGCGTACTATCTGGGCAGGACAGAAAAGACATGTTGGCTACATCTGACACATTCAAAATAAGGAGTGGTCCTGATGTAATTCAAAAAACAGAATTTACAACGATCGAAATGGATAAGAAAAAGACAATCAAAAAATTATCTGACTGGATTAATAATATGCACTCATGTAATATTTCTGGCTCTCTTACAAGATTTGCAGATCAAGATTGTATGTGGTACCTACGTAATGACCTTGGAGAGGAACACTTGAAACTAGAATCTTC
This sequence comes from uncultured Nitrososphaerota archaeon, assembly GCA_963835875.1. GTDB lineage: Archaea > Thermoproteota > Nitrososphaeria > Nitrososphaerales > Nitrosopumilaceae > Nitrosotalea. The sequence goes on from CAWIGX010000005.1 coordinate 292,818, forward strand.
GTTTGGGGTAAAACCATATCAACAAATTATTCTCTTGTGTGCATATGATGTTTCAAAAATTCCTTCTGATGATCTTAAATCTTTGATAAAATGTCATGGATATGTCATTGTAGAAAATAAATCCCTTGAATTATACAAAGCCCCTGAAGTAAACTGACTATTGTGACATATTGTTGCCATATTTGTGCGGTAAATTGCTTTTGTAATCTGAATTGATCAAATGTTTTTGATAGTGTTAACACATTTTTAACTAGAAGACGTTTATAGCAAAAAGTCCTAAAAATAATGTTGTAGAAGATGAAATTACAACAGATTGTAATGATTGCTATAATCATAACTGCAATTAGCCTTGGATTGCAGATTGCAAGTAACACCAAACTTCAATCTGATATAAAAAATGTAAGCTCCAAGACTTCAGAACAGGGTATTGCAATACAACATATCACTATTGGGTTGAATGAAACATTACAGATGAATGATATGAAAAATAAAACTGCTCAACAATAACAATTGATACAGGCTCTTTCCAATGAACTAGATGTTAGTAAACAGATTGAGGCAAAAAATAATATTACAATATCTCAGCTTCAACAAAATACGACGAACCTAAGCGGTGAAATTAAATCGCTCAGTGAAAGGCTTGCATCCATTGAACATCGACTGCCTTTGACCTCTTCACCGCCTGTTAATGTTGCAACTACGCCAACATCTGTTAATCCAGTCTCAACTCCAATAGTAATACCAAGTAAAACTAATGTTACAAGCCAAGTCCGGTTTCTAGTAAATCAGACAATTTCTATGACCAAACCTGAAATTAAAATAATTTCTATAGATATGTCTCCAAATCCCTTGACAGTTGGGGACACGCCCAAGTTTACTGTGACATACCAGAACATATCTGATAAAGAGATTTTTCAAAATCTTGTAGGCTGTGGAACTGTTCCCTCTTTACACTGGGAAATTTATCCATCCTCTAGTGTACGAAGACAGATTGTCCCAGATAATGGATTAACATGTGCGCCAATGGTAAAAGATGTAGGTACGAATGAAATCACTATTGTTAGTGGAACTGGAACCGATAATACATCATATCAGATTACAACTGATGGCAAACTAAATGTAATTCTTAGATTGAATCTCGAGGATGGAACTATAAGTGGTTTCCAATCAACAATTCAGTTTAACGTAAATGCTACTCGTTAAGAAATTAGACATAACTCACAATCACAAAGTATCTCGGGATTATCTTTGGCATGACATTTACTATGTTGGCCTGCTTGGCATTGAACACATATGGTACTTTTGCCTTCTAGGTTAGTATATTTTGGAGCGCCATCAAAACCAAATCCTCCGTCTTTTGGTCCAACCATATGTTGTATGATTCTAACTTGTATTTCTACATAGCAGATGTTTGTACTATTTTTTAAAAAAGTATTTCATATGTGATAATGATACTGAATATCATGGCAAACCATTATTTTGAAGTAAATCACATCAGGATTGAATAGATATTGCAAGACACTAAAGTAAAACAGATTAAAAAATCTGCAAAGGTGGAATTCAGAGACTTGGTAATAAAATTGGCAATTTTGATAGTGACCATAAGAGTAATCATAGCATTATTTGAATTCTTCTTTGCGTCAGACTTGGGACTAGGGCACAATCACATTGTGATTCTAGACACGATGGTTACAATCGGTATATCATTTGTAGTGATTACTTTGATTAGACGTGCATTGAAAAGAACTCCGTCTAAGATACCTGCTTATCTTGTTGCAAGCATTTCGTTTTTTTCAATTATAATGATATCGCTGATTTCATCGTTGATAATACTATATCTATGGGGAATACAACTCCAAACAATTCTCGTGGGAGGAGGAGTTGCAGCAATAATTATAGGTTTAGGAGTTTCAACAATAGTGGGAAACATACTTTCTGGTGCACTTATGCTAACCACATTTCCTGCAAAGATTGGCGATTCCATTTTCGTGGTAACTGATAATATACATGGAACCATTGCAGAGATAAGCGCATTGTATACCAAGATCAATACAAATGACGGAAAGGAATACCTTGTTCCAAATTCTGCCATAATCCAGGGAAATATTCGTATCTTAAAGGAAGAACCTTTGACAACCCACTTGCCGTATGTGGAAGGTGACAAGATAGAATTATCAAATGGCTCCGAAAAATTTTCAGGTACTGTTACTAATATTACTTCAAGATTTACAACCATTCTAGATAACGCCACCGAGATTATAGTTGCAAATAGTTCTATTTTGGGAGGCAATATGGTCATAATAAAAAAATCCAAGACTTGAATGACCTCGTAAGATGTCTATTATCTCCGTTCTAATTGATTTTAGTAACACAAATTAACACTAACAAAAAGACATTTGATGAAAACATGATAGGTACAGAACTTGGAGACTGGCGCCGAACTATCTACTCTAGCCAACTTGATCCCTCCATGGATGGAAAAGAATTCATCGTTATGGGATGGGTATCAAGTGTAAGAGATCATGGAAATCTTGTATTTGTATTGCTAAATGACAAAGATGGTCAAATGCAGATTACTGCAAAGGCAGGTGTTTGTCCAGATGAGATTAAAGATGCTCTGGTAAATCTCAAAGAACAATCAACTATTGCTGTAAAGGGAATTGTAAAACCCTCTCCCAAGGCTCCAAGAGGAGTTGAGATAACTCCCATTGAATTACGTGTATTTTCAGTCGTTGAAAAAATTGCCCCCTTTACATGGCAGACCAAAGTGGTTCCAAACATAGACACCCGACTTGAACTTAGGGCAATAGATCTTAGACGAAATATCTTACAACATGTCTTTAGAATGCGAGGCCTAGTTTTAAAATCAATTCGAGATTATTTGTATGAAAAAGAATTCCTTGAAGTAAATACTCCGAAAATGATTGCAACTGCAACAGAAGGTGGTGCTGCACTGTTTCCGATATTTTACTATAACAAGGAGGCATTTTTAGCACAAAGTCCTCAGCTTTACAAAGAGCAGCTAACATTATCGTTTGAAAAGATATTTGAGATTGCACCAATATTTAGGGCAGAAGCATCTAGAACTAACAGACATCTTTCAGAGGCAATCTCAATAGATCTTGAGGAAGCATTTGCGGATTATAACGATATAATGTCACACACTGAAAATATTATCAAAAGATCAATTGGTGTAGTCAAAGACTATTGCGATTCGATAAAAACAACAGACTATAAAGTTCCAGAAATTCCTGACAAAATTCCCCAGTATACATATGCTGAATTGGTAGAAAAGATGCAAAATGCAGGAGCCACTACAAAATGGGGTGACGACTTGTATCCATCCCAATTAAAGAAGATTAATCTTGGAGGATTTTACTTTATCAAAGACTGGCCACTTGCTCCAAAACCATTCTATGTTAAAGCCAAAAGTGACAATCAAAAGACATCTGAATCATTTGACTTGATGTTCGGAGATCTTGAATTATCTTCAGGCAGTACAAGGATTGAAAAAAGACTAGAGCTGAGAAGAGAGGATGAAGAACAAGGGCTTTAAACTAGAAGCATTTGATTATCACTTGCGTGTCTTTGATTATGGCGTTCCACCTCATGCTGGATGTGGCATAGGTCTTGAGAGACTGATGATGGCCCTTACTGGCACTGAAAATATACGAGATGCTACCTTTTATCCACGTGATGTCGATAGACTTACACCGTAAGTGAAACTATATGGTAGAAAGAAAAGAGATTGAGCATCTGGGGGATTTGGTCAAGGTTGAACTCAAAGAACCAGAAAAATACATCAAGCAGGTAGAACAGATAATCAAATATTTTGATAGGCTTGATACCGTTGAATTCAATTCTGATGATACTCTACGAAACGAAGTGGATTCTGAAAATCTCAGAGATGACAAACATGAACCATATGGAATATCATTAATTGATCACCTAAAAAAAGACCAAGATAACTTCATCCGCGCACCAAAAATGGTTTAAATGAATCTTGGAATTTCAGCCACCGAATTTGTATCTCAGGCAAAATCTGGTGCTATCTCCGTAGAAGAGTTTGTTGCAAAAACACTAGATAGAATAAAACTAGTAGAAGACAAAGTTCATGCTTTTATTACTGTGGATAGTCAAAACGCACTAGCCAAGGCCAAAGAGATTGACAAAAAAATACACTCAAAAGATAAAGTTGGCATCTGTTTTGGAATGCCTATCTCTATAAAAGACAACATCTGTACTGCTGGAATCAAAACAACATGTGCGTCTAAAATGCTAGAAAATTTTATTGCGCCATATGATGCAACTGTTGTATCACGACTAAAATCTGAAGATGCTATAATTATAGGTAAAGTAAATCTTGATGAATTTGCAATGGGGTCTACAACTGAATTTAGTTATTTTGGTACTAGTAGAAATCCTTGGAATGTTGATTATGTGCCAGGTGGCTCGTCTGGAGGGAGTGGTGTATCAGTTAGTGCACTAGAATGTCTTGCCTCGCTAGGTTCTGATACTGGTGGTTCTGTTCGAAGCCCTGCAAGTTTTTGTTCCGTTGTTGGCCTAAAACCAACTTATGGACTAGTTAGCAGATATGGTCTTGTCTCATACGCTAACAGTATAGAGCAGGTGGGCCCTATGGCAAGAACCGTTGAAGATGTGGCATTTCTACTAAATATTATATCGGGATATGACTCGCATGATAATACTACAATAAAAAACGACCCTGTCGATTATACAAAAGACATCTCATCAGGAATATCTGGAAAAAAAATTGGAATCATAACGCAGATGATTGGCCAAGGTGTAGACAAGGAAGTTGTATCTGCAACAAACAGGGCAATATCAAAACTACAAGAACTCGGGGCTGAATGCATTCCTATCTCACTTGATGCAGTAGAGCACTCTGTTGCAGCGTATTATACCGTAGCATCAGCAGAAGCAAGTAGCAATCTTTCAAGATATGATAATCTAAGATATGGATTTGACTTTGGAATAGAAGGATACGAGTTCAAGGCATTTATCTCCAAAGCACGAAGCAATTTTGGACCAGAAGTGACAAGAAGGATGTTACTTGGTGCATTTGTCTTATCTGCAGGATTTTATGGAAAATATTATCTCAAGGCTCAAAAAGTCCGGGCAATGATAAAGGCTCAGCTTGATGACGCATTTAAAAAAGTAGACTTTTTGATATCTCCGACAATGCCTATTTTACCCTTTAAGGTGGGCGAAAAAATCGACGATCCATTAAAGACTATATCTTACTGATATCAATACTATAATAGCCAATCTCTCTGGAATTCCTGCAATATCTGTTCCATTTGAGATATCAAGTTCTGGATTGCCAATTGGCATACAACTATTTGCAAATTCGTTTGAAGAGAAAAAACTACTTCAAGCTGCATATGCATTACATCATACTACTAATCTTCCGGAGGTACCGCTTTGACAAGAATAGGATTAGAGATTCACTGCCAGCTTACAAAGCTTGAAAGTAAATTATTTTGTTCATGCAAGGCAGAATATAGAAACCTTGCACCAAACTCTAACATATGTCCTGTGTGCGCAGGTCTTCCTGGTTCTCTTCCTATATTGAACAAAAAAGCAGTTGAAAAAGCTGCCATGATCTCACTTGCACTTGGATGCACCATTCCACAAAAAATTGGCTTTTTTAGGAAAAATTACTTTTATCCTGACTTGCCAAAAAATTTCCAAATTACTCAGTATAATGCATACGGGCCAACAAGTATAGGTTCAGATGGCAAGATTACGATTCAAGGAAAAGAGATCAATATTAGAAGAATACAGCTAGAGGAAGACCCAGGAAGACTAGTCTATGAGGGAAAATCCATGTTGACACTGGTTGACTATAACAGAGCAGGAACTCCACTTGTTGAAATTGTAACAGAGCCAGACTTTGAGACTCCAAAACAGGTCCGCATATTTCTAAATGTACTGGCAGACTTGGTTGAAAATATTGGTGTATCTGACCCATATCTTGAAGGTGCGATGAGAGTTGATGGAAATATCTCTGAAGGGGACGGAAATAGAGTTGAGATAAAAAATGTAGGCTCGTTTAGAGATATAGAAAAAGCACTACATTTTGAAATGACAAGACAACAAAGCCTTCTTGAAAGAGCAATTCCAGTTATTGCCGAGACAAGACACTGGGATGATGCAAGACGAATTACGGTATCATCAAGGTCAAAAGAGGAAGAACAAGATTATCGTTATATCCCCGAGGCAGACATTCCGATAGTTTTGATTAGAAATGAATCAATTGAAACGATGAAAAAACAAATGCCTGAAAGCATTGTTGCAAAAAGAGAACGATATGTCAAAAAATACGAAATTCCTGCTCAAGTGGCAGATGTTTTATCTTCAGACAGATTTTACTCTGATTTGTTTGAAAAATCACACAACGAAAGAAATGCCAAAGAAGTTGCAAATATTATAACAACCGATTTACTAAGTTATGCAGATACGCGAGAAAAGAAACTTGAATTAAAAATTACGCCTCAACACATATCTGAGCTTGCCGATTCTGTAATTGATAATAAATTGACAAGAAATTCAGGTAAACAAGCATTGCAAGAAATGGTAAAGACTGGGAAATCTCTCTCAGATGTAATATCAAGCCTTGACTTGGGACACGTAAGTGACGTGGGCTCGATTGAAAAAATAATTGATGAAGTGTTCAAAGAAGAAGAAAAAGCAGTAACTGAAGCAAGACAGAATCATGATACCATTAACTATCTTGTAGGCAAAGTTATGAGAAAGACAAAGGGAAAAGCAGATCCTGCAACCACACTTGATATTCTAAGAAAAAAATTATCTTCCTAGAAGAGAGATTGTCTCTCCATCTTTATCCATTACAATTGATACGCCTGACTCTTCTTTTGGACTAAGCGAATAAACTGCCTTTGGGATAAACATGATTACATCTGGTGTCTTGTTTTGACTCATTCTTTCAAATATTTTGCTTGATGTCTTTCCAGTTACAGACCTTGTAATGACATCTGTAATTCTTGCTTTTTCTTTAGATTCTGTAACAAATGTAACCTTGCCTTTCATTTGATATCCTTTGAGCTCTTTTTTGTCAAATACTCCTACACTTACCCATGGAATGGTCTTGAAATTTCCCTGTGATTTGTGCTTGAAGAAATCTAGCCAGTATACTGCAGTATCTGTAAAATAAAATGAGGTTCTTGGAGATAAATTTGCAAGGCCGTTGGCATCAACAGAGCCTACTATTATGACTTTTTGACTCTTGAGCATTTCTTGGACTTTGGCTGGAATTTTAATCATAAAGTAGCATTGGTATCAAGATGTATTAAAGTAAAATGTCAATTATCTATCTTGAAAATGCCATCACGGTGTAAATTTGTGCAAATTATATCATACTGAATCTTCAAGAATCAATTGAGGATACCCATTTTCAAAACTTGATTGCATGTTACACAAAAATAGTTGTGGTTTCAAGGCAGATAGAAAGACTGTTCCTTCATGATCAAACAATCTCAAATGTAAATCACATACACTTTTCATAATCTCTAATGACTTGTATCCAGGTCTTGATATTATCAAAAAGAGATCCTTGTTATGCCTAACCATGCGTGAGTTATCAATTAGAGATTTTAAAATTAATTTTTCTTCTGATTGGTAGGCTAGCTCTAAGAAACTATAATCTACTGACATTAAGAGTGGCTTGTCGTTTTCTTTTAGGGTGCGGTATGTATTTTGCCATTCTTTATTAGATGACTCAAAATCCACACCCTCTCTTTCTATAATGTAATCTGATTTTGTGCCAAACGTATGTCCAAATATCCTGAAATTCTTTAATGCGTCTTTATCTGCATATGGTGTAAGGTAATTTACTACTGCACTTACATCTTGGTCTGATGAGGATGATATTAGAACCGAATTATTTTGAACCATGAAGTTTAGTGCAATCGGTGAGAGGAGTGGCACAAAAGCAAAACGGTCTACGTCACTGTCAATTTCAATTCCAATTACAGACCCCCTCCTAAAACCTCCGTTTAACTTTAAATCAAAATCCTTGCTACCTGTAGAATATCGTGCATCTGAATCTGGAGAGGGAATGAATTTTGAGATACTTCTCATGTTACTACGTAGATTTGAAAATGATTGGAATCTTCCATTTTGAAGAGTAAATGGAATCTTTGGTCTCTTGATGGGTACGCCTTTTAATTTTTCAAGGCTTACCTCTCTTATTCTATATGTCTTGAAATAACGTTGCGATGTTTCTATTACTCCATCTACGAGATATTCAAGTGACGCAGTATCTTGTTGCTCACTTAGGAAAATTATAAATCCGTCATATTTTTCGGCAAGTGATGTCAAAAGTTTCTCAGCCCGCATTCTGTCTAATGCATTCATCTCTCTTGAAACTGAATCCCAGACATCCAGTATGATGAATGGTTTTCTTACACTCTCTAGGGCAAGAAAAGGATCTTTGACTTTTTTTGAAGAGTTTGCTATTGCGTTTACTATGGCAGATATTACAAAGGAAGGATCAGTCAATACTGCATCTTCTGGAGATATTTCAACAATGTTTGAAGGAGAGATAAAGTCTGTAATCCACGGGAATCGTCTATAGAGTATTTTGTCTGTTTGATTTCTTGTTATGAATATGACGTTGTATTCTTTTACTTTGCCACCTGCAAGTTCAAAACAAAGTGTCTCTTTACCCGTTCCAGATCTTCCCTTTACTAGGAGTGACCTATTTCCAATCTCTACGAATCTTTCCAGGTCTGAAAGACCATATCTCTTGGGTTTTTGTTCCATTACTATTTCTTATCTCCTGAAAAGTATATGGGATATATCTTTCCTGTGACTGGATCGTTATAATCCCAGTGTATCTCTGAACCTGCCGGAATAAATCTCGTTGTATGCGGCTCAGTTAATTGTTTATGCGCATTTTCTCCTATTACCATATGTCCGGGATTTGCAAATCGAATCATCTTTGATGCAATGGTAATGGTATGTCCAATTAAATCCGGTTCTGGACCCAAAAAAACAACTTCGTTAGTACCAAAATCAATTGATATTCTAACCTGAATTGGTGGCAATGCAAAATCTTGAAACGCAAAGTTGAGTGATTGCTCTATTATGGTATTCATGGTATTTCCACATCTTACTGCATTTTCAGTTGCATTTCCAAATTCACTAGATGATGGAAAATATGCAATCACTGCATCACCTGCATATTTTAGTACAAAGCCACCATGTCTTGAAATTATAATTGACATCTCTTGAGAAAATACTCGAATTAGTGATGACAACTCTGATGCAGAAAGTCTGTGTGGCAAGTTTTGTAGAGCCTACCACATCAACATAGAGTATTGCGGCATCTAACTTTTGTTCTCGTATTGAACTTAGGTATCTATTTGATAAATATTTTAAAAAGATCTGGGCATATGAATCACTTGGATTTCTCTGATATATTGACAAATTTCTTCTAATTCTATTTAGCGACTGTGATAATCTTGGGTCGTTCTCAGAAACCAAGAGGTGTTCTTTTTCTGGAATTATATTTTCAAGAAGTGAATCCAAAGTTTCCTGTGGTATGAATTTTCTTGCTATTGTATCATAATATCCAAGATCTCCGTCTATTACAGATTTTTGAAATCGCGTCCTGTCTTCTGTAACATCATAGGGAAATGATATCATTGTATTTACTGTCACATGCATGTTCTTTTTTAGAATTGTGTATTATTATCTGGGAATGATTATCAGACTTGGTAATGTATATGTTAATTATATAGTATATCGAGTACTGGAGATTAGACATGAGAGCCCTGGTTTTGGGAATTGTTCTAGGTATAATCGCAGTCTCATCTGGTTTTGCTTTTGCAGATTCTACATATCAAATGAAAGGAAGCGGGGCTGCCATGATAAATGGTGACACTCCGTCTCTGTATACTTCAAGCATGAGGCTTTCTGTTGTTAATTCATCTACAATAGACAATGGTGCAATTCTAGTAGAGGGAAGTAATGGAATTTTTGTAGCCAGATTTACTGGAGATCAGTGGAATTTTACATATAACAATGATGGTTCATTTCATGCCCAAGGTCCTGCACAAACTGTATCTCAAGATACCTTTACTGTTTCTATTGACGGAACACGGCTCTATGCTACAAGTGGTGGTTCGATGTGGAAGGTAACAGTTAACATGCAAGACAGTGTCCAGAAATATGTTCTAAGTTATCTTTTACTTGGAAACGATCCTGTTCCAACTGTTAGTGTATCCAATAATGCAAAGATATTGATTCCAAATGGAAACTCTGCAACAGCAAGTACTGGTTTCTATTTACCGCTTAACTTGCAGATAATTCCTGGAACAACTGTTACTTGGCAAAATCAAGATACTATACAGCATGACATTCAAAGTATAGATTCACACGGAAATATAGTTCCATTATTTAACAGTGGTCTTCTAAATACTGGGGATACATTTTCTTACAAGTTTGATGCCCCTGGTGTATATCATTACTATTGTACAATTCACCCATGGCGAATTGGAATGGTAACTGTAAGCTAGGGATTTATTTTTAAAAATTATATCAACTATGGTCGTGTTCGCTAAAGTCAGAACCTAACGCAATACTTGATATGACTGTATTTGGTGTAGTGCGAGATTTCATGACCATGTTGGGCAGAAACTCGTGAAATACTTGTTTTAAGAAAAGTTCTGTAAATAGCGACCACCGTATTCCAAGATTATGCTGTATGATAAAATGATGAATGTCTCCCTCAATTCTATGGTCTGACGTCATGCCGGATGCTCGCATATACTCCTCAAGTGATTCTATTACTCGCTTTAAATCGTAACTGCCTTTCATAAACATGACCCAGTCTTTAATCATTGGAGTCATTGTATGTATTATTTCATTCATTACCTCTCCGTTCATTTTTTCACCTAGTACCTTGAGAATTTCTCTAGGGACTGGAATCATTCCTATATTTTTTGCAAACCTCTCCCAACCGACATATTTTTCTAAAATTTGTTTTACCAAGACATTCTGAGATATCTCCTTTTGATGTGCCTCTGTCTCCAACTCTTCTATAATGTGCTCTGGTAAACGATAACTTATGCTTCTGGTCTGTTCATGTTTTGTAGGGTGGGGCTGTCGTTTTATTACCATGTATAATCCATGACTGTTCTAGGATTTTATAAAATTATGCAAAATTTCCCAATTTTGGTAAATTATAGTTTGATGTGAATCCTGTCAATATGCTTGCCAAGACTTGGATTGTCTTTGAAATGTAGTGTGCAGTAGGGACATGTTGTCTTGTCTGGAAACTCTAGCTCTGGCAAAACTATATCTCTGTCAGTGAGATTGCCGCAGACCATTTTCTGGGTTACAAGTCCAATTGGACGCTTGTCCATTACTACTAGCCTTCTGATATCATGCTTTTTCATTATATCTAGTGCCTCTTTTACTGGAGCGGTTTTGTTTATGGTAATTAATGGACTCTTTGCTATTTGTTTGAGGATTGTACATGATGGGTCTAGTCCCTTTGCTACAATGTCATTTAGGATGTCCTTTTCTGTAACCATTCCTATTATCTTGCCTTTTTCAAAGACTAGGATGCTGTCTACCTTTGATTCTACCATTGCCTTTGCTGCGTCTTGAATGGTAAGATCGCTTGATATCGTAGTCATTTTTTTATTTGTAAACTTGGAGACAGGCTCGTTTAGTATGTCAGATATCATGGTATGATATACCGGGATTGAGATTTAACCTAATGGGTAGTTTTCAAAAGCAGACTTGGACTTTTTGAGAAATCTGCATAACATGGAAAATGCATCTTATGAGAAAGGAGTCAAAGGTGGTAGTGCATTTTTGGGATTTCTTGAGGATTACTTGAAGAAAAAATCTGGTGGAATCTAGTCTACAAGATAAATGTTTTTTAATATTTTATAGGCTTAGAGCAAGCAAGATGAACGAGTCTGAAACCTGAAGAACCTTGTCTGACATTTCTTCTATTCCCTCTACGATATCCTTGAGAAGCAACAGCTCTTTTGGTGTGCTAATTTCATCAAGGATTCTAATGCTTAATGCCCTGTACTTGTCATCTACCTGTCTCTCTATTTTTTGTGCTTCATGTGCCAAGTCAATTGCCACTATACTGTTGTTGTTTGCAAGAGCCCTGATTATTTCATTAATTTTTTGAATCTGGTCTACTGCTAGTTCTACTAGTCCTGTAATATCCTTGTCAAGCTTTTCTTTCTTGAGTGTTGCAGCCTTGATATTTGAGAGCCTAAATGCAATGCCTGTGATATATCCTGCAATTTCATCCATGGTATATGCCGAGTTTAAAATATTCTCCCTGTGCATCATAAGACCTCCAATGTCTGAGATCTCACGAGTGATTTTTCTACGGAGGGCTTCTACTTCATCTTCTGTATTCTTTATTCGCTCAAGTGTCTGTTTTATTTCAGACTTGTCTGCCTTGATGATCAAGCCAGGCAGAATTGACAGGTCTCTGACAGCATTGAGAATTCTGTTTATTTCGTCTTGTAGGACAGCAAGGGCTTTTCTCTTTGACTGGACTTCACGCTCTCCGCTATACATCTAGGATTTAGAAATATGATATTGAATAATAATCCTTGTATGAATTGGTTGTTGCAAAGGCAGGTACTATACTTGACATGGAAATTGGAATTACACTTGTTATTATTTTTGAATTTAACGTATTACTTCTATGTGTGAGAGATAGATAAACGGATCATGGATTTTTACAGGTCAATCAATTCTAAAAAAGAATCAAAATGAGTATTTTCCTCTATGAAAATCTAGATCTGGTTTATTAGCTGGAAATGATGAAAAAAGACTCTGAATAAATCTAGAATATTGTTAATTGTCACTATTGCGTCATTATCTCTTATTATGAGCGTTATAGTTCCTGTTTTTGCCCAGTACCAACCAGGAGGTAGTGTTAACAGCCTTGAACAAGAATTGCAAATGGCTCGAGCTAAAATTCAGGCGGCACAAAATAATCCAAATGCTGTAAATAATGAAATTGATATGATATCTGGTGCTGGAGCTTCTGCAACTGCACCATGTGTTGCTGCAAACAATTGTTTTTCTCCAAACCCGTTGTATGTTTCACCGGGAACCACTGTAACTTGGAGAAATACTGATACTGTAAGTCATTATGTAACAAGCGGTAAATCATCTGATGCAACAACTGGAACTATTTTTGATAGTGGAAATCTAATCAAACCAGGTGCTACATTCCAATTTACTTTTGCAACTGCCGGTGCATATGACTATTATTGTACAGTTCATCCTTGGGTGAGTGGACAAGTTATAGTTGGATCAGGTGGTCAAACAGGATCAAATCCAAATGCCAATCCCACGACAACTCAGCAGCCATACTACTATCATCACCAATCTCAATCAAATTCTCCTAATGATATTGATGTAGTAATAGCTCTTGGTGCGGGTGCTAGTGCTAGTGCAAGATGTGTTAGCACAAACAACTGTTTTAATCCAAATCCTCTCTCTGTTGATGTCGGTCATACAGTTACTTGGTTAAATGGTGATCAAGTATCTCATACAGTAACAAGCGGACTTGTCTCAGACAGTAACACTGGTTCATTATTTGACAGCGGTCTAATATCGCCAGGAAAGACATTCCAGTTTACTTTTGCAAATCCTGGTACATACAATTACTTTTGTACAGTCCATCCCTGGATGTTAGGCCAGGTTTTAGTGGGACAAGGAAGTCAATCTACACCCAACCAAGTATCATCTTCCATAACTGTAACTACAGAGAATACCTCATACACAATGAGTGATTCCATAGTTGTTTCTGGAACAGTAAATCCTGTAGATTCTATAAATCCACAACGACCTGTGATGATTCAAACATATGATGGAAATGACCAATTTCTAAGAGTCTGACAAGGTAATTCCTGCATACGATGGACAATATTCTGTTACAATACATCCAAATCAATTATGGCAAAATACTGGAACTTATACAATTAAAATTCGATATGATTCTCCCACTTTATCTCAAACATCATTTTACTTTAATCCTGGAATAACTTCGCCATCTACTCCTACACAGAATATTACGAATGAAATTGATATGGCGCAAGGTGCAGGTGCTAGTGCAAGTGCATCATGTGTTGCAACAAATAATTGCTTTACTCCAAATCCTGCATATGTACCACCAGGAACAACAGTAATTTGGAAAAATACTGATACTGTAAGTCATTATGTAACAAGTGGTAACCCTTCTGATAATAGAACAGGAACTATGTTTGATAGTGGAAATCTAATCAAACCAGGTGCTACATACCAATTTACTTTCTCATATCCTGGTACATACAATTACTTTTGTACTGTCCATCCATGGATGATAGGTCAAGTTATAGTTGGTCAAGGCGGTCAACCATTACAAACTCCACAACAAACTTCTTCATTTACTCCAACTCCACAAGATATTCAAAGTATCAACCAAGCTAAAGCAAGTCAGACTATAGCAGCCGAAGTAAATGTTGGTGCAAGCCAGTCGACAACTACGTCTATTGACAATAATGTCTCAGTTCAAACAACACAAAATTCGCCTGACTCACTAAATGTCAACGTCAGTGCACCTAGTCAGACAGGACCCAAAGTGATTGCATTTAACCTTAATACTTCAACAATCAATGTTGCAAATCTAAGTCAACTTGGTGTAATGTATGATGGAAAACTAATCCCACCGGCACCAAACATGGATGCCATACTGCATGCAAAACCAACAGACAGTCCAAGTTTTGCAATTGTTGTAACTCAGAGCGGAGTACAGGTTCTAGTTCTAGTCTCACACTTTTCAACTCACAGCATTACTATAATGAACATGTCAAAAATAATGACTACAATTCCTGAATTTCCGTTTGCTACTATAGTGTTGGTAATTGCGACATTTTCTATTGTTGTTATTTCAAGAATGAAATAGTATCATATCTGAAAATTTAGGCACAAAGTGGGCCCAAAATAAGCCCATGTTAGTACCCGAATCTCCATGAAGGACTCGTATTCGATCTCACTAAAACTATTTTATCACAGACGAGTTTCAATCATAATAAGACGGAGATTCTCCTGAGATTGTAAACGGCGGTGTTAGAGTAAAATCTGGTGCGTTATGCCCTTGTATGGTAACGGAAAATCCGGAGAATTTTACCGTCTGTGGGGTGTGACCGTTATAGGTATAAGGAAATACTCCCAACGTGTTTGCAAGGTCTTCGTATTTCCAATTAGGATTATTTAATGTCAAAGGCGGTGGAGATGGTAAGATAATAAAAGGTCCTATGTTAGTTCTAAGATACCCGAAATCTTCCGCCGATAAAATTATGTTATCTATTTCTTGACCTTTTTCAGGCACTACCCTAAATGGACCTACATTGTAACTTGATTGCGATGGCAATTGGGTATATCCGGGACACAACTAATTAAGGTTGATCATTCAAAAAGATTTTTCTAGAAGATTGTTCTGTAATTAGCAATGTCCAGTACATCTTCATCAAAATTTCCTATTATTACTCAAGCTGCACTCGCTTTTGCAATCATCGGTCTATCTTTCTTCCTTATTGGCTACATGTTATGGATACAAGATCATACAACCTCTGAATTAAGAAGCCAGATTGAAACGATGATTCAATCTCATAACATGGCTCCTAATCAAACTGCTCTTCTTAGTGCACTTCAAGAGACAGACAAATCTAACCAAAACACATTCAATATTCTATTGCCTGTATTTGCAGCTTGGGTAACTGCTGTAGTTGCTTTTTATTTTCATACCCAACTTCAGACTCAGGCCCAAAACACCATAAGCAATTTGAGCTCGCAAATTACTGGCAGCCTTTCCGACATAACAATTGCGCAACTTATGAAATATTATCCAGATGCAGCAAATGTAGTCACAGTTAAATCAACAGATCTATTAAAGGACGTACTAGACCAATGTGCAAAATTTGGTAATGTTGTTGTGACAGATGATGCTGGAAATCCATTGGGAATAATCTATAGTAGTTCTTTCTTATCAACACCAAATGATCTGACGAAGTCACTAAATAGCTATTTTGAAAATATACAGGATCCAATAACAAAACAGATGTGGTCACAAAATGGCAAAGTAAACAATTTTGCTACACTAACACTTCAAGATATGGTTTCAGATGCAAAGCAAAAGATGGATAACATAAATTCAAATGATCAGAGAATAAGAGGACTGGTGTTGGTTGGAGGAAAGATAGCGTACATAGTCAATTATCAGATGCTTACACAGCCTTTATCAAACTTGTAAAATCCTTCATTGATGTAATCATATAATCAATAATTAAAATAAAAAATAAGGAAAGGAGTTTTGTAGTCTACTCCGATTAGCTTACTGCACACTTTACGTCAAATTATTTTCACAAAATGTCCCGGACTCGTACTGACTGTCAGCAAGAGAACCCCCGGGCCCGAACCAATGGGATGTCAAACCTTCTAAGACCATTCACTTACCTGGATTCTAATTATCACGTGTTAACATCGTACATTGTTATCACAGGTGAGATTTGTAAAAAGCCTATAATCTACCCAAAATATACAAAAATTATTGAAACTAAAAAATGACAGCATAAACCAAGTAATTAAAAAAACAATTGTGGTAACCCCTAGAACAAGCCTCTTGGATGCAAGATCTCTCTTGCTAAAGCATAGAATAAGCCGACTCATAGTATCAGATAAAGACAAGCCAGTAGGGATGCTCACAGAAAAAGACCTGGTAAAGGCAATCTATAGAATTGATGCAAAACCACTAGAGGCTACACGCGTATCTGATGTCATGTCCAAAGACCTTGTTACAGTCCAGGATGGTGCAACATTACACGACTGTGCTAAACTGATGCTTGATAATAAAATTAGTTCTGTTATAGTACTACACAAAGACAAGACACTATCTGGAATTATTACAAAGACAGACTTGGCATCCGTATTTTTAACACAAGCCACAGAACCATTACAAGTCTCAAAAATCATGACACGAGATGTAATTACTGTAAAGCCTGCAGATTCACTACTATATGTTGAAAGCGTTCTTGTCAACAATAAGATCTCTAGAGTAGTTGTAGAAAGAAACAGACAGCCTGTTGGCATTATCACTCACCGCGATTTCATACCTGCCAAGATGCCTCTATGGCTAAAACAATCCGGAGATCCAACTGAAGTTGAAAACTATAGGATGGCTACAAACCCCAAAGAGTATCGCTCAAACCAACTAAGTTATCTTTTGACATTTATTGCCACTGATATAATGACTCCAAACCCAATAACTGTAAATGTAACAGACGATGTCTCCACTGTTTCGCTTTTGATGATAAGGCATGGCATTAGCGGACTGCCAGTTGTCAAGGGCAAGCTCTTGGTAGGAATTGTAACAAAGACAGACATTGTACGTGCTATAGTCAAAAATTAATCTTAACCAAGATTACTTGTCTGCAGGCTTCATTCTCAAAAGGATCTGGTCTGTTATCCTTCGCATCTCTGAATCAGAACCAATGCTACATAATTTAGTCAAGTCAGTTGCTGTTACTATTCCAACTAGGAGATCTTGATGTACTACTGGAACCTTGTGAATTCTTCTCTGTTTCATAAGTTCTGCAACTTCCCAAATATTCTCTTCTGGATTTACTACAATCAACGGAGAGGACATTATTTTTTTTATTGGAGTTGTCAGTGGAATTCCGCGAGATACAACCCTCTTGACAAAATCACGCTCTGTTACTATGCCCACTGCAATATTGTTCTCTATGACAACAACACAGCCAATGCCTGCATCATCCATTATCCTTGCAGTATCCATGACTGACATGGCAGAATCAACGGTAACTACTTGATTCTTCATTATGTCTTTGGCAGAAAAATTATCCAATGATTCCAGTATGAAATTGATACATAAAAACTTGACATTCTATTATCATACCTGGTAATTGTAAAATTATCCAATTTTCAAACATCAATTTCCAATTGTATTTTTGTAATATGATTAGTCATGGTCTTCAGTATATGTCCCGCCTTCTGAGAATCGTTTTATTCTATCAATTTGTAATGTTCCAAAAATCAACACTGTGATTACGACTGCAATGACATATGCCCCTACTCCTACTGCTAGCCCAAGACCAGCTACTGCCCATAAAGTTGCGGCACTAGTTATTCCTCTGACTCTGCCACCTTGTGCAATTATTGCCCCTGCTCCAAGAAATCCTATGCCTGTAACTATTGCTTCGGCAATTCTTGATGTATTTGGTTCAAGTGAGAGTCCAACTGTAGTAAATATTGCAGCCCCCAAGCATACTAGCATGTGAGTTCGAAGTCCTGCAGGTCTTTTCTTTAACTGTCTTTCAAATCCTACTGCTGCACCAAGGACTAATGCTATTAGTAGACGTACAATTGTTTCAAAATCAAAGCCACTTAGAACATGATCAAAATTCATGTTTTAATTAGGACATCCAGTGTTCCCAATCTTCGATTAATTGTTTATAGAGAACTTGTTTGTAATTTTCAGACTCTGCAAGCATACCATGCAAGTGTTTTGCAAAATCTGTTACTGTTATGATTCCTAATGGCTGGTTAGAGTCCATTACTACCACTCGCCTAATTTTTTTATCTATCATTTTTTCTGCAACTTCATCAACAGGTGTAAGCGGACTTACTACCACAAGAGGAGATGTTGTTATGTCTGTTATCTTGACCTCTGAGGATTTCTTGTTTTGCGCAACAATTTTTGATACCAAGTCTCTCTCCGTTACTATGCCAATTGGCAATTGATCTTTTGTTATTATGATGCTGCTTACCTTGTTTTTATCCATAATTTTTGCAATCTCAGCAGATGATACATTTGATTCAATTGTGACTACTTTGCTTGACATTATATCCCGTGCCGTTGTCATGGCAATAAATTCACTAATTTAGTATAAAATTTCTGGCAGGATTATCACATGTGATAACCACTTGGAATCAGTCTTGATAATGAAGATCACTTTAATAATATTGAAACTGCCTTTTATGAAATATGGCAGACAGTTTCATAGCTCAGGACTTGTATTTTTCACACGAAAAAAAATTCATAAAATCTGATGTCAAACCGCTTACCTGCCACGTATGTAAAAAAGAATTAAATGGAATCTCGATTACAGCCAAGGTATTAAATGGAGAAATGGTGTTTCTATGTTCCTATCATTATCAATCAAAACCGTATCAGATTATCTCGGTGAACTAGAATGACTATCCAGCCAGATATAAAAACAGCAATTGAGAAAAATATGGAACTGATGTTGAATCAAACAAAGATCTACCTGCCATTTCTTAAAATGGCCTTTCCTGCGGTTCAAGACTTGTCAGAAATGACTTTTAACATGATGGTGGGAAATGCATTGACAGTCTTTATATCGCAATGTGCAATACGAATGCAAATTCCATCTGCTAGTGATTATGCAGAATTTGGACAAATCGTTGAAGTATACCAAAGTAAAGTTAAGGAATTGTTCTAATTGTTACTGAAAAATATTCTAGTTCCATATGATGGCACATCTCTTTCAAAAAAAGCATTAGAATTGGCAAAAGATATTGCAAGAAATTTTAATGCTGATCTGAAACTCTTGATGGTAATTCCTGTGTACTATCCGATAAGTGACTCTGTCTTTTCAGGAACCGCCGTTATGAATTATCAGCAGGTTGTAAAATCTCTGACAGACCAAGGTGAAAAGGAGATGAAAAAAATTACAGAAAAATGTAGAGAGGAAGGGGCAAAGGCATTTTATAAAATTGTTCATGATGATGTATCTAATGCTATCATAAAAGAGATAAAAAGATCAAAAATTGATCTAGTCGTAATGGGAAGTAGAAGGCTAACAGGTGTTTCATCTCTGAAAAGACTTGGAAGTACTGCAAGGCATGTCTCTGAACACGCAGCCTGTCCGGTTACAATTGTTCACTAGATCTTGTCAAATTATGATCAGATAATCTTACAAATACCCCTGTCATTCTTATGATAAGCAGGATAAAAATTGAAACTAAGAAAATGCGACTGTATATGTGGCTGTACGCGAGATATCTGGAATAAATATTATACACTGTGTATTTTTTGTACGCTTGCAGGTCATCAAAAATCTCTTGGCCTACAACAACTGAAGACTTGAATTCCGTAAAACTTGTACTCGCAAGTCTGAACCCAAATGAGTTTATCGACATCAGTAAAAAGGCAAAAGAGGACGATATGGAAGTGGAGACAGAATTCCTTGATGCTTCCCCCAACATCGTGGGTGTAATAACAAATTACGCCGAAAAGGAAAATGCGGAACATTATTGTTGACACCATGGGTAGAACTGGTTTCAAAAAACCTACTTGGTAGCGTTGCATCAGGTATGGTAAACTGTGTCACCTGTCCTGTGATGGTAATAAAATAGTTTAAGATCCTTTGAGATGCGAAACTAGTAAGAAAAATTTTATACTTTGTGTGTTTTCAAAAATGATTTTTCTTGTCTGTGATTTATGATCAGAATGTGATAGTGTGATATATTCATGAATATTTTCTTCCATGGTGATCCATTATTCAAAGAGAAGAACCACCACGTTTCTTAGTTCCGATATCCACCGAATCTTCTATGTTTGAGACAAATATCTTGCCTTCTCCTGCCAGACCTGTACTTGCGTGAGATGTTATTGTATAAATCACCTGATCTACCCTGTCATCTGGAACGACTACGAAAATATCTACATTTACATTATATGCAGATTCTAATCGTCCACTTCTCCCAGTCGGAACCATCGGTCTTGGCCTCTTTCCTCTTCTGCTGACACTGAAATATGTAAAACCACCAAGCTCCAACTTTAATAATGAATCAAATACTACACCGAGTTTTTCTTCTGGTATTATCGCCTCTATCTTTTTCATATTGAACTAATATTTGACATAATTAAACAGGCTAAAAGATATGTTATAAATTATTAATCTTGATAACCATTACTTGCTATCAGATATGAAAATTATGTAGTTTTAAAAAATCAAATTATCCAAGCAAGGTTTTATTTTAAAAAAATAGAGTTACTTTTCTATGTGTTGTACTTTCTCTTTCTTTACAATTGATTTCTTGGGTAACTCTACTGTCAATGTTCCGTTGTTCATCTTTGCCGTTATGTCTGATTCGGCAACCCTTTCTGGGACAGTCAAAGCCCTTCTGTATTTTATGACAAATCTCTCATTTTTGATATAACCCTTTGATTTTTGCTCACTTGCATCTTTGTGCTCTGCTGAAATCTCTACATGTCTGCCAGTTACGTTAACTTTGACATCCTCGTCTTGTATTCCTGGAAGGTCTGCAGTGAGAACATATCTGTCTCCACTGTCTACTATGTCACAGTTTACGTCCTTTGGAAACTGTCGCATGTAACTTGGAATCATGTCATACATGTGTTCAAAGTTATCTGAAAGTCTGTCCCACATTGAATCCATTTCCATAAAGCCTGTTCTAAACCACGGCAGTTCAGACCAAGGGGTGAAAAACGGCTCTAGCCACGGATTTTGTATTGTTGCAGGAAGGTGTTTCTCGCTTGTGATCTTAACCATGCACCATGTGTCACATGATGGCTTAAAAATAATCTTAGGATTCTCAGTATTGAAATTTACTCTTTTTGTATGACAATTAATCTGAGATGATTCTCGTGTCGCATATTCTAGGCATTTTATTGTCAAGATTTTTATGAATGCATGCTAAAATAAAACCATGAGTAAACCGGAGATATTAACCGAGAGGGCAAACAAACCGGAGACAAAAGAAATCTATACAGCATACAGGCAAAACCTAAGCCGTTACTTTGATGAAGCCGAGAAGAATGTAACGCAATACATGGAAGCAGTCTCTCACCTGCAACAGGAATTCATCTTGGCATGCAAGAGTGCAATAGACAATACAATGGCATTCCAGCAGGAAATGATAACAAAGAGTGGACTGGGATCCAATCTTCCACAGTCTTATCTAAAATCAATCAATGATGCAACAGATGCGTTTGTAAAAAATAGTTCTATGCAAAACAAGGCAGTAATAACTACTATAGATGCAACAAGACAGACCATCAAGACATTTCATGACAACTTGAAGGCATTTACAACTATGGACG
This sequence comes from uncultured Nitrososphaerota archaeon, assembly GCA_963835875.1. Classification (GTDB taxonomy): domain Archaea; phylum Thermoproteota; class Nitrososphaeria; order Nitrososphaerales; family Nitrosopumilaceae; genus Nitrosotalea. The sequence continues at coordinate 315,004 of CAWIGX010000005.1, forward strand.
CAGGTGTAATCCAGCCATGGTTTTCAGCTTGGAAACCTGTACGAAATCCATAGATCTTCATTTTTTTATTGCAATGACATTTAGTTCTAATCTTGTAAGACTTTATAATGATGCCAGACTACAAATTGTTCACTATGTGTTATATGGAAAAACTATAGAATACATTTATTATTTGTACCGGACATTGTCAATTTGAAAAGTATTGTCAGCATTCAAAAGCGGAGAAAGAGTACGCATAACAGGAGTTAATGAATCCAACAAAATATACAAGATCAAAAAGATTAGAATAACTAAAAAAGGCGGAATTTTATATTTGCTAAAATCTCTTGAAAAAAACTCCGTCTTGAGACTGCATTGTGAAAGCAAAAGACTACTTTTGGAAAGGATATAATGAAAAAAGTCTCACAGTTCAAACTCTCAAAGGTCTGAATCCTGTAAAACTTGTGCTCTGAAAAGGCCTTTGATTTATTTAATATCCAAGATATGTGTCTGGTAAACCTTGTTCGTCAACCCAGTTATGTTTGCTGTTACATTCCTTGCAAATCAGAACAGACTCGCCAGCTCTGTTTTTCATCTTCTTCATTTCTAGGTTCGAGATCCGACCACATGCCAACCTTGATGGCTGCAGGACTGCCGCAATAATAGCAACTACCTCGGTCTGATTCATCAATGTGGATGGTTTTTTCTGTCATTTTTTACTTGACCACATGTCTTACATTCTGGTACTTAATAAATCCCAAATGGATTTTCAGATGTGATAACTAGCATCATTTCTATGCGTGACAGATTACGGCATGTGTGGAATTAAATCAAAAAGTAATTTTAGTAAATTTTATTTATAATAGCAGGTTTGCAGCCCTGTGACAAATGATTTATTTAATTGATATCTTTCTACCGTCTGAAGGCTTTGGCATTGTAATTTTCAAAATCCCATTCTTAAAGTTTGCAGAAATTTGTTTTGTGTTTATTCCACCCGGAAGTTTTATTGTCTTTTTAAAATAATCAAACTCTGTAATTATACTGCCCCTTGAAATGCAATACGTCTTGGTTAGTTTGGCCTTTACAGTTAGATGGTCATCTGATAATGTTACCTCTATATTCTTCTTGTCAACTAGTGGCAGGTCAACTTCCAAAGTCCAACTGGCATGCCTCTCTTTTAGATGAGATAAGGGAACTAGTTCTTTGTGTATGAAATCATCAAGTAGTATATTTCCAAAAACGTAATTCATCTGTTTTTCTATGATGGAACTAAAATCTGACATACTACTCACTTGTATATCTGCGGAGGAGTTGTTGGTGGTTCTCTTTGTGCTTGCATTACATTTAGTGTCTCTTCCATAAGTTGCCTGTTTTGTAGTCTTAGGTAGTCAATTTGTTTCTTAAATTCTGTTAAATCAATATCTATCTTCATTACACGTGATATTGTTTTAATGGTCTGTAATGCCGCATCTGGATCAGGAAAAAAATAATTGCATTCCGTATGTAATGCTATAGTAGGTATTGACGAGTTTTTCAACTGGGTAAGAATGGTGGCATCAGGTCCACTTATTATTCCTGAAAGAAACTTTGGTATTTCATTATCGTAAAGAATTTGTTCAAGTCTTTCATTGGTTACTAGACCATATGTCTTGAGGCCTGCTACATTTCTATCAGGTACATGAATGCCTGATGAAAATATAATCAAACCGACGTTATTTCTTTTTGCAAAGTCTATTACTGATTCTACAAAGTCTACTACATTATCATAATCTACTGGGATATCAGATAAGATTGCAAATGTTTTATCTTTTTTATAAATTCTGACAGGTCCTACAATCTGGCCATTATCCACAAATATAATGGATGCAGGGCTGCTTTCTATCTCTCCTACCAGATCCATCTTTAATGACTGGATGATGTATGTAGTTGCCATACTTCCTATCAATCCAGGCCCTGGAATGCCAAGCAGTAATGTAGATGAATTTTTTGGCGACTCTTTTTTTATTTTTGATTTTTGCATGGTCTTGAACATTATCATAATAATTTTGTGTTATAAAAAGAATCATCACAAATTACTATTGTTGATTATCATCGATGAAATTCTTCACTATGGTATAAACTTGAACGTGTGGTATCATTTTCTATATGGCATCTATGCAGACAACATCTGAAGGAATTCCTGTTATAGTGCTAAGAGAAGGTTCTAAACAATCAAGAGGCAGAGACGCACAAAGGAACAATATCGCAGCTGCAAAGTTAATTGCAGAGATTGTAAGCACAAGCCTTGGCCCAAGGGGAATGGATAAGATGCTGGTAGATTCTGTTGGAGATATAACAATTACAAATGATGGGGCAACTATACTAAAAGAGATTGATGTTCAGCACCCTGCTGCAAAAATGATGGTCGAGGTTGCAAAAGCTACTGACAGTGAAGTGGGAGACGGCACAACGTCTGCCGTAGTCTTGGCAGGTGCACTGCTTGAAAAGGCAGAAGGTCTTATTGATAATGATATTCATCCGGTCATAATTGCAGAGGGGTACAAAAAGGCAGCAATGATGGCCATCTCACTACTTGTAGATATTTCACAAAAAGTTGAACCAAAAGATAGGGTGATTCTTGAAAAAATAGCAATAACGACGATGCAAACTAAATTAGTATCTGTAGAAGCTGCAGATCTTGCAAAACTTGTAGTTGATGCAGCATTATCTGTTGTAACTCAAAAAGCCGAAGGGTATAATGTTGATTTGAATAATATCAAAGTTGAAAGAAAAGCAGGAGGTTCTGTTTTGGATAGTAAACTAATTTCTGGAATAGTTCTGGACAAGGAAGTAGTTCATAGTGGAATGCCTAGAAAGATTGAGAATGCAAAGATTGCTTTAGTTGCAGCGCCGCTTGAGATAGAAAAGACAGAGTTTGAAGCCAAGATAAACATCTCAAGTCCTGATCAGATCAAGTCGTTCATGGAAGAAGAAGATAATATCCTCAGAGGAATGGTAGACAAGATCAAGTCTACTAAAGCCACTGTAGTTCTATGTCAGAAAGGAATTGACGATATTGCGCAACACCACCTCTCAAAATCTGGGATACTTGCAGTAAGGAGAGTAAAAGAAAGTGACATGTCAAAGCTTGCAAAAGCAACTGGAGGAAGAATTGTTGGAAGTGTAAATGATCTAACTGAAAAAGACTTGGGCGAGGCAGCAATAGTTGAAGAAAGAACGATTGAAAATGATAATTGGGTATTCATTGAGGGATGTAAGAATCCAAAAGCCGTTACTTTATTGATACGTGGTGGTTCACAAAGAGTAATTGACGAAGTGGAAAGATCATTACATGATGCATTAATGGTTGTAAAAGATGTTATAGAAAAACCCCTGATTGTATATGGTGGCGGCTCGCCTGAAGCCTATGTCGCATACAAGCTTAAACTTTGGGCTCAGACTTTATCTGGAAGAGAACAATTGGCAGTTGAAAAGTTTGCTGAATCTATGGAGTCCATACCTTTGGCCCTTGCAAGAAATGCTGGAATGAATTCAATTGATGCTATAACGCAATTACGTTCAAGACAAAATGCCGGGGAAAAATGGGCAGGAATTGATACCATTAAGGGACAAGTTGGCGATATTGAAAAATTACAGATTGTAGAGCCTACCAAAGTAAAAGAACAAATCATAAAGTCTGCAACGGAGACTGCCAACATGATTTTGCGAATAGACAATGTAGTTGCATCATCAAAAGGCGGTGGTCCACCAAGCCCACATCCTGGCCCTGAAATGGGAATGTAATAAAATGGTGCCTTGAAAATCCCTGATTTTTGTTAGTGATTCTCTTACTTTATTTATGGTAAGTATGAAGGAAGATAGGTAGAACACATGGGATTATTTAAAAAAGAACTGGCGTTTGAAAAAATTGAATTATCAAAATCAAAAATAGACTCGGATAAATCTACGACAATTAAAGTCAATGTTAAAAATTTCAAGGAAAAGTTTGACAATATTATATTAAAAACAAGTACTGATGATACAAGCAATCAATATGTTACAATTAGTACTCCTGTAATTCAACTTGCTCCATTAGATTTTCCAGATAAAAATACTGGCGAGCACGAAATTACGATTACTCCGCATAATATTCCCCTTAGTAAAATGTCTTTCAAGATTACAGTAGAAGTATTTGCAAATCATAAAGAAAAATCAATAATAAAAAAAGAATTCAACTTGACTGTTAAGAAAAAAACTTAACTTTCTATATTTTCTGGTTAAATGCCGCGTGTATCCGAGTCACGAAGTTCTTGTTCTATTCGCATCAAGCGTTTTACACGTTCTGTAACTGGAGGGTGCGTAGAGAAGAACCTTGCAATGGTCTGACCTGACATTGCAGGAATTATAAAAAACGCGTTCATTCCTTCTATTTTCTTAAGTTCCTGAGTTGGTGCAACTTTAACCTCGCCACTTATCTTCATCAGTGCACGGGATAGATTCATTGGCTTGCCTGTAAGATATGCCCCACCTCTATCTGCTGCAAACTCTCTGTATCGAGATATTGCTCTGATGATTAGAAAACTTAGGAACCAAACTATTCCTGCAACTATTAGAACCACGAATGCATTGCCTCCTTGCTGTTGTCTTCCGCCATAGCCTCCTCCCCACATTGTACTAAACATTGAAGATTGCATGAGAAACCATGCAATTGTAGAGAACAGGCTTGCAAGTGTTATGATTGTAACGTCCCTGTTTCTTATGTGAGTAAGTTCGTGTGATAATACTCCTTCAAGCTCGTCCTTGTCTAATATTTTCAAAATTCCCAAGCTTACAACTACTACAGAACTTTTTGGGCCTTTTCCAGTTGCAAATGCATTTGGAACATCACTTTTCATTATCCCAACTTTTGGTTTTGGAATATTTGCTTTTTGACATAAACTTTCTATTATTTGATGTAGCACTGGAAATTCTTCTTTGGATACGATCTTGGTTCCTGTGCTCCATAATACAATTCTATCAGAAAAGAACCACTGTGCACCAATCATCAATCCTGCAATCATGGATATGGGAAGTATACCTAGTCCAAAATACGTGGCAATAAAGCCCAAAAATACAAGATAGATTAGAGTAAGGGCTAGAAAACTAATTATCATTCTAAAAGTTAGTTGTAAATCTCGCTGCATATTGGCATATTATGCAATTGTTCATAATTTAAAACTTGACAATCCATCTTGGAATGTGCAAACAATTAAGTTTGTTTGAGGATGTGGCCTTAATTTGCATAAACATAGATAGTAATGAAAAAGTAGATCTTTTTTTAATGCTGATTATCAAACTTAAAAATTATGTCCTGAGTTTAAATCAATTAAAATCAAAGTAATCAAACATGTTACAAAATAGATTCCAGAAAATTCTTGTACCACTTGACGGATCACTCAATTCTATTCGAGGACTAAATGAGGCAATCTCACTAGCAAGACAGAGCGGTGCTACAATAACTGGCATCTATGTTATACCAAATTTCTCTCCAACGATATCCAGAATACTACGATCATACCGAGTTGAACTGATGAAGACTGCAAAAAGGATAATGTCTCACGCAAGGACAAGTACTGCAAGGCATGGTATAGCATTCAACGAAAAAGTTGTAGTGTCAGGAGATTTAGTTAAGACAATATCCGGCTATGCAAAATCAAGCAAGTCCGATATCATAATAATGGGCTCACGAGGTGAGGGCAGTCCGCGTAAAGAATATCTTGGCAGTGTGGCAAATGGAATACTTCATGATTCAAAGATTCCCGTACTCATAGTAAAGTAGGACATACACTCTGTCATCAAGACTGATACCTAATTTGATGCTATCAAAAACAAACAACTACAAAACAATATTTCACGAGCTCGAAAAATATGGTAGATTGAAGACAAACAATTAGATGGACCTAAAATTCTTATACTTTAAATTAGACGGGCTGTATCATAATACCGATTTTAATCACGCACTCTCATACCGAATTATATAAAAATGAATCCTGCGGAGGCGGGGCACTGGTAACCGATGAACATAGCGGAGAAGTTTTGTGTTCTTGCTGTGGACAGGTGCTAACTGAAAGGACTCCCGCCTATGGATCTGAATCGCAGTTTGCTAGCGAAGCGTATTTTGAAAAATCAAGGACTGGTAGCAAGTCATCTCTTACTATGTCTGATATGGGATTATCAACAATCATCGGCAAGACAAACAAGGATGCTTCTGGAACCTCTATATCTGGAGGAATGAGGCAGACACTTGACAGGTTAAGAATCTGGGATGACAGGAGTAAATCAAATTCATCTGACAGGAGCCTAAAAAAGGCATTTTTAATACTTGATGCGGCAAAATCCAAGATCTCAATATCTGATATGGCAGTAGAAAATGCTGCATATCTGTATAGAAAGATTCAGGCCAAAAATATGACAAGGGGTCGAAGTGTCACCACGATGGTTCTACTGCGTTGTATATAGCGTGCCGAGAGGCAAACACGCCAAGAACACTGCAAGATATTTCTAATATTGGAAATGTATCAGTCAAATCCCTATCAAAACACGTCAGAATTTTAATCAAGACTTTGGATCTTAAAGTTGACCAATACGACTCGGCATTTTTTGTAAATAGAATTTCCAATACTGCAGGAATTAGTGAGAAAACAACAAGACATGCATTAGAATTTTTATCCAAAGTAAAACAGAGCGGATTTGCCTCTGGAAAAAATCCAGTTGCACTTGCTGCTACTATTCTTTACTTGGCATGCGTATCAAATGATGAACAACTCACCCAGAAAAAGATCTCAGAATCTTCTGGAGTAAGCATTGTTACAATACGAAATAGGTCCATGTCGCTTGCAAAAAGTCTTGGTATCAAGCAACTAGCTCATACCGCCATAGCCTAAAACAAGAATCATTTTAGATATTACTTTTATTCCAATGACAATCGCAATTGCATCCTTTTTGGCATTTGATTCGCTTACAATCGGCACACATGTTTTGTTTCCAGTAATGATCTCCATCCACGGTATCTCACATATGTTTAGAACATCGTTGCATAATAATTGTGATATTTACGTCTCAAATGGACATTTCCTCTGGCTCGTTAATATGACCATGTATGCAAATAATGATAATTGTCAGATGAGAATTCCCAGATAAACATACGACACACTACCTATGAGGATATTCCAAAGATAGTGGAATTGCAAGAAGTTTCTTTTCCACAGATGGCAATTGAAGGGATGATCTCTCAAGAAACATCACTTGGAGAGTCATTTGAAAGTATTTCCACAGGGTCAATTTGTTGCAGAATATGATGGACAAATTGTAGGCTCGGTAAGTAGCATAATAGTAAAACTAGAGCCAGAGTACAAGGAACACACTTGGGGGGAGGTTTGCGGTGGACCAGAATTTAGAAACCATGATCCTAAAGGTGATAGCCTTTATGGTGCTGATGTATCAACACACCCAGATTATCGTAGACTTGGAATTGCAACACTACTCTATGATGCAAGAAAGACCCTTTGCATTACATTAAATCTAAGGAGAATAATTGCAGGTGGAAGATTGTTCAACTATTGTGAATTTGCAGATAAAATGTCTCCTGAGGAGTATGTCCAAAAAGTGATCAAAGGTGAAATTGATGAACCGGTACTTGGGTTTCAACTAAAAAATGGATTCAAGTTTATCAAGGTCTTGAAAAATTATCTTAAGGATAGCAGATCAGCAGACTATGCTACTTTCATAGAATGGAAAAATCCCGACTATAAACAGGTGATTTGATTGATAATTGATTGCCATACTCATCTAAACCGGTATGCTACTATAGAAAATATTCCACTCCTTGAAGATAGAGTGAAGAAATTACTTTTAGAAATGTCTAGCCATAACGTAGATTATTCTATAGTTCTCTCATCATACAAAGTGGATGAAGCACGACCCTCCACACTACAATTGATTGAAGTTACAAAAAAGTATGATAACATTGGTCTAGTTGCAGGATTTAGCATCGATAATCATACAGACGCTGATCTGAAACAATATCGGAAATGGATAAAAGATGGTTCGATAAAAGGGCTCAAGATTTATTGTGGCTATGAACACTATTACCCATACGACAAGAGATATCAAAAAGTCTATGATGCATGTGTAGAATTTGGAGTACCAGTGATGGTGCATACTGGTGATACATTTTCTGAGAAAGGCAAGCTAAAATTCTCACACCCTCTCAATCTGGATGAGGTTGCAGTAGATCATCCAGAATTAAAGATTGTCATGTGCCATCTTGGAAATCCATGGATTGAAGATTGTCAGGAAGTGATATACAAGAATGATAATGTTTATGCTGATATGTCAGGCCTGGCGGTTGGTAAATTTGACCACTTTTTTGAAAAAATAATGACTGAAAAAGTCGCAGAATTGATAAATTATGCAGGAGAACCACGTTATCTGTTGTATGGTACTGATTGGCCCATCTCAGATATGAACTCGTACCTTAGTTTTGTTTCAAAATTAAAATTAAAGAAAGAATACCGGAACAAATTGATGTTTCAGAACGCAAAAGATCTCTTCAATATTTGATATTCTATATTTTAGAAAAATTCTAGCCTGAGATTTTATCATCTAGAAGATATCTTTCTTGTCTACTTTTCTAATACTAGTTTTCCAACGTTTCTTACTACGTTGAGACAAGTTTCTGATTAATTTGCTACCTAGAGTATCAAAAACTTTTGAGAGATCCCAACCCATTTCAGTATAGTTGTAGGTTCTGTATGGACTGAATACTCTGACACTGACTTGGTAATGTGGTCTATTGCTTTCTGGATTGTGTATTGTCTTGATTGATGCCTTGGCCTGCTCTACTTCTGGATATACTTTTGTCAAGTTTCTGATAATTTTATCAAACTTTGTCTTGACAATTTCTGCACTGCTGTAATCTTCCGGAAGACCCACGATGTATAATGGAACATCACTTGGTATTTTGGATTCAAGCAAGTTGATGATATCTTTGTATGTGATTATTCCATGGACATGATCCCATAGAGTAAGTAAACAACATGATGAGTCATTCTTTAACATTGACTCTATCACAGTACTAAGTGGTGCATTGGTGTTAAGATTTGGAATACGTGTGCTACCAATATTTCCAATATCAGATTCGTATTTCTTGTGTGAGTTTAGTCCTCTTAATCCCATTCCTAATCTTTCTCCAGGTTTTATGACTTGCAGTAGGTGCATTGATGTCAACACTTGAGAAACTTTACCACCTTTGATTACTGGAAGGTGATCAATTCTTTTTGTTATCATTAATCTTCTTGCAGTTGCAAGAGAATCAGTACTGATTACTGTAATTGGGTCTGCAGTTAGTATGTTGTTTGCTGGTATCCATTTTAAATCCTGTTTGTGTAATAGTTCTACAATGTCTTTTCCATTGACCACTCCGATTATCTCATTGCCTTCTACTACTGGTACCGAACGCATTCTATAATGAGATAGAATTGCAGCTGCTTTTTCTACGGTATCGTTTCTAGTCAGTGGCTGAATCTTTCGCAATAATTGTTTTATTTTTGTATTCTCAATATCTTTAATGCCCAAAAGATCACGTGCGCTTATTGTGAGAACATCCTTGCCGTCCATGCAAAAAACCTCATAAGAATCAGAATTTACCAAAACTCCGACTGTTTTAGATGTGGAATCTGAAGAATCAATAGTGGTTGCTTTCTTTAATATCTTGTCTACCTTGAGATCTCTTACTTCTTTTAAATGCCCATAGATTACTTGTGGTGAACTCATTTCTCTTTTTACTCCTTATTTGCTCAATAATAATCTAGGGCTATAAAAGTAAACCACTTGGTTTTTGTTCCCGATAATAAGAGGTTATGAATAAATCATACGTGTCTACAAGTGATTATGTGATTAAGACAAAAATTGCCAAAATCCTAGTTCCACTGGATGGTTCCAAGACGTCATCTAATGGACTTGATATGGCAATCTTTCTGGCAAGGCAATGTGGAGCAGTAATAATCGGACTTCATATAGTTTCAGTTTATCCTCAACATTTGGGTGCTCTCTTAACTCCTTTAAAGGCAAAACTTATTCAAGATGCAGAAAAATTCATGGAACAAGCCAAAGTAAAATCTGCACAACATGGCATTGTATTTCGTCATAAAATTATATATGGTGATCCGACATCGGGCATAATCGATTTTATGAAACAAAATAAATTCGATCTTGTCGTCATAGGATCTAGGGGAATGGGAGGGATGAAAGAAGCATTCTTGGGAAGTGTATCAAATTCTATTGTACACAAATCTCATGTACCAATTCTTGTTGTAAAGTAACTCCCTATGATTTCTATAATCGGTGTAGGTCGTGTAGGATCTGCAGTCGCATTTTTAGTTGGGCAATCCGGACTGGATGACTTGGTTCTTGTCGATAGATCAAAGAATAAGGCTCTTGGTGAAGCCTTGGATATTAGTAATGCACTGCCTGAAAAATCACTCATCTCTGTTATCGGGGGTGATGATTTTTCTGAGATAAAAAATTCAGATGTAGTAGTACTAACAGTAAGTGATGGAGTCATTAAGGAGGATAGGGCTGACCTTCTGCCATTTAATGTTCCAATTGTATCAGAAATATGTAAAAATCTTATCAAGTATGCACCTGAGGCAAAGGTAATAGTTGTAACTAACCCTGTGGATGTTATTGCATGTCAAGTACTACGACAAACTGAGTTTCCAAGAGAACGAGTTATTGGAATGGGGTCTAGTTTGGATTCAAGCCGATTTCGCTATCTTCTCGCAAAGGAACTGGGAATAAAACAAGGACAGATAGACGGATTGGTTATTGGTGAGCACGGTTCTACCATGGTTCCACTTTTCTCACACGCAAAATCCCAAGGTCAGAGAATCTCTCTCTCCGAAAAAAAAACTGATGATATAACACATGAGTTGAGAAATTACAGAAAATATCTTGTTGCCTATAAAGAAGCATCCGTATTTGGTGCTGCAAAAAATACGTTTGACATAGCAAAATCAGTGGTGGAAGATAATAATTTTCTTGCATCTGCTTCAGTGTATTTGGACGGAGAGTATGGCTTTAGTGGATTTTCTATGGGCGTTCCTACTATCTTTGGGAAAAATGGGGTAAAAGAAATAGTGCAACTAGATCTGGATGAAAAAGAATCTAAATTGTTGAAACTATCTGCAAAAAAAATCTCTGATGATGTTGCCAAGTTATCTGTATTCTTGAAATAAATTTTTTATCTTGTAATATTTTTGTAATTATAAAAAATTATTGAACGGGGATATCTTGGCTTTTAGGCTTTGGAGTTGGCGTTATTTTTGGAATTTCTACTGATAAAATTCCATTGTTTAGTTTTGCCTTGGCCTTTGCAGAATCTACTTTTTCAGGCAGCGGTAAACTTCTGTGATAAGAAAATGCTCTTCGCTCTTTTCTAACATAGTTCTTTTTCTTTTCTTCCTTCTCTTCTCTGTGTTCTGCAGATATCTCCACATTGTTGTCTGAGACATTGAGTTTGACATCTTCTTTTGTAACTCCTGGCAATTCCGCATTTATGATATAATGATCTCCTTCATCTAACACATCACATGATACTGATGAAACATGCATTGATGGAAGGGTTATTGGCGGAAATGATGTCATAGTTCTTTCAAAGTCTCTTCGAAAGTTGTCAAATACTCTGTCCAAATCTCCCCAGTTTTGTCTCCAAAAGGGTACAATTGGCTGGTCAGAAGTCTCTGATTTCTTTGGCTTGTCCATGTAGTGAAATATGCTAGTTTACTTAACAGGTTTTCGCTAATTCTCAAATTTGGTTTTTAATATGATATCTATGTGTATCACAAATGAAATTTTAGAATTAACTTAAGTATGGTGTTTTTTGATATTAATTATTGTCAGAATCTGTAATTAAAAAAATACTTGTACCCATTGATGGCTCGAAATATTCAAGAAACGCACTCTCCCATGCCATAGGAATTGCCAAGAAATTCAAATCCAAACTATATCTGGTCACTGCAGTGGATACAAGCGACTTCCCGCCTGGAATGCTCCTTTCATTGTTAAAAAAAGATAAACGATTAGAAAAATCCGTAGGAGAGTTTGTTATTGCCGCAAAATCTATTGCAAGAAAAGAACTTCTTGCAGATGTGGCCATATGCAAATCAAAAGGTGCACTGGATACATACTATGATGTGGTAGCAGGAAATCCAGTTGAATCCATTTTGAAATTTGAACGTGGGGTACATCCTGATCTTATTGTAATAGGAAGTAAGGGGTTGCACGGTATGGGTCAGGTCAAAGCACTCGGAAGTGTGAGTAGAAAAATATCTGAACTTGCAAAATGTCCTGTCATGATCATTCATTAGAATTTACAAATTTCATTTTCTTTAATTTGGTGAGCCGCACATTATCTAATCTCCAACATTTATTTAACAATCCAGATAGAATCTCAACTTTGGTAATCATCATTTCATCTTAATTGAAACATTAGTCCAGTTTTTTTGAACAAATGTTTCTAACTTGGAAATGTAATACCATAAACATCAATACCCAATCACAGAATAAACAATGGACGGAGTATAGCAAACAATGAAAATTAACTTGAAAAATATCACCCTACGATACTTTAACGCCAAATTTCTATGTTACTGGAGTATCACATGGGCCGTAGGAGTCATGGCAATTACTCCTATTGTGAACTATGTGACACCTTTGCTTAACTCTGGTTACAATAACCACTGGACACCAGACATATTGTACAGGCTTAACATGTATTGGCATGGAGGAATTTTCCTGCCATGGGTAATCGTACTTCTTACTGCAGTGTATGTTGTAATTGGTCTAGATTCAATAAAGGGAATTTTAGGGAGACTTGTCAGAATATTTTTGTTTGGTTTTGGTTTTTTTGCAGTACCGCTTGCAGGAATCGGAGGAATCTTTAATGTAACTGACAAATTTGCATGGGGAATTCCTCTCTGGCTTGAATATCCAGGCTTTGCAGTACTTGATCTGGCATCTGTAACATTGATAATATCATTGATAGTTTATCCTCGTCTTTCAGGCAAGGGTTATCGCAAGATGGGCTTGCCTTTTTATGTTCTCTTTGTGTAATCGGAGCTTTTATAGCTGCAATGCTGGGATATGTGGCTGCATACATAACGGTAAGCGGACCTTCTCCTCCAATTGTTTCTCATTACATAAATTCTACAATGTATCCAGTGCTTGGTTACTATAACTCGACTGCGGTCATAACGTTTGCACAGAATGTGGTTGGTTCCCACTCGCATGCAATGTTGCCAATACTGATGGCAAGCATTGTAGTTCTTGTCGCAATGGTTTGTGGATATAATATCTGGTCCAAAGGACAAAAAATTATTTCGTCCATAGGTTTTCTGATAATGTTTGGTTCTATAATTGCAGTATTGTGGATCTACCTGGCATCAGGCATTGGAAATTATCAAGTTCCAACACTGTTTGCCTCAGGATCCAACGGAGTTGCACAGGATGACATCATAACAGGTGTTGTGGGGCTAGGAGCCTTGTTTGTTTTGGTGGCGTTGCTTTTAGCATCAGGAAGAAAAGGACGAAATGGTCATACAGTCAAGGATCCACTTTTTGCATCTGTTGTAATTGCTTGGATAATTATCTATCTTGTCATACCAGTTAACGGGTTTTACATAAATTTCAACGAGACATTTTACAGCGGTGCCGGCTCTGCATTTGATGACGCATATACGAGGTTTCACCAAGATTTTGCATTCTTTCTGCTTCCAATACTTGTGACAACATTTCTCATTTTTGAGATATTTGGAATATCAGGCATCACAAGGAAAAGAGTTGGCTATCTCTATATTTCAGGTGAGATCATAATTTTTGTCTTGGGCGAGATCTATTCTATGGTAACATTGAATCCCTATGTATTGTACGGCGCTGGCTTTGGAGGTGTACTCATTGCGATGGGAGCCTTGATGGGTGCAAGATACCTGAATAAAACAGGATTTGAAAATAATCCGCTAGGTACTGGAAGATCACAGTAGAAAATAATCGAATAACAGAATATCTCTAATGGTAAATCATATTGACATAACAAATGACACATTGTTGAGAGATTGGACTAAAGAGTGATTATGCTATGTGATTATCACTTACAAGAATCTTCACGCTCATTAAATGCGAAAAACATGTCACCATGATATTAAACAAAATACAAAGATTGTCATCATTCTAATTTCAACAATTTCTCTAATGCCGATTTTAACACATCCTGCGGTTGCAGATGAAACCTACAACATGCCGGCATGGATAACGTATCTTAAAAATTGGCAATCTCAAGGCAGCATCACAAATTCGGAATACACGCATGCGGTTGAATATCTTTTTAGTCAAGGAATATTGTAGAGACTGTCCGCCAATGAACTTCTTGAAGTATTACACCCAGAAAGTCCAGACATTGAGTACAAGTGTGTAGATAGAGATTTTTCATGGGTTGATTGGTCATACTGTGATTTCTCAGGAGCAAATCTGAATCATGTAAATTTGTCTGGAGCAGACCTTACCAGTACTAATTTGTCCGGAGCACACATGCATTGTATTGGAAATCATGTATGCATTAGCTGAAAATCAAAAAAAGGAATTAATAAAACAACTACAACGACCCAGAACTTTTTTCAACAAATCATAACTTTTCACATTATACCTGGGTAGAATGTTTCCCTTTAGTAATGTTATAATTGTTTAAAATCTGACACTAAAAATGAAACCTTCGTGATGCTATGATGACACCAGTTGTTGAGATTGCGATAATCATTCCTGCAAGTGGGCCAAACTCTGGAATTGCTGGATTTGGACTAGGTTGGTTCGTAGTGCTAGTAGATGGGGGGGATTGTACGCTGGTTGGTGTGAATGCAAATGTTGTCTTGGAAGTTTTGTCTTGTCCTCCATACGTAACATCTATTTCATATGTGCCTGCAGTTTTCCAGAGATCTCCTCCTGCAACTGCCTGGGTTGAATAGGTGTTACTTGGAGTGGGACTTGTTTGAGCAATGTATACTATATTGTTGGAACTATCTTTAATGATTATGGATATTGGTATGTTGAGTTGCTCAGCTACCGTCCCTGATATTATGATTGTACTGCCATCAGAATATGTTGTCTTGTCAGTTGTTACAGTTATTGGCGCTGAGTTAGTCTGACCAAAGATTGGAGACAATGCCGTAACGCTACATAAAGACTAGTAATGCAATTAGTAATTTAATCTGCAATGCTTAGAACATGATTTGTTGTTATTTAAGATTCTCGCTTGAATGGTGGTATATGATTAGTTTTAGAATTTACCCTGCCAGCAGTTTAATTGTAAGACTAATGCCGGCTGCTCCCACAACTCCTCCAACTATTATTCTCAATTTTGATTCTCAGCCGTGATGGTCTTACCTGATTTCTTATATGATTGAGATGTACAGTTGATTTGCGCAACATATGATTGATAATTCATTTCTGGAACATATTGAGGCAATAGTCTCTCCAAGAGGCATTGCGGTTATCGGAGCGTCGGATAAAAAAGATAGTATCGGTAATGCCGTAATCAAAAATCTTGTAGATGCCAAGTATTCTGGTATTTTGTATCCCGTAAATCCTTCAAATTCTGAAATATTTGGAATTAGATGCTATCCTAACATAAAAGACATTGAAGGACCCATTGATCTTGCCATTGTGATCGTTCCCAGTAAGGCAGTTCCGCAAGTAATCGAAGAATGTGGAAAAAAGGGTGTAAAAGGAGCAGTGATAATCTCTGCAGGCTTTAAAGAAGCAGGAGAACAGGGTAAAAAATTAGAAAATCAGGTTATTGACATTGCAAAAAAGTATAGAATACGATTAATTGGTCCTAACTGCGTTGGGTTTTTAAACTCTGATCCAAAAATTTCTCTTAATGCAAGTTTTATAAAAAGAATGCCCGCATTTGGAAACATCTCACTTGTTTCTCAAAGTGGTGCAATATGCGGTGCAATGATTGAATATGCCAAGATGAAGGAAATTGGATTCTCAAAAGTGTTTAGTATGGGAAACAAAGCTGACCTAAATGAGAATGATATTCTAACATATCTTGCAAATGATTCGTCAACTCGAGTAATTCTCATGTATATTGAGGATCTACACGATGCAAAGAATTTCATAAAAACAACATCTTCTATTACGAAAAATGGTTCAAAGAGCAAACCAATTCTTGCAATGAAGGTCGGTCAGTCACCTGTGGGAGGTAAAGCAATTGCATCTCATACGGGTGCACTTGCAGGTTCACGTGAAGCATATGATGCAATTTTCAAACAGGCGGGAATAATTAAAGTGGAAACATTAGAACAGTTATTTGATTATGCTATGGCATTTAGTTACCAACCAATTCCGTTAGATGGTGGCACTGTTATTGTCTCAAATGCAGGGGGTCCGGCAGTGATAGCTGCAGACTCGTCATTACGTTATGGTTTGAGGCTTGCAAAATTATCCGAGTCCACACTAGTTGAATTGAAAAAAATTCTGCCTGAAAATGCAATGACGATTAATCCTATTGATATGATAGGTGATGCTGATCATCTGAGATATCAAAAAACACTTGAATGTGTTATGCAGGATAAAAATGTACATTCTGTAATAGTTATCTCAACTCCGCAGCTAATGGTCAATCTTAAGGCATTGGCCCAGATAATGGCTGAAATTAGCAAGAAATTCAAGGATAAACCAATTCTTTCATGCATAACTGGATTTATGGAGGATGAAGATGCTATGAAAATTCTTAATGATAATGCAATACCACAATATGCCTTTCCAGAATCTGCCACTGATGCTCTTGCAATGATGCAAAAATTCCGTTCTATTATTCAAAGACCATCTGAAAAGGTGGAAAGATACGATGTAGATGTAAAAAAGGTCCAGGATGTAGTGGATAGGTGTAGACAGGAAGGTAAGAATTACATTTCTGGTCCTGATGCTATGGTCATATTCAAAGCATATGGAGTGCCAGTGCTTGAACCAATTCTAGTTACAAATGTTGATGAATGTATTGAGATATCAAAAAGAATTGGTTTTCCTGTTGTTTTGAAAATATCATCTCCTGATATAATACATAAAGTAGATGTGGGCGGAGTTGAGATAAATATCCAAAATGAAAATGAAGTAAGAGAAAGATTTAGCAAAATAATGGCAAGTGTCAAGAACAAAAAACCTACTGCAAAAATTTTGGGACTAACAGTTGAGAAATTTGTAACCCGAGGAAAAGAAGTCATCATAGGAGCAAAACACGATCCACAATTTGGTCCGTTACTCATGTTTGGAACAGGTGGAATTTATGTAAATATATTTGGCGATGTATCATTTCGCCTTGCTCCTATAACCAAGTCAGATGCTATTGAAATGATTGAATCTACAAAGGCAAGTAAGATACTTGCTGGAGTTAGGGGAGAAAAGCCAAGTGATATTGCATCCGTAATTGATTGTTTGCAGAGAATGTCTCAACTAGTTACAGACTTTTCTAATATATTGGAAATTGACATAAATCCATTGCTTGTCTTTGAAGAAGGTAAAGGCTGTATTGCAGTTGATGCAAGAATAGTAATTTCCAATACTACTTTGTAACAGATGACCAATAATCATCTACACTTTTTTGTAACTGATTTATTATTTTGTCATTTCTAACAGGTTTAAAAAGATGCTCAAATCTTTCCTGAGTTTTTAGATATTCTTCAACTGGTCTTCTTTTTTGCATCCACGTATGTCTTACTTTTCCATTTATTGCCTCTTTTAGTGGCCATATTCCTGTCTCTACTGCAAGATTTGCAACTCTTATGACTTGGTCAGACTCTATTCCCCATCCTGGTGGACAAGGAGAGTTTGCTATGAATAATTTTGGACCCTTAAATTGTGATGACCTCTCAATTTTTTGCATCATGTCTTTGATATATGCAGGAGAGATGGTTGCAATGTATGGCGGCTTGTGTGCTCTCCATATCTCAAACAAATTCTTTTTCTGAGACATTACACCTTCATGCGTCTCTGTTGGGCTTGTAGTCTTGGTAGCAGATGCAAAAGGCGAAGACTCGGAGGCCTGAAATCCGGTATTGGAAAAGGCTTCATTATCATAAACGAGATAGTAAAAATCAAGACCTCTCTGAATTGCAGCAGATGTGGATTGGAGGCCTATGCCTGATGCAGCTCCATCTCCTGTGAGCACCAAAACTTTTAGGTTGTCTTTGCTATCAATTTTCTTTTTCTTGATCAAAATGTCTAATGCATCCCTTACTCCTTGGGCAGCAGCTGGTGCACTTGCCATTGCCACATAAAACCATGAAGACTTGAATGGTGTAAAGGGAAAAACAGAAAGCATGGTCATACAACCTGCAGCATTAACTGTAATCACATTTGGTCCAAGTACTTTCTCAAATATTCTAACTAAGAGTGCTCCACCACATCCTGCACATATCATGGTGCCTGGAACAAGCTCTTCTTCTAACGGTATGTCCTTTAGTGTCTTAAATTTAGTTTCCATTTACATCTCCCTTTCCTGCAAACTTTAGCATCTCTTTAACAGAACCCCAATCATCTTCTGTAAATAACATGATACTTTGAGCGGGAAACTTTTCTACATGAGAAGATGTCTCTAATGTGCTTAGAATATGTCTAAATTCTGAAATGCTTATCTTCTTTCCTCCAAGACCTCCGATGAATGAAATTATTGATTTTGGTCTTTCTTGGTTGTGATACAACGCACTTGTTATTTCGGGATATAGTATTCCACCACTTCCAACTGAAACATTTTGATCAATTACACCTACTGCTTTTTTTCCTACAAGTTTTTCAGCAATAACTTTTTTTGGAAAAGGCCTAATCATTCTTATCCTCAACAAACCTACTTTTTTTCCTTCTTGGCGTAAGCTGTTTATTGCAGCTTTTCCCATTGTTGTAAATGAGTTAGTCATAACTATGACATAATCTGCATCATCTAACATGTATTCGTCTACTAATCCGTATTTTCTTCCAAAGAGTTTCTCAAATTGATTGGATATCTCTTCGTGCACAGTAAGCGCATTAAGTGATGCCAGGTGCAATTGATATTTGAAATAAGAATAGGCATTGCTGCTAAGAACTGCAACTCCCATGGAAATTGGATTTTGTCCATTAAGATATCCGAACACCGGTTTGTATTCTTGTAGAAACTGGGAAACTAGTTCCTGTTCTGGAATGTCTACAGGTTCACGCGTATATGACAAGTAAAAACCGTCTAAATTTACTATGACAGGAAGTCTTACCCTGATATCTTCAGAAATTTTGTATGCCATTATCACAGAATCTAAAACCTCCTGGCATGTCTCAGCATGAATTTGAAGAAAACCGCTATCACGTGCTGCAAGCACATCATTGTGGTCAGGCTCCATTGTTATGGGAGATGCCACTGCTCTTGATACATTTGCTAAAACTATGGGTGCTCGCCAGCCAGAAACATTGTACAGCATCTCAAACGCATACAATAACCCCTGACTAGACGATGCAGTAAATGTCCTTACTCCTGCAAGCGATGCGGCACCAGCAGCTGAAATCATTGAATGCTCCGAGTCAAAAGTTACAAACTTGGCATCCATTTTTTCTTCATTTATCCATCTTGACAATAATTCAATAATTTCAGTCTGTGGCGTTATTGGGTATGCTGGAATGTATTCAACATTGCAGAGCTTTACTGCGGTGGCAACTGCCGAGTTTCCCGTAATCAATTGTCTCATTTGTTTTCCCTCTCTACAATTGATATGACTTTGGTAGGGCATTCAGTCTTACAAATATTGCAACCCTTACACGCGTCATAATCTACAATGGGAAATCCTTTACTATCTATTGTAAATGCACTATCCGGGCAATAGACATAACATATCATGCATCTTGTACATCCATCATAATCTATTACGGGTTTGAAATTACTCCATGCCCCTCGGTCTCTTAATCTTGAATTGCCAGTTGCAGTTATAGTACATGTAGAGATTTGTGGATGGTGATAAATCGGCTCAATCATGGGCGACTCTTTTATCTTGATTTTTGTTATTGTCTCAATCTTTGCATTTGCAGTCTGATTAAAACAAGATCTTGCAAGATCTATATTTCGAGGTATATCTTCCTGACGAATTCCTATTTCTTTTAATTCTGATTTGAGAGAATTTTCAACCACTCCAAACTCAAATCCTAATAACTTGCATGTGGTAGAGGCTACTGCAACTCCAAGAATTGACTTGTGAGTCATATGCTGTGTAAGTTTTGTAAGATCTGATACAACTAGAACATTATTGATCTTGTATCTTGCACGAATATCTGACGGATCTTTAGAACTGTTGACCATTATGACAGTTGAATCAGTTACAGTTTGCAATGGATTGTCAACCGAACTATCTAACAATGACTCGTCTGCAATTACAACAAGCGAAGAGTTGGCTATCTGGCCTCTCTCAAGTATCTGCGTCTGAGATATTCTTACATATGCCGAAATTGGTGCTCCTCTACGCTCTGCACCATAAAGAGGCTGATCTTGAACATGATTTCCAGATGCAAATGCCGCATCTCCTATAATATGAGATGCAGTTTTGATGCCTTGACCGCCTGTCCAAATAGGCTAATTGTGATCACACGATAAAAAACACGTTTAAAGGATTAATGGATATTGCTTGCAATGTATTGCAATGCATACCTAATTTTTATATGAAAAAGTGCATTATGCAACATCATGCAAGTCTTACTACAAGGAAAAACAGTTCAAGAACCATCTACAAAGGATGCATATCTTGAAATCTTGGCAGACAAGTACTCGCGAGGTATTTTGGAAGCCACAATGGAGATGCCAAAATCCGCAATCGATCTAAGCAACGAGTGCGGAATACCGATTAGCACTGCGTACCGTAGAGTGCAATTGTTGCATGGGCACAAATTACTGGGAATATCAGGCTCTATCAACCAAGATGGGAAAAAGTACTTTCTCTACAAATCCCGAGTAAAGTCCATAATGACATGCTTCAAAAATGGTTCTCTTGAAGTCGAAATTGTTCCTAATTCTGATTTAGAGAATTAGGAACTGTGAAATTTTTATTATATCTTTGATAATCAAGACTGGAAATCATGATTTGATTTTAAATGTATTTTTGATTATAAATTACTGGTGGAAATTAGTCTGAAGCCATACACTGAATCTGTTGTAACCTTGTTAGAAGAAAATATGGTACATGATGCATTATATTTAATGCATAAAAACAACATTAAAAGAATTGTAATTGTTGAAAAAGACATTCCAACTGGAATTGTTACAGAACGGGATATTGGAAATTTTCTAGAATCTGACAAGACTGTTCGAAATTTGAATGAAATTAAAATAAAAGAGATAATGAGCAGAAATCTTGTAACTATATCTTCAGATCAATCTGATATGCTTTCTCAATGTGCAATAAGGATGCATACGTTTCAAATCAGTTCTGTAATAATAATAAATGAAAATGGAAAACTGGTTGGATTGACTACAAAGTCCGACATTGCACGTAATTTTGCAATTAAATATTCTGGGATGTATAAAGTACGGGACTATATGTCAAAAAGAATAATGACTTGTAGAAAGTCTGATTCACTTTACTTTGGACTGGACATGTTAAACAAAAATAAAATTTCGAGACTTGTCGTAACTGATAATGATGGAAAAGCAGTGGGATTGATATCATATGATTCATTTCTTAGAAATAGTAATTATTTCAAAAATCCTAGTAGGAACTATTTGCTTCCCGACGACTCGTCTAAAGGAATGACAGTTGGCGATGTTATTGGCTCTGAGATGATTACTGTAGACTCTGAAGATGATCTGGCAAAAGCAGCAAATTTGATGGTTGAATACAAGGTGAGTGGAATTCCAGTAGTTGATACAAATGATGATCTAAAAGGTGTCATCAGTGCAACGGATATTGTAAAAGCATACACTGAGGTGGAGACTCATAAACGACTTGCAAAAAAGGATCCACATTTTACATGATGATATCAGTTAGGTCTAATAACAAGTAAAATCGTGGTTTGTAGGAAGGAAAATAATGTCATTGTCAAAGAATTCGGAAAACGACGAACTTGCAAATCAAATAACTGCCATACGTGAAACGATAAAAACTATCCTGAAAAATGCAAAATATGGTTCAAATGAGAATCTACTGAGAGATTTATCAAAGATAGATTTTGTGTCCTCTATAATGCAATCCAAAATGCCGGGAGCGCCTCCTATTGTACAAAAATACCGAAAAATTCTAGTTCCATATGATGGTTCTATCTTTTCAAAAAACGCATTAAGTGAAGCACTTGAGATGGCAAAAGCATTTCATTCAATGATATATGTACTTTCTGTAATTGAAGCAGTCTCTGACATTCCATCTGGGATTTTAAGTGAAGTGATAAATAAAAAACTAAACAAATTAAAACGTGAAATAAGATTACCCAAAAAATTCACTATTCCAACAAAATTACAACGCCAAATCAACGAGTGTGCAAAACACGGAGTTGACGTACAAGTTGAGATCCTTATGGGAAGACCTTCTGACTCTATACTGAAATTTGCAACTAAAACAAAGGCGGATCTAATTGTAATTGGTAGCCAAGGATTACATGGTATGAATAAACTTGCGGCACTTGGAAGTGTTAGCCGTAGAGTGTCCGAAGAAGCCAAATGTCCTGTTATGATTATTAGATGATCCTTTTTTGATATTGTATTATCTTTTACAAAAACTAATTTCATCTGGAGAGTTTTCAATTATCACGGATGATATCTAACTTGGCAGTTTAATACACATAATTTGTAAAAAACTTGTATGACTAGTCGTTATGTTATAATTGGTATTGTTGTAGGTGTTTTCATATCAGGTTTGGCTGTAGGGGATATAGTTTCACAATCTGGTGCTCGTTCGACCGTGGTGGTACAAAATGCTCCAGTTCCTGGCCCTATGGGCTGGATTGACCCCACACTTCCACATACTTGGATGAATACTATGATGTCAGATCCTGATGCAATGAAAAATTGGGTAAATCTGATGTTACAAGATCCCAAGTTTATGAATACTCTTATGACAAGTATGATGTCAAATCCTGATTTTAGACAACAGTACATGGGACCGTGGTTGATGACACAATATGGCGGTTCAATGCATACCGTAATGACTAGTTTACCGTCTGCACAAAATGCTACTTTTTATCAACATATGATAATGAAGACAAACAGGGTGTCCATAGTAAGCGGAGCATGGCAAATCAATACCACTGAATCCTATGATCCTACCATAATTCAGGTAAATTCTGGCACAACTGTAACATGGACAAACGATGATACCATAATTCACACAGTAACTGATGTTGATAAAAGATTTGATTCAGATATAATTCAACCAGGTGCGGGTTGGCAATACACGTTTTATAATGAAGGCAAGTATAATTATTTCTGCACAATCCATCCGTGGATGAAAGGGCTAGTAATTGTAACTTGATCTAATTTAAACAATTTATGACATGATTTTTTCAAGTTACTGGTTACCAGTAATGAGAATCTTGTTTTGATTTTATTATATTCTGATTCAATACATTGAACGTTGGCAATCAAAATATTAGAACTTGAGGTTGCAGATTATATGAGTCCTAAACCATTTGTTGTAAAAGATGATCTTAATTTTTCAGATGCGATTCAAATTATGGCCGATAAAGAAATAGGAAATTTGGTTGTAGAAAAAAAACGAAAACCAATTGGTATTCTCACTGAAAGACAAATTCTGGAACATCTGTCAGTTCACCAAAAAATCTCAGATATTAAACTACATGATATTACTCTTAGTCCGTTTGATACTGTGAGTCTTAATACCAAAGTAATTGACGCTGCTCAAATGATGATTAAAGAGAAAACAAGACTGCTTGTTTTTGATGCAAAGCATTTGGTTGGGATAATAACTGCAACGGATATGGTCAGAGCTTTTAGACGAACTTCAGCAAATCCCGACCTTGCCAAAGTATTGAGTACTCGATTGTATGCAGTAAATTATGATGATACGATTCTCGTAGCATCAAAATTAATGCATAAAAAAAGGATAGGAAGTGTGATTGTTCTAAAGAATGGCAAACCATATGGAATCTTTACAGAAAGAGACCTGTTGATAAATGTACTATCAAACGACGTTGAAACTCATAATCCTGTAGGCGGATATTGTACTACGCCTCTTGTAACCTCAAGTGTTGGCATAAAGGGTGGAGATGTATCTAGGGTAATGAGTAAAAACAAGATAAAGCGTCTAGTTTTAACCAAGGGTAAAAAAATACATGCCATAGTTACTTCGCGAGACATCGTGGAATCTTTTGCAATGAGTTTCTCAAACGAAGACTAGAATTTGCATTTTCAGCAGTGATTCTCAAGACTGGAATTCGGTTTTCATAGTCAAATAGCAGTTAGGACAGAAAAATGCAATGGTGCTAGACAAATTACAACTAAAAGTGGCAGATTACATGACTCTAAATCCCATCTCAGTCAAACCTAGTTTGAATCTAAAAGATGCGATAGATATCATGGCAAAGAAAAAGATTGGCAATGTGATTGTCAATGATGAAAAGGGAAAGCCATCTAGCATATTGACAGAGCGAGAGATTTTGACATATCTTGTAAAAGATGGGGGAATACCTGATATTCAAATGAAAGATGTCCAGACAAAACCATTTGCTACGGTATCTCCAGACGATCTTGTGTTGGATGCAGCTAAAATTTTGATAGGCAAAAAGAAACGATTACTTGTCTTTGATGGTGATAAACTAGTTGGAATTATTACTGCATCTGACATGTTACGGGGTCTTAGAACTACCGGGGGAAATCCGACATTGGAAAAAGTTGTTAGCACCAAAGTGTATGGTTGTGAGTACTTTGACTCTATATTCAAAGCCATAAACTTGATGTTTAAAAAAAGAATAGGAAGTGTATTGATAAAAAAAGACAAACTTCTTATTGGAATTTTTTCTGAAAGAGATCTTCTTGGAGTTTTGACAAAAAATATACCCTTGCAAGAACGATTGGTCAATTACTCTACTTTTCCCTTGATAACTGCAAAATATGGAATAAAAGGAAATGATGCTGCAGAAATAATGAGTAAGAACAAGATAAAGCGTCTTGCCTTGAAGAAAAATAATGTTGTAATGGGAATGGTTACTGCACGAGATGTCGTCGATGCATTTAGAACTATGTGATGTCAAACATCTATTTAATTAATTTTTAAAATAAATTTCATCAAAAAATTATTTGTTAATATAATAATGGACGGAAACGTGTTTTTACCTGTCATACCACTGTACGTCACGTCCGGGTTATTACCCAGCGTTTCCGTCCCGATTATTATATCGTGATTAAATTATTTAAAACTGATCCTATCTATCAATTATGATTTTGACAACAATCTTTACATTATCGCGTGTAATTTTCTAACCAACTCGTTTTTGCTTGTTACTACAACGTCTGAAAATCCAATAGGCCATGGACTGGGAACGGGTTTGCTTGAAAATAAAATGACTTTCTTTTTTGCATTCTTTGCTACAAACATCTCAATTGATGCACCAAAACTCGGCTCTGGCAATACTACTAGAACATCTGCTTTTTTGATACAATCAAGATCATGTCTAATTATTTTTTTTACAAGTGTAGTTTTTTTTCTAAAATCATGTATCTTAGAATAATCTTTGCCTTTGGAAAATTGTTTTACTGTCTCAAAGCCTTTGCTTTCTAAAAATTCTCTAATTTCTAAAATTTTGCCTATTCCAACTCCTCCTATTGGACCGCAAACCATAATCTTCATGATTGTAATTTGTATGGTGAAATGAAATGATTGTTGATGGGCGTTCTATCCTTCAGAAGCTGACTTGCCGCCATCAACATTTAGAATAATTCCTGAAATCCATTTTGCCTCGTCTGATGCAAGATATACTACTGCGTTTGCAACATCTTCGGGCTCTCCTATTCTATTTATTGGCTGTCTGTTTTCCAGGACCTTTCTTGCTTCTGGGTAATCAAGATATGATTTTATCATTCCGGCATTGACAATTCCAGGGTTGACACAATTACAACGAATATTTCGTCTTGCATATTCTACTGCCAATCCCTTGGTGAACATGTTGATTGCGGCTTTAGTTGTACAGTATACTGTCAGGTGAACTTTTGGTATTGCCCTTTCTGCTGAAATTGAACCAATATTGATTATTGAACCTCCTTTTTTATTTTCAAGCATCTTTACTATGGTTGACTTTGTTATCCTAAATGTTCCAAACAAGTTGGTATTAACTAGGGAATTCCAATCTTCTTCTGCCATCTCATGAAAATGTATTGGATCGCTAATTGCTCCTGCGTTGTTGACTAAAATGTCGATCTTTCCATAATGGTCAGTTATCTGATTTACTGTCTGAATGACCTGTGATTCATTTGTAATATCACATGGGATTGCAACTGTTTTTGAAGCATGGTCTTTGATTGTGGCTCTTGCCTTTTCTAGCTTGACCATGTCTCTTCCTAACATGACTACATTGGCTCCTTCTTGGACAAATTTCTTGCAAATTTCTAATCCTATGTCACTAGAAGCACCAGTAACTATGGCCACTTTGTCGTCTAGTCGCATATTGTGTATTTGGAATTATACTATATGAATAATTAGGTTCCTAGTTTTTCATCTATTTTTGGAATTTATCTGATTAATGGGATGGGACAAGTTATGCAGGGATAGATCCACTGCCTGATTTATTGTATCATCGAATAATGATGACAGGACATTTTGCAAGTTCTGAAACTTTTCTACTCACACTTCCAAGTGTCATTATTTTAGAAACTCCTGAAAGACCCTTGCTTCCTATAATAACTAGATCAATATTGTGATCTTCTATGAACTTCAATAGTTTTCCTGTAATGTCTCCTTCTAGGACAAATCCTTTTACAATTACTCCGGAATCTACATAGTCTTTTTGTATTTTTTGAAGGTATGATTCAACTGATGTCTTGACTGTACTCTTGATCTGATCTATAGTCTTTCTAGTATCTTTTGAACGAATCTGACCAGGAGGACTAACTGTACTTACATCTATGACATTTACCAGATGTAATGCAGAATCAAATGCTTTTGCCATGTTAAATGCCATCTTGAGCGCCTTTTGAGAATATGTTGACCCGTCGTATGGAACTAGGATATTGCTATATGATTTACTCATGACTCATTTTTGATATTGGTTGGAAATAAATCCGTTTATCAATTTCATTCATGATAACATGAATATTTCTTATGCTAGTTTGCGAGATTAATTATCACGTCTGATAATCTTGGGATGACTTCAAATATTTTATTATCTGACTTATAATTTCATGGAATGTAGACGGATTTTTGATTTTTTGAATTTTAATATTGATTTATCACAAATATGAATAAAGATACAATACAACAAATGCCGAGAGATGTAGTCTGTACCTGTAAAACATGTAATCATGGCATAGCTAGAGATTGCATCAAACTCAAATGTATTTGTTGTAAAGACGAAGATCATGTGATGATATTGGACGGGATGGTTGGATATGGCTCGATTCACAAAAAGTGAGAATGATTCTACATTTGTAGAGATACAATTGGATTTGGTTAAATTGGAGGGAAATCTCTCAGTGCCAAAAAATTCTGTTGGTATCGTACTTTTTGCACATGGCAGTGGAAGTGGTAGGACAAGTCCAAGAAATCGTTTTGTTGCAAGGGAATTAAATCAAAAGGGGATTGCTACGTTGTTATTTGACCTGTTGACTCGAGAAGAGGAAGAAATAGACGAGCAAACTACTCATTTGAGATTTGATATATCCTTACTTTCACAAAGATTAACTCAAACAACAGACTGGCTTTTGAAAAATTCCAAGATTGCAAATCTAAATGTAGGATATTTTGGAGCAAGTACTGGTGCTGCAGCAGCTTTGGTGGCAGCAGCTGAACGGCCCAGAATAGTAAAAGCAGTGGTATCAAGAGGTGGGAGACCTGATCTTGCTGGATCAAGTCTTGGCAATGTAAAATGTCCCACATTGCTACTAGTGGGAGGCTATGATGATGTTGTTATAGAATTAAACAAACAGGCAATGGCTAAAATGAAATCTGAAAAGAAATTAATCGTCATACCTGAAGCTACTCATCTTTTTGAAGAACCTGGAAAACTAGAACAAGTAGCACAACATGCAAGCAACTGGTTTATACAATATTTAGGAGAGTCTAATTGATATTCAAAGATAGAGTTGATGCGGCACAAAGACTTGCAAAGAATCTAGAATGGTTAAAGAACGAAAATCCAATAATCTTGGCAATTCCACGTGGGGGTGTAGTAACAGGTGATGTGATTGCAAAAACTTTGGGGCTTTCACTTGATGTTATTATTTCACGTAAAGTGGGAGCTCCGCATAATCAGGAACTTGCAATAGGTGCAGTAGCACACGATGGTAGTTTTTTTCCAAACTCTGAATTGATAAACGCACTAGGGATATCAAAAAATTATCTTGATGAAAAAATTGCAGAGCAAATGGAAGAAATTGAACACAGGCTAGTGAAATTTAGGGGAAGAACTGACTATGATCTAAAAAACAAGACCGTTGTTCTTGTTGATGATGGTATTGCTACCGGTGCAACAGTATTTGTTGCATTAGAATGGATAAAAAAACAACATCCAAAGCGAGTCATAGTAGCAATTCCTATTGGACCAAGAGATACCATTGAGAGGTTATCAAAAATGGCTGAAGTTGTTGTATTGGATGCTCCTGAATCTTTTGGCGCAGTTGGAGAATTTTACCACTCTTTTGATCAAGTTGAAGATTACCAGGTGGTAGAAATCATGAGTAGTTATGGATTTAAACCAAAGAGTATCAAATGATCACATCGTCTTATTTTCAAACAATATTAACAGTTAGCTCAAATATGTAATAGATGCCTAACCCAGGATTATTGAAAATAAGATCATTCTTCAAGATCTTGGGTCCTGGATTGATAACAGGAGCTGCAGATGACGATCCTTCTGGAATTGCAACCTATTCTCAAGCAGGCGCACAATTTGGTTTTGTTACCTTGTGGATGGCATTATTTCTGTTTCCCATGATGGTTGTAATTCAGGAGATGTGTGCACGCATTGGACTTGTTACTGGAAGTGGATTGGCGGGAATTATGAAAAAAAAATATTCAAAAAAAACAGTATATCCAATAATCAGTCTACTTTTAATTGCAAATACGATAAACATTGGCGCAGATATTGGCGCAATGTCTGCATCAGTAAAACTTGTTTTCCCACATTTGCCAATAGTTATTGTAACTATAATTTTCACTGCACTTGTTATCTGTGCAGAAATTTTTGTACCTTATAGGAAATATGTCACTATACTCAAGTATCTTGCTCTGAGCTTACTTGCTTATGCTGTAACTGCGTTTATTGTCGGAGGAAACTGGTCTGAAATTCTTGTTGCAAGCATAGTTCCTCATATTGAATTTACTCCAGCTTTTGCAATGTTGTTTGTTGCAATATTTGGGACTACGATCTCACCATATCTGTTCTTTTGGCAAACATCTGAAGAAGCTGAAGAAGACATGGCAAAAAATAAAATAAAAAACATTGGAGAAAGTACACCAAAAATTCAAAATAAAGAAATCAATACGATGAGAAAAGATGTTGTAATTGGGATGGCATTTTCCCAAATAGTGATGTGGTTTATCATAATGACTACTGCTGGAACACTTCATGTTCATGGTATGACCGATATAGGCTACAGCAGATCAGGCAGCAATGGCGCTTGAACCTCTAGTGAAAACATTTCCTCATTCTGGTGAACTGGCAAAAACCATATTTGCTTTGGGGATAATTGGTGTAGGACTGCTTGCAATACCTGTACTTGCAGGTTCTTCTGCATATGCACTATCTGAGCAATTCGGATGGAAGCAGGGGTTGAGTAAAAAATTCCAACACGCCAAGGGATTTTACTTGATTATAGCGGCGTCAACTGTAGTAGGACTATGGATAAATTTTTCAAATATTGATCCCATTAAAGCACTGATTTATGCAGCCGTCATAAATGGTGTTATTGCCGTTCCACTTCTTGTTGTAATTGTAAAAATTGGAAATGACGAGAAAATTCTTGAGGGTCGAACCAATGGAAAAATATCTAATATCGTTGGTTGGATTACTGTTATAGTTATGGGGTTCTCAGCAGTAGTCATGTTTCTAACCTGGCAGACATAATTCATCTATTTACAAAAAAATCTAAATTATGCCATGTAGCCAAGATGTTACCTTGCACGTAATGCATTTAGTATGACACTGACATCAAGACCTTCTTGAAGTAATGCTCCAATAGCTG
This sequence comes from uncultured Nitrososphaerota archaeon, assembly GCA_963835875.1. Lineage (GTDB taxonomy): Archaea > Thermoproteota > Nitrososphaeria > Nitrososphaerales > Nitrosopumilaceae > Nitrosotalea. Next base: position 345,404 of record CAWIGX010000005.1, read on the forward strand.
GAGGGAGGTGTCCAAACATTGCTATTCCCATAAAGAAAAAACTACCACCGAGACCCACAAAGATACTTTGTTTTGCAACAGAGATTGTTCTTTTACCAATCTCAATTGTATCAACTACTTTTGAAACACTGTCCTCTAACAATACAATGTCGGCAGCTTCTGCGGAGATGGCTGTTCCCTTTGCACCCATTGCAATTCCAACAGTCGATGCTGCCAAAGCCGGTGCATCATTAATACCATCTCCAACCATTATGACATTCTCATATTCTTGTCTTAGTTTTTTTACTGCGATTACCTTTTCTTCGGGAACAAGTTCTGCCTCATAATTTGTAATGCCTGCCTGTTCTGCAATGTTTCTTGCATTGTTTTTAATATCTCCTGTAAGTAAAACAGTTTTCTTTATTCCAATGGTTTTTAGTCTTTGAATCATGGCTTTCACATCTGGTCGTATCTCATCGCCAAATACTATTGCCCCAGCTAGTTTTCCATTTAATGCAATAAATGCAAACATTCTTCCATCTTGTTTTATCTGATCTGCTGCAATGTTTACCCCGTCAAAAATATCTGCCCCTGATTTTTCAAATATGCTAGGAGCTCCTATCATGATATGATCTTCGCCTATTCTTCCTTCTACGCCTGCGCCAGATATTTCACGAAAATTTTCTGGCACTAGTAATTTCTCAAACTTTTCCTTTCCTTTTTGGACTATCATTGCAGCAATTGGGTGAGACGAAAGCTGCTCAAGACTTGCAGTTTTTAATAAAATCTCATCACAAGATCTCCCATCAAAGGAGATTATCCTCTCAACAGCCGGAGTTCCAAATGTGATGGTTCCAGTTTTGTCAAATATTGCAACTTGAGTTTTTGCTACTTGTTCTATGGCAGCACCGGTCTTTACTATTATTCCAGTTTTTGCTGCCCTGTTTATTCCACTAATTATTGCAACAGGCGTAGCAAAGATAAGGGAACACGGAGTTGCTACAACTAGTACTGACAAAATTGTTTCATAATTATTGGTAACCAGCCATCCGACTGTACTTACTACAAGTGTTAGTGGGGTAAACCACACTGCATACTTGTCTGCAAGCCTTTGAATTGGAGCCTTTTCTTGCTGTGCTTTTTTTACAAGTTTTACAATTTTTGAATATTGGCTCTCCTCACTTTTTCTTGCAGCTATGATATCAAACGCATTGCCAATGTTTATTGTTCCACTAAATACTTGATCTCCACAAGTTTTTGATTTTGGCAATGGTTCTCCGGTTAATGATGATTCATCAATACGTACTTGTAAACTCAATACCTCGCCATCAACCGGGATTAAATCGCCTGGCCTGATAACCAAAATATCGTCTATGTTTATCTGAGATGCTTGAATCTCCTCTATGCCATGGTCTGTTTTTCTGTGTGCAATCCTTGGTGCTCTTGATAATAAATTATCAAGTGAGGACGAAGCTCGTCTATATGCGTAATCTTCTAACGCTTTTCCGCCTGACTGCATCAAGACAATTATCACACCTGGAAATGCGTCATTGAGTATTATGGATACAATGATTGCAAGCATTGCAACTATGTCTGCAACAAAGTGTTTGTGTAAAATTTCGCGGACAGTTTGCCATACTACTGGAATTCCTCCGCCTATTAGCGTAACAAACCATGCAATTTTTCCTGCTTGCTCTTCATGGGATACTTGTAATATTCCGCCTATGAATAATCCGATTAGGGCAAGAACTGGAACTGGATATTGCCTTACAAACCAGACAAATCGACGTATTCTCTCTTTCCTGTGTTCCACTTGTAATTTTTGTTTATTCAAAAATTAAAACCACGCCATTGCTATCAAATATGATAATCATATAGTTATCAGTTCAATGATTGGATTTTGGAGAGATTGAATTTGATTCTTTATTGTGATCCTAGTGACGTTTGGATAGTTTTTGAATTTCTTGTGTCACTAGAGGTAAAAATGCTCCTACGTCAGTTACTATGCCAAGTGCTTGCCATGTACCTCTGTCCATAAGCTTTGTTACCGTTGGCTGGCTGATGTCAACCACAATTACTTTAACGTCGGCAGGTAGCATATTGCCTGTGGCAATGGAGTGAAGCATTGTTGAAACCATGATGACAAGCTTTGCATCTTTTACAATCTCCTTGTATTTACGCTGAGCCACTGTCATGTCTGTAATAACATCTGGCAATGGACCATCATCTCTTAGAGAACCTGCAAGTACAAACGGGATTTTATTTTTTACACATTCATACATTATGCCTCTAGTCAATATTTTTTTTTCTACCATTTTTGTAATTGATCCAGCTTTGAAGACTGAATTTATTGCCTGCATGTGATTTCTATGCCCTCTCACTGCAAGTGTGCCATCTTGTACGTTCATTCCAAGTGATGTGCCAAGAGTTGAATATTCTATATCATGAACTGCAAGTGCATTACCTGCAAGAACTGCGTTGATGAACCCAGTTCTTATCAACATTGCAATGGAATCAGATGCCCCAGTGTGTACAATCGCAGGACCTCCTACGAGAACAATCTTTCCTCCCTGCTTGTTTATTCTGTAAATGTCCTCTGCAACTTTTCTTGCAATATGTTGAGTTGGTCTCTCACTTGAGTCTACCACTACTCATGAATTGAAATAGGTTTACACCTTCTCTTGGTCTTTCAGGCGGTGTGACACGTATTCCTTTTTCACCTACAATTATCTTGTCTCCTTTTTTTACATCTCGAATTGGAGTACAAAATGCCCTGTTTTCTTTAACGGTGATACATTTGTCCATCATCATGTTTTCTACCTTGATCCATTTTCCTTTGTGAAATATTTCGGTATGATTGTTAGTAGTACTGTAAAAATCATCTGGCATTACCATGTCTTTTTGTGCCAGTTTTAGAGAGATCTCTTGCTGAATCTTTGATGTTGCACCCTCGCGGTATATTGATTCTAAAATTTTATCAAGGTGTTCTTGTGATGTTCCCTGAATTGTAAGTTTTGCATAACTCTCATCTTTTTTGTGCTTGCCAACTCTGAACTCTTGTACTTGAAACTCACCCTTGAGGTCCATGATGACATCGAAAATTTTGGTTAGTATCATGGAATCAATGAGATGTCCTTTTACCTCTATCTCATGAGTAAATTTCTTGGCCATTTCCTAAGATTCCGTATTTGTACTAATTTAATCTTGGTGTCAATTATTTGACTACAATCTCGAAAATAAAATCATTAAACTGGAAGAACCACATCGCCCTTGTGCTCTTCAATATTGTCTGATTTCATTCTTGAAATGATGGCATCCTTTCGTTCAGCATTAAGACTTCGAACAAGTGCTTTAGAAATTCCATTTTTATCACAAATTACTATCATGTATCCAATAGAATCTGACAACACATATCCTCCTGTGTTATTTAGAACGGCATAGAGATTTTCCTCGCCTACAGGCTCCCACACATTGGTCTTGTTATCTCTAAGTGCTAAAGCAGGCATTGCTTGATCATTGGACAACTTGTTGAGATACTCACGTGCTTCCTTGACTCTCTTCTCACCAATTTTTAGTGCAACAAAATACTGCATGACTGAAAAACTAGTTCTAGTTATTTATACGATAGTGTATCAAGTATGTCCAAAAGTTCTTTTGATTTTATATCTTTTTTTGCCGAGTCTACAAACAAACTTAATTTTTCATTTGAAAATCCTTCCGAAGAATACTTTGCAGCTTGAATTGCCATCTCTCAGCTTGTCAATTTCATGTAAGAGAATAGACTCTTTTGTATTTGCCTGACTATATTCCTGCCATATTCTATCGTATGTTTCTGCAAGATTGGCTGGTAGTTTGGAGAAGATCTCTTTCATGGCATCATCTTCAGCTATTTTCTTGTTCTCTTTTGAGATCTCTTCTGGCATAAAATCTCCAGTGATTGATTCTGCTAAATCGTGAAGAAGTGCCATTTTGAGAATTTTTTCAGTATCCCATTTTTGTGAGTCTGACAAAACCATTGCCATGATTGCAGTTCCGTAAGAATGGTCTGCTACTGATTCTGGGTGTTCTATACCGATTTTACTTTTCCATCCCTTGCGTGGTACTTTTTTGAGTTCTGATGCTAGATAGAAAAAGTCAAACAACACAAGTAATTCATTTCATGATTCCTGTTTTAATCTTTGAGTCTATTTGGCAGTTTCAGAATGGAAATATATCCAAACAAGATTAAAATGACAAGAATCACTAACGTGTAACTGTGAAAATTTATACTAAAACTGGTGATGATGGAACTACTGGGTTGATTGGAAACAAGCGTGTAAAAAAATCAAACCCTCGAATTGCAACTTATGGTATGGTGGATGAACTTAATGCGGCTATTGGAATTGTCCTGTCTTCTAAATTGGGAAAAGATATTCATAATTTGTTGACAAAAATACAAAATGACTTGTTTGTAGTTGGTGCAGATCTTGCAAATCCAAACCTGAACAACAAATCAAACAGGGTTACATCTGATATGATATTGTTTCTTGAAAAAGAGATTGATGGGTTAGAGGAGAAACTATCACCAATAACTTTTTTCATCTTACCTGGAGGGGATTTGGTTGCATCACAGGTTCATCTGGCAAGAGCTATTTGTAGAAGAGGCTGAGATAAATGTCGTAAACTTGTCAGAGGTAGACAAGATAAACAACGAATGTTTGGTCTACATGAATAGGTTATCAGATCTTCTTTTTGTTATAGCCAGAACAATAAATAAAAGAAAAAAAATTTCTGACGTTGCTTGGAAAAAATAGGAGAGACACACTTTAATTCCCGAATACTTTGAGAATCAAACGTGCCGCCGTAGCTCAGCCCGGGAGAGCACTCGGCTGAAGACCGAGTCTGTCGCATGTTCAAGTCTTGCCGGCGGCACCTTATTTCATGTCTAGGCCGTGACCAAATAATTTATCATGTTGATGTTTTACAAGTCATTACCGTATATTCAAAAACAATAGAAAAACAGAGAAACCGCATTATTTCATAATAAATTTGTTTTAAACTAGTTGATTTTCTAATATGGTTTGAAGCATTCTTTATGGTAGTATTTAGTGGGTCTTGATCCCACTCGTATTACAATATCGCCTTCATTCAATTGGTTTGTACATTTTCTGCACCTGTTATTTCCAAGGTTGTTTAATCTAGCAACATCTCTTGGTTCTAGTTGAATGTGTCTCATATGAAATTCATAATAATTCCATGATGCCATCTTGTTATGACATGTAAAACAACAAGTGTCACTAGCAATGCCGCAAGAACTGCTTGTCCATGAACTAGTCTGCTAAAGAATTTTAAATTTTTACCAGACGTAAATTTTAGTATTATGCCGCTAATCATTGATACCGTCATAACAATGGCCAGTGAAAGTGAGATGTAATCAAGGCCTCGCATGAGCATAAATCCATGTGATATGCCTGCAAAGAATCCTACAGCATTTAACATTATATGAAAGTTCAATACTGGCTGATACATTGATGTCAAACTCTGTGATGTAGTAGAACCACCAACTAGCCTCATGACTGGCATTTTCTTGATCATTTTGAATGTGACAAGCGAGAGGTTTGCTGCTACTCCACATCCAATGGCTAGCCAGCCAAGTGTAGCAGCAGTACTAAATCCTCTATTATCATCATCTTCTGCATAGGCCAAAGTTGGAACAAATACAAGCGCTATGATTATTGATAATTTCAAGTAAGAGTTGATAGAAAAAATTTTCATGGAGATCACTTTGCTCTCATTTTGGTTGCTCTTCGCCTAATACTGAATACTTTCCAAATCGAATATCCGACTACGCCAAATATTGCTGATATCGTAACGTATAGTGTCAAACTAAAGATAGTCAGTATCGTCATATCTGGCTGGCCGCCTTCTGTTCTTTCATATTGTGCAAGAGCTAGTGTTGGCGCACTTGTAGCAAGTATGACAAGTGCGATCAGTAGGTATGAATGTATTTTCATAAATTATTAGAATACAAATCAGAATAAAACGGATGCTACCATTTTCACAAACGAGAATGGATGCTACCATTTTCATCAACGAGAATGGATGCTATCATTTTCATCAACGAGAACGGTAGGAGGTATTTTATCTAATCTGTTATATTGTAATGCCATGATGACAACTCAAAAAAATCAATCTGTGAAAAATTCACAGGATCAAAAATTGGAAATCAAAGCAATATTAGAAAAATTGAGACAAAGAGATTCGGTACTTTTCAACCAAATCATAGATGCAGTACACAATCAAGATGACCATGCCAGTAGAATTCTAGCACATGAGGTAGCAGAGATAAGAAAGGCAATAGTCATAATAGAAAATGCTAGTGCAGACATTCTAATCCATCCAAAATACCCTGACTTGCTACTTTGTCCAATTTGTTGTTCACCTGAGATCTCAATTTCTAAAAGTAATATGTCATCAAAATGTCACTGCCTTGACTGCGGTAAAAATTGGATTACTGGAATGAACAATACTAGACCAAAATGGGTTGAAAATGTATGGAGTCTGGCATAGACATGGCTCAACATGTAATATCAAAAAATGTATTTCTACTGGATGAATTCATGCCACCGGAAGGTACTGAATTTGTTTGTATGATAAACAAACATGGAAGGATAGAACAGTCCATCTTCAAAAATGGAATCAATATCGCTGAAGACAAAAAAGAGATGTTTGCAATGGGAGTACAGTTGCAAAATTCCATGCAGAGTGATTTTGATTATGAATTTGGCACTGTACATTATACCATTACAGAGAGAGAAAATGCAAGATTTGTCTCAATGCCTACCCATATGGGAATTTTATTGGCAAAATTGAACAAATCTGTAGACCCATTTGTCTTTGTAAATAAAATCTCTGAAATGATCAAATCCTCCTTAAAGGAATTATCACTTTCAAGTAACTTTATCGCAGTGGTTTAATGCCTAATTTGTACTGACTAGTCTCTTTCAGATCTGAACCGAAAGACGGCATGTTAGATCCAATCACTTGTAAAATTAGTGTAAAATCTAGTAATCTTTTATCGCTTTGAGTAAAGCGGTATTGTTTGCCAGATAGTTTTCCGGATAGCAGTTAAGCATAATTCCGTTGTTTATTTTATCAAACTTCCAGTTCTTACATTGTATGTCATACTCAAAATGGGAATTGTCAAATTTCCAATCAAACCCATTTCTTATTTTCAAATTCGGGTATCCATGACCACGAACAAGCGTGATTGTATTTGTATTATAATTTGCATATACTTTAGCATATAGGGAATTTGGGTAAAGGTAAATTACGTGAGGATGTGTTGTAATCGCATCAAATTCATTTTGTGTCACATATTCATTGTGGAGTACGATTACTTTGTCATACTGGGATAATATCTTTGGATTTTTATCTACATCAATATCTGTTATGGTATAATACCCAAGTGATTCTAATATTCTAACAGCTTTTCCGCTTTCTGTAAAACCTAACTGTATTTGAGAATTGATTGTTGTTGTCAGACAATTATAATCGCAATGGCCACTATAATATGCATAAAACTTTTGTTCTAAATATGCCGATGCTGTAAAAACTGGAATTATGACTACTGCTTTTTTTGTATCATTTTGTACCGAGACTTGGTCAAGTCTTTCTTTTGTAACTTGTGATACAAAAGTGTCATTTAATTCCATCATCCCATTTTTAATCAAATATCCAACTCCGCGAAGAAATTCAGTGTCTGAAATCTCATTCTGGCTCCAAGCATATGCACTATTTTTTACTGTATCTGGTACTGATTTACCTTCTACTCCTTCTACAAGATCTGTTACTGGAAGAATTTGATTTTCTACAAGCCATGTCATACTATTGATAAAATCCTCATTTGAAATCTCACCTTGAGACCACCATAATGCAACATGTTTGATCCACTGTGGTACTAGGTTTATTCCATTGTCTGCTTCTGCCTTGCCAAGTGCTGTAAATGAGATAAACACAAGAGAACCTAGAATGATTGTTGTTACTAGATGCGTAATTATTTGAGGTGGTCTTGCATCCATGCGTACCGTCTAATACCTAATTTTTATGGCCTGTATGATTTCTATAAATTTTTCCATCTCATGAAAAAACTGGATTCCTTTTTCAGTAATATAAAAAGAATGTGTTCTCTTGCTGATTACAGATTCCATCAATCCAAAACCGACCATCTTTTGACATTTTTCAATTGCTGTATAGTGTGATAGGTTTGCTTTTCTTGCTATGGATGATATTATCTCACCCTGTCTGCCACAGTCTATTGTCACACGTAAAATGTCTGAGATTATGCCCATCTCTGATCTGTATTGTTGTTTTGACATGACATGCTTTTCTTTTTCAGGTTATAATGTCTAGTTACCATTTCTATCGATGAGAACGGTAGTTTGACAATCAAATACAAACTCAGAAAAATGAAGAGAAATTAAAAAAAAACACAGTGGGGTGGATAACTAGACTAAGGTCCAGATTCTCCGGATTCCCCAGATGGTGCAAGATCCTGATTTGACTGGTCCTGTCGAGGCTACTGTAGTTTTGTTAGTCTCTTGAAGATTCAGAGCTTTTCTGTATTTTCTTCACCAGGTAATGCTAATGCCTTGTCTCCCAGAGTATTTTTGACACCTACCACTGCAACAGAGATTGCAATGATGGCAATGGCAATGCCAACTAGAATTTTTTTATTCATGCTAGTTTCTTCTTTTTCATCTTATAATGTCTAGTTACCATTTCCATTTGCGGGAATGGTAGCTAGACAATTAAATGACAAATGCCAATTATGCGTGATGAAGTGGCAGAATGAGAAAATGGCTTTGCCTGATCCCATGCAAGGATATATGTTGTTGTAATCACTCATCTGCCACCCACTCCCCAAAACAAATAATCCGAATTATTTTCAGTAAGGAATATGCCTTTATCATTAATTATTTCTAACAAATATTATTTTAGGATCTATCTATAATCTCAGTGCAAAAAGATTCGAGTATTCGGACTGAATCAGCATCATTGCATCAATGTGTTACAGATTTTATAAAATATCTGATACCGTTCTCATTGATGAAAATGATAGTTAGATAATTAAATACATAATTCAAACTACAAATAATGAAAAAATCTACACAACAGTTTATCATGATTATAGTAATTCTAGTACTTGGAAACAGCGGAATTTATTTTGTTACAGCATATTCTCAAATGCAAGAATCAAGTGATCTTCCAAGTCAGATTCAGACGATGCTTTTTGCAACTGCGGCAATTGTATATCTACCACTAGGAATATGGATGATTAAGAACAACCTCCACAGCAGGGCTCCATATGTCATAGCAAGTCTTGTCTCAATGGCCCTGATTGGGCTGTATGTTGTATCCAGAACTGTTAGCCTCCCAATAGTCGGCATACAGAAGGATGTAGGTCTAGTAGACATACTTGCCAAGATTACTCAGGGTTCTATAGTTGTGATATCTTTACTGCTGTTACAAAACTGGAAGAAGGCAAAGATAACTATTCCACAATGAAATCAACTCATTTTTCTGAGAATTTTTCCCATAGTCTTTGTATCTTTTCATCCATGGTAAACTTTTCAATTTTACAGGACATCTCACCATCTCTGAACTTTACTTCTATGCCTGAGACTAGACTCTTGTAGTAACTTTCGTCAAGGCCTTCTAGTGTGCGAATGACTTTGGTTTTCTTTATGAGGACCAGACTTTCCAGATTTTTGATCTTCCTATAGGTAGTCGATGCAGGGATACCAAGTTTTGTAGATATTTCTAAGGTATTCATCTCATTTTTTGCAAGTATTGAGAGAATCTTTCTGCTATATTCATCTCCCAGTATTGCTAGGATCTCATCATCGTTTGTCATTTTCTAGTTTTCTTGACTGCTATGATTAGTACAATGAATCCTGCTATCTCAAATCCTTCTTCAATTATTTTTCCAAATCTATCGCCGGCAAATGCAAATATGTATTCAATGACAGTTTCTCCAAGGACCAACAGTGTGAATCCTATTACTAGGAGGGCCATTGGAAAATATTTCGTTCTCTTGAATGCCTTAGTGGCAAAGAATATGAGAATAAATCCAACTATAATATGTGCGGCAACAAGTACATAATTGGTAATTGATGATTCTACCATTCTATATCATATTGCCATATTTAGCTCTAATAGATGTTTTTTCATGGGACAAATTCTTTTGACTTGAAGATTCCTCACTAGTTATTTCCAAAGATTGATTGTATGTAAATATTGTAGTAATGATAGCAACTGTAATTCCTATAATGATTTTTTTGTTCACGGCTATCAATTCTGTATAATGCATAATACACTATCTTCCATTCTCATAAATGAGAACGGTAGGCATCATTAAAATCTACAGGTGACAAAAATTCTTGTTGGCCTCAAATACTATAACCGTACTAATACTGGGCATATCTATTGCTGCAATTGCTATTGCTATTGCCTTATTTGCTGTAACAATCCCACTCTTGGCCACATCGCATGCAAATAACCAGAATGCTCTTCAACAAAACAGTCCTCAGCAACAATATGTTGGAAAAAAGAAAGAATTCTACTTGTTTGATAGTGAAATACCTGGTTTTAATGAGACTGAAATGGGAATGCCTCATGATATTTACAGTATGCCTGTCATTGCAGTCTTCAAAGGCGATAAAGTTGTAATTCACTTTTTTAACATTGAAGAACCTGGAGGAGATGATCATTCATTTACTATCTATGATAAACCATACAACGTTGATGTCATTGTACATCCACGTGAGAATAAAACCATAACATTTGATGCAAATACCACTGGAACATTTGCTTACATTTGCACATTCCACCAACCAACCATGAGGGGACAACTCATTGTACAACCTCCTCCTAGTTGACTAGATGAACACGTGACTACATCATAATTGTAGTAAAAAATCACTCTAGTAATCTTTTGATTGTTATTGAAGCAAGTGCTACAAAAGTAATGGTGGCAACAAGTAATGCTAATACATCCATTGGCAAATTTTCATAACTGCCAGATAGCAACATGGATCTCATTGCATCGACTACATAGCTTAATGGATTTACTTTGGATACATATTGGAGCCAAACTGGCATTACTGAAATTGGATAAATGGCATTGCTGGCAAAGAAAAGTGGCATGGTTAGAGCCTGACCAATTCCCATCATCCTGTCTCGAGTTTTCATAAATGATGCAAGCAGCATGGATAGACTTGAAAAACACATGGCAAACAAAATCACCACTGCAAAAACACCCAGTATGTCAGGTATATCAAGTCGTATCTTGACTCCAAGTACAAGTGCCAAAGCAAATATCATTACTGCCTGAAACATACCTCTTAGACTTGCAGAAAGTGATTTACCCAAAACAATTGATGCTCGAGGAGATGGAGTGGATAACAACTTGGTAATTATTCCAACGTCTCTTTCCCAGACAACTGTGATGCCATAAAAAATTGCAATAAACAAAACTGACTGGGCCAAGATTCCAGGTGTGATGAACTGAATGTACGAGAAGCTACCAGTCGGCATTGCCTTGATGCTGTTAAAAGTAACTCCAAAAACTACTAGCCATAGTGCGGGCTGGACTATTCTTATCCAGAGTTCAGTTGTATCATGGCGTATCTTTCTTGCCTCCATCTCTGCAACTGTGACAGCACTTGAAAGAAATCTTGCAATATTCATCTTGTATGTCTCACAAAATCACGACGAGTACTGGTTGCATGTGGGGAAATTTCTTCATGAAGTCTCCTTTTAGCATATTTCATGAAAACGTCATCCAAGTTTGGTTTGTTGATTGAAATAGAATCTATTGCAATTTTTTGATCTCGAAAGAAATTACTAACAAGTGGAATTGCAGTCTCTCCATTCTCAGCCAAAATTTGAATGGATTTTTCATTACTATGCATTATTGTTCCAATCTCTTTTGGAAATGTAATGCTTGGATATGCCAAAGTAAGATTTACTGTGACTACATCTCCGCCGACAGATTTCTTCAATTCTATTGGACTTCCCAAAGCTGCTATTTTACCATCTGACATGATTGCAATTCTATCACAGAGTTCATCTGCCTCGCTCATATCATGGGTTGTGATTAAAACCGTGGTGCCAAACTTTTCTTTGAGTTGCTTTATGCTTTCCCACACGTGCATCTTTGACGCAGGATCAAGTCCGATACTTGGTTCATCTAAAAGTAAAATTCTTGGTCTATTGACAAGGGCTTGAGCTATTTCCAACCTGCGCATCATGCCTCCGCTGTAATGCTTGACAAGATCCTTGGCTCTATCAGTCAGACCCATGTATTCTAGAGCGTCTTTTATTCTCTCATTACGTTGCTTCTTGTCTACATAGGATAGTTTGGAAAATATTAACAGATTTTCATATCCTGTAAGATCCGTATCAACTGAGATACTTTGAGGTACATATCCTAACATGTTTCTGACATCTTCTGGTGACTTGGAAGAGTCTATTCCAAAAACCCTCAAGTTGCCTATAGTGGGGCGGGCTAGAGTTACTATCATCTTAATCATGGTAGTCTTACCTGCACCGTTTGGACCTAGTAGGCCAAATATCTCACCTGTTTTAACTGAGAAAGTTACATCGTCAACTGCCCTGATGCCTCCGTGATAGATTTTCGTTAGATTTTCTATCTCTATTGCCTTTGTATTTTCAAAATTATTAGAATCCATATCTTGAGACTTTTTTTTAAGAATATGTACCTATAGAACAGAGTCTAATTACACACGCAAATTGTTTTAATAAATTCAAGTCAGATCCGTCAATATTTTTTTGTTTATGAACTCTCGAAACTCGTGACTAAATCTACCATCTTCAGTAATCTTTTTCCAATAGTCTTTGACTGTGCCGTCACGGAAACTATTTTTTATCATTTGTATCCATCCTTCCCAAATTGCATCTGTTAATAATTTTCTTTTGTACATTTGAAATGCCTGATTATATATTGATAATATGTATATGGCAAACACTTGTTCTGACGGATCAACTTGGTTTATCACTTTTGCTAGTTCTGGGTGTTCAATAATTATCTCTCCTATGTGGTGCAACTTTTCTGTAATGTCACTAATTACCTGTGTTTGAAATTCTCGTCCCATGTGATACATTTGACGCCTTGAAAAATAATACATCATGACTAGTGAGACTATGATGGCTATAGTTTGTGCAAGGCTTAGAATGTTTGAATTAGTAAAATCTACCAACTGGTATACTTTCTATTTACATGGCTATAAATTGGATTCAGATTTTCAAATTTGATATTCTAATGAGAATTGTATACAATGTAATTTTTCCACTAATTTTATTCACAATTGTCCAAATGTTTTAAACAATAATCACAGATTGGATGGCCCTGTTTCTTCTTGATATTCTGTTTACATCGTGCATATGTTTTTAGATGCTATTTCTTGTACTCGTTAAACCAAGACAACATCTTTGAAAAATTGTTACTGTTTCTATTTAACATCTGTTCATAAAATTCCAATACTGTGAGCCTGTGACCCACATATGACTGGATCATGTTTTCGTTTATGTCTATTTGAAGTAGAATCATTTTTTTGACAGATTCCAAATAGGCATCAAACATTTCAAGCCTTGTATCATTTACTCCCATATTTCCAAAGAGTTCTTTTTGAGTCAAATATGATGCATTACAGAAATCACTTGCTATGTGCAGGTATTTTTTGTACAGGTCGGAATAAAGTTTAACATATGTTGGAATTTTAGAATCAATCTTTTCCATTATCTCTGAAGTGTTATCTTTTATGATGCTAGGTGTAGTTGTTTTTTGTTCGGTTGAATCATGTTCCTTTTTGTTTGTCTTGATTGCCTCAACTACTTGTTTTTTTGTTACATTTTCAATTGTTGCAATTCCTTCCAGTGTTTCTTTTGACATCTATCTATTACACTGATCTAACCATTAAAGATATCTCATAATTATCACTTAAACTTGGTACAAAAATTGATTTGTTTTTCGTTTGGCGCAAATATCTACATCTGATATGCATCAACAATGTCTCTTGCAGTAACAATTCCTACAATAGAATTATTCTCTGTCAAACCTAATCTTTTGATTCTTGTTGGATGTCATGATTTTTGCAGCCTCATTTGCCAAAATGTCTTTTTTTGCTGTAACAAGTGGAAATGAAGAATACTCTCCTACACTTTTGTCAAGTTTTTCCCCCTTTGCAAGAACTCTTACCAAATCTCTTTGTGTGAATATCCCATGCAATGAATCGCGTGTTACCAGTATACTGCCGATATTTTTCTCATCAAGAAGTTTTACTGCATCTAAAATTGTGGTATCAAATGGACAATGATATACTGTTTTACTCATGACCTTTTCAAGACTAGGAGCTTTGTCTGTTTCACTAAATGCTCTTAGCATGTCAGATGCTGTGATGGTTCCAATTAGTTTGTCCTTATCAGCAAAAACCAAAATCCTTGCCTTTTTAGATATCATTAATTTTGCAGCCTCAATTATGGTGGTGTCTGGAGTGACTGAAAAAAATGGCTGGATGAGTTCTTGTTTAATGCTTTGATTCATATCTTTACCTGATGCGACATGCTTGATGATTCCTCTTTCTGTAAATACTCCGATAGGTGTTGGGTTTGTTTCATCCATCACAATTAATGTTGAAAACCTACTCTCGTTCATAAAATCCACAACTGTCTCAAATGGAATTTCTGGCTTGACAGATATGGGATACTCTGACATGTAATTGCTAACTAACAGTTCTTCTATCTTCAAACCCATGAATATGTCCTATAATTAACGGTATTTTACTTGATTCGATTAAATATCAAATATGATAATCAATCAATTTGATTTTTTTTGACTGGTCTCTTATTTTGGCTTTCTAAAGCCCCATTTGTCAAGAGATTGTTTTAATTCAAGATGTGTTTTTGCATACATCTGTAAGGGTATTTCTTGCATGGCTGCATCTATTGCCTGCATTGCAGCCTTTGCACCCGATCTAGTCCCTTGTGGATGACCGTGAATTCCTCCACTCACAAGTAGTCCTATGTCATCTCCGAGAATCTTCATGACAGATGGTAGTAACCCTGGATGTAGTCCGCCTGACGAGATGGGCAACACGGGTTTAAAATTTGTCCAGTCTTGAGAAAGTATGTGGTGTTCTCCTTTTAGATTTTTTTCAAGTATTTTATCGACTGTAATCTCCTCTTTAATGTCACGAACTTCATCTTTGCTTCCAACCAATTTGCCAACTATAGTCCCGATGTGAATTTGATCAACTCCTATGAGTCTCATCATCTTTGCAAGAACTAGCATTGTGATTCCATGTTTTGGATTTCTGTCAAAAGCGGCATGCATTGCGCGATGAGCATGAATTGCAAGTCCATAATCTTGACACACTTCCCGCAAGGTTTGCACTGCAGATACTCCTACAGTTACTACATCTATCATTGCATATTCCCATCCTAGATTGTGTAACATCTTGGCTCGTTTTTCCATAAGTTTTGTTTCACCTGTTATGTTAATTAGTGCAGATTTTCTCTGACCTGTCTCCTTCTCTGCCTTGTCACGCATTTTTGCACATAATCTAATTCTGTCTTCAAATCTGTTAAATGAAGTCGAAGTAAGATTCTCATCATCTTTGACTAGATCAAAACCTCCCATCCATGTCTCATAAGCTATTTTTGCATGTTCAATTGCACTCCAACCAATTTTTGGTTTTGCTACCGCGCCTGTTATTGGTCTATTTTTTATTTTCAAAAGTTTTCTAATACCATCTATTCCAAACTGTGGACCTCTAAAGTGCTTTAGATATGTTTTTGGAAGAGACATGTCAACAAGTCTTAGATTTTTTAGTGCTTTCATGCCAAAGATATTTCCTGCAATTCCACTCAACAACTGTGATGCATTGCCTTCCTCCCACAAGTCTATTGGATATGAAACTTTGACAAAATTTCCCTTAATTTCAAAAGATTTTGCCATCATTTTATCCAGTCTAGATGGAACTTTGTTTAGTGTAGTCCAAGTCCCTGCTGAACTCTCTGATGCAATTCTACCAGCAGCTTCCTTTACAGAAATACCTCTCAGCTGGTTCAAATCTAAATAAACAAACAATGTCTGTCTTTGATGGGATGTATCTTAAATCGACAAAATCTGAATACCAATCAATTTTTTTCATATAGCAACTCCTTTTTGATCTTCTCTGGCAATGTTATTCCTCGTTCGGTGATAACAGCTGTTACTAGCTTCCAAGGGGTGATGTCAAAGGCAGGATTTCGTACCTCTATTCCTTTAATTTTGCCTTTGTTGATTGTTTTTCTAAAAATTTCTTTGCCAGGTCTTTCTTCGATTTTAAAATTCTCTCTTGTATCAAGCTTGAGAGAATTTGCAACTACGTAAAATGGCTTGTGAACACTTGATGCAGCAGTTGCCAACAGTCTAGTTCCTATCTTATTTACAACTCCTTCTAGTCTGAGTGCATCTGCACCAACTATTACCATGTCAACGCCATTTATGAAATGCCCAATTGCATTATCATCTATCAGGGTAACTGGTATGCCATCTAAGGAAAGCTCTTTTGCTGTTCGAATTCCTTGATGTTTAGGTTCAGTCAGGCATGCAATTACAGAAATCTTCTTGTGTTTTTTCCAAAAATGTTTGATAAACGACATGGCTTCTCCCGAATGACAATATGTCATTATCACACTCTGGCTATGTATTATTTTATCTGAATATTCTGATTCTTTCTCTCTTGCAATGTTGAGATTTTTTATCATCTTGTCTATGACGGATACTTTTCTTTCTTTCTTTAAAATTTCAATACAATTATGTAAAACTACTGCAGTTGGGCGTACTTTTTCTAATTTCTTTGCAACCATTTCAAAATCTTTTTCAAAACCATGCTGTTTGACATATTGTTTTAAAAAGCCAAGACTGTAAACTGCGATCTCATTTGCTCCTTGGATCTTAATTTTTTGTATGTCTTTGATAGTTTTTTGAAGAGTGGTCATATTTTTTATCTATCTATTACAAAAGCCCTTTTGACGATTGGTGATTCTTTTACCTTGTGTATGAACATCTCTTTTCTTTCGCCAACACCTATTGGTTCCAACTCTGAGAGTAATTCTTCAACGCTTGATAATTTCCGTGATTTTTCAGCGTAAACTGTAAACAATACATCTCCGTTTTTTACCTTATCGCCTTCTTTTTTGTTGAGTATAATTCCAGCTCCTTTATCTTTTGGAGATCCTGCAGCTCTTGCTATTTCTACAAGTGATATATTGTCCATCCATAGAACTTGACCAGACTTTTTAGATTTTACCTCTTTTACCTCTTGACCAATTTGAAAATCATCTAAATTCATTCTGGGATTCCCACCTTGTGCGGCAATTATCTCTCTCATTTTCTTTTCTGCTTTACCAGTACGCAAAATTTCCTTTGCCAAATGATATCCGTTATTTTTTCCTACCATCTCAAATAATGAACCTGCTAGGTGACATGCCTTGTCTATTAAATCAGGAACGTTGGACTTGTTCATCAGTACTGAAAATGCCTCTCTTGCCTCAAGAGATGCCCCCAGTGTATATCCAACTGGCATTTCCCCATGCGTTAAAATGCATTGTGTGTGTATGCCAAGTTTTCTTCCAAGTTCTATGAGTTCCTTTGCTAAGAAATCCGCATCATCTATTGTCTTGACCTTTGTTCCTCTTCCGGTCGGTATGTCTATTATGAGATGCGTTGCACCAACCGATTTTTTTTTACTCATTATGGAAGGCAAGAGTAGCGGATCGATATATAGAGAATATTCAGTTCTGACAAAAATATCATCAGCCGGAGCAAGTTCTAGTGCGCCTCCCCATACAATACACCCGTTACATTTTTTTATAACATCTTGCATTTCTTCAATTCCAAAGTTTACTGGCATTATTGCCTCTGCTCTATCTGCAGTACCGGCAGCTGATGTAATTGCACGTGATGATGCTTTTGGAATTGTAATGCCGGCAGCTGCCACAATTGGTACTACTAGTAGAGTTGTCTTGTCTCCTGGCACCCCGCCAATGCTATGCTTGTCTGCAATTATTTTTTTATGTAACTTCAATTGTTTTCCTGTTGCTACCATCGACGATGACAGACTCACTGCCTCATCAAGATCCAGACCCTGCATGTGAAGTGCAGTGACAAAAGCTGCAATCTCGCCTTCATTGAGATTTCCGTCAACAACATCCTTTACTATTTCTAAAATTTCATGATATAGTAGTCTCTTTCCAGATAATTTGTAATGTATGAATTGGAGAGATTTTGGAAATGTTGCAACCTCTACTTCTACCACAGAGTTTTGTCTAAGATCAAGTTTTTTTCTTACCTCCTCATTTACTCCGATGAAACACTTGTTAACATTTGTAGAAATATTGACAATTGCAGTTGTCTCTTTTCTTTTTGAATTTATTGTGATTCTTCCTAATGCGGTCACGCCAACCTCGTCTGCATCATGCTTGTTTAGAAAAACTATTGGTTTTCCGCCCGAATCTATGCCTATGATATCAACTTTTAACTGCATTTCACAATTTTTCTATTTCCTGTAGGATATATCATTTGAGTACAATTTTCATCTGTGATTGTAAACTCTGATGTTCAATGTATGCTATGATAATTCTCAGATAACTTTTTACGACTAGAGTGGAATTTCTCATCATGAGCGAAAAAACTATCTGGATTATCAAAGCCAACGGTGCTCGAGTGCCTTTTAACAAATTCAAATTACGCGAGACATGTGTCAGGGCTGGGGCAAGCAGAAAGGCTGCAAAGAGAATAGCTGATACGATATCTCAGAAGATACACGATGACATTAGGACATCTGAAATTTACAAAATGGTTCTTAATTCTCTCAAAATTGAAGATGATGGAACTATACTCCACCACAAGTATCGCTTGAAAGAATCTATAATGAGACTGGGCCCTGCGGGGTATAAATTTGAGACATATGTTGGAGAAATACTTCATGCGTATGGCCATAATGTTTTGTCAATTAGAGCCATAGTACAAGGTAAATGTGTACATCATGAAATTGATCTCATTACAGAGCTCTGTTTCTAGCGGAGAAAAATATTTGATTGAATGCAAATATCACAATCAATCTGGACTGTATACTGGACTCAAAGAATCACTGTATACCCATGCAAGATTTTTAGATCTTGAAGATAAATACAAGCATGAGATGTTGATATGTAATACCAAATTATCTGATGATGCAAGAACATATGCCAAGTGCATAGGCCAGAAAATAATTTCCTGGCGATATCCTCCTGAGAAAAGTCTTGAGATGATGATTGAAGAAAAAGGTCTATACCCTATCACAATTCTTGGATTAAACAAATTTGAACTTGCGTCTTTTGCAAGAAATGATATGATGTTAATTAGAGATTTGACAAACGCCAATTTGGGTTTGTTGTCTAATAAAATTGGAATATCATACCACAGACTAGAAAGACTACAAAGTCTTTCAAGACAGATTTTACGATAACACAAATAATCTTTTACCAGCATGTTTCTTGAATGAAAATTAGTTCCTGAAATTGAGACTTGTATAATCAGGGGATCTTTGACAAAGTTGCTTTATTCATGAGCCTGTTCTCTTTATCTCATGAAGATATTTTTGTCGCTCGCTTGCAAGTTCTATGATGTCAGTTTTACTTACAACTCCAAAAAGTTTTCCATCTTTGTCACATACAAAGATCTTTCCAACACGCTTTTGTACCATTTGTATGAAAGCCTTTTCAACTTCCATGTCAGGCTGCATTATTGCAAGGTATCCTGTTTGAATCATGATGTCTTTTACCATGACGGTGTCTCTCTTATTTTGTGGAACATGTAGTACGTCCTTTAGAGTGATCATTCCTAAAAGATAGCCCTGATCATCTGTTACGGGAAGCTCGCTTTTCATACTGGTGGTAAAAAAATTTACAAGTACAAAATCAATTGACATGTCCCTCCTAACTGATATTATTTCTGTATTCATAATGTTTCCAACAATTACTCCTCTTAATGCAGACGTTAGCTCAAATTGCGACATGTATGACTGGGCGCCGTTATGCAAAAACCATCCTATCAATAATATCCATAAACCTCCGATAAAATCTCCGTTGAGGAGTATCATGAATCCAAGTCCCATGAACAGATATGATATCAGTACACCAATTGTAGTTGCAATCTTTGTTGCGTCATGATAGTCCTTTTTCCATCTTACTAATCCTGCTCGTAAAACTCTGCCACCGTCAAGAGGAAATGCTGGAACTAGATTAAATGCACCAAGTATAATGTTGGCTATTGCTGCGTAGAACAAGACTCCTTTGATCTGTTCAAGATATGACATGACATTGCCAGAACTTTCACTTGAGACTGCCCAATAAAAGAAAGCAAAGATTACTCCTAATGCAAAACTTGCAAGAGGGCCTGCAATTGACATCTTAAACTCTTGATGAAAATCTGTGGGCTCTTTTGCAATATCTGACACTCCTCCAAAAATAAATAATGTGATACTTTTTACTGGTATGTTATACTTTGTTGCAACCATTGAATGAGCCAATTCATGTAGCAAAATTGAGAAAAACAAAAGTCCAGTTCCAGCCGAACCCATGAACCAGTAATCAACAGATGTAAGACCTTTGATATACTGTGGCATGAAATATGTTGCCAGAGTCCAATCAATTAAGACAAAAGTGATAATCAGTGTAAAATGTAAACGAATGCTAATTCCTTTGATGTGGCCTATTTGAAGAGACATGATACTGTCTTGATGTTACTGTGTATATCATCCTTTTAGTTTGTCTGTGTAATTATCACAAATGATAATTTTACAATTCAACTAAAAGCAAGTTTAATTTATAATTTGTAAGCGATGCAGATTGGATAATTCCATTAATTCTTTGAAATCTAGTCGGATGATAATACTTGGTTCTTGGCTTGGGTGGGCATTGGATGGCTATGATCTTGTACTCATGCTATTTGTCATATCATCAGTAAGTCAATTATTTTTTCCAACTACTGATCTAAAACTTAGTTTGCTTGCTACTTTTGCAACTTATGCAATAACTCTTGTTGTAAGACCTCTGGGAGGTGCCTTCTTTGGAA
Source organism: uncultured Nitrososphaerota archaeon (assembly GCA_963835875.1). Taxonomy (GTDB): domain Archaea; phylum Thermoproteota; class Nitrososphaeria; order Nitrososphaerales; family Nitrosopumilaceae; genus Nitrosotalea. Next base: position 366,546 of record CAWIGX010000005.1, read on the forward strand.
TTATTGGGGACAAAGTTGGAAGGAAGCGAGCAATGATAATTACAATTATGGGATTCTCCGCTGTTACATTTTCAACAGGACTTCTTCCCACCTGGCAGATGGTTGGCATTCTTGCACCGATGTTATTGATAATTCTCAGGTTCTCTCAGGGACTCTTTGCAGGTGGAGAATGGGGAAGCGGCGCAGTAATATCGATGGAATCGGTTCCAAAATCATCACGAGGTGTGATATCTGGTTTTATCCAGAGTGGCTTTCCATTTGGATTTTTAATGGCATCATTAACTTATTGGATTGTATCTATTTCGTACCAAAATACGGCATTTATCGAAACAGGATGGCGTATAATGTTCTTCACAGGCATAGTCCCAAGTTTGTTGGCACTGATACTGCGTCTTAAGATGAATGAATCAGTGATTTGGATGGAAAAATTAAAAGAAAAATCTATAGAAAAAACACCGTTTAGAAAAGTAGTTTCAGGAATACACAAAAAACCATTCTTCATGGCTTTGATAATTACAACTGGATTGATGTATGCGTACTATGCATCAATTGGATTTATGCCCACATTACTTTCTGATTATGTACACCTTGGCAGAACAGAAATTGGAGTACTGATGACTAGTGCAACGTTTTCATCTATTGTTGGATATATTTTTTCAGGATGGATTAGCCAAAAAATTGGTAGAATGAAAACTGTGGGAATATTTTCAGCCATGACGGTAATTCTTGCAATACCACTGATGGTTGGTCTATATGGCACACAAAATATGTTTGAAAGAATTTTCTATAACGCAGTTCTTGTCATGATTGCAACTAGTGGATTTGGACCAATACCTGCATTTCTATCTGAAAGATTCCCGACACAAATACGGAACACCTCCGCAGGTTTTGTTTTCAACTCTGGATTGATCATTGGGGCTTGGGCACCTTTGATAGCCATAGAAGTTTCTTCAAAAATAAATTGGCCACAACCATTTATTTTTGGAGCAAACCTAATGATTGGTTGCATCTTGGTACTGATTGGTATAAAATTCAACCCTGAAACTAGAGATGTAGATCTACGTACTATGAGTTCATGAAATTCTGATGACTGAAATATAACATGTCTTGTTTGCAAAACTAATGTGATGTATAAAGTATGTTGATTAATTATATTTTCTTTAATTTTTTGTTTTGTAAAAATTTTCTATCAGAAAAAATGCCGAAATAGTTATCCCCTCACGAGTCAAATGTAATCAATGAAATACATTCGATGGCTTGAGGATGTAACAAAGGATGATATCCCAATTGCAGGGGGCAAGGGCGCAAACATGGGCGAAATGATTCGAATCGGCTTGCCAGTTCCATCGGGATTTGTTATAACCACATCTGCCTTTGAAAGATTAATCCAGTTTCACAGTGTTTCAGATAAAATCAAGACGATGCTGGATGTACTCAATGTTGAGGATACTGCCATGCTAATGTCTACCTCCAAGAAAATTAAGGAACTGATTGTTTCACTTGACTTTCCAAACGAAATTAAGAGTGAGATTATAGTTTCTTACAAGAAACTATCTCATGCAGACAATAAATCTGCAGCTGATTTGACTGAAGATGATGATGAATTTGTTGCAGTTAGAAGTTCTGCTACTGCAGAAGACTTGCCTGGAACATCATTTGCTGGACAGCAGGCAAGCTTTCTAAATATTAAACACGCGGCAAATCTTATAAAATCAGTACAGGAATGCTGGGCATCTCTTTATGAACCGCGTGCCATTTTCTACAGGGCAAAGAACAATTTCAAAAACCCAAGCATAGCAGTTGTTGTACAGAGAATGGTAAACTCTGACAAGTCTGGTGTGATGTTTACCGTAGACCCCATCTCGGGAGAAAATGTTATGATAATAGAATCTATCTGGGGTTTGGGAGAATATCTTGTACTGGGTGAGGTCTCACCTGATCATTACATGGTAGACAAGACAGGAAAAGTTTTAGAGAAAAAAATAGGCCAAAAACCAATTGCGCTGGTTCGTGATCATACAACTGGCAAATCAATTCAGGTAAAAATATCTGAAGAAAAAATTAATGCCCAAGTTCTAACCGATGATGAGATTTCTAAGCTAGTAAAGTATGGAAAACAACTCGAAGAGTATTATGGTACACCACAAGATGTAGAGTTTGCAATTGAACAGTATAACATGAGAATTGTCCAGACCAGACCTGTTACAACAAAGGCAAAGACAAGTAAAGGCAAGATTACAGGAGTCAAGATATTACAGGGAATGGGTGCATCTCCTGGAATTGCAACTGGTAAAGTAAAAATTGTAAAAAACATTACTGAGATTGCAAAGATTGAGGAGGGGGACATACTGGTCACCACCATGACTTCGCCAGACCTTGTTCCAAAGATGAGCAAGTCTGCTGCAATTATAACAGATCTTGGAGGTTCCACATCTCATGCTGCTATTGTATCACGTGAGATGGGATTACCAGCTATAGTTGGGACTGGAAATGGAACAACTATTTTGAAAGATGGACAAATTGTTACTGTGGATGCATATGCGGGCATAGTTTACGAAGGAGCAGTTTCTATCAATATGGCAAAAACAACCGAATCTGTACAGGTTGAAAAAACACAAACCAAAGTTAAAGTGAATCTTGTTTTTGCGGACAAGGTAGAGGTTGCTTCAAGAACTGATGGTGTTGGATTGCTACGAATAGAACACATGGTAACAAAATCTGGAATACATCCTGCAAAACTTGTTCGTGAAGGTAGATCTGAGGAATACATTCAGATTTTGACAAATGGAATAAAACCAATAGCTGCAAAATTTTATCCAAAACCAGTATGGGTTAGAACTTTGGATGCAAGAAGTGACGAGTTTAGAAATTTGGAAGGCGGTGATGCAGAACCTCATGAAGATAATCCAATGATTGGATGGCACGGAATCAGACGGAGTTTGGATGAGCCTGAATTATTAAAAGCAGAATTTGAAGCAATAAAGAGAATGCGTGCAGAGGGGCTTGATAATATTCATGTAATGCTTCCATTTTTAATTTCAGTTGATGAGTTTAGAAAGGCAAGAAATATTGCTAATAAAATTGAAATGGGCGATAATTTTGATTTGGGCATAATGGTTGAAACTCCGGCTTGTGCATTAGATATAGAAGAGTTTTGTAAGGAAGGGATTGACTTTGCAAGCTTTGGAACAAATGACCTGACCATGCTTACCTTGGGAGTTGACAGGAACAATACAAAGATTGCAAAGCTACACTCTGAATTTCATCCATCTGTTTTGTACATGCTTCATCATGTAATTGATGTTTGTAACAAGTATGACATTGAGAGTTCGATATGTGGTGAAGCTGGAAGCAATCCCGAAATGGTAAAACAGCTTGTCAAGTGGGGGATAAGGAGTGTTTCATGTAACATGGATGCAGTAAACAAAATCCGCAAAGCTGTTTTATCAGCAGAAAAAGAGCAACACTAATCATGTTTTCAAACTCTACTATTTTTTAAGTCTAGAAATTATGTTATTTTAAAAAATCTAGCGGAGTAATTTACATCATGCCGCATGAGTAAACCACTCCTTTGTTCTGTGGATTTGACACTATCCTCTTATCATGTCGGCCCAGAATTTTCTAGGCTCCATTGGGATGAAATGTGCCTTGCCCTCAGATTTTTCCTTGATCAGGTCTAACGCATACTCGGCCTCAATCTGTAGTTTTTCCTTTAACTTTCCAGGGAAGAAGCGGGATGGGCCAGAAATGGTATAATCCATCTGTACTTCAAGAAGTGTTGCACTTCCAAGCATGGTCAAAGACATATCCTTTGTACCAGTAATCACTCCTTTTGTCCATTTTACATGTACTGCTTCTTTTGGTAGGAAAGTTATTGTCTGACTACATTTATCTGTCTTGTCTATCATTATCTCTCGCACTATCTCGTTTTCTTTCTTTGAGATGTTTCTTTGTATTTTGGTAATATTCCAAAACTCGGAATCATTATCAACCTGCGAGATTACATTCCAGACTTTTTCTATTGGTGCGTCAATCTGTATCTTGACTTTTATTTCTACCATGCATACATGTTAGTGAAACTAGAATAAAGCATGGCCGTATACATTGTAAGACAAGGTATAATGCTGGAATAGTAAATCATACGACAAGTTTATCATTTTCAAATGGACACAAGATTGGATATATCATGAAAGAAATGGATGACAAGAAAAAAACCGCCACTATTACATTTAGATTTGATACTGAAATTATTGACAAGCTTCAGAATGAAGCAAAGAATCATCAGGTAACAACCAACACGCTTGCAACTCAGGCCTTGAAGCGATTTCTGGAATGGGATATCTACCAGCAAAGAGTTGGCCTTGTAAGTCTTAACAAGCCAGTGTTTGTCAAGATCTTCCAAAATTTGAAAGAAAGGGAGATAATAGAAATTGCAAGTACGATGGGCAAGGACGAGATGCGCGATGTTGCACTATTTATGAAAGGAGAGACTGATGCCAAATCGTTCATGGACTGGTTTGAGATGCAGATGTTAAACTCGTCTGTTCATGTCAGCCACATGATTGATGATGGTACACATACTTTTGTCATGAAGCATGATCTTGGCAAAAATTGGTCCTTGTATAACAAAATAATATTGGAACTAATTTTTGAGGAACTGTTTCAAAAAAAGATTGATGTAAAATATGACAAAAACATGTTTGCTCTGAGATTTTCTGAATAATAAAAAAAGCCAGTGTCTTGCTAGGGCATGGCATTCCTATGGTGCAAATGTATGCATTCTCTGCTTTATCTTCAGGTCATAAGTTCCCATGATGTGGTCACCTGGTGAAACATTGTGGTAAGAGCCAGTCAGTTTTACCAGATAATTATCTTGAGTGTCTGCCCAGACTCCGCTTTGATCCACTGAAACAACCTTGACTTGTTCAGTGACATATTGTGGAATCAGGTTCCAGACAGGCCAGACTGCAGTCATCATGACACCTATGATTGCAAGACCTATTACCCATGCAAGCAATGGCTGTAGATTTTTGCGTGTTGTGTATTCTTTTTGATCCGATGTGGTCATGATATCATTATACTCTTGCAAAAATATAACGTGGGCGTATTCAATGTAAGACAACGTATGACTCGAATTAGATTTGACTTGTAGTGAAAAATTGAAGTTTTGTAATTAAAAACAGACTCTCATCATGCGATATGATATATCGTGAATGCAAAAATTATTGTAAAATTCTAGGTATCTTTTTGATCATGTGTGATAAGGATATTCTTCCAGGTCCTAAAACCATTATAGTTATCAAAATGATAAATGCCAACAATTCAAGTTCTATTCCATTTTTACCTGAAAATGATTGTGCTTTTTTAACATAAATTATTGCACCAAGCATGTCTATAGCAATTACTGCACTTGCTATCCTTGATAATACTCCTATTATCAAAAGAGCACCTCCTACTGATTCTAGTAATCCTATGAGTATTGCCATCTCTGAAGGAAGGCCTATGCTCTGAAGAAAACCGCCAAATCCACTACCAAATTTCATCTGACTGTGAACGATAAAGAACACACCAACAACAATTCGTAATCCAAATTGAGACAAGTCATGGAATTTGTGTGTTCTAAGATTGGCATCCATTCTATTTTGTATCAAAAAATGTTGTATATACTCGTTGTTATGATATTCTTCTTAATTCTTATCTAAAATGTTTGGCCTTGAAATAATATATTATAATTTTAGGCAGTTTTATTATTTTGATGTGACATGCTTGTATTTTTTGTATGCAATTGCATTGGTAATTAGGAGTAATCCTTGCAAAACATATCCTCCAACAATCAATACAATTCCATTGTAAAATGGATGCAATGTGGACATGATCTCAATATGTTTTGGGGATACTGTATTGCCAACAATCACTATTGCTGCAATGATGAAATTTGGAATGTATGCATATCTGAAATTTTTAGCAGAGACAATGGCAAGGGCAACAAATGAAAATTCCAGGGAAAATGCCTGAATGAGAAATTTAGGATCTCCTAGTGGTATTCCAAATGCCCCTGTAATGCAAACTGCAACTAGAACTACAACTACGCTCTTTTGGAAATGATTCATTTTTGATTTGATGTGTATCTATATTCTTAATAAAATTAATTATAATTTGGATAAAATTCAAAATATATCTTAAATATGGGACATTGTCTGACCTACTTTAGGTGAAATGTTGACTTCTACTTCTGAAAATACTTCAGATTATTGTACCAAAATACTAGCACTTGATCCTAAGATTCGATTTGCAGGAAAAATTGTAGGTGAAAAACTAGTCTCAACAGCAAGAAAAGATGGCGTAATCCCACTGCTTGATAAAGATCTGGCTGCATTAGCTCATCATCAAGTGTCTGTAAAGGCAATGATGGACAAGATGTTTACGGATAAACTTGGAAAAACAGATTGGATTGTAGAATCCAAGGGCAAGGTAAAATTATTGACTATCTTTCAAGAGGATGGCATATTGATTCTATCTACAGAACCAACTTCTGACCATCATTCCATTATTGAAAAACTCAAGAACCTCAAGTAGTTTAAATTTACAAGAATTCTAAATGATGTAGAATATCATGATGCGAATTGAAGCCGAGCTCTCTCGAAATGACTTGGCACCAGTTGTTGACGCTCTTGACATGCTTGGTATAAACGTGAACATTACCAAGATAAAGAGCCGAGGTAAAACTGTAGACTCTGAAGTTCATGCGGCAAAGGGCACTGGTATGTATCGCTCAGAGCTTAGAGACAAATTTATCATCCAGGCAACAGTTTCAGATAATTTTGAACATGATGTAGTTGAGGTTATACGATCAAATTCTAGAACTGGCAAAATTTCGATATATCCAATCATGCGTGTTATTGATATTAGTTCTGGAATTGAAAACGAACAAGGATTAACACTCAACGAAATGGATGGCGTCATACTTACAGCTGCAAATAAACAAAAGACATCATTTCCGTTTGGACTTGGAAAATCCAAAGTAAAGATAGATCCTCAAAAAGTAACAGATGACCAAGAATATTATGATATAATTGAGAAAAGATTTGTCCCTCTTGAAAACTTGGAATCAGTTATATCTCAAGTAAAGCCGCTTGAAAAGTTTCAAATTTTAACACCAGATGACGCATTTGTAATTGAAAGTCTTACTAGAATTCAAAGAAACTTTTCGTTGTATAAAAGAAAACAAAGTGACTCGTATTCTCAGGCATTTCTCAAATATGTCTCAAATAGATTTCTCAGCTTTTGGCCTGAGCAAGAAATCAATGCTGCTATTCTATATGTGGACATTGTGGGTTCTACAAAACTTGCCACCTCGCTAAAATCTGAAGAACTTTCAGGTCTCATCAAGGTGTTTTCTGAAGAGATATCGGTAACCATATCCAAACATGCGGGTTTTGTTTTAAAATATGCGGGAGATGCAGTAATTGCCTTCTTTCCAGATCTTAAAGAGTTTGGCAATATGGCAGAAAACGCAGTTCGTTGTGCCAGATCCATTAACATGCTAGTGAAACACTCGATAAATCCAATGTTTTCTAGTTTTGGATTGCCGTCTATTGACATTAGAATAGGACTTGATGTTGGAAAAAATAGAATTATTATTCTAGGATCAGATCCTGATTTGATAGGCTCTAGTATTACAATTGCTTCAAAAATTTTACCTCTTGCACAACCAAATCAAATTACTATAGGGGAAGACGCATACAAGATGTTGTCCCCAGAACTTGCTTCACAATTTATAAAAATTAATCCTGATGACAAACGATGGTACTATACTGATCCTAGAACTGGTATGGTTTATCCTATCTATTTTTCAATCCCAGTTGTGAAAATATCTAAAAGGTGACTGGATCTCATCAGTATCTGAGATTGGTTGTGTGCCAAGCACAATTTTAATCCGGTTGGAAAAATAATCTGATGAAAATTGAACCTAATGATTCTTGCAAAAAATTCTAAATTGTCTCTTCGTCTTTTTTAGGAGTCTGGATGTCATATGCTTCAGAAACTGGAATGATGAATATTTTTCCAACTTTTGAAGAAGCACGAATTGCTTGTATTATGGAATCTTTCTGCTCATCTTTTACTACTACTTCAATGACAAACCTATCTCCAAATTCTGGAGTGAATATTTCAGTTCCCTTTGAAGCGTGAATTTCATGGGCAACGGTTTTGCCTCTACCCCGTGCTTTATATGCAGTAATTCCACCTACTGATAATTTTCTTAATGCATCACTGATTGATTTTATTTCATTTTCTGGGAGTATGACTTCAATTTTTAGCAAGATGCAGTGAAATGAAAATAACATACTAAAAAATCTTTTGTAATCATTTTAGGATCTATTTATTTCACTAAAAACAAATTTTTTATACTTCTTCATTTCTAAGAAAGAAATCTTGCCAATTGATACAGGTGATACCGCGTGGATGCTTATAGCGTCCAGTCTTGTACTTTTGATGATTCCAGCTTTAGGATTATTTGAAGCTGGATTATTACGACGAAAGAATACCGTTTCAATTTTTATGCAAATCTTCTTTGGATTGGCAATTCTCAGTGTCATGTGGTTTACATTTGGATTTAGTCTCTCCTTTGGACCTGATACAGGTGTTGGTCTTTCTGGAAATATGGACTGGTCATTCCTCAATAATGTTCCATATGATTCGGGCCTACATTATGCTCCCACAATACCTGGAGTTTTGTTTGCAAAATTCCAGATGATGTTTGCAGTAATCACTCCTCTGTTATTGACGGGTGCAATTGCTGAGAGAATGAAGTTTAGTGCTTATGTCATCTTTATCGTGGCTTGGAGTGCTCTTATCTATTATCCTCTAGTGCACTGGATCTGGGGAGGTGGATGGCTTGGTCAGATGGGTGTAGTGGATTTTGCAGGAGGTATTGTTATACACACTAGTGCCGGCATGGGAGCACTTGCAGCTGCTATTGTTCTGGGAAGAAGGCTCAACTATGGCCCGTCAATTATGATTCCTCATAGCATTCCAATTGCAGTTCTAGGTTCATCATTATTGTGGCTTGGATGGTTTGGTTTTAACGCAGGTAGTGCCTTGTCATCAGGAAGTTTAGCAGGAAATACAATTATCAACACTCACATTGCATCATCCATATCCGCATTAATTTGGGTAGGATTGTCTTGGATGCGTACTGGAAAACCCAGCATAATTTCTGCAATCAATGGGGCAATTGCAGGACTTGCAGGAATTACGCCGGCCTCTGGATATGTCAGTGTGGAACACGCATTTGTTTTAGGTATAGTGATTGGAATAGGATCATATCTTGCAGTGTTGTTCTTCAAGGAACATCTTAAGATAGATGATGCATTGGACGTAAGTTCAGTTCACGGTGTTGCGGGAATAATTGGTTCATTGGGAATTGGAATATTTGCAAGTAAACTGGTAAATTCATCGGGTCCAAACGGACTTCTATTTGGCAACCCCCATCAGTTGCTCATACAAGCCATGGGTGTTGGAGTAGCGGGAATAATGGGATTCTTTGGAACATTTGCCATACTCAAAGTCCTAGACAAACTAATTGGTATTAGAGTATCTGCCAAGGTGGAAGAAGCTGGTTTTGATATTGAGGAGCATGCAGAGCGTGCTTACTCTGATGAAGATGAATTTGGTAAACTATAAGCAAGTTCTTCAATATTTGCAAATATATTTCACCTTGCATATCTTGACAAAAGTTTGCGTTAGAAATATCTTGTAGCATATATATTCATAAATTTGTTGATGAGATTGAAATGGATTGGAGTCTTGTCTAATTTTATTTTTGACTATCTTCTTCTGTTTAACTCTTGTTTGTTCTTCTTTCTCAGTACTCGAAATCCGAGAAAAATTCCTAGTGAAATGTTTACCATTCCAAGTGCGGTTAATGTGAAATTTGGTTTGACAAAAACAACAAGCCCCATAAAAATACCGGCAAATCCTGCAATGAGAAATATCACGGTTATGATTCCTAACTTTTGACGAGAAGGAGTACCCATAATCAATTTTGATTTTGTGACACTATTAAACATTAAGGGAATTACAAATCAGATTCCTAATCTACATGATGTGTTTGACAAACAGGATTTCTTTTTCCGTATGGGATATTTTTAAACCCATTATTTTTCAAATATGATTTTGTATTTTTCAGATATTTTGAGTTGTCATTATTAGAGCTTGCCATATTCTTCTTCATCAGAGTAAGCACGCTCTGCATGCTCCTCAATATCAAGACCAGCTTCTTCTACCTCTGGGCTTACCCTTATTGGGACAATCGACTTTATAATTTTGAGAATAACCCATGTTCCTCCAAACCCCATCAACACTGCAATGCCTACTCCTATTGCCTGTGACCCAAACTGAGCGGGATTTCCAAAGAGCCAACCATTAATTCCAAGATGGTTAACTGCCGCATCTGCAAACACACCTACCAATAATGAGCCAATAATTCCTGAAACTCCATGAACTGCACCAATATCAAGAGCATCATCTATCTTTAACTTCTCTTTGAATACTGGCACCATGAGTGATGATGCAAAACCGACAATTATCCCAATTACTACTGCATATTCTACACTGACATATCCTGAAGCTGGAGTAATTCCTGCAAGTCCTGCAACCGCACCATTGATTGCCGCAATTACACTAGTTTTCCTAGTTCGTATCCAAAATACTGTTACCCATATGAGACATGAAACCGCAGATGCCATTTGTGTATTGACTATTGTAACACCGGCAAGAGCACCTGCAGAATATGCACTTCCAGCATTAAATCCAAACCAACCAAGCCAAATTAATGAGGAACCTAGAACTGCAAGAGGGATATTATGAGGGACCATAATCCCAGGACCAAACCCTAGTCTTCTACCAAGTACCAAAGCAGCTGCAATTCCACCAACACCGGTAGTAGTGTGAATTATCATTCCTCCTGCAAAATCGACAACTCCAAGCTTATGCAACCATCCTTCTCCCCAAATCCAGTGCACTAGTGGATAATAGATAAGAGCACTCCAAGCCACGATGAATAAAACATATGCCGTAAACTTCATCCTCTCAGTCTACTGCACCTGTAAGTATCAACGGAGTAATTACTGCAAACATCATCTGGAACATTGCAAATGAAACTCCGGGTATTGTAGGTGCATAGTGAAGCCCCTCCTTCTGAGATACGTCTTTTAAAAATCTCCAATCCATGTTACCAGAAAGTCCTCCAGTGTCAGGGCCAAAAGTCAAACTAAATCCAACTGTAAACCACATCACGCTAAGTAACGCAAGCCCAAAGAAGATCTGCATAAAGACCGACACTGCGTTTTTTTGTCTCAGAAGACCTGCCTCAAACATTCCCAATGCTGGGATCATTAACAATACTAGGCTAGAGGCTATCATGAGCCAGGCTGTATCACCTGTATTAATCGGAACTGGCAAGATGAGAATATCTCATAATATGACAGTATTAATTATTTTCTCAATCTGAATATATTGTTAAATTTTACTCCAGGTATTTGATACTGCATATATTATATAACTTTGAATAAAATATTAAAACTGTTTTTAAAGCCTGTTTGAAATTATTATAACGCCTTTTACTTGCAAGTCATCGTTGTAAAACTAGGCGAATATCGGCGTATTTCCTTTGCTAGGTGAAGGAAAAGGACTGGTGGCTCCATTATAAGACAAGTTTAAAAGGACGATGTTACGTGTTTGATAATCGTCTTATGACAAAGGACAAGAAAAAAGAAGCAAAAAAGCCTGCTAAGAAGGAATCTCCAAAAAAAGAACCTACTAAGAAGGAAGCTCCAAAAAAAGAACCTACTAAGAAGGAAGCTCCAAAGGGTAAGGTAAAGGAGAAGACAAAACTCAAAGAAGACATAGTTCAGGAAGACGACGGCATAATAGTTGTTGAAGATGACACTGGTCTTGACAAGGAAGCAGAGCTTGAAGCACGAAAGGCATACTTGGAAGAAGCTCGTTCTCAAGAAGCAAGCGACGATTAGATTTCTTCATAATTTTTCAACATAATGCTTATCCGTGATCATTCCATTACAGGAATATGAGATCTCTTTGTTTGATAACTGTAAAACCTGGCAAAGTTGATGCCGTTATTGCATCTCTAAAAAAAGCAAGAAAGATTGTCAAGGAAATCATGGTTGTAACGGGAAGAGCAGATATTGCAGTTGTATTGCAAGGAACAATGGATGAGATTAACAACGTGGTAATAGACTTTAAGAAAATAAAGGAAATTGTTTCAACAGAGACTTTGATTGAAGTGGAGGTAGATATGGGTTGGTCAAAGCCGTAGTTCTAGTTAAATCTCCGAAAAAATTGATAGCGGCGCGACTCCGCATGGTAAAATCAGTCTATGACTCTTTTCCAGTGAGTGGTCAATTTGATGCAGTTGCACTAATCGAAGTCAAGGAATTATCCCAGATCAAGGATGTCACGACTGATATTCACAATATCACGGGCGTAGAACGCACCGAGACGCTTGTACAAGTAGTATAAGGTACCAAAATCCTTTAACACCTCCATGTGTTTACTTGGGGTATGAATATCAGACACCTTGGGAGCGTAATTATCGCAGTTTCAGACCTTGAAAAATCTCTGAAATTTTATCATGAGGTAATTGGTTTGCCAATTAAGAATTCCCGAGAAAATTGGGTAGAATTGGCAAAAGAGGGTGCAACGGTAATACTACATCCTGCAATCAAACCCATTAACACTGGAACATCCATTGAAAATGGTATAGTTGTAGGACTTGTCGTAGGCGATATAGACTCTGCAGTAAAAGAACTCAAATCGAAAAATGTCCCAATTTACAGAGACATTATTTCACACAAGGCAGGCAAAAATTGTATTGTGTTAGACCCAGACAAGTACATGGTGTCATTATTTGAGCCCTCATTTGATGATGGTGCAAAACAAGCACGTGGTTTCCACGGATTTGCTCCACTCTAAATAATTTTTTTAATTTTTAACATTATTTTAACTACTATATCTGGAGATGTATTCTTGTTTATTGAAATATAGTATATTCCTTCTTTTCGTTGAAATGCAATTATCGTGATTTTTTCATGTCTGAAAACTACGTGGTCCATCTTTCCAAGGGCTGAACTTGCCTTGTTTCGCATTGTCAATAAAGTAGAAACAAGAAAGAATTCGTTTCTGGCAGATTCTCTGGATAACAAAGTAGCTAGTCCGGGCCTTAAAATTCCTGTAAGTGTAGTCCCGTATTCATTTACCAACCCAACATATCTTATTGATTTTGATATCTCTGAAATGCTCTGACACTTTTTCCTATATTGAATAATCTGTTCTTTCCATTTTTGATTTGGTGTCTTTTGCATGTCTATAGTAGAATGTTTAGGCTTTAAAAAGTAAGAGGTCTACTTTTTCTTTTCTTTATCAAGACCTGCTTTTAATGAAATATTTTCCTGTCTTAATTTCTCATTTTCTTCTCTCAGAGTATCAACTGGCTGCATCTTTGCATGCATTGGATGTCCTGGCATGAATGCATTTGGTGTCATGTTAAACAAGCCTGCTGCATATCTTTGAAACATTGTATGATAACCTGTTAGTTTGCCCATTGTCATGTCTGAATCATGTACAATCTGGTCTTTTATTCTTCCAGCATTGGCAATCCCTAGTGGAGGATTTGCACGCGGTGGTAACCTTGGAAATGCAAATGGTGAATTTATCATATCAAGTGGCTGTCCAAAGGTTTCCATGATTCTTCTTGCATCGTAATACCACATGAATGCAATTCTTGCTATCCTCTATTTCATGTTTACTCACAAAATTACTCGTTAGATATGCAAAAGTGTCAAGGGCCAGTCGTTTTTTATCAAATTCCGTTGATCGCTGATCCTTATAGAATGCCCAGATCGACACAAGTTTAATGTCAAAAACAATATCAATGGATTGTATAAAATGTAAAAAAAATATCAATTCTACAGATTTATACAAAATTGTAATGTATATCGTAGACCAAAAATTTACAGATCATCACTATGAACATGTAGAATGTCCAGACAGATTTACTGTCTAGATATGCATTGCATAAACACGGTATAGTTTTCCTGTCTTCTTATCCTGGTAAGCCCAATGATTGTCTGGCCAGTCAACTGGTTCAAAAAGATTCTTCAAGTTGGGGTGAAGTTTGTCATAAATGTCATGACCGATAAGAATCTGATTTGGTTTTGATAACGCGGTAATCTTGGCAGCGATACTTACTGCCGGACCTAAAATGTCAACATGTGATCTTACTTCGTCAGCACCATATCGCACTATGACATTTTGTCCAAAGTCCATTCCTATCTTTACTCGTAACTCTGGATAATCATATTCGCTAAGAATTGGATTTATTCCTCTTTCAATTATGTCTATCATGGTTTTTGCACAGTTGACAGCATTATCTGACACAACAAGGGGGCTTTCTTCTGCAATGAAATATCCTATTACTGCATCGCCCACATACTTTAAGACATAACCGCCATGGTGACGAATAACTGAACGCATCTCTTGTGAGAATGAACTGATGATGATTCCAAGTTTTTCTGGTGGCAGTAGTAATGCCATATCTGTTGAACCAACAAGATCTACAAACATGACTATCATGTGTAGTTTCTGGGATACGTGGTTGCGCAGAAACGTGTCCGATTCGTCGACAGAATAATCGTACTCGTATCCTTTCTTAAGGGAACTCCATACTCTTTTTTGCGTTTCTTTGATGAGGCTCTCTGTGTCTAACGTACCAGATTTGCCTCCTCCCAGCATCATGTCAATGATGTTTTTTGTAGATACATCTTTTGGTGGAGTTGGAGGATCTTCACTCATTGGTATCTACTCTAATGGGAAATTGACCCCGCATACTGGACATACACCTCTTTCTCCCTTGTATTTTATATCAAAGTATTGTATGATTTCTACGTCACAATTCCAGCATACTATTCTTTTAAAGGCGGGTTTTGCCATTTCCCCTTACTCCCACGATAAAACTGGCTTTACAGCATATTTAAAGTACCTATGATTAGTTTTACCGAATACACACTGGAAAATTTGACAGTCAAAAGTAGATTAACGGGAAGATGGATTATCTTTGATTTTATCACAATATGCTGGGAAATTTTAATAAACATAGAAGTTTCAGAGTAGAACCAGATATCGAAAGATATCTGTCTTGCCGTCCTACCCTGAAACTATTCCTGATTTACTCGCTGATATTTTTAACTCTCTTTATCACAAAATTACATTTTTATGATATTTATCATATGTTGTACATAACCTATCGATTTTATGTGGATGTTTCATATGGATAATTTGTGCAGATTCCAACAAGCAATCCTGATCCTTTTATAAAATCAATGAGTGACAAGGCTGAAACTGTTCGTACCTTGTTTTTAGAACACATGACTCGTCTTACAAATAAAGTTCCACTAAAGGTAATGCTAGGTGATGGCACAGTTACAGATCAGGAATCGTTTGATCCTGCACTTGTTAGAAAATTCTTTGATGATATACTACAAAAAATTCCAGACTGGAGTAATCAGGGCGTTTCTGCAACTGCCGAGAAAGATCTTCGAAGAAGTTTTATAAAATTTGAGATAAAGGAAGGAAATTATCTTCTTTCTGGACACATGTCGTTGCAGTACCATGCATTGTTATTCTACAAGCTTGATCATAGGGTAATAGAGATTCAAAAAGAACTCTCGGACATATCTGATATGATTGCAAAACTTCAGGTAAAGGTAGGACCTGAGAATGACAAGATTATAGAAGAAAAACTCAAACAACAAGGATACCAATCTATGGATGACCAAAAATTATTTGAAGTATTGTTTAATCGAGATGACATTACCCAAGATATTGTCCAATCAATCGAGGCATCACATGCAGAACATACAAAACTTGTTTCAAACAGGGATAGATTATTTGGAGAGCTTGACAATATGTTAATTGAAGTATATCACACAACATCTGTCATGATAGATGAAAATAGAATGATCGCAGCAGAGGAAGGATGTCTTTGCAACTTTAATTTGGAATATCTAAAAAATAACATACGACAGGGAAACATTAATCTCTCAAGAATCTCCGAGCAGACAAAGACCAACTTGCCTATGTTAATGGATAGTGTCATAAAAGCTCTAAAAAATTAAAAAATTGTTTATAAGATTGCATGTTTTAAAACTAACATAATTTAGCCAAGGGGCCTGGACTGCATCATCGGCGCCAGAGTTTGGGGAGTTGACGCAAGATGACGCAGCGTGACCCCTTGACTTAGATCTGTAAAATATTATTGATATTATTTAGCCCTTTCTAGATCGCTGAAAATTTTATTAAATTATTAACTAATTATCCATTTTTTGCTTAAAATCACATTTTGTAATCAAAAATACCTGACACATTTTGAAGCAATAGTATTCAACAAACCAAATATACCGAGATGGGTTGAAAATTCTGTTGAACATCACACTTGACGATATACTAAAGTCTCAAAAAATCCAGAAAAACGTAATTCGTAGAACTCCTCTTGAGAGTTCTTACTCGTTTAGTATGATGACAGGTTCCAAAGTTTATCTAAAATCCGAATGTCTACAAAAGACTGGCTCATTTAAGGTTCGAGGTGCTTATGCAAAGATTGCAAGTCTTTCCAAAGAAGAAAAGAAAAAAGGAGTAATTGCGGCTTCTGCTGGAAATCATGCACAAGGTGTAGCATATGCATCAGCACTTGAAAAAATACCATGCACTATAGTAATGCCTGTAAATGCTTCCCCTGCAAAAGTCTCAGCTACCAAGGCATATGGCGCCAAAGTAATCTTGGAGGGTTTTGTATATGATGAGTCATCTGCCAAGGCAACAGAGATTGCAAAAAAAACTGGTGCAACAATGGTTCATGCATTTGATGATGAAATAGTAATTGCAGCTCAGGGAGTAATAGGTCTGGAAATAATCGAAGATCTTCCAGACGTTGACGAAATCTATGTTCCAATTGGAGGAGGAGGATTGGCTGCGGGAGTTTTAAAAGCAGTCAAGTCAAAAAAGCCCAAAGTCAAAGTAATAGGAGTACAATCATCTGGATTTCCGGCAATGAAAAAATCATTTGATGCAGGAAAGTTACAATCAGTTTCAGGTCATAGGACAATTGCAGATGGAATATCTGTCAAGACACCGGGACATTCTACATTTAAAATAATAAATGAATTAATTGATGATATAGTTCTAGTTGATGACTCTGCAATTGTAAAAGCAATGTTTCTTTTAATGGAGCGGGCAAAGATGGTTGTAGAACCAGCTGGTGCTGTTGGATTGGCATACCTACTTGACAAAAAACCTGCCAAGGGCAAAAAGGTCGTTCCAATATTGTCTGGAGGAAACGTGGACATGTATCTCCTAGGCCAAATCGTAGCCAAGGGTTTGACTGAGATGGGTAGGATGGTCAAAATATTCATACTTTTAACAGACAAGCCAGGGGCACTAAAGGAGGTTGTAGACCAAATATCTTCACTTAGTGTAAATATTGTAGATGTAATCCATGACAGGCTATCTTCAAGCATTCCTGCAGGGACAGCCGGTGTAACACTAAGCTTGGAGACACAAGATCAGGAACATGCAGAACAGCTAGTTGCATTTCTCAAAAAGAAAAATATCCACTTCAAGGTAGTTACCTAGGATATTTTCTTTTTAAAATTATTCTAGGATGTTGGACTTATCAAAGATAGTGCATTGAATACTAAAACTATTCCTACAAAAAGACATGCGATTATTGTAGTTATTTTTCTATTGACAAAAACCCCCATTAATTTTTTGTCCATTGTGAGTATTACTACAGGTATTACTGCAATTGGTATCATTAGACTGAGGAGAAATTGACTGTACACTAGAATGTGCAAAGGATCAAAACCTAGCAGTATGGCAACTGTGGTCGGTATGACATTTACAAATCTTGTAATTATTCTTCGCAGCCACATGTTGACTTTTTTCCCCAAGAGGCCCTCCATTATGATTTGACCTGCCATGGTTCCTGCAGCAGATGATGCTATGCCTGATGAAAGCAATGTGATTACAAAAATTGTTCCAGCAGATATTCCAAATAATGGCACAAGTGTCTTGTAGGCTTCGGCAATTGATGCAATTTGAGAATTGTTAGGATAAAATGCAACTGCCGCCATTAACAATATCGCGGCATTTACCAAGGCAGCTATGGTAAGCAAGAATATAGTCTCTGCAAGATGTAATCTTCGCATCTTCTTCCTATCCTCAAGCGTCTTGCCAATTGCCTTTTCCTTTGTAAGAAAAGAATGTAGAAAAACAACATGTGGCATTACAGTGGCGCCAATTATGCCAACTGCAACAAACAACGCACTAGAATTTACAAAGTGCGGCAAAAATGAACCCACAAGTATTCCGTGTATGGTTGGTGGTGCCACTAACATCTCATAGACATAGCCAAAGCTTATGATTGAAACAAAAAGCAAAAAGAGCTGCTCCATTAGACGGAATTTTCTTGATGTGAGAGCTAGTATTAGGATGACATCCACAGCTCCAAAGATTGCGGCATAAATCATTGGCACTCCAAATAATAGATTTAACGCAATAACTGTTCCAAGATATTCGGCAAGATCTGTCGCCGCCGCTGCAACTTCGGCACTTAGCCAATATGGTATAATGAATAACTTTCTGCCTAATTTTTCCCGCAAAATTTCAGCCATGCTTCTCTCTGTTGCAATTCCTAATTTTCCAGACAGATATTGAACTAGCATAGCTATTGCACTTGAAAGCCATACTACCCACAGTAGTGAATACCCAAAAGCTGCTCCACCTTGAAGATCTGTTCCGTAATTTCCTGGATCCATGTATGCTATGCTTACAATTAGTGCAGGACCAGAATATGCGATGAATTTTCGAAGAAACCCTGTAAAATGAGATAGTTTTGAATGTAGTCTGGATGTTGTCACGATTGCATGCTGGTTTAAACTTCATATAAAAGTTAGCTAGGGCTAAATTATTTAGTACGATCTAAATTTATAAAATGTATTTTTGAAAATGATTATTAGACAACCCCATCAAGCATTTACAAGTTGACCTCTAATTGGAAAGGAAAGTCTAACATGTCTTGGTCAGAGATTGAATCATGTGTAGAGATTCTCTCGGCCGAAATCAAAAAGACAGGTTTTGAGTTTGATGCAATTGCTGCTATATCAAGAGGGGGACTGGTTCCAGCAAGACTGATTGCTGATCATTTTAATATAGAAAAAATACTGGTTGACAAAAAAGTTATTCCAAAAAGAACTCTTTTTGTTGATGACATATACGATTCAGGTAGTACGTTTGAAAAGATAATTCCTCTTGTTAAAGATCCTAAAAATTTTGTATATGCTACTTTGGTGGCAAGAAAAGGGGCGTGGTATCCAAAACAGCTAGTATATGCTAAAAAAACTCGAGGTCAAGAATACGTGGTATTTCCATGGGATAAATTAGAGTCACAAAGGGCTCAAAAATCTGCTAAAGATTAAGTATTACATCATTGTTGAAAAAATATGAATCCCTTTGCATGCTCGAAATGTTTTGTTGGGTATAGGCCTGGAGAACTAATATCATGTCCTAAGTGTAGTCTGGAATTCTGCGGTACATGTTTTAAGCAGCATGCTCACTAAATCAAAAAATAAGTAGTAGTCTTTGTTCCTTGATAGCATGTCAGCATTTGGTGGAGATGATGTGGATACTCTAGCTTTAATGTTTGATAAACTACAATACATTTTCCGAGGATATGACTCGTATATTCAGGCATTCACTGAAATGCATTCTCTGTATAAGCAAGGCAAGTTATCTGAGCGGGAATATTATCATGGAATGACCGATGCCATACTGAAATATTCTGCACTTGAATTTCTTGGTCTAAAATCAATGTTTGAGATAAAAAAAGCGCTAAATCGAATGAACAAGTCCTCTTCTACCCATACTTCTATGCCTGGACTGGCATCAGAAAAAGTCGGGGGGCAATCAGGCCCTCAAAATTCTATTGCCTCATTTATCCGTGCAAAAAGCCTTCCAGATAGGGAAGATGTAATGCAAAAAACCAGGGGGACTGAAAAACACTGCCCGTCATGTGGCAAACTAGTACTGGCAACAACAAAATTTTGTAGAAACTGTGGAAACCAATTCTAATCTGGTTATAATCTAGAGCGATAATTCAAGAACTAAATAATACTCGCTCTGAAAATAATTTGCGGATCGGTAGTCTAGCCTGGTTAGGATATCGCACTCACACTGCGGGGGTCGCTGGTTCAAATCCGGCCCGATCCATCCTTTTTAAACTAGACAAATCTTTACCACGTCTTACATCTTGATTGTAATGATAATTCCTATGTCTTTTACATTATGAAAAAAAGAAAATATCAAACTTGAGAATCTGAGATCATCTTTAAAGAACATGTTCGCATAAAGTTGGCATGATGAAAATAAGTCCAGATCTATTAAAAAAAGGAATAGAGTTTCATGGGCACAAGTGTCCTGCAATGCCGTTGGGTATGAGAGCAGGACTTGCAGCATTAAAAAAACTAGGTGTAGAAAGAGCAAGTAACAAGGAATTGTATTGTTATTGTGAAACAGGCCCATCTCATGCCACTGCATGTTTTGTTGATGGATTACAGGTATCTACGGGATGCACCTTTGGCAAAGGCAATATTGAAAAACTAAACCAAGGAAAAACTGCATTCACTCTAGTTGATATAAAAAATAAAAGATCTGTTAGAGTTTCTTTGAATCCAGACTTTCAAGCAAAATCATTATCGTCTGAATTTGTAAATCAGAGAAAAAAAGGAATAGAGCCCAAAGACATCGCACCAGAAATTGTGGATCCAGCTGTAGAAAAAATCACAACCGTTGAAGATTCCGACATACTAAAGATGGAAGAAGTAAAGAATTTTGAATTCAAACCAAAGAAGGGAACCTTTGATTGGGAAAAATGTGCAAGATGTGGAGAGATTGTATTTGTTACGGGTTTGCGAGTTGTAGATGGCAAACACTATTGCATTCCATGTTCTGAATTATAAGTTGTAATTAGGAGCGTGTGGGTGGCTTGTCAAAAATAACAAATGACATGTCAGACATAGAAAAAGGCCTTAGTACAGAAGAGGCCAAGCGAAGGTTATCAGAATATGGATACAATGAGGTTCCAGAGAAGAAGACTCACTTTCTTGTAAGACTAGCAAAGTGCTTTTGGGGTATTGTTCCATGGATGCTCGAAGTTACAGCATTCCTTACATGGGTTTTGGGCAAGTATCCGGACATGATAATTATTGTGGGACTACTCTGTACCAATGCTGTACTATCCATAATTCGGCAAAGAAAATCAGATGTTGCACTAGAGTCTCTCAAACAGAGGCTGAGTATTCAAAGCAGGGTAAAAAGAGACAGCATATGGTCAGTTGTCTCAGCAAGAGAGATAGTGCCTGGAGACCTCATAAGGATCAGGGCGGGGGATCTGCTGCCAGCTGACATCAAGATCGTCAATGGAAACATGGAACTTGATCAATCAGTCCTTACAGGCGAATCTACCACTGTTGAAAGATCAGATGGGGAGTTGGCTTATTCTGGTTCTGCCGTAAAACGCGGCGAGGCAACTGGAATAGTCAGTGCTACTGGAACTAAAACATATTTTGGTAAAACAGTAGAGTCTTGTTAATTTAGCAAAACCGAAATTACACATGGAGGGTTTTACCATCAAGGTTGCACGCCGACTTGCGATGATAATTATAATATCGCTGATGATTGCATTCGTCTACGCGCTTGTGATAGGCTTTCAGTTTGCAGTTCTATTGCCTCTTACTGCAGTACTACTAGTTTCAGCAGTGCCTGCAGCGATGCCAACCATGTTCACATTGAATATGGCACTTGGTGCATCAGATCTTGCAAAGAAAGGAGTTCTTGTTACAAGACTTAGTGCAAGTGAGGATATAGCTCTGATTGACGTACTTTGCGCTGACAAGACCGGTACAATGACAATGAACAAACTATTCGTGGAAGAAGAAAATCCAGTCAACATGTTTGAAAAAAACGATGTAATACTTTATGGCGCACTTGCCTCAAACGAGGCAAATCAAGATCCAATAGATTTGGCATTTTTAGCAGCAGCTAAAGCGGCCAATGTGTCACTTGATGGCTATTCCCAGACAGAATTTGTGCCATTTGATCCGCAGACTAGGATGACGGAATCTACAGTTAAGAGATCTGATGAAAAATTTCATGTAAGGAAAGGCTCATTCAAGGCCATCTGCTCTTGTTGTAAAATATCAGATGAAAAGGTCACAGCCTTGAGCAAGGAGGTAGAGACTCTCTCAGCAAAAGGTCTGAGAGTAATAGCTGTTGCCAAAGAAAATTATGGGGTAGGATTCGAGCTTGTCGGTCTTGCAGGAGTGGCCGACAGGATAAGACCTGACTCTCGTGAGACCGTCCTCCAGCTTGGTAACTTTGGCATTTCCGTCAAGATGCTTACAGGAGACGCGCTTCCAATCGCAAAAAACATTGCACCACAGATAGGTCTTGGAAGTAACATCATCAGAATGCCCGACATACGTGATGCGCAGAATCAAAGCTTGTCATGCTCTATGATAGAAGAAAGTAGCGGTATGGCTGAGATCTATCCTGAGGACAAGTATGCTATAGTCAAGAGTCTGCAGAGCAAAGGACATATTGTTGGAATGACCGGTGACGGCGTCAATGATGCGCCTGCACTGAAACAAGCAGATGTAGGAATTGCCGTTAGCAGTGCAACAGATATTGCAAAGGACTCGGCAAGTGCCGTACTTGTAACCGAGGGCCTTGGAGGCATACTTGCCATGATAAAGACGGGCAGGGCTATTTACCAAAGAATTTTCAGCTGGGTGCTTAACATGATAACCAAAAAGACATTCACGGTGGGGTACATTGTTGTCATGCTATTTCTTACCCGCCATATGGTGGTCTCGATATTTGGCATGGTGCTATGGATATTTTTTGCAGATTTTGCCACAATGTCAATATCGACTGACAACGTCAGATATTCAAAGAGGCCCGACTCGCTTGATACCTCATGGTTATTCAAGGTTGGAGTACCACTTGCGATACTTGCCCTGATAGAGGGAGTAATACTGACCATGACGGGTCTGACATACTTTGGGTTAGGAAACAATACAGGCAAACTCTATACCTTTACTTTTGCATATCTTGTCATAGAATCACTGTTTAGTCTGATGATAGTACGTGAGCGTGATCATTTTTGGAAGTCAAGGCCAAGCAACGTTTTGTTAATTACAACCGTTGTTGAGATCTCGATTGTATCTGCAATATCATTACTGGGCTTTGAGGAGCTTGCCCCTCTTGGCTATATTCCATTGCTTGTCATACTGGTTTATTCTTTTGTTGTATCGTTTTTTATCAATGACATACTCAAGGTTTGTCTGCTACGCAAATTCTACAAAAGTTCCCAATGATAATAGTCTGCCATACAAATCAGATGGCTTTATCATTTTACAACAAGTACTGGAATTTTGGACTTGTTGACAACAGAATTTGCTACGCTGCCAAGAATCATTTTCTTTATTGGATTTAGTCCTCTTGAACCTATTACTATGAGATCAAATTTTTCTTTTTGGGCAAAATCAACAATCTTTTTTGATTCATGCCCAAACAAAGTCTCTTTTTTAAAAACGACCTTGTTTTTCATGACTTGCTTTTCTGCATTAGCAAGAAACTTTTCAACCTTTTTTAGATGGTTTTGGGTTTCTTGGACGTAAATCAAGTCGGGATTATCATACGCAACTTGCAAGACATAAAGTCCAGTTATCTGTGCACCAAATTGTCTTGCCAAATTTATTGCTTCATCTAGTGCTTGAAAAGAACATTTGGAACCATCCATCGGAACTAGGATCTTTCTTATTGTTCTTTTTGTCAATGAATTGTAAAAGAAAATCTACCATTTAAGCATCCATTAAACTATCAATAATGAAAATGAGTAACATTCTATATTTTGATTATTTTACGCACAGATGGAACGCAAAAATGCACTGTACAGTAGCGTGTCCGGCCCGGTCCATACTTTTTAAACTAGAGAAATCTAAATCAATTTTCTAATCCATGTTGTAAGATAGTACCGTATTTCCAATATCTCTTAAATTCATCAACGTAAAGATTTGGATTAAAGTCACATCTTGACTTTTTTATAAAATGACTTCTTCGCTATCTCAACAGATGTAATGTAACTAGCAACTATGATTGCAATTATTATGAGAATCAACATAGGAATTGGAACAAAACCAAATTCCTTGCCTACGAATGTATAGGGAATAATATTGACAATACATACTGCGGCAATTGTAGTAAGAAGAAGATATTTGCTTGGTTTTGCACTAAATAATGATTTTCTACTACGTATTGCCAAAACAATAAGAGATGCGGATGATACACTTTCAATAAACCAAGCAGTTCTAAACTGTTCTACCGTACTACTAAATGCAAGAAGAGTTCCAAAAGTTGCAAAGTCAGCAACTGAACTTAGAAGACCAAATACTATCATAAATTTTCTAATGAATTTTAGATCAAATCTATGGGGTGATGAAACCATTTCATTATCTACATTGTCAGTAGATATTGTCATCTCAGGAAAATCTGTTACTAGATTAGTCAATAGTATCTGCTTTGGTAACAAAGGCAGAAAAGAAAGAAAGGTTGATGCTCCTGCCATGCTGAACATATTGCCAAAATTTGCGCTGGTTGCCATAAACACATACTTGAGAGTATTGGCAAATGTCCTTCTTCCTTCCCCGACTCCTTGAATTAGTACGTTAAAATCCTTTTCCAAAAGAACAATATCTGATGCTTCTTTTGCAACATCTACTGCTGTATCAACAGAGATACCTACATCAGCTGCATGAAGTGCAGTTGCATCGTTTATCCCATCTCCCATAAATCCTACGACATTTCCAGTCTTTTTTAACGCAATAATTATTCGCTCTTTTTGATTTGGTTCCACATCTGAAAAAATATCCACCTCATTTACATTATGAATAATTGCTTCGGTTGTCATCTGTCTTAACTCTTGGCCGGTCAAGATTTTCGGATTGGTCAATCCTATCTGTTTGGCAAGATTTTCTGCTACCAGTTTGTTGTCTCCTGTAATTATTTTCAAAGAGATGCCAAGATCTTTGAGTTGATTGATAGTATTAATTATGCCCGCCTTTGGCGGGTCAAAAAGAACTAGAAATCCTAAAAATGTCATGCTGATTTCATCCTCTTTTTTCAGGATTGTAGTACCAAGGTTCTTGTATGACACGCCTAAAACGCGAAATCCTTGCTGGCTTAGTTCTGTAAATTTTTGTAGAATTTGTTCTCTTACTTTTTCTATCTCTACTATCTCTGATTCAAATTTTGCATGTGAGCATGTTGATAATACATTTGATAGGGCCCCCTTTGTTATCATGATTTGTTCATTGTCTTTTGATACTAATATGGAGAGCCTCTTTCTTGAAAAATCATAAGGAATCTCATCGAGTTTTTTATAATCCGATACATCCAGGATTTTATAGAAACGGATTGCCTCGTCGATTGGGTTTGTAAAACCTGTTTCATAAATCGAATTCAAATATGCGTAAAAAAACACTTCATCACTTTCGTTTCCTTTTACATCCAAGCTTGATTTGATGTGAACCACTCCCTCAGTCAGTGTACCTGTTTTATCAGAACACAGCACATTCATGCTACCCAAGTTTTCAATAGAGGACAGACGTTTTACTATGACTTTGTATCTTGCCATTTTTCTTGCCCCATGGGATAAATTAATGCTAATTATTGCAGGGAGAAGCTGAGGAGTCAGACCGACTGCCAGAGCTACTGAAAATAAAAAAGATTCAAGAACTGGCCTTGCAAGATAGACGTTAATTGCAAAGATTGCAATTACAAGAATTAGCGTCACTTGGGTTAAGAAATAGCCAAATTTTCTTACACCATACTCAAATTCCGTCTCGGGTGGCCGGAATCTTAGGCGATATGAGACCTTACCAAATTCTGTTTCAAGTCCAGTCTTAACAACTACGGCTTTTGAATTGCCACTTATCACATTAGTGCCCATGAATAATGTATTAGTTTTCTTGGATATTGGAACTTCAACTGAGATCCAATTCTGAGTTTTTTCAACAGGAAATGTTTCTCCTGTTAGAACAGCCTCATTTACAAAGAGATCTCGGGATTCGAGAATGATGCAATCTGCGGGTATCTTGCTACCCGCCGAAAGCAAAACAATATCACCAGGTATAATTTCTTCAGAAGGAATTTCCTTTTGAATGCCATCTCGAATAACAATGGATGTTATTCTAACCATTGCAAGTAATTTTTTTACTGCATTTGTTGCACGGTGTTCTTGGAAGAACCCTAACATGCTGCTTACAAAAATAATAACAAATATGATTATGGCATCAGTAGAATCCTGTAAAACTAATGATAATACTGCAGCAAAAAGAAGAATGATAATAATTGGACTTTTAAATTGTAATAGGAAAAGTGAAAAAGCATCAGACTTTTTTTGTTTTTTTAATTGATTTGGACCAAATTTTTTTAATCTTGTAATGACCTGTTCATTTGAGAGTCCAGTAGAACTTGTTTCTAATTTTTCTAATAATTGCATGACTGGTTTACTCACCGAGGTTTTTTGATTAGTTTTTTCCATGACTATAAATCCAGTTATTGGAATTGAGTTTAAAACTTCTCATATCGGGAATTAAAAAATATCTCCAGTTAGCATGGAGGAGAAGTAACAGTTTCATGAGAATCACACGATAAAAAGAAAAGAGAGATCTATGGATTTCGTGAAGGCTTCCAGGCTGAAAACCATGGCTGGATTAATCTTGGGTCCATAGTTGTAAATGTCTTAAAGTTGTCACGGAATGTCTTGATGTTCTGTTTTGATGCATCTATTGCAGTTATTATCGCCTTGTTCTGCAAAGAACTATTCTTTACAAACTCTTCTGTTGCATCATTAATTGATTTTAGATAAGACTGTGGAAGATTTGATCCTAGTCCGCTCTTTGTAATCATTTCATGCTGGGATGCCAATGTATTGTCCATTGTACTCTTGCATGCCAAGATAAATTCCTGTTGTAGTTGAGACACTGCTTCCATACATTGCGTTACATTTTTTTCAAGCTTCTTCAAAGTAACGACTTGCATTCTGTCTATATGCTGCATAGATTTCTTTTGCCTCTGGCTTGTTTGTCCTTTCACTTAACATCTCTGATTTACTCATAGTTTTATTTTACTATGTGATTTCATAAAGATCTTGACAGTAGAATGCTTAGAACTACATAAGATACGGGGTGAATAATTGTCTATATCGTTATTTTGGAAATATGAAAACTCGGCACTTTCCAATGGGAAATTAGGCATGAAGGAACGCAAAAATACACTGTACAATGGCGTGTCCGGCCCGATCCGCTATTCTAGAGTTCTTTTTATGGTTCCATTAAGCATGTAAAATAGGCCTTGGAAATACACAAATCTGATATGGAATAATTGGAACAAAATCCACTAGATCTATTCTATGATGCTTGATTACTGCACATTTTCTATTAACTTATTTCACAGAATATCCCGACCTTGACACGCAGAAAAATTAATCGCATGCCCACTAACTTGGCAACACCACAATTAGTGATATTTTTATTTTTTCAGGAAAACTTACGCACAGCGTGAGCCCAAAATTAGTTCATGTCAATAGATGAAACTTCCCTGAAAAAGAGATAAAACAGAGTATTGCCAAAACGCTTTACATGCAAGGCACAAACGCACTTGATAATTATGATGCAAATAAAGCCCACAAATCCCTTAAAATGTTACTCAATGACAAGAGTAATGAATTTCGGGAGATTGCACATGGTATTGGGTATCCTACATCAAACAAGGATTGGGAATTGATAATTTTGAACTTTTGTCTTGATTTTAGTGATTGCTTCAAGGCTTGGTCAAATAAAGATATAGACGCAGATCACATGCAAGTTCACAAATGTAATACCATGATGAGACAGATAGGTATTGGCAAGTCTAACATGACTGAGGTTACACATCTTGAAAATATTTCATACCGGATTGCAGAAGATTTTAAAGCAATTTACAAGAGAATAGAATAATTCTTAAAATCTCTGTCTTTTTTATTTCAGATCTGTTTTACTTGAAGATTTGATTTCATTTTAGTAGAAGCCAGTTTAATAGGGACGATGACGTATAGTATGTGGAGAATTAGCACATGACATACGATGTCGCTAAAAATTATTTTCTGAATCATTTCTCAGTGTTTAGTATAGATTTTTTTGAATTTACTGGCAGATGTAGTATCAAGATTGGCGGTGACGCAATTTGCAATTAGTTACACTAAGAAAATCAAAGATTTGTAAAAGGTGTAAAATAGAATTTGAAGAAGAAAATGGTTATCCAATATGCAACTATTGTCTCAAGTTGCTGGATAATTGGGAGTAGAGATGGCTCTTCAAAGCGTCATTCCAAAAGAGATCAATGATCACCTTCGCCTTTATTTGAAAGAACCATGGGAGATACAATTTCTTGAAGAGTGTGATTTATGTGGAAGAAAAATTGACGAGTTTGGACTATGCGGATGTGATACTGGAGGAGGAGATTGAGAATGGAATCTCACTCAAATCAAAAAATGCCTCAAAAAGAATCACCGCAATATCGTAAAGGTACTTGCTGGTTTTGCCAAAATCACTGCAATAATTTCGGTTATACTCATGAAGCATGCATTGTGGATTATTTTACCAAACAAAAGCCACGCCAATTAGTTTCTGCATAGACGATCAATTGTGGTGAAAAAATGCTTAATGGGCAGGAAGCCGTATAGATGCTATGGGAATAGCACTTGAAAGTTTTCATAAAGATGAATCCGACAAGAAACTAGACATTACAGATGATATTATTGTGGATGTGTTTGAAGGAATTATTAGATCTAAACGCATTACAATGGCAGATGTCATGACACGATATGTTGTAACATTGGATCATACAAAAACTGCACATGATGCAGCTGTAACCATGATGAAAAAAAGAATTGGAAGTGTCATAATAACTGCATATGGAAAACCCTTTGGCATAGTTACAGAAAGAGACTTGGCGCGTCTGGTTGCATTTCTAAACATACCTGCTCAGAGCCTGATATTGAGTTTTCTTGCATCAAGACCGTTAATTTATGCAAGTGCAACTCAAAGTATCCAAGAAGCATCAGACATGATGGGAATACACAATATTGATCACCTTCCAATATTGGAACATGGCATAATCGTGGGAATGGTCACCACAAGAGATCTGGCAAAGTATTTGCTTTGTGCTTGAAAGTTAAATTCTCAATGGACCAAGATGTTTTCTGACTGTTGATTTGAATATCTAGATTTTAGATATGACATTTTATCATCTCCTTCTGGAATTGGATCTGCGCATTTTCCACATTTGGGAAGTATAACAACTGCATCATAATCAATCTCACCTATGAATTTGCCACACTTGGAACACTGGATGCTCTTTGTATCGTAAATGTTCATGTCATATCTTTCTTGAATCTTGTTTGAAGGATTTTGCGTGTTTTATTGCCTTTAAGATACTTTTTACACGTGATAAAAACTTGCCATCGTTATCCATTACAAAAATTAGCGTGTCGGATTCTTGCGGAACTGTAATTATTCTGTGATTTTCTCTCTCTGTTACCGAATATTTGACCTGCCCAAAATCCTCGTCATAGTCTTGATTCATTCTCTGTTGCAAAGAGCATGACATGAAAAACATCTCCTTTTGTTCGGGGGATAAGTTGAGTGTGTTTGTATTGTTACAGTCTACAAGACGGCCGTTTTTGGTAATCAATCCGACAAAATCAATTCCTTCCCCTAACATTTGCTCATCAAGGTGCATAGCCTCGATAGTTTGGGACATGCTACATCTGGGTATAGTATGTGTCATTTCCTAATAAATCTGATCATCGTATCATATGGTGCAAGATCTGATTTTACAAAAAATAGAAGAATCTATGTTGCTGGCATAGATTTGGATTCAAGCTCATACAATCTGTCTTGTAACATCTTTTTGTAATCTTGTGCAGTGATGGGTTTTCTTTTAGAACTTGTACTATCCATTGTAGAGTCTGCTTTGACATCATACATCTTGCGTTTTGATATCATACTATATTATACACTTTGAAATATTTAACTTGATTTTTCTCTGATCATGTTTTTATTTTGGAATGACGTAATTATGTCATGAAAGAAGAATTTTGCCATTTTTGCAAAGAAGGTGGCAGGAAATGTATCGAGGTTGACATAAAGCAGAAGGTGTTCATGGAGATGTTACATGTTGTCTGCTCTAAATGTGGAAGACCGTTGGTATCGTAAATTATTTTTTTATTCCACACAAAATTATTGCATCATATCATAATCTAACAAATTAAAATTTCAGTCTTAACTGACATACATACGTCCAGTTTTTTTGCGAGTTATTCTAGACTGCTCGGAAGACTAGAGCAATATATCCGATTAGGACGCCAGCAAAGATCAATCCTGCACCCTCAAAGAATGCAAGTTGGTTTGTGCCTCCTCCATATCCTCCGCTTTGGGGATTGATAACAAATATCGTCACCAGGCAGCAAGCAATCATAATTGCTACTGCTATTGGAAGATATTCGCTATGTTGTTTTCGTGTTTCATATGAGCCTGTGTATGAAGACATGGGTAATAATACGTCATTCCAAGATATACGGGTATCTGTAAAATACCGAACATTTATCAAACATTACTGCCTGATAGATAAAGTCAAGATACTATCATGTGGGAACAAACTAAAAAATCGCCTCAAGTTAAAATGTTAATTCTAGTGGCTCTAGTGGTATCGTTTATCCCATTTTCGTATGTATGGTATGACCAGTTGACCAATTTCAAATGCCAAGAATCCATCCCAAATTATTCCCTTGATGGTAATCAGAATTGTACACAAAAGACCGATATGCATTGGGCGTTGTTTTATGGAATTAATGGCATGGTATACGGAGTGTCATTGTTGACAGTTGTTCTAAAATCTCCAAGAAAGTAGGAACAAATGCCTAACCTTAATACAAAATGCTAGTAGAGGATTGTAACGAAAAATCACATCTGTCCTCGTTGCAGAAGAGAATCTAAATGTCTTAACCCTGAATGTGATGATTATACGTTAAGGTATGAATGGTGTCCTATTTGCAGGATCAAAGTTCCCATTATTTGACAGGATATTATGTTTTGAATATAATTTAAAAAAATAGCAGACTCTGATTCATGGTCTAGGTGACAAACAACCTAGAACAGGAACCGTTTTTGTTTTGGTATAGGTCTGCATTATCCATTATGTGGAATGGATTCAAAAGGCTATGTTTGTTTATTTTGAAACAAACCAAATATTTCAACACATGTCGTTATCATACATTAATGACTCAACCATCTATGATTTTTATTAGTGATGGTGACAAGACTGCTTTTATCGTCTACATTGAACTCATTTTGATGAAACGAGAGGATGTACCATACTCATTGGTATTGACTAAGCTTGATGCCTATTATCACTGTGGAATTAAAGAGTGCATAGATCACCTTGAATACTTGAAAATTGTGATGAAAGAAGTATACGAAGATAACTATGATGATGTTTTAGATGCAATAATGTTGGAAACTGACAAGATATACAACATCGATGAATTCAAATTCAATTTTTTTAAATTAATGATGAACTGATTCATCAACCATTTCTCATTATTTATAAAATTGTGTAAATTCTAAAAACTGAAGTTGACGTATTTTATGGTCTTAAAATTATCACACTATGTCCCTCCCGTATGTGTTGATCATGATTATTTGCAATAATTGCGTTTAATTTTTCATCAGAAAAATATTTCTCGTTATATCTACCTAGATTTTTCTTACAGGTGGAGCAGTAAATCTCCTTATTTCCCATTTGCAATCATCCTGTCAATAGTAACAACAATCCTTGAATCAGTACTTCTGGTCTTGGAGGGCATCCTGGGATGTAAACATCAACAGGAACAACCTTGTCAATTCCACCTGTTGTCGCATATGTGTCACCAAATATGCCTCCACTACATGCACAGGCACCCACGGCAATTACAATTTTAGGACCAGGTGTTGCTTCATAGGTTTGTCGTAAAGCCGATTCCATATTCTTTGAAGCGGGTCCTGTCACTAACAAGACATCGGCATGTCTTGGCGATGCAACGAAATGAATTCCAAATCTTTCAATGTCGTATATGGGATTATTGAGGGCTATAATTTCTATTTCACAGCCATTACATGATCCTGCATCAATCTCACGTATGGCAAGTGAACGTCCAAACATTTTCTTTATTTTTTCTCTGAGTTCACTTCCAATTTCTTCAAATGATTTTTCAGATTGGATCTGAAAATTGGAATATTCTGATAACTGGTTTTTGATTTTAACTGGAGATGCAGGCTTGCTTTGAATAGTAATAAATTCTGGTGCTACTTGGCTGCAATGCCCACACATTATGCATTTACCGTGGTCTACTGCAATTATTGCCTGTTTGTCATCTTGTGCTATAAATAACGCTCTAGTGGGGCATGAATCTAGAACCGCTTCCGTATTTCCATTGAAAGGCACCACGTTAAATGAAATACTGCCCCTGTAATTTGATGAAATAGATCGATTATCTATATTCCTGACTGTTTCAATGTCATTTCCCAGTATCTCCTTATCCGATTTTTTCTTCATAGGTCATTCCCCGAATAAGACAAGTCTAGGCTTTTGTTGACTAATGGAAAATCTGGAACAATATCGTTTAGTACCGCTTGTTCGATTATTGGCCAGTTGAAAAATGATGCTGTTCTTATCTTGTATCTGAATATGGAATTATTTTCCCCTACCATGACCCAGTGAACTGTTTGTCCCCTGTGTGACTCTGCATACCCTAAAGCAGATCTGAATGGTTCTAGATTTTGTGGCATGTTTATGTATAGACCATCATTTTCTAAATTAAGCGATGAGATTATGATGTCAAATGACTCTCGTACCTCTTGCACCCTAACTTCAAATCTTGCCAAGACATCTCCTTTTCTTTTTTGCATGGATATCTCATGTTGCATTACATCATGTGGGGATTCTTTCTTGTGCAACAAATATGCAGAATATGGATGATCACGTCTTGTATCAACATCTATTCCAATACATCTTGCAGCAACTCCTACTACTCCAAGATCTTGTGCAAATTGCTTTGATATTATTCCGGTATCTTTTAGTCTATCAATAAAGGATGATTTTGATTTAAGAAGTATTATAATATTTTCAAAATCAGACAAAATGGATTCTGAGAATTCTGTGATTATTTTTTTACCTTCATCAGTAATGTCACATCTTACTCCACCAATTCTGTTTACTCCAAAAAGAATTCTGCTTCCACTAAGTGACTCATTTAAGCTTCATCAATCTCTCTTTGAGTATGTTGAGTCTTGCTGAACCAAATGGAAAACCAACATCTGATGAAATCCCTGCCAATGAACCCATGTGATTGTAAAGCCTTTCCAACTCTCCAAAGATTGTTCTTATCTGCTGGGCTCTCTTTGGGATTGTAATGCTGACAATCTTTTCTATGGCGTGACAGAAAGCAGTAGAATTTGCTATTGATTCATCTCCTGCAATTCGCTCAGATAAAAGCAGGAGATCGTCAATTTTCATGGATTCTGCAAGCTTTTCGATTCCTTTGTGGGCGTAAAATAGGCGTGTTTCTAGATTAATTATATTTTCTCCCATGACGCTAAACCGAAAATGACCAGGCTCTATGATTCCAGCATGAACTGGTCCTACAGGTATCTCACAGATTCCTTCTCCCTGCACCTTAAGAAATGGATATTCTCTTTCTTGTCTTGGGATCTTTGTGTTTAGATCAAAGTCTTTTCTCAGTGGAAATATGTCCTTGCCCCAATGGTCATGTAAAACAAGGGGTCTAGTATCTGGATTATCAATTGATATAATTCCAAACATATCATGTATCTCACGTTCATGAAGAGTCACAGCAGGAACTGTCATGGCAATACTTGGATATGACAAAATAGATTCATCTATCTTTGAAGTAACAACAATAAACACATCTTCTCCATTTTCTTTTCCAAAAACATGACGAATCATAAAACCGTTTCCTAATTTTCGCTCATCAGTACAGATTATTGTGGCAAGCCGTGTACCTAAATTATTATAGATGTAATTACAAATTTCAGGTATGTCTTGTTCACTCTTCAAAAAAAGATGTAGTTCGTTATAGTTTTCCCTTATCTTGTCTATCTTATTTTCAAATTTTCCTAGGATATCTTTCTTGTATTTTTCTATCCAGATTTTATTCATGGAGTTCCTCCTTGATTAATTATACCAGATGCATTGTGTACAAGTGTCTGTAACTGTTCTGGGATGTATACTCCAAGTATGAGTACAAGAGATCCAAGAATTACCACTGGAATTATGGCAAGTTTTCCCATGGAATCGTTTTTTATTTCAGGAGATGGATTTCCAAAAACCATTCTGATTACATGTCTGAGAAATACAGCAAATGTGATAACAAGGAAAATTATTACAAATGATGTAGCAAGAAATTGTCCTGACTTAAGACCTGCACCAAGTATCAAAAACTCACTCAAGAAAATATTGAATGGTGGCATTCCTACCAAGGCAAGCCCTCCAATCAAAAACAAAACACCTGTAGGCTGGCATCACCTTGATAACTCCAGTTATTTTTGAAATTGCCTTTGTCTCATATTTCTGGGTAATTGTTCCACTTGCAAAAAACATCATTGGCTTGACTATGGCATGATTGATTATCTGAAGCAGGGCGCCATAGACACCAAGTAGACCCCCAAATCCAATTCCTAGTGATATCAAACCCATGTGTTCTACACTTGAAAAGGCAAGCATTCGTTTCATGTCCTTTTGGAAGTAGATGGATGCCGCCGCTATTCCTACAGAGATCACAGCAAGTATAATCAAAAGTTGACTTGAAAATGCAGGGCCTATGGTACTACTGCTAATTATGTGAAAACGTACTATGCAGTAAAAAGCACAATTTAGGAGAACTCCAGACAATAATGCACTAACTGGTGTTGGTGCCTCACTATGTGCATCAGGAAGCCAAGTGTGCATTGGAGCAAGACCTGCCTTTGTGCCAAAACCAATCAGTACAAAAACAAATGCAGTCTTAACCAGATTAGGATCAAAGAGTTTTGAATTATGCAACATACCAGTCCAGTTCATTGGATCTGCTGAATTTGCCACATTGATATTTGCATAATAAAAAAATGTTATGCCTATCAAGGCAAAAGATAATCCGACCGTTGCAATTATCAGGTACTTCCATGCCGATTCGATAGCATTTTGTTTGAAATATAACATTATCAAAAGAACAGAGACAAGTGTGGTAGTCTTCTACTGTAACCCACATTATTCCCATGTTGTTTGCAATTGGAACAATAAGCATAGTCAACAGAAAAACATTGAGGCCTTGATAGTATCTTGTGACATGTTTCATGTCAATCATTCCGTTGTCATACTGTCTTCCCATGTAATTTACAGAATACATTGCAGAAACAAAACCGACAATAGATATTGGTAAAAGTATTATGGCTCCAAATGAATCGATGTAAAATGTATTGCCAAATGCCGTGATTGTTTTTTCGCTAATGATTTTGGATACAATAAAAAATACTTGTATCAGAATCAAAAATGCAGAGGATACTGTTACAATCTCAGATATTCTTTTTTGCTTTACTATAGTAACAAGAATTGCTCCGATAACTGGAGTCAAAAGTAGTGCAAGTATAGTAGCATTTGATCCGCTGAAAAGATCTGTCAACTCCATCTAGTCATCCCTCAAGTTTTGCAGTTTTCCAACATCTAGGCTATCAAATGTGCGACTAATCCTGAGCAGTAATATGGATGAGATTACAATTCCAACCAATATGTCTGCAAAAATGCCCATTTCGATGATGAGTGATACACCATGTGTCAATGTCAGAGTGAAAAGAAAGAGTCCGTTTTCTATTATCAAAAGACCAACTACTTGATTGAGTGCAGATCTCCTGTTTACAATTACAAAAAGACCTATGAGAAATAATGCGATAGATATTGGCAAGTAAGTGCTCACTATTGGATCTGACTTGAACGGTATTTGCTGTGTTAGAAAATATGACAAGGCAACAAGAAATGCGGAAATTATTACTGATGCCCTGAGACTTACGTACGGATTTGTCTCTACCTTAAATTCAATCTCAAGATTTCTTGTTACGTAAAGTAAGACTTTGGGAATGATTATTGATTTTATTACAAGGGTAAGACCTGCAGCAACGTAGATTTCCCAAATTCCTGTAACATATGCAATTAGAGCAGTTATTGCAGCAAGGGCAATTGATTGATACCTATACGCATCAAGCCAATCAGCAAATCCACGTCTTGTGACAATGCCAAAGGTAGCAATGAGAAGAATTGCACCAGAAAATATCATGATTTGATTTGTGTCCATAATTATCATCTAAAGATAGAAAAACACAACTCCAATCATGGAACTAGCAATTGCCATTGCAATCAAATCCGGCAATCTGAAAAGACGCCACCTTGCAACTCTTGATTCTAGAAATGCAATGGATGTAGCAAGCAATGAAACTTTTACAATAAACAATAACAGTCCTGCTGTAAGTAATGGCGTTGATATAGATGAAGAGACTCCCCACGGTACAAAGATGTTGACAATTAATGATAACAGTATGAGTTGCTTTATTGCAGATGACCATTCTATGAGGGCTAGACTCTTACCTGAATATTCTAAAACCATTGCTTCATGAATCATGGTGAGTTCAAGATGTGTTGATGAATTACCAAATGGCAATCTACCCGTTTCACCCAACGTAATTACAAACATTGCAATCAATGCAAAGATTAGTTGTGGATGTAAAATCAATGAAGAATCTGCAGATGCAGTTACTATGCCACTGATGTTTGATCCTCCATATGTGAGAGATACAACAAATATTGTAAGAAATAATGCTGGTTCTAAAAGCATAGACATCATCATTTCTCTACTACTTCCAAATCCGCCAAAAGAACTAGACACATCAAGACCTGCCAACATTGTAAAAAATCTAGCAAGTGAAAACAGGCCAATGACTAACAGTATGTCCCCCACCAATCCAAATGGTGAATATGAAATAAATATGGGAATAAAAAATGCTGCAGTACCTATTGCTACAAAGTTAATCCAGGGAGATGATCTGAAGATCCACGAACTCTGGTCTGACACTACCTCATCTTTGCGTAAAAGTTTCACGAGGTCATAATAGGGCTGAAATACACTTGAGCCGATTCTTTTTTGCGTTCTTGCCTTGGTTTTGTTCATTATTCCAACCATCAGAGGTGAAAACGCAATGATGAAAAGAGCTTGGACTATACCAATTACAATCTCTACAAGGCTGGGCATTAATGGCTCAACCTCACAAACAAGAGAAGTAAGACTGCAGTTATCATTATGTAGAGCAAGTAAGAATTTATCTTTCCAGTCTGGATTCTTCGTATTTTATCCATGACTCTAAGAGTGGAAGCGATTATTGATTGGTACAGGTTTTCCTCAAAGATGTTTTTTGTCATAGAATTGAATTTGATGGATTTGATCAAGTATTGATTTGTTGACACAAAAAATTCCTTGCTTGTAACATTATGCGGTTTGAAAAAAACCTTGAAAACAGCACGTATTGGTTGAGACAATGATGTTGCAGTATATTCCATTTTTTCATTTAGATTTCCAAATCCACAATTCCATGTTCCATAGGTTGTCTTGCTTGTTTTTCCACCAATTGTTCTAATAAAACCAAACGCACCAACTGCTATGGCTGAGAACAATATCAGAACAAATGGCAGAGAGAGATGCACTGCATTCTTTGCATTGTTTTGTAACGTTATAGTATCTAGTGGACTGGCAGGTTGTGAAGGTAAATGGAATGCAGAACTTATCAATGAAATTCCTAAAGATGCAAGTATTCCAAGTAAGATACACGCAGCTGCTAACACTGCCATTCCAACAATCATACTACGTGGTACTTCTTTGATGTTAAGAGCATGTTTACTTCTTGCTCTTGAAAGAAATGTTATTCCAAACAATCTAACAAATGTTGCAGATGCAATTCCTATTGTGAGTGCAAAGGGCAAGCTTGCAAATGCAATAGATATTTGCAGTACTGTAGACGGAATTTGATAACTTGAAAGAAAAGCCTGTAACGTCAACCATTCGCTTACAAAACCATTGAAGGGTGGTAATCCAACTATTGAAACCGCACCAATTAGAAATAGCAACGAAGTCCAAGGCATCTGCTTGATGATTCCACCGAGATCTTCGATGTTTCTAGAATGGGTAGCATATACAACAGATCCCGCACCCATGAAAAGCAATCCCTTGAAGACTGCGTGGTTTATGGTGTGATACATGCTTGCAACCAAGGCCAAGACAGAGAGTGCTACAAGGTGATATGCTGCAAAGACTACTGAGAGTCCCAAACCGATTAGAATTATCCCTATGTTCTCTATACTGGAATAGGCAAGGGCTCGTTTTATGTCACGCTCAATTACTGCATATAGCACTCCGCTTACTGCAGATATGGAACCTACGGCAATCATGATGACTCCCCACCATGCAAAGTCAGGGGATGCACCAAAGCCTGAAAACTCAAAAACTGTTCTAATTATTCCATAAATTCCCATTTTTATCATAACTGCCGACATTAGTGCTGAAACATTGCTGGGAGCAGATGGATGTGCATGAGGTAGCCAAGTGTGTAATGGAACAATTCCGGCTTTTACTCCAAATCCAATAAATGCAAAAGCAAATACGAGATTTTTTACCAACAATGGAAATGAAGCAGATGATTCACGTAGCGAATCAAAACTAAAACTACCTGTCTGAATATATCCAAGTAAAAATGACACAAAAATAAGAGCGGTTCCAAAGTGTGTCATCACAAGATATGTAATTCCTGACTTTAGATTCTCTTCCTTGTCATGATCATAGATTACCAGGAAGAATGAAACTAGTGACATTAATTCCCAAAATATCAAAAAGAAAAATGCGTTGTTTGATGACACAACAAGAATCATTGATAAAATAAAAATATTGAAAAGAAATCCAAAAGCCGATATTCTTTTTTTAGTTTCATATTCCTTTGAATATCCGATTGAATATAATGAAACAGCAAATGACACTATTCCAATTATTAACATGAAAAATGCGGATACACCATCAACAAAGATCTCAAGATTAAAGAAAGGAAGTATGTTTGGTACTGCTAACTTTAATGATGTACCAGTTATGATATCAACGGAAAACATGATAGTGAAAATCGAGCCAACCATGGCAGGAATGAAGGTCATTGGTCGTGCAAGTCTGCTATTTCGAGATAATAGACCAGATAGTGCCCCTGTTATGAACAGCAGAATTGGAATTTGAAATAAAACAAGATCACTATTCATTATTGTCAGCCAGTGTTGATCCCATGATGTTGTCGAAATTATTTTTCATAGAATGGATCTTTGAGGCTAAATTTGTGTAATATGCATTTAATTGTTTATGAGAAAAAGGTATATGTGCATGTATGTATATGTATGTGTATCCATGCAAGATTTCAATAACACAGTACAACTACTCTCTCAGAAACCTGAATATCTTAAGACGCTTCAACTAGCCGTACAAAAAGAGGAGGAGAATCTATCCAACAAGCAATACCAGGGTTGGCAATGGTTTGATGTAGAGACTCATCCTGCAAAACTTGTCAGGTTAGTTACAAGCAGTATAGTAAAAGTGAACTTCAAATCTAGCGGTTCTACATGTTATCTTTTGAAGAATCGGGAATCAGTCAAACGAGCCATCAAGCGTTCATAAATTCAGACTTGTAAGAGTCTGAAATTATTACATGTTAGTATGTGAATCCTATGATGTGGTTGTTAAAAGGAATCAAATTGATCCGATGTTGAACTGAAAAATAATATTTCAAACTTTTATTAAAATCGGTAGCAATGCATGGAAATTACAGGATCCCCAAACTACTCCTTCACCAATATGGCACAGGCCCATCAGTGCATTATCCCACTGGTTGCTACCTTGCGTCTATATAACTTCATAAAATAAAAAGATGATCTACACTTGGGAAAATCGTCTAAACTGCAATGGTTCTTTTTTAGATCCCGATAAATTTTCTACAGTTATAAGTTGCATAAAATTTCATATGACATGACTTAATCTAAATAGTGTTACGATGTATAGTATAAAATGAAAAGAGAGGTATCTAATGCGGAATTTGTAACTGAATCAGTTGAATTCTTCAATGAGAGAATTGATCCGATAATTGCTCAACTTCGTGAATCTACTCTAAGCACACAACAAAAGATCGTGCTAGGAAATGAAAAACAAATAATCATAGATCGAAGAAACTATTGGAAACTTGAACAGACTAAATTGTAATTATATGAGTGATGAATGAATTGAAACTGCCCAAAGACGTGAACGCCGAAATAAACTAGAGATTTACTATGGCATATTGAATTCAATAATACAAGAAAGTGAGAGTGCTGATATTGTAAGACCAACTAGAGTTCAATTTCGTAGTAATTTATCATATGATGCCATGTCAAACTATCTGAAAAACCTAAAAGAAAAGAAGCTTGATACTGCGCTACAATGGAATCACTCTTACGAGAAAAGGAGAACAATTTGTAAAGGATTACGAAAGAATACAAAAGTTGATCAACCAAATTGGTGTTGATTATTTTTCTTTAACCTAACAGGTTTCATGGTTTGATGCTAGAGTGCTAGATATCTTAATTGTGAAATAAATTGGATCTATCTGATATTTTGATTGTTTTACGCACAAAGTGGGCCCAAAATTAGCCCATATTAGTAACTGAATTTCCCCAAGTCCGCATCTGAAAATTTTTGTATGAGACTTTGGAACACAAAAATGCACTGTATGGTAGCATGTCCGGCCCGATCCACTATTTTTAAACTAAGAATAAGTCGTTTTTTAAAAAAACTTGCAATTATTTTGAATGATATCTTAAAGGGGAATTAAGACTTATTCATGGCAGATAATTCATCTAAAATGCCGCCAACAAATCTATTATGTCTAGTTTTAACAATCTCTTGATTTGCAAGTTTTGATATCTCGCCAAAGTCATTGCTGTCTAGTATCAACTTTAAGGTATTGTAATGAGCCAAAACCATGGCATCGTCTTCTCCAGATACAATCTTGCCCAAAAGTTTTCTCATGGTATCAATCCTGATCTTGGTTAACATTTTTGGAAAGCAGTATCGAAGTATATCTCCTACGAGATTTTTATGTTCTTGCCCTACTACAACGTTGA
Organism: uncultured Nitrososphaerota archaeon; assembly: GCA_963835875.1. Taxonomy (GTDB): domain Archaea; phylum Thermoproteota; class Nitrososphaeria; order Nitrososphaerales; family Nitrosopumilaceae; genus Nitrosotalea. Next base: position 408,036 of record CAWIGX010000005.1, read on the forward strand.
GCCTAAATTTTGGAATATCAACCAAGTCTTTAACTAAATCTAGTAATGGATCTTCTGAATCTATACAATATTTTTCCGTCAGAGTGACAAACTGTGATTTTGTAATATCGTCAAGCTTGTAAGAAGACTCTAAACTTTTACTTGCCTCAATTATAAACTCGGTTACAAGAAAGAGAAGTTCCAGAGGATCATTGATTGCACGTTTACTATGTTGTACTGGATGGCTAACAAACATGTGGTTTAACTTGGCAAGTGTTTGAGCAAAAATCAAGCTCTTTTGATGTCCTTCTTTTAACTTGCGAGCAAGCTTGAAACAAACGAACCATGAAAAGAACATATTCTTTGATGGTTGCATTTAACGGAAGAGCAAGTGCCTCAAATTCGTTTGTAAATCTCTCGAGAACTCGAAGTATTCTCTCCTGCCTGTCCATTCTACGCAGATCAAGTCTACCTTCTGAGCGCGTGGAACTATCAGAGATTTCTCCTGCCATCAAAATTCCCTTATCTTTAACATTTAAGAAAATTGGACTGCCTTGTTTTAGAACACTTAGAATGTACTCTAGTTGCCCTATCCCTGACCTCTTGCGACTTGTGGTGATCTCTTCAAGAGATTTTATCAGACCTTCAGACAACTCTTTTGAGATACATTGCCCGATAGATAAATCTGACAAGAATAGTTCGTATGTTATTTTTTCTATGTGAATTCATGATGTATCTGAAATTATTTTAAAATGATGCCTGGAAATTATGTGATTTGGACCTATGACTTGCAAATTATAGTCATCTTTTAGTTTGACAAGAAAAGTTTCTATGAAATACTAGTTGAATTATAACAAATTGTTTCTTGGCAATAGAATTATTTTTAATTTGAATCATCAATAGTCTTATCAAGTAATACTGCCATACTATTTTCATGTCAAAAGAAAACCCGCCTCAAGATTGGAATCAAATGTGGATAGAATACAACAAATCACTCCAGAACTGGAGGGATGCCTTTGAATCTCTTCATAGGGCAACCAATGATCTTCAATGCAAATACCATGAAGTCTATGGCAAATATGTTGAAAAATTCAAATGATCACATCATGAGTCAGTTTATGGAGAATTGGCAAAAATCTATGAGTAAAGCAGGAATCGGTCTCTTAAAACAAGATGCGGATGCTGACAATTCTATTATTGATAAAAAAGAACCAATTAAAACATCTGGACAGCCAATGAATGACTTGATAAAATTAGGAAATAAATTTGGCGTAAATACAAACATACTTGAAGATGCACGTAAAATTCTCAATGATCCCAATCCAAATAATGGTAAAACCGCATACGGGAAATTAGGCATGTTCATCAATCAAGTGAACCAAAACCATCATTTAACATCATCACAAAAAGCCCGACTGATAGATGCTGCAAATGCAATTAAAACTAGCATTTAATCTAGAGTTTTCAGTCCTGTTTGATTTTGTATAACTCGGTTGTTGCTCAAACTTTTTTCAACAAATCACGCTTTCTTAATCGTTCGAGTTGTCTTCCATTTTTATGAACAAAAGGACCCAAAATAAGCCCATTCTAGTATCTGAATCCGCCAGACCCTATAATTTGTCGTATGAGATTTTTTGGAAAATAAAACAATATACCAATTTTTAAATCATGACAATCTCTGGTATTGAAATCATCATCTTTCATAAAAAAATCTAGGCATGTATTCTGGTGTAATTGATTATCGCAAATGATAATCAAATTCGACATTTTTATGGAATGAAAAATAACATGTGGTAATGGATACTTTTGTAAAAGATATGATGAAGAAACAAGTTGTTTCAATTGATGTATCTTTGACAGTCAAAGAGGCTGCTAAGATGATGGAAGATAAAGGAGTTAGTTGCTTGGTTGTTACCAAAGAAAATGTACCTGTTGGCATAATTACAGAAAGAGATTTTGTAACAAGAATTGCCTCTCTTGACAAGTCATCATCTACTCTAGTACAAAATGTAATGTCTGTACCCTTGATAACATCTAGTCCCAGTGATACTGCAAGAAAACTTGCTGAAATGATGAAAGAGAAAAAGATCCACAAGGTACCTGTAATGGAAGGAACTCGTCTAGTGGGAATTGTTACAGCGACAGATTTGATCACCAAGTGTATTATTGATTCGGATTTGGAAATGCGACAAATTTGTAACTCTTTTGCACAAATGGCGTTTTGATTATTTTATACGTGAATTAATTCTAGAGATGTAACACAAAACGATTCATGATTATTTTTGATTTTTTTAAATTAGACGAAACCCACCTTTGTTATTTTTAATCAGGTATTGTACCGTACAGATTAGGAAATTAATTTTGTAGTTTTATGTCTCACGAATTCATGGCAAAGATAACATTGTTACTTAACAATGTGTCACAATTCTTTATATCCAGTTTACAGTAATTACGGCATGAATACACAAAACCTAGCAGCACACAAAAAGATGCTTGCTATCCTAATTGGTGTGGCAATATTTGCCACAGCAGGAATGGGCGCAGCATCTGCACAAAGTGTTACTCCGGGAACAAGTACAGCACCAAAAATCACCGGTTCAATCAATATTGAACAGCTACTTTTGTCTAACGTAAAAGTAGACTTTTCTACTGCAGCAACCACTGCGGCAGGCGGTTCAACAACTGCACCAATTACTGGTGGAAAAGTGATTAGTGGAAGCTTGAAACCAATGCAAGGTTCTCTTGTATATGCCTTCAAAGTAATCGACAGCAATAACATGGTATACTCCGTGATTGTCGATCCTTCAAGTGGAGCAGTGCTCTATGCCTCAGCAGGCCACGCATTTCAGATGGGTGGATTTGGTGCAGGCCACGCAGGAGGAATGAAGGGCGGTTTCAAACATGGTGGACAAGGATGGAATAAACAAGCACCATCTACCAGCACAGCACCATCCGGAACAACTTCATAATAGTTTCGCAAGAAACTTTTTTTCCTTTTTATTTTTTAACTAGGAGAAAACTATATTTTTATTTCTGAAAACTCATTTGACTAGCATTACTGGAATCTTTGATTTGTGTAATACGTAACTTGATACACTTCCAAGAAAAATTTTCTTAAAGGTGTTGATTCCTCTTGCACCTATTACAATCAAATCTATGCTATGAGTGTTGGAATATTCAATTATGGCATGTCCAGGATCTCCTGTTAATATTCTGCTAGAAAATGGTATCTTGTTTTTCATGGCAAGTTTTTTTGTCTGAAGGATAAATGATGGTGGAACCTCTTCTTCTCCTGATTTTTGTTTAACGCCTTCTTTTTGAGAAAGGGTGTGTATTACATGTATGACAACAAGTGAGGCTTCATTTTCGCCTGCTAGGTGAACTGCGGTTTCTAAGGCCTTTAGTGAATTTTTTGAACCATCCAAAGGTACTAGGATTTTTTCAAATCGTTGTGCTGACATTAGATTTCACATAGACTGTATTACTGGTTTGTTATATTCTAATCTGTGAATATGATATTATATCATTACATAGATTTTCAATTATGATGCCTTTTGCCTATTGTTATTTAAAAAAGAATTAGACTGCTTTCATTCTTCTAAAGGAGTACGTGCCCAAAGCTCCCAGAGCACAGCTGTACAATAAAAGTACCGCCAAGTCAAGACCTAGCCCATGGCTTCCTATTCCTAATGTGATATTTCTAAGAGCGTCTACTGCATATGTAACAGGATCTATGGTTGTTAAAATTGAGAGCCACTGAGGTAGTTTATCAATTGGAAATAATGCTCCACTAAGAAAGAACAAAGGAAAGACTACAAAGTCTTACTATCATCTGAAATCCTTCAAGACTTGTCATGTAACTTCCAAGAGTTAGTCCAAGAGATGTCAAAGCAAATGCCAGAAGCAGAACAATTACTACTGTTTGTACTAGAGCAAGCGGGCTGAATTGTACTCCGATGATTAAACCTACTACAAGAAGTATTGATACTTGAATCAGAGAATTTGTCATACCGCCAAATGTCTTGCCAGTGAAAATGGTAGATCTTGATACCGGTGCTACCATTACGCTTTTTAAAAAATCAAACTTTCTATCCCATATGATGTATGAGCCAAAAAATACCGATGAAAAAACAACCGACATGCAAATTATTCCAGGAAATATGAATTTCTGATAATCTACAGCATGTGTAGATATCGAAGTTGAAGAGCCAAATCCACTGCCTATGACAAACAACCATAAAAGCGGAGTAAAGGTTGATGCAACTAGTCTACTTTTTTCTCTAAAGAATACCTTGACTTCTCTTAGCCAGAGCGCATAGATCTTATCAAAGTAAATTCTAATGCTTGTCGTATTGGACATATCTCTCCATAAAACCGCCTTCGGCTTGTTGTTCTTTGATTGGTCTTCCTGTCAATTTCAAAAATACATCGTTTAATGTGGGACTACTAGCTTCGACAGATTCAACTTCAACATGCTTTAAAATTTCTGGAATGTTTCTTTTTGCATCGTCCACACTTAACAGCAGATATCCATCAAGTGACTCAATTTTACTAATACATTCTAGATTTTTTAGAGCGTCCATGTTAGAATTTTGTTTTAATTTGAGTTTGACAATATCTCCTCCTAACATTGATTTTAGTTTAGCCGGAGTATCTAGCGCAATAATTTTTCCCTTGTCTATTATGCCAATTCTGTTACATAACATATCTGCCTCTTCCATATAATGCGTCGTAAGAATTATCGTAAGTTTTTCTTGTTTTACAAGCTGTTGTATGTACTTCCACATTGTCTCTCTACTGGAAGGATCCAGTCCCAATGTTGGTTCATCAAGAAACAGTACTTTGGGATTGTGAATTAGTCCTCGTGCTATCTCCAATCTTCTTCGCATTCCTCCAGAGTATTTTTTTACTTGATCATCCTTTCTTTCTGTCAATCCAACTAGTTCAAGAGCAGCACTGATACGTTTTTCCCTAACGTCTGGTTTTACGCCATAAAGCAATGCATGAATTTTGAGATTTTCATATCCTGTAAGAAGGTCATCGCTACTTGGGACCTGAAAAACAACGCCTATGCTAGACCTGACTTTTTCAGGATCTTTTAGTATGTCAAAACCATTGACTGTTGCAGAACCAGATGTTGGATTGAGCAGTGTGGCAAGCATGTGTATTACTGTAGTCTTGCCAGCCCCATTTGGCCCCAACAATCCAAAAACCTCACTTTGTCCTATTTCCAAAGAGAGATTGTCAACGGCAATTAATTTTTCATAACGTTTTGTCAAATTATGTATCTGTATCAAACAATCATTGGATGGATTGACCACATATTATGCTTAGATTTGAACCATTTTTTTAAAAATTAGATTTGGAATCCTAGACTCCTCTTCTATTCTCCCTCCCAGTTGACAAAAAGGAGTAAACTGGCTGTAATGTTATGTCTCACAAGTTGGTTCTTGGTCAAAGTTTATCCGTATAAATAAACGCAATTTTAAGAAAAAATAATCAATTTTTAAAGTTTATGGTATCATTATCATATATGATGTGTAAAAAATAAGGCTCAAAAATAGATTGTTCAAAAAAATCACAGTGGTGTTCATAGCCAATCAAGTGTATGGGAATTGTAATGACATATGAGACTCAAAATTTCCCAAAAATTAGTGCGATAGTAATTGAAGATGATATTGAACTAAGGGAACTTTTTGTAGAGCTACTTAAAATACACAATATCCATGTAATGGGAACTGGTTCCGATGGAAAAGAAGCATATGAGTTGTATCTAGTTTATCACCCTGATATTGTATTCATGAATCTGGATATGCAAAAATATGATGGATATTATGGGATACAGAAGATGATGGAATATGATGAAAAAGCAAAATTCATAGTAATCTCAGGACCTGTTACAAATAGGATTTTGTTAGATGAATTGAATATATTACACATTATGGAAAAACCCATTGATATGAAGAAAATAGGTGTCATGATAAACAAAATTATGAGTGATTCAATCATAAATAAAATGAAGTAATATTGACATGATCGCAGTTCTGTCTGATCTTACTGTTTTAAAATTAGTTGTCTTTGCATGATTTCCTTTCCGAATTGTCTGTTCCAAGGCCAAGTATGTTAGAAAACGAGCGAACAAAACATTCCAAGTTTAAATTATCTAATCTAATAATATAAAATCCCCATTATGGTAAAGAATACCTCATGAAGAAAACTAAACATTCCAAAGAGTTTATCCAGAAAAAATTTGATGAATTAATGAAAAAACGTAAGAAAGAGGAAAATAACTAGTCACAAGTTATCTTATTTTTTGATCTCTATTCTGATTCTTTTCAATCAATTACCCATTAAAATAATTTTAAATATTTTTGTAGCAAGTTTGACAAGACTAGGCTTTAATCTGGTATGTTAAGACGTCATTTCATGTCATCTGAAAAACTGGACCTCTTTGAAGGACAAAAATATCTCTGCCTTGAGACATACAAAAAGAATGGTCAGGGAGTAAAGACGCCTGTATGGTTTGTCATATCCGCTGGAATTATTTATATTGCAACGACCGAGTCATCTGGGAAAGTAAAAAGACTGTACCACAACAAATCTGTCAAGATATCCCCATCAAATTTCAAAGGTGAGCCAAAAGGGGAATGGATAGAAGGTCATGCATTTTTTGGAAATGAATCTGAATTGAATCTAACTAAATCATTGCGCAATAGGAAATACGGTCTTTTAGGAAAAATGATTGGCAGATTTGCATCAAGAAAAGGAAAGATTGTTTCAATTGGAATTAAAATATAGGTGTCATTCATAACGGAACCATTTTTATAATTGCTAACTAGAAAATTATTACATGTCTTCATCGGAATCAAATTCTGTTGGTTGTTCATTACTTATAGATCTCAAAGGCTGTCCTGAATCAAAAAAACTCAAGAATGGAACACAGTATGTCGTAGATATTACAAATGACCCATATATCCTATTCAAAGACTCGGTCGGAAATAAAAAAGAGATGAAATTTAAAAAAAACTGTACTGTTACAATAACTCTAGAAAAGATTCTCTACAACCGCGAGGACGTCACAATGAAATCCATACAATGACAAAGCTTATGGCAGCCATGGAATTTATGGTGGCATAGATGGAAAATCTACTTAACAACGAAGAGATAGACTGGCTAATAAAATTCTTGTCGGGAAAGGGCAGTAATGACGAAGTGATTGAAAAGATAGTCAGGATTTCTACAAAGCTTGAAAAAATGAGACGACGCTAAAATGCTCTCATCTAGCAAATTAGGTCTTAAAATTTTCTAATATCTGGCACCATTAATCGTACTTCATATTGGCATAAAGTTTAATTCAACAGCCAAAACAAAAACAAAACATGCGAATATTACAGTTACACTGTGATTACGTAGAATATACTCCGGTAAAAAAGGAAATAAAATCTGCTGAAGAACTTGATCCACAATCAAAACGCCTCGAAGAGGTAGTTGTTGCATTTGTAGCAGTAGAAGAATCTGACAATGCAGATGTTGCCAAGAGGGCAATTGGTGAAATTTCAGAATCCATGAAAAAAGTAGGCTGTACCAAATTATTGTTATATCCTTATGCTCATCTAGACTCAAAACTTGCATCACCGACGACTGCTTTACTATTGCTCAAGGAGATGGAATCTAATGCAACAGGACTTGAGGTTCATCAAGCCCCATTTGGATGGACAAAATCATACAAGCTTCAAGTCAAGGGACATCCTTTGGCTGAAAATTCTAAAACAATAACAGCTAGTGAAGAAAAAGACTCATCATCAAATGCACTAAAAGCTGAATCTAAGATCCAGTCATTTTGGCATATACTTACACCTGACGGCAAATTATACGAAATTGAAAAATTCAACTTTGCAAAATATCCCAACCTTGAGGTATTGGCAAAATATGAGGCAGCTAAAAAAGAGCTGTTGACGAACCTCCACCACATGTTAAATTGATGAAAAAATTAGCAATCGCAGATTATGAACCAGCATCTGATGCTGGTAACATGAGATTTTATCCAAATGGAAGGTTGATGAAATCCCTCATCGAAAGATATGTCACTGATAAAGTGATGGAGTATGGCGGATTTGAAGTAGAGACTCCGATAATGTATGATTCTCATCATCCTAGCATGGAAAGTTATTTCCATAGATTTCCAGCACGACAGTACAGTATTGATTCTGAAGGTAAACACCTGTTCTTGAGATTTGCAGCATGTTTCGGACAGTTTCTTATGGCAAAAGACTTTCAGTTATCATACAAGAATTTACCATTGAAATTATACGAGCTTACAAGATATAGTTTCAGAAGAGAACAGTCTGGAGAACTTGTGGGTCTTAGAAGGCTGCGTGCATTTACCATGCCGGACTGTCATGCAATGTGTGCTGACATGAATCAAGCAAAAGAAGAATTTAGAAAAAGATTTGATCTATCCAGGAATGTTATCAAGGGACTGGGTATTGATGATGTTGATTATGAGATGGCAATTAGATTTACTGAAGAATTTTACAATGAAAATAGGGCACTAATTGAAGAGATTGTAGCAAAATTAGGCAAGCCGGTTCTTGTTGAAATGTGGAAGGAGAGATTCTTTTATTTTGTACTAAAGTGGGAGTTTAACTATGTGGATAGTTCTGGAAAGGCGTCTGCATTATCTACTGATCAAATCGATGTGGAAAATGGAAAAAGATACAATATTGATTTTATGGATACTGAAAACAAACCTCAAAATCCCATAATCTTACACAACTCTCCAAGTGGAGCGATTGAGCGAGTCATATACACATTATTGGAAAAAGCTGCAAAAGATCAAAGAGAGGGAAGAAAACCAATGTTTCCATTATGGCTTGCCCCTACACAGGTAAGACTCATTCCTGTCAAACCCGAGTTTTTGGATCATTGTGAAAAACTTGCTGATACTCTAACTGAGAGCAATATCCGTGTTGATGTAGATGATAGAAACGAGAGTGTTGGAAAAAGCATTCGAGACGCAGAGACTGAGTGGATTAGGTATATCCTAGTCATAGGTGAAAAGGAAGTAAATTCTACTACTTTATCAATTCGAGATAGAAAGTCAAAAGACCCTAGAAATCTCTCCGTAGCAGAATTTATTGCAGATATTCAAGAAGAGACCAAGGGAAAACCGTTTATGCGAATAAACATGGGTAGAAGTGTGGCAAAAAGACCTCAGATTATGGTCTAATGCAAATCAAGAAGCGTCTAAATCTCTTGGGTCAAGTTGCAATGATCTGTTGAAACATTCTATAGCTTCATCATATCTACCAAGGCCACGTAATGCAACTCCTTTTTTGTTTAATAAATCGGGATTATTTGGTTGCATTATGATTGCTTGATCAAAGTCACTCAATGCTTCTTCAAAATTTCCATCTGTGGTTAACTGTGAGCCTTTTTTGATTAATTCAGAAATGTCCCTTTCCATTAGATATGATATCCAGCTTCTGCCTTAAGTTACTTGCGGGATAGATTCATTGCAATGACTTCGGACATTAATTTTGCTGCAACAGATGCAGTTGCACCGTTGTCATATGGGGGACACAGTTCTACAACATCCATGCATCGAATTGTATTTCCTTCTAATGCGTATATCATATCAAATAGTTCACGTGATGTAATTCCCATCGCTTCTGGATTGCCAACTCCTGGTGCAAATGCTGGGTCTAACACGTCTAAATCAATGCTTACATAGATTTTATCAAACGTTGACATGAAATCCTTGACCATTTTAGGTCCTCTTCCTTCCCGAATGTCCTTGTCTGTAACAGTATTTACTTTATGTTCTGTTTTGAATGCAAGTTCCTCTTTTACAAACGATCTTGCACCAACATGAACAATATTTTCTGCTCCTCTTTTTTCTATAATTCTTCTAAGATATGCAGCATGACTTAATTTGATATCTGCATACTCGTCTCGTAAATCATAATGTGCGTCAAATACAATATACCCAGTTTCTTTTGGAAATGCCATGTAGGTGCCGTATGTTATCAGGTGTTCTCCTCCTAAAATTATTATCTGCTTGTCTCTTGCTGCAAGTTCTGTGGTGATCTTACCTATCATGTCAAGAACCTCGGTTGCAACTACTGTATGATACGTATTTCCAAGGTCTTCGATATTTACACTTTCTAAATCTACATTAAATCTTGTTGAGAAAATTTCTATATTGTTAAAGGCTTGTCTAACTGCATCTGGACCAAATCTTGTTCCAGGTCTAAAGGAATGAGTTGAATCAAATGGGATTCCGTATACTATGGCCGATACGTCTCCATCTTCACTTGGACTAGTGATTAATGGATTGCGATTCATATACAAATCAAGATAACTCATTTGTAACGCTCCTCATTTTGTGGCAGTATAATAATATTTCACAAAATCAGACTATTCCATATTGTGATGCTACAACTTTTTACTTTGTTAGAATGATTGTGAGCTCCGTGTAATATTATAAACATATGCTACAGTTAGAACAATTACAGTTGAAATTACAAAACTAACGCTTGGAATAGAGATTAGAGTCGGCATCATGGAAGATCGTTTTTCGATGAATCTATTCAAGATAACTGATATGTGAGTTATGGGCCCAAAACTGAATAATTTCATATACATATTAACAGATACGAGGTATATAATCATTAGGATACTAATGATTTGTAACCTAATGAATTCTTCTCATGTTTCCGACATAAAAATAATGAATTACAGAATTTCCAACAAATCATAACACTGGTAATTATCTAGTATCTTTCGTTTCCACGCCTAAGGTATAATAGAAAAATTAGTCAAGTAATATTTCAGATCCTATTTCTGGCGTGGATTAGAAATATTGTCATGTAGAAAGGAAAATTGTTTGACTAGTTTTGAAATTTTGGTAATGGACTAATTCAGGACAAGTTCTCTTGCGATAGGACTACATTCCATGTGAACCTGTTCATCACTTGCTCTTCTACAGTGAGCGCAAACAAACTGGTTTACTATCTTACATACGGTGCAATGTTGAAATTCCTGCATGATTACCCCGCAGTTTCTACATGAATCTTTTCGCATAGTTGTAATTTCTATAACTTTCTTTATAAATTATAGTAATGATTGTCTTGACACACAGGTGTAATGTTTTGACCAATTTATTGGTTTTATGGATTGTTCTGACAATTACTGTGCCTATTGGTGGAAAGATAGGAACATACGTTTCCTGTCCACACATGAGATTTCATTCATGTCTTCGAAGACTTTTGATATTGTATTTAAGATATTAGTTAACATTGTTACTGAACAATGTGTCACAATTCTTTATATTGACTTTCCATTAATTACGGCATGAATACACAAGGCCTAGTAGCACACAAAAAGTTGCTTGCTATCATAATTGGTGTGGCAATAATTGCCACAGCGGGAATGTCAGCAGCATCTGCACAAAGTGCTCCTACTGCACCAAAAATCCAAGGTTCAATCAATATTGAACAGTTGCTTTTGTCAAAAGCCACAGTAAGTTTCTCTGATGCTGCAAATACAACTGCAACAGACTCAACAATTACTGGCGGTGGCAAAGTAATCAGTGGAAGCTTGAAACCAATGCAAGGAGATCTTGTATATGCCTTCAAAGTAATTGACGGTAATAGCATGGTATACTCTGTAATTGTCGACCCGTCAACAGGAGCGATACTTTACACCTCACCAGGTCACGCATTTCACATGGGTGGTGGTCATGGCATGAGTCATGCAAGAGGCATGAATGGACACAAAATGGGTCCAGGCGCATGGCAATCACACAATGCTACATCAAGCACAATTAATCCAACTGACTGGACTACAAACGGATTACAATAGTAATCCTAAAATCTTTTCTTCTTTTTTATTCTTAAATTAATTTTAATTCATCCTCCACGACTTGATGGCGAATACAGGTTCAGTCAAATAAAATCTCTAATGTCCTTTTATCATCAAAATTATACTCCTAGTATTGAGAATCGAAGTCATAACAATGCATGACCAGTCAGAATTTGTAACCTCTATTAACAAAGTAATCTCCGACGGAAAATACGTCAAGGATGTCAAATATTCTTATAGTTCTGATAAAGACAACAAAGCGGTATATTCTGCCATGATACTGTCATACGAATATCAAGAATTGGAACAAAGATAGACTCTAAATCTGATACACGAACTATTTCCAAAAGAATTGGTCCAATCCCATCTGTTTTGGGGCACCAATTAGGCTTGCAAAATCAAGGTCCATAGAAGATAAAATCTGGTCAAATGTACTTTCCATAAATTCCATGTATTTTGGAGTATCAATCTCATCTGGCCGTGCCATCTCTACAGGTTTTACCCCAGGCTTGTTGATGATTTTTACATATGATATGATGTCTCCTTTTTTTATTTCTCTTGTTTGTTCCAATAATTTTGCAGCTCGAATATGCTGTGGTATAGTTTTCACATATTCCGATGGTGCCTTGCTTATCATGACATTAAACGCAAGGTCTGTCAATGGAATTTCTTTTGCTTTTAATCTCTTGGCATATCCTGCTATCATATCACCAATCTTTGCCTTGGATTGTGAGAATTCTTGCTCATTTTGAACTTGGGACAATATGTCCAATATTTCATAAAACAAATGTCTGATAAATGGAGGCGTATGGGATTTTTTTCCTGTTAGGCCCTTGACATCAACCTTGCCATCTTTTTGTACTCCAAGATAATTTTTCTTCCTTGTACTAAATACAACATAACGGTATTCTTTATCCAAATCCAAGTCAACACCAAATTCTGTCTTTGCCCAATCAACTACTTGTTGTACTTGTTCCCTTGACGGGGCTTTTAAAAATAGTGAATCTGTATCTCCATACAATACCTCGATTCCAGACGACTTGCATTTCTCAATTGTTTCTAAAATTGTATATCGTCCAACTGCAGTTGTGGCTTCTGCAACTGGTAAACAGTATAATGGAAATATTTCTGCGCCCATTACACCATAGCTTGCATTTAGAATAACTTTGAGCGCTTGGCTGACAACTGTATACAATTGCTTTTGATCCGCCGAAAGACTTGGGTTTTTGGACAAACTCTTGTAATAGTTTACACGCAAGTCTCTCAGAGAACCAATAAGCATAGCAGTAAGTCCATTCTTCTTGGTACATACCCAGTGACTTGTTCCAGGAATGGTATTTTTTTTGCATTCATCATGTGTACAGCGTACTGTCTCATAGGACAAGTTTCTCACTTTTATTATGCTGGGATATAGACTGGCAAAATCCATTACGGATACATTAAAGTGAATTCCCTCTGTCGGTTCTACTACCAGTCCTCCGCGATATTTTTTATCTTTTATTATTGCTTCAGTAGATGCAGAGCCTGATTTCAGATCAAGCTCGTCCCTTCTTGGAATCAAAAAGTTGTGTTTTCTATGTTCGTAATAAAATAGACTACGAATCCACTGTGATACTCCCATTCTTGATATGTCATCAATTGGCATTCTTCCAATTCTTGTAATTACGACAAGTAAATTCATCAGAAGATCATTGTTAAAACTGGTAAGCTTTTGCGTAATTCTTGCATCATTAAAACAATAATTTGCCAATTCATAAAATGACAAATCTTCCAATTCTCCTTCATATTCTGTCTTTGATTCTTCTATGAGTCCTTCACAGATGCTGTTTAGAGAAAAATCATTATACTTGTGTGAGAATGCATAAATTTGAAATGAGCGATTGGAAAATGCACGGTACAAGTCAATATGCACTCCTTTTTTGAGCGTAGCAGAATCACGCATCATTATTAGCGGAATCTCTTTTAGTGGAACGCCTAGGCGTTCTGCCCTGTTATACATAAAAGGCATGTCAAAATCATCTCCATTAAATGTCATAACAAATGGGTAGCTTTCTAAAATTTTGAATGCGTCTTTTATCATATCTGCTTCCTTGTCTTCTTCATAGAATGAAATTTTGACGCCTTCTGGAAGTTCATTTGTTCCCATCAAATGTCCTGCCCTTTTTAGAACAAAGACTGCCTTGAAATCATCACTTGCACAAAACCCAATTGCCGTAATTTTTTTATCTGCAATCTTTGCATCTGGAAGTCTTCCAGTCTCAGATTCTACCTCGATATCAAAGGTAATTCGTTTTATGTTGGGTATGGGTTGGTTGAGAAGGTTTGCCCATTCGCTTATGTGATTTTGAAATTCTTTGGAATCTATGATTCCCATGTTTGTTACTTTGTCAAACAGTAGACCTTTGAGTGCAAGTTGGACTTCATCTGGTATTGAATAATCATATTCTTTGAGTTTACATTCTTCAACACTATAATATCTTCCAACAATTAGTGAATTATCGTACAAATAATTTTCATAATATTTTATGTCCGACTCCCACGTCTCCATTATGTTTCGTATGCTCTTGTCAGTCTGTGTTCCACCAATTGCAAGTGGATCTGATACTGTGATTTTTGTAACGTTAATCATCCTGTCTTTTAGCAAGTCTTGTCGTTGCACCCGTTCTAGTTTTACAACATCAGTTCTACTTGAAAGAAATTTTAATTCTTCAGAGTCTAATTTTGAGTAACAGTATGGTTTGTGACCTGTATTATCATACCATAGTTTTAGTGTCTGCGATTTTGGTTCATAAAATTTCAGTACCGCACATTTTTTCATTCCATCATATGATGCTGAAACAAGTAACGCAGGTGGCATTGTGGTGGTTACTTCTTCTACTGCGTTTGACATTACATCATCACTTTGGGATTAGATTTGTACTTGGTTCTTCAAGTAATACCTTTATCCAATAATTTATTCTACTTCTATCTAAAACTACAACTTCCAATCCAGCTTCATGTAATAACTCGTAATCAGTTTCAGGATCACTCCCAAGGCAGACTATTCTTTTAATTCCAATTGTAATTGCCATCTTACTGCATTCAAGGCATGTCACAAATGTTGTATACAGCGTAGAGTCTTTTGTGCCAGACCCTACTCCCAATATGGCACAATGCATTATCGCATTGGCTTCGGCATGATTGCACAAACATCTGTCTAGTCCTTCTCCTGAAGCAACTTTTCCTTCCATGCGAAGCTGACATCTTTTACAGCCTCCCTCAAAACAGTTCTTGACGCCAGGTGGAGTTCCGTTATACCCTGTAGCAATCTGTCTATTTCCCCGTACAATGACTGCTCCAACCTGTCTTGTAATACAGTTAGAACGCAATTTTGCAAGCTCTGCCTGAAGCATGAAATATTCATCCCATGTGGGACGATCAAATGGCGTGTTCATAGTCAAACTGTATCATGCTTCAATATAAGATTACAAATTTGTGAAAACAAAAGTGAGCAAAGCTTGACTCTTAATTTTAAACAAGCTTTTTACCCAAGATTATCAAATGTGGATACAATTGAGTGACAATTTCGTAGAGCATCGATATATCAAAAAATCAAGCATAGAACATAGGACATATCAGGATAATCTGGCAAAGCAGGCCATCTCTGAAAACTGTTTGATTGTGTTACCAACAGGATTGGGAAAAACAACAGTAGCATTACACGTGATTGCAGAATTTTTGTCTAGAGGAAAAGGTGGTGTACTATTTTTAGCGCCAACTAGAGTGCTTGCACACCAGCATTATGAATTTTTAAAAAACAATTTGTTAATTGACGATGTCACACTAGTTACAGGTGAAGACCTTCTTGCCAAACGAAAAAAACTTTGGATCAACAGTGTAATATGTGCAACACCTGAGATTGTAAAAAATGATTTAGATAGACAGATAGTATCACCAGAACAGTTTTCATTGGTAATATTTGATGAAGCACATAGAACCGTAGGAGATTACGCATATTCTGGAATTGCGGAAAGATTTGCAAACATGGATGTTAGAATCATTGGAATGACTGCCACATTGCCTAGCGAAAAACAAAAAGCAGAAGACATGGTAAGAATATTAAAAATTGCAAGTATTGCACAGAGATCTGAAGAGAGTCCAGATGTGAGTCCATACGTCCAGCAGACTGATACTCAGTGGATAACAGTCGAACTTCCACCTGAGATGAAAGAGATCCAGGCCTTGATCAAAGCTGCAATTGACTCGAGATATTCCGAATTAAAAAAATTGAGTCTAAATCTTTCTGGAAATAGGTCCATGTCTGAACTTTTACGTGTGCGAGAATTTGTGATACGACAGAATCGACGAGCTGCCAAGCCACTTTTTACTGCAATACGATTAATTCATGCACTAAATGTCTTTGAATCCCATGGTGTAACATCATTTCTTAGATTCTGCGATAGGACACAAGAAAAGAAAGGGGTCGGCATAAGAGATTTGTTTGAAAATGACATGAATTTTGGAAAAGCCATACGACTTGCAAGAGATGCACAGGCAAAAGGAATTGAGCATTCCAAGATGGAAAAACTAAAAGAAGTTTTACATGGAATTTCTGGCAAGGCACTTGTCTTTACTAACTATAGAGATTCTGTAGATATAATACACCAAAAATTAAATGAAATGGGAATTCCAGCTGGGTTTTTAATTGGAAAGGCAGGGGAAACTGGGCTTAAACAAAAAAAACAGATAGAGACAATACAGAAATTTCGAGATGGCGAATACAAAGTGCTCATTGCAACCCGGGTTGGAGAAGAGGGTCTTGATATTTCCGAAGTCAATCTAGTGGTATTTTTTGACAACGTTCCAAGCTCGATTCGTTATGTTCAGAGAAAAGGTCGTACTGGAAGAAAAGATTATGGCAAATTGATCGTATTGATTGCAAAAGATACTACTGATGAAACCTATTACTGGATAGGAAAACGTAAAGTCACAGCAGCCAAAGGCATGGGGGAAAAGATGACTAAATTCTTAGAACAACAAGATACTCCAAAAGCAAAGGCGGGCCTTGACTCATTTTTCTAACATTGTGATAGTTGTAGTTGTACGAAATTAAATCACAGTTAAATATCATATGGGCCCCAAGAGTTTTTGAATGAAAATTATTCGTAATGTGATTTTTTTGCTATCTTTTCTTACCTTATCTTCAATTGTTTGTACCGCTTATGCTGATACGGGAACAATCACTGCAGCATCAGACAAAAGTTCGTATGAGCAAGGTGACAAGGTGACAATTAGCGGTTCAGTTCCACAACTAGTAGATGGTAATCCAGTAACGATAATAATACGAAATCCCATGGGAAATGTATATGATGTTGGCCAAGTTAACTTGACAAACAATCGCTTTGTTCATGATTTTGTGATAAGTGATGACTCTATTGGTGGAGATTATACAGTCAATGTAAAATATGACACACAGACATCACACTTTCATTTTACTGTTACCCCTAGCACATTAACTATAATTCCAGTACTTGATAGTCAGATAACAGTTAGAACAATTGGAACAAATTTGGTACAATATGGTGATGTCGCAGTATCTACTACAGAAAACAAGATTACAGTTGCAATGAATACATTCAACGTTACAACAAATACGGTAGAACAAAAATATCAAATTCCAAAGGAAATCGTGGACACATCAAGTGGAGAGATTGCACTCACAGTTGATGGAAATAACATTCAATGCACTCAAAGTGAAACTTACACCATGCGAATACTTGATTGTTACATCCCCATAGGCTCTAAAGAACTTGAATTATCCGGTACATCTGTAATTCCAGAATTTGGCCAATTTGCAGCACTTGCTATCTCTATTGCCATGATCACCGTAATAGTATTGTCTAGAATTAGAAAGATTCCAGTTTAGGTTTTTACTAGTTTTGCAAACTTTGACATATTGTTATGTTCTTTATGTCATCTTTTAATTGCTGAATCTTTGCATAATATTTGGCAATATCTTTTTCTGAGAGATATTTTTCATTTTCAAACTTTTTTACATGAGATTCACATATCCATAAAAATTCTAGATCATATGCAATAGACTCTTGTGGATGATTTGGAATATCTGATAACGGGTGATCTTTCTCAAATTGTATCATCTCTGGCATGCGTTCTACGTTGTTTTTGACAAGATTTAGAAATGAATCAGACTCAATTTTCATGGATTTATTATCTTGAATCTGTTGAGTCCATACAGGTTTTGTCTTGTCATGATGAATTAGATCTTGGTGAGACAAGTCTATTCCAAAAGTTTCCATAACATCACGTGTAATTTCCTGTCGTACTGTCTCTGACATTTTGATCAGTTCATCCGTGGAATTGTTCTTAATTTTCATGTTTGACTTTTTGATTATACAGTGATACCATACTATGTCGAAACAATCTAACAAATTGGTTTAGAGATGATTCTTTTTCAAAAGATATTTAATGTCAAATGTTGCCCATCTTGTGTATGATTACATATATTCTTGCAACATGCATTCCAGGAAATGAAAAAGAGGTAATACAAAAAATTAAAGAATTATCAAATATTGTTGAAGTAAATGGAATCATGGGCAAATATGATATATTTGTTAAAATTGCGGCAGATGATGTGACAAAAGTAGATTCTACCATAAGCAAAGTAAGAACTGTTCCACACGTCACAAGTACAATCTCAATACCTGTACTTTATGGTCAAGGCGGAACAATTGACGACGAAAAGTAGAATAGACGTACTTCAAAATAATATTTTCCTAGTCATAAACTAACAAAAACACGAGGGGCCGGATTGAGCATACTCTGTCTGTCTGCAAAGATTATCTAGATTGGTTCTGCAATTAGTATGTGAAAAAGGTAATCGAAGTTGCAGATCCTCATAGAATAGACCGGGTACCTGATAAGACAATTGTATTACTGTCTGAGGGGAAATTTTTGGAACGAGAACATGTAGTAAAAAACGTTAGCCTGAATCTATATGTTCAAAAAAAGGATGATGCTCTTGGACCTTATTCTCTGATTACTGCACTTGTTGAAACAGACAAGGGGACAATAGAAATGACATATGATGAAGGATGGAGAGGTCCAGATGCACTGGAAGTAGCAGCTGCGTTTCTTACATCGCACCTGGGTATTTCTGGTCTGATCTTACGTTCTATTATACAATTAGACCAGTCGACAAACAAAAATAATTTATTGGTGCTTGAATCAGATTATCAAGATCCTGAATATTATGAAGTTTGAAAGAAAACCAATAGAAATTGCCCCGACTTGTGCCATGTGTTCACGACCTGTAAAAGAACATACTTCAGAACAAATGAAATCTTGTACTGAAGAACGAAGAAAGTCCATGCAGGCAAAAAAGACTTTATAATAAAATAATTGACTGTTCTAAATGTAGATTACTTTGTCATATACACGGCAAGTTATTGAAGTGTCTCACCTGATTCTTACTTTCGTGTAAAAAAAGGATTACAAAATGATCATATGACATACCAGTATCATTTATTCCATGAATCCACGTATGTCTAGTTTGAAATTATATCGTTAGATGGAAAGATTGCAGTGTACTACAAGGATGGCACACTTGTAATTCAAGGCAATGAAAAAATTCATCATGTCGCAGAATAATACGGCAGGTTAACAAACTTATTTCCAAAAAAGATTATCTGTAAATACGACCTCATAAAATTTTATTCATTTAGATCTATGTGTTCTATATGGATAGTCTTTTTATTCCACGGTGCTGTATATTATGCTGTCATCCGACTGACAAATGTGAAGACTCGCTTGACAGCAAAGAACTTCAGGTAAGGACTTGATTTTCTTGCCAGGTGATGTTTGAACGTTTCTGGTTAGGGAAGAAATGTGTGAAAACACCGTTCTTCAGAAATGAACAGCAATGGCAAGGAGGGAAAGGTAGTACAATGCGTTGGCATGTTATTACTAGGAATTGCCATGTCCACTCAAGGACGGATGACACCAATAAATTATGCTGTATCTTTATTTGTCATTGCTTTTGTGTAAAACATATTTTTGAGTAATATGGAATAGTTTATGATATTATGGTATTTTTTTATAAACACACAATTTTAGATTCTGGACACATCATTCATGCAACTAAAACTACATTCTCACAGGTCTTGTCTGTTTTTGCTCCAGTGTTCTACATCAAATCCAGGACAATTTCCAGCAAATTCTTTCATCATTATGATTTTGCATATTTGTTCTTGCAATTCGGAATGTTCTTTGAACTTCTGTCTACAAATTGGGCATTTTGTACTCTGAATCATGATATTCATATAAAAAAAAGTTAATTGAAATTTTCTCTTATAGGTCTAACTCACTTGCACCTTGGAGTTTTTCTATAAGTTCAAGATATGTGTACGGGTCTAGTTGTTTTGCAAACCCCTTGTCTATATTGATTAGATATATTGAATGAAGATGGGCATTTAATATGTCATCTGTATCAATTGGTGGATTTTTATAAAATCTATCTACTAGCGATTTAATTTTTTGAATTTCTTCTGGTTTTCTATCCTTTGGCGGTTTTAAGAATAATTTCGGAATTGGTAAAATTCCAACAACTGGTGTTGCTAATGCAAACTTTGAGCAATGCTTACTATACCTTGCAATTTTACTTGATATTCTTGCCACGTAGTAGTCTATGGTATCTAGTGCATGATCTGGGGGAGTAAAACCTGTTTCAATTTCCATGATAAATGTGCCATCTCCTTTGGTTGCAAATACGTCACAGACTAGAATGTTGGAAAGTTGTTTTTCTATATCTACCGTATACCCATGTGCTATCAGATTTGAGGCACAGATTATCTCCAATACTGAATGGTTAATTTTTACAAGATTTTTCTTGTATAGCTCAATTAGTCTCTCTCTCACGAAATTTATCTTGGCCTTGATTTCAGGAGCCTGCCCAGTTGTTAGGTTTTCCGCCACAGTGTATACATCTTCAGTGAATTTCTCTAAATCCAAAATCTACTCTTATAAATCTAGCATGGGGTTTAAGAGGATAGCTGAATTACATGCATACTCTACTGAGTGGATTTTTTATCTGAACATGTGACGAAAAACACATTCTGTATTAGATAGTCATTTGAGTGACTTCATGTCTATGACAAATCTATATCGAACATCACTGTTTAAGATTCGTTTGTATGCCTCATCGACTTTTTGAATTGGAATTATCTCAATGTCACTTACAATGTTGTTCTTGCTGCAAAAATTGAGCATCTCTTGGGTTTCTCTAATTCCTCCAATAAGTGAGCCTGCAAGACTTCGACGAGTACTGATTAATGATACGAATCCCAACTGTGTTTCATTTTCAGGAAGACCGACTTGTACCATTGTACCATCAAGTGTTAATAAATTCAAAAATTTATTCAAATCAAAATCTGCCGAGACGGTACTAATTATCAAATCAAAATATCCTTGTAGTTTCTCAAAAGTTTCAAGATCTGAGGTGGCATAAAATTTGTCCGCTCCCATTTTTTTACCATCTTCTAGTTTTTTAAGCGAGTGACTCAGTACGGTTACTTCTGCACCTAGTGCATGGGCAATCTTTACTCCCATATGTCCTAGACCTCCAAGACCAATGATTGCAACTTTCTTTCCAGGACCTACTTGCCAATGCTTGAGAGGCGAATAGAGTGTAATGCCTGCACATAGTAGAGGGGCTGTTTTATCCAGTGGTAAATTGTCAGGAATTTTGAGAACATAATTTTCATCAACTACAATTATGTTCGAGTATCCTCCTTGAGTTGGCGTCTTTCCATCTCTTTCTACTCCATTGTATGTAATAGTCATTCCTTCAAGACAATATTGTTCTAGTCCTTTGCTACACGGAACGCATTTACGACAAGAATCTACAAAACACCCTACTCCCACCCTGTCTCCTATTTTATAACGAGTCACTTGTTTTCCAACTTGAGAAATAACTCCCACTATCTCATGTCCTGGAACCATTGGAAAAACAGAACCTCCCCACTCATCATTTACTTGATGTATATCCGTATGACATATTCCACAATACTGGATATCTATTACTACATCACAGTCACGAGGTTCACGTCTTTGAAATACGTGTGGTGTAAGTGGTGCTTTTGCTTGATTTGCAGCATACCCTATAACTTGAATCATGATTTTCTTTTACCTGACTGTTTTGTACTATTTGATGCTATTTCTAATTATTGGTGCTAGGGCAATATGGTGCTTTTATTATTTTTCTGACAAATTATGTTTTTTAAAAAGATTTTTTATCAAGATAAAACGAGTTATAATGAATGACTGATTTATCAACCGAAGACAAATTGATACTTTTACAGCACGCCATTAACAAGTATGAAGATGAGAATATCTTACTTGAAAAACTAAAAGCGGTTTTGCCTCAAAAGGATATAGACCGCGGTATTGCTACACTGATTGGAACTCAAAGAGTGAGAAGAATAGGCCCAGATGTGTTACAGAATAACATCAGCCACATTGGCGAATTGCCAGAGATTCCACTCCATATTAAAGAGATTATAGATACACTGTAAAAGAAAACAAGGTAGTGCTTGAGATAATTTGCAGA
Source organism: uncultured Nitrososphaerota archaeon (assembly GCA_963835875.1). GTDB lineage: Archaea > Thermoproteota > Nitrososphaeria > Nitrososphaerales > Nitrosopumilaceae > Nitrosotalea. The sequence goes on from CAWIGX010000005.1 coordinate 430,483, forward strand.
CAATATGCGATTTAAAGCACATATTTGAAAAAAGATCAGTAACTTTTAGACTTGATTTATTGAAAAGTTAATTTTCTACCCCCGACATGTAAGATGTAATTGAAAAAATCGTTACTTTTTTCAGCATTACTTGTATGTTCGATCTTGCTATTTTTTGTTAAAGATGCCCAAGCAGATAGTAGTGCTTCTACAGTATTTGTATTATCATCTGACCAAAGTACTTTTTCCAGTCAGGAAATAACATTGGGTAATATTACTCTCAATGTGAAAATAGCTGATACCCCATATAAAATGGAACAAGGATTGCAGAATAGTGATCCGCTTCCCTACACTGAAGGTATGCTTTTCATACCTAATGCCCCTCAAGTTCTTGCCATGTGGATGCCAAACATGAAATTTTCACTTGACATGATTTGGTTTGATAGTAATGGAAATGTATTACATATAGAACAGAACGTTCCACCTTGTACTTCTGCTGACCAGTCGACATGTCCAATCTATAATCGAACCGGAGAACCATCTCAATATGCGCTGGAAGTAACTGCAGGCTTTGTAGATAAATACCGCATTACAATGAATTCCAAACTTGCTATGCCCATACCAGAATTTGGTTCTCTTGCAGGCATGATTGTAGTCATATCTGTCATTGGTGTCTTGGGAATATCTCGAAAATTTAGATTTAAATTTTAGAAAGATACTTCACGGGATTAATTCTTGAATTCTCCAATAACAAATTGTTACACTTTTATCAGTAACAATGTTACCGAACAATGTGTCGTAATTCTTTATTTATTGAATTGCCCATATAAAGCAAAATGAAACTTACACTACTGGTCTTTATTTTCTTTGCGGCAATGTTAGTTTTTCCACAATATGCATTTTCCATGGAGTCACTTAGTAATTCTAGCATTATCAATTCATCAAGCGACTCAGTTTCAAACATATCTGCAAATAATGGGTCCTCATCATTTCAAATTATTTCAGTAGATGGCACTACAAATTCTCAAAATAATGCTAACAGTTCTACTATACAACCTAGTACTAGTCAACCAACTACATCTCCAAGTACTAACAGTTCTACTATACAACCTAGTACTAGTCAACCAACTACATCTCCAAGTACTAACAGTTCTACTATACAACCTAGTACTAGTCAACCAACTACATCTCCAAGTACTAACAGTTCTACTATACAACCTAGTACTAGTCAACCAACTACATCTCCAAGTACTAACAGTTCTACTATACAACCTAGTACTAGTCAACCAACTACATCTCCAAGTACTAACAGTTCTACTATACAACCTAGTACTAATCCGCCAATTACATCACCTGTCCCACGAAATAACATGACTTCACCTTATCACGGTATGCAGCAAAGAGCATTTTCAAACAATACTGCCGGATATAACATGACTTCATCTCATCATGGCATGCCACAAATATCTAATCTGCCAGTAAATTTCATACATTTCACATCAGTTGTTGTAACACCCAATTTTGTTATGATGAATCAAGGATCTCCAACATCCTTTACTGTGCAAGTCACTGACACATCAAACTTGCCAACCATTCCAACTGGCATAGTATCATGGAGTGATGGAAATGTGGGAGGTTCGTTTAACTCTGCTACATGCGGAATATCATCTGGTGTTTGTATCGTATCGTATATGCCACCTCAAAATTATCCAAGTACAATAATAATAACTGCACACTATGGTGGAGATGGTACACATTCTGGTAGCTCTAATATCTCCACTTTAACAGTAAATGTACTTCATGTAGTTTCTACCACCATCGTACCAAATATCATTCCAATAACCCCTGGTTCTGAGGTCCAGTTTACTGCAACACTTATGGATACATCCAACTTGCCAACCATTCCTACTGGGACTACATCCTGGAGTGATGGAAATGTGGGAGGCACATTTAGTACGTCATATTGTATTTTATCATCAGGAATATGTTCTGTATCATATACGCCGCCACAAAATTATGCAAATACGATAATTATCACTGCAAACTATGACGGAGATATATCTCATTATGTGAGTGTGGGAACATATTCTGTGCCACCCAATCTACTAAATAATACCACTACCACCATCATGCCAAACATTGTAATGATAAATCCTGGATCTCAAGTTCAACTTAGCGTGACAATAGATGATACATCCAACTTGCCAACCATTCCTACTGGGACTATATCATTAAGTGATGGTAATGCAGGGGGTACATTTAATCCAGTTTCATGCATACTTTCATCTGGTAACTGTATTGTATCATACACCCCTGCAATCCATCCTCCAAATTCAATAATAGTGACTGCCGCATATGATGGAGATAATTTACACTCTAGTAGTACCGGTACATCCTCTGTAACTATATCTTCCAAATCTAATACTGTCACAACAGTCACACCAAATACGGGAACCATAGTCAGAGGGTCTCATGTGCAGTTTACTGCAACACTATCTGATACAATTATCTCACCAGAACCAATTACTGGTACTGTATCATGGAGTGACGGTAATACTGGTGGTGTATTTAATCCAGTTTCATGCATACTTTCATCTAGTGTATGTGTCGTATCATATACTCCATCCCTATCGTCTACAAATCAAGTAACAGTGACCGCAACATATGGCGGGGATAACACACATTCTGGTAGTTATGGCACATCCCAGTCATCCGTAATTCTACTTCCATCGTCTCTCTTGTTGAATACTGATCAATTGTATTATGCATATGGCGATGTAGTCACTTTATCGGTAAATCTTCCAGGCCAAAGTCTCCAAAGTATTGCTGTCGGAGTTTCAAATCCAAAAGGTGACAATATCATATCAAGAACGATAACGACAGATGATAATGGAACAGGGTACATTCAATTCAAAATTCCTGACACTTATCAAACTGGAATCTATCATGACGTTGTCAATACCCTTGTGGACGGAATGAATTATACCAACTCTACCCAGTTCACAGTACTCAAATCTCATGGTGTTACAATTGACTCGGTACAAATCACAAACCAACAAGGAAATCCTGTTTCAATGATACCAAAGGGTCAAAATGGATTTATCAAGGTCTCACTTTCATCCGATGAAAAAATGCCGGCACTCTTAACACTTAACCTATTTGATGCCAATCAGAGCAGTCTTGGTACTACATCTATTCAATCAACTGTAACCCCTGGAACTTCACAACTGATCTTGTCATTTTTCATTCCTTCTAGTGTCCAAGCAGGACTAGCAAATGTTTTTACCGACGTGTATTCGGATTGGCCTAACAATGGAGGTATACCGTTAAGTCCAGAGTCATGTCTTGCAGCAGATCTCCAAGATCCTTCAACACTTCCTATATCATATGTTCCAGTTCCTCCGCAAAGCTGCACAAGTTCATCGAATGGACTATCTTCGGGGATAGGAAATACCATGTCTACAGCAATGACAAGTAACCAAGCTTATGCAACACTTGGAGTTGTAATTCAAAATGATACTATGACATTCATGAGTCCTAGTGAGGCGCATCTTCTCGCACTTTCATATGAGAACGGCACTGCAAAAAATACTGCAATCAATTCTGTAGGAACAGTGAATGTTAATCTAAGCAGTATTAATGTAAACGGTACAAGTATCCCAGTTTCTGGAAATCAATCCAATTCAAGTTCAATTCAATTCACAACACTAGCAGGCTCAAGTCTTCAAAACAATCCGATGGCAATGAAAATTTTGCAAGAAATCAATACATCCAAACTACAGGTAGCAAATATTTTAGGAAATGAGACTGCTGATACTCTAAACCAACAATTGGTTTTACAACAAAGACAGGCCGCATCTAGCCAACTCAAACAAGATCTTACGACACTTGAACAGGCAAGTGCGTCCACTACATCTAATGTAGCATACTCAAATTTTCTTACAACCGTGAGTGACAATAGAACTATCCCCGTATTCCAAGCCGAATTTAATTTTATGAAACAGAGAATGTCTGTGGCAAATACTGCAATGCAGAATACCCTTAACACCGGAGGAAGTTTAGATCAAGCACTTGCAGTCTTTAACCAATATGCTACCATAAACCATGTACAAATGGTTAGTCTTAACAACGAACTAAATGTTGCATATGGTCTTGCAGACAATAAAATCCAGTCATGCTTTAACGGGATGGGACAACTCACAGTCATAAATGGAATAAATCCATGTGTTACAAACGTAGAAAATAATTCTACTGGACCAAGTGGAATCACAATTATATCAGTCCAACCCACTGATCAGCAAGGTAATCCGATATCCTTGATCCAAAGAGGACAGACAGGGTATGTCAAAGTAGTAATTGACTCAGCAGTAACTGCACAATCTCTCATAACTGTAAATATCTTTGACTCCAACGTGAGCAGTCTTGGTACTGCGTCTGCCCAGTATGCATTAAACCCAGGGCAATCAGAAGTAATTCTTCCATACTATGTCCCCTCAGATTCTGGGACTGGATTAGCCAGTATCTATGCCAATGTATTTACAGACTGGCCAAATAAGGGAGGAGTACCACAATCAAATGAACTATCATACTTTGTCGGACTTTCATAGGCAAAATTGGAATAGATTCCTATGTTTTACGGTGGTGGCATTGTTTGCATCTTCTGGAGTCTTGAATTCTTTTGCTCAAGTGGATCAATCAATAACTCTTGTAACCAACAAGGGTGCTTATCTTCCAGGAGATGTAGTTCAACTAAGCGGTATGGTGACAGGACAACCAAACGTACTGGTTGCATTACAAATCAAAGATTCTTCTGGAAATCTCATACTCATCAGAACCATATCCTCTGATCAAAACGGAAACTTTGCACTACAGTTTAAAATTCCGCCTACTGCAACGTCTGGTAATTTCAATATAGCCGCCAGTGCGAAGATCAATGGCTTCATTGTCACACAGACCAAGACCATGACTGCAACAGTTCCAGAGTTTGGCACTTTTACCATATCTATGTTTGGGATTTCATTTATCCTGATTGTTACAATATTTACTTTTTCAAGCAAATTCAAAAATTATCTGAGATAGATATTCAAAAAAATCTTTTGTAAACTAAGAACTATAACTTTATTCAAATTAACTTTTTGTACAACATGCGGTATGAAATATTCTGATCGGTCAAAAATTAGGAAAAATTTGTTTGTTCAATATAAACAAAATTCATCTAATATGCATACCCCGCATTTCATAAAACAAATGGCGAGTTATTCTCAGTCTTATCCTGTAAATGACAAAAACTCCCTTACTGCCACAATGATTGATGATGATAAGGGAGTAGTATCTGTCCTGTCTGATTTTTTACAGATTAAGGGAATCCAGGTAATCGGAAAGGAGTATGATGGTTCTGAGGTAGTAGAGACGTATAAAAAACTTAGACCGGACGTGGTATTTTTAGATGTCTTGATGGAACGATATGATGGATTTTACGCATTTGAGAAAATTAGAAAAATCCAACCAGATGCCGCAATCATAATGATGACAGCTGATTCGTCAGATGTTATGCGTGAAAAGTTGTTTTCACTCAACGCGTCTACAATAATTTACAAGCCGTATGATATTGACGAGATAGTACATGTCCTGAATAAAATATCTCCGGTAAGGGCAATTACTCGATGAAACAAGAGTTTCTTGAGGACCTAGTATCCCCAAAAACTTACAAATAGATGTAAATCAGATCAGTATGCATGACGATAAAAAACATTACAGTTTTGGGTTCTGGAATTATGGGTCACGGTATTGCCCAGGTATCTGCAATGGCAGGATATAACGTAATCTTGCGTGATATAGAACAACAATTTCTTGATAAAGCCATGGAAAAAATCAAATGGTCATTAGACAAGCTAGTGTCAAAACAAAAGATAACAGAACAACAAGGACAAGAGATATTCTCAAGAATTACACCGATTGTAGATCTGGCTCAAGCGCTCAAAGACTGTGACTTGATGATTGAAGTAGTACCTGAAATACTGGAATTAAAGAAAAAAGTATATGCTGAGGTGGACAAAGTTACTCAACAAAAGACAGTTTTTGCATCAAACACTAGTACTTTACCTATCACAGAAATTGCAAACACTACGTCAAGACCCGAGAGATTTATCGGTATACACTTTTTCAATCCCCCTCAATTGATGAAACTTGTTGAAGTAATACCTGGACAGAAAACATCAAAAGAACTAGTGGACATAACAATTAACTTTGTAAAATCAGTCTCAAAAGAGCCAGTCATATGCAAAAAAGATATACCAGGATTTATTGTAAACAGATTGTTTATTCCACTAGTACATGAAGTCTGCATATGCGATGGACCGTACAGGTGCTACAAAAGAAGAGATTGATTCTGCAGTAAAATTCATGCTACACTTCCCAATGGGCATATTTGAATTGGCAGACTTTACAGGAATTGATGTAATTCACAAAGTTACAATTGAGATGCATTCTAGGGACAAAAAGGTCATCAATCCTCATCCATTAATTGAAAAACTATACAATGAAAAGAAACTAGGGCAAAAAAGTGGAGAGGGATTCTACAAGTATTCTGGAGAGCAATATGAGAGAATCAATCTGACTGAAGAACTGGCAAAAAAATTCAATCCAATACAACTGCTAGGAAACATACTAAACAACGCAGCATGGCTCGTAACAAATCAGGCAAGTGATGTTCCAGAGATTGAAAAGGCGTTGGCTCTTGGAATGGGACTTAAAAAGCCATTGTTTGATACCGCAAAAGCGTTCGGCATACAAAAAATTGTAGACGAGTTGAACAAATTATCTAATGAGAACAAGTTCTACGAGCCAGATCCGTATTTGAAATCTATCCAGTAGAATTAATTTTCTCTAAAATTACTTTAACAGCTTCTTTTGGAGTATCCACTCCTATTATCAGTACATTTTTTCTATGATCCAGATACTGATCGGCGTATTTTTCTGCAACACCTCCACTTGTTTTGATTGCAACAATTGGTTTTTTGTGCATATATGCAGCACAAGTCTCAGATAGAGTTCCAGAACCTCCGCCAATAATTATGACCCCATCACCTGATAATACAGTAAGGAAATCTCTTGCAAGACCCATGCCGGTTGGAATTACTATGTCACAATATTCATTTGCAAATGATGCATCATTTTGTGGTATAATTCCAATTGCAATACCTCCGCCATCTTTTGCACCATGACTTGCAGCTTTCATCACACCGTCCAATCCCCCTGTAATTAATACTGCTCCTGATTTTGCAATCTCAATTCCTGTTTCATATGCAATCTTTACAAGTTCAGGAGTAGTTCCGTTTTCGTTATTTCCGATGATTGTAATCTGTATCTTTCTTGACACTCAAATATGATCAAAAATGCGATAATAAAAACGGTATTTAGAAATGAAAGGAGAAAATACCTAAGATGAAGTATTTGTCTCAGTCTTTGCAGTCTCGGTTGTAGAAACTGTACTTTCTGATTTTGTTGTAGTTTCTTCTTTCTTCTTTCGAGGTGCACGTGGTTTCTTTATTTTGACTTCAGTACTGGATTTTACAGTTTTTGATTTTTCAGTTGTAGTTGTTTGTGGTTTTTGTGATTGCTGCTGACCTTGTGGATTTTGGTGTTGTGGTTTCTGACCTGGTTGTTGTGGTCTGTTACCTTGTTGTGGTTTCTGACCTGGTTGTTGTGGTCTGTTACCTTGTTGTGGTTTCTGACCTGGTTGTTGTGGTCTGTTACCTTGTTGTGGTTTCTGACCTGGTTGTTGTGGTCTGTTACCTTGTTGTGGTTTCTGACCTGGTTGTTGTGGTCTGTTACCTTGTTGTGGTTTCTGACCTGGTTTATTATTTTGATTTGGTTTTTGTCCCAACTTTACATTTGGATGTGAACCTGGAATTGGTCTCATCTTACTCCATAGTACACTCATTCTTGCCTTGTACCCTACACCATATTCTAGCTCATCTGGAACAAGTGTTGCAGGATGGACAAAGCCCTGACTTCTAATTGCAATTGCTCTTTTCATTGCAATGTTTCTAACATAATCCCAGTCTGCAGTTGCAAACCCATCAATTGGACCTGTTAGTACACCATTGTGCATTGAAAATACAAGTGCTGATACTATTGGAATTGCATAGTTGATGCTTGCTGGAGAATTTATTTTCACTGGCATCAAGGGCATATGATGACTACCTCTAGTATTTCCTGCCACGAGGTGTGGATTGTTAAATGCTGCACCTGCTTCTTCTGTTGCAGGAAAGTCTTTCTGTGTTCGTATTATGCATATTGGGTCATCTTTTCCTACATAGGTTCCAGCTGATATTGTGTAGTCTGTCAGTTGAAGCAGATAAAATTGGCTGATTGTCCTTGGTATCTACTGTAGATATCACATATCTTCCAGGATACATCAGTGCAGCTTCAAGTGTTGGCTTGTCTTCCCACATGTTAAGTGTGGCAATTTTTCCTTTCTCGACATCCATTACTGATATCTTGACACCTTTTGCCAAATTCTGATTCACAATTAGTCCTGTGTTTGATAATGCATCAACAAACATTCTGTAAAATGGATAGTTGAATGCGCCAGGTTCTGTCTTGTCTGCAGCATAAATTGTAAATGCTTCATTAGGTCTCTCTTCAAATGTTAATTCTGCGACTCCTGGACCCATACCTTTTACATTTCCAGAGAATGAATCTTTTAGTAGATCTTGACCTGCCCCGTACAATCCTTCGCTTTTTGCAACTCTAGTTGCAGCTTCAAATGCGCGCCATGCGAGTCCATGAACTTGAGAATTATTAACGCCCTTTGTATGAGTCATGACGATATGTATGTCATCTCCACAATATCCGATATAGGAATCAATGAGTAGTCCTTTACCATCTTTTCTTACTTGTGGCTTTACAAGATTTCTTACGGCGGTAAGTAAACCATCACTTGGTCTTGTATGTCCGCCGATTCCGCCAACATCAGCTTTGATTACTGTTACTGTAATTTTCATTATTGATGGTGATAAAATAGTTCGATTTATACTATGTGAAAAAAGTTGATCTCAATGATCGAGTAAGAAAATAATTCAATTTTTGGTACAAAAAAAATTAAAAAATGAAAATGCTAATAAAGCCCTTCTCAAGTAACATCCTACATGAGTACAGCAGCAGCAAGAAAACCTCACTTGAACATGATTGTCGTAGGACATATCGATAACGGTAAATCTACAACCATGGGTCACTTTTTAATGGAATTGGGTTTAGTTGATGAAAGAACAATAGCCCAACATGCAGCCGAATCCGAGAAGACCGGAAAAGGTGATACTTTCAAATATGCTTGGGTCATGGACAATATCAAAGACGAAAGAGAGAGAGGTATCACAATTGATTTAGCTTTTCAAAAATTCGAATCTCCAAAATACTTCTTCACATTAATTGATGCACCCGGACACAGAGACTTTATCAAAAACATGATCACGGGAGCTTCAGAAGCAGACTGTGCAGTGTTGGTATTGTCAGCCAAAGAAGGTGAAACAGATACTGCAACTGCGCCAGGTGGACAAGCAAGAGAGCATGCTTTCTTACTTAGAACATTAGGTGTAGGACAACTTGCAGTTGCAATCAATAAAATGGATGATAGTAACTTTTCAGAAGCAGCATTCAAGGTAGCAAAAGAAAAAGCCGAGAAATTATTAAAATCAGTAGGTTACAAACTTGAAAACGTCGCAATCATTCCAGTCTCAGGTTGGAAGGGCGATAACTTGGTCAAGAAATCACCAAACATGCCATGGTGGACAGGCAAGACCCTATACGAAGCATTTGATGAATTCAAGATGCCAGACAAGCCAACAGGTAAACCCCTCAGAATTCCAGTTCAAGATGTTTATACCATCACTGGTGTAGGTACAGTCCCAGTAGGACGTGTCGAAACCGGAGTTGCAAAACCAGGTATGAAAATAGTTGTCATGCCATCAGGCGCAGTAGGTGAAATCAAGTCAATTGAAACACACCACACTGAAATGTCATCGGCAGAACCAGGAGACAACATTGGATTTAACTTAAGAGGTATTGAAAAGAAAGATATTCACAGAGGAGACGTTATTGGAACAGCCGATGCACCGCCGAACGTGGCAAAAGAATTCCGAGCTCAGATCATAGTCATTCACCATCCAACAGCAATTTCACCTGGTTACACACCAGTAATGCATGCACATACAGCTCAAGTTGCAGCAACCATAGTTGCATTCGAAGCAAAAATCAACCCACAATCTGGCGCAATTGAAGAAGAAAATCCAAAATTCTTAAAGGCTGGAGATTCTGCAATCGTTAGAATCAAGCCAGTGAGACCATTGTGCATTGAAACATTCGGAGAATTTCCAGAAATGGGACGATTTGCCCTTAGAGATATGGGTGCAACAATTGCAGCAGGTATCGTAAAGGAAATTACTGAGAAATACACCAAGTAAGGGACCTGGATGACACAGACAGCCCGAATCAAATTAACAAGCACAAGTCTTCAAAGACTGGATGGGGTCTGCACAGAAATCAAGGGAATAGGAGAAAAAACTGGTGTCAAAGTAAAAGGCCCAACACCATTACCAGTAAAAACATTAAACGTTGTTACAAGAAAGTCACCATGCGGTCAAGGAACAAACACCTATGAAAAATGGGAAATGCGAATTCATAGAAGAGTGATCGACTTGGGTGCAGACGATAGAGCAATAAGACAATTGATGAGAATCAAAATTCCAAACGACGTATACATTGAACTTACTTTGAAATAGATTTCGATATAAAATGTCTGAACCAACTCCGGAAATCCAAGCAGAGGAAATACAAGTAGTAGAAGAAAAACCAGTAACATTTAGTGTATACTATTCTTGCATGCGTTGTGGAACCAATGTGTCACAATCTGAATTATCAAGATTGCCAGAAATAAAATGCATCTGTGGTTTTAGAGTATTTACAAAAGTCAGACCTCCAGTAGTAAAAACAATAAAGGCTTTCTAAGAATCTCTTTTGCCGCGATAAGTATGTGATCTTTGCATGTGAGTTCGCATCTCTTCCATACTTGAGAAATTCATATTACATTTTTTACAATCATATGCCTTGTCACTATGATATAGCTGCTGATGTTGCATCAAGTATTCTTGCTGTCTAAATTTTTCACTACATATTTCACACTTGAATTTTTTGAATATGTGCATCGCTAGCCCATCTTTGCCTTATTTATATCCCAGCATTCTTTACATAGTTGACCATCAAGTATCCAGTGTTTTTTCGGATTATATCGTATCATGCCAAGTGTTTTATGACATACCGTACAAAATGATTTTTGATTTTTAAATTCAAGATCCTTTTTGTTGAAACACGCCTTACACAATAAACCTGTCATATCCCATTGATATCGTGGTTCCCATAAATCTGGAACGTCTCTTTCTATACCACAAGTTACACATTTTTGTCTCAAACTTAGTTCATAGAACTTTTTCATCTGAATAACATAACAATCTCCGCAAAGCGGACCCTCAATCTGCCACTCGCTTTTTGGCTTGTGTTTATGCGCTGTCTCTTTTTTGCAAATATTACAAATTACCGGCTTTTTTGAAAATAATCCCATGTTTTAAAATGAAACTAAATCCATTAAATAGTTATCATAAAGGAAAGAAAATGAGAACGTTCGTTCTCTGTTTATTGACCTAGAACTTCTTCGAGAAGCTGGCCTGCGTTTAACATACCTTTTTGCTTTGCAATCTGCTCAATCTTTGCGTATTGTTCAGCTGTAAAACAAACTGGCATTGAACGGTCTTTCATGCAATATTGTAACAATTCTGATTTTATATCCTTTTTGTTGATTTGCTTTGATCGTCAGGATCGATTTTATGGGCTGCTAGTCTTTGAACATATATTTACGCTGGCCCCGAAGTTCTGGACTGCTTCCCACTCCTACCAGTACAAACTCTTTTTTGCCCTCAAGAATGTTCTCAGTTGGACCAAGTTTGCTTTCATGAATCTGCTCATATTCTTCTAATGATACTTTTCTTCTATCCCCAATTTCTGCCTCCAAGTTCATGTTCTTGACAATTTCTTTGTAGGTTGGCATTATGACACCACTAAAGACCATTGCACTACTACCACTTCCATATGAGCCAAATCCAAATCGCTTGCCATCTAGATCTGTACCCTTTTGGAATTCAAATTCTAGGCAACTTCTAAAGCCCATGTAAAGTGAAGCTGTGTAAATATTTCCTACTGTACTTGCTGCAACAAGAGAACTTGCAAGTTTGGAATCATATGCTTCTTGGAATTCATCAGTTTGTGTAAATCGTTTAGTAAACTCGTGATCTTTTTGCATAAACTCTTCATCTGCAAGTATTGATTCGATGGTTCCACGTGGATCTTTTGGAGCAGGCTCCGGCATTCCCATTTTTTCTATGATTCCCTTCCAGCGAGGTAAGCTACGCCACTCATGTCTTAGAAGATATGTTAGTGCCTTTTTTCCCATATTGCTGTATGGAAGATGCATGTTGATAAAATCAATATAATCCAAAATAGATTCTCCTTCCTTTAGTTTTATGATTCCAGTTGAGAGTGCCTTTTCTTTGTATGCCATCAATGCCTTTTTGACCTGAATCATGTAAAGCAGGTTGGAATACTGTCCATTGACAATAGGTGTCTCTTTTCCAAATGGTCTATAGAAATCATATTCATTTTTAATGGAAGTGGAAGTAACTTTAGGATCAAAAGTCATAATTCTTGGATTGTCATTCAATAGCATTGCAATGGCACCAGCTCCCTGAGTGTATTCTCCACTGGAACCCATGTCATATTTTGCAATATCAGACACTACAACTATGGCTGCTTTTCCCTCTGCCTCACCTGCCCTTATCCAATTAGCATTATCGTACAAAGCATATGAACCACTAACACATGCAAATTTGCATTCTATTCCGCCACAGTGTCCAAATGAATCATTCCCATAGACTTGTTCTAGCATTCCAATCACATAGGAGTTCATTGCTTTTGATTCATCAAGGGATGATTCTGTTGCAACATATAATCTTCCAACATCTTTTGGAGCAATCTTGTTTCGCTCCATTATCCTAAGACAGGCATTTGCAGCCATGCATGCTGGGTCTTGATTAGTATCTACAATAGCCATTCTGGATACACCTAGACCTTTTTGGAGCTTGTCTGGGTCCATACCGCGCGCCTTTGCAAAGTCCCTGGCATCCACAAATAATCTAGGAACGTAGAGGGCTATGTCGTCTATGCCTGCAGCCAATAGCTACAGCTTTCCAATTACAAATATAAGGATTTTGAGAACGTCAAATGATCCCAAAGATAGACATTTTTTGTCATTTTATGAGAAAATGTTTAAAATTTTATGATTTTAGCTGTGATTTGAATATATTGTCAAAAACTTGGAAGGGCTGAGCTCCTACCACTTTGGTTACAGTGTGATCAGGCAATATGATGAAAAAATCCGGAGTTCCAGTCAAGCCTAGATTTTTTGCGTCTGAGAGACCTCCCTCAACGGTAGAAATGTACTTGGATTGAGTCATGCATTGGTTAAACGTATTTTCGTCTAGCCCTACCTGCTTTGCAAACTTTAGTAGGTTGTCAGATGATGCCCAACCAGTATTTTCACCAGCCCAGTTATTGTATAACATATCATGATAATCCCAGAATTTGCCCTGTTCTTGTGCACAGTGAGATGCATGAGCCGCATTGACAGAATCTTGACCAATTATGGTAAAATCCTTGAAGACCATGCGAACTTTGCCCGTATTGATGTAATTTTTCACAATATCGGGCTCTGTGTTATGATAGAATTGGTTACAGTAAAAGCATTGATAATCTCCAAACTCTATCATCGTAATCGTAGCATTCTTTGATCCTAGTATTGGAGATGTGTTATCTACCAACAAGTGTAATGCTGCTTGTCCTGATGTACTATTTTCTTGACCCTGAGTTTGTATCGATGGAGTTTGTATGGGTGGTTTTCCTGTGCCTTGTCCAAACATGAAAAATACAACTATAACAACCGCAATTACAACACCGACTCCAATACCTATGGACGGTAGATGAATATTCAACAATCAAATAATAATTTTAGATTATTTAGTCCTTGTTGAAAGGGTAATCCAAATAAATGGGCGTTCTTGTCAGAAAACTGTGAAAAAGGTTTTTGTAAATGGATACGGTTCCATCGGCAGTAGGATAACTCAATTCATTGCAGATGATAAAGACATAGAAATGGTTGGAGTAGGCAAGTATTCTCCCGATGAAAAAGTTGCAGATGCAACATCCAGGGGATTTCATGTGTATGTTCCAAAAGCAAAGATGGATTCTTTTAAAAATTATAAAATTTCTGGCGCATTGGAGGATATAATTTCGGAGTGTGATCTAGTAATAGATGCAGCTCCGGGCGGTGTAGGGTATGCAAACAAAAAAACACTTTATGAACCAAAAAATGTCAGAGCAATTTTTCAAGGTGGTGAAAAAATAGGCGGACCCGAGTCTGTCGCAAATTTGATCTTCAACTCTCGAGTAAATTACGAAAAAACATTTAATGAAAAATATGTCATGCAGGGAAGCTGTAATGTAACCGGAATGGGAAAAATACTTCAGCCTCTCAAAGAGAAATATGGAAAAAAGATCAAGCGATTTGATGCCACACTCATAAGAAGATGGGCAGACCTTGAAGATATCACAACTTCAATAAAAGATTCAATTGAATGGACTAGAAAACCTCACCACAGTGAAGACGTAAAGAGCTATATGGGTTCTGACACTCCATTATTTATTCGAGTATTGAAAGTTCCAACAAGACAAATGCATGTTCATTTGATGGATGTTAGATTTGATGGAACTGCACCAAATGTACAAGAAATTCTTGATTTGTATAAAAACGAATATGGTATTGCAACATTATATACCGCAAAAGGAACAAAGGATATTCGAGACTTTGCAGAGACTATAAAATTTAATTTCAAAGATACAAACATGATTCACATTCATGCAGATGTAATCGAGGTTCAGGATGATGTCATTAAACTAACATATTCTGATGATCAAACTGGCATAGTTATACCTGAGAATCATATTTTGATGCAGGCCATGTTATTTAACAGAAAAAGAGAAGATGCGTTCAAGCATACTGAAGAATTATTCCACATGGAGGAAAAGAAAAAACTGCTCGAAGAGCACTTTGCAAAGAAATAATTCCATATCATATGACGATGTGCCGCTAGAATGACATTCTATCAATATGAACTTATAAAAGAGACATTATAGAAGATTACATACACAATACTTTGTTCTCAATCATATCGAAAAATTTAACGATTAAAACTAATAATTTAACATCCGTGTTAAGCATACACTCTATCAATAGAGGTGCAAGATAATGACGCCAAACCTGACTTTAGATGTCATAATACTTGCAATCATGGTAGGATTATCGGGATTTTTCAGCGGATCAGAGATTGCATTAATTGGCATAAGCAAAGCAAAGGTCAATCAACTTGTAAAAGAAAAAGTAAAAGGCTCAGCATCACTTTACAAATTAAAATCCAATCCAAGCAGGATGCTTGCAACTTTGAACCTTGGAACAAACTTGGTCAATGTAGGATCATCCGCACTTGCTACAGAGGTTTCATTAGGGATTTTTGGAGACAATGGTCTTGCAATCAGCTATTGGTATTATGACATTTGTACTTCTAGTATTTGGCGAAATTACACCAAAAGCATATTGTAATGCAAATGCAACCAAAATCTCTTTAAAGGTCAGCAGAGTCATACTTGTTTTCAGTTATGTGTTTTATCCCTTTGTGCTACTTTTTGAAAAGATCACAAATACAATACTAAAAGTAGTTGGAAGTTCACACCAACCACCGCCAATTACTGAGCAAGAAATTTACAGTGTAATAGAGCAAGGCTTGGAAGACAAGGCGTTGCAAAAACATGAGCGTGAGCTTGTTCACGGGGCACTCAAGTTTGATGACATCGTCATTCGTGCAGTCATGACTCCAAGAACAAAGATGTTCATGCTTCCAGCAAAGACTCTGCTTTTTGATGCAATGCCGTTGATAAGTAAAAGTGGGTATTCAAGAATACCAATTTACAAAGATACACCTGATCAGATTGTTGGCATACTCAATGTAAGAGATTTGTTAAAACATTTGGAAAAGGATGAAAAAATGCTTACTTTAGAATCCCTGAGTAGAAAACCAATCTTCGTATCACAAGAACAGAGAATTAGCAAATTACTTAGAGAGATGCAAGGCAGACAAACCCACATAGCAATAGTTGTAGACGAGTTTGGCGGAGTTGAAGGGTGTGTCACACTTGAAGATTTACTAGAGGAGATAGTTGGAGAGATAATGGACGAGACAGATTTAGAAGGACTAATTTCAAAATGCTGGACAAAAATACAATGTTAGCCAATGGTGACGTTGAGATAGATACGGTAAATGAGATACTCAAGTCAGAAATTCCACAAGGGGAGGATTATTCTACTTTGAACGCATTATTACATGACAAATTAAAAGACATTCCAAAACAAGGAGACAGAGTAATAATAGAATCAGTCAAGATGACAGTAGAAGAAGCAGTAAACAATCAAGCAAGTCGCATAAAGGTAGAAAAAATGCCAAGCAGTTAGGTTCTAGGGGGTATTGCAAATTTGTTTTGTGGATTTTTGTGATAATCTACCGGTATGCTAGAATCTTTCTGGCGACCAGTTAGTATTCCTACAACTGTTTCATCTTTTTTTATTACTCCTTCTTCGAGTAATTTCTTGACGCCTGCAGGAACTGCACCTGATGCCATTTCACAATCAAATCCATTAAGGCCTACAAGTGCCATTCCATCAAGCATCTCTTTGTCCGATACTTGGGTTACAATACCATTTGTAAAATCAAGTGCTCGTAATCCCTTGAGAATATTGGCAGGTTTTGCAATTTGTATGGCAGTAGCTTTTGTCTTGGGCCTAATCTCGTTTTTATCCATATATTCATAATATCTTTTAATCAATCCGGTATCAGATTTTCCTTTATTCCAGCGCACTCAGTATTTTCAAACTTGCCATTGTACAAATTGTATAAAGTATTGGCACCTTCGGAATTTACAACTGCAAGCCTGGGAATTTTCTTAATCCAACCCCATTCATATAACTCCATCAATGCCTTTCCACAAGCTTGATGTGTTTCCAAGTGCGCCCCCTGGATACACTATCCAATCAGGAGGATTCCAATCCAGGGATTCCAATGCTCTAAAAACAATTGTTTTTTGTCCCTCTATTCTAAATGGATTTACAGAGTTTACGGTATATCCACCAATTTTTCCTGCCTGTTGTAATGATGTTGATAACGCATCATCAAAATTTCCTTTAATTTCTACAACTTGAGCCCCGAATTGAAATGCCTGACTAAGTTTTCCAGGTGCAACCTCTCCAGCAGGAATGTATACGTCACATTCCATCTTCTCATTTGCGGCATACATTGCAGCTGAAGCTGATGTGTTACCAGTTGAGGCACATATTATTTTTTTAATTTTAACAAGTTTAGCATGTGTTACAGCAGTTGTCATACCATTGTCTTTGAATGAACCACTTGGATTGTATCCTTCTGGTTGAAGCAAGAGATTCTCCACTCCTACATAATCTGAAACCCTAGACATGTGATATGGTTTTGAGAGTCGTCCCTCTGCACCATCAAGTGATACTAAATATTTTGAACATTGATCAATGTCTTCAGTATCAATTTGACAAAAATTCAACAATTCACGAAAACGCCAGACTCCGCTTTCATTAAAAATATTATTAGTGTGATTTCTGCGTTTATAGAATACTTCTTTTAATGTAGTAGGAGGAACTGTACTATATTTTACATCAAGCAAGTGTCCTTTTTCACATTCGATTCTAATGTCGGTTACAGGATATTGAAGACCACAATTTGGATCTATGCATTTTAAGAATGCGGTATGCGACATTATGGAAAACTTAGTTGAATCTTATTTAAATCTAAAGGATTTTAAATTTAGACAAAATCTTTGCCGTTAAATAAAAAGCACAAACTAGAACGGGTTATTTTTTTGGACCGGAACGCATGTGAAAGTTGATACAACATTTACATTCTTTTGAAATACATTCCTTTTCAGACAAATGGCCACAAATACCACATTCACAATGAGTTTGCATCTTTCTTCTGTGAAGGTATCAAATTTAACCAATATGAAAGTTCTTCTTGGATAAACAATAGGTGTTATTTTTTTGATTTTTTTGGTTTTTCAGAAGGTTTCTTTCCAGATTTTTTCTTGTCTTCCATGTGTTTTGCCTTTGCTTCCTCTGTTTCTTTGCTCTTCTCATCTACGGCCTTCATAACAGCCTGAATCAAACCGTCTAGATCACTGTCAGAAACCTCAGGTTCCACCGCACTTGCTATCTGAGTAATAGTACTAGATATAGCAGAGCTTACCTCGTCAAAACTCTCAGGATCTTCATATGCTGCATTGTATAACGCCTTTAGCCTACGAACATCAGAAAGCACCTGATCGGTCAGAGTTAAACGGTATTTTTTACCATTTATGGTGATTTCCTGAATTATCATGCATGCACTCGCCATCATGCTTTCATAAAGTTTTCTGTAAAAAAGAACAATTACCCGAAAGACGTCAAATAAGCAATTGAGTAGAAAATCTCCAAGCAAATCAGAGAGGTATTTTAGCACAGGGCTTACTATGATCACATCTAGAGGCACTAATGGACCAAATGTTATGGCTGCCGAATGGGTAATGCAGATTTCATACCAACCAGTGTTAATTGCAGCATTCATCCACGAAGGATCTGAAACATTGAAGAACATAGAAAAAACAAAAGAATTTGGAATAAACGTAGACTTCGCAAAAACAAACCACTGCAGTAAATATCGCTGGAGGATATTCCGGAACAGAGTTGGACAAATTAAAAATAAAAAGTATCTTCAAATTTCTCAAATCACAAAAAATCAAAACACCTCTAATTTCAGGTTGTACAATTAATGCAGAATGTAAACTAGTCAGAAAGCAAAAACTAGGAGATCATATCATGATAGTAGGCAAAGTAGTTGACATTAGACATGATGAGTCTAAAAACCCGCTAATTTATCACAAGGGGCGATATTTTGGCATCGGCTCGGCCATAGAACAGGACAGAGTACAAGTCAATGTACATAAAGATATGTTGGAATATTTCAAAAATATTGCACATGAAAAATTTGTTGTAAAATGTGTTGGAGTCATGGTAGAATCAAAAAATAAAATCCTAGTTGCATCCAAATCAAAAACTACGTTTGACATGATTCCATTTAGCATTCCACCCACAGGCGTGAATCAGAGAGATCATCTCATAGAATTTCTAAAACATATTGGATTGGAGGTACAAGTTAGTGATATTCCAACAATGAAACGATTAATTTTAAAAAATGGTAAAAATATCCAAAGAATAAACTTTCTACTATTTCAAGGAAAAAACCAAAAATTGACAAAAGTAATGAAATGGGCGCATCCTATAGAGGGTAGTTTAATTTCTATCCTAGTCTAGATTGTAATATAGTCAAGTGCTACCGCGTCACCAAGTAATGAGGCATGCCTTGAATTTACAATATATCCATTCTTGATATCAGTTGTTGGAACCCATCTATTTGTAGAACTATAATGTCTTTTCTCCTTCATTTCTTTTTCAATAACATGCAGGTCACATTCACCTTCTTCGATCTGTTGGGTATTGATGTGTTTTATGGTAATGAGAATTCTTTTCACTTTAACTCGTACCCCAAATCTCCAAATGTGGTCCGATGTATCGTCTTCAACTTCAAGTAATTTTAGCTTTATTTCCTTTGTGGCTAGTGCATCTCTGCTTACCAACTACGTTCATCTACAAAATCTTCAAAGCTCATAATTTTATTAGTACAATATCATATTAAAGAAGTATTCGGTTTAGTTAGCACTTGTTTTTTAAT
The DNA here is from genome assembly GCA_963835875.1 of uncultured Nitrososphaerota archaeon. Taxonomy (GTDB): domain Archaea; phylum Thermoproteota; class Nitrososphaeria; order Nitrososphaerales; family Nitrosopumilaceae; genus Nitrosotalea. The sequence goes on from CAWIGX010000005.1 coordinate 450,462, forward strand.
AAAAGGCATCATCCCATCATCAAGTTTCAATGGGCTTCTTTTACCGTCAATCATCGCATATGTATCGCCTTCATATGTACAAATAAAATCAGTTACAGGATATTGTTCATCCCATATTTTAAAAAATTCTCGAAGCTCTCGGTGTTCATATTTTCCTGTTCCAATTCTTTTCTTGGAGGAGAATTTGAAAGCAACGATCATTTTTCTTGTCTTGTATAACTCAAAAGTATGGATCCACTTCAAACAACGCTGTATCTGATCAAAAGGCACTCTTAAGGTAGTATTTGTACCCGATTTTGCCTCTATGGTATAAATGGTATTTTCCCTGGTACTAACTGCCAGTATATCAGGCAGTCCAACACTGGGGGACCCAAGTCTAAAGGCTTTCCAGCCTTCAAGTGCGTTGAATCTTTTAACAAGTGTATCTTCCCAATTGTATCCCCGTTGTCTCCTAGTTCTTGCAATACGTTGATTAGTTTTCCTACTTTTTTTCTTACGAAGTTTGGGTTCTACATCATTCAATGCCGTTTGTTCTAAAGTCGCCATGTCTCGTAATAAGATTAGAGAATTTTGATGATATAGACTCCATGGTAATTATAGTAACACCAAGACGAGTATTTTTTGCAACATGTGAGCCATTTACGCTCTCGATCTGTATACACATAGTAAACAAATTATTTCAAAAAACTGCTCAGGACATCCTCAGCATTAATATGTCATTATTTAGAGTAATAGAAACATGTCAACAAACGATGCCCAAATTACATACTTGAAATACAAAGAATATGGAGATCTCCTAAAAGTGATTCTATATTCATCACAATCAGTACTAGGTGCAGTACCTTTGATTTATCATGTGAATCATAACAATCAGAATGTTATTTTTATACAGACTGGCACAATAGGAGGAAATGTCATACACTATCTTGTTAGCAACGCCCCTCCTGCAAAGAAATTGATAGAATTGAAGAGACTCACTGGAGATTTCCATTTTGTTGACAAGATAGGAACAGATGGGATGTCTTTATACATACCAATTTTAGAATTAGAGAAATCCAATCTCAAATTCCCTTGATTGCGTAATTATTTAGTTTAATCAGCTTGGAAAACAAATTTTGGCGTTTCATCATAGTTACAATATTTCAGGGTTAGATTTTGCCCTCTAATCAAATTTGAGTTTCCCTCTAGAGTTCCAAATACGCGTATACTGTTTTCAAATTCACCAATACAGAAGAGTTTTCCGTCCTTGCTAGAAAATTCTACAAGTGTTGCTTTTTTTAAAACAGGTCTCCATGTGACATCTCCAAAGCATTTATTGCAATAATCACTTGGGGGCCATACTAGATGCTTACATTTGGCACATTCGCTACAAACAAAATTGTTATTTTTTAATTCATCTTCAAATCTAGTCATGATTCCAATACCAAAACAGTTGACGATGTAGACCCTGCAGACATGTTATGTACAAGGCCTGTCTTTGCGCCAGACACTTGTCTTTTTTGGGCCGTTCCGCTTAATTGCTGATAAATTTCAACCACTTGGGCTATTCCTGTTGCACCTAGTGGATGTCCTGCACCAATCAATCCTCCCCTAGGATTTATTTTTTTATTACCCGTATCATAAAGTTCTCGAACAAGTTTTGCCCCTTGACCTTTTTGGCAAAACCCCATGTCCTCCAATTCAATAATTTCACACACACTAAACGCATCATGAATCTCAGCAACATCTACATCATTTGAAGTCTTATGAGACATTTTGTATGCATCTGCAACTGCCGCCTTTGTTGATTCCATTGATGTCAAATTATCATTTTTTGTAAAACTTGCAGAGATGTTCTTCTGACCAATTCCTGTTATCCAGATAGGAGTATCAGTGTATTTCATTGCTTTTTCTTCTGAACAGATTAAAACTGCCGCCGAGCCATCACATGGCATGGAACAATCTAATTGTCGTATATTTTCAGTGAGATTTTTTGAATACATTACATCATCCAAGGAAAATAGTTTTTCAAAATATGCATACGGATTATCTAGCGCATTGTTATGATTTTTAATAGACACATATGCAAGATCTTCAAGACTTGTCTTGTATTTTCTCATATGTGCGCTTGTAAACATAGATGCCCAAAAAATTGGATGTTTGAATTCTCCTCTTGACATATCCCAATTTAGAACAAGACCCGGACTGTCTGTCTTCTCACCACCTACAACAAGAGCGGTCTCTGACAGTCCAGAGGACACATATGCATATGCAGAAACTAGGGAATTTGTTCCAGAATTACACAAACTTTCAACCGAGTGAGATATCTTTGGTTTAATTCCAGATAACTCTGATATTATGTTTGCTAGATAATTTTTATTTGCATTTGTTGAGGTAAGTACAACATCGATATCATTCTGGTCTAAATTTTTAGTGTTTTCAAATAGTGATTTAATAGAAGATAGCATTATAGAATCTAGTGATTTTTCAGTTTTATTGAATTTAGTAAGACCAGATGCAACAATTGCTACTTTTTTCATATCATATCACTTGCAAGTGTTCTGGTAAGTAATTCAAAAGATTCTTGCACATTTCCAACCGGATTGAATTGAAGTATGGGCAAATCCACTCCTGCATCTACAAACTGTAGTATTTTTTTTCTAATATCATCAGGAGTTCCACTTATTGATAAAGAATTCACCATATCATCTGTCACAAGTTCATAGTTGTTCTTCAAACCGTTTTTCTCATACTCTTCAAATATTTCTATTATCTCATTTTGAAATCCATTAGACGCTAAGAATTCTCGATAAATTTTTCCTACTGACACATAAAACGCTATTGTCTGCTTTGCTCGTGTAATTGCTTTTTCGGAATCTGTGGAAACACATGTTATTAACTGACATGCAACATCAATTTTTTTCATGGATTGCATTTTTTTAATCGTATTCTTTAATTCGTGCAGTGGTCTTAGATAGAATATGACGCCATTGGCAATCTCCCAAGCGAGGTTTACCATTTTTTCATTTATTGCTGCAAGATAGATTGGAATTTCTTTTCTAGGAGGCGTAATTAACAACCCAAAGTTCTGTAGATCATAAAATTTCCCCTTGTAAGATATTTTTTCTCCCGAAACTATGAGACGTATTATCTCAACATATTCACGCATTCGCTGTAGTGGATTTTTAAATTCCAAACCATGCCAGTTTTCAACAATTGATTTGCTACTTGTGCCCAAGCCCAGAATAAATCTACCATTTGACAAAGTATCAATAGTTACAGCAGACATGGCTATCAAAGCAGGGCTTCTTGAGTAAATATTGATAATGGATGATCCCAACTTGGGGGTTTTTGACATGTTGGAAATACCAGACAAAATTGAACTACAATCCATTCCCCATGTTTCTGGGATCCATATGGAATCGGCAGAATATTGGTTCAACACCTTAGCACAGTCAAATATTTCTTCAACAGACAAGAGAGAACCCAGACTAAACCCAAGTCTCATACTATTCACTTGGTAGATAGAAATTGTTCATAATGATTAGACATGATGAGAGATTCACAATCTTCCATATCTTTGTAAGAGTCAACAGATTTCCAAAAAACATTGGAATATTTCATGGCATTCAATGTACCGTGTGCTGCAAGAACTGGGAAAGTTGTATTTTCAAGATTGCCATTTTTAGGAAGATGCCTTACAACGGCTTTATTCAAATAGTAAATGCCTGCATTCATCCAATAATCAAACATCTCAGGTTTTTCTTCAAATCTTTCAACTTTCACGCCATTTAGATGTACGATTCCAAATGAAGTTCGAAGAGGTATGACAGCAACAGAGTTTTGATGCATCTTTAATTTTCTCAAATCAAGATTTGTTATGACATCACCATTTGCTACAAAAAAGTCGTTAGTGTCAATGTATTTTACAGCTTTTTTTATGGCACCTGCAGTCCCAAGAGGTTCTTTTTCAACAGAATATTCCAATTGGACGCCAAGATTCTTGCTTTCAAGGTGTTTCCTTATCTGTTCCGCTCTATACCCAGCACAGACAATGATCTCTTTTATTCCAAATTTTTTAAAGTAACGTATTTGCCATTCAATAATGGGATAATTACAAAGCGGTATTAGCGGTTTTGGTAAATAGTCTGTCAAAGGTTTGAGTCTTTTACCAAATCCTCCTGAAAGAAGTACTGCTTTCACAAAGTTAGAGTCAATAGATTTGAATTAAAAGATTTGGGAAAACCATCTTAAGATCATCAAAATTAGCGTTTTATTCAGATTTTTTCTCAGTAATGTAATAATGTAATTCAGTATAGCATTCCACACAATACTCTTCATCAAGAGTGTGTTCACAATCATACACCTTACTTGTACTCTTGCCACATTTAGTACAATTTATCATAGTTTTAATTATTCAAGCCCAGTCTTTGAATATTTCCACACTGGGACGTAGAACTAATATTAAAAAAAGTCAACTTTGACTTCTGATTTTAATTATGCCCAATATGGCAATTATGATTCCAATTCCCAAGACTGCGCCAAACTCTCGTACACCACGTGAGTCTTGAGCCTGGCTGCCTTGCAATGCAAGTATAATTCCAGTGCCTACAATTATCAGCGCTCCCCCAATTATTATTAGAATACCTAATTTTTTTGAAGGATCTTTTCGAGTTATGAAAAAAGAAATTATCAGTAAAGTAGAAGGAATAATTCCAAAGATAGAACCCCTTTCAGATACATTCATTGGTAGAAATCCTGTCTTTCCACCGTTGGCTGCAATCACATCAAGGCCATAAATGCAAAGCATTACTATGGATATCACAGAAATTATCATGGCAATCTTTAGTTTCATACACAAAACGTTCTCTGGATATGACTAATAAACCTTAGATGAATCACTCAATAGGCACAGGATGAGACTAGTGAAATATTCTAATTGCATTAAAGATAATATCGCCAAAAACTAGTTGAATCACAAACCCTCCAAAAATATAGATCATGTATGGGATTCCAGGGGTAACCCAAGTATCAGGAGAGGAACAAAACTCTGTACTATCAGCATTCTTCATTCCAAAATTCATCTTTTTCGCATTTCCTTCCCGTGTTTCTATTGAAAAACTAAACCTAGGATGTTTTGAACGATGTCCTATAAACATGGCAAAAATCTTGTTCTTTCGTGTTTCATTTTCAAATTCCTTAAAGATGTCATCATGTCGAATTAATGAAACAACGTTTCTAAGTATGTTTATCACCACTGGTGCAATAGAAAGTATTATTGTATTAGTCAGCGTTGTAAATGGATTTACTTGAGATTCTACAAATGTAGCACCAGGAGCAAGAGCTGCTAAAACAATGAGTGCAAAAGCATCTGCTCCACCAAAGAAACCAAATCTCCACACGAGCAATGCAACAGGTGCTACAATCAAAGATGTTCCAACCATCCAAAGTGAATTGTAAATATTTGGCATGAAAAATAAAATAATAAATGCCAACCCGCCAAAAATCATCCATATCCTGTCATCTATCTCCCTTTTTTTAATATCCGCATAAGATGCAATACCAAGCATTATTACTGCTAAAATAATCCCAATGTTATTTACATCAAACATTATCACATATCACAATCCATGACTAGAATAAATTTAGACATCTCAAATTTATTTACCGATATGCCTTAATTATTTGAAGTGATTTGTCCATACACTCTTTTTTTACATGAATAAGAAACTCGTTTGTCAAATTTGAAACAAAACCAAATGTGTGCAATCGTATTAGACATAAAACAGAATTAACATACAGATTAAAAAATATCCTGAAACAACAAACATTATAAACAGACATAAAAGCATAATTTAATTTTTATAATGTAAAATCAGCCAAAATTTATGGAGAACTGACGGGGGTTCGGTATAAATCTGCATCTAATAATTTTGTCCCCATTAATTCAATATGTAATAGCATTCTATCTCTATTAGATGATGTATGTCTATAAAAAATAAACAGATTTTTCATCATACAAGACATTATGCTATAATGAGTCGTATTGCAATAGTGGGAATGTATCTTTTTCAATCTAGGAATGGGTTTGCAAAAAACAGATAAAATAATATGAAAATTCATCTTGTTTACGTTTGTTTGTTTTTTACAAACAACTACTCATATCGTGGTCTAGTCGTAACTTCTCTATGACTTCAATCGCAGCAACAACTGAAAACACATCCCAGCCAGCAATTGTCAACAGCATTAGACAAAACATGGACACCAAAGCAGCAATCCACTTATATATTAACAACAATAGTAAGCGATCTACAATGATCGCTATGAGTGCACCTGATTTTCACATAGAAAACAGTTGCATGCCTAATTTTGAAGAAGAAAATACACTGTGTTATTATTTAACGTGGAATAACGATCAGGAATTTTACAATTTTAGGAGTGTTTTACCTTGAATACCGAAGAAGATCTATTTTCAACTCTAAAATATTTTAGCCTAGAGGGAGACGATGCCAAGATTTACCTCGGCTTACTTCGAACAGGGGAGGTAACAGTTGGAAGTCTGTCTTCTAAACTTGATGTTGACAGAGGCAAGACATACAGAGCACTTACAAAATTGAGAAATCTAGGATTGATCACAACAACACTTTCAAACCCAACCATATGCAAAGCAGTAAATCCTGAAGAAGCATTCAATGGAATCATACAGAAAAAACAGGATGAGATTACAACAATGGAAAAACTTTCAAAACAAGTTATTGCAAGTCTTGAAGAATTGAAGCGTCCAACTCCAGATAATTCCATATCGTCATTTTCTATCATACAAGGTAGATCAAATATCTATGCAAGAATAGGCAAACTGGTAAACGAAGCAATTGATGTAGTATACTTTGTAAGCACAGTAGAAGACATAATGAGAATGTATCACACGGCAATCCCAGAAAAAATTAAAGATTGCATTAAGAGAGGCGGAGAAGTTAGAATAATCACCGAAGCCGAAAATAAACAAGCAATTAGTTTAGTGCAAAAATTGGGTGCTACTGAAACAAGATTAGGAAAATTACCATCGAAGGGAAGAATGGTTGCAGAAAAAGACAAACAAATTGTAATGTCAGGATCCATGAAAGGAACAATGGATTTAAACGATGATGCAGATTCAATCGTACATACAAACTCCACCGAGATAGTAAACAATATCTTTAGTCTCTGCGAACACTTGTGGAAGAAATCAAAACCAATTGAAACAGTATACCAAACAGCATGATATACATCTCAGTTTCATCAAATTCAAAAATTCGTTTAATTAAATTAGATCTAAAACAAATATAGATTCGTTCAGAAAAATCACACATCATCTTATATCATATTTTAAAGTGTTCTTCTTAGAATTGAAAGCCATATTCCTAATGCTAATTGTATTGGCAAGTATTGGAATGATGAATGCTTATGCAGATGATGTATACAGCTTTGGAGTTAGATTAATTCCTCAAAAACTGATTGAGAATTCAGAGGGAACACTACAGGTTTATGCTGTACATAATGGTCACGTATCGCCACAAAAAATTCAAAACATGATATATTCTTCATCAGATTCGTCAATATTACAAATAATCGGAGCTGAAAATAGTAATGATGGTTTTAGTACAAACATAAAATTAATTACATTAAATCCAGGTAGTGCAAAAATTGAATTAGGTGCTCCAGGATTTACTTCAAGCGAAGTACCTGTAACAGTTTATGGAAATAGTAATTATCCTGCAAAATTACTAGTGCAGTCAACACCTTCTACTTTTTCAGTCAATGGTCCACATGAAGGATACTTTACAGTAGAATTGGCAAATAATGACGGGTCACCTGCAATTACAGATAGTGACATTCTCGTTAGTATCACAACATCAAACAGTAAAGTGTTGACATTGACCGACTCACAAATTCTTGTAAAGACTGGAACGTATTATGGAGTTGGCAAATTCGAAGTAAAAGAATCAGGCACTGCGCAAATATTTGCATCAGCAGAATCATTACAATCAGCAGGCTCTACTATAACAGTCATTCAAACTGCCACTCCACTTATTCAGATGTATGTGTATCCTCAGGAGATCAATAGTTATCAGTCGTCCACAGGATATGTAATTGCACAACTAACAGATTCATCAGGCAACCTAATGCCTGCAAAAGAAGACATTACAATTCCGGTAAACATTCAGGATCCCGTTAGCAATGAGGTCAATTCAAGTCCCATCTTACATTATGTTACAGCTTTTAACCCAATTGTAATAAAGAAAGGCACCTATTGGGGCTATACCAATTTAGCTGTAAGGGCAGGAGCTAATGCGACTTATAATGTAATTGCGTCGGTTCCAAACGGATATGTTAATCCAACAAATGGACATGTGACTACTGCCACAGGTAAATTTTATGATGACAAATCTGCAGTGTTGAGTATTTTGCCAATACTGGCCACAGGAAATGATGAGCTAATAGGCGTTGTACATTTACAGGATCAGAGTGGAAATCCTGTAATAGCAAGCCACGATCTCCAGATAGAAATAGACTCATCTGATCCAGATGCAATTTCAGTGGACAACGTCATTATGAATAAAGGGACGGGGGTTGCACTAGTATTTGCCAAGGTTGGTACAAGCATTCCGCCACTATTGCCAGGCATAGGCAGTTCAACCATCACATCAACTGCAAATACCAATACGGGAACTACCACACCAGGCATAACCATAACTACAACCACATTGTCAACCTCAAGTAATGGTGTTACAGGGGCAGTATCATTACACGTTGTTACGTATAATGATCAAATTGTTTACCCCACCATGTTCTTGACAAATAGTAATTCTCTTAATCTCGTAGCACAGTCAATGATCCCAAATATACTTGGAGATAGCAATTTTCCCGTTGCAGCATACCTAAAGGATTCTTCAGGGGCAGCGACGTATTTTTCAGATGATTCAAATCTCAACATCTTGGCTAATGATTATTTTTCAGTCCCGCCAACTACAATACACAAGGAAGACTCGACAGTTGTGGCAGATGTCAGTTCGTTAAAGGAAGGGTCTACAGCCCTTACTTTCATTGCTGGAAATTATCAAACGTCAGTAAATCTCAAGACGACCAGTACTTCGGCATCTCAAGTAATGTTGGATTATTCCAACCCGGTTTTGCTCAATATGCCAAATACTATGACTGCTCAGATTTTTGATTCAAGTTCAAATCCCGTATTTGCCCAAAAAGATATCACGCTAAAATTAGTTTCAAGTAATAATCAAGTTTTGACACTTCCTGATAATGTAACAATTTCAAAAGGACAATATTATACAACATTTTATGTGACGCCAAATTCCATAGGCACTGCACAAGCATCTATCATAGCAGATGACTTGCCTCTTTCAACATACAAGATCACAGCAGATAATCTGTCTCCAACGTTGAAAATAATTGCGCCAAATTCAGCGTTACCAGGAGAAACATTTGTTGCAAGTGTTACCGCAAAGAATTACGGTGAACCATTAAAGAATATGAACATCCAGTGGAAAGTAAATGGTGCCATAGTTCAATCTAGTGATAGCATAACAAATCAAAATGGGACTGCAAACATTGTTTTACTTCCAAATTCTGGTAGTTCTATTAGTCTTTATACTAATGCTACAGGTTTAGGATACATTCCAGCGCATATTGGCAAGATGATAAGAATTAATGGGACAGCATCTAATACCGTGGGATTTAATACAAATAGTTCCAGCATAAATGGTTCCAGTACAAATGGGTCTAGTACAATGAAATCCAATATGCCCTCATCTGTAGGAGTCCAGTCAATATTAAAATTGTTCAAAATCAATGGAGTAGACACATTACCAATACTTGTACTTGGTACAATAGCAGCAGGCGGAGTACTTGTCAAGAAGAATAGCATATCATCACATAAAACTCAACCACGGACAGGCATAAAATCCCAATAAGACATAGTTTTTGACACAGATTAAAAAAATTCAAATTTTAGATACAACATGTTGTAATAATAAATCAAACACAAGTCTGTTCAATGCGAACATACTAAAAATTATCATTTGAAAGGTTTAATTGAAAATAATGAAATTGTTAAATCTTCCAAACAAACTTTTCTCATATCAAGGAGTAATCAATTATGAATAGCAAGTTCTTGTCCGATTTACAAAATAAATTATATGGAAAAATAAAAACCCAAGATAAACATAATGACATACTTTTTTCCCTCTCAACATTTGGAAAAAATCTAAACCAATGCACCATTGAAGAAATTATGCCACATCTGTTAGTATATTCGTCAATGGCAACAATTGAAAGCAAGGAAAAAGTGTGGGTGGCCACATCAATGCTTGTCAGATTTCTAGCATCTCACACAAATAATTTGGTAGTAATGGAATCAGAGACTCCAGTTGGCATGATGGGAAGTAAAGAAGTATTACAAGGTCTTTATGAGACTCCCAATCATGAATTTTTTTCAGAATATACGGTTCATGAGGTAATGAATAAAGGTATTGACATAATATCGCCCAAAACTAGAGTCGATGATCTGCTAAATAAGATGAATTGCCTTGGCAGAGATTTTGCTCTAATTCAAACAACAGAGGGTGAATTTTCAACTATTTCTGCTAGACGTTTGTTAGAAGTAGGAATACTTTGCGATACCAGGATTAAAGTTTCAGATATGCCATCAAAGAAAATAGTGACATTTCAAAAAGAAGACACTGTGGAGTTTCTGATAAGAGAGATGCTACAAAACAACACTGATGTTGTTGTATTAGAACATACCCCACTATTTGTTACACCTCAGATAATCTTTGAGAAAATATCTGAATTAAATTACCTAGATGGAATAGATAACTTTCTTGATTCAAAAATAAGTACATTAAATTTGAAAAGCGGTCGTATAATTCCAGATAATATCACTGTACCTGAAATGTGTAAAATTATGCTTAGTATGAAAAATGCATTTGTGATGACTCAAAATAACGTATTAACGCCGTGGGATTTGATTACAACCTTCGCTTAGGAGTGTGGAATAGTAACATGACACAAAAAATGACGGATAAAGAATACTCGATAAAGCAATTGAGGAGACAAGCTTGAACATCTAACAAGCGAATTAAACAAAACCACCGAACAGATACAATTGCTAGAAATTTTTGATAATTCAAAATCAGAAATGATTTTCGTAGTACCAGAGCAAGAAATTAGCGAACTAATGAGAAAACAAAATACAATTTCACATGAGATAATCACAATTAAAAAGAGAATTCAGAAACTTAGTGCAAAGACCATACTTAAAGTAGAATTGTTGATACTACCAGTAGTTGTAGTATTGTTGTTTTTTGTAGCAACAAACTACTCGATCATACCTACTGAACAAGATTCAACCATAAAAACACATTATGTAATAGAAGATCTTCAAGGTAATACCGTAGGCAATTACAAGCATTGGAATATCATGAGCGGTACTCCATTAACTGTGAATATTAAGAACCATGCTCAAGTCAGTGATCAAAAAATCCAAGATGTGAAAAACGCCATAATGTCAACAGATGGAATTACGGATGACAGACTCTCTTCTCTACCAGTCTGCATCAGCAATGAAATCAGAATATTTCAAAGGATGGCAAGGAGCAGTTCAGTCAGCATATGCCAACACCAAGTATAATGTACCAGAAAAATTCAATCTAATCCAATCGGACAACAGTGAAGGGAATATAGTGGTAACACTGTCTACAGTTAAATCTGAAGATGGATATTCAGGAGTCACAAGAACAATAGTAAATGGAAACCAAATTCTAAAGGCATTCATTACAATATTTGATTCAAACAAATTGACAGACAGTCAATTGGAATCAATAGTTAGAAATGAATTTGGACATGCTCTGGGATTGCCATATACGGATAATCCACAAGATCTTATGCATGAGTCAATCACTACTAGTCATTCATACATATCAGAATGCGATATCAACGCCCTACAAAAATTATACAATGGTGTGGAGCCTGCTGGAAACTTTTGTAACAGCTAAAACTAGTTTTAACACAAGTGTATTTCAATCAAATAAATTACTAGAATGTCCTGCCCTTTTGCAACTGACACAAGACATCAAAGTATGCTTTAATTTGTGCGTGAGACGGATTTAATTCTTTGATTGCAGATATGTCCACATTCAATTGTTCTAGTTTAGAATAGATTTCCTTATCCTCCAATGTATCTATCAATGCTTCAAGTTTGAATGGTTTTTTCATTATCTCAGTTATTTGTTTGAGACTTTTGACAGATTCAAAGAAAGTCTCTTGAACATAACCTGAAGCAAATATAATTCTCTGATGAGGATTTATTTTTAGAATTTCTTTTGCAGTTTCAAGTCCGTTTTTAATTGGCATTTGATAATCTAAAATAACTGCATCAAAAGGAGGTATTATATCATCAGGTTTATTGTGAGATTCTTCTATACGGTAAATCTTCAAGCATTCGTCACCGTTCTTAGAGACCGTTACCTTGTGTCCTTTTTCTTCCAGGGCATCCACATATTGATCCAAGAGATCTTTCTCATCCTCAGATATCAGAACATTCATGAATCCCAAATGTTTGATATGGCATATATCTCATTTGTCTAGCTTGTCTAGTTTGAACAAACACAGACTAATCTAAAGGTACTACATAGACCATGTAAGATCTGAGGACCTTGCCTATCATTCCCAAAAGACATGCAGTGATTCTCAGTTCTTGATTTTTCCCAATGGTCAACAATATGCCAAATCGGAACTTCTCTCAGGCACTTTATTGCAGATTATGTTATCTATCAAGAAGGCGAAATTTAGTTAAATGAAGCAAATGTGGTATGTGACCATTCTAGTAATTATGATATCCCTAAGTGCTCTAATTCACTATTCCCATGGAGAAATAACTAGTGTAAACACAGGATGGGGAAGTAGAGGAATCGGAGTAAACCCAACAACTGATAAAATCTACATAACAGGTTCAGTCACAAGTAACATTTCTGTAATAGATGGGGTTACAAATAAAATTACAAATTCCATACATCTTGGAAGTAATTCGCTTTTTTCAAATACTGGTGCAGCGCGAGTTGATGTAAATCCGATAACAAATATCATCTATGTTACAGACAGACTAAACAATCATGTCACGGCAATAAACGGAAGTACAAATACAATTATTGCAAACATAGCAGTACAAAGCAACCCTTGGGGAATATCAGTTAATCCTTCAACTAATAGAATATACGTTACAAACCTACTTTCAAATTCAGTTTCAGTAATAGATGGTTCTACAAACAATGTAATTTCAAATATCCAAGTTCAAAACGGCCCATGGGGAATTATTGTAAACCCAACAACCAATCTTGTCTATGTTGCGAACAGTCTTTCAAACTCAATTTCCATCATAGATGGTACTAGGAACTCAGTAATTGGCAACATATCGCTAGATGGAGGCCCGTGGGGAATCACAGTAAATCCTCTCACCAACCTCATCTATGTGAGCCATTGGGGTGTAGGCACTATATCAGTAATCAATGGAACTGATAATCAAATCATAGCAAACATACCAACTGACGCAGGTTCATGGGGAATTGTTACAAATCCATTAACAAACAAAATTTATCAAACAAGTGAACAAACAGGAGAGATTTTTGAAATAGATGGCAATACAAATACCGTTGTAAATCAATTCAAGTCAGGAATTTCTGCACGTGACATTGCAATAGATCCAATTACAGACAAGATCTACGTATCAAGTTTGTTTTCAAGTAATCTTGAGATCATTGATGTGCCATCATCCGGAAACAATTCAACTCTTCCATTGGATAGTCTGAATCAGACATTAGGTAATCTTGCAACACCTCCAAATACAATAAAAATAACGCCTAAGCAGATTTCCAACATAATTGGAAATAGTACATTGTTAAAGATGAGCCCAGAGCAATTGGCCCAGATGTTAAGAAGCAATCCGACTCTGAACGTGTCACCATCCCAATTGGAGAAGATCTTGGGAAATAATTCTACATTGGAGCAATATCTCAATAACACAACAGCACAGAATTCTACATTGAAAATTAGCCCAGAGCAATTGGCCCAGATGACTGGAAATAATATCATAAGTATGACTCCAGCACAATTAGAAAAAATGCTCGGAGGCAATGCCACATTAAATCTTACTCTTGACAAACTACAAGAATTCTTGAATACCAACGCCACAAAGAACTTCAATTCCACCATTTCCTTTACACCAGGAGATATAGCAAACATTACTCGTGATTTTATCAAATCTCAGCTCAATAACGCCACACAAACTAATCAAACGGATTTGAATACGATTATTCTTCATGTCATGTGTACAGTAAAAACAGGAGATCTCAGCAAGTTATTTGATAACATGGCAGTGCCACTATCAGATTGCCAAATTGGAGAATAAATCAAATCTAGTCATGCACTCAGTTTAATTTGTAACTTGAATTGAAAGATTATCTCATCTAAACAATCGTGTGTTTTTAAATCACTTTCACATACTTGTTACACTGACTAAGAAATTTTTTGGCATAATTGAGTACAGGTGAAAGGCAATCTTGAAAAATGAGAAAAGGCAGATTCAATTAAATCTTGTAACAAAAATGATGGAGAAGGTATTTTTTAAATTTGGGTTTGAGAAAGATTTCAATTTAAGCAAAGTCGACATTTCTATTGAAACTCAGAAGAAACACTTGCCAATGATTTCGTCATATGAACAAATAATCAAAACATCCGCCACTAATGAAATAAAATCTCAGCCAAATTTTGACATGATATTTTTTGGTTTGGCAAATTTTTATTACAACTTTAATGAATATTCAAAAGCATTAGAAAAAATTGATTTTCTTTTAACTCTAAATTCATGCGATGTAAGTATTTTATACAGTAAAGCAGTATTACTTGAATTATCAAAACTTCCTGAAAAAGCAAGAGTGTTATGAATTAGTATTACGAATAAAACCAGAACATGTGTCTGCATTATATAACAAAAGTGTACCAGATGCAAGATCAGAACAATATGAAAAAGCAATAGAGGCGCTAGATAAAATAATCATAATAGAACCCAAACATGTTTTATCATTATGTGATAAAGGCATACTTTTACTTGAAATGAGCCATTTTAGAGATGCAATTACTTGTTTTAATTAAGTATTAGATGTAAATTCAAAAAACCTATCTGCACTATACAACAAAGGAGTTGCACTAGGATCACTGTCACAGTTTGAAGAAGCGTTAGAGTGTTACGAGTCCACAATATGTCAAGATCCGCAGTATGATGATGCAATATTACAAGCAGGTAATATCCTGTCTTCTTTAGAAATACATGATAAGCCATAAAATCCATGATTTAGGATTAAACTCAAATCCAAATGATGTTAACATGCTATATTACAAATCCAAGAGTATGCTCAAACAAGGAAAAGAGAAAGATATACCCAAAATCCTCAATCACATACTTTCTCTAGATGCCAGATATATTGAACTCTTGAAAAATGAAGTAGGTTTTACAAAATATATCAAACCCATCGCAAATACATAAGACAGAATAATGGAATTTTAAGCCCAAACAGAAATGTTTACTCTGAACATAAGATACTATACGATTAATTCTTCTTGATACCAATAATGGATGAATGGTTCCTACGAATATTCAGTAGCTGAAGACTACAAGGAATTGGCAGATGCGTACAAAATGGCATTAGAGGCAAGAGGTCACATAGTGACAACTACACGGGATGGAATAGAATGCATACAGACCTATAAAGAATTTGTAAAATATGGCATTAATTGGAATAAGGCAGACAAATTATATTTTGATACAGTCATTCTCAATCATTTCATGCCAGGAATGGACGGAATAGACGTGGCAAAAGAGATACAAGCAATAAATCCCACACAACGAATAATTTTCATAATAGGTGGTGGTAAAGTAGTCTTAAAAAAATTGAAAGAGATCAAAGAAAACGTAGAGTTTATGAATAACCATTTACATCACAGGCATTAATTACTCAAATCGAGAGTTGGCCATTACACATGTGGCGCATAAGATCTAGACAAGATTCAAGGAATGGGACGAATATGAAGGGACTTTAGTTCCAGTAGGACCAAGCAGAACAGGTTAGAAACAACACATAGGAAAATAGAATGAAATTGTTTGTCTGTTTTACACACATAAGGACATACAAGCAAGTTTACAGACATTATGCAAGTGACATATTATTTGGCAGACAACTCAAGAGATATTAGATTTAGATGATGAATATGGATAATCATAAAACAAGTACAAGTCTGAGAATTGGCATATCTATTGCAATGATCATAATGATGTTAGGTCTTGCCATATTCCTCAATATATTTACAACATATACAATTACAAATCAGATGAAAGTATTATCGGATTTGAATATTCCAATAACACATGGAATATCTCACATATACACAATACAGCAAATGCAATACCAAAGTTTTGATGATACTACAATATACCAGAAAATTGACAATTCCAAGAATTATGAATTTTCAAAGAGTCAATTTGAATCACACAGTAATCAATTTGATTATCAGATTAAAAAAATAAATGAATTGGCAAACAGTTATCTAAATTATGGACTTGATGATAATACCAATAAAGAACTTTCATCAATAATTGTAAATCTAAATGAAATTGAATCAATTCATTCACAATATGTACAAAAAGCGACTCAGATTTTAGAATCCCATGGCAAAGATGCCCTGAATGATTCAATTCCTATGCAGACAGCATTAGAAGCCAAACAGAATCAATTGAACCTAAAGATATCCATGTTGGACGATGACATTCAAAATCTTACTGACGCATTGGAAACTAAAGCAGATGAAAGTAAACAAAAATCAGTCACATTGCAGGCAGTAATTATAATATCAGCTGGAATTATCTCTCTGGCCTTAGGATATTTTTTGAATCTAATCAACAAGGATCTAGTGCAAGAAGTAATTAGAAAAACAAAATCCCTTCAGAAAGCAAATAGAAAACTAGAAAGAATAAACGTCTTAAAAGATGATTTTATCAACATCGCATCACATGAATTAAAGAGTCCGCTTCATCCGATATACGGTTTTGTGGAACTTGCACAAAATGGCGACATAGGAACAGAAGAAGCTCTTGCAGGAATATCAAAACAGGCACGACAGTTAGAAGAAGTTGCCAACAGAATTCTGGATATAGGCAGAATTGATAATGGAATTCTACAATTGTCATATGAAAAATTCAATCTTAGTGACTTGCTGTTGGAGATAGTATCATCATACAGATCAAACGAAAAGATAAAGATTGAAACAAATGTGGAAAAAGGAATCGAAGTAGAAGCAGACAGGGTAAGAGTTGGTCAAGTGATTCGTAATTTAATCAATAACGCATTAAAATTTACAGATGTAGGAATCATACAAGTTACTACTCAACATGATTTAGAAAAAAACTTGGTTGAAGTCACTATGACCGATAGTGGATCTGGAATTCATTCCGACATATTACCCAATTTATTTAACAAATTTGCTACAAGGGGACCCAAGACAGAATCCTGGAAAGGCAACGGATTGGGATTATACTTGTGTAGAGGAATAATTAATGCACATGGAGGTCGTATTTTTGCATATAACAACAAAGAATCTGGTGCTACCATCAAGTTCACTATTCCAATAATGAGACATCTAAATGCACGAGAATTACACCAGAAAATAATGAACCAAGTGCGTTCAGATTGAACACACTAATCTTAATCATACAAATCAATTAAGACAGCACATATGAGTTTACACATACTTGCAGCTGAAGATAATCAATTCGCAGGATTACAGTACAAGAAAATCTTTGAAAAACATCAACATAGTATAACCATAGCAAGAGATGGGGAAGAATGCATAGAACTGTATAAGAAGAAACTAGAAGAGAGTCATGATAATAGTGAACCGTTTAATGTCGTATTGCTTGATTTTATAATGCCAAAGAAAAATGGTGTAAGAGTGGCAAAAGATATCCTGAAATTAAGACCAAATCAGAAGATAATCTTTGTCTCAGCCTTTGGAAATGGCGTTTTGGATGATGCGACGACCATTCTAAAAGACGCTGTGGAGATAATCCAAAAACCATTCTCGTTAGAGTTTTTGGTAAAAAAGCTTGAAAATGGCTATGCGCTAAAAAATATGCATTAAAATCACAGTTTATTCCATTTGGGACGCAATTATTTAAAAAAATTGCAGAGTAATTTATCTATAGAAAATCAATAATAGACATAATTGACAGACACCATAATACTAAATCTTCCACATGCCATGGTCCAAAGCATTAATGACGTATGCAAAAAAGGTGGATACACTAGACAAGAATTAATCCGAGTCGCAATATCTAAGATGCTTTTCGAACAATTCAAACCAGCACCTGAATCAAACATGGTCATTTCCGAAGAAAAATATTCCGACGCTCAAACAAACTCGGAGAATTCAAACTATGAGATTCCATTAGATAAAATAATTTCGGTACGATATACCTTGGACGATGGAAAAGTAATTCATATAATGCGCGGAAAAAAGCACAATAAGTTTCCATTCCAATAAACATGTGGAGTTATGGGGTATATGGATTTTTTACTTCATATTTTGGCGCAATATTTTTTGGCAATCTTATTGTAAAAATAGTTGGGGGAGATCTAACTGTCAATGTGCCTCCATGTTGTTCCACTATGTTTTTACATATAGATAATCCCAAACCGGTGCCAGTTTGCCTGGTCGTAAATAATGGATCAAATATTTTTGATTGTATGGCAGGCGGAATTCCAGAACCAGTATCTTCGAATTCAATTTGTACAGAATAATCCAAATCCGTTACACGTATTTTTATCTCACCATTCTCTTCCATTGATTGTATTGCATTACTTAACATGTTAGAGAAGACAGACTTCAAGTTTTCTTGAATCACAGTTTATTTGAATATCCGCATATGGTTTAGATACCTTAACTCCTGGAGGAATCAAAGTATTGCTAATAGCGCTATCAATTATTGAAAGAAGAGATGTTTGTTCCAACATCAAGTCTGATCTCTTTACAAAATTTAAGACATCATCTATCTGATGTGTCATTCTTTGAATAGATCTATCAAATCTTCCAAAATGCTGTAATTTTTCATCAATTCTCATAGTTGGCTTAGTTCTCATTATATCCATAGTATTTTTAACAATCGATAGAGGATTTCTCAAGTCATGGGCAAGTCTTGCTGCCAATTCACCTATCACCGTAAACTTTTCTGCCCGTATCAAGTCCTGAGTTTTTTCATCTACCTGTTTTGCAAGAAAGTCTCGCTGCATGGATAGTTCTTTTTCTTTTGATAGAACTTGATCTAGTTTTGATTTCAGATCCCTAGTCATCTGATCATAGTGCATCTTTTGTTTCTCGAGATCAAGATTAGATCTTGTCAATTCATCATTTTTTTTGTTCAAAGAGGCACTAATATCAAGTAAAAATCCTACCTTTTCTTGTAAATCATGATTAATACCTGAGAGTTCCTTTATTTTCTCCATGGATTCGCTTGCAATAATTGTCAACCTCGTCTCCTTTTCTTGAAGTTCATGTCTAGTTGCGTCTAATTCCTTAAAGGCTCTGCCTGTTAGTACACTAAGGTCCTCTATGAGAGACGGTTTTTGTTGCTCAGGCTGGGGCTGTGACAATCCAATATTAAATCACCAATGAGATACATTAACTCTTATGGTTGTGCATTTTAAACAAACAAAAATGTATTGGAAATAGAATGGATTTAATTTTTCGCGATAAACAAGACTAGGTTATTTCTATACTAATTTCATACAACAATACAATATGAGTAGTGAATAGTATGACCTTTGGTCACATTTTTGTGCCGTACGATGGATCGAATTATTCAAAACATGCATTTCATACAGCGTTAGAAATTGCTCTGAAATTTGGCTCAAAAATTACAATTGCTACTTGTTTGTATCAGCCTTCTGAAGATGAACCGTTTTACATGTCCGAGCATGCCACTGCAATAGGGAGTCTAAAGGAAAATGCAATTACAGAATTGACCAAATTACAAAAGATGGCAGCTGCAAGCAAAATTACAATCGTGGCTCATGCAATTTCCTGTACTTCGGTAGTTGAGGCAATAGTAACTTTTGTTAATTCTAACAAAGTTGATCTTGTAGTAATGGGTACCAGAGGTCAGACTGGATTCAAACCATTACTAATGGGAAGTGTATCGGTGGGAGTATCACAACAGGCAATATGTCCAATATTACTTGTGAAATAAACTCTGAAATTCAAATACAATCCCATCCTACAACTAGTTTGCCAACGAGGTTTTTGATGGAGTATACATTCTTCTATAAATTATAATGAATCCTAAAAATTCTAATTGTTCAACAAGAAGTATTATATCAAGGTTAACCATCCAACCACCCATCATATCATTCATTATCGCATAAGTCATTGAGATGACTTGGTCAACATAGTTGACATTAGAGGTATCAATCAAGGTATTACCAGGTCTAAGATTCAAAATTTTATGTATGTCATTTGCATTCATTTTTTCTTGACCATAATTTAAAAAGAGCATTTGTGAAACAAGATGTTTCTCATCAGAGTAGACTGTATTTCCTCGTTCAATCCACACAAGTGTACTACCAAAGTAAGTTATCAGTACCACGGAAAAAACAATTGCAACTTTCCCAGATTTGCCTTTAATTGTCTTTGTCATTTGATTCAAAAACAAGTCACCAAATCGTCCAATCTTTCTTTTATGTGCTAAAAGTATCAGTACAAACATGAGTGAAGAGACAAGACCCAGACTCCCTATCCAGTGTGCTGAGAAATAATTATAAAAGAATCATTCTAACAGGAAGAAAAATTCCAGTAATTACTCCAAATACAATTAATTTTTCTTTAATATCAGGCAGCCTGCCCCTCGATGCCCCTACCATTCCCAAACCTCCCATGGTGAAGGTATGCTATTTGTCTATCTCTGATCGCTATTTCATCGCACACGTGGTATCAAATAATTTCAAAAAAATTTGATGACAATCAATCTTTTGATGAAATAACCTATCTCGACCTGATTACTTTGTTTATAACAAGTGCGACATTTGGTCTATCAAACGGTTTTATGATATAGTCTCTCGCACCGGCTTTCATTGCATCTTGTATGATGTGTTTTTGCTCAACTGCGGTAACCATTACGACTTTGGCTCTTGGATTGATACGCAAAATAGACTGGAGTGCTTGTATGCCGTTTGCTTTTGGCATGTTTACATCCATTGTAACCACATCTGGCTTGAATTGCTTGTATGCCTCAACTGCAGCCAATCCGTCTACTGCCTCATAGATTTGCGATGCAAGACCATGTGAGACGAGAATATCCTTTAGGACAATACGCATAAAGGATGCATCATCAACAATCAAGAATTTTACGTTTCCAGTAACAGACATTTTACACTCCCATGCCAGAAGTCAATGAATTTTTCAGTAAGATGCCAACATCTAGTAATTTTACATGTGTTTGAATTCGCTCCAGCATGTTTATCATAGTACATATTTGCACAAACATGTTAGAACTGTTCTGCATAATATTTCATGTCTATACACTTTGAACAGACATGAATGAAAATTATAAGATATCATATAGTTTACAAGATAAATATCACATCTACGAATTAATTTTTTGAAAGATTTTTTCTTTTGGCATTACAGGATAGAAAATATTTTCAGTTTTTCTGCCTATGAGAATTTCATCAGAGCCAAGTACTAAATAACCATCATCTTTCAAACAGTTATGGAATTTTTGAAGTATTAGTTCTTGAGCATCTTTCTCATAATATATCAATACATTTCTGCAAAAGATTATATCATATGTATTTTCGGGACTTGAAAGAATATCAATTGTTTCAAAATCTACCAAATTTTTTATGTCAGATATTATTTCATATTTCGAATCATTGTGATCATCAATCTTTGCAAAATATTTGTTTTTTAGATCAACTGACAAATGTTCTAATAATTTACTGGGATATTTCCCATTTTGAGCAAAATCAATTGCTTTGTCATTAATATCAGTAGCCTTAATGTGTATCACAGTATTTTTAGAAATCCCAAATATGTCATTTAGAAGAATTGCAATTGAATAGGGCTCTTCCCCAGATGCGCATCCTGCGCTCCACACGCTAATCATTTTATAATCTTCAATATTTGACAGCATTTTAGGCACAATTACGGCTCTAAGCGCATTGAAAACTGCAGTATCTCGAAAAAGCTTGTAACATTGATTGACAAAGATTCAAACAAATATGTTAATTCAATTGAATCAGTTTCAAGAAGATGAATATACACGTTAAAATCAGATATTTCTTTAATTTGCATTCTTCGTTCTATTCGTCTTTTTAAGAACGGTATTTTATAACGAGCAATATCCAATTGGTTATTTTCAAAGATTTGTTTCAATAAGAGCAGAGAATCGGGATTATCAATCACAGTATTTTTTACTAAACTTTCTTTGTTGAACATAATCATACACTAATTCCTTTTTCAATCAATAATTTTCTAGCATTATCATGATCTTGGATGATCAACATGTGAACAATAATTCCGCTTTCTTTACCTTCAATCTCAACCTGTGTTACCATATCATTTGGAGTATTACAAAATTCGGCAGCATGAGGTTCAAGAATAGATCCACTTGAAGTAATTGCAAAGGTAGGAGTTGAGAGTTCGACCTTAAGACCAGTGTGATCTGATAACGCATTAAAAAATGAACCAGACATGATATTTCCAACTTCTGAGAGCGCCGATTTTCCTAATTCATCTAACGAATCGATTTTATCCACACCCAGTAATTTCGCTGCTATTCGCCTGGCATCTAGATCTTGGATAGTGTATAAAATTCCAATACGAATATCACCTTCTCCTTTTAGAAATACTGAACAAGAAATTAGATCATTAGATAATTTATTCATCAATTCCATCTCGGAAATTTGCTTATGTGTTGATTTTATTTCATGTTTAAATTGTTCGTCGAGTAAAGACGATAAAGAAAATCTAGCTCTATCAACTATGCGTGCATGCAATACATTGTGGAGAGAGTCCAATTCATATTGATCTAATATTTTATAACTCATTTTATTTATCACCTAAATCAATATGGACGGTTCAAGAATCAGCGCCACTCTGCCATCTGACAGTATTGACGCATCTGTAAATGCATCAGAGCCACCAAATGAATTATCTATTTTTTTAACAACAATTTCTTGTTCTTTTTCAAGTGAATCAACAATCAAACCATAGTATTGCTCATTTTTTTCAACAACTATTACATGTACCTGGTCATTTTCAGATGTTTCAGATACATAACTTATCCCAAGAATTGCAGATGTTCTTAAAATAGGGATTATTTGATCCCCTAGTTTGACCATTTCTTTACCATGCGCGTGTAATATTTTATTTCTATCAATTGTCAAAGTAGTGAAAATACTTGAAAGAGGTAAAATGAACTTCTGATCTCCGATGTTTGCGACTAAGCCACCAATAATTGCCAGACTCAAAGGCATTGTAAGAATTATGGTAGTTCCTAGTCCTTTTTCTGTTAAAATCTTTACTTGACCACCAAAATTTTTTACCTGTGTCATAACTACATCCATTCCAACACCCCTTCCAGAAATTTCAGTTACTTCTTTTGCTGTTGAAAGTCCAGGAGTACCTATTAGACGTATTACTTCCTCATCACTCATTTTTTCTACCTGTTCTAATGTCATGATATTTTTCTCAACAGCTTTTACTTTTATAGACTCGATATCTATTCCACGTCCATCATCAGTTACTTGGATTTCTACTTTGTTTGCCTTGCGAATAGCCCATAGTCGGATTGTTCCTACCGCTGGTTTTCCTACCGCTTGTCTAATATCAGGCATTTCAATTCCATGATCTACAGAATTTCTTAACATGTGAAGAAGAGGATCTGCAATTGCATCCAAGACACTCCTGTCAAGTTCTATACCAGAACCATTCATCTCAAGTTTAATTTCTTTTCCAAGTGAAGAAGAAATATCTCGAATCATTCTGGAAAATCTATTGAACACATCATCAATGGGAACTAGTCTAATTTGCATCATTTTATGTTGAAGTTCAGTTATAAGGCTTCCCAAATTTGTTACAATTTCACGTGTTTCATCACTCATGTGCAAATAGGGGTTTTGTTCAAGACGTATTTTGGAGATCATCATCTCGCCTACTAAGTTCATTATGACATCAAGATTGTCCATTCGTACTCTGGCTATTGGAGAACTTGTTTTCTGGGTTATACCTCGTGATTCAATATCAACCTGAAATGAATTTGGATCTTTAAGATAATTGAGAAATTCTTGATAATCAATTATTTTCTTTTCATCTTGTACTAATTGTTTTATTAGGTCTATGCCATAAAATAACACATTGCCTGTTTCTACAGTTATTCTTTGTTCATTTTGTCGGAATCTATCAAAAATTTCTTCTATGGATTTGCAAATTTCCAGAATCTGTTCGTACCCCATTGTTGCTGCCATCCCTTTAAGACTATGTGCAGATCGAAATAGATTATCTACTAGTTCTTTGGAGTTTGGTTCTTCCTCATATTTTAAGAGGTTTTGACTTAGATTCTCTACGTGTTCTAATGCCTCTTGTACAAACAACTCACGATATTTACTATTTTCAGACACGTGAAGTCACCGCCTTTACTATTTCGGATATCAAATTATCAGCATCTACCATTTTATCGACAGCGTTCATTTCTTGTGCTGCCTTTGCCATGCCAAATATTATTGACGATGATTCATTTTGTGCAAGCGTTATCCCATGTCTTTTCTTAATCATTCTCATTCCAAATGCACCATCTTGACCCATTCCAGACAACAGAATCCCAATAGTATTTGCCCCAAAGACCTCAGAAGCAGATACCATCGTCACATTTACAGAAGGCCGTGCTCCAAATCTTTTAGGACCTTGATTAAGTTGTATATGATTTGGAGATCTTACCATCATGTGAAAATCTCCAGGAGCAATCAAGGCTTCACCTTCATTAATAGAATCACCATCTGATGCTTC
>CAWIGX010000006.1:0-190910 GCA_963835875.1 uncultured Nitrososphaerota archaeon
AAGAGTCATCACTATAGAATCATCATCCTAGAAAGAGTCCGAAAGTAATTATTGGAAATTAAAATACTTTAATGCACTTACAAAGTCATCATCAGATATTTTTCCATTAGACCATGCTGATGCACTTGTCTTTATCCATGAAAGTAACGACTGTGATGAAGTTACAGGGGAGTTATAGTACGGAACCTCGAGTATTCCTTGTTGAATCAAGTATTGAACTGATTGCGAAAATTCAGAATCTGTAATCATACCATCAGACCATTTTTTTGCAGTGCCTTTGAACCAGGTAGGAATATGATTCACAGGTTGTGTTTGTCCAGGAGAATTTATTACAATACGGGACTCTGCTTTTGAGCCAAAAATTTCTAATACCACTTTATACTTGCCAGGCTTCCACAGTCCTCCTTGAGTATTTACGTTAAAAGAGAAAGTATCTATAGTTCCAAAGGTTGAACTATCTTTTTTTATTGCTTGCCCTGCAGAGTTGATAATTGTACTACTCAAAACTTGAGCAGGTGCATACATCATATCAGGTAACACATGTCCTGAGATCTGGATTGGGTCACCATACCGGTATACAGATTTGTCTGTTGTAAAAAATATCAATCCATTGTTGGACAAAGGGAATTGTGCAACATTGCATTTTCCTGAGAGACTGATTTGTCCGTTTGCCAAATGGTTTACTCCCACATTTAGCATCTGGTCATTCTGAACTAGATTTGCCACAGTCCACAAAGGAATTCCGTTTCCATGACGTGATGGATCATATATCGTAATATCATATGTATCATTATTTGTACAGGTAAAGGAATATTGTGCTGCAGTAATTCCGCTAATTGATGTCGAGTTTGACGACGTCTGAATATCTGCCTTCCAGGGGACGTTGGTATAAATCAACAAAGTCGCCTTGTCGGAATTTGTTGTACTAGTATATGTGGTTGGTCCCACAGAAAAATCTAGTTTCATTATGCTTGTACCGTCACTTAATTGAACTTGATATTTCCCATAGCCTGTACTTTGTAATATCAAACGCATATGTTATTTTTCCATTTGGTCCTATCGTTACCGTATCAGAAATTTTCTGTAGTAGTGAACTATCAAGAACTTTGACGCTTAGAACTTTGTTTGCTGGTCCAGATATGATAATCCTTGAGAAATTAGTATTTTGAGAATTTATCTTATCAAATGTTGCACTAAAATCTGCTCCTGCACAAAGACTTGTACCTCCAGGACCTGTACTGCATATTGCAGACACATTTACAATACTTGGAGAAATGACTAGTGTCAATATCATCAAGAAAATTAGGAAAGTTTTCAATATATCACATGGTCAATCACTTGTAAAAAGTTTTGTTACAACTAAATTATCCGAGACCCAAATTCAGACCAGAGCAACCAAATGTTGTCCTGTCTTTAATCTCGGCCTGCCATTTCAAGTGGAGTTTGTACGTCAATACATTCTCGTCAAGATATGGCTCATAGTTTGTGATTTGGCACTTGGTAAATTTCCATGTCTGCAGTGTACTGTTGTCACCATTTAGTATCTCGACTTTGACATCAAATAGATTTGGTACTATTCCAGGATTTACATACATGCTTACCAGATGATAGATAGCTGCCTTGTCCTTACTTGGCAGTGATTCCAGATAGAACATTGGGGTTGTCTTGCCAGCGCCAGTAAGTGAATAAGATGGGTTTGTTGGAGAAGTCTGAGATATCGGAGCAAAATTTGAAAATGTGGTAATTGTCTGTGTTGGAATATCAGTTCCCTGGAATGTTACCCTAATTGACATTGCTCTTTCAGCATCAGTTGGAATAATTGGTTTTATCAGATTAGAAAGATTCTGATTTGTTGTTTCAGCATTCCAACCTCTTTGGGTCAAGATTGATACATCGCCAGTTTTTACACATGCTGTATTGTTTAGTGGTGGTCTTACCATCAATTGGAAACCTTGGTTGCATGCAATTTTGTTAGCAGGTATTCCTATTGCTTGTTGTACTACAGGACCGATGATATTGGTTGGTTGGTCTTTTGGAAGTACGATGGTATTTACACCAGAGCACTTGACAATTGACTTGTCTCTTATCTCAAACTTCATTGAAGGAGTGTATTTGATGTTTACAATATTATCATCTAAGAATATAGAATAATTTGTTGCACTACACTTTGGATATATTATAGAAGCAAGTTTGGTCCCATCGCCAGTGATGAGATCGACATTTACATCAAACAATTCGATAGGAGCTGAAGGATTGATGTATTTGCTAACTAGTGCATATCCACCTATACTGTATTTGTTTGGTAACGATCCCACCTGGAATTGCTGATTTCCAAGTGTATCAAACTCTTGTACTAGTCCACTTGTTCTTGTTGCAGTAAACACATCACTTGTAAGATGAGTTGCATATGTCACAACTCTGGAATCATCACTTGGTATGATTGGTTGGTTTGATAGATCTTCTTTACCGCCAGCAAAGTTTATTGAAAAACCGCCACATTGGAATGTGGTCTTGTCCTGAGGTTCAGAGATTCCAGGATGACCACTGAAGCCATACCAAACAAGACTGTCTTGAAGATATGTCTCGTAATCAGAAACTGTACACTTTTGATATTGCCAGGTTTGAACTATGCTGCCGTCTCCTGTGACTAGCTCAATTGAGACATCAAAGAGGTTTGGCTTGTAAGTTGGATTTACAAATCTGCTCAGTAAGTTGTAAAACTCTGTCTTGTCTTTGCTAGGTAGTGAAAGTAATGAGAATGATGATGATTGTATTTGATAGTGGCCACTTGTACTTTGGTCACTTGCACTCATGTCAGGTTGAAAGTCTGCAAAAGAATAGAATGTTTGTGTAGTTTGAAAATCACCATTTGAGAACTTTGTTACAAATAATTGTGTCCTATTAGAAACATCAGGTACATAGTCAATAGTCTCTGATAGTCTGGGGATTGTTTGTGTTCGTTGAATTTTTCACACCGTCCAATGATAATCCTGCACATGTGAAGAGCGTTCTATCTCGAATCTCTGGTTGGGATTTTTCTGTAAACATGTTAACGATTAGAATATTTTGCAGATATGGTTGGTATTTTGTTATATCACATTTGGCATATTTCCAAGTCTGTATTGTACTGCCATCCCCACTAGTAAGAGACACAGATACATCAAACGGTTGTGGCCATTGTACGGGATTGATATATCTGTTTACCAACTGATAAAACTGACCCTTGTCTTTGCTTGGCATAGACTCGAGATAGAATCTTGCTGGGTCGCCAAATGTATAATCAGGCAGTGCATAAACTGAATAGTCTTTTGAGTATGGCGCAAATTTTAGAAATGTATAATCAAATCCTGTTTGTAGATTCCCACCAGAGAAATGCACAGTAAAGACTTGGGCACGATCAGTGTCAGGTGGCACTATAGGTCCAGTAAAGTTCTGAGATGGATTTGTATTTGTAGGCATGAAATTTACTTGTAATCCATTGCATGCAAAAAATGTCTTGTCCCTTATTTCAGGTCCAGGTGACTGTTTGAATTTCCATATGGCAAGAATTTCTTGGCGATATGTGTTATAATTTGTAACTTGACATCTAGGATATTTCCAGGTTTGTAGCTCTGGTGCCATCTCCAGCTACAAGGTCTACTGAAACATCTACTGGTTGCACTTGTCTTTTATTGTTAAATTTGTCAATTACATATTGATAGAACTGTTGCTTGTCCTTACTTGGCAATGACTCTAGTGAGAAGCTCTTTGATTGTCCAGATACAGGGTTTGTTGGAATAGATAATGGAAGATTAGTTGGTACTCCCATTGGAGTAAACATGGAAAATGTCTGAAATGTCTGACCTGAACCAAATATGTCACTAGATATTGTAACTACATAATTTTGAACAAGATCTTTTTGGTCTGGAATAGAATCAATTGTATTCTGAATCGTTGCCCAATCAGGGGACAGTTTATGTAAATCAAAGTCAACTAGAAAACCTCCACATGAAAAATCAGACCTATCTCTAACTTCGGATTTGAATTGTTTTGTGAATTGTAATCTAATCAAGTTTTGAGACAGAAATGGCACATATCCATCTAGTTTACAATTTTTGTATTGATATGTTTGAAGTATAGTTCCATCGCCTGTGAGTACATCAATACTTGCACTAAATGGGTTAGGCTGCTTTCCTGGATTGATGTAATTATTGATTATAGTATTGTAATACCATTGATTATTTTTTGTAGGTAATGATTCTAGAGAAAATCCCGCGCTAAATTTCTGAGAGCCTATTGGAGTCTTGAGGATTAAGGTTTTTGTTTATGAGTAGTTGGAATTTTGGAAATGTTGTAAACGTCTGAGAGCCATTAGAAGTATCCCAGAAATGAACTACATAGTATCTTGCACGATTTTGATCATCTACAATTGGTGTGTTTGCAGCATGATTTTCCTGGTTATACGAGTTTAAGATATCTGCCAAGCTAGAATCTTCACTAGTTCCTGGTGTGAGATATGGTGTCAGAGGAATTCCATAATACTTGAGCAGTTCAATTCCAAAACCTCCCTCAGAAAAATAATATGGGTCTACCTGAGTTGCTAATACAGCCAGTGGAACTTGGGGGTCAGCAAAACTGGTTGGAAGATGCAAGTAAACACCAACTATTGCAGCACTGACCATAATGCCGATGATGATTATTCTAACAGACTTCATTAAGATTTTGTTCCTGCATATGTCTGCATGATTTCAGACGGTGCGCGATTCTAGTAAAAGTAACTGGCTCATCATGCGCATAGGTTTGTCTACATGGTTAAAGAAAATTTTGTATCCAGCACAGAGGTAGTTCAGACCAGATTCTCCATCAGGTGTTTTAATGAATCTGTCTTTAGGGCAGCCTCCATGGCATGCAAAGCGTACTTCACATTCACGACAGTATTTGGGCAATGTATCAAACTTGTCATTTCCAAACTTTACTTGTTGGTCTGAGCCGACTAGTTCTAGCATGTGTTTTTCTTTAATATTGCCAAGCTTGTTTTGAGGAGTGACAAAATGATCACAAGAATACAGATCTCCATTATGCTCAATTGCCAATGCTCCTCCACATGTTTTGGAATGAACACATAATCCAGATGGTTCACCGTGCCAATTTGCTAAAGATACATCAAATATTTGCACGTATACTTTGGCAATATCCTGTTTTACCCATTCTTCAAATACTCCAACAAGAAACTTGCCGTATTGCTCTGCAGTTATAGACCTCTCGGATACTGTTTCATTGTTAGGTTCAAGTCGTTCAACAATTGGAATGAACTGGATAAACTCTGCCTTGCATTCATCGCGGAGGAAACGATATACTTCAACTGGATGTTCAGCATTAGCGTGGTGAAGTGTGGTAAGCGCATTCCATTCTACTCCATGCTTTTGCAAAAAGCTCAAGCCGTGCATTACTTTATCAAATGTTGGTTCTCCCTGCTTGTCAACCCTGTAAAAGTCATGCATCTCTCGCGGTCCGTCTATACTGAGTCCAACTAGGAAATTATTTTCCTTGAAAAAGATAGCCCATTCATCATTGATCAGTGTTCCATTTGTCTGAATAGTGTTATTGATCTTCATTCCAGGTTTTGCATATTTTTTCTCGAAGACAATTGAGCGTTTGAAAAAGTCAAGGCCCATAAGAGTAGGTTCACCGCCCTGCCATGCCACAGTCACTTCAGGAACTGCATGTGATTCGATTAATTGGCGTATGTACGTTTCCAGCATTTCATCTGTCATCCGAAAACTGCTGCCTTTGTAGAGTTCTTCTTTGGAGAGGTAGAAGCAATACTTGCAGTCAAGATTACAAATGGCACCAGTAGGTTTTGCTAGAACATGAAAGGCAGGTGGCGCATTTGCAGGACGCTTGTCCGGTATAGTCGATGATTTTGATAATGCAGATTTTGGAATAAACACAGTACATTATTCCTTGTTTACTGATGTGCCATTATTGCACGATGTTCTGCCTCTTTGTCAGTGATCATTTCTCCACTCACATCGACAGTAACACTGTGAATAGTACCAGTAAATTTGAAAGGGGGTTTGTAATCTGGAGTTACTGGTGAACTCGGATTTGCTCCACAGACTAGACCGCCAGCAAGACCCATTGCGATCGGAGTTGTCGCGGGTATCTCAATCTCTCCAACTTGTTTGTCATCGATAAATAACTGTCCTTTACCAGGTGCACCTTTACCATGCGCCAGGTCAGGCTTTCCAGTTGTCTGGAACTGATAGGCAAGTTTGTGACGACCCTCTGACACAGACGTAGTAGAAGACTAAGTGATAGATGGTTTTTGATACATAGTTGTGGACATAGTGTAACTTGTTATCCTTGACATACAATGAGTAGCCTCCATCGCTGCCACCGTGCATAAGTAGTACTCCCTCCGCTCCACCCTTTGGAATTTCAATGTCAGCGGTAATAGTATGCGAACGGTTAAGCACCTTGACAGCCGCATTATCTGGTACGGGCTCAGAGTCCGGATAGTAAACATAGTTTGAACGATCTACTGCGATAACTGGTCGTTCATATGTAAAGCGTTGAACTCCACGACCATCTATTGGAAGTACGTTGTACTTTCCAGCCTCGACGTACCAAGAAGCAATCATTTCAATAAGTTTTGGTCTGTTTTCTGAAGCAAGATCATGATTCTCAGCAAAATCTTCTTCCACGTGATATAGCTCCCAATGTTTTGCGTCAAGCTCAGTCAGCAAGTCTGCAGGAATTGGTTGACCAAATCCTTTGCCTGCTTCTGTAAAGGATGTACCAGGCCATGGACAAACAGCTCGCCAGCCATCAAGATAAATGGAGCGATGTCCAAACATCTCAAAATATTGTGTAATATGTTTACTTGATGCTTTAGAATCATCAAACGTATGAGCAAAGCTGACACCTTGGATAGACGATTGAGTCACACCCTTGATGGCGGATGGTGGTTCTATTCCTAGCACATCAAGGATTGTTGGTACCATGTCAATAGCGTGAGCATACTGTGTTCGAACTTCGCCCTTTGCCTTTATGCCCTTTGGCCAGTGTACAATAAATGGGTCACTTACACCTCCACGGTAGGTTTCACGTTTCCAGCGGCGGAAGGGTGTGTTACCAGCATTAGCCCAGCCCCAGGGATAAGGGTTGTAGTGTTTTGGTCCACCAATCTCATCAATTGCCTTCAAGTTTTCTTCCAGTGATTCTGGCACGTTGTTGAAAAAGAGGTTCTCATTGACAGAGCCTGTAGTTCCGCCTTCTGAGCTGGCTCCATTATCCGATAGAACCATGATTATAGTATTCTCAAACTCACCAATACTCTTCAAGAAATCCAGTAGTCTACCAATGTGGTAATCAGCATGAGTGACAAAACCTGCAAATACTTCCATCATTCTAGCATAGAGTTTTCTCTCCTCTGGTTTTAGTGAATTCCATTCTTGTACATCAGGGTCATGACGAGAGAGTTCAGCATTTGCTGGAATTATACCAATCTTCTTTTGATTTGCAAATACTTTTTCTCGATATGCATCCCAGCCATCATCAAATTTTCCCTTGTACTTGTCGGCCCATTCTTTTGGGACTTGGTGTGGTGCATGTGCAGTACCGGTGCAGAAATACATGAAGAATGGTTTGTTTGGAGCTACTTGTTTGCCGGAGACTAGAAAGCTTATCGCTTTATCCACTAGATCAGGTGTTAGATGATATCCTTCTTCTGGTATCTTGTCCGGTACAACCCTGTGATTATCATATGTAAGATTTGGATAATATTGATCCGTATCACCGCCTAAGAAACCGTAATAGCGTTCAAATCCCCTACCGAGTGGCCATCGCTCATATGGGCCAGCTGCAGAAATTTGCTCTGCAGGAGTAAGATGCCATTTGCCAATAGCATATGTGTTGTAACCTTTCTGCAATAACATTTCAGACAAGAATCCATTCTCAAATGGAATATTTGCATTGTAGCCAGGATAACCAGTGGACACTTCAGTGATACTTGCCATTGCATTAGAATGATGATTACGTCCAGTAAGTACACAGGTTCGAGTTGGTGAACATAGTGCCGTAGTGTGCATGCTATTATATCGTAGACCGTTTGCTGCTAGTGCATCCAAGTTTGGTGTCTGGACTAATCCACCGAAAAAACTCAGATGTCCAAAACCCACATCGTCAAGAATGATAAATAGTACATTTGGAGCACCTTGTTTTGCACGAAGTGGTGCAGGCCAAGCCGGAGTAGATTTGTCTCATGTTCATCCAATAACTCCAGGAAATTGTGATCCTGGTTTGTATTCAACCATCTTAGACATATGTCTAATACGAATCAAGTCGGTAATAAGATTTCTTTAAACGTTTTACATAGTTTTGAGTAAATCAATAATTTGAATTCAGATACAGAAGAAAAATTTGAGAAAATACAGTAATTTCAATATAGAGGGCATCATAATGTAATTAAATCAACATGTTAGAAAATCTCATAATAAATAAAAAAATCTCAATCATTTTGGTTCTTTTAATCTCTACTGGACTATGGTTTTATTCCGCATCGGCTCAAGATTCCAATACCGATTCCGGTCAAGAGAATTCAAAACTTGCAGAAAAACTTGGTGCATTTGATCATCTTTTGAACATAGGCATATCTGCACCATTGACTGCGTTATCTCTAACTGGTGCAACATTTCTAACTAGAACGGGTAAAAATGAAAATGAAGATGCTACGTATACACATCTATTAGAACAAGCCAAGAAAAATCTCATCAAAGCTTTTGTGATATTTTTAGCGTGTACTATTACTATTTTTGCCTTTGATTTTATAGAATTACTCCTTCCTGTAACTGTTATCCCGGTAGAAATTTTGGATCTTGCTATAACATATGCACTTCTCTTTTTTGGATTTGCATATCTTGCAGTTGCAGCCAATAATATGTACCGCACTCAAGCAAAAATGGGGTTTTGATTAAGATCATATTTTCTTGCCTTAGCAGCCTTTAGTCACTCGAGGTAAAACGCATAAAAACATGACAAATTGAATGGTGTTTTTTTCTATAATATTTTTAAACTAAAAGAAAAACATAACACATGAACAAAATTTACATTTTATTTATTGCAAGTCTTTTTGTCATACCAGGATTTCTGACAGTCCATGGCCTGCAAAATGGAGTTCAAGAGAGCACATCTACTAACAATACATCGTCACAAAATATCTTCGAACAGGTCGCTTCAGATTATCAACATGGAATAAAATTCAGAGATGTATTACCTGTGGCAATAGGGATTTTGGCATTTGGGTATTTTATCTGGAAGTCTGGTAAAGTTCTAAGTAAACGTGAAGTCTTTTTATCAAAAAACAAGTATACTTCAGAAGGAGTCAAGATCTCTCCAGTAAAAAGAAAAATCATCTATGCTGTAAAGTATCTAGTAATTTTCCCAATTATTTTATACGGTTGGGTAGTTGTCTGCTTCTTTTTCATGTATGCACTAAACACGTCACTTAGCTTTGGAACATTGGTCCTTATCATGGTGGGCATCATCATGGCAGCAAGAATAGCAGCACATTGGAATGAAAGTCTTGCTGAAGATATTATGAAATTTTTGCCATTTAATTTACTTTTTACACTTTTAATTAATCCAGTCTTAGATACCAACAAAATTCTTAGTTCCATGGAACACTTTCCAGTAATACTACTTGAATTGACAATCTTTATCGCATTTACTGGCGTTCTAGAAGGAATTCTCAAGTTGATCGATTTTTTAGTATTAAAAAGACGTCATCATTCAACAGATCTTGGTTCTCCAATTAAAAAAACATAGAACCATTGGTTGTGGAAAATACTAATTTAAAATAAAATCCTGATTATGTAGAACTATTTTCTTTTTTAATTTCAAGACCTATCGCTTTTACCACTTCCATTCCAAAACGTGTTTTGACATAATCAACGGCATCATTGTAACCATCCTGTAAGAGACGTTGTATTGTGTTTGAAGAAAAATCAAAAATTTTATTTGAAATAGAATAATCATCGTGTTTTCTTTGTACTCGAAATATTTCACCCAAATTGAAAGCTCCTTCAACACCATCACGGTAGGTAGTTCCCCGTATCCCCTCAAGTCGTTCTTGAACAGGTATTGGTCTGTCAAGTAGATCATCAATCATCGTCTGGGTTGCACCATGTTCCTTTGCCAACTGGATCAGCTCTTTTACTAGTTGTGAATACATCTGCAAAGCTAACAATATTGTCTCATCACTTTTGGACCTATCTCCAAAAGATATATCGGAATTTCTATTCACTGCGCCATCATGATCCCATGGAACCTTGTCAACTCGTGCAGGGTGTAAATTTATTTGAAATATGTTAAGCTTTGGTACTGCATCCTTTACCTTCTTTCCAAAATACCAATATTGTCTATGAGCCATAACAACTTGCATTAATGGAGTATTAGCTAGGATACCACCATCCCAGAAATAGCGTGTCTCTTTTTTATAGCTCTTAGTTTTAGGGTCATAATGCTCCACTTCCATTTGACTATAATCAAAGTTGATGGGCACTGCGGCGCTTGCAATAACATGATCAGAGGTTATTCCTTGAGGATATTTTATGACATGTTCAAATCCAATTACCTTTTGATTCTTATTTGAATCCTGATTGTTATCACTCTCTACAAGTAGTCTGCCATATCCTGATTCTCTAGTACCACTTTCTTTTGCATAACTATCAAACACTACAGGCAAGCTTTCCATTACATCTACCGTAACCAGAAGCAATCTGGGTTGATTGTCCTCACGACTAGTAGCAATAGGAAACTTTGCAAATCTTTCAAGGCTCTTTTTTAGCGGACTATTGTCATATCGATACCATGAGTTAAGGGGATCAAAGAATTTTTTATCTGGTTCTGCGTGAGGTGGAGAAAATACATTGGGTGCTCCAGTAATTGCAAATTCCTTTGATGAATAGTATCGTCTTGCCGTTTCGCCTTTAGCAACATCCATGAAAAATTTGTTCCAATATCCCCACCATGACATCATGTAATCAGCGAATTTATCTGGAATAGATTCTGTTGAGATATAATTCCAAAAGTCAATTAATCTTTCTACCGAACCTTCCCATGTCTTTTTTTCTATCACATAACTTGTAAGAATTGCAGAATTTATTGCACCAATTGAAGTGCCTGCAATAATGTCAAACATTGGCCTCTCAGTATCTCCTTCTTTCATGTCTCTGTATTTTACAAATTGATATCCTGCCTTGTAAGCCCCGACTTCATATGCTCCAAGTGAGCCTCCACCTTGGAGAATCAATGCACGTTCAAACTTTGGAATTGATGCCATGGATAATTTAAGGAGACATATGATAATAAAAGATCAGGTACAATTATCAATTATGAAAATTAGAATACTAGTCATATGCATTAACAATAGTGAAATTATATGACAATGGTTGATAAAAAATCTAAACGAGCAAGAATTATCAAATTCATCATAGGAGGAATTCTTGTTGGTTTTGCGGTATATCGTTTTGTCAATATCACTAATGTGTCACCAATTTGGACTACATATCCCGGACTAGCTGTATTGATAATTGGAATTGTCAACATACTACAAGGAATTTTAAGCAAAAGTGATTCTAAAATGACAAGAACAATTGAGATGAGTATAGGAGTCATTGGAATAGTTGTAGGAGTGTTTGTTAAAGCATTCATATCAGATACATCATCAAGTTTTACTTGGCTCATTTCCCTATTTCTCATCATTCAGAGTGTCGGATTTATTGCCACAGGAATTACTCAAAGTAAAAAGTCAAAAGCAATTAGAATTCCAAAAATTATAATCGGAGTTGGCATCATGATATCTCTAATAGGAACATTTTTCGAATTACATAATTTGCCTGTAACAGAGATTACTATTTTGTTATCAATCAATATTCTCATTATAGGAATTGAGGTTATTACAAGTGCATTAAGTCATGAAATAGTTCAAAGCTCATAATTATCGCCATAATGTCTTGAATTGATAGTAAAAGGAAAAAATAACCACTATAACGTAAATTTTTTTTCAGGCTACATCTTAAAATGCATAGAGTATACATTTTGGTGAATGAGAGTCATTGTTTTTGTATCAATCATTATTGTGTCTGCAGTGTTTTTTGGACTCTTTACTACTTTTGATGACTTATTTATTCACGACATAACTTTAGAATTTACATATGAAAGTGTGATTTTAACCGTTACAATAGGTGGGATTGGTATTGCAGCTGCAAAATACTATGGTGATGAAACAGCAAATATTACTATAAGAGAAATTAAAAGGATTGAATCTGACTTGAAACAAAGACTTGACAATCTTGAATCTGAATCAAAAAATAATAGAAAAGAGTAACCATCATTGCTGATTTTATAATAATAATCATATCTTAAAGGTCAAACTCTAGAGTTTTCGGTGAACCAATTTTTGTCTGAAGGCGGCCAGAATTAATTGCTGCTTTGAAGACTTCAAAATCGCGTTCTACCTGGTCAGCATATGCAATTGCATACTGTACCATGGCATCATCAAATTTTTCTTTGGTTCCCAAGTATCCTGCAATCATCTCCACTTCCCCAGATTTTGCATGAGCTCGCGCCAATGCCCAACCACATGCGGTCGCATATGCAGTAAGAGTTCCAGTGTCAAAGGTTTCAACTTCAGAGGAGACTTTCATATCACGAAGTTGTCTAACGTAGAAATCACGTCCATTGAAATTGCGGTACCAGCCTAGAAATATGTCACTAGATGCCTGCATGAGATGTTGCCCGTGTACAACTCTGTGACCTTGATGTTCAAAAAGACTTTTTCCAATTGGGGGCTCCAATACGGATCTTCTTGCTTCCTTGACTTGAAGAAATAGTGGATCATCTTCGTCTGCAAGAAACAGACCTACATAACAACGCATTCCAACGCTACCAACTCCAACAACTTTTACGGCAGCATCTTGAAAGTGAAAACGCTCCAACAAATGTTGTCTGTCAGTCTGTAATGATTTTCTATAATTCTCAAGACTTGCCTGTGCCAGTTGGTTTAGGTCCAGATTTTGGACGTGATAGATAAGTGGGGGATCTTCCTTTATCTTTGCGCTTCCTTTTACAGTTTCAGTAAGCTTTGGAAATATAGCTTCAGATGTTTTAGAGAGTGCACGTGGTTTGGCACATTTTATACGATCAATCATTTCCTTATCTTTTTTAAAAAATTCTAAAAGATTTTCTACCGTGATTTGTGTATACCATCTCTGAAGTACAGTCTTTTCAGAAAACTCGGACATGTGTTCTCTATAAGATGCAACAGCTGCTCTGACTGCATTTTCT
This sequence comes from uncultured Nitrososphaerota archaeon, assembly GCA_963835875.1. Taxonomy (GTDB): domain Archaea; phylum Thermoproteota; class Nitrososphaeria; order Nitrososphaerales; family Nitrosopumilaceae; genus Nitrosotalea. The sequence continues at coordinate 13,330 of CAWIGX010000006.1, forward strand.
GCAACGTTCTTTGAGAAATCAAGATTCCTTGCGGCAAGTTCTATACTTACTAGAAGTCGTTTAATGTCCCACTCCCATGGACCAGGAAATGTTTCATCAAAGTCATTTATGTCAAAAACCATGGAGCGTTCTGCTGATGCAAAACCCCCAAAGTTCATCAAATGACAATCACCACATAACTGGACATTTATTCCAGATGCAGGAGAATTCTCTAAATCCCGAGCTTGAACGATTGCCGAGCCACGAAAGAATTTGAAGGCAGACTCTGACATTCTCTGATATCTAATGGCGATAAGACCAGGAATTCTGTCAATGTTGGTATCTTCTAATAGTTTTATTGGGTCAATCGAAGATGAACGGGACTCATACTTGGCATGCATGCTCCGTGAGCATTTTTCGCGAAGTGCCTTTCCTTGTTGGAATCTTTCTGCTTTTGTGATGATTTTTGAAGTCATGTCCACATTAAGCTAGAAAATAGAATATTTCGTATCAATCTGACATTATTTTTAACTCGTAAAATAAAAGGTTAGATCCATATATCACGTCTGATAACCAATAGTGAAAGTTCCATTCACAAGAAATTTGACATATACCGAAAATGGTTCAATTACTGTCAAAAGTTTAATATAAAACACTTTGACCTTCCGATCCAGTTATGATACAAAAAATAACCCAGATCATGTCATTGCGATCTGAAAATAAAGAGGAGAGATCCTTTTGAATCCAGTAGTCAAAATTTTTGAAGAAACATTTGCAACAGATCATAAGGTAATTACCGAAGATCTATCAAAATCCGTACTAAAGAAATACGGCATCAAAGTTCCAGGTTATGCACTTGTAAAAAGTGCAAACGATGCTGCAAAGGCTGCCAAAAAGTTAGGCTTTCCACTTGTAATGAAAATTGTCTCACCACAGATACTTCACAAAAGTGATGTCGGTGGAGTAAAGGTAGGACTACAAAATGAAAAAGATGTCAAGAAAACATTTCTTGAAATGTATCCAAGACTCTCAAAGAAAAAGGGAGTACAAGTAAAAGGAATCTTACTTGAGAAGATGGTACCTCAAGGAGTAGAATTAATCATAGGACTCCAAAACGACCCACAGTTTGGTCCAGTTATAATGGTAGGACTAGGTGGAGTCTTGACTGAGATATTCAAGGACGTTGCATTTAGAATGCTACCAATTACATTAGAGGATGCAAAATCAATGCTTGCAGAGCTAAAGGGTTCCAAGATTTTGTCAGGATATAGAGGTACAAAACCAATTGACTTGACAATGCTTGCAAAAGCAATTGTCCAGATTGGAAAAATTGGTGTTGACAATGCAAATTACTTTGACAGCATTGATTTCAATCCAATTGTAGTATATTCAAAATCATACTATGTTGTTGACGCAAAAATAATTCTAAGAAAAGAGATTAAAAAAGATGCAATCTCCACTGCAAAACCAAATATCGAATTCATGGAGACATTCTTTACACCACAATCAGTTGCACTGGTTGGTGCATCATCAACTTCAGGAAAAGTTGGAAACTCGGTACTTGACAGTATCGCAAAACACGATTACAAGGGCAAAGTATACCCAATCAATCCTAAAGCAGAAGAGATTTTGGGACTAAAATGTTATCCATCAATTGAATCAATTCCAGACAAAGTTGATCTAGTTGTAGTATGTGTTGACTTGTCAGTTACCCCACCAGTTCTAGAAGCATGTGCCAAGAAGGGAATCCACAATGTTGTCATAGTATCAGGCGGTGGAAAGGAACTTGGAGGAGAAAGAGCAGACTTTGAATCACAAATCAAGAGCCTCTCAGAACAGCACAAAATAAGAATTATAGGTCCAAACTGTATTGGCATGTTCAATGCAGCAAACAGACTAGACTGTGCATTCCAAGGCCAAGAGAGAATGGTCCGTGCAAAACTTGGGCCAGTTGCATTGTTATCACAAAGTGGAACAATGGGAATCAGTTTCTTAGAGACTGCAGACTCGTTTGGATTATCAAAAATGGTAAGCTATGGCAACAGATCAGATGTTGATGAAGCAGACATGATCTGGTACTTGGCAAATGATCCTCAAACCAAAGTAATCGCATTATACGTAGAAGGTTTTGGCGATGGAAGAAAGTTCATCGAGACGGCAAAACGAGTAATGAAAGAAAAACACAAACCAATTCTAATCTGGAAGAGTGGAAGAAGTACACTTGGAGCAAAACAAGCAGCTTCACACACAGGTTCACTTGGAGGTTCAAACGCAATCATCCAAGGAGCATTCAAACAAGCAGGAATTGTATCAGTAGAAAGTTACCAAGAACTTGCTGCAAATGCCAAGGCATTAGCATGGCAACCAGCAGCTAAAGGCCCAAGAGTTGGTCTAGTTAGTAACGGCGCAGGTCCAATGATTGGTGCAATAGACCAATTTGAAAAATACGGACTAGAACTTGGCAAAGTAACAGAAGCAACACTCAAAGAAATGAAAGCACATTATCCTCCAACATATGTAATTGGAAACGGCAACCCAGCAGATGTAACAGGAGGAGCAAATGCCGACGACTATAGATATACAATACAAAAGTTCGTGGACGATCCAAACATCGACATTGTAATGCCATGGTTTGTCTTTCAAGATGATCCACTTGAAGAGACAATCATTGATTATCTTGCAGAATTCTCAAAGCAAGGCAAGAAACCATTACTTGTAGGTGGAAATGGAGGTCCTTATACAGCCAAAGTAACTGGATTAATTGAAAAGCACAATGTCCCAGTCTATGATGATTTGAGAGACTGGGTGGCAGCAGCATCTGCGTTATATCAGTGGGGTAAGCACAAACCCAAGGAGTCTTGAGATGTCTCTAGTTCTAGTTTCAAAAGCAGATGGAATCTGCACAATCAAGGTTAACAGACCAGACAAGCTCAATGCAATGAACATGGATGTTGCAAATGACATCATCAAAGTATTCAAAGAAATTGAAACAGACGATTCTGTGAAGGTTGTAATTTTAACAGGAGAAGGTGACAAGGCATTTTCTGCAGGTGCCGACATTGCATACATGTCAACAATTACACCAATAGAATCTGAGACATATGCAAAACTTGGTCATCTTCTAACTTATACAGTTGAAAATTGCAGTAGACCAACAATTGCAGCAATCAACGGATTTGCATTGGGCGGAGGATGTGAGCTTGCACTTGCTTGCGATATCAGAGTAGCTGCAGATACTGCAAGAATGGGACAACCCGAAGTAACAATTGGCGTATGTCCAGGTTGGGGTGGAACTCAAAGATTACAGAGAATAATTGGAATCTCCCAGGCAAAAGATTTGATCTTTACTGGAAGAATGGTAAAAGCAGATGAAGCAAAAGAGATGGGCCTTGTAAACAAAGTAGTAGAACTTGCAAAATTAATGGAGGAAACCATGAATATCGCAAAAATGATTGCTCAAAATTCTGCCATGGCAGTAAGAATGTCAAAGATTGCAATCAACAAAGGAAGAAATTCCGACATTGATACAGGTCTTGCATTAGAGCTCTACACATGGGGTCTGTGCTTTACACATCCAGATAGATCTGAGCGAATGACTGCATTTGTCAACAAGTCAAAAAAGTAAGCTTGTACTAATCTTTGATTCCTATTATGTCTGGTAGGAAAAGATTATTATAATTTAAAGCACGAACTAGGTTTAATGAGCAACACACAGACCACTAAATTGGTCACAATTACACCAAAGGCTGCAGAAAAAGTAACTGCTTTTATGGCAGAAGAAGCCGAAAAGCCACAATTTCTCAGAGTCTACGTACAAGGTGGAGGATGCTCTGGATTATCCTACGGAATGGGATTTGAAAAAGCAGCCGAAGAAGACGATCTTGTAATCGAAGAAAATGGTGTAAAGATGCTAATTGACAGTTACAGTGCTGACTATCTAAAAGGTGCAAACATTGACTACATCGAGAGTCTAATGGGTGCTGGATTTAAAATCAACAATCCAAACGTAACCAAGTCTTGCTCCTGTGGCCATTCATTTAACACATCTTAGATTCCGAAATTTCTTTAATTTTTATTTCATATCCCAGTGTTAACAATAAACAATTACAAGCCAACTAAAAGGTGACAATAATTTTTTTAGATAAATTTATCGACATAGTAAAAAGAGAATATGCCTTTATGAAATAAAAATTAAAACTACCAAATCATATTAAAAATATGAGAAAGAGTGTTTAGAGTTTTGGAATTACTCTAGTCTTGACAGCAAACACTACTACGCTCAATACAGCAATTGCAAGAACTATTGATGCCACTGGACCAAATTCTGGTACGGTTGCATTTTGTTGTGGCATTGTCATATTTGACATTGGTGTTTTGATATCTGTAACTTGTGAAAAGCTAAGTGCTTCTCCTTTAACACCTGTCCATGTTGACGGGTTAGCAGTAGGCAGTCCGATTCCGTTAAGTGTTACCAGAATGTTAACTGGACTGTCAGATGAGAGAGCAGGTGTAGTTAGATTATCTGTTCCAGTCTTTGTGTAACCTGTTGGATTTGACAACACTGTGTTACCATCTTGTGTAACAGTAATTGCATAATTCTGATTTTGTACAAAGTTGTCATTTGTATCTCTAAATCCAATACCTATTGCTAAGGATTGTCCACTAATTGGATGACCTGTTCTTACTACTACCGCTGTTCCATCCGAAGCTTAAATCCATGTATGAAACCACTCCACCGATGATCACACCTGTTGATGGTGTTGTTGCAGTAGAGTTTACTGCGGTTGTTGATGTTCCAGTATTGTTCAACTGTGCTTTAGATGATTGTGCTGTTAGCTGAGCAAGTTCACCAGGAGCACAGACATGATCTCCACATATGTTAAAACAAGGTCGATATGCAGTACAATGCCTAGTTACAGTAGATTGTGCTGAAGCTGTCATGATTGTAGTTTCTGATGCTACACTTAGTATAGCAACGAGGGACAATAGACCAAAAAATACTCGATAATGTTTTGGCTTCATTGATTTCTACAATACTATGTCAGCTAAAAAGAGTTATCGCAAATCAATCGGTCAGTGAAAATATATTGAAAATTCCAAAATGGTAGATTCTAGATAACCATCAAGGTCATTGTAGTCAGAACATTTTGAATCCTGCGTATTTTTGTCGTTATAATATTTTCAAGTTCCTTTGAATCTTGTGCCTCAACTTTGGCTATAATATCGTACAGCCCCAAGGTTCCTGTAACTTCTGAAACACCCTTTATCTCCATTAGTTTTCTAATGATCGGATTTTCTTTCCCAGTCTCACAATGGATTGCCACAAAAGCCTTGTTCATAAAATAATATCGTAATCTTGCGTATTAGGTATTTCTACGGCCAGAGACCTCGTGCCTCAAATGCATCTAGTACTCTGCCAACAGCAAGCACCATACTTCCCTTTCTCATGTCGACATTGTGTTTCTTTGATAGTGCATATGTATCGTTAAAACCACGAACTATGTGATGTTCCATCTTGCCTGCAACTTCATCAAATGTCCAATAGTATCTTTGCAAGTTTTGTACCCACTCTAGATATGAAATACACACACCACCAGAGTTTGCCAGGATATCTGGGATAACCATGATTTTATTTTTGAACAAGATATCATCTGCATCGGGAGTTGTGGGACCGTTTGCGGCTTCAGCAATTATTTTACATTTGATTTTTCTTGCAATTTGTGGTGTGATTTGATTTTCAAGTGCTGCTGGTACTAGAACATCACATGAAGTTGTAAGAAGTTCTTCAGTTGTTACCTTTTTGCTTCCAGGATATCCAACAACACTTCCATGTTTATTTTTGTATTCCAAAACCTTCTTGGAATCAAGTCCTTTTAGATTAATTATAGAGCCTTTAGAGTCACTTACTCCGATAACTTTACCGCCTAACTTTTCAATGTATTCTGCTGCGTATGTTCCAGCATTACCAAAACCTTGTATGACAATTCTTGCACCCTTGAGTTTCAAACCAATCTTCTTTGCACCTTCTCTTACACAATAAGAAACACCAAGACCTGTGGCTACGTTTCTTGCAAGAGAGCCTCCAACAGATAATGGCTTTCCTGTAATAACAGCAGGTTCACCTTGTCCATGTAATACACTATAAACATCCATAATCTGAGCCATCTCTTTTCCAGTAGTATAGACATCAGGAGCTGGAACATCCTTGCCTGGTCCAATTATTTCAGATATTGCATATGCATATCTTCTGGTCATTCTCTCTTTTTCTCCTGCTGAGAGTTTCTTTGGATCACAGATGATTCCTCCCTTACCTCCACCAAATGGAACATCAACAATTGCACATTTCCAAGTCATCCACATTGATAGTGCTTTTACTTCTTCGATTGTAACATCTGGATGATATCTAATTCCACCCTTGTGTGGTCCTCTAAAGTCATTATGTTGTGATCTATAGCCTGTAAATATCTTGATTCTGCCATCATCCATCTTAACTGGCAATGAAACTATGAGAATTTTTTTAGGATTTGCAAGCATCTCGTGAACTCCCGCATCAAGTTTTAGAATTTTTGCAGCGTCTGCAAGTTGCTTTAGTGCATTTTGCCAAGGATCGATTTTAGTCAATCTTTATCGCTATGTCTGACGATAGATCGTATTTAAATTTGTTCAAGATCGCTTACTGTTTGGATGCACTATCCTGATCTGGCTTTGCAGAACCGCCAAGTTTTGCATTTACCAAATTACGAAGATCATCATCTGTTTTATCTTCAGCGTTAACTCCCAAGGATTTTGCAAGTGTCTCTAGTTTTTGTCTCTCCGACATGACAGGACCTGAGACATTGATGTTAAACTCTCCTTTGGCTTTTTTAATTTCTTCTTGGACCATGTTTTTTGTTTTATCATACTGGGCCATAATTCTTGCAAGTTTTTTGGTTACATCAGGCAGTCGTTTTGTTCCAAGCAATAACGCCAATACTACAATTGCAATCATAATCCAATCATTACCTATGATATTCAGTGAAAAATCAAACATGAAATCATCAAACCTGTTTCTAAAATTAAAGCTTTAGACCAGAACGACTTCTTTTTTCTTGAAAAAAACAAATGCCAAGACAAATAATCCAGATATTGACAAAATAAGATATGGAATTGAACTTCCAAATGAATTTGCAATTATACCTATTATGAGAGGTCCAAAGGCCCATCCTATTCCAAAGGTTGCCTCATATGCACCAATTAATGCTCCTGCATTGTCTTTTGCCTTTCTCATTATAATCTCAAATGTTAGTGGGAAATACACACTAAATCCAAATCCAAGTAAGAGTACTACTATGCTAAACTCCGCCATAGAATGAGAGTAAAATAACATCAGCATTCCTCCAGATATTGATAAAATAACTAGAAGTAAACTAGCAAGAAATTTTTTCATTAAAAAGTTAGATGCAAATAATGAAACAAGCCGAGAAATTCCAAAGACAAAGAATAGTAATTCAATGTTTGATTCTGAGAATCTTTCTCTCACTCATATATGCTGGGATGATTGCCAAAAAGACACCAAAACTTACACTACAAAATAATAAAATGGCAATAACTGTTGGAAATTTTATCAAATGTTTTGCAGATGCAATTGATATAATTCCAGTACGAGGAGTCTTGCCACTTTGAGATAATACAAGTGAAAAGACTAGCGAAGTTGCAATTGAAAATGCTGCAATCTGAAATATTATTCTATATGAAACATCAAAGTGTTCAAGCAAAAATGAACCAACCAAAGGTCCAATCATAAGACCTGCAACAAAAAATGCCATGAATTGAGATATTGCCTTGACTCTATTTTGTGGAGTAGTAGATTGCGATATGATTGATTCACAGGGAGGCCAGAAAAATGAATGTGCAACTCCAACAAGTGCTCTAAATACTATGACTTGGGGAACAGAGTCTGCCGTAGATAGCAAGTAGATGGATATTGAATCAATTACTAATCCCAGAGAAAGAAGAAGGCCCTTGTTGAATCTGTCAAGTAATAATCCTACAAAGAGCGGAATAAACATGTAAGGAATAAAATTTGAAAATCCAATTATTCCAAGGTCAAAGTATGATGCGCCAAGGTCTTTAGAAAATAGCGGAACCACTGGATTGTGCATGCCATAAGAAAATCCAACAATTAGTGCTATGATATAGACAAGAATTACTTTTTTGTTCATCTTTACTTGAATGCTGCAACCATAATTGCGCCCCCAAGCATTCCTTTCTCAAATTCTACTCGTGAGAATCTTTCAAGAAGGAGTGACTCGAGTTTTTTATTCTGAGGCCAGAGTTTGTATGTGCCATATAGAGTGGCAAACTTGAGTCCAAGTCTACCTCCACCGATTACTGCCAATATAGGAAGTATCGCTCGGAGATAAAATGACACTCCTACTCTAATTATAGGATTATCAGGTTTACCAAGATCAACTATAACAAATCTTCCACCTTTTTTCAATACGCGATGTATTTCAGATATTGCGATTCTTAGATTAATTGCATCTCTAAGTGAATATCCTGCAAGTACTGCATCAAACTGTTCGTCACGAAATGGAATATGTTCAAAGACTCCACATGTTAGTTTAGGAGATGTAGAAAATAATCGACTGGTATTTTTTAGCATTGGTCTTAATGGATCATACAAAGTAATGTCTAGGTTACCAGAACATATCTGGGATGCCGTCTTTGACATGTTTCCAAAACCTGAACCTGCATCAAGAATATGATCTCCCGGATTTACTCTTCCTTGAATTCCTCGTTGACGAAATTCTGAATCTCTTCCAAGTGAAATTAAAGAATTAACTTTATCATAGACAGGAATTATTTTTTCCAAGACATCGAGGACTTCGCCCCAATAACTTCCAAGGCCCACATCAGACTAGAAATAGCACGATATTATATGTCATCAGGGTTTTGACACATGATACACTCAAAGGTTTTACCAAAAATTAAATCAGCCACAATCTTTCTTTGGACTAGTGTACTATTGTCCCAAGTGTAAATCAAAGATAGAGGTACAACGAACCTTTAATCAAAAAATACATTTTGGATGTCCCAAGTGTAAAATAGAAGACATTATAGATTCAAAAAAGAATTTGGATGAGGCATTTCTTGAATTTTTAATAAAATTTGACAATGATGAGATACCAACTAGTAGTGAATCTGGAACAACTCTGGAAAAAGAAGGAATTTTGCAGACAGAAGATGAGATAAACAAAATGATAGGCAGTTCCAAGATTGCAGAAGTTACAAGGTCTATTTTGTTCTCAAAAAGGCACTATGTCTCACACTTTAAGGTAATTGAAGAGCCCGATCCTGAGATGGGCTCTACTGTAACAGAATCAGGTCTTGACCAGCGAATAGTTGAGGCATTAGAATCAAAAGGAATAGAGCGATTCTACAAATTCCAAGAAGAGGCCATACACCATATTGTTTCTGGACATAATGTCGTAATTATTGCCCCCACCGCATCTGGAAAGACAGAGGCCTTTGTAGTACCAATCATAGAAAGAATCAGTAATTCAAAAAATTCTATTCCAGCAATACAAGTAATTTTTGTTTATCCAACCAAGTCTCTTTCACGAGACCAATATCCAAAGATTAAAGAAATTGCAGACAAGCTTGATATCAAATGTGCAGTATTTGATGGAGATACCAAACAGATAGAACGAACCGAAATTCTTGCCAGTCCACCTCAGATAATAATTACAAACTTTGATGTTCTACATTATCATCTATGGCACAGAACTAGATTTGCTTCTTTGTTTAGTACAACAAGATTTCTTGCTGTTGATGAAGCTCATGTATATTCAGGAATTTTTGGTTCTAACGTTCATTATATAATAAAACGATTAAAAAGAATTGCACCAAGACTGCAGATAATTGCAGCATCTGCAACTTTGGATAATGCACTATCATTTTGTCAAATGTTATTTGGAGTAAAGATGGTCCAGGTTTCTGGCTCTGGCAAAAAAGGCAAGATAGAATTTTCAATGCTCTTTCCTTCGTTGATGACACAGCGTGCACTGATGATTGATATTCTAAAAAAATTGACAGCAAAACAGCACAAAACTCTGGTATTTTCAAACTCTCATCTAAATTCCGAACTTTTGGCACTTCAGGCAAGAAGACAAAAAGTGGACATCAAGGTTCATCGTGCAGGCCTTATGGCAAATTATAGAAGATCAGTTGAGAATTTGTTCAAGACTGACAAGTTACTTGCAATATCTGCCACTCCTACACTTGAACTTGGAATTGATGTAGGAAATGTTGATGGAGTCATATCAGTCTACCATACCAGTAAACAGACTCACGCAGAGAATAGGCAGGGCAGCAAGAAAAGGCCAAGGAGGATATGCATTTCTAGTACTTGGTAATGACCCAATCTCACAATATTACAAGAACCATCCAGTAGATTATTTTGAGGATGTAGAACAAATCTACATTGACCCAAAAAATCCCTTTGTTGAAGAGTTTCAGGTTATTGCAATGGCGTGTGACAAACCAATTGCAAAACACGAATTGCCTGAACACAAAGAGGTTATCGAAAGACATGTTGGCGCAGGTAATCTAGTTCTAATTGAAAATAGATATGTTCCAAATTATGATCAGATAAAATCCATCTTAGAAGATTACAGCATAAGAGGAATCGGAAGATCAATTGACATATTTCTAAACGGTAAAAAAGTTGGAGACCGAGTATTACCAATCGCATTAGAAGAGCTTCATCCACAAGCGGTTTACTTTTTGGCAGGTACTAGATATCAAGTCAAAGAAATAGGATACCCGGAAAAGATGACTGCAAAATTAGAGTATCTTCCAAAGAATTATCCATACTATACAAAGTCTTTAACAGAAGAATGGCCAACCATTGAAACAATTTTTGAGAAAAGGTTTGCAAATGGAATCGAAGTTGCATTTTGTAAATTACATATTCAAAAAAGAGTGTACGGCTATGTCAACTTGGAGTTGGGTCAAGAAGCTGCACAAGGTCAAAAGATAATTTTAGAAAAACCACTAGATTACGATTTTGTCACAAAGGGAATTGTCTTCAAGGCACCAAGACCATTAAATGAAATAAGTAAAACAGAGAATGAAGAATATGTGGAAGCGAGTGGATATCATGCCACAGAACATGTTGTAATTGAAGGAAGTAACATGATTACAGGTGGAGTATCACAAGACTTGGGCGGTATTTCTCTTGGAACATCAGGCCTTGTCTTTGTTTATGATTCTGCCATAGGGGGAAATGGTGCAAGCAGAGCATTATTTGATAGACTTGAGAAGGCATTTGAGCGTAGTTTGAATATAGTATCAGAGTGTCCATGCAAAAGCGAATCAGGTTGTCCTCGCTGTACCTTCTCTTACAGATGTGGCAACAATAATGAATATCTGCACAAGCTTTCTGCAAAAGAGATTCTCCAGAGAATTACAGATGGTGAAAAAACAGAGATTACAGAACCTGTTGAAGGTGACAAACCTCTAGTCTAGAATAACGCTTTTGACAATTACAGACATGGATAATCAATATTTATGGCGATTATATTCCCAAGAACAAAATTGTGAGTGCATCTACAAGTTAACTGATATGTTGGTTTGTTGGAATTATCTGTAACACTAGTATTTTCCTTACTATCTAACAATAGGCGGTAATTTTTCAATATTCTTTGGCAATAATATAGTAAAAGTAGTAGGATTGTTTTTAGCTGAGAGTGTGCCATGGTGCTGTTCAATCATATTTTTACAACTTGGTAGACCTAGACCAGTCCCATATTTTTTTGTAGAAAACAATGGCTCAAAAATTCTTTGTAGCGATTCATCAGGTATTGGAGAGCCAGAATTTTGAACGTCTATTTGGATCTCATCGGGTTTTGTGACAAATCTTAACGAAATTTCCCCATTCTCTACGTCAATTGACTGTATTGCATTTGTTAACAGATTGTAAAAAACAACTTCCAATTTTGAGGCATCACATTTTAGTGAAATATCATTTTCTGGCATAATTATTTTTATATTGCCTGGAACTTGAATTCCCTCTAATGAATTGTGAAGTATATTCAATAAGGAATTTTTTTCTAACATCAACGGCTGGGTTCTTGCAAAATTCAAAACATCACTTATGAGCATATTCATTTTAGTAACAGAACGGCTTATTTTTGCAAAATGTTCAAAAATTTCTTGATCAAACTTGCCTTTGTATCGGATGATCATTACATCTACTGCATTTTTTATAATAGACATGGGATTTCTCAAGTCATGGGTTAGGTCAGATGCCAACGCACCCAAAATTGCCAGTTTTTCATCTTTGATATCTTTTTCAGTTTTAATTTGTTGGACACTAGTAACAAATTCACATCTCAAACCAAGTGATTCATGATGCTTCCAAATTGCTTCTTCATTGAGGGCATCCAAGATACAGTATAACTTGTCTTCATTTTTGTTATAAAATACCTGTAAATGTTTAACACCAAAATTATCAACTGGCGAATTTACTGTTTTTTCCAGATCTTCAGGATTGAGGCCTTTCATATTGTGACCGTCGACAAAAATAGGCATTGTGAATATATGATATACATTTTACAAATAAAAGTGTTTTACTTGTAATTTGTAAGAATTTACTACTCATGATACCCATAATATTTTCATCATTTTACTATACACAGTGGCAGTGATAAAAAAGTCATTTTATTACAAATATGGCATAAACGCATTTCTCACTTTCAATATATCCACACGCCTCAGATTTTGAGTGTTCTGTTAACACGTGTCCACACTACCACATTTTGGTGAAACAACATTGCATTTACTTATACCACATCTCTAAATGGGTTGATTTTCTCATTCCAATGATTTCTGACGACTTTACATTTCTTTACGTTCTAGATAGTTCAAGGACTAAAGATTCCCAGAACAAAACAAATTATTAATCACATAAACAAATACCAAAACATGGATAAAGTTGCAATAGTAACCGGCAGCTCAAGCGGAATAGGTTTTGAGACTGCACTTGCACTAGCACGTGAAGGATACTATACCTATGCGACCATGCGAGATATAAAAAAAGGCAGTAAAATTTTAGATATAGCAAAAAAAGAGGTTCTTAAAATCGAAGTTGTAGAACTTGACGTCAACAACGAATCTACCATAAAAAAAGCAGTTGAAAAAATAGTAAATGAAAAAAAGAGAATTGACGTTCTAGTAAATAATGCAGGATATTTTCTTGTTGGGTGTTTAGAAGATTTATCAATTGAAGACCTAAAAGATCAGTTCGAAACAAACTTTTTTGGTGTGGTAAGAACAATTCAAGCAGTTCTACCAATAATGCGTAGTCAAAAATCAGGAATCATAGTAAACATAAGTTCAGTAGCAGGAAGGATTGGATTTCCAGTAACTCCTGGGTATATCAGTTCAAAATTTGCATTAGAGGGTTTGAGCGAATCAATGCGGTATGAGCTATTCCCATTTGGAATTAAAACAATAATCATAGAACCTGGCGTAATCAAGACAAATCTTTTTGCAACTCTAAAAAACACAACCAAGGCAAACTCGGCATACAAGCAGATGGCAGACAAGGTGATGAAGGGATTGGTAATGATGTCAGAGATGGGAACGCCTCCACAAGAGGTCGCAAAGACCATAATCAAGGCAATTACATCAGAGAGTCCATTACCTCGCTATCCTGTTGGAAATGATGCCATAATGTTTCTTGAAGCAAAAAAAGACAAGACAGACATTGAGTTTGAAAATTACATAAAAAAAGAGCTTTTTAGCTAAAATACATCAATTTAGTCACCAATTCATTAATTCAAAAAGATTAGAACAAAAAATTCCATGATTTTCACACTAGTACTTTGGTTAGATTGATATACGTCGGAAAGTCAATTTTTGTCAAAGTCAACAGATTTAATCAAAAGTTTAGTGATAACAAAAATGAAATGGAAAACCCTTCAACACAATGGCATTGCGTTTCTTCCTCCTTACGAGTCAAAAGGCATTACGATCAAGATCAAAGGAGAGAAAGTTCCTCTAAGCATTGATGCTGAAGAAATGGTTTACCAATGGGCAAAAAAGAAGGACACTCCTTATGTTAAAGATCAAGTTTTCCAGAAAAACTTTCTAGCAGCATTTGTAAAAGTACTTCCGCCAAAATTCAAGAATAATTCACTGTCTGATATCGATTTTTCTGAAGCATTCAAGGTAGTCGATATGGAAAAAGATTCCAAGTTGACCATGACTAAAGAGGAGAAAAAAAAGATTGCAGCTGACAAGAAAGGAGATCAAGGAGAAAATGAAGGCAAAATATGGGATGGCAGTAATCGACGGAAAAGAAGTCGACGTTGCAAACTGGATGGCAGAGCCTCCAGGACTTTTCATAGGAAGAGGAGACCATCCACTCAGGGGTAAATGGAAGCCAAAGATTACAGAAAAGGATGTTACGCTAAATCTTGGAAAAGAAGCCAAGGTACCTCCGGGTAACTGGGGCAAGATTATTCACGAGTCGGATTTTATGTGGCTTGCAGAGCTGGGTGGATGTGCTTACCGATAAAAGAAAATACGTCTGGCTATCGGATACATCTGACCTTAAACAAGAGCGTGATAAGATGAAATATGACAAGGCAACAAAACTTGCAGTCGAGATTGACAAAGTTTTAGGGCTAGTGATTAAAAAAATGTCAGACAAGGACGAGAAGGTAAGAAGAGTTGCAACGGTTTGTTATCTAATTTATAAAACTGCAATGAGAGTAGGTGATGAAAAGGATCCAGATGAGGCAGATACTGTAGGTGCCACAACACTAAGAGTTGAACATGTTAGTCTAAGACCAGGTGTAATAGAATTTGACTTTTTAGGTAAAGACAGTGTAAGATGGCAAAAACCACTTCCAGTTACAGAACAAGATAAAATATTTTATGAAAATCTCAAAAAACTTACAGAGAAAAAGAAAAAGGATGATTCTCATATTTGATGGAATTACTTCAAGACATGTTAATGAATTTCTTGGTGGCATAGTAAAGGGTCTTACTGCCAAAGTCTTTAGAACATATCTTGCAACCCAGGTAGTTACAAATTATCTCAAAAAAGTGGACAACTTAAAATCAAAATCTGAAAATATCAAGATATACCATGCAAGACTTGCCAACTTGGATGCTGCAATAACATGCAATCACAAGAGAACCATACCTAAGAACTTTGATGAAGCTTTACAGAAGAGACGTGATGCGATCAAGAAACTACATGAAACCAAACCTAAAACTGAAAAACAAGCCGAGAAATTAAAACAACGCGAAGAAAAATTAAAACTTACACTAGAATTAACTGAAAAAACACGAGATTATAATTTAGGAACTTCTCTTAGAAATTACATCGACCCACGAGTTGTCAAAGCTTGGTCAGATGCAGTAGGACTAGAATGGGAGAAACTTTACACATCTGCACTTCAGAAGAAATTCCAATGGGTATCCAAGGTTGATACCAATTGGAAAAACATCGCATAAACCTAATCAAGACTACATTTAATTGCATCAAGAATTTAGGCGTTAATTATGCCGGGGTAGCTCAGCCTGGCCTAGAGTGCCAGTCCACACAAGGGTATTACTCATAATCTGGAGGTCGTGGGTTCGAAACCCACCCCCGGTATACACCGTTTTATTTTATCAAACTGTGGAAACATTATTGTGAGATCATTTTTGGTATCGATCATTTTTTGTTGTTACCACTATGGAAACATGGGATGTTAGTAAAGTCCGTACTGCTTATGTTTGTTTAATTTAATTGACTATACATGAGCAGAAAAGCAGTATTACAAGAGAGATGAACAAGCTCCTCGTTTGGTACAAATGAAGAAAAGATACATCCAATTCATTTCTTAAACGATAGAAAAGAATTACTTGTAGATTTGATGAATATGGGTTTTGAAGAATCAGAAGCAATCATGTATCTAGGATTATTACATATCGGACCAGTTACGATTGGCAATCTAGCAATAAAACTAGGACTAGACAGAGGTAAAATGTATAGATCTTTGACAAAATTAAGAAATTATGGTCTTGTTACTACATCATTTTCAAATCCAGTAATAGTTACTGCAACAGAGCCAAGCAAAGCACTGAATACAATAGTTGAGAAAAAACGCGATGAACTTGATTCAATGAAAAAATTGTCAGAAAAAGTAATCACAAATCTGAAGATCAATAAAACAGACTTTGGTGCATCTGATACTAGTTAGTTTTCAGTACTTCAAAGCATAGCAATCATCTACAATAGAATTGGCAGAATCATAGATGAGAGCAATAGTAATCTTGTCTATATCATTACAACAACTAACGATATTGCCAAAATGTACTATACCTCAATTCCTGAGAAAATACAAAATGCCAAGAAAAATCATGCCATTATACGAGTAATCACAGAGGATAAACCAACTAAAGCCATTTCAGTGATGATAAAGAGGCTGAACGCAGCGAGGTAAGAGTTGGAGAGTTACTCTCAAGAGGACGAATGATCGTTGAAAAAGAAAGCCAACTTGTCATGTCTGAATCATCAAAGAGTTCAGCAGATTCTGGTAACACTGGTGTTGCCATTCATACAAACTCGCTTGAATTTGTACAAAATATGTTCAGTTTATGCGAATATTTCTGGAATAATTCTAAAGAATTTGTGGAGATATGAACATGTCATATTTGATTCACCTATTTACAATTCTGTCTGGTTCAGTGAGAAAATAAAATGGGCGAAATTAAAGAGATTTTCACTTCAGAAATTTCTGATGATATAGTAAGAGATGACATTAGTGATCTGGAGATAAAAAAAGAAGCAATCCAGCTTGATATCAAAGATAAGATCCAGGATCTTCTAAAAGCAGAGAGGCTTGCAGTACTGGGTGAGTTTTCTGCTCGAATAAATCATGATCTGCGAAATCCCCTTTCCATAATCAAGAATTCCACATCCATGATAAAAGAGAGAAATCTCACTTTAGAGCAAAAAGTGCAGCAGTGTGATACCATTGAACGGGCAATTTTTAGAATTACTCATCAAATAGAGGATGTTTTAGATTTTGTAGAGTTACAAAATCTGGAAATAAAACCATGTTTTGTTTCTCAAATTATAACAAATGCATGGTCTGAAATCAGATTGCCAAAAAATAAAACCGAATTACATATGACATATGACAAGGATGTTACAATAGACTGTGATCAAGAACAGCTCGAGATAGCCTTCAAAAATATTTTGTTAAATGCAGTTCAGGCAATGAATTATCAAGGTAAGATTGACATAACAATATCTGAAATTGCAAATCAGGTTCAAATAGAAATAGAAGATAACGGTCCTGGAATATTGGAAGATGTGTTACCAAAGATATTTGATCCTCTCTTTACAACCAAGCAGGCAGGTACAGGATTAGGTCTTTCAAGTTGTAATAATATCATAAAAAGTCACAGGGGAAAAATAAGTGTCAATACAGAAATCAACAGAGGGACCAGATTCACCGTGATCTTCCAATTAATCCATATCAAGTTTTTAGCAAATTCACCCAGAAATGAGTTTACAAATAATCCAGTAAATGGTCAATTCAGGATGGACTCATTCGTGGTAATAGACGAATACTTTTATTTTCATACAAAATAGAGACTGTGAAATGTCAAAAAAGTTCCTAGTCTTCATTCTGCTATTTTCACTTGCATTATCAATAATGGCGACTCAAGAGGCCAGTGCTTTAATAAATTCACCCGGACAATATACTCGTACCACGACAGTTAGTTTTCATCCAAGCAAGATCTGTGGTGATAGAATATGTCACCCAGGAGCAAGTTCTAATTGGTCAGATGCAGTTTTGACATCACAACGTGAAGGCTCTCCAAAAGCTACTGGTGGCTATAATGGCATGGTCATTATGCGTCAATTAGTTGTCAATTCACTAGCAGAACCAAACTACGGGAATATTGTAATTACACAAAATCCTTCAATGAGCGGAATACCCAGTCCAATGGTCAATGCAACTAGTCCAATGACCAATTCAACAAATACAATGGTCAATGCAACTAGCCAAAGTAACACAGCATTTCAAAAATAAATCCTCAAGAATCTAGTTTTTCACAGATTATGAACACATTTAGGAATGCAGTATAATTGAAAAACTATTGCATGTTACAAAATATCAAAAGTTATTTTTAATGGTTTTTTCAGTAATAATTTTTAATTCTTGTTTTGGCCTTGCTTCGTTTCCAGAGTATTTTTGGGATGAAGGAGTATATGTTGGCAGAGCTATAAATTTTGCCAATACACTTCAAATGTATCAAGATCCAAACTACATTGACCATCCACCTTTAGGATGGATTATACCATCATTATTTTTTGCAGCAACAGGATTTCCAAATTCAATAATCAATCTACAAATTCATGACATGAATTTGCAATTACTTTTGCTATTTTTAATTCCCAGACTAGTTGCTGTATCATATATCATACCAATTACAATTCTTGTCTACAAATTATCAGATAGATTATACAATAACAAAAAATTTGCTCTAATCTCACTTGCTACTTTTGGTTTAATTCCAGCGTTTTGGCCATTTCGAAATCTTTTGCTTGATCCATTGATGATACTCTTTGTACTGTTATCGTTATTTTTGATTACACCAAGAAATGGCAATATCTTATCAAAATCTAGGTTAATCGCCTCAGGATTACTCTTTGGATGTGCATTACTAGCCAAATTTTCAGCAATTTTCTTTCTTCCTGCAATGATTTTCTACATTTTAAGAAGCAAGAAAGCAATCCATGGAATAACATGGTATGTCCCTCTTTTCGTAATTGTTCTCTCATGGATTTCTATAATGTCAAGCCAACACGACTTATTTCATATAATATCCACTCAATCATGGCAGGCAAGTAGAGTATCCTTATTGCCATATGGCATTGCATTACAAATTCTTGTCACCGTATTACCAATTGGTCTAGTCTTTGGAGTTGCAGGGATAGTACAATTAGCAAAGAAAAAACAGTTTTTTGCATCAATCTTGTCAGTACCATATCTAGGATTTTTGTTCAGAGGAGGTTATGTTGGATTTGTTCATACAATACCAATTTTACCAATACTGAGTATTTTTTCAGGAAAACCACTTTATGATTTTGCAAATAGAGTGTCTCAGATAAAATCAACCCAAAGTGATAGAACGTTTGATCTACTTTTGATAGTGATAGTGTTATCGTCAATTGGAATTACAGTATGGATAACATCCTTTGATGCAGGACAGGCCCAGAGAGAAGCAATAGAATACCTGATAAGTACACTGCCAAAGAATTCCACACTAGTTACAAATCCAGGCTATGGCTGGGTCATAAAACAATTCAGACCAGATATTCAAGTTACAGATGTTTTTAGTTTTAATTTTATAAAAGAAATTCCTGATAAAGTATATTTTGCAGACAGTGTGTCTCCTGATAAACGTGATTCATCTCTAACACAAACTCAGAGTATCTATGAAAAATCGTGTCTAGTAAAGACATTTGAAACAGTTCCACCACTAATTCACCCCTATTCACTTCCATCAGATATGTCATGGAATGTTATGATACATCATTTTACCACAAAAGGATGTCAATGACTTTACAAATCGAGATAACACACAAACCAAGATAGCCATGTAAATCCAAAGTTAATGTTAAATGGGCATGTTTGACCCAATCTCATTAATGACAGAATTTGAAGATTTTGCCTATGTCCTTTTGGACCAGAATCTCAGTTGAGATAAATGAGGAAAAAGAAATTACAGATTCAAAGGCAATGGCGGTGCAGGAATTTACTTCAAATATAAAATTTGAGGATATTGAAACAATTAGCAATAGACTATTTTCAGATATCTCAAAGAAGATAACTGAATTTACAGGAATTCCAGTAACGCAGAACAAAGTAGAATATCCAGAGATTATAGAGTTTAAGCGACTCAAAGGTCGTAAAGCATATCCGACAAAGGAATCCGCAGAATTTGTAGACGAACTGTTTACAGCAATTGCACAAGAAGATGTTCAAAAAATAGCATCGCTGTCAGAAAAGCAGACTTTTAGATATTTGGTGTATTTTACATACGCAAAGGAATACATATCACAAATATCTACAACATATGGAGATTTTTATGAGTCTTCAATTTATCTTAACAAGTTTATTTTATCCAGTTATCCTCAAATCATACTATACAAACTAGGCAAGCCCTATGAATCAAGATTTGGTCAAGTAAATTCTGGCTACATTGGAGCATTGAAGATGACTATTTTAGAAGAGCAGGTTCACTCGATACAAAACAATCTCTATAACATCAACAAGACAGCAGTATCAGAAATAAATGCCACAAATGAAGAGCTTGCCAAAATTATTCTTGCCCTTGATGATACAACAATAAAAAATCTTTTCAGTTACTTGCAACTACCCGAAATTCCAGACGAGTATCCAATTGCAAAGAAGACAAACTTGTTTTTCACATTAGAACCAGAAAATTTCATAGTTCAAGGTTTGGGTCCAGATGTGATGATGTTTAACAAGTTAACAATAGACCCTAAAATTTCAGAAATGATTCCACAACTTTTAGACATTTATCAAAGATGGCTAAAACCAAGACAGACTCACCATGTGGTATTTACAATAATGGATGGAATGGCAAAATTTGCAGTGAAAAACATCTTAAGTGACAATCAAGACTTTGGGAATTATTTGGTTACATTTGCAAATAGTGACATCTCATCTTATCAGAAAACAAAGAGCGCTGGAACAGACTTTACAGAACATATCTTTTCGAAATTAGGCAAAGACACGTACAAAACTCTAATTGACAATCCTCCCACAACTCGAGAACTCAAAGACCCAGAAAGTTATCTAAGTAGAAGATGAGTAATTTCGATCCATTTGCAGCAGAGTGGATATCTTATGCAAAAAGTCCACAATACACATTGGTTGAAAAATGTCTCAAGTTATCTCAGATATTAGAATTTCCCAATCTAGACATATCAGAATATATTCAGAAATTAAGATCATTAGAGCAGGGATTACGCGATCATGTTTCAGATGTGAAAAATCCAATCTATCTAGTTTCTATGTTAAACGAATACATGTTTGACATTTCAGGATTTCAAGGAGATAATGATGATTATTACAACCCAAGAAATAATTTTCTAAATGTCGTATTAGATAAACGCAGTGGAATACCAATCACACTATCTATAATTTACATCGAGATTGCAAAAGTAATAGGCCTTGAGCTTAAACCTGTTGGATTTCCAGGTCATTTTCTTGTAAAATATTCTGAAGAGTTAATTCTTGATCCGTTCAACAGAGGCAGTCTATTAGACATTGAGGATCTTCAAGACATATTGGATGCAACTTATGGTGAAGGAGTAGAATTTGAACCAGAATATCTAAACGATATAGAACCAGAAAAGATCCTGATCAGAATTTTAAGAAATCTAAAGGGTTCATACATCGAATCATTTAACTATGAAAAAGCAATGCATTGTATAAACATGGTACTAGGTCTTGAACCAGAGTCACCTGAAGATATTAGAGATAAAGGAATTGTTCAGCTAAGATTGCTCCAAAAAGATCTTGCACTAATATCACTTAACAGATATCTAGAATTGGCTCCTGAAGCAGATGATGTTGATGATATTTTAGAAATGGTAAAAAGTATCAAAGAGAAATCTATTCAATAATTGATTGTACGTCTTTTCCTTTTTTGATCAATTTATGTTCATAACGTACTATCTTGTTTCTCATAGTTCCTTTCAAGATATCCACTTCGTTTCTCAAGCTAGCAACTTCGTCTTCTAGTCTAGCTACTCGTTCATAAATGGATTCATCTTCGCCTGCCATATATTCAATCTGCACTAGATGTGATCTTAAAAATTTATGGTTTACTTTATTGAGGGTTTTGTCAGTATTTTCTACAGCGTAAATTCAGCGTTGCATGATTGGCATTTTCCTTTTTCGCTTCCAATCACACCTATAATCAAAATCTTTCCTATAGTTCCGCATTTAGGACATAGACCAGTTGTAACGTTTTTTGGACCGCTTGCTCTTGGTTTTACTGTTTTTCTTCTTACCATTGTTTCAAGTCTGAAGATTCTATTATTAAGTTTAAGCGTAGATCGCAAAAAGCGCGGGGAGTGGGATTCGAACCCACGGGTCCTTGCGGACATGGGATTAGCAATCCCACGCCCTACCAGGCTAGGCGACCCCCGCATAGATGTTGCTGAAATTTAAACTGTTATTATCGTTTTGGAATCCCAAGTTTAAATTATTGGCGAGGTATTGATAAATATGCTAAACAGAGCGATGCTAGTTTTTGATAATAGCATCAAGTCAGAGGCAACTAGAAAGGCTTACCATTATGCACTTAAAAAATTCTGTGAATGGGCTAAGATTTCAACACCAGAGGGATTACTCCAATTAAAGACTGAATTTTTACAAGAGATTTGCGAGGATTATCTGTTTTGGCTCAAGAAACAAGAATATGCAGTTAATTCCATAAAAATCAGAATGTCGGCTATTGACTTGTTCCTTACAATCAATGACAAGGAGATACGGATGAAGAAAATCAAAAAGATGTATCCCGAAGCCACTAAACTTGGCGGTGGTGGCTTTTGGAGCAATGCAGAAATTATGACAATGTTAGAAGGCGAAAGCCTGAGGAATAAATTAATTGTTCATGTGCTTTGTGCATCTGGAATACGAATAGGTGGACTGAGTGGTCTAAGACTTGAACATATTTCTAATGTGGATTTTGGGTGTAAGAAAATAACCGTTTATTTTTCAACTAAAGACGAATACATAACGTTCGCTAATGAAGAATGCTCTAAACTGCTCGATGCTTATACTTTAAAAAGAAGAAATGATGGCGAAAATGTAAAGGGTTCTTCACCTTTGCTAAGATCGGAATACAGATTTGGAGCAGAGCCTGTTAAAAATATGAGTCTAAACGCAATTGGATTGGTTTTATTTAGAATGGCGTGCAAGGTCAGGGAAAAGAGTAAGGGCAAGTATGTCAGATATGCGAACGCTCAAGGTCATTCTTACAGAAAGCGTTTCATAACATTATGCAAGCAAGCGGAAAACGCAAACGTGTCGCTTATTGAGAAGTTGGCAGGGCATCAAGGAGTGGTTAAACTTGATGGGTCATATTTCAACCCCGATGAAAATAGGTTATTGAATGAATATGTGAAGCATATGGATACGCTGATGATATATGACAGTGAACGAGTAATTAAGACACAGCAGGATAAGATTACAGAATTGAGTGATAGAAATAAACGAATATTAGAGTTGGAAGCACAGGCGGAAGAAACAAGAGTGCAAGTCGCTGGGCTGTGGGAACTGATTGGTAAGAAAGAAAATTAGAAATTGGTATTTGGTTATTAGAACTTAAGAGTTACGGGTTTTTGGTTCTGGGAAGAATAATATTTTATAGTATGCCAAAGGATACATAGGATTTTTTATTTCTAATTGAAAGTGATTTTTTTCTGCCATACGTTCAAACTTAAATTTTTGAATCATTTTTTCTTCGCCTTCTAATTCATTTTCCCATTCTTGACAAAGCGGATAATCAGGAGGTGGTGATTTATCGTCATAGTTGATTTTGATGGTAATAGAATGCGTGGGACGTACTATGTTTATGATATGATAATAATTTGGAATGAATTGTATTGCATCAGAACGGACAGGTAAGTGATGAGCAGGAATTTCTTTATTTATTTTAAATCGTATTTCTTGGCGGGCAAAGTCCAACATTTTGTAGCCAACTTCTGAATCATCAATTGTTATTTTGGGTTTGGAAGTTTTGGGACAAATACATCTATCTAAATATGTTGCAATTGGAAATGGTTGACTGATTGGGGTTAGGTTTTGATATTCTATGATTTGATTTAAAAGGTGACACTTTTTGTTTAGGGTAAAAGACTGATGAATGTATTTATTGATTATGGGGTAAGGTTTTCCTCTTGGAATGTCAGGGTTGGCATATAATTTTATTTGTTGTTTAAATCTTTTTTTCGAAATAATATTTGAGTGATAAAGTTTTCTAATAATTCTTTTAATCGTAGGTTTAGAAATGCTCACGATCTTTAGGTCATCAAATAATTGTTTTTCATAAATGCCAGACCTCTCAGAATTTTTTATTGCTCTGAGGACTAGTTCTTCATTATTGGATTCCATAGTTCTACATGTGAAAACAAAGATTTAAGGTAATTGATGCGAGTTGATACAAGTTAATACAAGTTAATACAAGTTGATACAAGTATCATATAATCTCATATTATTATGTAACTACCTATAGAAGAGTAATGACAAGTGAAACAGAAGCCAAAACAAACGAAGAAAATCCAGAAATTTTTGAGAAAAAAAAGCCAAAATATGTAGGCAGAATTACGTCAACCCAGAAGGACTTCACTAAAAGAAAAATTTTGGGCTATATCGCAATCTGGGAATTGGAAGAGAAATGAACGGACTTTGCTTAAATTGCAAAACGCTTGTTTCGAGCCACAGTCAAAAAAGTAAGGAAGAATGTGCAAAAATCATATACTCAAAAATAATGACAGGGGCAAAAATTATAGCTCTTGGAATTTCTTCCATATTTTTGTTGGGAATATTTCAAGATGCACAAGCACAGACATATCAAGATACACGGCTCTCAGTAAATGGAATTGAAGTGCCTGTTGGCATGGGTAATCCAGAACTAAGCACAATCCCTGTGGGACAGGTGTATGGTACAATTCGCATTAGTGAACCAGAAACGGTATCATGCAATTTAGAGAACTGTGTTTCCTCGATTGAAACAGATAAAACTTTCGGGGGCTGGATTGCAAAAGTTTCTGGAACAATGGGAAATTTGACAAGTGAAATTCAGTTAGTAAATTCAGAAGGGTCAATCACTTACACCATTATTTTGTTACCAGAACAGAAGCAAATTGTAACGCCAGAGATACAAAGTACGAGTTTGCTACCTACTTGGATTGGAAACTATGCAAGTTACATCGTTGGTACAATAATTGTCGGTGTAATACTTGCAATTAGTATCAGCATAGTAAAACACAAGAGCAGACAAAATTCAAGGTGGAGAACAAATTGAAATTCACAAAATTGGCAAGACCAACAGAACCCGAATTTCGACCGAGAATTTCTTCCAAAATTTTTATTATTGCGATTGGAACATCTGCGAAAAACTTGCTTGAAAAAAGATTAGAGGTTGACGTAGGGCATGAGATAGGTGGTTGCCTAATTGCAGACATGAAAAGTGAAGATTTGATAAAATGCTATAATTTTGTTAGAAAAATATCTACCAGACGAAAATATCGTTAGAATACCATTAACGTCAGAAGGGGAAATCGTCGCTGGAAGTAAGGACATGTCAAAAGTCCTGAAAAGTAGACATGACTATTCTGAAAGACTCAACAACGACGTGAAAAAGGCAAAGCAGATAATTTTGGAGAATGGTATTACGGTAATAGAAATTCTCTGTTCCAATGGCGGACATGCGATCGTAACAGTTGAAGCACTTTTGAAAATTCAAGATAGTACAAAATATCGAAAAGTAATTCTAATTGAGGCAACTGAAAAACTTGCTCACAGAAATGAGTCAGAATTGCTTACTTTCTTCAAAAAGTGGGCTTTAGAAAACGAGGAGAACCAATTTTTCTTTGCGAGAAATCCTAATGGATTGGTAGAACTTGACTACGCAATTGCGATCGCAATTAATTCCACATACGGATTGCCGTCGGCAGACTTGACAGACTTTTTCTCCAATTTGATTACGGTCGAAGGTATTCAGAAAAAGAGACCTCAGGCTTTTGAACTTCAATCGGTCGTGGGTAGTTACCCATTATATCCATCGTGGAAATTTTGGCTAAGACAAAATGCTCTGAGGACTGAAAGAGCGTTATCGCAGAAGTTAGACGAAATCAAACTTAGTAATAATTCACTCGGCATTATTTCAGGAAATATTATAGGTGATTTTTTAGAGAGACAGAGGAAGCGACTTTACAATGAATTTAAAATTTTACCTGAACTGAGACAATTCAATCAGATTAAGATTGAGAAATTTACAGATAATGAGTTTAATTTTTGCATTGCAAAATTCACTCTGCTAAATGGCAAGACAAGCGAGATGCCGATTATCGAAGAACTTTTACAAAAAATGACGGACATGCCTTGAAACTTATGACATACAAAGATACAGATAGTTATTTAGAATGTACGGGACAAGATAATAATGGTAGATTAAATCCGATATATTCATATTCGAAAAGACGTTCGTTACATGATTTATGTGGCAGTGGCGTCGCTTGGGGTTCTAGTTATTCTGTTTTATCCTATTATATTTGTGTTGGGGTTGACTCTTTTGGTTTTTAGGAAGTTTTGGATTGAGAGAGTAAAATCTGAGTGCGAAATTACAGGAGTAGTTCGCAGGACAGAAAACGAAAACCTACATAATTTTTTGCAAGTTGGTTATGTTGATGAGGATGGTGGAAGTTTTGATTTGGCTGAATATTGTCAGAAACCAAATAAAAATATTGAAATCATAGGTGGTGCTAGGCTTGGAAAGACAATTTTGGCTGAGTTTTTATGTTTGAGATTACCTGAATTAGTAAAAATTATAATTAGTTTTAAAAAATTCAGACCTGAAAATAGAGATTTCGATATTGGGTATGTTTGGGTTGACGTCACAAAACACATGCCTGATATTTTTGATGATGCGGAGAGTTTTACTTCTGCTTTTAGAACTGCATTTTTCAGCGAGTTAAATTTAGTCGGACTTACAATAGATACCATTTTGACAAGAGTAGGCGATGTGATGGAAGAACATCCAAAGACGTTTGAGGAATTTTTTGAGATTTTATCAAGTATCTCAAAAAAGAGGGGAATGGCAGAATAATATCACTGAACTCATTCGTGCTAAAGTTCTGATTTTGCAGAGAGCCACTAGAAATGCAAAGAAAGGTAATATTAAATTTAAAACTAACATGGTCTTGGATTTAGGCAATATTGTGGATGAGAGTGCAAAGGTTTTCTTTGCAGAATATTTTTTGCGTAAAATTAATAAAATAGAACAAGAAGAACAGGGAGAGCCAATACGCATAGTTATCGAAGAGGCTTTGGCATTTACTTACTAGTACAAACCAAAATAGTATCCTAGGAGTGATATTGTTGCAGGGTGCATATTATCTCCGTGTCATGTGTATTACTCAGAATTACTCTCATTTAGAGGAAAATTATCGTGGGCATTTTGGAACTATATTTTGTTTTAATAATGTTAACGATGTAGATGTTCAGAAAATTAAAAATGGCTACCCTGATGGGTTGATATGGGAAGGTTTAGGGCAACTACCAGATCGTGCTTTTATTGATTTGAAATTTCGGCATGAGAAAGCGGTTGTTCTTGCTTGGAAGTTAAACTATGAAAGGATTAAGGAATTAAAACAAGAGGCGAGAGACAATTCCGTGAAAGTGGTTGAGGACTACTTTACAGAAGAAAAGTTAGAGGAGTCAAAGAAAGTAGAAAAACAAATCGGCGTAGAAGATGATAAGAGGATAATTTCTGTATTGGAAAAATCTGAGTTTTGCATGACGGCACATGCTATTACCAATTCATTAGGCTATATTGAAAAAGATTCAAAGAGAGGAAATATTCATACAAGAACATTACCAAAATTGGTAGAGGAAGGCAAGATTAGGAGAATTGATTACATTACTGCGACACTAAAGCCTGATGACAAGCCACGAAATTACTATTATTCTGTTCCAAATGGTGAAAGTCAGGTACATAGAACTATAATTAAAGATGCAGGAAAAGTTTTAGATAAAATTAAAATAAAATATACTGAGAGTCAATTCAATCAGGGTTGGAATCTTTATGCCTCCCAAGATTTTTGCATTGATGCGAAAAGTGGCTTGCAACATGACGTAATAGATGACCTAAGGAAACTTTCAGAAAAGCCTATACAGAAAGTTATTTTTGTCTGTGCAAATTATGATGTCAAAAAAAGGTATGAAAACGATTTTTCTGTTGTTGAGGATATTAAGGGCAGAATTAGAGTTTGTTGTCTGAATGAATTAGAAAATATCATAAAGGAGTTTTTTTTGATTGGGTAAGAAAACCGATAATTTAGCATCTCATTTTTTTCACTTTTGGTTTTCTAAATCTGGTTTCTTTCTTTGCATGGTTATTGCGGGATTTCCACCTGTGATTTTAAAAATTACCAATACAGAAACGTGGGGTTTGATGTGGTTTGGTGGTATTTTTTTATTATATGGCGGAATGGCAATAATACGCTTTAAGAAATTTCATGAAATACCAGAAGGGTGGACTTGGGAAGAAATGCAGGTGAGACTGAAACTAAAGAAGTTTGAGATTAAGATGGGATTAAGTTCTATACAGAAAATTGTCTTGGTGTTTTTAGGCTGTCTTGGCGTTATGGGACTTGTCTTTGTTTTCATAAATCCCATGTTGCTGGTAATTGTTGTACCGCTCGGCTTTATCGGGCTTGTAGTAATTGGTGTATGTTATGTGGGAAAGGATGTTTGGAGCAGACCGATAAATGAGGCGAAGATGCGAAATGATATTTCAGCATGGAAGGTTTCTGTGAAAATTTTAGATTCGAAGAACAGATCTGCGGTTAAATTTTGGATGTGCGGTTTTGGCTTACTTTTTGCGTTTATTGTTTTTTTCTTTACAGGGTTGCAGTATGTGGTAATGTTAAATCAGGTTCAGTTAATTATTTTGGCTGTTGGGGTAGGCTCTCTTGTTATCAGCATGGCATTATTGCGATATAAAAGAAAGAAATTATCAAACAATGAAAAGGCAATAAGGAAACTTGCTAAAAAATATGGCATGAAAGATTAAACACATTATACTTTATTCCAACTTTGAAAATTGAAGGCTTTTAGTTGTTTGCCTTGCTAAGTATTAAATTGGTGTAAAAATGGAAAATGAAAAAACAGTTTTGGAGCCAAAGTATAGAAGGATTTTCAGGTCTTGGACGGATGAACAGAGCAAGGCAACTTTTGACGTTATAGTCAATATGCGACCACAACTTCGCAGGGTAACGGTCATAAGAACAACACAAAACGAAGATGGAACGGAGAGTTCTCTTTTTGCTGTTGTGAGAGATGATGAGATAGGAAAACACATTACTTGTGAAATGTGGAATGGTCGAAGGGTCAAAAAAGAGAACAAGATTGAGAGTGAAAGCAACCGAGTGTATATCGGACAACCAAACTATGATGTCGGGACACTTCTCGTGTCAGAGATATACGACAATGCCCTGAATTGCTACAATCAAACAAGTAGCATAGGGCAGATTTGTGAGAAGGTCTTAGACTTTGTTAGAATGGAAGCGTCTAAGAAACAAAAGCCTCTGTGAGATGCGACATATCAAGCGACACATAAAATTTGCACTCGTGCTATTACAAATAGGATTACTTTCGAGTGCATTTTTCTTTTTATTTGGGGTAAGTTCTGCGATACTCTTTGTACTAAATGAAATTTCTCTGGCGGATATTTTGGATTTCCTTCTGATTATGAGTTCTATGGAAGGATTTTCATTTATTGTTTTTTTAGAGGGTTTGTTCTGGGTAGTGTTTAAGAAGAACAAAAAACAGGTGGAAAAATGATTGACATGATCCTGAATTTTTTGCTAGGTCTCATAGATGACACCTGGAATAATGACGAAGATGCTAATGGGAAATTAAAGGTGATTGAACGAGAAAAAATAGAACTGAAAAAATTGAGAAGAAGATAAAGATTAGTTTTAGAGATTGGCGCAAATGTAAGCATAAGAGAACTATTTTCTACATTAGGACTATACGAAATGTACAATATGAGTTTGAGACATGTTTAGATTGTGGGTTTGATATTAGAAGAAAAGTTAGTAGAATAACCCTTATGTAATTGTAAGTTTTATTTAATTTGTGAAAGTAAAATCATTTCGATTTTTTCATAGTGTAGTAGATGAAGAAGTGAATGACTTCATTAAGGGCAAACAAGTACATGATATAAAATTGTCATCTATTTCATATGTATTGGGCTCTAACTATCACATAGAACACACAGTATTGGTTTTGTACGAATAAAAACACATTTCCAATATTGAGATGTAAAAGTGGTAGTGTGGCTTACTAAATTCAGCCAACACAAGAGAGTAACTACTTTTGGGCTTAATTCCGGTTTGGCGGAAAAAGTCGGTCTTGTCGTCTGTCTCTTCGCAAGACAGGATAGAGGCGGTATATGTTTCGCCATATCTCTTTTTCCGTTACTTTTACTGCGGTGTACCACAGTCGTCCTCTTAGATTTCTTGTTAGTGGGTCTCGGCGGACGATTTGCCGAGCCAATCTCTGTATGTCTCCCATTTTCATATCCCTCATCGGCTTTTTTTGCCGATATTGTATTAACGCATAACTCGCTATTATAGACAACGGATTAACATCTGCTGTTGATTCGTATCATTAGAGCGATTTGGTTATTAATGACAAAACTATAATGGTAAATCTGAATTACTTGCAAAAATTATCACTTGTTGTTTTTTCTCTCCTTTTCAATTTCAGTTAGTCTTACAGGTGTAGTGCCTGTTTTTGCAGCAAACAACCCATATCTGGGATGCCCAGATTGTAACGGTACAAGCAACATTCAACAGATACCATCAGTAGCAATTACGGTAACAACTGACAAGCCTTCGTATAACAACGGAGATGAGATTATGATAACAGGACATGTGAGTCAACTCAATTCTAATTCTGCGGTAAATCTTAGAATTTTTAATCCTAGTCAGAATCTAGTTTCAGTAGGTCAGTTAGTACCAGATTCAAATGGTGATTTTATCAAAACACTTCTGACAGTTGGACCACTTTGGACAAATGCAGGAACCTATACTGTTGAAGCACAGTATGGAACAGGTTCACAACCTGTTACTACGACATTTTTCTTTAGCGGAGGTACTGGAACATCTACAGTAACACAAGTAATCAACGCAACATATCCGTTACAAGTAGGAGGTCAGAATTACAATATTCTGTATGTTATGAAAGGCGGTACAGTCAGTAGCATGAACATTTTAGCACCACAGTATACTCTTGAGATTATATTAAATGCCAATGCAGATGGCTCTATTACAGTTACAATTCCTAGAACATTGATGGACGCAAAGTCCACAAATACTGATATCAATTTCATTATTACAGTTAATGGTCAGTCAATAACACAGTTCACTGAAATCATGAATCCTACAGTCAGAGTACTCAGTATTCCGTTTCATGCAGGAGATACCAAGATCGATATTATGGGAACACAAACTGGGAGCAGTTCTACACCGCATCCTAATAATCCCTATTTAGGATGCCCAGACTGTAACGGTACAACAAATGCACCAGCATCAACAACTACACCTACAACCGCAACGCCTACAAAAATTCCAAATTGGGTAAAAGGTGTTTTCAACTTTTATGCGGAAGGGAAACTATCAGACGATGATCTAATCAAGGCACTACAATTTCTAATACAGCAAGGAATAATCAAAGTTAGTGAAGTCAATTCTTAACATCTACTATTGATTCACATCATAAGATCGTGAGCCTAAGGCGAACTTAATTATTGTTTATTCTTGTGGATTTTAGGAGGATATTCAAATTCTATTTCAACATCATGTTTTTTTCGAGCAGTATCAAAATAATAACCTGTTATTTCTAATCGATTGTTTATTTCCAAGTTGATTTCTCTGAATGGAAAAGTTCGTTCAGGGGCGAAAGCATAAATTTCAAATGATTCTTTCAATAATGCTACATGTTCATTCCGTATGATTAAGTGAACATCAACGGCTACTCCGTTTCCTACATTTTTTAATGCTAAATACTTATGACGAGTTTCTTCGTCTGCATCATACCATATTGGAAGGATATATGGTAAATATGCTAGGCGAGTTTGTTTAGTAAATTCTCTTGTTTGCCAAAAAACAAAGCACGCAGAAACACTTGCTATGATTATTGCAACTACACTTAATGCATCGTCCATGATTTAGAAATACACTATTCTAACTACGTGTATTTGTTTTTTATGGGATATGGTAGTGCATTCAAGATAGGCATTCAATTCATGTAATGGATATTTGAAATTTAGATGGCAAGGCAAGACGCCTGTTTCTGTTAGAAAGTTTGCAAGTTTCCAAAGATTTTCAAATGCTTTTATAATTTCGTCTGTTGCGGTAGGGTTTGTTTGAAATATTTGTCTGCACTGACTAATCAACGTAATTGGAGACATGATAAGCCATTCTGATTGCGACATGAGAACGGAATGGATTTTACTACTTATTAATTAAATCTTTTAAATTTCTGACAACAACGGTTTCAATTTCATTTCTTTCGAGTTTTTTTAGATACTCTTCAACGCTGTGATCGTTCTCTGCATTCCATTTTAGTTGCTCTGCTGTTATCATGTTACTAATAACACATACGCTCTATGAAAACGTTTTGTACTAAAATACAAAATGTTAATATATGGATTTTTAGCCTCACGCCACCTAAAGGATACCATTCACTACCTATCAAAACCCTCACTTTACCCTTCTTTGACCGATGCTTGACCCTGCTTAGACCCTGTACTATCTCACCACCATTGTGATCAAATCGCTACGTCTCAATTCACCCCTCCGCTTCGCTCCTCCCCCTCTTGAGACTTCGCTGTTTGTCTAATGGCTCGTCGGCATAACCTACGCAATTCTTCGCTTTGCTCGTGATTGCTATGATTATGGAGGGCAGGACTTCGACTTGTCGCAAAATTCACCCGTCCCTTTGGGACACCCTCTTTTGCTTCCAATCTTGCTAAAAACTGCGTTTTTAGGTCTCACAGGGTCTCATATGAGACCCTCGTTTTCCTTCGTAAAACTCGTAGGAGACCCCTCCCCTCCATAACCACTCGGGGTCTCTGACGAGACCCCTCGGGCTTCGCAAGCCTTCGGCTTGCTCGTTCTCGCTTCGCTCGAATTATGCCGACTCGCAGGGTCTCCGCTTCGCTCCGCACTCCTTCAACTTCGTTGATTGTCGTTTGGCAGGGGGCTATGGATGATGACTAATGGAAAGAAGTTATAGGATTGATTGATTGGAAAAATAAGATGAATTGGAATTATAGAAAAGGATTTGGAATTGGTTTAGGTATTGGTATTGTACTTGTTATAATATATTTTGGATTGAATAAAACTGACTCGGTAGTTTTTTGGATTGGGATAGTACTGAATAATGCGGTAATAGGGACTGGAATCATTCTGCCGTTCTTACGACTTTTGAAAAGATTTCAAATTGGATCTGCGAAAGAAGGGGGTTTTGCAGGGGCATCTGTTGTACTTATCATAGTTGATGTAATACTGCGTGGAATGCCTTTTTCCCCACCGCCATCAACAGATTTCAATCTTGGAGGGTTTACAATTTGGTCAGCACCAGAAGCCTTTGAAGGTAAAGATTCTTTGCTTAACTGGGCTGCTGTTGGTACATTGGTAGCACTAGTTGTAGCACCTGTCAAATATTTTAACGATGTAAGAATAAGAGAAAACGAAAGACGTCAGAAAGAAGAAGAAGAACGTTCCCGAATTTCAAGAAATTTGTATGGGGAACTACATGATGCATCAAAGGGGTTAGATGAGACAAAACACGAAGAAGATTTAAAAAAACTACAAATGGCTGGAAAAGAAGATGTCTATTTCATGAATAGGTTTTTGAATCACGATATATATGATAGTCTCATAAATTCGGGAAAAATAAATTTTCTAACATATGAATTACAACAAGAAGTTCAGGATATTTTTACAAGAATAAAAAAGCATAATTATTATTTGACGTTAACTTCGGAAATACAGGATAGAGAAAAGACGATTACTGAATCCGCATATGCGTATTATGAACTAATGGGCAAGTATGAAAAGCAACTGATAAAAGAAATTCCTGACATGATGGAAAGGTTGAAAAAAGATTTTAGATTTGAACCGATAAACAATTAATCTGTTTTAGGTCTAGATTTTGCAGGAGATATGGAAGCACTAGTTGTTTTTGGGGCTTCCTGACTACCATTTAATTGTCTTGGTCCGCTTACTGATTCTTGCGCCTTTGTCGGTGCTTGAATATTCTTCTTTATGGTTACGGGTTTCTCGTCTGGCATGTCTCTAATTAGTCCATTCATGCTTATAAAACATATTATGAGTAGAATTTAGACCCGTGCTTTGCAGTTGACTAAAAAACATTAGAAAAGTATGATAGACACAAATGATTATCGTAGTGTTGGATTTGTTTAAACTTCACAAAGTAACGTTTTATCTGTTATTATAACTTTGGAACTGGAGTTAAAATGAATTTACCTACTCTTCGCCAAAACGCTTGTAGTTTTGTACAAGATCTTTGAGATGAATTTTTTCTCCACCTACAATCTTCAAATCTACTTTGATCTTGCCTTTCTCAATTGTTATGATATTGTACGTATTCTCAAAAAGTCCTCTCATTCTTTCAGATGATACAGTTCCAGCATTTGCTATTGATAAATTTCCAAAATGCCAAAACCATGGCCTGTGTTTGTGACCACATATGACTAGGTCTATTTTACCATCCAATGCAGTCCTTAAAACATCACCAGAGTCTATCACAGTTACCCGATCAGTTCCCGTATCAGGAACGCCAATTAGATGATGATGCATTGCAAGTATCTTGGTCTTGTTTTCGTACTTTTTCATGGTTCTCTCAAGCCACAAATTCTGTCTATAACCTACTTCACCTTCGTCTCTATCAGGTCTTGCAGTACCAATTGTTACAAGTACAGCGTCATCATCAAGCTCATTTACAGAATCAAACGGAAAGTACTTTTTGAAAAGAAGATACCCTGTATTTCGATAGTCATGGTTTCCACTAATTGCGATTATTTTTTCTGCCTCAAACTGGGAAAACTTTGCTTTACATTTTTCATATTCTTTGAGTAACCCCTCATTTGTAAGATCACCCGTAGCTACAATAACAGATGGTTTTCAGCTCGTTTATCTCTTCCACAGTGAGATCAAAGATCTCTTCTCTGAATTGAGATCCTACATGAATATCTGAAATCTGTACTATTTGCACAACAAAATATCCGATAAATGAGGAGTTTAAGCTTTAGCATTGCACAATAAAATTTTCAAATAATTTTCTAGTTAGAGTTAAATATGCTTATCTTATCACGTTGGCTGATTTGGGAAAGAAAGCTGCAGTTATCAAGGGAGATGGCACTGGTCCAGAACTTGTAGATGCCATGTTACGTGTCCTCCGAGCTTGTAATTCTCAAACAGAACTTATTTTGTGTGACGCAGGATCTGAACAGTGGGAAAAACACGGTGGTGCAACATACATTCCAGATGCTACTATGAAGTTGCTTGAGGAATGTAATGCGTGTTACAAGGGTCCTACTACAACAATTCCTCGTCCAGACGCACCAAGGAGTGTAGCTGTTACAATACGACAAAAATTTCAACTATATAGCAATGTAAGACCGATCAAGACTTACGATAGATTATCTCCAAATAGAAAATTAAATTTTGTGTGTTTCAGAGAGGCAACAGAAGGTCTCTATGCAGGTATTGAGTTTAAAATTTCCGAGGATGTAGCTATTGCCATAAGAAAGACAACAAGGAAAGGTTGTCAAAGAATCATCAAGGCTACATTTGAGTGGGCAAAACAGCACAACATCAAGAAAATATTTCCAATAACAAAGAGGAATATTCTCAAAGAAACAGATGGTATTTTCTGGAGTGAGGTAGAAAAAGCAAAGGCCGAGAATCCAGGTATCGAAGTAGAGGAATATTATATCGATAACATGACTCAACAGTTGGTAAAAAATCCTGAGAGATTCAATGATTCAATCTTGGTGAGTACAAATCTGTTCATGGACATAATATCAGAATGCGCATCAGGAAATATTGGTTCAATTGGAAATGTATATTCGGCCAACATCGGGGACACTTATGCCATGTTTGAGCCAGCTCATGGAAGTGCACCAAAATACAAGGGATTGGACAAGGTTAATCCTACTGCTGCCATTCTTTCAGGTGCATGGATGGTAGAATATCTCGGAGAACCAGACATAAGAAATGCCATTTTTGCCGCAACTGAACAGGTCATCAACGAAGGAAAGTATGTCACATATGATATTGGTGGAAATGCCCCAGGAACAAAGATGACTGAAGCAATTGCAGAGATTGCAAAACAAAAACTAAGAAAGTGACACAACTTTCATGTATTTTTTACACATTCTACAAGTAGCAACTCCTCATAGAATAATTTCTTTCTTGCGACTATCTTTACATCAAATCCAAGTGATTCACATAGTTGTATCAAGACAGAATAATTTGCAAGTGATGAAGTAAGAAATAGCATTTTTCCAGTTTTCCCAATTCTCAGACTAGCAGATTTCATAATCATGGTTGGAATCTCAGTACCATTATGAAGGCCATCCACTGCAGAATCAAGCAATTCATCAGACGGTAGATATGGCAAA
The DNA here is from genome assembly GCA_963835875.1 of uncultured Nitrososphaerota archaeon. Classification (GTDB taxonomy): domain Archaea; phylum Thermoproteota; class Nitrososphaeria; order Nitrososphaerales; family Nitrosopumilaceae; genus Nitrosotalea. The sequence continues at coordinate 49,855 of CAWIGX010000006.1, forward strand.
TTGCATACAATCAGATCAAAACTAGTGCGTAGTGCATCAGCTGCATTACAACAGATACAATTGCTAGTAATTTCACGTGTTTTCTTTAACGCAAAAATGTTTATATCAGTTGCAACAACAAATTCAAAATTTTTCGATAAAACTTTTGCAAGAATACCAGAGCCAGTTCCAATATCAAGTGCAAATCGTCCTTTTTGATTTTCTAGATAATCAGTTAGAAAAATCGAGTCCTCTGCAGGAATATAGTAACTATTTTGTGATTCTTTTTGCAATTTCTATTATCTCACCTTCAGGTATCTCTTCTAATCTTTTATCTGAATCAATCTCTAGCCCCATTTTTTTCCCAATGCTTCGTATGGTCTTTCTCTTAAACGAAAACAGTTTGTTGACATTTTGTACAATCCGTTTGGAAAGCACCTGCTTTTGAACAATAGATATGACTACAGAATCAACTTTGGGAGGTGGTCTAAAGTTGGTATTTTTTACCTCCATTAGATTTTCAATATCAAAGCAATAGCTTGCAAGAACAGATATGGATCTTTTTTCTTTTCCACCCTTTGTGGCAAGCAATTTTTGGGCAAATTCCTTTTGAACCATAATTATCCCACGCTTGAATTTTTTTTGAACAAGCCATTCTATAGCAGTACGACTCTCAGAATACGGAAGATTTGATACAAAGACTGTAAATTCAGGATTTTTTTTAAAAGCATCACCTTTTTCCAAGATTAGATTCGGGATTTGTGAAAATGTTGCCTTTGCTTGTGAATATAGCATGTGGTCTTTTTCAATTGAGATCACCTGTTTTGCATTTTCGCAGATAAGGGGTGTAAGAATACCTTTACCTGTACCTACCTCAAGAACAATATCGTCTTTTGTAATATTGGCAAAATTAACTATGGATTTTGCAATCGAATTTGATATTAAAAAATGCTGCCCTAATGACCTGCGTTTGATCATTTTCTAACAAAGAGACTCATCCTTGTTTCTCCAGTTATCTCTTCGATGATTCTCTTTGCAATCTGTTTTGCAGGGTCTTTTAGTCCAACTCTTTCTTGCAAGTCTTTAAAGTCAGTAAACTTTTTCTTTTCTCGCTCCTCCAACATTGTTTTCATGTAGGTTTTTCCAATACCAGGAATAAGTTCAAGTGCATGTATTCTTGGAGTGAGTGGTTGTGCGTTGTTTAGATAATCTACAAATCTTTTTTCATTTTGCAATACAATCTTTTCCACCACGGAGTTGAGTTCACTTTGAGCAGAAGATGATATTTGATTATGTTCCAGTCTGCCAAGAACTGAGAGGATTTTTGTTCTCCCTTCCTTGCCAATGTATACTCGTTCTCCTATCTCAAAGGTAGAGTTTGGCATTGCTAACAATTCAAGTATTGTAAGTCGCTCTTCTCCAAGAGCTGTAACTATGATTCCATCTCTACCTCTAACAGTGGTGGATTTTCCCCTTGTGACAAAATCTAATACGTATGCGTATTCCTCATACTTTCTAGTTTGAGTGTGTTCCAAGAAAACCGTACTCCTGAACTTACGAATTCTCCTTGATTATCTTTAGCATTTTGTCGAGCGTTTCAGCAAGAATTAATTTCTTCCAGCCAAAAGTAAATGCTCGCAATTCTGCTTCAGTACTTGGGAGATTATTTACAATTTCTACGGCTTCTTCTTCTTGTATGCCACATTCTTTTACAAGCTGCTGCTTGAGTTTCTTTGCAGCCTTTGCATCAATTTTTGAAAATTTTGTAACATAATCATATGTCCATCGTTGTATCTGATCCATTGATTCAGTATCAACTTTTTCCATAATTTCTTTTACCTCTGGAATAGAAATGCCTTGTTTTTTCTTTACTTCTTCCATTCTTTAAACAACACCGAATGGTTTGATATGATCTAATCTAGTGATTAAGGTTTTTGGCCTGTTACCAAGTTTAACTATTAGTTTTACTGTTCTACGACCAGCTTCTGTCACTGTTCCCACTTTTCCATGATATCTTCTATGTGGCAATGCTTTATGTTGTGAAGGATCTATTATTACCAAAACTTTGTCTCCTACAGCATACTCGCGTAGTAGGAAAGAGACTCCTCGGACTTTATCCTTAGTCATAACGGATCGTGATTTATGCATAAAGCCGTGTGAACGACCCTTTGGTTTCTTAGTAGTCATTAATCGCTAAGACTTGAGATGACCATAATTTAACACTTACTGGGTCTAAAAGAAAAGCAGTGAGGTATGGAAGTACTGCACTTCCATACACAGGACAGGATGAGACCAGTTATTCTTCAGATTCTTCTTTCTTTTTCTTCTTTGTTTCATCCTCTGGGTCTGAAACACCACCTTCGGTTAGGGTGTAAAGAGCCTCTTGTTCTGGATGATGCGGACTGTCAACCATTCTTGCAATTCTCTTCTTACCAGATTTCTTGAGATAGACACGATATGTTGAAGCATGCGCAACAACATTTCCTCCAACAGGTCTTGTTGGGTCTCCAAAGAACTGATCAGGCGATGACTGGACTTGGTTTGTTGCAATTGCAGGCTATATTGTATGTCTCTGCAGTTCTTGAAAGCAAGTGCATGAATTTGTTCAATCGCTGTTGTCTTACAGAGAGCGTGCCTCTGCCAAGAAATTCTGCTCTGAAAAGTCCCACAGCAGAGTCTACAACAAGTAATTTTATTTTATGCTCTTCAATTACAGGACCTGCCTCTTGCAAGATCAATTCCTGATGAGCACTATTGTATGCTCTTGCTACTATAATTCTCTCAAGAACTTTTTCTGGATCAAGTCCCTTTGCTTTAGCAATTGAAACAATTCTTTCTGGTCTGAATGTGTGTTCTGTATCAATATATAATACTCCACCATCCAATCCACCTTCTTCTTTTGGTTTTTGAACAGTTACACATATTGTGTGACAAAGTTGTGTCTTGCCAGCACCAAATTCACCATAAACTTCTGTTACGGCCTGTGTCTCAATTCCACCATCAAATAGAGTATCAAGTGCATTAGTTCCGGTTGTGATCTTTCCAATGTCTTGTCTTCGCTTGTAAATCTCAGTTGCAGTGACAAATTCTTTAGCAATTTGACCGTTGTCAATTAGTCTGTTGTCTTGCTTTATTTACCAGATTTACAGCAGCATCAAGATCCATACCAGTAATCTCTGATATGTCCACTGGTCCTCTTATTACAAGATCCATAATGTTATGAATTCCTGCATCACTTAGCTTCTTGGAAGTTACTGGGCCTACCCCATCTAGATTTTCTAATCTTAAATCGTCCATCTTACCGTATGGTACGGTACGAGTACCTAATAAGTTTATGGATATAAGGAACTGTTACCTTATAGGTTGTTTTTGTTGATTTTTCATGCAACAGTTTGGATCATATAATTTCAAAATAAACAAACATAATCTTTTGAATCTATACCTCATAATTGGTTATGCAGACTCTATACTGCACACGAAAACGGTTCGTGTTCTAAGGGTAATACCTTAGAGCATGAGCCGAATAGAGTCTGTTATTTTTTTATTTTATTCAAAAATGACTGGACCAAATGTCCTTTAAACAGAAAATCAGTTATTTTATAGGCAAATACTGTAAGACTAATAAATATTCCACCTGTAGGAAGAACTAACAGAGTATTTCCCAAAATAAGAGCAGATTTGAACGAAGCAAAGCCTGAAAATATAACAAAGCTCAACACGACAAACCCCAATATTTCAAAAATTACAATCTTCCTAGGCAAAAGTATAGGATTTAGTGTCAAGGTCAAATTGTAGCAATTTTTGAATTAAAATAACAAGGTAGGTAACTGTTGACTAATTATCAAATTAGACTAAGTTTAATATAATTTTTAAAATTTCAGCTCTACTTTCTTCTTTTTCTCTGAGTTGGCTTGTTTTGGCCTGGGACTCTTTTTAGGATAAATCTTTTTCTAAAATTGTCTTTGTTTCGTGTAATGGATATAGTTCCATGTCTTTCTCGCGATGGAACCTTTGGAGTTTGTCCTCTTACTTTTCCTGCTTTAGTAAGCGATCCGTGAGTTGGCACGAATAAACTTTATTTTAATTCAATTTATGTATTTGGTTATTGGCTACCAGTACTTTGTCTTGATAGTCTCAATTACTCTTTCGTGTTCAGGGCCCTTTCTTCTAGCATATTTCTCCATTGCAGTCAATGGAACACCACCCAAAGTTCGTGCAAGACCTGTAAATGCCTTTTTCTTTAGAGTATTGTTGCTTCCTGTCTTGTCCATGAATTTCTGAATTCCATACTTGAAGTTGTGCTGCCATGTCTTGTACATGACACCAAGTTGTGGAGCAGTCAATTCATTTCCAATATCAAAGAACTCTGATTTTTCAAGTAGTCCTATTGGGACAAATGTAAGTGGGGTTACGGTAAACTGTGATTCTGGCTGTTCAATTTCTAGCTCGTTTATGAGGCGTATTGTATCCCATCCATCCTCTTCGGTTTCAGCATTATCAAGGCCCATGATTAGAGTAAATGCAGGAATCCAATGATTCTCGTTTAGTGTTTTTACTCCCTCTTTTACGACCCAGTGCCATTCCTCTGGTTTGTATGGAGCAAGTTTTCTATCAGCATATTTTCCTATCAATCTAAGACTTCCTGTCTCAAATCCACATTGAACTCCAGTCTTGTTGTTTGGACCTGAACGGATTATCTTTGAAATACTAGGAAGTAATTTTTCATCTGCAATTGCACCAGCCAAAGTACCGTGAGTTGGATTGGTGTGTTCTATTCCACATGACATGACTGCTTTGAAGAGTTCTTCTAATGCATCTCTGTTTGGAGCCATGTTCTTTGTCTTTCTTGGATCAAGGCCATAGACGAAGATGTCATCACTATGAAGCCATGCATTTCGTTGTCCGCCTTTTTTTATGTTGACTTCAATCTCTTGTTTTACTTTTTCAGGGGAATAGTATCTCAATGGTCTTAATGTAACATCACAAAACTTGCAACCTCTACCACAACCTCGCATGACTTCTACCATTCCATGCATGCTTGGTTCTACTATGTTTGGTATTTCATCAACTCCTGGCTCATCCCAATAATGGATAAATCTACCATGGAATTTGTTTTCATCTTGTCCAAATTCTTTAATCTCAACCTTGAAATCGCTTTTAACAAAGGGATTCATATTTTCAAATTCTCCGCCGATTAATTTGTTAAAGAATTCTCCAGCATGCCCATCTATCTCCGGAGCAATACCTCCAAGTTCACCTTCTAGTACTGCATATAGTCCATATTCTTGAATTTTCTTTGGATCATAATTATACTGCCAAGTTCCAGAAGCCCCAACTATGACTTTGGCATTACTTCCATTTTTCTTCTTTGCAGCATTAATCTTCATGTGCAAGTCGCGGTTATAAAATTCGTCATACGATGTCTGTTTTCTACCATAAGTAAATGTCATAGTTACAGGACCCATTCCGAGAGGATCCATTTCGTAGGTACCAACTACTTGAGTTTCAGGACCGATGAACTTGTCAACATGATCAGGATGTGCTACTACAACATCTTCTCTTTTGTATCCATCTCGTAGAAGAGCTGCTTCCACTTTACGTAATCCATACGGAGCATAATTTGCAACACCATTTGTATGGCTTATTGGATTACAAATAAAATCAAAGAGAATTTTGGGAGTAACTTGATCTTTTAGGATATAATACCAGAAACTGTTTTTTGGTCTATGTGGATCTACTGCAGGAGCACAACCAAAGAAGGTTGCCAAAGATATCCCACGATAGGGAGACATTAGTGTACGATCTGCAGTTAATACGATTTTAGGACGACCCAATTTTCAATTTGAATGACTTTTGATAGCATTTTAAGTTTTCCGACATTTTCACCGTCTAATAATTCTCAATCATGCCCGATTTGTTTCTATGAGTGAAACCAAACTCCTTGTTTGCAAGAAGAGAGGTACCATCAAAGACAGTTCCATCTTTGCATGCCATCACATCACCAAAGCAACAGCTGCCACATATTCCAATTCCACATTTCATCATTCTTTCAATACTTGCCTCAACATAGCTCTTGTTTTTGGATGCAATCTGTACAACTTTGTACATCATTTTTTCAGGACCGCAAGTGTATATCGCATCAAATCTATTAGATTGGAATAATTTCTCCATTACATCAGTAACAAGACCCTTTTCACCATAACTTCCATCTTCAGTTACAATAACGACTTGATGTGAAGTTCCTTCAAGTAGTTTTTTTGCAAGACCTTCAAAAAAGACTTCGACTCTAGTCTTTGCTCCCATGATTATAGTTACATCATCGCTTTTCTTGAGAAAGGTTACAAGACGTATTAGAGGAACAAGTCCTGTTCCTCCTCCTACTAGAAGTAGCTTGCCTGGTTTTACTGTAAATGAATTACCATAAGGACCCCTGATTCCTATTTGATCACCAACTTTTTTGGAAAATAATTCAGTTGTAGCAGGGCCATGTTTTCTTACTGTAAAAGCAGCTTTTCCATTTTCTTGGGATATCATGACGCTCATTGGGACCTCATTTACTCCAGGAATCCAGACCATTGCAAATTGTCCTGGAAGTACTTTGGATAATATTTCGTCAGAAAAGAACAGAGTACGAACAGTTGGAGTTTCATCCACTATTTTTTCGATTGTTACTATCTTTGGAGTATCAAAACTTTTTTGCAATACCAACCATCTCCTTTATTTTTGTAAAGTTTTTTCTTTCCATATATTTAGATACTCCATTATTTATCTCAGAGAATACTCCAGTCCATTTTTCTCCAACAGCACTACCAATTTGTACAGCACTTGCCCCTGCAAGTAAAAATTCTACAGCATCTTCCCACCTTGAGATTCCACCACATCCAATAATAGGAATATCAAACTTTGATGAAATTTCATAGACGCATCGTACTGCAACAGGTTTGATTGGAGGCCCAGATAATCCACCTATCTTGTGGCTCAAGAAAGGCCTACCTGTTTCTACATCTATTGCCATTGCTCTAAGTGTATTTATCGCAGTTATGCCATCAATTCCACTCTCACATGCAGTACTAACAGTTTTCAGATAGTCTGAAGAACCAAGACCAACTTTAGCAATTACTGGAACTTTGGATTCTTTTTTTACGGATTTTATTATAGTTCGAACAAGTTCCGGGTCATCGCCAACTTCTAGTCCAACCTTTTCGACATGAGGACAGGACAGGTTTAGTTCATATCCTAGAATCTTAACATTCTCAAATTGTTTTATCATAAATGTAAAGTCTTCAGGAATAGAGCCTACTAGACTAACAATTATCGGAATAGTTTGATTTGATGACAACATCTTTGCAAAATACGGAGCCCCTGGATTTGATAGTCCAACTGCGTTTAGATACCCATTTCCTAGTCCGATTATCGTAGGGTTTGGGTATCCATCCCAGGGTTCTTTGCTAAGCGATTTTGTGACAAGTGCTCCGGCTCCTTCTTTATATAGACGACCAAAAACGTCAAGCGAGATACCAAGAATGCCAGATGCAAGCATCGTAGGTCTTTCAAGTAGAATGGGACCTACACTGGTTGAAATGTCAGGACTCACTTCTAATAATAAAAAATAGTTGTCTTATAACGTTTGATGTAGTTTGGAATCCATACTGTTACACTTTTTAGTAAGACATGAAAATGCTCTCTATGTATTCTGTAATTTTAACAGAGTTGGGTGTTGCAGTTTTTGATGATAATAAATGTGTAAAATCATTTCCATTTTCAAATCCAGCAGTCCAGTACGTAGATTTGAAAAAAGAACAGATCAATCTTAATGAATTAGAACAATTCCTTGCCAATTTAGGAAGCATTGTTACCGTAAATGATTCTTCATTGTTGAAATTATTGAGGAAAAAATCCATAGAGTCAGATCTCATGGATGAGAAGAAAATAGAGACAATACAATCTTCAAAGTTGCACGTCCTTGTAGATTCAGGCTTTGCCACAGATGAGGGAGATGCCAGAGGAAAATTACGAGAGTTTGCACTCAATTTATCATCATCTAGAGTAACAGAGATTTCTGAAAGTCCCGATTTGCATATAATTCAGGCAATCAGTACCTTAGACGAGACAGACAAGATAATCAATTTACTAAGTTCCAGAGTAAGAGAGTGGTACGGATTACATTTTCCAGAACTTGACAATCTAATTGATACAATAAGTGGGTATTCAAAAATTGTCACGGCAGGAAGAAGAGACAATCTTACTCAGAATACGTATCTTGAGGCTGGATTTCCGGAAGAGAAAGCAGAGATGTTATCATTATTACAAAAAAAGAGTAGAGGAGGTCAGATCTCAGATGAGAATCTTGCAATAGTTCAAAGTATTTCAAAACAAATTTTAGAACTTTTTGAGTTGAGACAATCACTTGAAAAACACATCGAGTCGCAAATGGAGTTAGTGGCACCAAACATTTCTGTCATATTAGGTTCTGCAGTTGGAGCAAGAATACTTGCAAAGGCAGGAAGTCTAAAGAGACTTGCAATGATGCCAGCTAGTACAATTCAAATTCTTGGTGCAGAGAAGGCATTGTTTAGATCACTCAAAACTGGCGCCCAGCCACCAAAACATGGTTTGTTGTTCCAGCATCAATTAGTTCATGCCGCTCCAAGATGGCAAAGAGGCAAGATTGCAAGAGCAATAGTGCGAAAGCTGCAATTGCTGCAAGAGTAGATGTCTACGGAGCAGGTAGAAATGACACATTACTTGAAAAACTCAACATACGAGTCACAGAGATAGGAGTAAAATACAAAGACCAGCCAGAAAGACCAGCTTTCCAGCCACGTAGACAAGAAGACCAACGAGATAGAAGATTTGGTGGTGGCGGAGGTAGAGGCGGTAGAGAGGGAGATAGAAGATTTAGCGGAGGAGGCAGGGGCAGAGAAGGAGACAAGCGAAACGACTGGCAAAAGAGCAAGAGAAAAAAGTTTGGAAAACGAAGAAGATAATATTTTTTGGGTAAAAAGTGAAGGGGAAAAAAGACTTGCAACCATAAATCTGGTACCCGGAAATCAAGTTTATAGAGAAAAATTAGTAAAAATAGATGACGAAGAATTTAGGATATGGGATCCTTATCGTAGCAAACTCGGAGCGGCCATAATGAACGGTCTTCAGTTTTTACCCATTGTTAGAAAAGCAAAAGTTCTCTATCTTGGAGTATCTACAGGGACTACAGCAAGTCATGTATCAGATATCGTAGGTCCAAGCGGGATTGTTTTCTGTGTTGAACATTCAAGTAGAGTTGCCAGAGATTTTTTGGAAAGAGTAGCTTCGTTTAGATCAAACATAGTTCCAATTTTACAAGATGCACGTAGTCCCAAGGAATATTTTTCAGTGTACGGTCCAGTCGATGTTGTTTATGTTGATATTGCTCAGCCAGATCAGACAGAGATTGCAATACTAAATTGTAAGACCTATCTAAAAAAAGGTGGATACATGATGCTTGTAGTAAAAACAAGAAGTATTGACGTTACAAGAGAACCAGCCCAAGTAATGCGTTCAGAGATAAAGAAATTATCAGCAAACTTTGAGATAGTTCAGGAAATTAATCTCGAGCCATATGAAGGAGATCATGGGATGATTGTAGCCAAATATCTAGGATGATTTGCTTAACAATATTTTGATTGGTTTCCAACTCTTTCTGACAAATGCTGGAACATCCCCATTTTGAGATAGCCACTGTTTGATAAATCCCATAGTTTTAGAGTCAGATGGATATCCACTTCCCAAATCATGATTCTTTCGTAGTTTTTCAATCTCCCTATCCCTGTTTACTTTGGCAATAATTGATGCTGCAGAGACTACAGGATATTTTCTATCTGCATGATGACTAGAGATAATTTTTCCAGTCTTGGCAATATTTGAAATATACAACCCAAATCGTTTGGGATTTACATCACACGAGTCAACGTATGAAGAATTTGCCCCAAGTTTTTTTATAACTTTGGCCATATAGTCCGCTTCAAGTTGATTTAGCAGGTTTTTGTTGACATGCCTATCTATGGTTCTTGGTGGAATTTTTGCCACGTAATACGAGTCCACTAACGACAATATCTGAGCATACAAGTTTTCTCGTGATTTTGGGCTGAGTTGTTTTGAATCCTTGACACCGATTGCAGTAAGGTGTTTTATCTTACTTCGCTCAATAGAAATTCCAGCTATAACAAGTGGACCCAAGACTGAACCTCGACCTGCGTCATCTACTCCGCAGACTAGCATTTTAGTTATTCTTGCGTTAGATGTATTAAATCATTTTAGGCACGACAGAATGTTGGAGTTTGACCTTGCTGAGATAATAGAAGGAAGTACAAAGCTTCTAGTACCAAGAGAGTCATTATCAGAAAAAACACCCCCTAAGGAACCAGCGTTTTTTAATCCAAGAGCTAGAGTAAGCAGAGATTTTTCCATAATAGCATATTCTGCATTTCTTAAAAACTTCAAGGGTCCAAAGATCTTTTTGGACTCACTTGCTGGAATTGGTGCAAGAAGCATAAGAGTTGCAAATGAAATAAGTTCAATAGAAAAAGTTGTTGCAAATGATGTAAATGCCCAAGCCCTTGAGATTGGAAAAAGCATTGCAAAGGTAAATGGAGTAACAAATTGTGAGTTTTCTGAAAATGAGGCGTGTAGATTTCTTAGTTTTCATTCGTCAAGAGACGGACGCGGAGCAATTGTAGATGTGGATCCCTTTGGTTCACCTTCACGATATATTGACTGTGCAATAAGAGTACGTTTCATGGAGGACTCTTGTCAGTTACTGCTACTGACTTGACTGTATTACATGGAATATTTCCAGAAGCATGTCAACGCAAGTACTATGGAACCCCAGTAAGAACCACATATGGAAATGAGATAGCATTACGACTTGTTCTTGGATGCATGAATCTTGTTGCAGGCAGAATGGATATCATGGTAGCACCATTATTTGTACAACACAGCATGCATTACTACAAGGCGTATGTCAAGATACTTGTTAGAACAAATACCAAAAATTGTATGGGATATATTCTACATTGCTATAATTGCGGTAACAGAAAAGTTGTTCATGAGGTTGAACATATATGTAATATTTGCAATTCAAAGGCAAAACTTGCAGGACCGCTTTGGATAGATAATATGCATGACAAAAATTTTGTAGATGCAATGATATCAGAAGAAAAGAACTTGAAGGTAGACAAGTCTTGTTTAATGTACTTAGAAAAGTGTCAAGAAGAAGTAGATATGTCACCTGCCTATTTTACCTTGGATGAAATAGGACACAGAAATCAGTCAGCTCCTCCATCTCTAGATAAGATAATAGAAAAAATTCAAGGCATTGGACGAAAGGCTACAAAAACAAGTATGAATTCTACAGGGTTTAAGACTGATGCTAGAATTGATGAAATTTTATCCCTAGTTTAATTTCCAAGATATCCCAAGCAGACATAGTATAATTCACTACTAGATTTTCTGCTTGCTTGAGGTTTTCTTAGCTGAACTTTGGCAAACTTTTTTCGTATATAGTCTCTAAATTCCATGGAATACTGACCATCAAACACTTTGAAGAGCGCATTGCCCTTTCGTGCTAAAACTTGGTCCATAATTTTACTTGCTGCATAGTTAAGAGCGATTTGTCTTCCATGGTCTACATCCCATTGTCCAGTAACGGTAGGTGATAGATCACAGATTACGGCATTTATTTTACCTCCAAAATACTCGAAAATTTGTTCTACAATAGATTCGTCCTCAATGTCTCCCCTGATTATATGAACATCTTGAATTTCTTCAACAAATGCTTTGTCAACACCCATAACTTGTCCTTTGTTTCCTGCAAGTTCTTTTGCAACTTGGGTCCATCCACCAGGTGAACATCCTAAATCTAAAACAAAAAATCCAGGACCAATTATTCTATAAGAAGTGTTTAGTTCTTTTAGTTTGTATGCAGCTCTACTCCTATATCCTTCTTTGTGAGCTAATCTTCTATACAAGTCACGCCTTGCATCAATTAATTTCATTTCTTTACCTTCTTGGTAGAAAGTTCAGTTAAAACCCATTGTTCAATCAAGGGACAAGTTCGTGGACTAATTTCTCCTTCAAGAGTACATTTTGATTCAACAGGACAAATTAGACATGGTGCAGATTCTATTGATTGTGTAGTTACTGGCACATGTGCAATTTTTAATTTGTAAGTCCAACGACCATTCTCAAGAATTTTTTCCCTTTTTACAAGATGTTGCCTCTCAAGCTTTAGTGCAAGCCTAGAACCATCTCTGCTTGACAGTTTGAGTTTCTTCCAAAGATCACTTTGGAACATGCCATTGTCTCCGCGTTTTGCAACCAGACCTAGAACAGTTGTTTTTAATTTTTCCATATCCAGACCTTCTATCTGGAAGTTTTCTATTTCCTTTTCATCAATCTCTTCTTCTTCCTCTAAAAGTTCAGCCTCCTTTTTCAATTCAGCCTTGGTCTTTTTCTTTTCTGGTTTAGCAATTTCCTTTTTCTTTTCAGTCTTGACTACTTTCTTCTTTTCAGTCTTGATAACTACCTTTTTTTCTTCGATCTTTTTGATTGATTTTTTTCCTTTTTTAGCCATGATTGTTCAATAATAACAAGAAGTTATTCCTCAAGATTACAAATACTCGTGCAATATAATAACATATAATTTTCTTATTGTACGTTAAAGTTAGCCTTAACACTAGTACTATTTTGATTAGTCTTATCCTTCATTTCTACCACAATCTGATAAAGACCTGCTTTGTCAATAACAGGTGTAAAAGTATCTTGAATTGGCATAGTAGAATTATTCTGTGCAAAACATTGTGAAAAGTAGGCATGTTGTACTATAACCTGCATTGGAGACGTATTTGGATCATATATTGTCATATACAGATCTCCACAATCAAATGCGGTATTGTTTACCAAAACTCTAAAGTTAAGCGGTGCAGATATAGGATAAGAACTGTTCAGATTCAACAATCGAATATCCTTGTCCCCTTGTTGCCCAGGTTGTGTTTCAAATTTAAATTGCCACATGTTTAATTTTCTATCAGGTTGTCCTAAAACATCAGATAGTACAAATCCTCCAAAAATCAATGAAACTATAACAGGAAAGACAAAAACAAGATAAGCAATTTTTTTTACTGCCAATTTGTAGTATAACCGCTCTAGTTCCCATATATCTATTTGGTCGAAAAACATCTATTTGATAAATTTGACGAATAAGTTAAATCACAGCCAAGCCAATAGCCGCTAGATGCGGCTTAGAAAATTCAGAGTGCAAGGTTATCGTTGCATTCATGATTCCGGTGAAATTAAAGTAGGAGATCTTGCTGCATTTGTAGGAAGAAATGAGAGTGGTAAAACCACGATTTTAGAAGCTCTTACATTGCTCAACAAGGACACAAAGCTTTCTGATTTAGATTTATGTGATGAAATGACTGAAGTTCTCAAGTCAGAAATAAAATTAGCTGAAGGAGAATTTGTACTAAATGAAAAGGAGACTTCGTTAATTCGAGAAAAATTTCCAAATCTTCAAGATATAAAAAATATGAAGATTTACAGAACTAACAAGAATTCTAGAATACAATATGATTTTGGCGAAGTAAAAATCAGCGGAGAGGCAAGTAAGAGATTAAACTCATGGGAAAACTTTGTAGACAGAATCAAGTCATTTGTGTTAGCTATGCCAAATCCTATACGAATTAGAGTAGACACCAAATTTCTAGATGCGCCTGCACCACGAACACGTGAAGTCTTTATGGACATGATGGCTGAATTCAATAATAACATCTACTTGATTGCATCACAAGATCAACAAGTAATATCAGAGTGGAAGAACATCTACCAAGATCTAGAGAGCATATTTGATAATATGTTAATAGGAACAAACGAACGTTCAGCATTAGACAATTTCATTGAGGATAAACTACATCCTCGATTTGTTTACTTTTCGGACTACAAGAAGATACTTGGAAATATAGACTTGGAGGAATTTGTGAGAGAATCAAAGGGAATCAGAGCAAAAGGATTAGAATATGTTGAAGAATTTGACAAAGCAGAAACAGTCAACAATTTATTTTATTTGGCAGAGCTTGATGCCCAGAAGCTTGAAGAGGCTAAAAACAGTCCGTCAAGACTTATAAAATTATTAAACGTTTCAAGTAGAAGACTTAGTGAGAGACTCAATCCAGCATGGAAGGGAGATCCAATACATGTAGAATTGAGATGGAATCCAGGAAATGTTTTGAGTGTAGTCATATCAGATGTTCATAAAGATGGTACCGTTACAAACACAGGACTGCTTAACAGAAGAGTGAAGGATTCAAGTGGACTTTTTCATTCATAGTAAATTTTGCTGCAGAAACACAAAAGGCAGAATTGAAAGAAGCGATATTATTACTTGATGAACCTGCCAGAAACTTACATCCTGCTCAACAGAGAGGAATTTCAGATCTGCTAAAGGGTCTAGCCGGTTCAAATCAAATATTGTATGCGACTCACTCACCTTTTATGATATTTGATTACACTCAAGGCAATCTGCTTGTAGTAGAGCTTGACAAGAGAAAACATCTAAGCAAGATCTATTATGATTACTGGAATGCAGACGATCAAACCCTTATTCCAATTCTATATGGTCTTTCAAGAGGTCTTGTTGAATCCATAGTAGACAAGCAAATTGGCTTCAATTCAAGACCTGTGATAATAGTTGAGACCATGTCTGATTGTATGTATCTAAATGCATTTGATAGATTCCTAAAGGATCCAAATCTATCCATGAATCCGCTCAACATAGTTCCAGCTTACAATAAGAACTCGGTCATGTCGCTTGCAATATTTTATAAAAATCACGGATATGATACTTTCATTTTATTAGACAATACAGAAGAATCAAGAAAAATTTCTACCGAGCTTCAGTCAAATGAATTCAAGTCAGTACAGATGGTTTTCTTTGAACTTGCCGGACAACCAAGGTTATTTATAGAAGATCTTTTAGTAGATGAAGATTATCTTTATGCTGTAAACCAAACTTATGAAGTAAAACTAAGAAAAGAGGGATATGTTACATTGACTAAGGATCAAGTATCAAGTAAAGGTAAGAAAAGTATATTGGATAACCTAAATGAGATTTGGAAAGAAAATCAGCATCTAGGTTGGGAAAAGTTTGACAGAGAAGAAATTTGTAGATATATTTGTGAAAAAATGGTATTAGGTGAAACTGACTTTATATCAGATAAAACAAAGGATCAATTCAGGTCATTATACAGATTGATTGCTGAGAGAATAAGACAGAATCAAAATCTAGTATCACAGACATCTACAACTTTTAGCAGATAGAGCTGAAAAATATCAACATTTGTACTTTACTCATAAATCATATTACAACATAAGATGTAAAAGTATGATTTCTTATTAAGATTTAATTGAGAGATTAGTTTTTCAGTATACGAGTAAAGTGTTATTAAAATCAGTTATTCTTCTTGCCCTACTTATTAGTAGTATCTTTACTACATATACAGTACAGCAAGTTAATGCCGTTCCTACGTTTGTAACTGTAACTACTACAAACACTGGTGGAATGACAGTACTTTCTCTCAGCAATAATGCAAATAGTACGTCAGATGTAGCTTCATTCATTTTACAAATAAACGGTGGCGCTTTCAAATCATTCAAACTTGACAACGGTTGGGCAGGTATGAAAACTTCCCCAACCACTCTTGCGTTTAGTGCAATAGAACCACTACCACCTGGAAAATCGGCATCCTTCCAAATCAAAACAGACCAGCAAATACCCAATATGTCATGGAGTGCATCAGATACAAACAACATAGTAATTGGATCTGGTAACATAGGTACTCAATCACCTGGTAATACTCAATCACCTGGTAATACTCAATCACCTGGTAATACTCAATCACCTGGTAATACTCAATCACCTGGTAATACTCAATCACCTGGTAATACTCAATCACCTGGTAATACTCAATCACCTGGTAATACTCCAGTGCAACAAACAGTACGTGGAATATTAGACTCGTCAACATTTAGAATAATTCCCTCAACTCCCTCAATAGGAGATCATGTACGTGTAGTTGGCCTTAGTTTTTCATCATCAACCAACCTTGATTTGTATATTGACAATGACAAGATAGGCTCATTTTCATCCAACGCTGATGGAAATTTTGTTACAACTTTAGTTATACCAACTTCTGAGCAAGCAGGAAGCGTTCAATTCATCCTAAAGGATCAGCAAGGTAATCAAAAATCATTTTCTACAAATCTCAAAGTATCACAACAACATGGTGTCACTGCGACTCAAAACATTCCTTTAACAGTAAATTTTGATCCGATATTTCACAGAGGAGATACAAAACAAGTTTCAGGGACGGCACCCCCAGAATCCACTATAACTTTTTCCATAGTAGACTCTAATGGAAATTCAGTAACCACATTGACTGCACAGGCGGATAAAAGCGGAAATTATGCATTAACCAGGAGCATACCAATAGATGCACCATTTGGAAAATACACAGTAACCATCTCAGACGGAAAAGATCAAGTATCCAAAGGATTCAGCATTGTAACAACCCATCAGGTTTCAGTCTCAACCTCATTACAAAGATATGGTCAAGGGCAAGTGGTTGTCATAAATGGCACTTCAATTTCAAATCAGGTAGTAACTTTCATCATTTCAGATCCTACAGGTGTCCCAATTTATTCAAAAAGTGCAAACGTGACATCTAGTGGTATTGTCTCAACATCATATCAATTAGCAGATACGGCTATTGAAGGAACATATTCAATACAAGTAATTCAAGGTAATGATCAATCCACACTTTACTTTGGAGTAGGAGTAGATCCATCACCTCCCATAACAATGAATTTGGATAAACTTACTATATCGATACTGATAAACCCCTGATTAGTGTAACAGGTCCTCCGTCATCAACCCTTAATCTTATCATAATAGATCCATCAGACAAAGAAAAGTTTTCAGATATTATCACATTAGCAGAAAATGGAGAGGCATCATATTCTTTCAATTTAACCTCTTACACATCTGGTGTTTATACTGCAGTGGTTACTCATGCAGATCAAAAAGTCCAAAAAGACTTTGCAGTTGGACTAGAAGTAGGTTCAGGAACGATTGTAATCAATACAGTAAAGGACATATACATTCCAGGTGATGGGATTATAATTATTGGAACTACCAATGCAGACACTCTACTTCAAATTTCATTAACTGATCCTAATGGCTTAGTAGTAAAATCAATACAAGCATTTGCAGATAAAACTGGCCATTTTTCTTCATTTGCTTTTACCATACCGCCTATTGCAACACCTGGTACATGGAAACTTGATGCCACAAGTGGAATAAACCACGTATCCAAAAATATAACTGTAAAATCATCCTCACAGACAATTACCCTTAAAGTAGATAGAGAATCCGGCATATACACAAGAGGAGATCTAATTGCAATCTCAGGAACTGATGCTGGTTCTGACAGTAATCTTAGCATCTCGATTGGAAACAGTGCTGGAATCGTTGAAACTTTAGAAACAACATCAACAAGCTCTGGCGAATATACTACAGATTGGGTAGTTCCAAACAATATCAAGACGGGAACATATACAATTTCAATATCATCTCCTAATGGTAAATCCACTCTTGGCATAACGATTCAATAAAAAGTCCATTTAGCAATATTTTTTACAGCCACAACTTGACAGCAATTTATGAATCTGAGGGACAAGATTGCAGAGATACCAGATTTTCCAAAAAAAGGAATTTTATTCAGAGATATCAGTCCTCTTCTAAGAGACCCTGCTGCTTTATCACTATTAATAGAAGAATTTACAAAAATAATTCATCCAAATGATGTCGATATTTTTGCAGGAATAGAATCAAGAGGTTTTCCGTTAGCTTGCGCACTCACTCTCAAATATAACAAAGGCATGATAATGATTCGAAAACAAGGAAAATTGCCAGGTGTCACTCACAAGGTATCATATAATATCGAATATGGAAGTGCCACGATGGAGATCCAAGTTGGCGCATTAAAGAAAGGACAAAAAGTGTACATTTGTGATGATTTGCTTGCAACTGGTGGAACAGCAAAAGCTGCTGCAAAATTAGTTGAGAAGATAGGCGGCAAGGTATCAGGCTTTGCGTTTATCATAGAGTTATCAGATTTGAAAGGATCAAAATTGATCAAAGATTACAAACATAACGCGTTGGTGAAATATTGACAGAGCAAGCTGAGATAGGCATTTTTGGTGGAACTGGAATATATGATTCAGGGTTACTTGCAGAAAGCAAAGAGATCAATATTGAAACACCGTTTGGTAAAACTTCAGATTATATAACAGTTGGAATTTACAAAGGAAGAAAAGTTGCATTCATGCCAAGACATGGTAAAAAACATACGATTCCACCTCATTTAATAAACTTTAGAGCAAATATTTGGGCATTCAAAGAGATGGGAATTAAGAGAATTATTGCACCATCTGCAGTTGGAAGTTTGAAAGAAGAATTAAAACCTGGAGATGTTGTACTTCCATCACAATTTATAGATTTTACAAAATCAAGAAAATATACACTTTATGAAGACGGTAAAGTGATTCACATATCAGTAGCAGATCCATTTTGTCCTGAGCTTCAAAATGTTGTTTTAGATGTTTCAAAAAAAATGAATCTCCACATCCATAAAGATGCCACATACATTTGCATTGAAGGACCCAGGTTTTCAACAAGAGCAGAATCAAAATTTTACAAAAATGTCATAGGTGCAGATATCATAGGAATGACTCTAGTTCCAGAGTGTCAGCTTGCAAGGGAAGCTCAGATGTGTTATGTGTCAATTTCAACAGTAACCGATTATGATGTATGGGCTCAAAAACCTGTTACTGCAAAAGAGGTTTTAGAAACACTGTCAAAGAATGTAGGTACTACAAAGAAGATACTTGGTATGCTTTTTGACTTGATTCCACAGCAACGCGGTTGCTCATGCCATAAGGCATTTGACGAAGCTCAATTCTAGCCATCGGCAAAGGAATCTTTTGTCAATCCTTCTGGAAGAGTGATATCTCCACGAACAAGTTTTTGCTGCAATTCGTTTATCACTTCATCTATGTCATAGCCAAGTTTAACCAGATTCTTCTCAACTGTCTTTGAAATCTTTGCTCCAATATTATGCCCACCAATTCTTCCAAAAGCTATTGCTTGAAACTTGAATGGGGCACCATCAATAATAAAAGTGCCAGTTATCTTGGCAGCTATTTGACTTCCACGAACATTATTAATATGAACTTGAATATCCATGAAAAACTTAGATCTCTATTGCCTTGTTAATTGAATTCTCTATAAGAAAATTCCAGTGCTTATCATCTTCAATCTTAAAGTCCTTTACCTTAAGTTGTATCATTTTTTCATCAACACATTCATGCTGAATTTCATCATTTTGTTTAATCTTTACTAATTTCCATTTGTCTTTGTGTTTTTTAAGATTGCATAAAAGTACAGCCCATTTTTGATCTGGAGATATTTTTGGCATCCCCACATAATCCACTATACTATCAATACCAAGTTGCTTTTCTTCACAGAAAATTTTCTTACATTTTACACAACGCCATGTATCAACTGAACCTATAGTTCTTTTTTCATAATTAACATTGGTCACTCCAAAGTAAACTATTTCATGGTTACAAGATTCGGTATCTACAGACATGTTTCCTCCTCCATTATTGGTTATATTTAGTTCTTGCATCGTCATATGGTTTTTCTAAAATAATTGAGATATTGTCTACCAAAAGATTCTTCTTAAACGGAATATTTTCTCGCTCACACATTCTTCTATACATATTAACAACTGCAAATCTTGGATGCATTGATTCAAACTCTGTCTTTGTAATATCAATAAATCCTCCATTTTGAATAAGACTTGTTGCAGCTTGATTTGCTTCACTTTCTGAAATATTCAGATGCTGTGCTATGTCTTGAGCAGACATTTTGCCTTTTTTTACTACTAAAACATAGACCTTAGTTTGAATAGGAGATAGCCTAAGTTCTGAAATAATATTTTCTTCAACTGTATCAATATTAACACTCATAGATATCGAGACTCATAACGCCATAAATAAACATGTTAAATCATAGTTGAAATTAAATATGGAATAAAGATAATTCTTTCATGAGATTAATTATAGGATTAACTGGAAGTTCTGGAATTTTATACGGTGTAAGAATGCTAGAGATTCTCAAACAGTGCAAGGTTGATGTCCATTTAATCATGACAGAATGGGCAAAAAAATGCCTAGTGTTAGAAACTGATTATGATTTGAAATATGTAAGATCGCTGGCAGAACATTACTCTGATGATGCAAATATGGCGGCAAGTGTTTCAAGTGGAACTCACAAGACTGATGGAATGATAGTAATCCCCTGTACAATGAAAACACTTTCTAGTATTGCCAATGGTTATGAAGAAACCCTAGTAGCTAGAGCCGCAGGAGTTACAATGAAAGAATCTCGTAAATTAGTTCTAGTTCCAAGAGAGACCCCACTTACTAGCATACATCTTGAAAACATGCTCAAACTTTCTCGAATCGGGGTAGTAGTATTACCTGCCATGCCAGGCTTTTATAACAGGCCAAAGAACATTGACGATATTTTAAATCACATAGTAGGAAAATGCCTCGATCAATTTGGAATTGAACACAGCCTATTCAAAAGATGGGAAACCACCTAAATTTCAAATCGTGTAATTCGTCGAGTTCAATTATGAAACGTTTTCATCCAATTTGAGTCAAAATTCTACGAGTGTTTATATTTGGATTATGAATGAAATAGAATATCTTTGGCAAGCTACAAGAGCAGATACTCTAATGACAAGTCATTTGATTTTATAATTCCCCTAATGGTCTTACTGTTTTTGGGTGTTGTATACATGCTCTCAGTGAGATCTTCGGAAGGGTATGTCAGTTTCATATTAATCGGAATAGCTGCTGCGATTATGATTTATTGGGTAAGAGTATTAAAGAAGATGACAACTGAGAACGTTCCACAGTATACGCCAAAAGAAGCAGATACGAAGAATTGGGTATATGATCTAATAAAAGGTGAAAAAGAAATAATATTTGTAGCAGAGGTACCAGGCCCTGAGGATCAGGTAACTGTCAGACTAATTGATGGAATTTTATATGTACGCGGATCTGGCCACTTTTCAAAAGAGGTCCCAATTGAAACAACGCCGGATATGGGAATTCACGACTTCAAATACAGAAATGGTGTTCTTACTTTAAAAATTAGAAAATTAGAAACTCTTTGATTCTTCTAGTTTTGCTGGCAGATACTTGTCTGTAATATTAGTAAGACCGTACTTTGAGAATGCTTCAAGTTCTGCCTTTCTTTTCAACTTGAGAAATACCTCTAGTTGTTTTTTCCAATTTCCTTCTTGATATCTAGGATCTTTTTGAAGATCATAAATTCTCTTTATGTCAGATTCGGTCATAGGAATTGTCGGTAGTTTATATTTTTCAATATCAGTTGCCCAAACACCTAACCATTTTGCATCCGGTACTGTCAATTCTCTTAAATGAGCTGCATTTGCAGAACCAGATTTTATCACCATTGCAATGTGTTCGCCATACACATCACCATCTGCTAGAATAACTACAGGTAATCCCATTTCGGTGTTTAGTCGTCTCAAGAGATTTCTTGTTGACCTAGGAGCTTGACCTGCAGTATCAACAATTATAGATTTGAATTTTTTATGAACTTTTTCTTCAACAAATCTTGTGAAAAGACCACCCTTTTCAATGGCAATAACAAGTTCTGCACTAGTATCAACAAGCTCTGCACTACTCAAACTTGGGCCTATTAGGTATCCGTCAGGATGATCCGAGAGATTCATTCTTTTTCCTTCATATCCTGGAACAGTATATTCAATTGTCAAGTCTCCAAAGACACTACTTCTTTCCTCAGGAAATATGTGGAATTCTTCACGAGGGCTTGTAAGCACTGCTTCCAAGTCAACTATAATATTATCAGACTCTGGCTGATCCTCAAAATCAATACTAAATGCCTGTGAAGAATAATAAATATCTCTTAATGTAGATGACTTTCCTTCTCGAACCAACCTATTGACAAAGAAAGCAAGCCAAGCAAGACTGCGTATAGGAACGTAACTGTGACATGTTTCTCGAACTACGAACAGCACTTGCGCTACCCAAAATGTATTGTCTTATTTTTTTGTCATAAACAATATTGCTTACAGATCTACTAGGAATTACAAATTGTGGAAATCGTCCTTTGTCAAGATTATCATATATGCTAAGACCTTGTTGCTCCAATAAAGATAGTAATCTTTTCTTCCTTTCTTCTGCAGTTTTTGCACTAGACTTGTTCTTCAATCTCACTTCCCATCCTTATCAATTGACTATAATTTGGTTCTTTTTTCTTACCAGCAAGTTCAGTTGCAAATTGTGCAATTAGCGGTACATATTTTGAGTAAAGATTTGCCCTCTTTTTTGCCATATCAGCTGCTCCTTGTCTAGACATATGAACAGCTAATTTTCTTGCCAAATATTGTAATGCATTTTTTAATTCCCGTTCTGAGCTCAGGTCTGTCTGCCACATTTTCTTTTCCTACTGTCTTGTATGGAATTCGTGTGGAGCAAATATGAGATACTATAACAAGAGGAGGATCTCCTTTTATTTTATATCGGCTCCACTCAGTCTCATTTACTATTTTGAGGACTACATCACTTCCTTCATCATATAAAAGCGGAATACGGTTAGCAAAACGATAAACTTTGAGACCAGATGGTGGGATATCACCGCCATAGGCAATACCCATTTCTACAACAAATGGAAATCCAGAATATGCTGATGCATTACGTTGCCAGACAGACTGCAAATTCTGGGTTGAAAAACTTCATTATTCCTTTAGAAAGAGGTTCTTCCCCTAAAGGCGCCAAGCAACTTGGATCGGGAGCAAGGAATTCTTCAAATTTTTGGAGCGCGTCAGCCAGTTTTACCAACTCCTCATTTGTCATACTGCCTATTCTTTTATCTGGCTTGAATTTAGCAAAATCACAGAACTTTTCTGCGGTGGTAGGTCCAACCCTTTGGAATCGCTTGGTCAAAAAGGTGAGGAGTGTATCACCCTGAACGGTACTTGCAAGTTGCTTGTAATATGGACTCTCTGGGTCTAATTCAATTGCGTGTGTTTGAGACTCGCCAAAGTCCCAATATGTTATAGTCTTATTGGCAACATCAATATCATCGATTCGGATTTTTTTTAATCCTTCAAAATCAATATTTAGAAAAGACATGACCGAAATCACAGTTCTTACAGGTTTTGAGATATCAGACCAGTGTTTTTGTGCTTTTTCTAAAATCTCTTTTGGAGAGATACTTTTCTTTAGACCTAATTCTTTTTTGACTTTATCAATCATCTTGTTGTCAATGGTTGGAATCTGATAATGTGTATCTGTGATCATTCTTCTTATAGTCTCAACATCAATACCATGAGGATGAGGTTTGATTACAGTAGGTGGACGAGGCATGTCTTTAACAATTCTCGGATAATGGAATTTCTCGCCACTTGGATCTTCAAATGTTATTGATGCATATGGAGTAATCAGCGAAGTCTGATATACATAATCTCGGACTTTGGATCCTGCCTTTGAATAATCTCCTTCAAGAACAATACTTACTGCAAGACCTGTCTTTGATCCATCTTTTGTGGTATGTTTTAGAATTACAGGTTTATTTTTCTGAATGTCAAGTAACATTACAAACTCGTCAAGTGTTTTACCATCTGAGCAGCTCTTCACAGTAACTGGTTTGTTTGTAGTAATTTGACCATAGAGAATAGCCATCGTAGCACCAAGACCAAACATACCTCTAGCTTGCTTGAGACCAAATTTAGAACCATAAAGAACAGTACCAAAAGCAAGTGGAATGTGTTCAGGATCAATACCTGGACCGTTGTCTTTCACAGTCAAGACATAATGTTTGGGATCTGGTTTTTCTGCATCTACTGCTTTTATTGAAAGATGAATGTCTGGGAGGATCTTCTTTTGATCACATGCATCAAGTGCATTTTCTACAAATTCTCTAACAGAGGTGTAAAGTGATCTAGTTGGATTACTAAATCCCGCAAGATCCCTATTTCTATAAAAGAATTCACTTGGAGATATTTGGCTGAAGACTTCTTTACTCAAGTATATTTCCTCCCTCCCAAAGTTGAAGTCTCTCTAGTTTTTGTCTTCTCCTTGATTCTTGAAGATCATTGTAAACTTTACCATGGGTACTACCACTGGAAATAGACGTAATTGCATTAACAGCAGATTTTAGTTGAGTTCCATCCCCAATTAAAGCAACAGTTCTACCATAAACAGATACTTTTGCACCACTTAGATCCTCTATATTTTTTCTAACTCGTCCACCTTCTCCTATTATTCGACTCTTTATTCTCTCAATTTGAGCAGGAGATTTTCCAGCAAATTGACGTAAATCTATAACATGTAAAGAAGTTTCTTCTTGAATAAGACGTAGTGCATTCTCTGCTGAAAAGCCACGGCCTATAGCCATTACAATTTCTTCGGCTTTAAACGGCATTATATTTTCAACATCCCCCACTCCCTTTATGACTGTCTCGCCTGTTTGACCATCCACTGACAATGAAACAGAACAAATTTTTTCTATCTTGGCTTTTACCTTTCCGGACTTACCAATCAATACCCCAACTCGATCAACTGGGATTAGTATAATTTTCTCAAAGATCATCTTGTAACCCTCTTAAACACATCAATTGGATTGTCCACCGTTAGTCCCCTCTTAACAAAGAATTTAGTAATATTACTAATATCTCTTTCAAGAAATTCTTTGGTTTTAGGATGTCTTATATCTACCGCAGAACCAAAATCAAAAACTACTGGTCCATCTTTTGTTTTGAAAAGATTATACTCTGAAAGATCTGCATGAACAAGTTCTGCTTTTTTATAGAGATCAGAAATAATTGTTATTGTTTTTTCATAATCAGCATAATCTACTTCTGATTCAACCAATGTGGGAGATGGGACGCCGCCAGTTCCTACAAATTTCATTACTAGAATATTTTTTACCACAGTTATTGGTTCTGGACATGGAATTTCACAGTTAAAGGCCTTGCTTAGATTACGGAATTCTTTTCTGGCCCACAACTCTACAAGAGATCTAGTACCTCTTTTTATTCTAGTAAACCTCGGATCTCCAATAAGGTAAGGATATCGTTTTTTAAAGTTCGATGTTGTAACAAGATAAATTTTAACTGCCAGATCATTGCCAAATGGGTCAACTGCCCAGTATAGCTGAGACTCTTTTCCCGCACCTACTGCACCATTGACATAAGATATAATGCCATTATTTATCATCCGTGAGAGAGTCATCACAGTGGACTTGTCAAAGACTGCCTCGAGCACTTTGTCTTTGTCAAATATGTCCTTCTCGGTCTTTCTCCCTCTTGCCTTACCAGCAAGTTTAAGGTTCATCTTTCTTGCCAATTTGTCTTGGAGTCCTAAATCAGAATCTTCAGTGCCGGAATCTTCTTCGACATCACTTGATGTTTCTGGTAAATCTAGATCACTTTCTTCGACATCATTTGTTGTTTCTGGCGAATCTAGATCACTTTCCTCTGCAATCTTTAGGTTATTTTTATCCTCAATTATTTCATCATCAAATTCATCTATAGATTCTTTATTCATACTATTTTGCTCCTATAGACAACATTAATTGTAAAACAAACTTTGTAAAATCTATTACTATCAGAAATCTTGTGGCAAGAGCCCTTTTTGTTTTAGGATATCAACTTGCGAGAGTGTATATCTCCAAGTAATATCTCCACGATCGTCTGCTCTGAAATCCCAGGGTGCAATTGTTACAACATCGTTATCTCTAATCCAAATTTTTCTTTTTAGTTTTCCTCGGATTCTACCCATTCTGGTCTTGTCATCTGTACATCTAACCAGTATGTGATCACTGCCCAAAAGTTTTACAACTCTGCCCAACATCTCGCCTTCTCCAGGCAGATACATTTCTTTTAACTCACTTTCGTTTAGTACTTTTCGTTTACCCAAAATTCTCAGACAACAGAGTGTTTAGTATGTATATATTCGTTGTATTTTCAAAATTTAAAAATAATTAGAAATGGAATTCCTTCAATTTCTTTTACACCTTTTGTAGTTCCCACGCCAATCTTTATTGAAAGATCAATTGTTTTTCTACCAGCCATGTTAATTATTGAAGAACTTTTTAGAAGAGATTCTGCCTCTTTTTCATCAACTACACGATCTCCATAGTAGCTCTTTGAGATTTTTACCTCCAAATCAGATTGTTTGAGTGTTCTGCCAACTAATTCGGCATCACACATATTCAACATCCTATTGTTTTGTTGATTAACTACTCTTACTGCAAAATTCATTTACGCATATTGGCCCTTTAGAGGAGATTTTGCTCCGCAGGCTTCACATTTAAGAGAAGTCACCCTATGTTCCTTTTCAACCCTAGTATCAGGACTCTTACAGGTGGGGCATTCCACGTATTCCTTAAGATATCTATTCAAACGAATTGTAAATTCATGAGGATCTTTTTTTCCTACAAATACCGCCTTGTCACCTCCAAATTGTGCGGGAGTTGCAAACTCCTTTGATAAATACTGGAGAAGCTTCTCAGGATCTCTTCGCAGTATTTTTGGAAATTCTGAAAAGTTTCTGAAAAATGTTCTGTTTCCCTGCCACATTATATCCACTTTAGGAAGTTCAAATCTGGATGTAGAGCCTGCTTGAATCTGAGATACTTTATCCTGTATTCCTTTCAATAATTTTTCATATTCTGCCTTTGTCAACTAGATTAGTTATAGAATCGCTACCTATATTGATTTACTCTAGAAAAAGAAGAATATTGTACTAAGGCTTTCCTATACGGAATACATTAGTACTACATTTTGGGCAAGTGCCCTTTACCGCAGGTCGTCCGTTCTTTAGTTAACTTCCTTTGGATTTGTGATGTCGACTTTTTTTCTGCATTTTACGCAGTATGCTTGAGTCATTTCAACATCTTACGAATGAAGTGGTATATAGCAAGATTCAGTAAAAATTATTTCACTATACGCCTAGAGGGAGTTAAATTTTTACATGGTATAATTCAGATCATAGATCTAGAATTTTCATAAAAATGTATGTTTTTGTCATATTTCTTATGAGGAAGGGATCCAACTGCATGAAATTATCAAATCGGTCATTAGAATAATCAAATTGTTGAATGCAGTTATGCTTTTAAAAGCGCCCTAAGAGACTCACTTGAATGGCATCTAAGAAAGGCATCATCATTACAATAGTAATGTTAGCAGTCATTTCAGGTGCAAGTTTTGTAGTATGGGTTCTCCCCCAAAATCATAGTTCTTCTGTGATTGTCTCAGATTTCAAAAGCGAGTTGGACAGTGTAAAAGAGAGACATTTGCTCATTACTACTGCGATAGATTCCAACCTCAAAGGATTAGTAGACAAGAGTATGTCTCCAGATGAATTTATCAATCAAACCCAGATATCGTCTTCTCAGGTCACCTCATTGATAAGTGAACTAGTGGAAAGCAACGCTCCTACGGAATGGCAGCAAAGCTATGGAGTCTATTTTGAATCTCTCAAAAAGTACAACGATTATCTTTCAGAGACAATCTCACTTGCAAACAAGATAAAAAATGGAATATCAACAAGTGATCTAAATGATGAGATGTCAAAGTTAGATGCTCTCAAGAAAGAATCAGATGCGCTAGTAACTAAATCTGACCAGACTAGACCCGGATAGAATCAAGAAATCAAAGTTTGAGTTGAATTTCTTAAAGCATTTGTAAAACTATATAGAAACTACATTAATTAATAGGAAATGCGATTTTCGTCTATACCATGTCAGTAAAAGAAGCCAGTATACAAAATGAAACAACGGAGACAAAGACTAGTAGACTATTAGTGATTTGTGTTGATAGAGATGACGATATTGGAGTTAAAGCAGGTGTTGTTACTCCAGTAATTGGACGCAATGCATGCATAGATGCAGCTCAGAGACTTGCATTAGAAGATCCAGAAGATGCCGATTCGAACTCAATTTTTGCAGCTGTTAAAACATTTGAAGATTTGATAAGCAAGGGATACCAAGCTGAAGTTGCAATAGTTGCAGGTACCCAGAACAAAGGGGTCCAAGGAGATGAGAAAATTATTTCTCAAGTAAAGACATTAGCAACAAAATTTGCAGCAAATGGAGCTGTCATAGTATCAGATGGTGAAGATGATGAAAGTGTCATACCAATAATTCAAAATGTATTACCAATAGTTTCTGTAAAGAGAGTAGTAATGAGAGTAAGTAGAACGGTGGAATACTCGTATGCAGTATTGGGAAGATATCTCAAAGCTATTGCTTTTGATTCAAAATATTCAAAATTCTTTCTAGGGGTTCCTGGAATGCTTTTACTAATCGGCGGAATAGGAACTGTTCTTGGGCTAACTACGCAAATATTTGCAGTTCTAGTCAGCATTCTTGGCGGAGCATTTCTAATCAGAGCTTTTGATATAGACAGAGCTTGGACCAATTGGAACAAACCAACACCAGGTGGATTCATACGAACTTTTACTCTAGTGGCAGGAATTGTTATGATTCTTGCATCGCTTACATCTGGTTTGAGTTCTGTCATACCCGGCATTACTGCAAAACCTGATAGCATATTGAAATTAGTTTTGAATCAACAAACAGTTGGTCTCTTTATTTCTGGCATGTTGCCATTCCTTTGGATGGGAATAGGATGCATCTTTGGAGGTTCACTGCTAAGTAGTTGGTTCAAGGGAAGCATTAGATCAATTACAGACATTCTAAGGCTGATAGTACTAGCTACACTCTATCCAATTGTTTCCCAGTTTACTACAATTATGATAAAAGGAGAGAGTCCATTTACTTTGATTCCACCATTGTTACTTGGTCTTGCAGTAATACTGATATCTGCGTCCCTACTCTTCCACAAATATAGAAAAAAGAAGGGTGGTGAAGCACTATCAGAATAAAAAATAAGGTTCTCAATTTAGGTGGTTTTTACAGCCTATACTCTAAGAAATTAGAAAAGGACATCCATAGTGGAGAGATGCCAAATCATATTGCCATAATTCTCGACGGAAACAGAAGATGGGCAAAACGTAATTTGATCATGAAGTTAGAGGGCCACTTTAGAGGAGCAGACGCTGTAGAAAAATTGTTAGATTGGTGCGAAGAGCTAAATATCAAAATAATTACCTTGTATGTACTATCATCAGAAAATCTCACTAGACAAGACGAGGAGTTGGACTATCTCTATGATTTGATCAATGAAAGATTACTCAAGCTATACAATGATCCCAGAATTCACAAGAATCACATGAAGGTAAAGGCCATCGGCAGTGTAGAATTATTGCCAGATTTTCTAAGAGACATTCTCAATAAACTAGAAGAGGCTACAAAAGACTATGATAATCATTACTTGAATATTGCAATAGCTTATGGCGGACAAAATGAACTTGTTGATGCAATCAAAAAGATAGGGTTGAGAATCAAAGATGGTTCTTTAGATGTAAATCAAATAGACAAGGATGTAATAGAATCCAGTTTGTATACTTCGCATCTACCTCAATCATCACCTGATATGATATTGAGGACGTCTGGTGAGAAGCGATTAAGTGGTTTTTTACTTTGGCAAAGTGCCTATAGTGAGCTTGTTTTTATGGACATTTATTGGCCAGAATTTAGGAAAATCGACCTTATGCGAGCAATAAGGACCTTTCAAAAGAGAGGTCGCAGACTAGGGAAATAGAAAAGAGAAATACTAGACATTAGAACTCATTTTGTAAATGTTGGAAGAAAGATCGGCAGGTACAATTCTTTACCAAGAATCTCCTACTGGTAAGATGTATTTGCTTTTGAATTATCCCTCAGGTCACTGGGATTTTGTCAAAGGAAATATTGAGAAGGGTGAGACTTTCAGGCAAACGGTTATCCGAGAGGTAAGAGAAGAAACAGGAATTACCGATATTGATTTTATTGATGGATTTGAAGACAAGGTAGAATATCATTATCAGCGAGATGGGGAAGTGATACACAAGGAAGTTGTCTTTTTTTTGGCAAGTACAAAAACAAACGATGTTGTATTATCACATGAACATCGTGACTACATATGGTTAAACTTCAATGACGCACTCAAGAAATTGACTTACAAGACTGCTCAAAAATTATTCAAAAAAGTCAAAGATTTAGGATTTGAGAGTTAGCTCCTGAAGTTTTCGTGCTTCAAGTTGAGGATTTTTTGAATTAAGAATTGTTCTTCCGACAATTAGATAGTTTGCACCTGCATTTAATGCATAATTTGGATTTCCTCCTTGAGTTCCAACCCCAGGAGAATAAATCTCAAATCTTCCTTTTGTTTTTTTGCTTGATGATTCTATGAGTTTTGGAACAGTTGCTCCAACAACAATGCCGTCAACATGTAAAGAATATGACCATTTTAAGAAAAGTTCATGAAGGTTTGACATTTTTTTAGTATCTGGATCTTGGACTTTTAGACCATATCCCAATTTTGCTCCAGGATGACTCATGTGTATTAGAGTTATCACGCCCCTGTTATTCTTATGAGCATTTTTTACAAGTTCTGATAAATTTTCAGGTCCCATAATTGGATTTGCAATTACTGCGTCAAATCCACTTTGCCAGAGCCTTTGTAAAGTTATGAGATTAGTATTTCCAATATCATTTAGTTTTATGTCAGCTATTGTTTGCAATCCAAAATCATGTGCAACTTGATTTATTTTTTTCATACTTTTCTCACCAAGTGGTAACAATAGATGAAAATTAAATTTTATAGCACAGATATATTTTCCCAGTGTTTTGATATTTTTTATAGTTTTTTTCTCAAGTAGTTCAGTATTTTTATCATCAAGATCATTTGCTAATATTATGGAACTTCTCAAAGAAGAATCCTTCATTCGTTTTCTGAAATTACTCATAGCTTGACTAGAGGATGCTTACCTTTGAGTTTTATCACTTTAAGGTAAGAGTATCCATGGTCATTTACTGTATTAACAAAAGATGGCTCTATACCATCTTTGCTAGAATATTTCAAAAATGGTTTTGTAGGTTCATAATCAAGTTTAACATGACAAAAATATGAAGTCTCATCAGACTCGTTAAAGTTCATGAAAACTCCAACATACCAATTAGTTCCATCTGGAAAAGCAAAGAGTGGAAACGGTGATTCTTCAAATCCATAACTTAGTTTAATCAAACTTGTAAGATCTTCAAGTTCTATTGATTCGTATACAACTTCAGGAAGTGATGCTGTTTCCGGTTTTAGAGTTTCAGGAAGTGATTTGACTCGAACAATTGGAGAATAGAGGTACATGGGATTTGAAATGGTATTTACCACATCATAGTCTTCTTTTCCTGCCTTGAATCCATATGAAAGGTAGTGACCTTTTTTGTCAGTTTGAACATAGAAATTAACAGATCTTTCTTTTAGAAGATCCATCTGTACTGAGATTATGTTTTTTCCATCAAGTTCAAAGGAAAAGGCAGTACGAGGAACTCTCTCTAATGCACAAACCATTCTTGAGAATTCAGTCATATCTGTGACTTCGATATAAAACGGAAGTTTTGCCATAAGATTTCTCAAAAATCATCCACATTAAAAGTAGTCGTTTGTGATTCTCTTTTCTTTATTGTCTTCTGTCAATTATATCGTATACATCTGGTCCAGTACCAATCAATGTTACAGGTACTTTGAGCTGGTCTTCAATATTTTTAATAAAATACTTGGCAGGAGAACTCAGGTCTGAAAATGATTGCATGTGTGCACATTCAGGAAAAACTACATCAAGTTTTGTAATTCCAAGTTGAGATGCGCTGTTGAGCATAATTGATCTCTTTGCAAGATCAAAATCAAATTCAGCCGCTCGTCTTTGTCTTCCAGTAACTGTTCCCACTTCTTGCCATCCTTTTGCTACTGCTTCTTCAGGAGAAATCTCATTTTTCAAAGGACCTTCTCCAACTCTAGTGACAAATGCTTTGAAAACAACAAGTACTTCATCAACACTTTTTGGTCCAATTCCAACATCCGCACATATTGCTGATGCGGTAACATCCTTTGAGGTAACAAATGGATACGTTCCATGCCATAATGACAGATAGGTTCCTTGTGTTCCTTCCACAATTACATTTTCTTTTCTGTCTAATGCAAAATTTACTTGGTTAGGAACATCATCAAGATATAGAGTAAGAGATTTAATATCTTTTGCAAGCTTGAGTGTACGCATTGCTCTATCAGCATTAGCAGGTCCCGTACCAGTTCCAGTACTACCAATAGACTGTTTTAGTCTACCACCAGAATCCGTGGTTCTGTGGGATTCTTCAATTATCCCACATTGAAAATCTACAAAAGTTCTATCTTGAGTGCTAAATTCTTCAATCTCTTTTAAAAGAACCTCCGGACTAACTACTACTCCAGGACCAACTAGTAATCGTGTGTTAGGATTTAAAAATGCACTTGGTAACATTCTGACTTTGTATTTTTTATTTTGGTGTTCAATTGTATGGCCTGCATTAGGTCCCACTCCACCTCGAACAGCTACTGTGGGATTATCTTTTATTGCAAGATATGAAACGATTTTTCCTTTTCCCTCATCACCATAAAAACCACCAACGATAACTGTAGAAGGCATATAGGGAGAGCATTACTGGAGATATTTAAGCCAAATCGTACCAATACGATTTTAGAATCGATCTAGTCACAGACTCACATGTCTTCTCCAAATCATGCTGGAAACATCATAGCAAATTTAGCAGGCCTTCCAGAGTTTCTAAGAAAGCCGATATTAAAAAAGAGATTATCAGAGTTTTTCACCATGAATCAAGAAGACAAGAAAGAGATCATAAATAACGCATTACAGGCCGGACCTACAATACAATTTGATAAATTTTCTACCTTGTTTAAGACATGGCTTGAAATTCTCTGTGGTTTGTCCGAAGAACAGAGAACAATCATGTTTTCTAACTATATCAATGAAATAACAAATCATCCAGAAAAACTGATTGCCTTTAACTTGGATGGAATTTTTGAGATCTTCATGTCACTACCTGCAGAACAAAGAACCGTACTTTCAACAACCCTTAAGGAGATAGTCAAATCGTTTGATGAGAAGGACAGAAAAAAACTAAATATGATAATTCCAGAGAGCGCAAAAAAGGAAATAGGCATCTAAAGCGGACTGTCTGGTTTTCTTTTATTTTCATCAGCGAAATTGATTACATCTCCCTCAGGAGTCATAACGCCAACGAATACTTTCTCATATTTTTTAACTACCTTTCTATGATCAGGCATTGACATATCTAATTTCATTTCATTCATAACCATGATTCTGTACTGCTTCCATTCTTCCCAGCATTTGTTGCAGCATGGATATGCAGAAGCAAAAGGATCAAGTTCGACGCCGTCTGGAATTTCTGTTTTACACTTGGTACACGTTCTGACCATAGCAAGACACCAAATCATAGCAATTTAATTCTTTTAACCGGCTTGGTTTTCTTTATCTTGGAAAAATATTTGCATTACATACATTTTGGGGATTTTGCTGGCAAATGGTTCTTAAAATTAGAAGCATAAGCGATTATTTCCGCCGGATAGTAAGATGTATATTAATAAAAATGAAAAATATTGTGAAAATGATCCCGTCTTTTAAAAATAATTTAATTTCAGATTCGATTGTTAGAAATTGGAAACTAGGATGCAAACTTTCCATATTTGTGATATTAGCAATATTTTTTTCGACTCTCGCAAACTGTACTGCGGTATCTGCAAGTCCTCAAATCATGGTTCAAACCGATAAGAGCATTTACGAACGGGGAGACAGCATGATTATCTCTGGGTCAGTCAAGAGTGCTCCAAATGGACCGCACCTGGCAATACAAATCATTGATCCTAATCAGAATATTGTTCATGTTGACCAGATATTACTATCACAAGATGGGAGATTTTCCTTAATTGTTCCAGTTGATGGTCCGTTATGGAAAGTCCCTGGAAATTATACTCTCATAGCACAATATGGTTCCAAGCAGTTTTCAGCTCAGAGTGCCATTCCAATTTGAAGAGGCCGAGAGTCCGACAATAGGGAAGTTTAATGTGATGGACAAACCCAGTGGACAAAATTTTGATCTAAATTATACTATTACTGGAGGAATAGTCAAGAGCATGTATCTTGAGCCACAAGATCTTGCACTCATGGTAGAATTAGATACAAAAGATCAAGGTATGATTTATCTCCAAATACCACGACTAATGCTTGATGCAAAAAAATTAGGTAACATGGATGAATCGTTCATAGTTCTTGTAAATGATGATGAAATATCTTCGGTTCAGGAAGAAATGAATGATTCAAAGTATAGAGTCATTGACATACCTATTACAAATGACGATTCTAAGATTGAGATAATAGGTACACAGATAATTCCAGAATTTCCATTTGCTTTCATCGTGTTAATAATTGCAATATTCTCCACAATTTTGATTTCTAGGATGCAACAATATCATATTTAGAAACATAGGCACAAACGTAACAGAACAATGTACATTGCTTGTTAGAATGTTATAATGTATTTTCTTGCAATCCTGAGAAGAGATAATAGGTCTTGGCGACAATATAGAACATGAAAATAAAATGTCCCAAGTGTGACAAAATTGCAGAATTGGGAGATGATTTTACATACGTCAAGTGTTCACATTGTTCCCTTGACATGTCATATGGAGAATATGTCAAATTTATTGCTTACAAGGATGCAAGATACTCGGATGTTTTGGGAGATTATGTATCAGATACCAAAGGTACTGCATCCGGAACTCTTGATGAATGGTAGAAAAAAAATCCACTACAAGCCTTATGTAATTTCATAAGGCATCAAACCTAATTGGAATTTGTTCTCGAGTCTGCACTAAATCTATTGGGCTTTGTAGTAGGACTGGCCTTGGGGGTTTTTGCATACATTGGATTCAAAAATACTGGCAGTCCTACTCTTTTTAGATTAAGCATCTCATTCTTTTCAATCAGTATAGGATTTGGAGTTGTAGGATTTGGTTTTTTTATAGAGTCTTTTGTATTGGGTTATGCCAAACTAGACACTTGGATTCAGACCCTGGGACTAGGGATTCAGACTATAGGATACTTTTTCATAGCATTCTCTCATGGAATAAAATCATTTTTCCCAAAATCAAGATATTTCAAATCAATCGCAGTGCCTCTTTTCATTATTCCAGGTAATTCAATTGAGCACATTATAAGGTCAATTTCTTTTATCCTATTGGTATATGGGACAATTGAAACAATATTGTCATACATGGAAAATAGAAAGAGAAGTACTATTTTCGTAACTGCGGGTCTTGGGTTACTAGCATTAGGCGAATTTTTGGGTTGGTATTCTATTGTATTTCCAAAATCAGTTTTGTATTTCATTTCAGTTTCAACAAAGATAATAGGATTGGGAGCACTTTTCGTTCCAATTTCTCAGGTTCCATTGAGAGGAGCAAGATTTGGCAATAACATATAGAACTCATATGAGTATAATTGGAGACATTCTCTACACTGCAAGAGACGAAGTTCCAGATGAGACAGGTGCCAGCATAACTTACCTTATACGAAAAGCAAATGTTTCATATGCTAGACTTTCAAAAATTTTAGATACGCTTGTTTCTCAAGGACTTTTAGAACAGAGTAATTCTGACAGGGCCTGTAAGTATAGAATAAGTAACAGAGGTAGAGAGTTTCTTCAGGCATATCGTGGATTCAGAGAGTTTGCCGATTCATTCGGATTAAGAATTTAACTTTCCCCTTCGTCTACTATCTCTTCAGTTTCATCTTCCACATCATCGTCCTCAAAGGCATCTTCAAAGTCATGCTCGTAATCCTCAGACATATCACTCACAGAAAATATTTTCCTATAAAAGACTTGCACAGTACTAACATTACTATTGCCACCCTTAACTGGTCGATTTTATGCTACCCAACCGTTACATGAAACGCAGATTTTCATCCCATCTTCGTCTTCATATGTTTCTCCACCAGGAGGACATTGGCATTGTGATACTTCTTCCATCTGATATAATACGCATTCCAACTTATATCATTTTCATAAAAAGAGATAATTTACTATTAAACACTCAAAAAATATGATTCTTGCGTGTAATGAGAGAGGAACAAAGGCTGCATATGATTCCATAAAAAAAGGCGGAGTTGTCGTATTTCCCACAGATACAGTCTATGGAATAGGATGCGATCCATACAATCAGAGCGCAATTAACAAAATATACAAAATTAAAGGAAGGGAGAAAACAAAAGAACTCCCTGTTCTTGCATATTCAAAAAAAGAGATAAACGATATAGCATATTTTGACGAAAATTCAGAAAAAATTGCAGATAAATTCTGGCCTGGTCCCCTTACATTAATTCTCAAAGTCAAGGACAAAAAAATTGAAGAGACGCTTGGTCTTCAAGGTAAGATTGCAGTTAGAGTTCCAAATCATCCATGCACGCTTGATCTTTTAAAAGAATGTAAATTATTAGTGGGAACTAGCGCAAATTTTTCCGGACAGATTGCATTTAATGATTCAAGAGAGATAATAGGAAAATTTGCAGGCTATGATATATTATTAGATGGAGGAAAAATTTTCGAACCTGGAGAATCTACAATAGTTGAGTTTGAAGGTAACAAGTTAAAAGTAGTCAGACAAGGAAAAATAAAATCGGAGTCTCTAGTTTGAATTTGATTACAACCTGTAGTAGACACATGGAGGAGGAAGCATGTGATGAAATTGCAGAAATAATTCAAGAACTTGGAGACGAATCTCCAAGAATAGGCAAGTCAAGTTTTTCAGGAATAGTTTGGGTCGACACTAAAATTGATCCATTTGTCGTCATAGCAGAGATAAAAAAGATAACCCTTGATGAGCCATGGAGAATGCGATACTGTCATAGATTCATTCCAATTAGGCAATCCACTTCGTCCAGTCTTGAAAACATAGTAGAAAGTGTGAGAAATCAAATAAAAATAATGAAAGATACAGATGCATACCGAATTACAATTGAAAAAAGAGGCTATGATATTTCTTCAAAGGAGTTAATAGATTCAGTTGCAGGCATAATTCCAAACAAGGTATCTCTAGAGTCATACGACTGGAATGTCATGATTCAGATAATGGGTGGAATAACAGGCGTCTCAATACTAAAAGAAGAGGATGTTGTAAGTACGTTAAAGCTCAAGCGAGATTCAATGGAATAGTATTGCAGACTTTTCGGCAAGCAAATCTTCCAGGGGCGTTTTAGAAAACACGCAGTCAAGTTGCTTTTTTGTTATTCTAAATTCTTTTTTTATTAATTTTGAATTATCTTTTGAAAACACATTGTCTTGTAAAAGATCCTCAATGTGATTGTAGAGTTTTTCAATCAATGATTTTTTTCCAATTATAATCAATATAGAATCGGTGTTCTTTTTTACACCTACTTTAGATATTGCATCACTAATTTGCCTAGTGCATGCAAATCTCATCAGAATATCAGTCTCAATTTTATTAGAAAGTAATGTGCCTGCCTTTTGCGCAGACAAAGAAATGGCAACTGTCTTTTGTACATGTTTTACATTCAAGATATATGATGCCCCAATTGCTTGGATGACAAGATTTGGATACCCCTCCCTAAGTGACTCGATAAATGCAATTGGATCTTCTGCAGTTTTTTTGAGTCGGACCAACTCTACAATATTTTTCATTAGAACAAATTGTATTCGCTTTGATCTTCCACCATGAACTAGTGGAATTATACTAATGACATCTCCACCTTTTAGCAAAGTATCCTTCCCCTGCAATGCAGATGAATCAATGCCGTTTACTGCAACAAGGATATTGTTAAGATCAAGGTGTGGTAGATTATCAGGAATAGAGTTTTCAAGATGGTCCAGCAGATTAGACATGGTCATAAGGTCACTTTCAATCTCAAGTTTATCAGATGAAAATGATTTTTTTGCCCCTCCTAGTAACTTGACAGTTATCATATTATCAAAAGAAGGACTGGTGTATATTGGATTTTTGTAAAAAACCTAGTTGAGTATCTGCTCTTCAATCTCTTCAGTCTCATCAACTGGTTCGTTGTGAGCAACTGCTTCAGATTCTTTTTCTTGTTTTGCCTCAAGTTCTCGTTTGATATACGTAGAAATGTAACCGGCAATTTCGTTCTTGAGACCTTTAGATCTTACAATTGCAACTTCATTTAGAACCTGTTTGTTGTGCGCAAAATCATTGTCAAATTTTCCTTTATAAGTAGTCATCAATTCCAGTGAAATTTTTCTGATTCTGTTCACTGACTTGATTGCCTAAAGGGGTTTTTTATACCTATACACCAAGGTATGAACTGGCATTCTTCTCAGTAATCAATAGCATTTCATCATAGGACTTGTTCAAGATACATGATGCACAAAAAAGTACACTAGGTAGAAATGTTATTTGTGCGGTTTTTAGACCAAAGCATCTTGAGAACCTCACAGGCCCATCAGTCTCAAGCAGTATTTTATCCAA
Organism: uncultured Nitrososphaerota archaeon; assembly: GCA_963835875.1. Taxonomy (GTDB): domain Archaea; phylum Thermoproteota; class Nitrososphaeria; order Nitrososphaerales; family Nitrosopumilaceae; genus Nitrosotalea. Next base: position 88,506 of record CAWIGX010000006.1, read on the forward strand.
GTCAGTCAGTGCAAGAAGAACTTGCTTGTCTTGAGAATAAACCATTGCCGGTCCATATGATACAAAACATCCCAGTTCCATTGCTTTTTGTAATTGCTTTTTGCTGCCAGAAAACCAATGAAGTAAAACGCCCTTTATTGAATAAGAGGGGAGTATGGAAAATATCTCATCCAGAGTTTTTCTAGAATGAACAGATACAGGTTTTCCCAATTTTTCTGCAAGCAAGAGCATCTCTTGGAATACCAACACTTGTCTTGAAAATCCCGCTTCGTTTGAAACATATGTTTTATCAAGACCAATCTCTCCGATACCAGATATTTTATTTGAATTATTTCCAATCAGATCCACCATTGCATTTAGATCATCATCTGCCTTTTCAGGATGAATTCCAATAAATGGTAAAACCAGAGGACTGCGTTTACTTAGTTCAAGTGTGGATTTTGAAGTTTCATTATCCATAGAAACACAACATGCTTTGATCTTCAATCTATCCATGGCTACAAGTATGGATTCCAAGTCAGCCAAGTACTCTGGGTCTGATAGATGAATATGAGCATCAGTCAACCAGGCCATGGGCAATCACTTTTGAGCACAAAATAGTGTGTATAAATCGATCCTTGCATAGTTTTTTTCCACTCAAAGTCTTTTATCAGGGGTTTTTGGATTTATTGTATGACAACAGAATTTGGTCTTTCTGTGATGTATAGGATTTTGAAAAAAGCCGGTGCAGAAAGAGTAAGTGACGAGTCAGCTAACGAACTTAGAAGAATACTAGAAGAGATTGGGGGTTCGATTGCAAAAAATGCAGTTGAGATGTCAGTACATGCAGGTAGGAAGACGATAAAATCAGAAGACATTAGACTTGCGTCAAAGCAATTTTCAAAATTCTGATCTAAAAGATTTAATTGTTCAAATAAAGCCATTTTGATCGCGGTGAGGTGGCAGAGTGGCTATGCGTTCGCCTGCAAAGCGAATCTATAGGGGTTCAAATCCCTTCCTCACCTTTTTTATTATATCATAATAACCCGCTTTACTAAATAGGGCAGTTTGTAGACAGAGTGAATTTGGCAGAAAGTAATAATCTATTAGAATACATCCCAGGTGCAAAACCTATTTCATATCAGAATACTGGAGGTCAACCGCTAGACGGTTTTGTACAAAACGTCAAAGACAGCATAAAAGAATATGCAGAAAGTGCACAAAACGAGGTTGAGAAGGGGCATAATTTTTTGCAGTGGGTACTTACCAGAGTCTTTGAGGCAACTGAAGATGATGCAACTGATGCAATAATTGATGGTGCAAATGATCTAGGAATAGACGCGTATCTGCCGGTAGATTTTTCAGAAGACAAGATCTACCTATTCCAGTCAAAGTATGGAACATCTCACTCCATTGAAGCCATAGTAAAATTCAGAGAAGATGTCAAAAGATTACAAGGTAAAGATATTGCAAAAATGCGTCCAGAGCTTGCTCATCTTGTCACAAAGATTCAGGAAAAAAATCTCAAGATAGAGTGCATCTATGTAACGGATCAGAAGGTAGAGGATGAGAATTTTGAGTCTGTTGAAATTTATGACGTAGATGTCATAGTTAGAAAACTTTGGGATAGAATAAAAAAACCAGCTGCTGGCAAAAAAGCATCCATCAAACTTGAAACTAAATTAAGATATCAAAATACACTTTTAGGCATTTTAAAATTAAGAGAACTTACTAATTTTGTTACAAAGAACAAGGACTATGTTTTTGAATCAAATATTAGACAGTGGATGCAGTTCAAGACTACAGTAAACAAGGGATTAAGAGAAACCTTACAGGAAGTTCCTCACAAATTTTTCTATTACAATAATGGAATTACAATAGTAGTAAGCGATTTTGAGGAATTGGAAGATAATTCCATAGTGTTACACTCACCTCAAATAGTAAACGGAGCACAGACATCAAATTCTGTATTAGACCATGCAAGACGTACTCACAATTTGGATGGAAGTATAACTGTCACAATCATAAAAGCTGCAGATGAACTTGATCAAAACAACATAACAAAGTACAGAAACTCTCAGAATGCAGTAAGGGGAAAAGATCTAGTATCGTTGATGGATTTTCACAAATCAATAAAATCACAAATGGAAAACATACATTATTTTTATGAAATTCAAGGAGGCTCGTTTGATACCAAGACAAAATCACATCAAAGCGAGTTTGTTGGCGATTCCATTTACAACAAATATCTGCCAGACAATCACAAAAAAGTCATAGTGGCAAAGGATGCAATACAGGCATTTGTTGCAGGAACAGAACAACGGCCTACTGAGGCATATAGTTCTCCTGCACAATTTTTACCTAGAGGTAGTAAATATGACGAGGTATTCAACGAGAAATTAAAGGATGATTTTAGACTGCTTCTTTACCCATATTTTATCAAGGAATATGCAAAAAAGTCATTAAATTATGGAAAGAAAGGAGGTCATAAGACAAAGAGGTATGCAACATTATTTTTTGTTGCAGTATACTTTAAGATCCTCCATGAAAAAATTTTATTCTCAAAGGATGACTTTAAAGAAGACATATCAAAGCTAGAGCCAATATTTAAGAGTGTTAAACTAAATCAGCGCATCCTAAAACTGACAGATACTGTTGTGACAAAGTTTCTAGAAGATACCGTAGTAGATGATGAAATGACTGCTGCCAATACCTACCACAATTTCTTCTCTCACCATGTTTGGCAGGATTCCATGGTTCGTGTCATAGAGAAGAAGATAAAACAAGAAGAAGAAGAGATTGCAAGCATACAAAAAGTAGTCCAAGATCTTTTTTAGAATTTTAAATCAATGCGGCAGAACGGTTGACCGATAGGTTCTCTTGCAGGAGGTCCACATTGGCCAGCCATCCTACCGCTATTTTATTCTAGAATATGCTAGTATTTAACATACTATTTACGATCATGATTTTTATAACGAAGTCGGGCGACAAAGATCGACATGAAAGAGGTTGGACATTGTGCATTATGTAGTGGTCCTTTTGATCATGTTTACGTTCCAATGCAATCATGGAACATAAAGGGTAATTTGTGCAGCAAGTGTTATTCTAAAAAAATTGGAGAACACTATCCAGGTACCCATGAAAGAGTAGGCAAATCAGACTAGAAACCAACCGTTTTCAATCAATTCTTTATCTTGCAATTCTCCTACACCTGTTGCATAACGCCAGATGTAAGGTGCATCAGTTTTCATCAGGTCTTTTATTTGAATTAATGATTCCAGTTCCAAGTTTACATTTCCAGTAGTGGCATCACAGCTTTCACAAAATTTACACTTGGAATCTAGAGTAAGTGGAGTAGATTCTATTACAGGATATGCCCTACATGCAAGTGGACGGGAATCATAGATTTTACACGTATACCCACCATGTGGCGATCTTTTACCAGATTCCACATCCAGAAAGGGACATGTATTGCCATTTGGATCTTTGCCCATCATCTGATATGCAAGTATTGTATCAGGTCCGTCAGACTTTTCAGATATGCCTATTCTAGGCAGGATTGTAACCTTGATGCCGTTTTTTTCTGCCAGTAACTCGATCTTTTTTTTCTCATCTGGTAGAATAAGAACACCAACCTTGCCAAATTTCTTTGTCGGATAATACTCTCTTTCGATACAACACTTGGAACAGTCCTTTATACATGAAAAATCCAATTGTATCATACTATTAAAAAAGGGATAAATTTCCTTTTATTGTAGAAAAATTCATCCCTATAAGGTTTACAAAGAGGATAAATAGTAATACCCTTATATCACCAAATCGTATAATTTCTAACAATGGTAGCATATAGAACAAGCATGCAGATAGTAAGAGATTTGCTTACTGTAACAGAAGAAAGCGGTATGAGCGGAATTAACGTAACATCACTTCTAACAAAGGCCAATTTATCACATTCAAGACTATCCAAATTCGTAGACAACCTAACTGGTGCAGGTCTAATCAACAAGATAGAATTCGACGGAAAGAACACATTTGTCATAACATCAAAAGGTAAGCAATATCTGCAGACATATGAAAGATTCCAGAGTCTTGCAGACTCTTTTGGCTTAGATCTTTAAGCCTTCTTTACTTTTTATTATTTTAATTTTAAAAATCACACATACAATATTTGCTAGAAATTTTCAAGACTTTCTAATAATTATTTTAAAATTTTACTCGATCTAAAATTATCAAAAAAGATCTTAAAATGAACAATAATTTTTAGATAAAAAAATTGGTTTTCAAGTCAGCGGCCAGCAAACCGACAGATCTATAAAGGCGTAGTTTGGTTTATCAAAAGGGGAGTAATTGTGGCAGAGACATTAGTATGGTGGAAGGGACTTGCAAAAGAACTTGAATTAGATATAGAATCCCTGGATGATAAAGTAGAAGACACCAGACTTTAAAATAATTAGAAGATCATTTCCTGTATTTGATTAAAGCCTCGAGTGGGATTCGACCCCACGGCCTAACGCTTACGAGGCGTTCGCTCTACCAGGCTGAGCTATCGAGGCAGTGGTTCGAAATGTAATTAGAGTTTATAAAAAGCCTTTGTGCTTTTGATTCATTGAAGGTATCAATTTCTGGAGTTCGTGGAATTTTTGGCAATGACCTCAATCTTAAAGATATAATTCATTATTGTAGAAATTTTTCATCTCTTATCAAGTCAAAAAAATGTGTGGTTGGAAGAGATACAAGACCATCAGGTGAGATTGTAACCAATGTTGCAGTTGCGTCTCTTTTAGAAAGAGGAATCTCAGTGTATAATCTAGGAATATCTCCCACACCCGTCATATTCAGAGAAGCAAGAAAATATGGCAGTGGTCTAATTGTTACATCTTCGCACAATCCATTAGAATGGAATGGTCTCAAGTTTATCCTAGAAGGCAGAGGAATTAATGAGTCAGAATTAGAACAATTGGTAAAAAAAGACCAGTTTGAAAGAGAAAAATTTGAAACTGAAACACAGGTTGAATCAAGATATATCGATGAGGCAGCCAAAGTAATTGGAAGAATAAAAAAATCACCAAAGATAGCTATTGATGTAGGTGGCGGTGCAGCATTTGATGTTGCCCCACAGTTACTAAGAAAACTAGGTTGTAAGGTAAGTGTGATAAATGGAATACCTGGTAAATCAGCTCGAGGTCCTGATCCTACTAGTGATAAATTATCAGGACTAGTACAAGCTTCAAAAAAAGCAGAGATTGGTTTTGCTTTTGATTTAGACGGAGATAGACTAGTCATAGTAAAAGACGGCAAGAAAAAATCGCCTGATGTTACATTAGGCCTTGGCATTGCAGGTGCGCTTGAAAAGGGATACAAAAAATTTGTTCTCAGTGTTGATACAAGTATTGCAATTGAAAAATTCATCAAAGAACAAGGAGGTGTTGTCAACAGATCCAAAGTAGGAGAGGCTAATGTAGTTGATATGATGTTAAAAACAAAATCTCAAGCAGGTGGAGAGGGAAGCAGTGCTGGATTTATTTTGCCAGAATTTAACATGTGTAGAGATGGAATTTTGACAAGTGGTCTTATTGCATCAATGGTTGGAACAAAACAATTCGATGAGATAATAAAATTCATGGAAGGATATCATCAAGTAAGAACTAAAGTAAGTGTAGATTCCAAACTCCACAAGAAAACATTTGGAACGTTATTGAAAAAGATGAAAAAACAATCTAGTCAGATTATAACAATTGATGGCATAAAATCCATAATAGATGAGGATAGTTGGGTTCTAGTGAGACAGTCAAATACCGAGCATATAATCAGAGTCTCTGCAGAGTCAAATGACCTCAATAAAGCAAAATCAATAGAAAAACAAATCACCATGCTGGTTAAACAAAGTTATGAAGAATCCAGATGAAAGAGAAATAATCAAGATATTTCAAAAAAGATTTGGCAAGTCTGGATTTCTTGCAGACGATGTTGAAGTCCTAAAAATTGGCAGTTCCAAGTTTATTGTAAAATCTGACATGTTGGTTCAGAGTACTGATGTGCCACCAAGAATGAAGATCATAGACATTGCAAGAAAGAGTATTGTTGCATGTGTAAGCGACTTTTCCTGCAAGGGAATCAAGCCCCAATTTGCTACAATTTCATTGGCAATACCCCATGGTTTTACACAGAAAATGATCAACGAGTTGGCAGATGGTTTTGCATCAGCCTCCAAAGAATTTGGGTTAAAGATTGTAGGTGGTGATACAAATCAAGGAAAGGAACTGGTCATCGAAGTATCCATGTTTGGGATAAGTAACAAAAAGATACCAGCAAGGAGTGGTGCAAAGATTGGAGATATCATAGCAACATCTGGTCCTTTTGGATACTCGTCTTCAGGCTTGAAGATTATCATAAACAAGTACAAAGCCAATCCACAATTTTTAAAAAAATGTATTAGAAAAGTTATGAGACCCACCCCAAGATTACAATTTGGGCTAGAGGCGGCAAAATATTTTTCGTCATCAATGGACTCTAGTGATGGGCTTTCCATAACACTCAACGACATGAGCGAGCAGAACAAAAAGAGATTTGTGATATTTGGTTTTCCAACCGAGTACGATATAATAGAATTTTCAGCAAAAAACAAAATTGATTTGAAAGACTTGGTTTTTTGTGGCGGAGAAGAATATGAAATGGTCTTTACTGTATCACCGCTTTATTTGCACCAAATCAGAAAAATGGCAAGAAAATTAAAAGTGCCTTTATTTGAAATTGGCTATGTAACCAGGGGTAAAGATGTAGTTCTCATGGAGAAATTCAAGCCCAAGAAAATCAAAAGGTGTGGTTGGGTACACCTCAGATCCTAATGTTTTTTAAACCCGTTCGAGAGTCTTGAAATGTTGTCAGAACAAGAGATTGCCAAGGAAAAATGGGGAATAGCTCACATTTTCAGTAGTTTCAACAATACCATAGTACATATCACAGATGTTTCTGGTGCTGAGACAGTGGCAATTAGCTCTGGTGGACGACATGTTAACGCAGACAGATACGAATCATCCCCTTATGCCGCAATGAAATCAACAGCAGCAGTTGTTGAGGCAGCACACGACAAAGGCTTCACTGGTCTTCACATTAGAGTAAGAGCAGTAGGTGGAGTCGGTTCACGTGTTCCAGGCCCAGGGGCACAAGCAGCAATTAGAGCACTAGCAAGAGGCGGATTTAAGATTGGAAGAATTGATGATGTAACACCAATCCCTCATGATACCACAAGAAAGAAGGGTGGTAAAAGAGGAAGAAGGGTCTAAGCATCTACAAGTTTTACTTTTACTTTGGCATTTTTGGTTTCAAAAAATTTTGTCATAAAAGTTACAAATTTTTCTTCAACTTTCTTTCCTTTAGTTTTTGCAATCTGATCTCCGAACTGCAAGTCCATCCCAGCAAGCAATTCGGTTTTTATCAATACTTTGAAAAAAGCCCAACCAAATCTTTCCATAGAATTACTTATCAGAAAACCTTCTTGGATACCACAGAGAGTTTGTATCTCTTCCATAGTAGTTGAAATAATCCCTAAATCAGTTTCATAGCTAGTTGTTGCAATTTGAAGTATGGTTGGTCTACCGTGCATTAACAATCATCAAGTGTAATACACGAATAATAAACTTATTTTGAATTAGTCAAACTGTCTTGAAGTAATTTTAGAATTATTCGGTAGAGCCCGAAGTATTTTCAGGGCTGGATTGTACAGAAGACCCTACAGTGGATTCAGTCAAAGGTTCATCAGTAGGTTCGGATGGTTGTTTGTATTCAGTTTTCACGTCACCTTTTAGTTTATCAGACCAAGATACCAATTTTCCATCCTGTTCAATATTAATGGTAGTTTGCATTCTCACTCGAATGTCAAGAGACCTAAACAAGGTCAACAATTTTCCCCCATCTATGATTTCAGAAACTTCCCCTCCTCGAATAAGCTCTGCAAGTTTTTCTATGACAACTTTGGACTCTTCTGGAAATTGAGATTCGGCATTTTGAAGAACCTCAACTCCTCTATACCCAAGATGTTTGACTACTAAATCGCGAGGAGAAATCTCTGGTTTTTTTGGTTCGTTTTTTAATTCTTCAATTTTCTGTTTTTGGGAGATATTTTTTTGCATCTCAAGCATCCTTTTTGCCCTGAGACGGTCCAGTTCTCGGTCTTCCTCGCTCATCCCTTGATTACCCCAATTGGAACAAGTTTTGCCACCTTTGTAGCTATTCCAAGTTCATGAGATACGTTTGCAACAGCGTCTACATCCTTGTATGCTTCAGGAGTCTCTTCTACTACACCTTCTCTTGTAAGAGCTTTTATGAAAATGCCTTTATCACTAAGAGTTTTTTGTACTTGACTTTCAGTAAAACCTCTTCTTGCAGCAGATCTTGACATCATTCTTCCTGCACCGTGTGCAGTAGAGCCAAAGCTTAGATCCATAGAATTTGGTTTTCCCAACAAGATCCAACTACCAGTACCCATTGAACCAGGTATGAAGACTGGTTGGCCAATATCCCGATATTTTTTAGGAATTTCTTCTCTTCCTTGCGGGAATGCTCTTGTTGCACCTTTTCTATGAACCACAACTGAACGAAGCTCGCCATCTATTTTGTGTTTTTCAACTTTGGCAATATTATGAGCAACATCATAGATTAGTTTCATGTCAAGATCAGATTCTGTTTGTTTGAAAATTCGCTCAAAGGCCTTTCTTGTCCAGTGAGTAATCATCTGTCTATTACTCCATGCATAATTTAATGCAGCAAACATTGCTCTTCTATACGACTCTCCTTCCTCGGAAGAATTTGGAACGCATGCAAGTTCTCTGTCTACTAGATTTATTTTATATTTTGAAAGTGCCTGTTCTGATACCCTAAGATAATCACTACAAACTTGGTGTCCAAATCCTCTAGAACCGCAGTGGATCAGTACAGTAATTTGACCTTCGTTGAAGATTCCCATCTTTTTAGCAGCTTCCTTGTCATGAATTTGATCAACTCGTTGTACTTCAAGAAAATGATTTCCCGAACCCAAGCTTCCTAGTTGAGGAGCACCCCTTTTTCGTGCAGTAGGAGAAATTTTTGAAGGGTCGGCATTTTTTATCTGACCATTTTCTTCACATACATCTGCATCATCTTTTGAACCATATCCATGATCAACTGCCCATTGTACACCTTTCACAAGAACCTCATCTAAATCAGATGGAGATAATCTGACTGCACCTTTCGAACCCACACCAGACGGAATTGATGTAAACAACTCTGAGACAAGGTCTCTAAGTCTTGGTCGAACCTCCTTCTCGGTAAGATTTGTCTTAATGAGTCTTACACCGCAGTTGATGTCATATCCCACTCCTCCTGGACTAATCATGCCTTCTTCGGCATCCATAGCGGCCACTCCGCCAACAGGAAAACCATAACCCTCGTGACCATCTGGAAGAACCACAACATGTTTTAGAACCCCAGGAATGGTGGATACGTTAATTGCTTGTTGAATTGTTCTGTCCGTAAGCATTTTTTGCAATAATTTTTCATCTGCGTAAATTGTAACTGGAACTTTCATACCTTTTGATGGATCAGCTTCAATACGATACTCCATCTCTCGAATTTTCTTTGGAATTAGTGAGGACATCTCTTTCTGCGAAAAAAGGTACTCGTACACAATTTAAATCATGAGTATGCGATTTCCATTATATCATTTAATCATCTTGGTAGTATGTCTGTACAAGTCATGTAACGTTTTGCCTTCAAGCAAGTCAGTCTTGTCTTTGGAATCATTGAAAACTTTGTCTTGTAACAAGTTTTTTTTTCTTGATTTTTGTCAGAATTCATAGATGTTGTTTGCCCATGAGGATAAAAAAAGTGTCGATTTTAATCCTAGTTTGATACAAGTAGATTTATTTTCCATGATCAATTGATCACATACATGCCAATTCTTCCAATTGATGGAGGTCGTTATGGTACTGAGGCGATGAAAGAGATTTTTGATGACCAAAAAAAGATCTCATATCAATTAGAAATCGAAGCAGCAGTAGCCATATCCCAGTCAGAAATCAAGATGATTCCAAAAGATGTGGCTTTGAACATATCAAAAATGGCAAGGTCTGGAAAAATTTCAGTAAATCGAGTCAAACAATTAGAAGCAAAAAGTGATCATGATACTGCATCTCTAGTTGAGGCGTTAAGTGAGATATGCAAAACATCTGCAAGACCATGGATACATTACGGATTGACAAGTAACGATCTAGTAGATACAAGTAATTCATTACAATTCCGCGATACTCTTCGCATAATAGAACCAAAGGTAGCAAAATTAGCCATCATATTAGCAGATAAAGCCGTAAAATACAAATGCCTTCCAGCAGTTGGAAGAACTCATGGTCAGCATGCAAGCATAATTTCTTTTGGTTTGAAATTTGCCAACTGGGCACTTGAGATGTCAAAGCATGTAGAAAGAATTGAGGAAGTAAAGAAGAGAATTTTGATTTGTAAGACACTTGGAGTTGTTGGGACAGGCTCTCTTATGGGTTCAAAAGCTTTGGAAGTACAAAGAAGAGTAGCAAAGAAACTTGAACTATATCCTGCAGATGTTACAACTCAAGTTGTTCCGCGCGAAAGATATGCAGAATATATTTTTGTCATGTCACTAATTGGTTCAACACTTGAAAAGATTGCAGTTGAGATCCGAAATCTCCAGAGAACTGAGATAGGCGAAGTCTCCGAACCCTTCAAAAAAGGTCAGATGGGAAGTAGTGCAGTTCCAGTCAAGAGAAATCCTGTAAAAAGTGAGCGTGTAACATCGCTTTCAAAATTATTACGCAGTCAGATCTCAGTAGCCTTTGAAAACATTCCACTATGGCATGAAAGAGACTTGTCAAACTCTGCAAACGAGAGATTCATTCTTCCAACTACTGCAATACTTTTAGATGAAATGCTTGAAACCATGACAAAGATTCTCAAATCCATATTTGTAAACGAAGACAAGAATCAGAGGAAATCTTGAAATAACAAGAGGCCAAATCTTTGCAGAATTTGTACTTGACGCATTAATCCAAAAAGGAGTTCCAAGATTTGAAGCCTATAGAGACATTCAAAGAGTTGCATTTGCATCATCTTCAGAAGGAACAGACTTTAGAGATGCAGTAAGAAACGATAATGCAATCTCGTCTCACTTGACTGATAATGAGATTGGTAAAATTTTCATTCCTGAAAATCACCTTGGAGCATCATTTGATATAATTAAAAATGTATCAAGTAAAGTTAAAAGTTCATGTTCCAAGTTTTCTTGACTTTTAAGAAATTTTTGTGAATTAAAGAACCATACTGCATTGCTTTTTTTTGTTTTAGTGCAGACTCTTCTGGAATGCCAATTGATAAAGATAATTTTCGAACAATATGTTTTCTCATTAAATCATCCTTGTCCTTTATTTTTTGTTCCAATGGAACTGTTTTTGCAAACTCGATAAATTTCTCAGATAGAAAAGGCTGGACAATCTGGACTCCAAACTCTAAAGTGATTTGATTTACTACATTCATCATGCGTATTTCATTGTCTAGTTTTTCTTTCATCAATCCAACAATTGCATCTTCACCTTCTGGGATAAAGTCTCGATAAGAGTTGTAACCGCAAAATAGTTCATCTATTCCATTAGCAGTCATGACTTTGAAGATATTGTGCTTTTTAGCAAGTTTTGCAACATAATAAAATGCAATACAGTTTTCATTCCATGATAAATTGTCAACGTTGATCATATCAGAAATTTTTCTTGCTACATCTGAGAATGTTTGTTCAGATATGAGTTCGATTTCATGTCGTATGCCAAGTGTCTTTGCCATAGTTTTTGAAAACTCGACATCATGCGAATCTTCAAAACCCATTGTTAAAAGCATTATATCATAACCAAAATCTTTTGCAATTTTTGCTAAAAGTGAGCTGTCTACTCCACCTGAAAAAGAAACGCCTATTGGTTTTGAGTCTTTGACACTTTCTAAAGACTGTACCATAACTTGGTATAGTTTTTTTTCAAGATCTGACAAGTTTACATCAACCATTCTATAGTAGACTTGATTTGAGAGTTAAATATAAGATTCTTTGAAAAATAATACAAATGATGAGACTGTCTGATGAACAAATTAAAACAGAATTAAAAGAATTGTCAGGATGGAGTGTTGTAAATGGAAAATTACACAAGGACTATGTGTTTGATGACTTTGTCGAGGCCTTTGGTTTTATGACAAGAGCTGCAATTCACATAGAAAAGATGAATCATCACCCAGAATGGTTCAACGTATACAACAAGATTTCAATAGATTTGGTAACTCATGATGCTGGAGGAATTACGCAAAATGATATCGTCCTTGCAAGGACTCTAAATTTACTCAGAAAGTAAGAACCCTCACTTTTCCACCTGTACAGAATTTATATACGGACTAGGCATATTTTTTCAAATGTCAACTGGCTCTGCAATCTTGGATGCGGATTTTAAGTATATTGATGGAAAAGGAAATCTCTTGAGAAGCAGAACTGAGCTCTCAATTGCCCAGATGTTGGAATTTTTGCAAATTGAATATCAGTATGATTATAGCATTACATTAAAAAACGGTAACAAGATAAAAGTAGATTTTAAGACAGACAAGGGAATAATCGAAGTAATCGATGTTGAAAGCGACATAACAAAATACAAGGAACTCAAGCAAGAATTAACAGATGTAAAAATTATAGCAATGGGCCATCCAAAATTTGCAGCAAGACTATCAGAACTACAAGACATCATACTTTACAAGACTCGAGAGGTGCAGACAGGATCTATATTCATGGAAGACCCCGCATTTGCATTTGATTATGCACACATTTTACCGTTAGTTGAAAAGTGTTCAATATTGCACGGACACACATCATCAGTTACTGTAGAACTAGTAGGAGAGATGAAGAATAATTTGCTAATGGACTTTGGAGAGGCAAAGAAGATAATCAAAGAAGTAATTGGTGTAATGGATCACAAATTTTTCATCAATGAAAAATACTTGGTAAAAGAAGATGCGGAGCATTATAGAATTGCATTTGATGGTCCAAAGGGACGATTTGATCTCCAGGTTCCAAAACATACAACTTATCTTTTGAGAGGAGAGGCAACAGTGGAAAATTTATCCACAGAATTAATCAAGCTGCTAGTTCCAAAGATGCCAAAAAATATCGAAGCAGTAGGTGTCTACATTTATGAGGGCTATAACAAGGGAGCCCATATCATATCACAGATCTCAAAGATTTAGGACATGGAACCAACTATCAAGGAAACTGCTTGGAATCCCGAGATTGAAAAACAGATACTAAAACAATGGGAGGATACACGCATTTACGATTTCAAGCCAGAGGGAGACATCTTTGTAATTGATACTCCACCGCCATATCCATCTGGAAGACCATGGCATATTGGAGCAGCTTCTCACTATGCACAGATAGACATGATTGCAAGAACTGCAAGAATGTCAGGAAAGAATGTTCTATTTCCAATAGGAATTGACAGAAATGGCCTTCCTGTTGAGATGTACACAGAGAAAAAGCATGGAATTAGAATGCATGAGACAGACAGGGCAGAGTTTCTGAAATTATGTGAGACTGCGCTTGATGATTTAGAGGCAGAGATGATACAAATAATGAAGAGTCTTGGCCTGAGTGGCAATTTTGCAGAATATTATAGAACAGACTCTGAGAAATATCGTACTTTAACCCAGTCCACGTTTATTGACATGTGGAAACAAGGACAGATCTATCTTGCAAACAGGCCCAACAACTATGATTGGGTAACAGGTACTACAATTGCAGATGCCGAGATAGTTTACGAAGACATCCCTACAAAACTAGTCCACATGAAATTCCAAGTAAAAGATTCTCAGAGAAATATCATCATAGCAAGTACTAGACCTGAATTATTATGTGCATGTCAGACCATCATAGTAAATCCAGAAGATGAAAGATATACAGATGTTATTGGAAAAAAAGTAATCATTCCGCTGATAAATAGAGAAGTAGAGATAAAGGCACATCCATCTGCTGAAAAGGAATTTGGTTCTGGTGCTGTAATGGTTTGTAGCTATGGTGATCAAAACGACGTTGCATTATTTCGAGATCTAAAACTTGAAGAGATTGCTGCAGTTGGCATGAATGGAAGAATGAAAGAGGTTGCAGGAGCATATGCAGGACTCAAAGTAAAACAAGCACGGGAAAAAATAATTGAAGACTTGACAAACCAAGGTTTTGTTGAAAAGATTGATAACATAAATCACAGGACTCCAATATCCGAGAGAAGCAAGACTGCAATTGAGATAATATCCATGGAGGAGTATTATCTAAAACAAAAAGATTCTGTTGAAAAAATAAAAAAACTTGGCATGAAAATTAATTTCCATCCTCCAATGCACAAGCAGATATTGATGAACTGGCTAGAATCAATATCAATTGATTGGCCAATATCTAGAAGAAGATTTTATGGAACTGAAATTCCCATATGGTATTGCAAAAAATGCAACGAACCACATGTACCTGAACCTGGGAAATATTACAGACCTTGGAAGGATTCCAGTCCCATAACAAAATGTATGAAGTGTGATTCTACAGAATTTGTAGGAGAACCGCGAACCTTTGACACTTGGATGGACTCGTCCGTATCACCTTTGTATATTACAAAATACAAGCAGGATGAGGCGTTTTTCAACAAAACATATCCTACTACCATACGACCCCAGTCAAAGGATATCGTGCGTACGTGGCTTTACTATACCATATTACGATGTGAGAAGCTCACTGGCAAGACCCCATGGACTGATGCGTGGATTATGGGATATGGTGTGGATGAGCACGGTGCAAAGATGAGTAAAAGCAAAGGAAATGTAATTGATCCTTTACCGGTCATACAAAAGTTTGGTGCAGATACTTTTCGATTCTGGAGTGCAAGTGAGATAAACGTAGGATATGACTTTAGATGCTCTGAACAAAAGATAGAGACTACAAAGAAATTCCTAAGCAAGCTTTGGAATGTTTCAAGATTTCTTTCTGGGTTTGTAATAGTAAAGTCTGGCAAGCCCAGTCCTTCTGACAAGTGGATATTATCAGAACTTGATAAAGTAATTTCAGAATGCAAAAAGGGGTATAGTGAGTATAATTTCTTTATTCCAGCTACAGCATTAAGAGAATTTACATGGAATTTGTTTGCAGCGCATTATATTGAAATGGTCAAGGGAAGAGCATACAGCTCTGACTTTACAGAAGAAGAGCGAGATGGTGCAATATTTACACTGCATAAGGTACTGTCCTCTGTTTTGATATTGCTTGCACCAATTACTCCATTTATTACAGATTATTTGTGGCAAAATCTTTATTCACAAAAAACAATACACCATGAAAAATTTGTAGAATCTGAGGGACATGAAGATTGGACAAAATATACAAAGGAAATAACGGAATTTAATTCTGAAGTGTGGAACAAGAAAAAGAGCAAGAATTTATCCCTAAAGGATACAATAGAGATTACTATTCCTCAAAGTTTGGAGCCATTTGCAAAAGATCTCAAAGTTATGCACAACATAAAATAGTAAAATCTAGTTTAGATTTTGAGATTTAAATAAGATTAAAATTACTAGTGTACAATGCCACGAATTACACATTTTGATATTCCTTCTGATAACCTAGAACGGGCACAAAAGTTCTATTCCGAAGTATTTGGATGGAAGTTTGACAAGTGGGATGGTCCAATGGAATACTGGATGGTAAAGACTGGCGAGAGCGACCAGCCTGGAATTAACGGAGGTCTTGCAAGAAGAATGCCAGGACAGATAGGCATGACAAATACCATAGAAGTACCATCCCTTGATGTTTATACAAGTAAAATTGCGTCAAAAGGTGGTCAGATACTCATACCAAAGATGCCAATTCCAGCAGTTGGATATTTTGCAACATGTATGGATACTGAAGGAAATATCTTTGGAATGATCCAGATGGATAAGAGTGCCAAGTAGAAATCTTCATTTGAGAAAACTTTTGTAAAAATTTATGTAAATTAGAACTGTAGAGAATATTTTCTTGGTAGGAGATATTTCTCTACAGAACTACTAATCATTACAAAATCAGTTATTAAAATAACATGTTTTGTTTGCAAACATTTGCAAACTGTTTTTCATTTTTTAAACTAGAAGAAACAAATATTCACTATTTTTAAGAGGGCATTGTACCGTACACCTCATAAAATCAAACTTTGTATCTACACGTCTCACGTATTCTTAACAAAAGAACATTGTTACTGAACAATGTGTCACAATTCTTTATATCGAGTTTACAGTAATTACGGCATGAATACACAAAACCTAACAGCACACAAAAAGATGCTTGCAATCATAATCGGTTTGGCAATATTTGCCACAGCAGGAATGGGCGCAGCATCTGCACAGAGTGCAACAGGTACAAATACACCACCAAAGATCACTGGTTCAATAAACATTGAACAGTCACTCATGTCAAAGGTGTCAGTAGACTTTTCTGCCGCAGCAACAACTGCTGCAGATGGTTCATCAACTGCACCAATTAGCAATGGAAAAGTGATCAGTGGAGGCTTGAAACCAGTACAAGGTTCTCTTGTATATTCCTTCAAGGTAATTGACGGTAACAACATGGTTTACTCCGTGATTGTCGATCCATCAAGTGGAGCAGTGCTCAATGTCTCAGCAGGTCATACATTCAATGGCTTTGGCATGGGTCATCAAGGAGGAATGAATGGAGGTTTCAAACACGGTGGACAAGGATGGAATAAACAAGCACCATCTACCAGTACCGCACCATCAGGAACAACTTCATAATAGTTTCGCAAGAAACTTTTTTCCTTTTTTTATTTTTCACCTAGAAGACAATCATGATTTATTTCTGAAATATGTCATAGTAAATAATTCACCACATATGCTATGTAGATCTAATGATTCTATAGTCAATCTGTTTATGAGATAATGACATACAATAATGTCATGAGTAAAACAGAGATGTTAAGCGAGAAGACAAGCAAACCAGATACTCGAGAAATCTATGCAGTATACAGACAAAATCTAACCCGTTACTTTGAAGAAGCCGAGAAAAATGTAATACAATGCATGGATGCAGTATCTCAACTCCAGCAGGAGTTTATCGTGGGATGTAAGAATACATTAGACAATACAATGGCATTCCAGCAAGAGATGATTACAAAGAGTGGACTAGGATCAAATCTTCCCCAGTCTTATCTAAAATCAATCAACGATGCAACAGATGAGTTTGTGAAAACTAATTCTCTGCAGAACAAGGCGCTAATAACTGCAATAGATGCAACAAGGCAGAACATGAAGACATTTCATGACAACTTGAAGGCATTTACAACTATGGATGCAGGCATAATCCAGTCATGGTTCACATCTTGGAAACCAGCACGTAGTCCATAAGATCTTTTCTTAATTTTTTATTTTTTCAAGTATAAAACAAATACATGGCTAGATCTTTCATAGTAATCATTCCAACAATTCTATCTTTTTCCAATATCGGAAGATGCGATATATTACATTCTCTCATTATATCCGATGCCTCTTGAATCGTTTGAGTTGGCCTTGCACAAATTAGTGGTCGATGCAAGATAGCTCAAGATTAGACTCTTGGCAGGTACATTTAGAAATCCCGATATACGCACCAAGTCTTTTTCTGTAACTATGCCAAAGGCTTTTCCATATGCAGTTACTATGACACTTCCAATATTTTTTTCCATCATGATACTAGCCGCATCATATGCCGTTTTAGTATGTTCCAGTGTTATGACATTCCATGTCATAACACTTGCTATTGTGACAAGATCAGGTCTAAAAATCACTTCAAACAAATCTTCCATCAATGCATCATCTGTCCTGCCTGACATCTTGTGTGGAATGTCCCCATGGTGATTTTCAAGTGCAGTCACCAATAGCATCCATACGTCTCGCTAACCAATAAGCATTGTTCCTTTGGTTAACAAGTTTAGATTTTTATGAAATGTGTTTTAGACAGATATGCCACAAGAATAAGAATTACGCCAGTTAGCATCAGGCCACCAAATAGAAATATACGATAATATTGTTTTTTCTGCATTAAAAACAATACAAAACTAACTGTCTTATAAAATGACTAATAATTTTGATTCGTTACAAATGGAGGAAGAACATGATTTCACCTATTTTTTTGTCAAGGTAGGAGTTTATTCTATCAACGTATTGGAATTGTGTTAAATTTTTCTTTAACTAGAACCATTTTTCCATTCCTGATTTTTATCAATCCATCGTCATTTTCAGAAGCATGTGGTATGAGAAATGCCACGCCTTCCTCCAATGCTAGACTTTTTTCGTAAAGATTAGATCCATTTTCAAAAAGTGGAACATCTCTAAATGTAACATTGCATCTTGCCATAGATTTACTAGGTGAATGAAGTAAAATCGACCATGACCCATCTCCATATCTAGTTCTTTGAAATTTACCAAAAATAGGAGTTCGGTTTTTTTTATCTCGCATAGTCTTATCGATATAGTATGCAGTACCAATACCTACAGATATTATTAGAACGATTACTGAAAAGACTGCTAAAGAATCACTAAAATCAATCATATCTTCCTTGTTTGACTGAGATTTTTGAATTAGGATTATTCATTAATATATAATTACGCAGAACTTGCTTTTATTTTTTTATTCAATAGTAAACTTTGATCTAGTAAAATTTTTTTTGATCAAGTATCAATTCAATACTTGCAAGTTTAAAACTATATTCTTATTTTCACATGAAAAATAGGAAAGAATTGTTAAAGTTTTCAATTACCTTAGGCTTTGAGTACTCTTTTTTTTGCGCTTTATTACAATTCCCACACCGATTGCTATGGCTATGCCAATGCCGCCAATCAACGCGTATGTACTTTTATGTATTGGCTGTGAGGTTTCATATGGCGGACCAAGAGGAATGCCATTTTGCTGTCCTTGACCAGATGAGGGTGGACTCTGACTGGCCTGTTGTGCAAAGGCTAATTGAGGTAGTGCAAAAAGGGTAATCAGTGCCAAGACGCCAAGCAGTGTACCGGTTTGATACCAATCAATATTGCACCTTAAAGATTTCATTGAAATACAATAGTCTTTTTTTAATAAAAAGGACGAACCAGATTATCAAGAGTGGTTTTGATTGGCATGATTATTTTACAACATGAAATTCAGCTGTCGATGAGACGACATAATTATGATATACGGTCACGGTGTATGCTCCTAGTTCAGAATTTTGCCCAATCTCATATACACTTTGAAATACGCCAAGATAAGAGCCATATTCAACCATTTGAACAGTCCTGCCACTGGGTGGTTTTATTTTAAGAATTATTGGCTGACCTGAATGATAATTATTTACATTGCCGTGAATTACAACACTTGCACCATTACCTGACAAAGAATACTCGTTTTGATCAGTTGAAACTGTGGCACCAGAGCTCGAGAGTCCAGTTGTACTGGTAAAAGGATTGGTAAAGGAGATGACTTTGGAAGCTCCACCTCTAAAACCAGGTTGTACTGCATCAGCATACCACATGAATGAACCTTGATCCAATGTGTTTTGATTTAACAGTGTAAGATTTGCATAACCTGATGAGTCAGTTACGGTCAAAAATGCATTATGCATTCCTGCATCATGCGAGCCTCCCATCATCCAGAATTGGACTCTGGCTCCCTCTACAGGAAGACCATCACGAGTTACCTTGATCTTGAGATCGACAGGGAAATTTGTTAGAACTGCTCTATCTGGAGGAGATATTGAAGAGACTTTCAATACCAGACTTGCCGCCCAAACTGGAACAATAAAACTTGATGACAGTAAGACTGCCACTAGTATTGGAGCAATTTTCAATACAAGATATTGATCCAAAGAGTATTTTATGGATAAATAGGATTTTCATATTTGATAACCGACCTCTGGGAAATTTTTTTATTTAAATAACAATTCTGCTTGGAAATATTAGTTGAATGCAATAGTAATTAGAAAACATGGTGGACCTGAGGTTTTATCATATGAAAAAATTCCAGATCCTGTCCCTGAAAAAGGAGATGTCCTAGTCAATGTAAACTATTGCGCAGTAAACCACCTGGATATCTGGGTAAGAAACGGGATTATAGGAAAAAAAGTATCATTTCCACACATTTTAGGCTGTGATATCAGTGGAACATTACTTGAAGGATTTGCAGATTTCAAAAAAGGTGACAAGGTAATTGTGTATCCTGCTTTTGATACCAATGTCCCACGAGTCTCTTTTGGAATAATTGGTGGATTTGGAAAGTACAGAGGAGGCTATGCTGAATTAATTTCAGTTCCAAAGAAGAATATAATAAAAAAACCAGGTTGGCTATCAGATAAAGAAGCTGCTGCAATCAATGTCTCATATCTTACAGCTTGGAACATGTTGGAAAGATCAAGTTGTAAAAAAGGTGACATCGTTTTAATCTGGGGAGCAAACAGTGGAGTAGGTTCTGCAGCTATACTACTTGCAAAAGCCAAAGGATTGAAAATCATAACAATTGCGTCAGACAAGAACAAAATAAAATTTGCAAAAAAACTAGGTGCAGATTTTGTAATAGACCGAAATACTCAGGATGTAACGGTACAAGTTCTAAAAATTACAAATCAAGTTGGAGTGGATGCAGTAATTGATCATGTCGGAGCAAAGACTTGGCCTATAAGCCTTGAAGTTCTCAAAGTAAAAGGAAAGATGGTAGCATGTGGTACTACAACAGGAGGTGAAGTTACAGTAAACATCAGAGCATTTTACAGCAAAGAAGCTCAAATAATTGGGGCATATCTGGGATCAAAGTCACAACTAGTATCACTACACAAATTTATGAAATTAAAAAAGATAAAACCTGTAATTGGTGATACATTCAAACTAAAAGATGCTAAAATTGCACACCAAAAAATGGAAAAGAGTAATCAGCTTGGAAAGATTTTGTTGCAAGTATCTAACTGACAAATTGTCTACAGTCGCAGTCTAGTACAAGACAAGTCTCGTTGTGTCGTATATGGTCATACATGCCATGGCCACAATTAACATTCTTACACGTATACCTGGTTTTTTCCCTCTCAACAACCTTACGGGCAATCTCATTTGCCTGCTCTTTTGAATATCCCTTTTTGTCAATGTAATAATGAACTACTCTATTGTAGAGTTCATTTGGATCAAATGTATGGCTCAAGACTGATCGAAAATAATGGTTCCCAAACTATTAGTTCTTGCTTTTCTAGTTGGCCTGAGCTTCTCTTTCACGCAAAATATTCAAAGCAGAGCCTGCCCTGAACCACTTTATCTGAAAATCATTGTATGAGTGCTTTAGCAAAATCTCGTCTTTTGTTCCATCCGGGTGGTGTAAAATGCATTTAACATTTTTTCCCGGTTGCATCTGGGACAAATCCAAGATGCTAATTTTATCAGTCTCTTGAACCTTGTCGTAATCCACAGGATTTACAAAAGTAAGTGCAAGCACCCCTTGTTTTTTTAGATTAGTTTCATGTATTCTAGCAAAACTTCTTGCAACTACTGCGCCACATCCAAGATATCTTGGAGACATGGCAGCATGTTCCCGGCTACTGCCTTCACCGTAATTATTATCACCAATAACAATCCATTTGAGTCCCTTGTCTTTGTACTGTCTTGCTATAACTGGAAATGATTCAGTATTTCCATTTAGTTCGTTCTTTCCTTTACCAACTTCTCCAGTAAACGCATTTACTGCACCAAGAAATACATTGTCACTTATTTTATCGATATGACCACGCAATGACAGCCACGCACCTGCCGGAGATATGTGATCTGTTGTGCACTTGCATTTAGCTTTTAGCAATAATGGCAATTCAACAAAGTCTTTGCCATCCCACTTCAAAAATGGTTCTAGTTTTTGCAATCTCCCACTTGATGGATTAATTACAACTGTAATCTCGTCTGGATTTGCAGCAGGTGGAACATAAATATCTCCAATATTTGAAAATCCCTTGGATGGAACCTCTGGTGCCTTTTTTGGAGGCTCTAGCTTGAACTCTATTCCATCATGTCCCTTGAGAGTGTCTTTAAGCGGATTAAATGATAACCTTCCACCAAGTGCAAGTGCAACAATTAGTTCAGGACTACCCATAAAGGCCATCGTCTCTCTTCTACCATCATTTCGTCCAGGGAAATTCCGATTAAATGAAGTGATTATAGTATTTGGCTCGCCTGGTTTCATCTCAGGTCTATTCCATTGCCCTATGCATGGACCGCATGCGTTTGCAAGAACAGTTGCTCCAATATCATTTAGAGTCTTCATCTGTCCATCGCGTTCAATTGTTGCACGGATTTGTTCCGAACCTGGAGTTACTAGAAGAGGAATTTTGATACCAATTCCATGAGACTTGGCCTGCTCTGCAACAGATGCAGCTCTTGTCATGTCTTCATAAGAAGAATTGGTGCAACTTCCAATAAGAGCTACAGATATTGTATCAAGATAATTATTTTTCTTGACATCATCTGCAAGCTGTGATATCGGTCTTGCAAGGTCTGGAGTATGCGGACCTGCAATATATGGCTCTAATGCAGATAGATCAATTTCTATTACTTTATCAAAATATTTTTCCGGATTTTGCTCAACTTCAGGATCTGCAACAAGAATTTCTCTGTGCTTGTTTGCAAGTTGTGCAATTTCTCCACGGTTAGTTGATTTTAGATAAACTTCCATCTTATCATCATATGGAAATACAGAACATGTTGCACCAATCTCTGCACCCATGTTGGTAATGGTTGCTTTACCAGTACAGCTAATTGATTTTGTTCCAGGTCCAAAATATTCCACTATAGCATTTGTTCCACCTGATACTGTAAGTTTCATTGCTACATACAGTATGACATCTTTTGGTGCAACCCATCCGTTTAGTTCACCTTTTAGATGTATGCCAATTCTTTTTGGATATAGAAGTTCCCATGGAAATCCTGCCATTACCTCAGTTGCATCTAGACCACCCACACCAACAGCTAGCATACCTAGACCACCTGCATTTGGCGTATGCGAGTCAGTTCCAATCATCAATCCACCTGGAAAAGCATAATTTTCTAGTACAACCTGATGAATAATTCCCGCACCTGGTTTCCAAAATCCAATTCCATATTTCCTACAAGACGATTCAAGAAACTTGTAGACTTCACTGTTCTCATCTAGTGCAACTTTGATATCCACATCTCCGCTAACTTTGGCTCTAATCAAATGATCACAGTGCACAGTTGTTGGAAGTGTACTTCGCTTAAGACCAGACTGCATGAATTGTAAAATTACCATCTGTCCTGTTACATCTTGTAATGCAACTCTGTCAGGTCGAAGAAATGAGTAACTCTTACCAGGCTCTAGATCCTTTGCGCTTTGTATATCATCAAGATGGCCAACTAGAATTTTTTCAGTCAGAGTAAGCGGTCTGTTGACAAGTTTTCTATATTTTGCAATATTTTCTTCAATTTTGGCATAAACCTTTGAAACTAGATCAGGAGTTGTTTCTATTTGCATTACTATTTTACCATAACATGTACTGAATTTAATATAATCGGTATTTTCTGTTATAGAATCTCTAATGCTTTGCTTTGATTAGATTTACAAAGTATTTGTGTAATGACAAGTCTCCTGTCAATTCAGGATGAAATGAAGTACCTAGTATATTTCCCTGCTTTACTGCAATTATCTTTTCATTAAACTTTGACAAGACTTCGACATCTTTTCCTGTTTCTAGTATGGATGGTGCTCTAATGAATACTCCTGGAAATTTTAAGATGCCAATTTTGTCAAGAGATATAACGGATTCAAATGAATCCTTTTGTCTTCCAAATGCATTTCTCTCTATTTTGACATCAAGAAAGTCTAACAATGGCTGGTTCATCTCTCCAAGTACTCTATCTTTTGCTTTTTTTGATAGCATAATCATTCCCGCACAGATTCCAAAGACAGGCATTCCGCTTGCAATTTTTTCTTTAATTTTTTTTAGCGAACCATTTACCATCGACAAGGTGCCAATTACTGTGCTTTCTCCTCCTGGAATAATCAATCCATCAATGTCTGAGATCTGCTCAGGTGTCTTGACCTCACTTACTATTCCCTCAAGGCCAAGTTCTTCTAGTGCCATCTTTGTTGCCATGATATTTTCTGCAACATCGCCCTGAACTGCCAATACACCTATGCTGATTCCGCTCATGCGGTACTACCACGTTCTTGCATTCGAAGATCAAGATTCTTTGTATCTAGTCCCAACATTGATTGTCTCTCATCAATCATTTTTTGTGCTTCCTTTACCTTGTCTGGATCTTCCCAGAATGTTGTTGCAAGTACAATAACTTGAGCTCTTTCCTTTGCATCATCTGCCTTGAATATTCCCGAACCAACAAATACTCCGTCACATCCAAGTGTCATCAAATATGCTGCATCAGCTGGAGTTGAAATTCCACCAGCTGCAAAATTTACAACAGGTAATCTGCCCAAACTTGCAGTCTCCTCTAAAACAGAATATGAAACTTTGAATTCTCTTGCAACACTTATCAAGTCTTGCTCATCTCCTGCATCATAAATTGATTTTATGCGTCGCAGTTCTGTGTTGACATTTTTAATGTGAATCACAGCTTCTGCAACATTTCCAGTACCAGGCTCTCCTTTTGTTCTAATCATTGCTGCACCTTCTTCTATTCTTCTTAATGCTTCACCTAGATTTCTTGCACCATTTACAAACGGAGTAGTAAAATCCCATTTCCATATATGACGATTTTCGTCAGCAGGAGTTAGAACTTCAGATTCGTCAATCATGTCAACATTTGTTTCTTGTAAAACCATTGCTTCGTACACATGACCTATTCTACATTTTGCCATAACCGGAATTGTTACCGAGTCCATAATTTCTTGAATAATCCTAATACTTGCAGTTCTTGCAACACCGCCAGCTTTTCTAACATCTGATGGAAGTTTATCTAAAACCATTACTGCAACAGCACCTGCTTCTTCTGCAATCTGGGCTTGTTCTACAGTTGTAACATCCATCACAACTCCATTTTTTAGCATGTGAGCAAAACCGCGTTTTAGAGTAGAAGTACCTCGTGTAGTTCCAAACGAGCCAACATTTTCCCTAACTACTCCTTTAGCATTACCCAGATCGCCAGAAAGTGGAATCATAAATTTTGATCACGTGTTAGGCTATTTATTTTGTTATTTCTGCAATTACACCGTCTAGACTGGTTTGAACTTGGGTAATCAGAGGAGGAATGAATTGGTCAGTGGAATTCTGGTCAGGCCATGATATGTTGACTGATTTACCATCCAGTGTGACTTCTAGTCCATACTTGTCATATTCATTTAGATCACTTTTTACTGGAATGGATGTTTGTGGAATCTCCATAAATCCAGTCTCTTTTACAAGCGCAGTCAGACGTGTAACCTCTTCTTTTGGCAATTGATATTTTACATCAGGAGCAGAATAGCCATTTTTTGTTAAACTATAACTTGTCTGACCATCATTAGATACGGTCAAAACTTCGGTTGTTTCAGCTCCAATGTTCTGCGTAAGACCAAATGAAATTTTTTTCATATGTTGTTTGCTGTACTGTAAAGAGATAACATCGTCAGCATTGACTGCAACATTTGTAATTTCAGGTCTAAGAAGTGTTGGAACTACAATGAAAAGTGCAGCCAAGACTGGAATTGCTCCCAAGATTATGATAATTGGACGGACTAAGCTTTTCCACTCCTTGATTTGGTGAAGTTCAACGCTTAAAGTATCATTATACCATCAATAAATCTTCAGAAACTTGAGTAAATTAAAATTCAAGTGCATTTATGTTCATTACGTGGGGTCGTAGCCTAGCCTGGTATGGCGACAGTTTAGATCACATTGATCACCGCTAAGGGCTCCAGTGGTTTCACAAGCTTCACTGACGTTAGGATGATGTACAGTTTGGAGCTGTAGTGACCCGTGTGTCGCCGGTTCAATTCCGGTCGGCCCCACCATCTGATCTCTCCTTTACCTAACAGTTATAAGGAAAAAGGCTCCAAGTATTGTCGCTGGGGAAGTGGGAATGAATTTTAAAATATTAAATGTTCGAGGTAATCCGTTTTGAGTAGAGGAAACTTTCCAACATTTGGAGCTTCCAAGACTGGAACTTTTGTTTCCACTTTGAAAAACTATAATCTGCCTCCTTTCATTTTAGAAAAAATTGCCGCTGATTGTAAATCTGATCTGGTTAGAAAAGGAAGAATTGAAGAACGTCTGCAGAGCATGAATGATTCTGCTCTAGAACTTTTGCACAAGGTTTTTGTTGATTGTCACGAAGATGCATCTGGCTCATATGCAAACTATCGATTTTTTGCATACATCTCAAGCATGTTCCATAAATGTGAAATTTTGTTGAACGAAAAAATTCCAGGCCATTCAGGCAAAATCTACAAGGTTCCTATCGCAGTTAAAAATAATGGCATGTATATCGCAGTTGGTTTAAACAAGTCTTCAGGTGGTGCAGCATCAAAAAGAGAAGCAATCAAGTTTTATGAAATGGTTGATGATATCAAAAAAGGCGAGCATGGAAATCAGCTTGCAGAGGGAGTTTTTGGATCTTCAGTTGGATTTGATGGAGAGGCACTAGTTACTTTGGAAAAACTAAGTACAGACTCGCAAGAAAGATCCACAAAATAAGATTGATTTTAAGACAGCAAGTTTCCAAGACAGAATTTATTCTGTCACCAAGTGCTAATGCTTTTTCTTAGCAGGACAAAATTTTACGTGTACTTGTTTTTCCACAGTTAGTGTGGTATCATTTTCGTGATATAGTTTCTTACCACAATCTGGACAAGTAAATTCTGGCATAAAAAAACTCTAAATTACTTACTTATAGTCTTTTATCGCCATTACAAACTAGTAATGCGTGTATACTAGGAATGCAAACTAGAAGCATCCAAAGTTGCAAAGATAGCATTATTTTCTGTTTGCAAATAATTTGAATCATAATGCTCATAGGATAACGATGCAAAAAGATGCTTGTCCCATATTTCATGAACTAATTCTTTGTAATTTTTGTATCCGGCCTGTCTTAGAAATTCGTGAGATATCTCATGTGATACTTTGGGGCAGTTTATCTCCATTAAATATTTTATATCATCTCGCTGTGGACTCTTGGTCCACTGGACCATGCCAAAATTATCTGCAAAGTATCCTTCACACGTACAATCAGTCCAGATTGGCCTAAAATAAGTAAGATAAAAATGAAAAATATCAGTTCCCCTGCTTTCATGGTCTAGCAGTAATGTTGGAGTATCAATAATTCTTAATCGTCCACTAGTTTTTACTATCATCTCATCTGCTTGGACCTCAACTGTTCGTGAAAACGTTTTTTCTATCCAGATTTTGTAGAATTTGGCCATTTTTTGCACATACTCAAACTCCCATCTCCTTGATTCAAGTTCCTCTTCTTTTACTAGAAAAATAAAGTGAAGAAGCACATGGTGCAAAGATTATAACACAATTAAAAGGTCTTTGCATAAAAATTAGAGAATCCTCTGGGATAGTTTTAAAAATATGAGCGGAAATTTTTCCACAGAGATTTTAGCTTTGACCTTCTATGCCCATCAAGGTTAGAGTTGAGCGAATCTTCTCTATTTTACGAATCTTCCAGGTGATAATCTCTCTTAGTGCTTCCACTGTTGGAGATTCTATCTTTGCTAGAATGTCGTAGGCTCCGAAGGTACCGTGAACTTCCTTGACTCCGTTAATTGCTTTGAGTTGCGAAATTATAGATTCTTCTGAGCCAAGTTCACAATTTATTAGCACATATGCTGTTGCCATGCATTACCTATACAATGCAAATATATCAATGGATCTGTCGCCCTCGTACAAGGATCATTATACCACCATAGTTGAATTAAGTTCTGATTTATTGTGTAAAATCTCAAAAATCCTTTTGATTGTAGATATTTTTAGAAAATATAGGTAAGAAAATGTCCCCCGGTTCTGACCCACACAGAGTCATTGGTACGTTTAGCCTTAATCCTCATCTTGTTCTATTACCGGGGTGCCCTGTAGCACGGCTGGGTGGACCAAAAATCATCTTTCATCATCCCAGTCCGTCTGCGTGCATATTGGGGCGAATAATTATTTTGCAGTCAGTAATTTATTGTGATTGATTAGCATCTAACAGACATTAGGCATGGATTATGATTCTAGACAAAATATGAAAATTACAATTCCTACCTAGTAAAGGAGACTAGGTGGTTGAAGTGCCGTCACACTTGTGCCAGTTGTTTGAAATTATCTACCAGCTACAAACTTGGCATTATGATAAAAATTTGTTCCTAATTATCAATTATATTAGTTAGAATTTCATTTTTTAAATTTTAAATAAGACGACAAATTTTATAATGGAAAAACACCTAGGTAGTAGTTAGAAAATCTAATACACAGCGGAATCTACAATACTTTTCAGAATTCTTCATTTCATCCGATTTTCCAGCTAAGTAAGATTGCATCTATTGCTTTGGGGCCATTATTTCGATCTATGCCTACCGAATGTACAAAACAATTCAAAGCAACGTCTTACTTGGAATCATTCTAAGCTTTGGGTTCATGTCTTTTACAGATATTTTTATGATTTTTATTTTCCCTACTATAAATAATTCAAATTTGTTTAACGTATTTTTCTGGCTGAGACTCGTTACAATGTCTTTTGCTTTTGTGTTTCTAGCATTGACATATTTTATATCTGCACCTGAAGGAAAAAGATCAAACATTACATTAAAAATTTGTATGTTATCCACCATACCAGTTTCTTCTATAATTCTGGCAACATGGTTTTTCAATAACTCTAGTCTTCCCCAGTTACAGATTATTCAGAATATTTCAGAATATTCAACATCGCTGCATTGGTATATGTTATAATCATATCATTTAAGAGCACAATTTTCAATCCAAGAAAGCAATTTACTTACATTCCATTTGTATACGGTATTTTTCTGATAGGTCAAGTTTCACTGTTACTTTTTAGTCTGCAGAGTAGTCTCAGTTCTGTAATCACGGCATTTCTTGTAAAAGACATTGGACTTGGAATTTTTGCAAAAATTATATACGATTCTAGTGGCAACAGAAAACAGAATCTTAAAGAGTTAAAACCACCATATGAAGGAGGAGCATAAGATGAAAACATTACAAAAACGTGAGCGCCGAAATAAACTAGAGATTTACTATGCCATATTAAATTCAATAATGCAAGAAAGTGAGAATTCAGACATTGTAAGACCCACTAGGATTCAGTTTCTTAGCAGTTTGTCTTATGATTCTCTGACAAAATTTCTAAATGAACTAAGAGAGAAAAAGATGATACAAAATCACGATGGGATAAGTCTTACAAAAAAAGGAGAGCGATTTTTAAAAGATTATGAAAAAATACGGATGTTTACTGAAAAGATGGGTCTTGAGTATTTATAATAGAATAATTTTCTGAAAATTTGCAGATTAATTTATGTGTGATATATTGGTCAATTGATGGAATTTCAAGAACTTTTCATCGTGTGTTTATCTTGATTTGAGCGTTTTCACATATGTTCAATATTGATGCATGATGGCACATCTCCAATTTTGCAAGCCAGGTTCTCCGTTCATTATTTGACTGGATCTGTGAAAAATCATACGTGCACATGAAAGAACCGTTAAGATCATCAAATAATGCATGATATGTCTTTTCAATATAAAATTCCACAGATATTCCTTCTTCAAATCCCACATTTTGAATAAATCTTCCTACAAGTCTAAATGGAATTTTTGAGTCGTCTGGAGAGATTTCAAAACTTACATGGGGTTGGAATAATCACTCTGACCCTATCAGAATAGCACATGAACTTATGAACAAGGGACAAAAACTCTATGTAGAAATTTCTGAATACGAGTAAAGAATTGGTCCGAAACTTGGCATGCAGCAAAAGAAAAATATCGAAGATGCCATGGAAGATCTAAGAAAACTAATTCCTTACATGAAAAATAAGATCAAACCTACTGAATTGACAACTCATTAGTTAGAATTTATTTTCAATAAATATACTAAACCTAAAATAAAAAATCTAGTATTGAGATTCTAATCAGGCATTAACTTATTTTATTTTTAATTCTTTTATTGGCGAGACAAATGGGGAATTGTGACCTTGAGATACATGTAAAACGAATTGGTAAATAGAATGATTCTTTTCAATCTGATTAACCCAGTTGGAGTTGTCCTTTAACTGTGCCATCATGGTTTCACATACTTTACAAGGTTTGAAATCAAGTATTAATTCTGCCACTGATATATCATACACTTTCTAAATAATAAAGGATCTGTAAATTTCATAGAGTTTACACATAACACAAAAATGAGGTTCTGTCAAATCTGCGTCGGATCTCCTCTTTGTCAAAACTCGTCGGGTAAGCATTAGTGTGTGGTGGATTATGTGGACATTCTACAAGTCGGTAGAGTATTCCGTTTAGACCTACTATGTAGACTAAATCACCATTTTGATCTTTTTGACCTGTAAAGATGTAATCATAACAATAGATCTCACAACTGCGGTAATGATTCCAATTATTAGTAAAATAGTACCAATCTCTTTTCCATGTTGTACAAGATCATCAAAATCTATCATTACCCAATCAATCTCTACCATGTCTTAAACAGATCATGTCCCGACAAAAAACAGGTAGAACTATGTCCCATGATCTGAACAGAACCAAAAATGATCATATTTTTCAATCAGTATAGCGTTATAATATAGAACATGGAATCGATCAAAACTGATAATATCATACAACTTATCGAAAAAGAAACCAATCTCCACGTAGCTAATTTTGTCGAAAGCGCAGTAGAGTTGGCAAAAGAGGCACATGCCGGAGTGATCCGAGAGGATGGCACTTCGTCATTTCTTGAAACTCATATTTGGCCAGTCACGATGGATGTGATAAGACATTACATGTCAGTAAATAGATCTGTGACAAGCACACAGATAGTTTCTGCCATGTTACATGATATTTTGGAAGATGATGAACGAATTTTAGACCTGTACGCTTCAAAGACATATGGTTTTGATGCGTACTTTGAGCACAGATTTGGCTATTATGTTAACAAGGTGGCTACAACTCTTAAGACAAAGCCATTAGAAATTTACCAAGGTTCTAACAATAAAGAGCGCGAATTTGAAAGGTTCCATGATTATTGCAATATGTTATCAAGATCAGATTATGATGTGAAGGTCATTAAACTGGCAGACCGATTAAACAACATGAGATTCGTTTCAAAAATTCCAGGGAATGAGAAAATTAAGAGGTATGTAAGAGAGGCTGAAGACTTTTACTTGGCATATACAATGCTAGACCCCGCAATGCCTGATTTTTATGCATATATCAGAGATGCCTATGAACAGCTACGAAAAATAGAAAAAAATACACCTGACTTGATCACTCGGTAAATCAAATCATTTGTAAAATATCCAATCTAAAAGATAATAAAAAATCTAGAATCTAGCCGTATTGATATGTGATTCCCTTTTCTCCACGTGTATGTTTCCAATCTGTTTCTTCAGAACATGTTCCACACTCGATGCACCCTTCATGTTGTATCATCACCTTATCATTTTCTATAGAGTAACATCTTGTGGGACATAGTGTAACCATTTTTTTCATAAAATCACTTGCTGGTTTTATTACTTTGATATGAGGCATCTCATCGTCACTGAAATTTAGTTTTCCAATTCTCGTAGCAATAGAGGGTATGCTCAGAATATAAGAAGAAGTAATCTTTTTGCCCAATCTATCTGCCAATTCCATTGGAACTTTGACATAGGTCTCTTCTGATTCTACTAGTGGCAATAATTTTTCATATCCTAAAATATTCGCAAATCCTACTGAAAAATTTCTCAGAGTGTTACTTGACATTAGTTTTATAACCATACTATATTTTGAACTTAGGATATCTTTTGGAATGTCTTTTGCGGCATCTAGGAAGATCTTTAGATAGTCTTTGTCTATCTCTTTCATGTCTTTAGTATAATGGCTTTCTTCTATAGAGTTAGAATATGACTTACCAAGATTATCATATGATAAATTATTTTTATCTAGAGCATCTGCAATAGCATTTGCAGCTCTTACTGCATCATCAATTCCTACGTTAAGACCTTCTATTTTTGGTCCAATGAATATTCCCCTGCCAGCCGCATCGCCTGTAAATAAGACATTTTTAATGAAAGGATTTTTCATCCTGCCTCGCTTTCCATCAGGAATGAGTTTTGAGCTATATTCTACTTCAACATAATCGGTCTCAAGTGTAACTCCAAATTTTTCTGCCATCTGAGTTTGAAGTGAAGACAACTGTGTTTGTATTTCATCTTTAGAGGCATATTTCCCACTTTTGACTAGCCTGTCCCTGCCACTTGAAGAAAGAGATGCATCCCTTGTTTCCTGCCATGATTTGATTAGTTTAGCTGTTGCAAAGCGAATTCGAATTTGTTCTTCTTTGGATAGATTCTTGTCTATCTCTTTTTTTACAGGCACTTGATCTTTGATAAATTCACTTATCATAGGATTTTTCAGAAGGGCATCTATCATATCATAGGGTGAGACTGGATTTTCAAGCAAGGAATCTAAATGATAAACTCCTCCAACAGACAAGGTATTTTGATTTGTATAAACAAATCCTCCACCAATGTGATTTAGAGTAACATCTCCTGCAAATAGATGAGCCGCACCTTCTTGTGAGCTAATTCCAAATCTTTCATTGATTAGATCCTCTGGTAATTTTACTATCACTTTTATGCCTTGGTATAATTCACTTGGTGAGAATTTTTTTCTAGCACCTGTAATATTTGCAATTTCAGAATTTACTCCATCAGAGGCAATAACTGCACTTGCTTGAATCTCTTCAAGTTCATCAGTATAGATTATTGTTTTATCACCATCCCATTTTATATCTCTGACATGTACCCCCGGGATAATTCCTCCACCGTATTTTTGAGCACTCTCGTTTGCCTGGTCTGCAAACCATTTGTTTAATTTGTTCATGAGAACAGAGTATCCAAAGTTGGACTCGTACTCATGGGCCGATGTCAGATCCATTGAAAAGACCTTGTTCTTTGAGGTAGAATGCAAAATGTATTTTGTAATTTTTCTCTCTACAGGAGCATCAGTAAGAAAATTTTCGTAGACATCCTCAACATTGTGTACATTTGCTTTCTTTGGTTTTTTTGAGTAGAGTATTCCTCCTGAAACACTCTTTGAACCAACCTTACCGCCTGATTCCAAAAGAATAGCTTGTTTGCCTCGGTTTGATAACTGCTTCAGAGCTGCAAGTCCAGAAGAGCCTCCACCAACAATTACAACATCATACTTTTCCAATATGTATCACCTATGCTTGGACGACCTTTTTTTGTGTTTTAAGACTTTCAATTAATAGTGGGAGTACATCTTCCATTTTTCCTTTGATAAACATATCACATTCGTCTTTTATTGGGGAATTTTCATCTGGATTTATTGCAAGAACAAATTCAGAATCTTTCATACCAGCAAGATGTTGTATAGCTCCACTAATACCCACTGCAATGTACAACTTTGGACTTACCTTTCTTCCACTACTGCCAATCACTCTGTCTGGAATAAAATATTTTGAATCAATTGTTTGATTGATTGAAATTGGCTTTTTTGATAACGGTAGAGAAATTCCAATCTCTGCATCTAACTCGGATGCAAGCTGTTCTATTAGTTTGACATTTTCTTCTGGAGATTCCTTTATTCCCCGACCAAAACTTACAATGGTTTTGCAGGCATCAAAATCAACTTCGCTTTTTATAATTTTACGATCAAGAATCTTAACCATTAGATCCTTTTGGTCAAATCTTGGAGAATACTCGATAACCTTGCCAGTTCTACTAGAATCAGATTCTTTAGTTTCAAAAACTCCAGGTATTATGCTACATGCCTGTGGATGGTAATCTCTCTCGATGGCCGGATTTCTATTATCAAGGCATAGAATTGTAGTCCACAAAAAGCCTGAAAAATCAGGCCTATACATCTCAAGTGTTTTTTCATATATGAGAGGCTTGCCTGCTGTTTTAATTTGGTGAGTTAGCGGAAGATCCTCAATTACAAGTTTGTTAATATCAGACGCAAGGCCAGAATCGAGCTCTGCCATTACAGTGGAAGAAAGATGCCTTCCCACACTATCTGCTGCAAAGAACATGTAGCGCGGCTTTTTGAAACTACCAACATCAACTGATTCAACTTTAGCTGCTACATCTTGATCTGTTACAATCTGGGCAATCAACTTGGTGTAAATTGTATTTCTTACATAACGCAACTCAGGATTATCTATAAGTACTACAATATCTGCACCATGTTCAATAAGATCTTTTGATATTTCCCTTACACCGTCTCCCAGAAGCAGTGCGACAACTTTTTCATTGGAAGAATATTTTATATTAAAATCATCCATGAGCCTTCTTGCTTCACAGAGCATCTCAAGACTCACTGGAACTAGTTTTCCTTCTTCTTGTTCCATTACAACATATAGATGTCTATAATCTCCGTCTGTCATTTAATCACCATCGTAGATAATGCTTGACGTAGCCTTGCAACAATCCTTCCCATCGCTTCCTTGTTAGAACCATCAACCACCTCTGCTTGTCTACCAGCTTTTCCTTTTGGAATCTTTTCTACTTTGAATACAATAGTTGGAGAACCAGCTAGTCCTATGAGTTTTGGATCTGCTCCAAGTTGTTCAGCATTGAAAACTTTGAGATATTGTTTAAAATTTTGTGCTCTATCGTTTGCCTCTTTTTTGTATTTTTCACAAGCCAGTCTTTGCGAAGCAGTATTGAATACAGATTTGTATGAAGGATCAATTGCAATAAAGACTGGCAGTGGAGCCTCGACCTCTTCGATAATATCATGAAATCCCTGTAGTCGAATTGAGCGTTTGGCTCTTACAGTTCTTTTTTCCACATCTACTTCATAATCAATAACATTACCAAGAAATGTAAACCCAAGTTTCCATGCAGTCTGTGGTCCAACTTGGCCAGTCTCTCCATCAGAAGCTCTGTGTCCTGAAAATACTAAATCCATTTTTCCCTGCATCTTAAGGATTCCAGCCTTTAGTAATTCGGCCGTGCCAAGAGTATCAGCACCTGCAAAAACTCTATCACTGAAAAGAAAAGTCTCGTCTGCATCAGATATCTGCTGTGCACTCTGAAGAATTAAATCTGCATTTGGAGGACCCATTGTTCCTACTGAGACATGTGCTCCGTATCTTACCTTTGAATAAAATGCAGCACTTGCAGCAAGTGCACTATGTGGGCCTAGAATATTTTTAGTCTCTGCTCGATTAAGTGTTCCATCTGGATTGTAACTTACGTTTCCTTCGGAGAAGTCTGGCTCCAACTTGACAATTACTGCGACATTAAGAGGTGTCAACATTTACCACCTTTTGTAACTATCATAGATAAAATGTGATTTGAAAGTTTCTTGAACATGATATAAAAATCAAAATGCTGCCATTTATAGTTGCGTTAAAATATCAAGATGAAAAACCTGGTTTGAATCAAGGCAGAAAGATCTTAGGTTTTTGTATATGGCATGTGCTGTGTCAAAATTATGACATAATTTAAGATTGAAATAAAAAAAATTGTTTAAGCGTCTTTCAGCCTAAAAGCGTGCTGGGCGATGTTTTGGTAAACATTCTTTGCAATATACTGGTCTGCCTTCTGTTGGTTTGAAAGGAACCTGTGTTTCTTTTTTACAGTCTGCACATGTAGTAGGAAACATTTCTCTATCTATTGACGACATGGTCTTGGGTATTCACTCATGGGTATTAACTGTACACATGGAAATAGGCACGCCATATACCATAAATCATAGAAAAAGTATCTAGAACCACAGATTCAAACTATTTACACTACAATAGTTCCAAGTTGTGATTTTTTAGAGATTCTTAGAATTTGTATTTTTGAATAAAGATTCTATGACGAGGAAGAACAAACTCAGACAACACCAACTTCCTGCATCGTAATCAGACCGTTATCACCAACCAGCTCTTTGATTTCAGGCAGAATCTTTTCAAGTTTTGATAGTTCGTCGATTGCTTCCATTACAAGTGGCATGTTGATAGATATACCCTCTTGATGAATGTCAGAATTTCCCCTTTTACCATACCCGGATACTCCTGTCCAAGCAGTGGCACCAGATATTGATCCTTTTTTCAATATTTCAAGTATCAGAGCATGTACACGTTTTCCTCTTACAGCGTCATTCTTTTTGATTCGTATAACAAGTGACCACATTTTCATGGTTCTCATTTCAATCCTCCACCAAGCATCATGCTTACCAGTGTCTTACCTCCAAATATTGCACCAAGCGACAGTCCGACATTTGAAATTACATTAAGTGCCATTAGGGAATACTGTTTGTTATCCACCATATTTGAGGATTCCAAGGCAAATGAAGACATGGTAGTAAAACTACCACAGAAACCTATTGCAATTAGTAATGCATATTTTTGATCAAGATTCCATTGTTGTGACAATACTGCAAATGCACCCAGTATGAAACTTCCAATGATATTTACAATTAATACATTTACAGGTAATATACCAAGAATTAATGGTGATTTTGTAATTCCATATCTGAGAAAAGTTCCCACAAGTCCTCCTACTGCAAGAAATACTATTTCAATTCCCTTCATAGGGATGATCATTTTTCATCAAATCTATCTGCCCAGTGTTTTCGTGCTTCATACTGGAATGATGGTGGAGGGCTATTGTCTACACCTCTTTTGATTGCAGTTTGTGTCATTCTGCTACTCCACCAGAAAACGCCCATAGCTATTACGATAGCAAATGCGGTCATAGAATAGATGACTTGAGCAGAATAATTTCCTGTCGAGTTTATTCCACTGCCCTGTGGCGCCTGAGGACTAGAACCAAAGTATTCAATACCATTTATGTCTGCCACTGCCACATAACCGTCGATTTGTATGCTAGCAGAACCTGCTCGTTCAGTGTAGATTACTGGATAATCCACGTCTGCATTCAGATCAGAATTTTTAACAGTGGGTAACATGAGTCCCTCGCTTATGTCGCTCTCACCAGTGGCATATGTTGAGATGGTTATTTTTTGTCCCTTGTACCCAAGTGAATTTGTTTCAATCAAGGTATAAGCAGGATCAAACAGGTGTTGCCATTTTGATATGGGATCACTCATAAGATCATTTGATGACATTAACGGAATTTCAAACAGATTCTCTGCATTAGACCCTTTTATCTTGCTGTAAAGATCAGGAAATTGTTTTTTTATAAAATCAATCGGAGAGTTGATGTCAAATTGTCCATAATTTGAAATGTTTACCAGTACTGGATCCTGTATGGTTAGCCCTCTCCACTGGGCATCAAGAATGGCGGCACTAGCACTAGTTGCTGGTCTTAGCACATAATTGGATACAGTTGGAATAAAGGTTATTTTATAATCTATGTGAGCTTCAGTATCAGTTGTATACAGTATTGCATAATATGTAATGTCAACATCTGTAATATTTGCAGCACTCTTGAGTTCTTCTATATCTTCAGAATTTAGATTTTTGAGAAGTGATTGCTTTATTGGATCAGACGGACTAAGATGAAATGTCATGGAAGTATTTTTACCATTAAATAGATTCTTTAGGTCTCCATCGCCATCAGGATAATCAATAGCATAGGTCCTGACGAATTGAAATGATGGTTTTGCTGTGGTAGACGTACTGCTAAGATCTGCCACAAATTCTACTGCACTTACAGGAGCTATGAATCCTGTTATTATGATAACTGTAAACATTATTGAATAGATTAGATTTTTGTACCAGCCCAATTTTTGTTTTTTATTTTTTGTGTTCATTTGTCTACCTATTTAATTTCCATTAGGTAGACATTATCAGCACCATTCTTGGGCGGTTTAGGAGTTTTATTCCAAGGCTAATGTCATAGCCTTCTTCTGCTGAAGTAAAGTACACAAATAAAGTTTCCTAAATTCACAAAAATCAAGAAAACCACAGATTCAAACTATTTACTCTATATACAATAGTTGCAAGTTGTGGTCATTAAAAGTTCAAGACATATTTCGGATACATGACATCTTGCTAAATATTCTTAGATGTTATGCGCTGAGATAGAAGATTGATCCACAGGCAGTGATGGGAATCGGTCATTGATTGCCGCTTCTGCAACTGCAGAAGCCTCTTGAAGAATCTTCTCAGATTCTTCGCTTGTGGCTTCCGAGTCAATTCCAAAGTCTCCACTGTGGAATGTATCTGTCATAAGACCGCCTAGCATTTCAGTCATTCCTGATAGCTCACGGTCAGCTTCGGGCATGAATTTAACAAGTGAGGATTTTAGACTTTTCATCAAGCCTATTGTTGGCATTATAGTTACTACAGTATCTCCCAAGTCATGGAATGTGGTAAGTCTAAGCTCAATCTGTTCAAGAGCAACTCTAGCATTTCCCAAGAGTTTTGTTACTTTTCTAACTTCGGATAATTCTTTTGATAAAACCTTACTTGTGATAATATCATGATTTTGTGTTGCAATTACAATTCTTTTGAATAACTTTTCATCTTTTTGTTTTAGTTTTGTAATCATTGCATCAAGTTTTCCAACTTGAGCCTGGATCCTTTTTACACCATTTTCTAGTCGTGGTTTTAGCGCACCTTGTGGTTTTATTGCATCATGAAATTTTTCACCAATGCTTGGTGTTTGGGGCTTTTGCCAGTTGTTTGCAAATGTTGTCATGGCTATCACTAAAATAATTGGTTTTTAATTTCAGTAGTGAAATACGGTTCGTATTGGATTAAATTTAACTGACAAAGTGTCATCATGGCCTAATTTTCTACACGTCTAGTTTTCATTTTCAGAGTTGATATTAGATGTATTTTCAAAATAGAATACACGAAGGTAATATAGTCAAATTTGTTGTAAAAAACATGAACGAAATAAAATGTAAGAGTGATTTTATTGAAAATGATCAATCCCAGGAAGGAGTAAAAAAAATAGTATGTGTCAAAGAAGAGAATTATCTAAATGAATTAAATCTAAACTACAAGAGAATACAGAGAATGCAAGATTTCATGAAGAGTTTAGACTAGAACTAAAAATTACATAGTTTGAAGCCAAGTGGGATGGAATGATTTTTGTTTAATGACCCATGTGTTGACTAGACTGGAAATTCATGAATTGTTGTATTGCATCAAGAAGTTGAGTATCATTGGTGGTTAACACCAGAATAGAACCTCCATCAATATCTTTTATGGAATAATTGATCAGATCCTTTTTTGCTGTCATTACATTAGTGCCTGGAACAATTTGAGCATGAATATAGAATGGTTTTGTAAAATTTCCTGCAGAAAATTCGTATTGAATCTCTTTTACATGAGATCTTATCTCATTAATGGTTTTGATATCACTCTGGTTAGTTGACATTATCATAATCTCCCCACCTGTTGCAGTAGACATGAAATGATGATGTATCATAGTTTGATTAAATCCCATTACCATATTGCCACGTTCTAACATTGCAGTCTGATTGAAACTTTTTGTTGTGTTGGCAGTTGGATTAACGGTACTGTTGTAACTAGGCAGAAAATATGCTGTAGATAGTATTGATATAGCAACTATAGCAGTTATAATCAGAATTTTTTTGTCCAGAGTCATACTGCTGTTAAATCATAATATGAAATTACCTCAGATTAATCGATAAAGTTATGATTTTTTCAATTTTATATCACACATCAATAAGAGATATTATCTTTTAGATACTTGCAATACAGCATGGAAAAAAAGTGTCTTCTCTGTGGTTGCAAGGATCACAAGTTAATTGGTTGTAACAGGCATTTATCCAAACGTTGTAGTTGCTTTGATGGTAAAAATAATACAGGATAGGAATAATCTAGACGTTAATTATTCCTTGGTTTGCTAGGTATTGTATTGTGTGGATTAGATCCCCATCAGACAACTTGCCTTGGACATAAAGGACAAAAACACCTTTTACCCAATTTGGAATTTTTTCATGCTGCATTGGAATTTGTGCTTGTATTGTTGGGGCAGATGGTGTCTGAGATGGCGCATAACTGACGTATGATGTTGATGGTGTGATTGGTGCTGTGACTGTCCCTTCTACAGACTTTTGGTTTGTATGAGATGTTATATCTGCAATTTTATGGTCTGCATGAAATGTAGTGTCTACAAACTGTTGGTTTGTGTAAGATGTCATATCTGGAATTTTATGGTCTACAGCCAATGTCTTGTCTACAATCTTTTGATCTATGCGAGCTGCAATGTCTGCAATTTTGTGGTCTGCACGCAAGGTGTTATCTACAAATTTTTGGTCTATGTGAGCGGTAATGTCTGCAATTTTGTGGTCTGCACGCAAGGTGTTATCTACAAATTTTTGGTTTGTGTGAGATGTTACACTTGGATACTGATGGTTTGCATGATATGTTGTGCCTATAGACTGTTGGTTTGTGTAAGATGTCATGTTTGCAAATCTATGGTCGTGGCTTTGAGTACTGCTTACCTGTGCAAATGCACTTGATGATGCAAGTGATGCAGTAATTACAACTCCAAGAATTGTGGCTAGTGACAAGATCTGGAGTTTGTTTTTGCTTGAATTCATTTTCATTATTATTACAAATAGAAATTAATAAAGAATTACTATTCATTGTACACTAACAAAGTTCTTGAACATTTAAAATATTATCAGAAAAGTTTTTTTGAAAAAAATATTTTATTCTACAATACATTGTGAAAGATTTTTCGTAAACAATTATGCAAGTTTTTGTCCAGATAGCTGATTAATTTTGGCTTTGAGATCAAAGTGATTTTTATCTGCCAGCACCTTTTGGATCAGATTATCTGCAACTGGTTAAGCATTGTAACGAATTATAACAAAGTCTTGATAATATTTACTGACATCTATCCAGTGTATGCAACTAATGCCAAACCAAGTATGGCAATTGCAATCATCTTACCTATCATTAGAATTCTGCCACAAAATAGCACGTGATTAGATTAAAAGAGAGTAGAAATTATCAGTCCAAATCATAACATAGGACGAATCAATTTCTAGCCGTTTTTTGCTATGAAAAATGCATTTTTAGGCATGAAAATCGTTAATGATAAAACTTGAATTACCATTCCAGACGAGTAATTCGAAATTGACTTGTTTATCTTTGCATACCGGAACTGGTCATAGCATTTATAGTTTGAGTACAAATCATTAGTTTCCTAACGATCATTAACAATGTTCGTGAACATTGTGTCACAATTTTTTATTAACTCATTGACGTATTGTGGACATGAACAACAAAGTAATTCTCTTCTTTGCATTTACAGCGCTCTTGATGTTTTCACAATATGCTTTACCAAATTCTTTTGCAGACAATACTAATGCTACTACATATAGTGTCTCTGATGTAAATGCAACAGTGACACCTGCCATTCAATCTGTAGCATATCAGTCATCTTCAGGTACATCATCTGGTTCTTCATCTGTTCAACCAGTTCCTGTTCAATCAGTTTCTACTCAAGCAGTTGATACTCCATCAGTTCCAGTTCAAGCAGTAACCACTCAAACAGTTCCTGTTCAGTCAGTTGATACTCATTCATCTTATACTCATTCATCTTATACTCATTCATCTTCTGTTCAATCAGTTACCAATCA
Source organism: uncultured Nitrososphaerota archaeon (assembly GCA_963835875.1). Classification (GTDB taxonomy): domain Archaea; phylum Thermoproteota; class Nitrososphaeria; order Nitrososphaerales; family Nitrosopumilaceae; genus Nitrosotalea. The sequence continues at coordinate 130,262 of CAWIGX010000006.1, forward strand.
GTCAGTTGCCATTCCATCAGTTCCAATTCAATCGGTTGCCAATCAATCATCTAATACTTCATGGAATAGAGGAACAATACAGTCACATTCATCTCAAACCACATCGAGTGTCAAGACGTCCAATTATACTCCGTCACCTCAATCAAATACATACAATTCTGTTCCCAGTACAAGTCCTTCAGATCTAAAAACAACAACTGCTCATGGAATTCAGAATTGGCTCTCAGCTTATCACTCTGCTACCTATCAGACCAAAGTGCCAAGCTACACACCACAATACAAACAATACGTCTCATCAAATACGCCACAATACCAACAATACGTATCATCACCAAACTCACCACAGTACCAACAATACGTTGCATCAAACATACCCCAGTCTACAAGTAGTATAGTTACGCCAAATTCTGCAACATCATACTATAATGATCCAGTTACATTTACTGCAACTGTGACTGATCCTTTGACATCACAGAGTGCCATCTCAGGAACTGTATCATGGAGCGATGGAAACAGTGGTGGTACATTTAGCTCATCTTATTGTACACTCTATTCTGCAAGCTGCACAGTAACATACACTCCAGCTGTCAACTCTCCAAGTGAAGTAACAATAACTGCATACTATGCAGGAGATTCTGCTCATCAGTCTAGTTCAGGCTCTGCATATCTAACAGTGAATCTAGATCACAATACCACTACAACTATTGTAGCAAATTCTGCAACATACTCTAACGAGCCAGATACATTTACTGCAACTGTAACAGATCCAGTAGGATCACCATATGTCATCACTGGAACATTATCATGGAGTGATGGAGGTATCGGAGGTACATTTAGCTCAACTATTTGTACACTCTATTCTGCAAGCTGCTCAGTAACATACACACCACCAGTCAACTCTCCAAGTTCAATAACAATTACTGGAACCTATTCAGGAGACTCTACTCACAGAGCTGAGCTCCTCCTCATCATATCTAACAGTGAATCTAATCCACAGTACAACTACAACTGTTACTCCAAATCCAGTAGCATACTCTACAGAACCAGTTTCACTTACAGCAGTTGTTGCTGATCCATTATCATCATCAAATGATATCACTGGAACTGTATCATGGAGTGATAACGGTGCTGCTGGCACGTTTAGTGATACTTATTGTTACACTCCAACTGACTGTACCACAACATATACTCCAAATGTTGCATATTCAGGCACTGTAACAATTACTGCAAACTATGGAGGAGACAACTTACACGCTGCAAGCTCTGGCACAACTACAATGACTCCTTCATCTTCAGTCACACCAGCATCATACACTACAACATCTAACAACATCCAGACTGACAAGACATCATACAATCCAGGAAACAATGTAACTATAACTGTAAATCCACAGGGTGCTCAAGCCGGACAAAATGTTGCAATACTTGTAACTGATCCTCTATCAAATATTGTTTCATCAAGAACAGTTCAAACTGACGTACTAGGTAACTCTGAACTTCAGATAGGTCTTGTACCTAATGCACCAGCAGGAATTTATCAAATTACTGCAACTGCACTTGTCAATGGGAATTCCCTGAGTCTATCATGCAACATTTTCAGTGACATCCCAGATTTCATCTTCGGGATTATCCATAGTATCAGCCCAGCCAACAGATCAGATGGGAGACAAGACTGTAACATCATTTGTCAAAGGAACCACTAGCTATGCCAAAGTTGTCTTGTCATCCAATTCGACCCAGACTGTTCTTGTTACAGTCAACCTTGTAGGCTCTGACGGTACAAGCCTTGGTGTAGGTTCTGTCAAGACAACACTGGGAGTTGGAAGTAGCGAAATGGAAGTATCATTTTACATTCCAAACAACGCAAGCATTGGAACTGGAAATATCTATGTAGATACTTACTCTGACTGGCCAAGCAATGGTGGAGTACCTCTTACTACAGAGACTCCATCAACTGTAAGCATTGGATAAAGTCTATACTAAATCCAACAAATCACACTGAATGTCATAATTCTAGGCATAATACAAGTATGATTTGTTAAACTTCTTGAATCTTGGATTTGACTTTAGTTAGTATATCATCTGGGATTGTATCCATTTTATGGACATGTTTTGCGTGTTCAGATATTTTATGAAACAAGTCTGCCTCGTCTTTTGCTATTGTTGACCAGCTACATCTACTTACTACATCGGAGCACGCAAATTTTTTTGCCATTATAATATAATATTGCATATAGTAGATATCCTTTATGATAATCGTGGATTTGTTGGAAAATATCTAAAAATGATGAAACTAAAACTAGAGTAATGAAGGCATTTCATGACAAATAGAACATTTAATTTTCACGGAGTAAAAATGAGCATCAAAGTTCTCACATCGGAATCTAATGGGGAGTATACAATTTTAGATGCAATTCATCCCCCCAATGTGGGACCTGCGTTGCATATGCACCCAAGAGGTCCTGAAACTTTTTTTGTAATTAATGGCGACTATGAGTTTATACTAGATGGTAAATCCGAAACGGTAAAGACTGGAGGTGTCATTTCCATTCCTAAAGGAGTTCCACATAGATTTGTTACAGGTAATAATGGTGGACGCGTTATAATAATTAGTCCTCCTGAACTTGAACATTATTTTTCCAAAGTAAGTGAATTACTTGGCAAAGGGGAGACTTCATGGAAGGCAGAATTAGAGATAGCAAATCAATATGGTCAGATCTTCTTGGACAATACAAAACACTGGAGCTGAAATAATTCAAATTGCTTTATGAAATAGTAAGGATTGTAGAAATTATCGTTTAATGGTTTTTGCCATTTCTCGGAATTTCATAGTGCCATATCCTTCAATTGCTAAAAGTAATGCTTGTACTGTAAAGGGCTTGTTCATCACTACAACGTTTTCTGAGAGTTGTGGGAGTTTTTGTGATACACTTTCTACATTACCTGTAATGAAGATTATTTTTTGTTTGGGGTTTAGGAATTGTATCTCTTTTGCAGTCTCTACTCCATCCATAAATGGCATCTTTTGGTCCAGTATTACAATATCAAAATATGGCTTGATGGAACCATCCACCTGTTTGTGGACATATTGTCTAAAGATATTTGTACACTCCATGCCATTGCCAGTTATCATTACCTCGTGACCCCTTCCCTCCAATATTGTACGATACGAGTCTGCAAGGTCTTGATAGTCTTCTGCAATTAGTATCTTAAGAGGCATCTTTATCTGGACATATTAGAAAAATATCAGGGATTAATAGATGCGTGTGTATTTTGAACAAAACATGAACAAATTACCCTTGTAGTATAATTTAGGCAAATAATCATTTTACCTAGGAAGACTTTTTTGATTTAGGTTTTATTTTCTCTAGTTCTAAATGCATACTGTCTATGTGATTTTTCATTGTATCTAGTCTATTTTGATGTTTTTTCAAGTCATCCTCAAACTTTCCGATTTTTTTGGCAAGTTCTACCATTATACCATTAATACACTAGAATAATGTTAAGATGTCTTGTAAAAAAAGATAGGTCAAAGAATCATTTGGTTCAAACGGTTTTAGAAAAAATTTGGATTTTTATGGAGGCTTTGGCATCTCACCTACAGCACACACATGATCTCCACATACTGGCTTGCATGGATTAGTTGCAGTACAGTGCAGGCCTGAGAGACTGACCTTTGCTTCACTAGATCCAGTGGAATGTGCAGCAGCTGCTTCTTGTATGTAATTTGATATACTTATCCAGCCTAAAACTGCCACTACTGAAATGACAATTGCAAGTACTGGTAAAGTGTAATTTGTCATGTGGGAGATATTGGTGATTTGGAGTAATAAATTATCAAGTAGATATTCGAGTGTGATTCTCAGGGATGGAGTATATACAGGTCTTGACAAAAACAGATGAAACTATTTTGTTGTTATAAAATAAAAAAAGAGAAAGCGTTGCCTTACTTCATATGGGCATACACAGTATCTACGCTAAAGAACGGACAGTTGATAACAAAGCCTGCCTCCATAGTATCTGTAAGATCACTTTTGCTTGTCAGGTCGTGAGTATTTTCAAGTACAGTTGCCATTGTTGGGTCTTTCCAGGTAACAACCTGTATTCTCCACATTGGAGAATAGTACTGGTCTCCCTGTTTTGCACTTGCTACTCCTGATTGAAATCCAAGTGGTCCGCTACCTGCCATACCATTAGAAAATTGGTACAGGTCGGCTGCTGAACTTGTTGCAATTGTATTTTGAGTCTTGTTTGCAAGAACAATTCCAAGTGCGTCTGATGGACCCTTTTGTGATGCATCAGTTACGATATAGTATATCGTGGAACCATCTGGACCAAATCCACGATGAGCTACAAATGTTACTTGCATCTTGTCAGCGTCTATATTCAATACTTGGGCACTTCCGTAAGGGCCAGACTCACTGATACTGTCACGCAATTTCAAATGTCCCGCAGTAATTGTTCCATCTGATCTTGCACCCCATTGTACAATTGGACAATTGACAACTATTGTTGTTGGCATGATGGTTATCTTTCCTGCATTAAATGCATTTTTGATATCACTCTCAGAGCCAAGAACTGTTGCGTTTGTTGGATCATTCCATTGTACTAAATTTATCTTCCATAGCGGGCTGTAATTTGTCTGTCCTGGGATTGAATCAACAACATTTGGCTGAAATCCTAGTACACCTCCTCCCTTGATTCCATTTTTGAATGCATAGATATTTGCAAGAGATGTTGTTGGAGCCTTTGCTAAAGCAGGTGCAAATGTTACTGGAAAGTTTGTGAAACTAGCTAGTGCACTTGCTATTGTGGAATCAGATGCTTCTGTTGTTATATAGAACACATCTTGTCCTTCAAACAATCCCTTGATCAATGGTATTACAATTGGAAGATTTGCGTTTGATAACTTTAGAGTCATGCCCTGGTCTTGTTGCATTGTCATAGAGTTTGACATTGAATTTGTCATTGTATTTGACATGGATGAATTTTGGGCCATCATTTGTTCAGGCGTTGTCATTGTAGGTGTTTTTCCTTTTTGTGCTTGGCCAAGTTCTATTTGCATCATGGCATATTCTCCACGATTGCATATGTGATTTCCACATACAGGAGTCATTCCATATGTTGCAGTAAGTGGCTGGTCTTTTAGTATGCTCAAGTCTCGTTGAGTTAGAGCATTTGCAGGTGTAACTACAAAACCAGTTATTGCAGACATGGAAAGCAGTGGAAGAATCAACAGAACTGCCAAGCTTCGAATTTTGTATGTCATTACAGGCATAGAATGAAATTTTCTAGTTAAGACTTGTTCCAAATCTCTTCCAGATCTTTTTAGCTTGGAAGAGTGAAAATAATTTCGCCTATTTTGGCATAGGTATTCTCATGATAAAAGTCGTACCCTGTCCGACTTGGGTCTTGATTGAAATTGTTCCGCCGTATTTTTCCATTATACTTTTACAGCTTACCAGTCCAAGACCCGTACCAACCTGTCGTGTAGTAAATAATGGATCAAACACCTTTGGTAAAACTTCGTCAGGTATTCCAGAACCGGTATCTTCTACTTCGATAACAGCAAAACTATCAAGATCTATTTGCTCTTTGTTAATTCGAATAGTTATCTTTCCAGAGTTATGCATGGCCTGTATTGCATTTAGTATAAGATTAGTCATAACTATCTCCAATTTTTCAGAGTCACATACAATGGACAAATCATTTTCAAGTATCTGAACTTGGACTCCGGTAGTTGACACATTAGAAAGAGAAGAGTGAACAATTTCAAGCAGTGAGGAATTTATAAGGTTTAGAGGTTTTGGAGTAACATAATCCATAACTTCTTCTATTTGATGAGACATTCTTTTGATAGAGCGGTCAATTCTCTCAAATTTTTCTTTGTTATTTTTCTCAAATTCAGGATTTTTTATTTTTATTAGTGCGATTGTATTTAATAAAAGTGAAAGCGGATTTCTAAGATCATGTGCAACCCTTGCAGAAAGTTCACCTATTGCAGTCAGTCGTTGGGTCTTTTGCTCTTCAAGCTCTTTTTTTGTAGAATATATTTCAGTCATATCTCTTAAATTTCCAATACGTCCGCGCAGGTTGCCATCCTTGTCATAAAGATTAGTTGAAAGTAGCAACGTTGGAAATTCAGAGCCATCTTTTCGCTTTATCCACATCTCTCTATTGTTTATGTGTACAGTACGAGAGAATTCCGCCAATGCGTGCTTCATGTCTTCATGGCTTCTTTTAGCAAGGTGTTCAAATAGCGATTTTCCTACAATCTCATCTCTAGAGTAACCTGTTGCGATACAATATTTTTCATTACAATCAGTTATTTTTTCACTTATGTCAATTGTTCTTACAAGGTCTGGGGATTGCTCGTATAGAGATCTATACCTTTGTTCTACTTCTGACAAGTGATCATATGCAACTGTGAGTTGCTCATTGTGGAGATGGAGTTTCTTTTCATTTTCTTCGAGGTTCTTTCTTATGGCATAAATCTCAGTTGCATCTCTTATGTTGATATTACTTCCTACGAGTTTTTTATTTTTATCATAAAGGTTCTTGGCACTAATCAGACCTGGAAATGTTGTGCCGTCTTTTCTTTTGAACCAGACAATCTTGTTAGAGACCTTGCCAGTTGTCTTCCAAGTTTCAAAAGAGTCTACAAATGTATCATAACTTTCATGGACTACAAAATCATAGACAGATTTTCCTATAACCTCATTTTTTTCGTATCCCAATTTTATACAATAAGATTTGTTACAGTCAAGAGTTATCCCATCAGTATTTATTGTTCGTAAAGGATCTGGCGAGTTTTCATACAAATTTCGGTACTTGTGCTCAGTCTCTTTTAGATTCTTGTGGGTTTTTCTTAACTGCTCAAATTGTTTTTGTATAACATCTTGGTCTTTTTCTATTACTTGTTGTGCATTGTAAATTTCAGAGAGATCAAGTAAAGCAGTGGTTCTTCCAACCAGTTTACCAGACTCATCATAAAGATTTGTTCCGTTTAGCACAACTGGAAATATGGTACCATCTTTTTTCTGCATCCAAATTTCTCTATTGGATATATTTTGAGTCTTGGTCCAATTTACAATCTCTTCTTGCAATACAAGTATGCTTTGCTTTGCAGTATGCTCAAAGACTGATCTTCCTATAACCTCATTTTTTTCGTATCCAAGTTTTTTTAAGTATAGTTCATTGCATGCAAAGATAATTCCATCAAGTGTTACAGAACGCAGAAGACATGGTATCTTTTCATACAGATCATAGTATTTTTTTTCAATCTGTTCATATTGTATTTTAGATGAATTAGAATCAGGGATACGGTTTTGTTCCATACCTGGCTTGGTTGCCATTAGGCGTATCTCTCTTTTAGTGTCAATTTTTAGTCAAGATGACAATGATCAAAATTACCAATATGTGCCTGCTTGTCCGAGTCGCCAAAGGGGCACATGGGACAGAAATAATTGCAATAGTGAGTTAGACTGAATACTCCAATGATTGGCCTTTTCTTTCCTACAGCCTGTTAAGTGACCACTTGCCCACTCTGTTTATTGTCCTTGGGATATCTACAGGCAATGTAGTTTTTATGCATCGCAGTCGTACCGATATCATTGAGTGTCCAAGAGATGCTAAACGCTGTCATGAAGTCAGATGACCGTATACGTTATGCTACTGTCTGTGACATGGAGGGACAGGTGCTTGGAACAGAGATTCGGCAAGGCATCAAACCATTACTTAACGAAGATGAACACAGAGAGGCAGTAGTTTATGCAATCAATGCAATGAAGGTTCGCGAGAAGCTTAGTGCAAAGATTGGGAAAAATCACTATGTGTTGGCAGTATATGACAATCTCTGTAGAATGACAATTCCCATTGGGGACAAGTACATGTTATTACTTACATGGTCACCTGAGGCGTCGTTAGATATAATAAAAAATATTCGAAAAGCACTAAAGTAATCTAGTTACCTTTTCTTTTTCTAGTCTTTGCACCTTTCTTACCTGCTGCTACATAAGATGCGTGTGTTCTCTTCTTTGCAGCTTTCTTACCTGCTGCTACATAAGATGCGTGTGTTCGTTTTGCCATACTGGTGTAGAGTATCTCAAGTCATTATACAGATATGGTTGTAAATTGTTGCCTTGTTACTAGAATTTTTTAATGATAAATCTATGGAATAATCTGGAAAATATATCAGAAATGTACTATTTTATTTAGCAGATTGTTCCATTTTGGAATTTGATCTACTTTTTGGATTTGGTGTTATCTTGATCTTTTTTTCTTTTTTTGGCTTTGTTTGATGTTTTACTCATACCATTTATTGTAAGATATGAACTTAAGATATCTAGTAAAAAAAGATAGGTTGAAGAATCATTTTCATTTTCGATTCGCCGCTTTAGTTGAATCTCTAAAATGACCTTATAATCTTGAAATTTTCATTATGATTGCGGTGGGTCTTACATCATTTGTAATACTTGTAGTAGGATACATGGTTTTGACAAACGGTCACCCTTTGGGAAAATTTTAGTAGTTTTTTATGCACTACTAGAATATTCTCAAGCCTTATTTTTTCCAGTTTTACCGAATGTGTTATAGTATGGAGCAATCTTACCAGAACAATGAAGCCAGACAGTACCATAATACCATGGAACAAAAAGCACTTTGCCATAGTAACACTTGTCACAGTTTTATCCGTGATTAGCATATTTGTTGCAAATAATTTAATATTCAAGGTTCATTCTTTAGCCATATTTTGGATCATTCCATTTCTGATATGGATGGTATTCAACTCAAAGAAAGGAAAATTTGGAAAAAAATACTATGGTCCCATACCTTGGTCAGCTGCAGTGATGACTAGTGCACTTGTCATAATACTTGTCAGCAGTATGAAATAGTTTTTTTAGAATTAATCTACAGACGAGTTGATTAAAAATAAATACAATCTAGTGTGAAAACTGTCATACCAAATACAAGTGTGTGGTCTGCATTTACTGTAAATTTTCTTTGTGGATTATTTCTAAAATCTTAAACGGTAGTTTGAAAAAATCAACTTCCTTCTCAGTTGATATCAACAAAATATAGTCATTTACGGGAAAACTCATCATTATCAACTTCTCCCTATATGCCAGTGAAAATTCTACCAGACCAAAAACCTTATCAAATGCCTTTCGTTGATTTACCTTCAAAGCCAGTTGGAGAAATATCATTTCATTATCTTTTGACTCTTCAAGAGACAGCAATTCTGGTTTCATTCCTCCTGCAACTAGTCTACCCATTTTATTTATCAGACCTGCAAATCTAATTCGCGAGTCTATCTCTAGGAGTGTATTGCATAATTTGTCATTATCCATGTTTTGTCTTGTCATGTCAAGTTCTAAAGTTTTCTGACAAGTTGGCATCAAATGGAGGTTAAACCATTTACTGATTACACATGAAAGAAAAATCTCTGTGTATACCTGGATTGAAATCTTGATTTTATGGCTTGAAGGCATGGTCGAGGTGTGGAATAGGAGTAGTGACTAATCCCTGGACTTTGGAAATGTCTGCACAGCCATCAGTTCCGAGTTGTTGAACTAGCGTATCATTTGCATCAATACTTCCTGTCGAATTGATTACTGCATTTACCTGTGCAATTTCATCGTCGCATTTGGTGGTATCATTGTAAAAGTTTTGCCAGACATAGAAGAACCCTGCAATTCCCAGCACCGCAAAGATAGGTACTAGGTAGATTAGTTTTATTTTCTTTTTTGGCGTGCTTGGCAGTTTATCGGAATTATGATCGTGACTCCAATTATCAGAGTTACCCATGTATCATAACACCAACATTTGCAATACTAGTCTGCATTTTTGTTATTCCCAGTGTAACCAGCCGCATTTACCATATAACAATACCGTATCTTGTTTAAAAATTTGGTCAAATCATCAAAACAAGAAATATTATCATACCAATATACTAGAACAGGATTTTCATTTTATATTATACAACGGGCAAGGAATCTACCATTTTATCATCATTGATTGCATCATTATAAGACTGGAGTGCGTTGGTTTCATATTGAAAGGACTGTTGCAATAACTGGTCAGACTTGGCAAATGTTGCATTATCCCCTGTTACAACCCACTCTCTTAGAGCCCTGTCACTTGCAGTCTCCATCAGTGTCAAAAGTCTAAACAAATGTAATGACTGGATAAAATTTTCAGGAAGGTTTAGTTTATCATATTGCGGAAGAATATTCTGCATTACAGATATGCGGCTATCTGTCATATTGAGCATCTGAGATTTTGAGACTTGACCGTTTTTATATTGTACTAGATACATATCCAAATTCTGGGTCCCGTTTTTAAGGTCCAGTTGAATCTGTGTAAGCTTGTCTTCAAACTCTTGATCTGTCAGTGTAGTTGATGGTATCACTTTGGAAAGTGTTGGAATAGGTTTTGGAGTTTGCATAGGTACAGGCTTGGACATGTTTGTTGTTACAGGTAAATGGTGGATTGTTTGAGGTACCAAGAACATACTGGCTATACCTGCTATAGCAATTATTGCTATTATACTGACTAGTTTTCCATCCACAGTGCTATTATTTAATTATAATCTTAAAGATTTTCAAGATATCATTTCAACTCAGATACTTTTGGAAATCGCTAATAGTTTTAAGAAAAAAATTACTTTATCATTTCTCTAAGCTTCTCCGGAGTGGCATTCATAATATTATCTTTAGTGTATGGTCTGTTTAATTTCTTTTTGAGCAGTACAATGCTCATTCCTCGTGGGATCTCTTTTCTTGAGGTCAAATAGCTGAAAATAATGTTCTTTTTCTTCGTCTGTGCAAAATACTGTTTCATAGTTGCTTGAGACCCAGACTTGATCAAATGATTCCTTGCTGATTATCATCATGACATAACTTACGTCTAAGAATCTATAAGGAGTTGCGATACATTGTTCAGTAACAATGTTACTTGCATAATGTTTTAAATTAAATTGATTTCATTTTAGTTACTACTTTATTGAAATCATTAATTGGAACAATCTTGACTGTACTTATTGCAGATATTCCTGCTGTTATACACAACTGTTCTATATCATGAGCGTTCTTTGCATCAATTATGATAACCCATTGATGCTCAAGGACAGAGACGTAAAAACCGACTATCTTCAGTATGTTTAATTTTTTCTGGTTTACCTTGATCTTTTGTTGAATTTCTAAAAATATTTTCTTGCTGTTCTTGTTGTGCAAGGGGCACAATTCAGGTGAATGTACTGCTAAAACTCCAAAAAGCACTAGGTATTTTTTGATATTTATTTCTAATAAATCTTGAGTAGATAATATCCAAATTAGATAATATTTTCTTGTTTTAGATCTCTTGCCACGTCTCAAATGACATATTTGTATTAATTGATTCTTTTTTCTCATTACTACAAACAAAGCTTTTGGGAATTGTTCAAGCGTTCCTTGGCATACAGTATCAGTTATGTCTCAATTACAAAGTCATGTCCAAAGATATTTTGTATGTCTGCAATAGAGAATCTAAAAGGTCCACAGGTTAGCTTTTCCTCTTTTGTGCTAAAGCACTTTAAAAAGAACAATCCGTTCTCGTCAAGTATATTGTATATAGTCTGGGAGTATTGGGCCCATTTGTCATTTGATAACACCTGAAAGCAGTCCCTGTCTAGTATGTAATCAAAACTGTTCTTTTCTAGTTTTGAATCCAGTATGTCATCTACTAGAAAATTTATTGTTCCATCAAGTTTTTGCGCTTTTTGTATACGGATTTATCGTATAATGCTAGCTGTAACTGAGAAGCCCATTTTTCCAAGTTGTATTGCCTGTGTTCCAGGACCAGTTCCAATATCAAGAAACCTTCCCTTTGTAATCTTTCTTTTTTTTATTTCATTGTATACATCAGAGTCAAGTTCTTTATTGTACCATGGCATGGTGGTGACATCTTGCTTGTAGAGATCATTCCAGTCTGGAAACCTGTTTTCTTTTGACAATTATAATTTTTTGTTCTAGTATTTTTCTAGTTCTAGCTGACGTTGATGATTCCTTGTTTTATTAAAAACTGTAATGCCTGGATTAGATCAGCATCAGATAATTTTCCTTGGTAATACATGCCAAAGACACCCTTGACCCAGTTTGGAATCTTGGAAGGCATTGCAAGTGGTGTAGGGGAAGGTGTTGGAATTGGTGTTGGTACTGGTTGCTGAGATATTTGCTGTGTTGGAGTTGAGATTTGGATTGTACTTACCATGTTATCAAACGTTGCAACTTGAGAGTCATATTCTGAAGCAGGGTTTGCTCTAAAACTTAGAATAATATTTGCAGAGTCTGTCTGGGTTGTTTCAGTCTTTGATTTCATCTCAATTGGGTTTCCGTTCTGATCAGTTGCGGTACAGTCTACTTCGATTATGTTAAGATTCAAACTGTTTACAGTGTTGGTTGTAGTTGAATTGGTACATGTTGCTCCCTGCATATTTCTTGGCATAAATGATGTAGGCATCTTTGCAGTAGATGGCATTATAGAAATTCCAATTGTAACTGGCAGTCGTGGTGCACCCTGAGTTGTTTGAAATCCACCTGGTGCAATCATTATTCTAGCATTGCCTGATGGTTGTTTCATCTCAAAGCCACTCCATCCGTCTGGAAGTGTAATCTGTACTCCAAAGTTTGAATTTGTATAAGTTCCATTTACTGGAGTGCGTGCACCTTGGAATCCCTGACCTGGTCCTCGGAATCCTTGTCCGCCTTGACCTTGGTATCCTTGACCTCCTGATCCGCCTTGGTATCCTTGACCTTGGTATTGTGCACTAGCCAAAGGTACAAACATGGAACTTGTAAGTAAAACAGATGTTATAGATAAAACAGTAACAAGCAATATTTTGGAATCGTTCATTGTGATTGTTTTTAATTTCTTTCTAATAAAGAGATCTCATCTTTTGTATTGTTTGAAGATACGCCAATCAAAATTATTCGAAAGGATGCCTTTACCCCTTGACGTGGTAACCGTTGTCAACGTAAATGACTTGTCCTGTTATGTTTTTCGAATTGTCAGACATCAAAAATACTGATGATTGACCTATCTGTTCTAGTGTCACAAGTTCGTGCAGTGGTGTGGTGCTTGCAACCTTTTCCATCAGCATATCAAAATCAGTCAAGCCAGAAGCTGCACGTGTCTTGATAGGACCTGGGGAGAGTGCATTGACGCGGATATTTTTTGGACCAAGCTCTACTGCAAGGTAACGCACTGTTGCCTCTAGTGCGGCCTTGACTGGACCCATTATACCATAATGCGGAACAACTTTTTCAGACCCATAGTAACTCATCGTCAATATAGCACCGCCATTCATCAGTGGCTCAAAAGCCTTGGCAAGCCTGACAAGTGAGTGGCATGAGACATCCATTGCAGTCAGAAAACCCTCACGGGATGAATCTACCACCCTTCCATGAAGGTCCAAGCTTGGCGCATAAACTATCGAGTGCAAAAGAAAATCTAGAGTGCCCCACTTGGTCTTTATTTCATCTACTAGAGCCACAAGATGAGATTCATCTGTGACATCCAAAGGTGCAAAGATTCCACTCCTATGATATCAGCAAGGGGTGTCACATGGGCTTTGGCTTTATCGTTTTGATACGTAACTGCAAGATGTGCTCCAGTCTTCATGTAGTGCATGGGCGCAACCCCATGCTATTGAATGCTCATTTGCAATGCCTACTACAAGCCCTTTTTTTCCTTTCATTTTGTATCCTATCTTTTGCAATGATTTGAAATTTTCTATCAAGATCTTTTCTGTTTTGTCCTATTTTTTATTTTTAAAAAAATCATTTATGGGTCATAATCATCATTTTATTAAAATAATTTAGAACAAGTTATGGCAAAGGTTGTTCTGTAACAAGACCTTCTTCTTCCATCAATGCTTCTCTGTAATATTTTATCTTGCCCAAGTCGTTTTGGTTGTATGCATCTGCAAGATCTTTATTGACATGTAATACAGCTTGGTTGATTTTCTCATACGAGCTTCCTATACGGGAAGGCAGTGCATCGGCTTGGGCTTGAGTAAGAATCTTGCTGCCCGGTGGAACAAACTTGTTGTCTAGTATCACTACACCATTTGTTACAAGACTATACACTCCAACTGCAACATTGTTTCCTACTTTAGCGTCAAAGATCAGACTCTTCATTCCAATGAATGTATTATTTCCAATCCATGCTGGTCCATGGACCATAGAATCATGTGCAAGACTAACTTTGCTTCCAATAAAAATTGCATATCCTGAATCAAATCTAGAATCATTTGCTAATAGTCTATCTCCATTTTCTGAAAATCTTCTTCCATCAATATTTTTTCCATCAAGTGTAGTCTCTAGTGCATGCAACACTACACCCTCTTGTATATTGGAATAATCTGAGATGTAGATTGGAGTGCCTTCATCTCCCCTGCAGACAGCAGTTGGTGCCATGAATACCATCTTTCCAATACGGCAATCTCCTATTACAATAGCAAATGCGTTGATGTAAGAACTATCTTTGATGTCTGGCGATTTTATTTGTGGGTTAAAATCTGTCTCGACATTTTGGTGAATGTTTGGCCACTGGATTGTACTTGTATTTGATGTAGTAAAGCTTGTGCCGATTACAAAAGTCTGAGATTGCAACTGCTGCAAAGATCAAGACTAGAAGATATTTGTTCAGGATTTTATATTGGATTAGTGATATTTAATCATCTTGAAATTTTTATTATTTAGAATCATTTAGTTCAAAAACGCTTTAGGATAATACTTGAACTTTATCAATCATGGTGTGATATACAAATCCTTGAGAAAAGAGCTCGACGTTGTTTCTCATTACAAGGAACTTCTTTCTACAATTGACAATACACAGATGCTGCATGGTATTGAGAAACCATCAGAGAAAGAGCGTGGTGGGGGTTGTGGGAAATATGGTGTGTATATCTATATTTTAAAGAGATTTGATGAGAACAAGACATTTTGGCTTCCATTTTGGGAGTATGAGATGTTGTCTGCAATAGAAAATGTCTTTCCAAATGGAACAATGGAAAAGCCATCTTGCCAGGTGTTTATTGTTGGCTGTACTGGATATAATCCTGGATTAGATGATATCATATACTATACTACTCCTTTGTGGATTGAGAAAAACATTGGTAGTTTTGATATATTTGAAGGCAAGATTCTCATATCAAAGCATAACGACATGGTAAATGCAAGACGGTGGGAGAAATTTTTAGAGACTTGTCAAGACTTGAAGAATCATCTCTTGTCGGAGAAGGATACTGCATACGAGTACTTTCCGTTTGATTCTGGAAATCCCAAGAACTTTTTGTCTGGTGAGATAATATGCAAAGTGTGTGAGGCAGTACTTGGAAATGGAAAAAAGGCAAAGGGACACAGTAAGATTACTGGTCACAAGATTCATTGATTATACAATATATATAAAAATGCAAGATGATAAAATTTCTAATGCTATGTATCTAGACGCAATTTATCCAATACATGCTTGATGTCATTCTCATCTGATATGGTCAGCTTGCCTTTCTTTTTTATAATCCATTTTTCTGCCCACTCTTGTAATTGGACCAACTCTTTTTGAGTCTCTATTACATTATTTCCAAGACGCATATACTGGAATTGCCTTTTCATAGATTTTTCAAGGTCTGTCATGACTAGGACGCCCTGCTAGTCTATGATCTGCATTTTGGATTGGCATTCCAATATTCATAGGTTCTACCTAGAGATAATATGTAATTTAACTAATTAAGTCTGATGGAAATATCATGATTTAATTCAAAACGCTTTAGGATAAAACTTACAAATAACTAGTCAAACGCTAATCCAGAAAGCTTGATCTCAAACCCAGATACTGGCGTTCGAAGCTTAAAGTTCTCCAAAACTTTCCCGTCAATCTCTCCTAAAGAACCAAACTTTTTGGCATAAATCATTATTCCTGCACTCCTTCCATCAATGTACATCTTTTCTTTTTGTGGTACAGTGTTACACGTAAGATCAAGTCCTGTTTTTAATAATGACTGCAAGACAGATTTTACTTCAGTATAGTTGACATCTTTGTGTGCTGAAAGACAAGCTAGATGAATGCTTTCAACAATAGGAGAATCTTTTTCAAATACAGTTCCTATTTCAAATATCTTCTGAGGATATGATTCATGAATATTTCTTGACAAGACTTCAAGCATTCCAGAAAGAAGCATGTCACGCAAAATAATATGCTCCTGACTTTTTGAATCTGCAACAGAAATTATTTTGGATACATCCCTGCCAGTTTTATCATATAGAATCTCTTTTCCTGTTAATTCAAAGTTCATCACTTCCAAATACCCTAATCCAATCATAGTTTGGCGTAAAGCTTCCAATGTTTTTGTAATTTCATTTCTTTCACCAGCAGATACCGACTCAGGCATTGTAGGTACAAGATTTTGTATTCCATAACCCAAAGCTACTTCTTCTACTAAATCCATCACTCCAAAGATATCTGTTCTATACCGTGGTATAGCGCATACAATTTTTTTGCCTCTCAATTTTGCATCCAGTCTGCTTTTTCTCAAAGATTTTACAATGACAGAGTTTGATATCTCAATTCCTAGAGTCTTGTTTACAAGCTCTGGCTCCAATACTAGTTCTCGAGATTTTAGTACTGGTGTAGAGTTTCTAGCTCCTGTTACTTTAACAGAATACAACTCAAATCCTGCAATCTGTAATGTATTAGATATAACAGCAAGCACACCTTCAGCAGTAATTTTATCAGTTGCAGTAACTTCTACAAGCAAATTACTAGTCTTTGTATTCATCTCAGTAAGCTTTGCGTTAGCTATAGGAGGAAGCGATATTGTATTTCCCTCAGAGTCTACAATAATTGGAACTTTGACATTTCCATCCAAGATGTGTTTGTATTTTTTGCCAGTTTCAGTTTTTTCTAGAATTTCTTTTACAGTCATGGACACATCCGATTCCAAAGGAACAAAGTCTATGTTCGCGTGTCACAGTTTTATACAACAAAGGAAATTTTATTTTTTGCAGATCATGAATCCCAATAGATGCCTTCTTTCTTCTCCTACCTAGTCCATTGTGAAGATCTTCCTGCATTGTTATTATCTGTCGTATAGTTTCATCATCTAGCTTGCCGTTTCTAGCTTCTATAGCACTAACATATGGTCGCACTTTGGATACAGATGAATCAGCCTTTAATCAAATCTTTTCCAGTTTTAATTTTCAGAACAGGCATTCCGGTTTTAATTCCAAGCAACCCTTGAAGACCTGTTATGATACCATAATCTGTAGAATAGTCAGGTCTGTTTGGACTATACTCTACGTTGATGTGATCAGCCGTCTCATCTTCAATATCCAGTCCAATAAATGGTAAAGTATCAATTAATTTTTCTTTAGGAATACTTTTCCCGAGAATTTTTTTTACTCTGTTATAGTATAGCGTAACTACTGGCATTTTGATACTCCCCTTAACCATCCAAACTTGTTCTCATACAATTCCCTAACATCTGTTAGACCATAACGCAACATTGCAATTCGCTCAATTCCTCCACCCCATGCCAAAACAGGATTTTTAATTCCAAGTGGTTGTGTCACCTCTGGTCGGAATATTCCCATTCCAAAGAGTTCTACCCATTTTCCAAGTTTTTCATTATATATCATGGACTGCAACGAGGGTTCTGTATACGGGAAAAATGTCGGCCAGAATTTTATTTTTTTAATTCCCATCTTATGATAAAATTCAGTCTGCAGTCCCATCAAATCTCGTAGTGTGACATTTTTGCCAACTACAACTCCTTCTACTTGATGAAACTCTGCCAAGTGCTTGTAGGATAGTTTCTCATTTCTAAATACACGGCCAATTGAGAACAGTCTAGCCTCATCATGCTTCTTGTCAGCAAGTTCCCGTATAGTTACACATGTAGTATGAGTTCGAAGAACAAGTCTTTTTGCCTCTTCGCTTTGCCATAAATAATTCCAGCCTTTCTTGTGTGCATCAGATACTTTTTTTATCTGAGAAATATTTGCAATATTTTTTGCCTTTACATCCTTGAGATAAAATGTATCTTGCATCTCCCTTGCTGGATGGTCTTGTGGTGTAAACAAGGCATCAAAGTTCCAAAAGCTACTCTGTACATTGTTTCCTATAATTTCAGAAAATCCTAAACTTACAAAGATCTCTCTTACCTCATTTATTACATCTCGAAGAGGATGGCTCTTTGCTGCAAATACTGTGGGAGCTGTAGCTTCGACATCTATAGCTCTCACAGCTTTTGCTTCAGGTTCAGCATGAGTCGTCTCAATTATAGTTTCAAACATTATATTTCCTGGAACAGTCTTGGCAGTTTCAATTCCCTTTTCAGTTAGACTAACTGTAGTAGATTTTTTCGAACTAACAACAATAAACTCGGGTCTTTTTTTAAGAGATTCGACTGCGTCCTTGTCCAAGTCGTCAACAGAAACACCAGATGGATTTTTGGATACAGCCTTGATTATTTTTTCCTCTGAAGTAGCATCATGATATCCTTTAAGCATAATTCTATTTTCGTGAATCTCTACCCAGCTATTTTTCTTGGCATTAGCTATTGCTGGTCCAAACTCATTTTGTAACAAACTCTTAACATCATTCATCTCACAAGAAAAACCATCCAATTTTCTTAAATGATTAATCAATTGTCTTTCTGGAAATCCTTTCTCATTAGATTCTGCTCCTCTTTTGCCTAGTGTTACAAAATTTTTCTCTGTATCTACAACATTAACCAAATTTTTAAACTTCAGCCATTCAATTCCACGTCGTACCTGATCAATTGCAAGTTTTGAAATTTCATGTAGTTCTTCAGGGGACAAGTTTTGTTTTGCAAGTAATGTCTTGAGAAGTTTTTGCTCAATTGGATGCAGAACTTGAGACATTATCACAAAAAGCCAAAAAGACTTTTTAAACCTTAAGCTAACTGAACCCTGAATGTCATCTGAAGAGTTTACCGTAACTCCTTGGAGCGTAGAAGGAGAGATTGACTATGATAAACTCATGGTAAAGTTTGGCACAGAAAAAATTTCACCCGAATTAGAGGCACGAATTGAAAAGATAACAGGTGAGGTTCATCCAATGCTAAAACTAGGTTACTTTTTCAGTCACAGGGATTTGGATAAAATCATCACAGAATATGAGAAAGGCAACAAGTTTTATCTATACACAGGAAGAGGTCCATCTGGAAAAATCCACATGGGACACTTGTTACCATGGATATTTACAAAATATCTCCAGGACAAGTTTGATGTCAAATTAATTTTCCAGCTAACAGACGATGAAAAGTTTCTCTACAACGACCAAAAGTCAATGGAGGATGTAAAAAAATTCACGCAAGAAAATATTTTGGATATCATAGCAATAGGCTTTGATCCAAAAAAGACCAAAATTCTAATTGATACCAAAGATATCAAGAGAATTTATCCAATTGCACTTGAAATTGCAAAACGAATTACATATTCTACAGTAAAAGCAGTCTTTGGATTTGAAAATTCTACAAATATTGGCATGATTGGCTTTCCTCCGATACAAGCAGCACCATGTTTTCTACCTTCAATAATAGAAGGAAAACCAACTCCTGTACTGATACCTGCAGCAATAGACCAGGACCCATACTGGAGAGTTACAAGGGATATAGCAGAAAAGATGGGTTACCCAAAACCTGCGCAAATACACTCCAAGTTCTTGCCAGGATTAGGAATGCAGGGAAAAATGTCTTCGTCAATTCCCGAGACTGCAATATTTACAACAGATGATGAAAAAACAGTAGATAAAAAAATCAACAGTACATTTACTGGCGGTCAGCCAACTGTTGAGCTACAGAAAAGTCTTGGCGCAAACTTTGCTATCTGTCCAGTGTTTTGGTATCTAAGATACTTTTTTGATACAGAAAAAAAGTCTGATGAGCGGGCAAGAAAATGCAAGAGTGGGGGATTGCTCTGTGGAGAATGCAAGGGCAACCTAAAAGATGCTACAAAGCCTTTCCTTGCAGAATTTCAAAAAAGAAGAGAGCAAGCTAAAGATATGGTTGACAAATACATGTTTGAATAAAAATGAAGAAAAATATAACCTGTGCAGACAGTTACGAGGCACAAAAACTTGCAAGTCTGATATATATCAGAGACGATAACGAGATCTTCATCAGCGGCATTTTAGAAATTATTGAAAACGAGATAGTCATATCATTAAAGGACAAATCTGCACACAGTATACTATTCCAAGATAAGACACAAGCTGATGAGTTTGCAGACTTTATCCAGTCAGTTATTGACAACATGAATAAAATTATAAAAACCGAAGTCTTTGAAAATATTGTAGAAATTACCAAAGAATAAGTTTCAAAAAGTGTTATTAAAAATTTCAGGTCAGGTCCTTACGAATTATTAGAGAGTAAAAAGCTAGAATTTGACAAATCTTTTGGATACAACTATGCCTCCAATTACAGATATTGTAATTGCTACTCCTAGAACTAGACTAAATTGAGGAGGCGTTTGTACAGTGGTCGAAGTGCGTACAAAGCCATGTTGGTTTAGCGAACTGTCAATATACATTCCAACTAGTCTGTCCTGCATTGTTGATTCCCGCACCACTTGTACTGTTGGCATCTGGGTAATCAATTGAGGAATAGTTGCCAGAGGAGAATAGAAAGCCATGCTGGTTTCTAGAACCATCAATATACATTCCAACCAGCTTTCCCACATCATCAATTCCCGCACTAGTTGTAATTGTAGCATTAGGATAATCAATTGGAGTATAGTCACCAGATGATAACAAAAAGCCATGAGGATTATTGGAATAATCAATATACGTTCCAACTATCTGTCCTGCATTGTTGATTCCAAAAGCAAGTGTGTCACTTGCACTAGGATAATCAATGGAAGAATAGGTGCCAGAAGATAACATAAAGCCATGTTGGTTTTTGGAACTATCAGTATAGTATCCAACTATTTGTCCTGCATTATTGATTCCAAAAGCAAGTGTGTCACTTGCACCAGGATAATCAATGGGAGAATAGGTGCCAGAAGATAACATAAAGCCATGTTGGTTTTTGGAACTATCAGTATAGTATCCAACTATCTTTTCCCCATTGTTAATTCCTGCAGCAGTTGTACTGTTGGCATCTGGATAATTAATTGAGGAATAGTTACCAGAAGATAACAAAAATCCATGTTGGTTTTTGGAGTTATCAATATACATTCCAACTATTCTTCCAATATCGTCAATTCCCGCACTAATTGTACTGTTGGTACCGGGATAATTAATTGTAGTAAAATTATTGATAGTTGATGATTGTGGCGCTATTGGTATTTGGGCAAATGCAAAAGGTGTAATCAAGACTCCAAATATAACAAGTGACAAAATTATGCAGAAATTAATGGCTCTATACATTAATCATTGATATGTTTTGCAATATATTAACGCGAGATAATTTTATCAATTGTGATTTTCACAAGTCTGAGAATATAGTTTGTAAAAACAATATTGGAACAGAAATTTTAGACAAGAGATTTATCCATTTCCTGGGTAACCAGTTCTTGAACTTTGAGAAAATACAGTTTTGTAGTGTATGGCATGGCATCCATGTTATTTTCTATTGCAATCATTAGATATCTCACAGCTCGTTTAGAAATATCAAGATTAAATTTCAGATAAAGTATTGGATCTTGCTTGACACCAATCTTATCTACTAGCCATGGTGGTGCCATCTCTTTTGCCTCTGCTATAATTTTTTTATACCAAAATGCAATATTTTGAGGATCAAGACCATCCTTTAGACCCGTAATATCTGAGGACATTTTGCCAAGCATCCTCTCTGAGAGTTCTTTCAATGATATAACAGAAATTTTAGAGTTTTATGGAAACAACTCAAAGATTGAAAAGTTGTTTGTCAATTTAGTATATTGCCATCAGAGTCAATCTCAGACTTTTTGATTCTGGTAGTAGATATTCTAGTACCGTCCTTTGCAAGAACCAGTGGAATTACTATAACCTCAACTGGCAGAGAGTTTTTGGCAGCTCGCAGCTTGTTAAGATCTGCACCCTTGGATTCTGTCTCATCACTTACAACTAGTGCCTCTACATCTTTCTCAAGTACTGCCGGTCCAAAATCATTTTCAAGTTTTGCTATATGATATTTAGAATTTGGAAAGTTTTCTTGTATTGCATCTTCTAATTTCTTGTAACGTACAGAATAATTATTTCCAGGATCTTTGCCTTTCTTTTTAGCAAACTCATCACTAGTCAGACCAATTATTACCTTATCAGATATAGAAAACGCACCTCGTAAAAGTTCCAGATGGCCTTTATGTACAATATCAAACGTACCGCCCATTGCCACAAGTTTGAATCTAGTCATGGAAACAATTTGTATTATATCATCATTTAACAAGTACTAGATTAACTGATGGAACTGACGAAGATAGTGGGACGTTGTTGTAATCCCACACATACGTCTCAATAAAATACGAACCTGCTACAGTTGGAGTCCAGTTTACAGTAACTTTTTGATTGGAGCCAATAAGTACTCCTTGATATTTTCCTATAAATGCAGTCTGTCCACCAAAGTGTTTGACTTGGACATAATAGACAAACGATTGTGTTGAAGTCAGAAGATAGTTTACGTTACTGGATATAGTTACGGGAGTATTTACTGGTATGAAACTAAATGAGGTATTATTATTACCAGTGACAGTGGTGTTGCTTACTAGAACAGGCAATGAAACAAGAACTGCAGTAACAGGAGTTGTTTTTGATTGATAATTATCAGACTCGGCCATTATAACATATGATTTTGCCTTGGGACTGAAATCTGATACAATATTGAATTGGGAATTTTGATTAATGCCAACATCAACTGGAGAAGAGACTCCAATGCCTACTACTCTCTGAAATGCATCATATGAAATTAAATAAAATACAGTATTGGTAGATTTTTGAGCCCCGTTGTTTGTTACAGTACCTGAAACAACCAAGTTGTCAGATACTTGAAGAGAACCAGGAGAGACAACTAGTGATTGTGGTCTGTCAGATGATGACTGGAAACCTGCAATTTTTACCTGGATTTGTGAAATGGAAGGGTCTGCCTTGGTTGAAGATATTAAAAATGGAACCATTCCTCCGGGTTGGACTACCTGTAAAAGTGTCGGGCCAGTTTTGTATTCTACCTGATTAGAATTTTGATCCATAAATGTAACACCCAAAGTTACACGATTAACTGGGGAACTAAGATTATTTTGAATCTCTCCATATACTATAGTAGTGCCATCAATTGCCTTGTGAGAATATACAGTTGCATCAAGTACTACAACTCCTAGATTTGATGACGGTGGAAGATTCTCCTGAGCCCAAGCAAAGTTTGGTGCAAATAATGTCATAATCAATATGCCAGAAAGAATTACATTTCTCATACCCATTTTTAATGATATTAAGGCATTAATCATATACTGCATTCATAATCTATACAACCTAGTATAGAAGGTTGTACTAACTTTCGTTAGGATATCAAAATTATAAAAAGAAGATAAAAGATTTGGTTGATTTACTTGTGTTTCTTTGCGGTAATTACACACCAGTAAATGAATCCTGGAATTAATCCTACCATCAATGGTATGTACACGCCCGCTTGACTCCAATCTTGCATATCTAAATTACCTAATCAACAAAAAAACAGAATAGTATTTAAATCCATCTTTTTGACGCCTAATTTTTGGCAGATCGCCTGCGAATATAATTACAAGCATAGTTGCTTAAATAAAACTTGAGCGTGATTTTCAATTACATTTGGAAATTATAATTGAACCATGGAAGCAACTTGTCATCCATGAAGTATTGGAACAGAAATTTGAAGACTGGATTACACATATCATAGCAGGTGCAAGGTCTGGCGGTGGTGGGATACCAACAATATTGTGGGCAGGAGGAATAGCATTTCATTTTGCAACATTTCCTGACACTGAAGTCTACGGTTCAAGAGAAATTCAAGGGACGAATTCATTATTCATCAGTTACATTTGCCATCAAGGAAAAGTTTGACAAACAAATAATCCGTGAAGGAGGAACTGTTAATTTCTCAGATGTCTCCCACAATGAGATATTTAGTAAGCTTGACAGAAAAATTAAAGACACAATCAAAGTTTTGTACCTAGTTCCTTCTTTCTAGATTTACGAAGAACCAATATCCCACCTACTATAATCAGTCCAAGACCCAAAGCCAGATAATATGGAGGAGGGTACGCAATGAAAAATATTCCAGCTGTAATCATGGCAAGGTAGACAAGCATTGTCTGGTCAATATCAAAGGGCATTAACTATAGCCTCTTTTTTCCGTGCTATAAAGAATACGGAGTTGTTTATTTGCCATTTGTCCTTATCTCAACTTCACTTCCTTCATAATTTACAACCATGCTAGTAAATGGATACTGTCCAAGGTCTTCATCTAAAACTCCGCCCCGGAATTTTTTGACCACGATTGTGCTATTGTATAAATCCAAAAGTTGCTTTCCAGAGTTTAGATTTGATGTAAAATGAAGATCTGAAATTAAAAGAACATGATTTGTTGGAGCAGGATAATACAACAAGGCTCGATAATCTGGCAAAACGTCACTAATGTGGTAAACATACTGGAATACCCACGAGTAAATTGGGCTAGAGACAATTGTTATGTTGTTTGGATCATTTGCAATATCACTATTGTGAACATTTTGAAGAACATATGCTGCAGCGTCATACTGTCCTGATACATTTGAATTAATCAATAAAAATGACATGGTAAATCCAAATATCCCTATACAAGATATTACAACATAAGGCGCAATATGCCGAAAATTTTCTTTTGCTTTTGCACAAAAATCTATGATAAATCTAGATGCGGCAATACAGAGAACTGGTAGGACTGGAATCCAGTAAAAATACTGGGAATATCCTACAGAGGCAAGAAATACAAGATATGGAACAAACCATAATAAAATTACCGAGTCTTTTTTTAGTATAGCATAGAGTATTCCAGCCAGTCCTAAAATTAGCAATACAGGATCAAAGAAAAAGAAATTTTCCAATATGTTGATAAAATTATTATTTTGTCGATGTACTTGGGATACTATATCGCCAATAAACAAGTGAAATTGATTGTCAGATAAACTCTGGATTGGCCATATCATAGGAATCAAAATCACTGGAATCAGCCACATTCCCAACATTTTGTGATTTTTAGTACCCTGATACACCATGATTGCAATCAAGGGAATCATGACAGCCATCGTTTCTTTTGTAAATAGTGCCATTCCAAAAAATATTCCAGAGAGTATGACAAGTAATTTTTTATTCTTGGAATCTTTTGCATAAATTGCAAATAAAATAGATGTTAACAAAAATGGTAACAAGATAGAATCTAGTAAAATTCTCCGCATAATCCAAGTAATTGGCATTACTGCAAACATGACAGATGCCAGAAGGGCAACATTTTTGGAATAACGCTTCTCAGATATTTTGTAAATCAGAAAAGTATCAAAGATTGCAAGTATTCCCATCAATACACGCGGAACAAGGTAAAGCATCTGGACAGAATTTGCATCAGTTGTGAGATGGAGTGAATTTGGATATCCCGTTAAAGACAATGCTCCTGCCAAGAATATCTGCCCAAAGAATGGATGATCATGAAAAAAATCAATCTGCAGTCCCCCTCCAGACATCAAATGCATTGCTCTGTACATGTAAACTCCCTCATCATAGAAGACATCTGGAAATCCAACTGGATTCCATAGATGTGTAAATGCAGCCAAGACCAGAGGGATTGCAATAAAGAGAATTGTAGTATTTTTGATGTACATAAAAAATCTCTTGTATATTTTCAGACTAGACTATACATTAGCATATTGATAATACGTATAACAAAAAAGATTTGTCAATTTTATTGATAAAAGAGTGGACTGGAGGGGTTTTACCAACTGCAGCGTCTGAAACCCCTGAATTTTTCTCATTTTTCATGGTTTCATTGTTCATGTCAGTTATGATACTGGACCATATTGTTAAATTTTTGGTTTCATTTTGCATTTCGGTTTCCCTCATCAACTAATTTGGTTGATGTTATACTAGTGTGAAAGTTGCTATTATTCTTAATGCTTGACTAGAAAAAAATACGATCCTGACTTCATCATCTCATATTGATTCACATCATAAGAACTTCTGTTAACTTTTCATGTATTTTATAATAACCCTTTTAGTCTGCCTGATCATCGACTTTCTATGAATTATATAGTCGAAACAAAGATCGAATTGTCTAAGGAAGTACCTTTATTTGATTCCGAAAAATTAGGAAAATTAACTAGCCCTAAAGACACCATACTCAAAAAGGACTATCTTGTATTTAGTATTGGTGGTATAGATGTCAATTCTTGGAAGTTCTAAAGACACCAAGTACTTACACCAAATCTCATAAAAAAAAATCAAAGAGATCGATGATCTACTAAGATTTGAATTATTAATGAAGTTGGGTGAACAATCCTAAAATTCAATTAAACATGACTAAAACAATTATAATTAATTCCGATATGACTATCAACAATTTACAACTGTAAATTTAGTGGAGCTACAAAACTCACAATAACGTGGGCGTGAATCTAAATATCCTTTTGCGTCTTCTCTATCTCTATGTTTACTACCTTGATGACCATTTTCACATACAATGTGAACCGGGGGTAACATATTCACAAGTATACAATTATGATAATTAAGAGTTTTGAAAGATGTAAACAATGCATCTTACACTCTAACATTACCTACGGTTTAACACCGGCTATTGATTCACATTCTAAGGTCTAGTTTAATAGTAGAGAAAGATAAATTGTAATTCTGAATTACTCTAGAATATTACTGGTTGTCACTTTTACATCATTATCATGTCTTGCCTTTGGAATAATAAATACACCAGCATTTGGACAAACACCAGTAACTCAGACAGATCCTACAACCTCTATTACAGTCACTACAGACAAGTCATCATATAATTACGGTGATACTATTACCATATCAGGTACAACATCCATTTACAATTCTGCTATTCCAGTCAACGTGGAAATTAGAGATCCTAATGGAATTATGGTAATCTTAAACCAAGTGAATGTTGGCACTGATAAGACATACTCAACAACAATAACAGCCAACACCAGTTTGTGGCAGGCAACAGGAGCATACACGGTATATGTACAACTTACAGGTACCTTGATATCTGCAACGACAACTTTCAATTTTGGAGGAACACCGTCAGCACCTCATCCGTCACAACCAATTATACCTCTTACCTCATCTCCGTCGAGTCAAGGTTGTGTGAAACCTACCTTTATGAATTATAGAACTGACTACGTATGGACTGATAAGGATCATTACAATCAAGGAGATACTGTCTGGGTTTGTGGACAGGCTTGGTCTTAGTAGAGGACAGACAACAGTCGACCTTACCTTAAATGGTGGAAATGTAGGAAGTACCACATCTAAAAACTATGATCTGGGTATGGTACAAGTAAGTGGTGATGGTTCGAGTTTTGCTAAATTCTTTGTCTTATCTGGAAATACTTTTTTTGGTTCAGGTGGGTATGGTATAAGTGCTCAATGGCAGGCGGGTTCATATCCTGATGGTACTGCAAGATATATGCCAATTAGCGGTTGGTGGTTCAGCGTCGGTAATGTCACTGATAAACTAGATCCTTTTCAAATTGTAATTAATAAAACCGCCCAAGGTCTTCCGACTTACGCTATACAAGTGCCTGATACTCAATCTAATTTAGCATCTAATAATTTAGTAATTACTCGACTTACTAGTCCCGAAGGTTTTGTTACCCGCATTACTAATCCAAGTTCCGTTCCTAACTTTACTCCTTTGCCTCCATTGTCGTATGGAACTTCTGAGATTCAAACTACTTATGGTAACAACATTTCTGTAGTGCAGATTGAAAATCCAAGACCACCGCCAATAATTCTAATCTCTCTAGACAAACCGTCGTATGTTAAAACTGAAAAAATCAAATTCTATGTAGCTGTTGATAATAAGATTCCAAATCAAAACGGATTCACATATAATATAACGGATCCTAACAGAAATACAATACTCTCAAACAGCAGCTCTCTTGTTTCTGAGATAAATCCCAATAACAATTTAAATCCCCCAGAAATATCAAATGATATCTTTATCCCAAGTAATTCCTTTCCAAATATTGATGGTACTTACACAGTAACAGTCAACTATCAAGGAATAACAAAAACTGCTACTTTCTATTTTGCAAATGATTTGACAAATGCAGCACCAATTACTTTAAAAGATAAAGAATCATGCCAAGCATTTCCATTCAAGGGAATATGGAATGACACTGGTTCTACATGTATTGTATCAAATGGCCTTGTGGTAAATTCTGGCTATACAGTTGCAATTAATTCAGGAGTTACTCTTGCCACAGGATACATCGAAAACCACGGTACAATTAACAATATAGGCACTATAACCAATCTAGAATTGCCAAAAAAGAACATTCCTATTGATGATCTAATTAGTATTTTTGGAATCGAAATTAAAAACTTTGAGAAGATCAACAACTCTGGCAAAATAATTGTAATGGGATCTATCACAAATGATAAAGGAGGAACCATGATCAATTCTGGAAATATTACTTTTGAAGGGGGCACATTTGATAATGAATATGGTGTTATCAATAATTCTGGTACTATCAACATCCTAGGCCTAAATGTCACATCTAATTTTGTCAACAGCGGAAATGTCACCAATTCAGGGAAAATTATTAGTCATAGCATATTTCAAAACGGGCATAACATTAACAATTACGGTACCATACAATACGATGGAGGTTTCTACAATACGGGAGTTATACTAGAATTTTGTGGTTCGAATATTATTCCTTCTTTATCTGGTGCTAATAATCAACCGATACAAGCATGCTCACCCACAACTCCACATTCTGCATCTGTATTTACTGCTACTCCACAGGAAATTCAAAACACCATATATCTAGAAAAGAGAGGGTATGATTTTGCAATAAATGAAAAAACAAACACAATCTATGTGACTCACAACTTCAACAATGGCTTGATATCTGTAATTGATGGAACTACAAACAAAATAGTACAGACCATTCCAGTTGGACTTGGACCTGGATTTATTGCAGTTAATCAGGAGACAAATATGATCTATATCACATATGGAGGTCCAGACCATGGAGAGGTATCTGTAATTGATGGAACTACAAACAAAATAGTACAGACCATTCCAGTTGGAAGTTTTCCAATGGGAGTTACGATAAATGAAAAAACTAATACAATCTATGTTGCCAATCAAAATGGAAACAGTGTATCTGTAATTGATGGAACTACAAACAAAATAGTACAGACCATTCCAGTTGGAAGTTTTCCTGATTATGTTGCAGTGAATGAGAAAACAAATCGGATATACGTTCCCAATAGTACTGCATTATTTGTAATTGACGGAACCACAAACAAAATAGTACAAACTATTCCAGTTGGAACTGGGCTTGATTATGTAGCAGTTAATCAGGCTACAAATATGATGTATGTTGATCTTAGCACTGCAGAAGGTCCAAACTTACTATCAGTAATAGACGGAACTACAAACAAAATAGTACAAAACATTCCAGTTGGAAGTGCTCCTATTGAAATTACAGTGAATGAAAAAACGAATACAGTCTATGTAGCTAATTATCATAGTGATAGCATTTCTGTTGTCCAGTTTGTCTCTAATGCATACCATGTTGTAAATACAATATCTACAGGACATTACCCAGAATCCATACGAGTAAATTCCAATACCAATACAATTTACGTATTGAATGAAAATGGATATGCCATTTCTATAATTTCTGAACCTCTCACAAATTCTGTATTTACTGCGACTCAACAAGACATTCACAACATCAATCAAGCTAAAGCCAATCAAACAATAGCAGCTGAAGTAAATGTTGGTGTTAATCAATCTACAACTACAATAGACAATAACGTTTCAGTTCAAACAACTAGTAATACACCTGACTCATTAAATATCAACGTCAGTGCATCAAGTCAGACAGGTCCCAAAGTAATTGCATTCAATCTCGAAGCTACCACAATTAATGTACAAAATCTAAAGGATCTTGGCGTAATGTATGATGGAAAACCCATATCGCCAGCACCAAATATTGATGCAATACTTCATGCGAAATCAACAGATAATCCAAGTTTTGCCATCATTGTTACTCAAAGTGGTGTACAGGTTTTAGTTCTAGTTCCTCACTTTTCAACTCATACTATAACTATAACAAACATGTCCAAAATAATTCCAGCAATACCAGAGTTTCCATTTTCCATACTTGCCTTGATAATTGCCACATTTTCTATTGTTCTAGTTCCGAAAATCAGATATCGTCATAACTAATCCATGGCATTATTTTTGTCTAGATTTTATCAGGATCAAATTCAGGAAATTAAAAAGACTGCATCAAAGTCATTCCCAAAGGATGCGATGGAAAAGCCAACTTGTAGAGAGATAAACTACATTCTAAGACTGAAGGGGTTTAGTTGAGTACCAAATGAGAAAGACAGTTATTGGCTTAAAACGACAAATCAGATTCTGTTCTTTCTAAAACTTTTTTTTGAAAATTATCTAGTGTTGATATCATTTGATTAATTTTAGTATGAAGTATTTCATAATCTGGGCTTTCTGCAACTCCAAAAACTGCATCAGTTGTAATTACAGTATTGCGATCTGGCACCTTCATTGCAAATGAACATAGATTTTCTATTACAGGTGTAGGCTCGAAATGCGGATCATGACTAAGAGGAGTTGCATCAATAACTTCTCTAATATTCTTCACAATTTCATCTCTTCTATTCAGGTACTCCATGGATCTGAAGATTGCGTTTCTTTCAGCTGGTCGGATAATTGTATTAATTTCTGAAAGGTCACGAAAGTTTCGAATCAATATCCTAGATGCATTCAATCTTCTTTGTTCAAATTCTAATTCACTCACTCTTCGGTCTACTTTTGATAATCCAGTAGTCAAAGTAAGTTCTTTTTCAGCCAATTCTTTTATTCTCGTGGTATCAATTTTTTGTTTTTCATAAAAGATCCAACTCAGTATTATGGCAAAAATACCCGCAACTATGATTGATATAATTACACCAAAAATATTTGAAAGATCACATTCATGATTTCGTACTATAATAGTAAACCAATACGAGGGACAGGATTGTATAGATACATAGTACAGAAAACTGATTAAGAATACTATGACTACCGTGATAGACTAAACTAGCCTTAACTTTGAACTGCATACTAAGACCATCTTGTCTATCCCTGTTACCATTTTCACTCAAGTAGATATTTGGACATTTTAAAATGAATTAAAGCTTATTGGACTTCTGATAATTCAATAATCGAGTTCTATTTTTTCAGCAAGAATTGCAAATCTTCATGTATCATACATGTATAATTAGACAGTTTATCAACCAAAAAAAACAGAATTACACCGGATGATATAGAGAAGAGATGACACTAGATTGATAGAAAACAGGATGGAGAGAACAAGTCAAATTCTAAAACTAGAAAAAAAGCAAATAAAGATCAGGAATGTATCAAACGAATCAAAAGGTTCTGATAAAGACGAACAAGATTACAACGAATTCAAATGTTAAAAACCAGCAGAAAATGATAATCTAAAAATTAGAGTTTCAGATCATGAAAAATAGAAAAAAGAAAGTAAATTACAGGTATAATAAAAGGGTGCAGTCTTGTGCAGTTCGGACATAATTGTGCAGTCTTGTGCAATTACCTTATCGAGTCACTCAAGCTTCAAGATTTTATGTGAACTGAACTACCCTAGATTTCAGTCTGACTGAGAACATAATGCCTGTTTTCAACAAGTTATGGAATAATAGTACTTTTGTGATAAGAGTAGATAGATAAAAAAACAAAGTAATGTAACTGCGTATCAAAAAGTAATGTAACTTTTCATGATTCCAAAAAGCTCTTTGTTTCTTTTCAATTTTGCATAAAAATAAAAAGATATTAGAAAAGACCAAAAATTCTGCCTTAAATTCTACATCGCATCATTATACCATGACAGAAGAGAAGGAAAAGAAAAAAGGATACAAGTATTATTCCAGGAAAGCACAAAAGTACGGGCCAAAAGAAAAAAACACATTGTCAATTACAATACCTTCAGAGTTTGCAAGGTATCTTGGAATAGTCAAGGGCATGAAGCTTTTCTTTAGGCTTGAGGATAACAAGATCGTCATATCAAAAGAAGAACCTGCTAGATGGAACCATGAAAAGATCTGCAATGACTTTGACAGCAAATCAAGCTCAGGTCTTGATGCCTTGAATGAAAAAAGAGACGTGATGACAGAATCTATTGATGAACAGTGCCTAGAATCCCAGTTTGAGATATGATAGTACCATCGCAGTTATTTTTCTGCCACGATTTCAAGTAAGCGACTCATGCCAAGCACATTGCTAAAGACAGGATCCTGTGAGATGACAAGATTTGTGTTCCTTACTCTTTGTTGCAGCTCATGGTAAAGCCCGTCAACGAGAATGCCGCCACCTGAGATTATCACGTCTGGTTTTCTCGTAGACTGTCTTGGAAGCATCTTGCTGATATCATCAAGCTCATCAGATATCAGGTCTGCCAAGGCGCATACTCTGGCTCTTGATATCTTGCAATTTTTGATATCAACATAGGCAAGCTTGTCTGTAGTATCATCAAACAGTAAAAAGTCAACTGCGTTCTTGAGTGACCTGCCAAACTCTGCCCTAAGGTCTCTGTAGCAGACAATCTCTGTTGTGCCCTGCCCTATCGATATCACTATTCCATCACTCCTGCCTTCGTATACAAGCGTACCAATGCTTTGGCTTACCACTAGACATCTCGCTGGTTGGATGGCAGATTTTACAAGCCTTCGCATCTCTTCTTTTTGAGACCTGTTTCCATATGGTATTCCTGTTATGACTGTCACACTTGAAAGATCCTGTTCTGATATATCCAGCCTTTTTACGGACTCGTGTACCAGTGCCTTGAATGGTTTCTCCAAGAGAGGCATTCCTTCTGAGACTCCGCGCAGAACCACTGCAGTGGGATAGGCCTGCATCTCAATTGCCTTCTCCCCAACAGCTTCTATGATCTTGTTTCTTTTTTCGTCTACACTTTTGCCAATTATGTCATCATCCAGTCTGGATGGTTCCCTGTATCCGTAAAGAGATGGAAACTTTACCTTTCTTTCTCCATAGGAGGCCTTGACAAAACCGCTGCCCATATCAAGTGCGAGCACTGGCTGCTTTTTGTTTGGAATTGTTTCGTTCTCATTCATTGTTTCTCAGATACACAAATGCCTGAAGTTTATAAGGCATAAAATGAAATGAGATGAACCGCATAGATGCAATAGCTCTTTGTTGATATCTCAGAGATAAATCATGTCAGAGATTTGCACAAAGTTGGACAAGTCTCTGTTTCTCATCCTCTTCTTTTCTTACTATCTTGTTGTATTTTTTTAAGTCGAGGTATTGTTTTATGTTGCATTCCAGTATTTCGCGCAAGACCTCAGGTCCCAGTGCATCAAGCTCCCATGATTTGTCACCATGTTCTGCCCTGTATCGAGAAGATCGTGTATCTGACCTTTTGGTAGGATTTGGCGGAAGCTTGTATTCTTCTACTTGGTTTCTTGTGAGTGCCATCTTTTCCACTTTGGCATTGACATGAAAGCGATACAGTCTTTCCTGTATGTCTCGTACCATGTCTTCACCACTTGGATCGTGGTCTCCAAGATATAGAATAACGCAGTTCTTGTGCATGCCATATGCCTGTCTTGTCATACGTTGGGCAGACTCGAATATTGCACTTGCAGAAGAATAGCCGCGATTTACAAGAAGATTGACATGATATTTTCTGGTTATTGGCTCTATCACGCCAGACAATGCATCTTTTTCCACCCAGACCTCGATGTAGTAATCTTGATTTTTCCACCTGTCGAGCCTGTATGAATTTGCAGCTGCCCTTGCAAACTCTTGCAAGTTTTCAAAGTGAGCCGGAATCCTTGACACCCTCCCTCTGTCCTCTATTGCCTCCCAGTCAACCATTCCTGCCATCCTTGCATCTGTAAGCAATCGGCTGAGTTTTTTGTATTCCCTGGGTAGATTTTCCACGATATTTCTTGAAACAAGTTGGTAATACAGCTGCCTTAGTGTCAGTGAGTATCCCTTGTTTTGGTACTCGGCAATTACTTGGGTTACCTTGTCTAGCAAGGCGGCTGTCCTGCCACTGAATCTTTTTTTGATAAAATTAATTCTTGCCATTAAAATATTGCAGGTTACATTACCACAACAGGCTATTAGCATTTTTGAAGTCACCAAGCTTGACTGGATGTTGAGAGTCATTACATCAAGCGATCTAGTAAATAACGATCTCTTGACTAAAATAAAATAATTTCTGAAAAAGATAAAAAATTGGTAACTGTCTTTGGTTTTTCAGACAAGCTGCAATGCCATCTCAAGTGTCTCCTTGCATGCCTTCTCTGCAGCAGAGTCGCTATCAACTAACGCAAGCGGAGTTGTGATGCCCCTAAAGTCTTTGAGATTCTCAGCAGATATTACCGTAGCCCAGATTCTACCGTTTGCAATGTTCCGCACAAAGAGAATCATGGATACGTCGAACTTTTTTGCAGTCTTGATCTCTGCCAGCAGCTTGATCTTTCCAATCCACCTCTGCTTTGTCGAGCCATAGACTGAGAGAGTCAAAGACTTGAAGGCACCTATGCACTTTATGGTATTATCAACGTGAAATTCAAAGTCAGGTGTTCCATTGAGCAGGCTGCACTTGTGATTCTTGCCTTGCAATGAAAGATATTCGGAAAACCGTAACTGCTCCTGGTTTCCCATCTCCCTGTTACGAAGGCCATCCTCCCGTGTCAGTTTATGTGGATGGTTAGACTTTTGGCCGCTTTGGTCGATTTGTTGTGATGGTATATCCAAAGGCTCTATTGCCTGTGTTTCTTTTGACCCTGATACTGCATCATCTTTGTTTGCTGTACTAGTTTCATGCAAGTCAGATTCTAGATCAAGTTGATCCAAAAAGACATCCAGTCTGTCCAACAGTAATTCTGCTTGTTGCGCAAGTTTTGTTTGTATTTCGGAATTGTCCTTGTGTTCGTTGAGCCAATTATTATATTGGCCAACAATCATCTGGTATTTTTCATCCCGGAATGCTATATCCATTTTTAGATCATTTAATGACCGCTCTGTGCGTTCCAGTCTTTTTTCCAATTCGTCCACTGAACCACCATCAGTGGCTACAGATTCTGCCAACAGCCAGGTCACACAAGTATTTTCATGCATAGTTTTCTGTACAGCTGAAAGTTCAGCTTTTAGCGGCTTGAGCATCTCTTCTGATTGCCTATTTGCTATCTTCACAACATCGGACTCTCTGTCTTGGATTAGACTGGAATGCTCAAGCATCCTGTGATATAATTTCCAGGCTGCAAGCAATGAAGCTGCCAGTGAGCCAATCCAGATAACCGCAAAAGTAGACTGGGCTGTTGACTTGTCAAATAACTGGTCATAGATTAACATCAACACAAATGAAACGGCAAGAAAGATTCCTGAAATCGAAAGTATTCTTCTTAGAGATTCTCCCAATGCATATGTACTCAAATGGCTTCCAACATCCAGTATGAGATAGAATATCAGAATACCAGCAAGTCCCTCTTTTGCTACATCTAGTTGGTTTGCATCTAAACCAATCAAGTTCATTGCATTCAAAATATGGATATTATTTAAGGAGCAAAATAGCTGTTACTTTTAAAAACTCCAAATTGTAGACAGTGTCGACAAATAATGTCTACATTGATTTTTGTACTGTTGCTTTAGCAATGAAATGATTTTGCATTATAGGATAGAAATTCTATCGTACAATGCAAGATCGTGCAACAATATCCTTGTCATTTAGCAAAGCCAGATGCAATTTCATTTTTTATAAAGTTCGAATTCCCAATTTTATTTTATAAAGTTATTTTACTTTATCAAATGGTTTGGCCATTGTCTGTACCTGTAATTCTATCATTTCATTTGTTTACCAAAAAGCATGTTTACGTCCCCTGTAGTTCGATAGAAGACTGCCTTCCCGGCGGATTCCTCCCTCGTGACTAGTCCCAACTTGGAAAACTTGTTTACAAAGTATTGAAGAGCCTGTGCCGTCTTTAAATTAAAATTTCCATAGTCCTTTGTTTGGAATTTTCCCTTTGAGGCCATCTTTTCTAATTTTTCAATCTCATTTTTTGATATCTTTGTATCATCGATTCGTTGCTTTGCCATCTCGATCAGCATTTCCTTTGCCACCTGCAAGGGGATTTCTTTTTCTGTTGGAAATTTTGTCTTGAATCGAAATATTATGTCGCTTATTCGCTTTAGAATATATCTTGCTTCACCTTTTGACACCTCGTACAAAATATCTACAACTTCATTTGGTACTATTGGTTTGATCTTTTTTGAAATTTTGAGGTTATCTAATCTGACATCAATCAATTCATGAATCTTTTCAAGGGTCAGCGACTTTAGCATAATCGGTCCTCCTGTCACAATCTCACTTACCCTGTGCGCTTTTGCTTCTAATAGCGAAAACAATCCAGGTTTTCCAATCAAAATCCACCATACTGCTGGTCTATCGATCAATGTATCGCGCAATCTATTGAGAAATTCAATTATGGTATCATCCGATATCATATCCAGATTGTTAACTGGAACAAATATTGCCGAATATCCCATTTTGCTTGTTACAAAATTTGTCCATTCATTCATGACACTTAAGATACTTGGAAGAAGAACAGCCAGAGGCTCGGTTGTCTTTTTTTCTCTTGATAATCCTCCTCCTGTTCCCATTATTGTAACCTCACCTCCCCAAGCAGTTTGTATATTCCGAGCTACAAGCGATTTTGCCTTTTGATGTATTTCATATTTTTTTAACTTACTGACACCATCACCATTTTCTTCTTCTACTCTCTCCAAGTTGTGTATCATGTTTGAAAATACCGAGAGCATGAAATGTGTTGGATTGATATTTTCCTCAAGTTCTACTTTTTCAAAAGATGGTAGGAATTTACTCTTTGTCCATTTTTCATATTGAAATATGTTAACAAAACTTGTCTTTCCCACACCCACCTCTCCTTCTACTATTACTATCCCACCTTTTGGACTACTAACAAGAGTGTTGAGGGCAACAAGCTCGTCTTTTCTTCCCACAAATAATTTTCGATCATTTTTACTTATGACAAGTGGTCGTGAGTCATACGGGTTATCTTCCAGACCAAAATCCTTCCAGAAACTATCCATTTTATAAAGTTAGAATTCCCGTTAATACTTTATAAAGTTATTTTACTTGATAAAAGGATACATTCGTGTATCCCTGATGAAAAATTATCATGATTCAACCTTTCGAAATCATTGATCCTATTGCTAGAAAATTTAGGCTTTTAAACAGACCCATATTTTAGACGTAAATGATGATAAAAAATGCAAAGTTTCTCAAAGATGAGCTCCGAAAACTCGAGAAAAGTACGTGTAGTCATAATAATAAAGAACTGGGAATAATATGGATCCCAAAACCAGATGCGAAAAAAGAAGGTGAAGTCATAGGTAATACAATCTACATCTATTCCACAAGCTCTCACATGGCACTGGAAACTCTGAGACATGAATTTTTTGATCTAATCATTAGCAATGCAATCAAACCATACATGAATCTGGTAAACGCCCTATTGTCAGTCATTGGAGAGAACGCCTACAAGCGTAAAGAGGAGGCTGTAGAGTCATTGTTGTTGCTGTGTAAATCTACAGCAAATGAGCACCTTGCGTCTTGAAAGATTCCTAGTCCATTCAAGTTCCAGTTTTAATGAATTCATTACGCCAAATGGCGTTACGCCAAAAGGCGTAATATGCGAATCATTAAGAAATATCCCGTATGCAAAAATGCATACTTGTTATTTCGCTAGACGAGCTTGCGGATCAAGATCCTGCCACTTGAAAGCTCTTTTACCACATCCCAGCCTTTTTTGATATACAGGACAAGATTGTCTTCATCTACCAGTAGACTATCATATCTTTCGTTCTCTTTTTCTTTCATTGATTCCTGAATTGCAATCTTGATTGCCTCAATCTTGTTTTCAACTGGAACAGGACCATCATTTCTCTGCTTTTCTATTTTTATCTTCAGTGGATCTATTCCATAGAGCGTGGCCTGCTCCTTCCACATCTCAAGCAAGAGTTCTTTTTTGTCTTTTTCTTGGATCTCTTCTGTGGATACAAACTGCTCGCTTTGCTGGAAAGCTCGCCTCATGTCTTCAATCATTTCATCTGATAGTCTTCCTTTGTTTGTGGTATACCTTGCCTCCATGTCGCCCTTGTGACCCATAAAGAACTGCCTGTATGCATGTGCAATTTTTCCGTGACTTTCTGCCAAGAGCAGCTGCGTGTCAAAGTACGATCGTAGAACATACGGTCTTGCTTTCTTTACAGACCAGATTGCTTTTCTTATCTCTGCCGTGATTGCTTTGGTTGTAAGAATTGGATTGCTTGATCTATTTCCTTTCTGGTCATATCCCCTGCTTACTGATATGACAGGAGAATCGCTTGCAAGAGATTCGCCGTCGGTAATGCGGGCCCTGAGATACCCAAGAAGATACTGGCATCCTTGGTCTGTAAGAAAAGTAATGTACTTGTGTCTTGCCTTGCTAAGCGATGATCTGACTAGAATCATTGCAGGGATTCTTTTGAAATGTATCCCGTTTTGTTCCATGACAAGATCTAAAATATCTGATATCCTCAATGCATCAGAGCCATCATCTTTTCCAAGCACCTGCGGCCTCAGCCCTGCAAACGCCATGAGGCTGATGCTTGCCCTGCCTCTTCTTGTTGCGGCATTTAGGATATCTTTAAGCTCCTGCTTTGTTGGTATCTTTTCATTTTGTAGTGTGACTGCAATGTCAGAGTTTGCTATCTTTATCTTTCGTCTAGACTCGATGTAGTTGTAGTAAAGCCATGACTTGATTGCCTTTAGTATATCGTCGATATAGCTTGGCGCATACTGTTTTGATTCAAGATATGATACATGATCATGTAGGAGATCTTCAAGCTTTTCTTGCATCCTCTTTTCCAATTGATACAAGCTCCCTTGGAGATATGTCATATTGAATACAGAAAAGGTTCAATCTTCGCAGCCTTACACTTGCAGTTAGCTTGCTTCCCCTGCTAAGGTTTTCATACCATCTCCTAACGTCTGCGTCGTCAAGGAGTCTTGTGCATTTTTGCATACTGACAAAATTTCTATTGGTTTTAAGGGGTTTCGAACTGTATAGTAGGTGGACTGGAGGGGATTTGAACCCCTGACCCCTCGCGTGCAAGGCGAGTATTCTACCGCTGAACTACCAGCCCGTTGCATGTTTTGAAAACCGCTTAGATTTTAATTGTTGCCTTTGGGTGGGAAAGATTTTATTGATATTATCTTTCAAAATATTCATGGTACTGCTAAAATCAGAGGTTGTCCTAAAAACAGGAGACAAGGCACCAGACTTTAATTTATTAGGAATTGATGACAAGAATCATTCTCTTTCTGAATACAAAGACTATAACGCCAAGTTGATAATTTTCATGTGTAATCACTGTCCATATGTACAAGCCAAAGTAGATGCATTAAATGAAATCCATAATAAATTCAAGGGAAAGATTGCCATGATTGGAATTAACAGTAATGATGCAACAAAATATCCAGATGATAGTTTTGATGCCATGAAAAAATTTGCAAAAGAGAAAGGTTTTGGATTTACATATCTAGTTGATGAAACTCAAGAGATTGCAAAAAAATATGGCGCAGTCTGTACTCCAGATCCGTTTCTTTTTGATAAAGATGGAAGATTGGTTTTTCATGGCAGAATTGATAATGCATTAAAACCTGAAGACAAACCTACAGAGAAAACAATGATTCAAAATATAGAGCAAGTTCTTTCTGCAAAGAAGATAGAGAAAGATTTTGACCCATCGATGGGTTGTTCAATAAAGTGGAAAAGCCAGCAGACTTAAATGACAGTCGGATAAAAAAAAATTTGGGCCGATAGCTCAGCTTGGCTGGAGCGTTCGACTGATAAAATTATTCAGATATCGAAAGGTCGTGGGTTCGAATCCCATTCGGCCCACTAGTTTTTAATCTAAAATGACGGATTTCAATAAACAGGAACAACTCATTACACTTTTGTTGTTAATATTTAAGCTACCAATATATCTCTCAGACAAGTAAGCAATATAACATGGACAAAGACGAGTTGTGCAAAAAAATCCTCGAGTTAGAACCGTTGATAAGATTTGCAGGTTTGATAAATGGAAACGGCAGACTAGTTGCAGGCGGAATGAAACCAGGCTTCCAGTCTCATGAAGATCCAAGAGATGATGAAATGTTATACATGGAACTAGTTTTGAGGGCAAAGATGCGAAAGGAGTTCGATAAGGTATTGGGTCCTGTAAAATTTGCCATGTCATATAGAGACAAGCTGATAATAATGAGTTTTCCAGTAAATGAGAACATACTCTTGATTTCAGTTGAAAAGGATGTTGATTTTTCCAAACTTCCATTTAAGATTTTAGAACTTATCAATCACTGATTCTGGAAACTTTCATACACAGTCTGACACCACTGCAATAAAGTTTCTACATCAGCAGATACAAAATCTGCACTAGTCTTTGTTTTTTTTCCAATCCTAGTACACAGTGCAAGATGAATATTTTTTCCATATTTTCCCTTGCTTGCTTCGATGGCTTGAGTAAAGAATTTGATCTCAGCTTCTTTTGAAGCAAATACTACTATAATCATTATGCCATCGCGCTTGGGCCAGATTTTATTTAGGAATCTTTGCAAGTCTATATCAAACATAACATCTATAACTGAAGACATGTCACCAAGCAGTGATACTTTCCATTTTCCTGTACGAAGTGCCCCAGAAGCGGCTTGTGCAATTAGAGCATTTTGAGAATCACTAGCCAAAATGACAATATTCTTTTTTTGATCCACATCTTCTTCTGATAAACCAATCAAGGAGATAGAAGTTGATATTATTTCATTATAGAAATTCTTCTCTGATCTTCCCATCTTTCCACTATCATAGGAATTTTCAATTGACTCAATTGCAGGAATTACAACCTCACTTACTAATTTAGTAGGCGTGGCTCCAGAATGAAGCGAGGTTCGAATTAGAGTATGTGCCTCCGGAGTTGAACCTGATAAGACATATTCCAAATACTTGTTTTTGACCTGGAAAAAATCTGCTGGAAAATTGAGTTTGTCGGCACCCTCTTCAATGAACCAAAGATTGACACTGCCCATGTTTTTTTGTTTTATCAGCCCCTCGCCTGCAAAAACTTTGAGATATTTTGACATGGTTACACGGTTTACCTTGAGTTTTTCTGAGATCTCAACTCCTGTCAGCCCAGTCTTTGATGAACCAAGAGCATCAATTAGTTTTTCACGTATTTTTTCTGTACCATATTCTCGTACCACAAACTTTGTGTAATTTTCTGGTATATAGCATTAATAAAATCAGCAAAGGACCCAGTGATGAAAAGGGTCCTTGCTGACCGGTACTGTGGTATGGTCTTGGTTGGTCCAAGTGTATACGTGGTGTGGTATGTCGTATACTACATTCGCACTGTATGTATTATATCAAAAAAGTAATTAAGAAAACCTCAGAATTCATACTAA
This sequence comes from uncultured Nitrososphaerota archaeon, assembly GCA_963835875.1. Taxonomy (GTDB): domain Archaea; phylum Thermoproteota; class Nitrososphaeria; order Nitrososphaerales; family Nitrosopumilaceae; genus Nitrosotalea. Next base: position 172,081 of record CAWIGX010000006.1, read on the forward strand.
ACCCTTAATAGTTTGATCACAAAAATCTGGTTTTCAAACATATCATTTGTTACAAATCAAATTATATTTTAAATAATTTTTTCAACACGACGTAAAAATTATTTTTCGTTATATCATAATCAACATCTGCAACTAGATACATTTCATCATACAACTAGTTGACATGAAGCTGACCTTTGGTTGCAATCTTTACAGCCACAAGTATTAAATATCAGTACTTTAAAGTACGGTATAGACAAGTAATGCCAAAAGCAGGTTTCAAATCAATAACAATTTCAGAAGAAGTATACAACAAATTCCACGACACATACAAGAAGAGTAAACACGAACTTGCAATGAAGGGTGTCAACAGTTTTGCAGGATACATTACTTTCATGATGGAAGACCTCATGCAAAAGGATGATACTTTTGCAAGATACGCTCCAAAACTTGAAAAGATTTCAGTTGATGATGACAGAGTTATAGTAAAAGATAACATCAAAAATAGAATAGCAGAAGTTGCTGTCCAGAATAACGAGCTCTATTGTTTATTGTGTGAAGAGAAAAATTGTGTCCATGTTGGATTTGTATTTTCTCTTCCCGAGATTTACGAAGTTCTAAATGCTAGAGGAATAAAGCACCAAAGATAAAAAAGGTGCAGGAGGTGGGATTTGAACCCACGAACCCCTAAGAGACGGGATCACCCATTTGTATGATCTTAAGTCCCGCGCGTCCAAAGGCCATCAGACCTACTTTGGCCAGGCTCGGCGACTCCTGCGTTTTATTAGCGAGATGTTGGAGAAATTAAACGTTTTATGAAAATTTTTTCTAAAACCAAGTAAGATTAATAAGGATTCGGAAGTGCGAGCTTGTCATGCTTCGATAGCTCAGCCTGGTAGAGCGTTACCTTGGTAAGGTAAAGGTCGCGGGATCGAATCCCGTTCGAAGCTTAATGTTTTATAATTATATCATGAAGGAATCGAGAAATAAAATGTCGTACCTACATCCCTTTGAGTATCAAACCAAATTTTTCCGCCAAGATTATCAACAATTCCTTTACAGATAACCAACCCAAATCCACTACCACCATATTTTCTTTTATATGCAATATCTACCTGGTAGAATTTTTTAAAGACAAATTCTTTCTTTTTATCCATTATGCCAACCCCATTGTCTTTTACATAAAACACCACAGAATCGCCCTCCTCCTTGACGCCTATCTCTATTTGTGCGCCCGTTGTAGGCACAAAATCAACTGCATTTTGTATCAAATTAAAAAAGACCTTATTTAACAGGGTTTTGTCACTTGACATTGTTTTTTTGGTACTTGAAGAATCTACAAACTTTATCTTTTTGTCTTTCATCATAGGTTTGCATAATTCAACAACTTCTCCCATCAAGTCTATCAACATTAAATGACTCCTTTTTGAATTCCATGGTTTTGGTGTTGAGTTTTTGTACATCGATTATGTCAATCATTAATTGATCCAACTTTGCTGCATTATCATGGATCTCAGTTATTGCCTCGATCTGTTTTTTGCTAAGTTTTCCATGAGGAATCTCCTTTAGAAGTTCCCCGGAATATTTTAAGATTGGAGCTATAGGAACTTGGGATTCTTTAGCAACTGTCATGTAAAATTCTGCTTTAGAAGAATCTGTTTTTTGCAGCTCCTCAATCTGGATCTTTTGTCTTTCGTGCTCCTCCAAAACTTTGTGAGCATCATAAATATCAGATATATTTCTGATAAAGGTATTACTTCCTATCATTTTTCCTTTGTCGTCATAGATATTATTTGCAGAAAGTAATCCAGGAAATGTCGTCCCATCTTTTCTTTTGAACCATATTTCAACATTGTCTACTTTATTAGATTTCTTCCAGTTTTCAAAGGTATTTTTCATATCAGCTAAACTTTTTTCTGCGACATGATCAAAAATAGACTTGCCGATAATCTCTTCTTTTGAATTTGCAAAATTTTTCACATATGCAGGATTGCATTCTAGAATGATTCCAGAAGTATTTACTGTCCTTTGTAAAACAGGAGAGCCTTCATAGATTTTTTTGTATTTCGAGTCTACAGAATAAGTTGTATTTCCAGATATGACTTGATATGGTTGTGTTTGAAATGATTTTCCTTTTCTTGCACTAGACCATACAATTATTCCACCAGTTGCAGCACAGCCTACTCCGAGAATGAATGCGTCAGTTGAGTGATGTCCTTGCACGTCTAATCCATAGGCTGCAATTAAGAGTCCAAAGATTGCAAGCAACAATCCGCCAATATTTCCAAAACCAGCCATTTCTTATTGGCAAGCCTCCATTACACTTTTTTTATTGCATAGATTTGACTGCAAAATAGGTAACAGAAAACGGGATTTTGGTAATGGAATATTTTGAATACAATTATAGCAACAAACTAGCAAATTAACTTTTCATTATAGTATGCAGTTTATTGTATCTCTAGCAAAGAGATGACAACATCAAGCAATTCTTGAATTCTATTTTTTACACCTTCTAGAACATGTCTTATCTCTTCTGGAGGAATTCTTCCTTCATGGATTGAAACTTTAGAGATCTCATCAAGGCCAAATTTTGATCTAAAGTTGTTAAATTTTTCTAGATACTTTGCTTCAATTATAATTGGTTTGTCACTTTCTAATTCCTTGATTGGATGATATATCGTAGACTGGCCAAAAAGAGCATCTATTGTTGGGTGTAGTGGAATCAAGTTCCCATAGAGATCGTAGAACTTCCAGCCAGTCTTTCTATATGATGGAAGATTTTGGCACAGGTCATCTCTGTTTTTGTATTTTATTGTATAACCATTAATCTCAAGGTCAATCCAGGAATTCTCATCAGATATTCCTGCCATCTTGCAGATGCTCTTGCATGTCTCCAATATACAATGCAAAGGCCTTGCCGATTCCAAGAGTTCTACACTTGTAAATTTGGCAATTTTTAGTACCTCTTCTTTTTTGTCTTTATCCAATTATACCAAGAATGGAAATTATCTTTGATTTTACTCTATCTAGTGTCATATTACGCACATTCTGGTCTTGAAAATTTTAGAAATTACAAAGAACTGTCAGGTCTAGTAATTTTTAATCAACAGCTCACTGTGTCCTGTCCTGTTTTTGGAAACAGAGTTGATGAACCTGTTTGCTGAAATCTCTACTATACCATCAGAGTATTCATGGAATAATTCAATAATTTCATCTGACTTTGAATTTGACAATAACACCTTGACTCCCTTTTTGTCTAGTGCCTTGAATTTGTTGTACAGTCTTTCTTGGTCAGTAAAATCAAAATCACTATCTGTATAGCTTGTAAAACTTGCGGTACTACTTACCGGCTGGTATGGCGGATTTAAATATACAAAATCTCCGCTCCCCACTCCCTTTAGTGCATCTTCAAAGTCCTGGCATTTAATCGAGACATCTTTTGATTGCAATACCTTACTTACTTGATACAAATTTTCTTCATTTACAATATTTGGATTTGTATATCTTCCAACAGGGACATTGAACTTTCCTTTGCTGTTTACTCGGTATAATCCATTAAAGCAAGTCTTGTTCAAAAATATCAATCTTGAAACTATATCAATCTCGTTTTTTGGATTTGCCTCTCGCACCTTGTAATAGTATCCACTAGAATCCTTGGAGTAATGTGCAGCATGTTTTTCTAAAGATATAACAAGATCTTTTACATTATCTCGTATAGTATTATACGACAAGACCAAGTCAGAGTTGAGATCAGAGATGAACCACTTTGCTTTTCGTTCCTTTGATACAAGTGAAAAAAAGACTGCACCTCCACCAAGAAACGGCTCGTAATATCTATCAAATTTAGTAGGAATGTTCTCTGTAATAACTGGTAATAGCTGTCTCTTGCCACCAGCCCATTTGACAAACGGTCTTGGAGCAACAGAGATTACGTGATATTGTTGTTTCAATATCAATTAATTGTAAAATTATATTTCGTTTAATTAGATAACAAAAGATCACACGTTGTGTAACTTTTTTTAATCAAACCATAAGGTAGCTTGGTTGTTCTCAAAATAATAAAAGTAAAAGGAAAGGGAAGTTAGTCCCACTTGGACCAAGCTGCCATCCACCTGTAAGTCCATGTTGTTAGTTTGGTTCCTAATGCAGTCATCGTTACCGTTAATACGGCACTAGCGCCTGCACCCAAAACTACCGGACTGTCATAGAACTTTCCTACTTGGGGTTCTATTGGTGTCATGTATGGAGGCAATGTGGTTCTTGGATATTTGAAAGCAGTCTCGAGAGGATCATCTATTGTGATTAAGTTGATCATGTTGAACAACGACATAGACATTCCACAGAGTACACCGCCTATAAGGATCAAAGAGTGTTTGTTTCTCTTTGTTGCCCAATATGCCAAATCCATCAATATTGCAGATGGAATCCATATCGGAACAACGATGAAGCTGTATGGGTATCCTAAGGAGAACCACGCACCTTTTGCAACCCACGTATACACCGTCATTATCAGTGCATAGTATGTTGCCGTTCCTGGTACACCAGTGAACGTTAGGTAATATGCTGCACCAACTGCGAGCATCAATGATTGTGATAGTGTAAATATCACATATGATGTCCACGCCCAATCAGTGTAGAATATGTAGTCTCCTGCGTTGATTACCAACAGGGTCGAGTTGACTGCTACCACTACTATGAATAAGTAGTGAGTACATCGTCTTAGCCAGACCATTGGATTGTATTCAGGAAGTGATGTATATAAAATTTTATCATGTGCGAGATCAGCAGAAATGATCTCAACTAAAGTTGAATCACAATAATAAATAAAAGATGAAAAGGGAAATTTTCTAACCGAAGAAGAAGCAATCTGTAAGCAGTGTGGCGATTGCTACTGCACCGATTATGCCAGCGATTGCGCCATTGTATGTCTTTGCTTTTGATGTACCTTCAGTTACTACTTTAACACAGAACAAGTAACCTATTGCCTCGATAATTGTAAGGCAAGTCAATGCAAAGTGTGCGCTTGGCGGTGGATATGCCCAAGGATAGTAGACGCATGCTACTGCTATTCCTGCCCATGTTCCTGCCCATAGTGCTAGGAAGAAGGCAGTAATAATTCCGAAGTGATCTTCTACACGTCGTCCTATCATCTTGCTTATATCGGAACTTGAAGCTCCGCCACCAGTACCGAATCCTTTTGGTAAGGTCATTTGGATTTATTGACAGACGTATGCTTTTAAATCTTTTCCCAAGATCTTGTACAACTTGCGTTAATTTGATCGAGAAAAATAAAAGAGAAAAAAGCGCTTGTGCGCGTTTATGGGATTGATCTGCTATACAATTTGCCTTCGAGGGCCATCTTGTACATTTCTGCAACATATGGGTTCTCTCCTGGGGTTTCTGCTCCAAGTTCGACGAGTCGTGCGTATACTCTTACTACATAGGCAAGTGCGCCCATGAAAGCAACGACGACACCCATGTTAAACATCCAGTGGTTTGGAACTGCAAAGATCTCCTCTACATACCAGAAGTGCCACATCTCATTAACACCAATGGTAAACATTGTTGCCAAGTAACCAAGGATGGTCATCTTAAGGCCTGTGTTCATTGAGTTGTTTGGACCTCTCAGGATTGGTACTTTTCTGTCATACATAGCTACCATTCCCCATCCTAATGGAAGAGCAATGAAGTGGCTGTATAACCACCAGTGTGCTGGTGTGAAGGCACTATCTCTGATTGATGTCTGGTGTAAAGATCCGTCTACGAAGTTATCAACCTCTACTGATGCTGCAATCGATCCCAATGCGATGATGATAAGCCAGATCTTCTTCAGTCTCTGGATTTCAACTTCTTTTGGAATTAGTGCGGGCATTTGTGCCATGGAGTAGTGAATGGTTGATGCGCATTTAAACTGTAAGTTATAATTTCTATAAAAAATAGTATGATTATTATGTTTTTAAGTTCAAAATAATATCAATAATATGTCAAGTTATACCATAACATGACAATAATGATATAGATAAAATGACTCTATCTATGATTAACATGGATGCTATACATAAGTACTATCGCCAAATGGATCAGGCAGGGCAAAATATATATCGTTGTACTTTCTCATTTGGTTTAGTTCAATATGGTCGATAAGAAGTTTATTGTGGCTGCAATAAGTGTGATAGTAGCACTTGGAGCAGTTGGACCATCAATGGCACAAATGTTCCAACATGCTGAGGCACATGGTGTCCAGGCACAACTACAGAGTCGTTTCATCAGAATAGATGGTGAGACTTGGTCAAAACAATCTGTTAAGACAGGAGACACTCTGACAGTATCTGGAAAATTTGTAAGTCTTGTAAACAGAGACTTACGAGGATGGTACACCGTTTACGGTGACTCACCAAACGCTGGCAACAGATGGGAAATTATGGCAAGAGATCCACCTGGTAACGTAATTACAATACCAGCAAACGGAGTTGTTCCATACAAACTAACCATCATGGCACTCGAACCAGCAGTATATCACATGCACACACAGCTTAACATAGCAAGCATCGGTCCAGGTCTAGGTCCAGGACAAACAGTCGTGGTAACAGGCGATCCAATCGTAAAACCAATTCCATATGTCAATGTAGTCTATCAATCGATAGTCATTGCAGTCGGATATGCGGTTACTTTCGCAACAAGACCTTGGCAAGTGATTTAAAAAATAATCACCCCCTCTCTTTTCATTTTATTACTTGATGTAGCATAAACTATTTTTTTAGAACATAGACTTTGTTTTATTAAATTCTAAAGTCCACTTGCGTACCAAATAAACAGGAATTAAAACAGATATGGGTAAAACAATCATCAGCCCAAATGGCCATGATACACTTGAATTAATCACAAAGTCTGCAAAAAATATAATCACTTCAATTATGATTCCATAGGTTAGTTTTTGTATTCTATAAAATGCAAACAACTGGGTCACAAAGGTAGGTATTACTGCAAGTATTAGCTGAGTCTTGAGAAATTTTTCTTTAGCATTAATTGATTCCATTGTTGTAACTTGAGTTTATACAAATCTCTTGCAATTTTAGTGTTCAAGTATAAAGCATTCCTATTTGCATTCTTGTAAATTCAAGTGGTTTTGTCATTCTAAAATCACGTGTGCAATTTTAGGGTCTACACAGCGCCTACTCATAAACAGGAGAATGATTCTGCTGCGATTTGGGACTACAGACTATTTGACTTGTAATGAGTTTTTGCAGTCTTGGCATCTTTTAGTGTATTTCTAACAAACTTTTTCTTTTTTGTATCATTTTCTTTTTGTTTACGGTCTGTTTGAGCAATATCACCAAGAATATATAGTTGATACTAGTCGACTTTACTATTCTTACTCTAGTTTTCTTTTTTCATTTCATTTTTTCTCAATATCATATCAAGTTAATTGACAATCTTCTCATGTATGAGTTTTACCAAATTGTAATGTTAATAGGGCACACTTGACATTATATCATCACGAAAAATAATACAATTAAAATAATTTCATTGTGTTTTGCCCTTGTTCTATGTACTACAGTTCCTGTCTCATATGGATATATTCAAAAAAACCAATCAAGTAAAACATACATTATTTCCATCATAGGATGCCAGTCAGATCAGTCTTGTTTTGTTCCCTGTCAGATAACCATTACAACAGGAGATACCATCATGTGGGTAAACAAGGATACAGTTGTTCACATGATAATAGCTGGAAATGGACAAGGTGGTTCATCTGGACAGTTTTCAAGTTCTATCATTCCACAAAATGGAATATTTTCACATGTCTTTGATAGAAAGGGCGTGTTTACCTACTATGATGGTACAAGTCCATCATCACAAGGCGTTGTTATAGTAGATTCTTCAACAAACTCTGATTTTGTCAAGACTGCAACAATCATACTTCTCAAATTGGTGGTGTGCTAGATAGAAACAGGTTTGTCTAGTATTCTATTTTAAGATCGTCGAAAAGTGCACCGGTATCTTTCTTGGTCCACAGTCCAACTTGTCCCTGCAGATAATTATGATCATTTGCTCGTAGGACTACTTGACCATCAAGATATGCAGCTATTCCCTGTGAAGATACTAATGCTTTGAGGGTATGCCATTCTCCTGGAGTAATTGTGATGGACTTTTCATAAGTACAAATTAAAAAGTCAGGAGTATCCTTGCATAAAGAGAGCCTGTTTTGACCAGAATCTGCCATCAAAACAAAATAATGTTTCATGTCAAGGAATCGAAGAATCATGCCAGCAGACTTGGCATTTTCACCTGATACAATTTTAAAACTCATGGTAACATTTTCAGTATCAACATTAGGCGAATTTGGAATTAATTGAAGGTGATAGTCATTAGTATCATTAATCGGTATTTTTTCCAATACATTTGGTGGAGATGGTGCACTAGGGTTTGACACTATAACCCAAGAGGGTGTTTGATCTGTAGATAGAGCAGCAAAACCTTGGGGAATTGTTCCATTTTGATATGAATCAAAGTTCCACATCACAGTATGTTTGAAACCAGAATTAATTTGTGAGTTATAAAACGCATATGATATTCCAATCATTGTAATAATTGCAAATATTACAAGACGTTTCTTCTTACTAAATGGCGGTTTTTTTGATGACAAGAATATCTACAGGTAGAGTGCAAATCGTGATTGATATAAAGATACCATATCAGTTAAAAATCAAAAATTAAAACATAAAAAATAAAATTATCGTTTCTTTTCGCGTTTTCTGGGTTTGTTCTTACCTTTCCATTTGTCAAAGCCCCAGCGTGTAGCACCAAATGTACCAAGTGTAAAGAAGAGTCCCCCCACCATTAGAAAGATGAAACTGTGATCCACAAAATACCAAAAACCAAATCCAATTGTTGCACTAACAAATTGTAATGCAACAAAAACTAACCACTTGTCTACCATTTACAAAGTTTGGTAAATTGACATCTATTTACTGTTTCTGAATTTAGAAATTAATAATCAATCAAGAGTGGTGTATACAAAACATAAAAATGAAAAAGGTGGGAATTTTTTACTCTGCAAATCCAGAGTACGCGTGTTCGCCTACTTGAGATATGTCCAATCCTACTTCTTCTTCTTTTGGTGTTACTCTAACTCCACCTGGCCAAATTGCATCTTGGATTCTCCAAATGATGTAAGTTATGCCAAATGACCAAGCTGCACCAAATCCTGCACCCATACAATTAATTACAAACTGCATTGGGTTTCCAAAGAAGAGACCGTTGTGTCCAAATGGATTGATTCTGACTTCACTGAATGCACCTGTTAGTAATGCACCTACAACACCGCCCATTCCGTGTACACCCCAAGTATCCAGCGCATCATCTATTCTTGCTCTGTTCTTGATTAATACACAGTAGAAGCATACAGTTGCACATGCAAATCCTACTATTATTGATGCCCACGTTCCAATGAAACCAGAAGCTGGCGTGATTGCTACAAGTCCAGCTCACAGCTCCGTTGACTGCACCTATGGCGCTAGTCTTTCCTGTATGTGCCCAGCTTAAGAACATCCACCATATTGCTGCAACCGCAGTTGCAATGTTGGTGTTCTGAAATGCTTGTGTTTCTAGGAAACCAGCAAATCCTGCACTACCAGGGTTGAAACCAAACCATCCAAACCAAAGTAATGATGCACCCAATATTATAAGCGGAATTGAGTGTGGTTCAAATGGTGCTTTGCCATATCCTATTCTTCGTCCCAAGAACATTGCGGTAGACTAAACCTGCAAATCCTGAGGTGATGTGAATGACTGTTCCTCCCGCAAAGTCTTCTGTACCTATCTTGGCTAACCAGCCCATTGCCGTGCCCTGACTTGCAAGAGACCAGTTTGCATGTCCTACGAAATCATAGACGAATGTAGTCCACAATACAACGTGTATCAAGAATGCACTCATCTTTACTCTGTCAGCATAGCCAGCGATGGCAAGTGACGGAGTGATGGCAGCGAACATGAGTTGGAACATCACATAGGCTAAGTGTGGAATAGTTGGAGCATATACATCGGCTGGCGCATTGTGCGATACGTTATTCAAGCCTACCCAGTCAAGGTTTCCGATAAATCCAACAGGATCAGCAGAAGGACCAAACATTATCGAGTATCCAAAGACTACCCATTGAACACTGACAATTGCATAGACCATGAATGCCTGTAAAATTACTGTTAGAGAGTGCTTTCTTCTTGTAAGACCTCCATACAAGAATCCCACACCACCAGGAGTCATTATCATGACGAAGACTGCTGCTGCGTACATGAAGGTTGTATCTCCTGTGTCTATACATGGGGCATTACTTCCACCGAACGTTCCATTACCTGGAGGTATCATCGGCTGAGCACAGTGAAGCTCATTAGTTTTCGTAGGATCTGCAAGAGCTCCTAACGGACCAAACTGAGCGTGTGCATCTTGAATTGCCGTGAATCCAGATAACCCGACTATTAAGCCTGCGAGCACAAAAACTACCGGCCATTTGTGTTTTGTTACTATCTGCATTGGCGATTTAGAAATTGTCTCCAGCATCTTTCGATAGAGATGTTTCTCATCTATAAAAGGCATTTTATCCTAAAATATTTTTTTTATGATATTATCGCAGATCAGATTCAATTTATTGAAAAATTTTTGGTATCATAGAATTTGAAAAAATTCTAAATAAAATTATTATACAACTTACAAACTAAATCACGCATGACTGAAGCAGGAATAAATATTTTCATTGCAACTGCAGTAACTCTTGCAATGACAATAGCAATTTACTTTGGTGAAAGAGCCCACAGGTATAATTTAGCAAAGAAAGGAAAGACCTGGGGAACCTATGGCTTTAGATATGAACCAGGGCCACAACACGCCTAGTGCAAATCCCTTTACCATATTTTTGTATTATCATCAAAATTAGATAGATTGATTTATTCACAAAAGTTGCTGAACAAATAATGAGAGAAAATCTCAAAGAAGAAGAATACATCATTGCGTCACTTCCTCAGATTTGGGGAATAGCGTTAGGATTAAGCGGTTTCTTTCATAAAAATAAAGAAGGAATTCTTGTTCTTACAAATAAAAATGTGATTTTTGTCCCACGATATATATGGATAACTGGAAAGGAAAAGGAGAGATATTTTGAAGATGATAAGGCAAGTATAGGAAAGATGTCAGATTATAATGAATCAGATCTTGATGAGGATTTGACAGAGAATCCAAAATCCTGGATAATGCCTTTAGATGCCATAACAAATGTCACAAGTATAACAACAAGAAAAGTAGATTTTTTGCGAATTACATTTACAGAAAAAGGAAAAGAGAAGAAATATGATTTTGGAATTGCAAAAACGGTGACAAATTATCCTTCTCGTCAACCTCTTGTTTTTAAAAATTTGGACTGGAGTTTGTGGGCAAGTCTTATAACATCAAAAATAAAACCAGGTGTATAGAATTATTTTTTCTCTTCAACCTGTCTGAGCCTTTCTAGTGCCTGTAAAACAACAAAATCATCAACTGTATCTTGTTTTTTTAGAAACTGTAGGTCAGTCATCTTCTTTTTGAACTTGAATATCTCTAGTTCGTATTTTTTGTTCTTGGGAGAATAGTTTGCAATTTTTAATGATGCAGACCCATTGTATTCCTCCATAAACTGTTGATAGTTATCAGATATTTTTAGCGATTTTAAGAAAACATTAGTTTTTTGCAATATACGAGATTGACAATATAAAACAAATTCATAATGTGTGTCGCCTTCAAAGAATCTCATTTTGATTTCATAGTCTGGCCAATATTTTATTATCTGATTCCAAGCATTGACAAGTTTTCTTTTATTATCAAATATCAGATATACAGTAGGGCGTACATCAAATACATGGTATCCCAGGCCTATAAAATCTTCAAACCACTCTATTTTTGAATCAGTCACTTTCAATTCCAAGAAGCATGTATTGTATATAATTAGATTGTAAGCAGTAAATTTTTAACAAGAAAAGTTAAGATGTTCAATTAATTCAGATTATTTTGAATAACATGGGAACTAGAAAACGGATAGGCGAAATACTGGATATGAGTGAAGAGGAGTTATACCAATATTTAAGACAAGAGGACAGTTCAATCCAATCAACTGACAAAATAGAGATGAAACCTTTTGAACATGGCCTCAAGATTTTTTATTTCCACAAGGATTCTGAAAAACCCTACAAGACACGAGTATTTCTAAATCCAGAAGAATCAGAATCTCTCAAATAATTTCAAAATTATCTTTAGGCATTAGTTTAAAAATTAAAATGAAAAAAGTGTGTGATTATAGGAAGGGTTTCGGTTTGAGTTCACGCCACTTGCCACGAGCCCAGAATCCCCATTTCTGTTTGTCTTCATTTGCATAGTAACATTTCTCATTATGAGGACATTCCATGCATTTTTCAGATGGTTCGATTGCCGGAGCAATATTGTTTGTCAGCAAGGTATTGAGAATTTTTGCTCTACGTTTTGTTTCGTTTAGGAGCTTCTCACTTTTTGGAACATTGAATTCCATTTCGTTTCCTTCCCTATCAAAGTAGACAATCACTCCTTCTGGTTTGTCAAACATGAACAAATAGGAGTTCAGATGTATGAAATCTGCCGGATATGGCATTTCAGGTAATTTTTCTGAACCTCTAAAGAGCATCACTACTTCATCTTCAACTCTGTCAGCTCTACCGACAATCTTTACGTTAGAACCTGCATCGAGTTGACCATCAAGTGGTTTTTCCATGATGCTAAATGCGCTCTTTTTCATTATTTTTGACACCATCTGCTTGTGATTGCTTTCAGACGGATCCTTTCGATCAAGGTATGCATTTCTTAAACATCCACTTACCTCATCTACTGTGATCTTTCCTTCGTCAGCTACTTGTGGATTAATTGCTGCAAAGACTTGCTCAATGACATCGTAAACATCTACTCGCGGTGGTGAATCAGATGCTGCACGATAGTTTTCAATTCCTTCCTTAATTTTGTCTTGAACTTTTCCAATTATTTTTGCTTTTTTGTAGCTGACTTTGGATTCTGTCATTCTTTTGAGAAATGGGATTTCATCTATAAAAGGTATTTTATCCTAAAACAACTATTTTATGATAATATTCTTTATTTTGTAATATTTTAAGCAATGATTTTAATAAAAGCATTTGATATGTGCAATGAATCATGACCATGAAAAAAATCGAGGCTGTAATTCCAGAAGAAAAATTGGACGCCGTCTTCTATGCTCTAGCAGAACTAGACCTTGGAGGATTTACGTATTTCAATGTCAAGGGCAGAGGAAAAAGGAAAAGAGAAATGGTTTCATCTGGCAGAGGAGGACGTATCGAAGCGACACACAATGTCAACTCCTGCATCATCGCAGTTGTAAAGGACAGCATGGTGGATAAAGTAGTAGATGCAATAACTACTCATGCAAGTAGCGGTCAGCCCGGAGAAGGAAAGATCTTCATCTATGATGTAGCAGATTCAATAGATGTTGGAACCAAAAAACGCGGCGAATCCTCACTCTAAATTTCTTTTATATATTTTAATTATTTAAAAAAATAATATCTTAATCTATATAACTCTAGAAAGGACAGCAAAGTCATGTTCTGGCCTGGAATGGGAGATCCGTCAAAACGTAAAAAAACGCTCAAGTTTCTTGCAATTTCAGCCGCTGTAGGAATAGCAGTTGTCTTGATTAGCACTACAGCCATTTCCCAGATAAAATCACAAGATCCGCTTTATCACAAATGTCTCAATGGGTTAAATATACAATATCATGTATCTGCCTCACTAGAAGTTCTAGTGGATGGTAAAAAGTGGATAAGGCCAATTAGTACTACACCAATTCCAGCGAATTGCCAAAGATCAATGATTTTCACAGATGATGGAACAATTACTGGTGCGTGGGTAAGCGAATATCCATTTGAAGTAGGCCAATTCCTATGGTTGTCAGGTTTTCCTTTACGGGACATGGATGAGACCAAGTCAAAGATATATGAAAATGATGCAGAGTCATCTCAATTTATTCATGCAGTAGTTCAGGATGGATCTCATTACAGAGCAGAATTTGTCACAAAGAATGCCGGAGCCCCAACATTTACACCTCCAAGTAACTATACAAAATAAAATTAGACCAAGTAAAAATTATTCAAAATGATATAATCTAGAGATTAATTAAAAATAAGGAAAAAGAGTTTGGAGTTTACCAGTATTTACCGTTGTCTGGGATAAGACCAATGCCTTCTCTTTCAAAGTGCTTGTTGAGTTCTGCGACCCATCTTTCTCTTGTGTCGCCACCAAGACCGTGCACTCTGAGCCAGAATGCAATTACTCCTAGAAGGAATACTGAGAACATGATGGTTGCAAATATGTAGACCATCACATCGTAAAATAGCGGGTCGTAGTTAGGACCTATCTGACCTGCAAAGTTGGACAGTATACCTACGAGCATAGTGAATATCGTGCTCATCATAATTGAAAACACTTTAGGTGCGATATATACATTTCTGTAAGGATGTAAAATATGAGATCAAAAATAGATTTGTTCAGGAATTAATAAAATAAGAAAAAGAGAAGAATTATTGAGATCTCTTTGCTTTTTCCGCTTGCTTTGCTTTTACGACAAAAGCAATGAAGATTCCACCGAATATTCCACCTGAGATGATTGTTGCACCTACTACACCGTTTGCGTCAAGGTATGGAGTACCGGAACCTGCGTGCGGATTATTTTGTACTGCTGTCACTTTAGACTCGAGCGAGTTTCAAGTCTTCTTCAAGGGTGTTGATTCCACCGCCTGGTACGTATTGCGCCGCAGCAAATGGAGCGAACGTCGAGACTACGAATAGAGCCAGGAGTACAGTTCCAACAATTATTGGTGTTTTCATATGAGTACCTATTGTGAATCGAATCCGTAGATATTTAACTTTTTTGTAATTATCATGCTTGCAGAGAGCCAAGTAACATTTATGTTTCCTTAAAAAACAAGCGGTTCGTGGGACGACTTCATTCACACAGACACGGTAAATCACATTCAACAAGACCGATCACTCCTAGTGCACCCACATGGGTAAAACAAAGTCCAGCAGAGATCGAAGAACTGGTTGTAAAATATGCAAAGGAAGGTTTCACTCCAAGCAAGATCGGAATAAAATTACGTGACCAATATGCAATACCGATCACAAGACAAATTGTCAAAAAATCAATTACAGACATTCTTGAAGAAAAGGGAGTAAAAACAGACATGCCTGAAGACTTGAATAATCTAGTAACCAAGGCACTAGGCCTGCAAAAACATTTGAAGGAACATAGATCAGATAAAAGAAATGTCAGATCACTTGAGCTCTTAGAGGCAAAGGTCCATAGACTATCTTCATACTACAAGAAAATGGGCAAGATTCCCAAAACTTGGAAATATAAGGCAGTCATTGCTCAACTCGAATAATGGCAAAGTTAGACCAAGCATTATCTTATTTTCACGATAGAGTTTCTGAATGTATCAAAACAGGAAAAAATATTTCAGTTATCACTCATCTTGATTGTGACGGTATAACTTCTGGCAGTATTGTTACAAAATCTTTGATAAGAGCAGGTGCCAAATGTACTGTTCGCACAGTTAATGAATTTAGTAAAAACATTTTAGAGAAGATGAAAAGTGATTCAAGACAATTTCATATAATTACTGATCTTGGTGGAGGATTTGCAAGTGATATCGATAATGCATTAGGTGAAGAATGGATTGTAGTTGATCATCACCAAATACCACAAGAAGAATTTGACAATCAAAAAGTCATCAATGCTTGGAAGTATGGCGTAGATGGTGGAAAGGATGTATCTGCCGGAGGCATGGCGTATTTGGTATCAAAAGCACTTCACAAAGAAAATACAGATCTAGCATGGATTGCTGTCGTTGCAGCATTAGGGGACAGACAAGACCAAGGTGAAAAGAAATCTTTTACGGGACTGAATTTAGAAATTGCAGCTATTGCAAAAAAGAATAATCAAGTTGAAATTGATTTAGACATATTACTAGTTGGAAGAGAGACAAGGCCACTACCAGACGCACTTGCATTTACTTCTCAGCCTTTCATAGAGGGCCTAACATGGAATAGAGATGCCTGCCTTTCACTGCTAAATTCTTCAGGAATTAAATTAAAAGACGGTAGTAGATGGCGAGTTCCTGCTGAACTTACAGAAGATGAAAAAAGGACTTTACTTCAGACCATATCAAAATACATTTCTACAAAAAATGCAAGTGATATACTAGACGAGCTTGTTGGATATACATACACGTTATCTGGCGAAGATAAGCGAAGTTTTCTTCGCGATGCAAGAGAGTTTTCAACAATGTTAAACTCTTGTGGCAGAATCCGAAAAGCTGGAGTAGGCGTTGCAATCTGCATGGGAGATAGAACCAAGATGTTAGAAGAGGGCGAGAACATTTTGTTAGAATATAGAACATTTTTGAGAACATACATGAATACACTTTCCAGTGAAAGATGGAGAATAACTGATAACGGTTCATACCTGATGGTTAATGGCGAAGGTCTTGTGCCAGAGAATATGACAGGTGCAGTATCATCACTTTTAGGCGGATCACAGAAAAACACTGGAAAAATAATCATACTTCGAACAAACGGTGATGAAGGTACTATCAAGTTCTCTTCACGTAAATCTACGGGTTGCAAATCTGAAGTAAATTTGGGATTATTAATGCGAGAATGCGCTGCAAAGGTATCAGGTGTAGGAGGAGGTCATGCAGCTGCTGCTGGAGCAAGAATTACAAAAGACAAATTGGATGAATTTCTAGATCATCTGGAAAAAAATGTCGCTCGAATGTAAAGTTGAAGTGTTTCTGAATAACCTTTCAGAAAAAAGGATAGATTCCATAAGAAAATCTTTGGAGCCGGATAATGTAGATTTTCCAGAGAATCTTTCTTTTAAAATAGAAAAGAAAGAGACATCTCTAGTTTTCATATTTGAGGGTAAAGGAAATATACGAACCTTGATTTCTACTATTGATGAAGTTCTTGAACAAACCCAAGTTATACTCAAAGTGACTAGTTGATGCTTGATCCAAAACTTCTTCGAGAGAATCCAGAGAAAATTAGAAACATGTTGGAAGCAAGGGCTGTCAAATTTCCTCTTGATGAACTAGTATCACTAGACAAGGAAAGAAGAGAACTAATTATAAAAACTGATGAATTGAGAAAAAAGAGAAATGATGTATCATTAGAAATTTCAAGAAAAAAGAAAGCAGGGCAAGACGCATCTGACCTCATTGGACAGATGCAAACAGTTTCTGATGATCTTCGCAAATTAGAAGAAACTCAGATAAAGATAGAAGATAACTTCACTAAACTTTCTTTAATGCTACCAAACATGGTACACGAATCAGTTCCTATTGGAAAAGATGATACTGCAAACATAGAGATAAAAAAATGGGGCAATATACCAACTTTTGATTTTGAGATAAAGGACCACATTGATTTGACACAAAATCTTGATCTTGTGGATTTGGAGAGAGCCGCCAAGGTCTCAGGAGCAAGATTTTACTTTCTCAAAAATCAACTTGTTAGATTAAATCATGCGTTACTACAATTTGCACTTGATTTTCTAACTGAGAAAAATTATACCCCAATACAAACACCATTTTTGATTAATAGAAATGCAATGGAAGGGGCCATAATTGCCCAAGATTTTGAAGATGTAATTTACAAGATAGAGGCCGAAGATCTTTACCTTATTGGAACAAGTGAGCATGCAGTAGCATCAATGCATTCAGATGAGATTATCGATGGTAAAAAATTACCTCTAAGATATGCAGGAATAAGTACATGTTTTAGAAAAGAAGCAGGAGCTCATGGTAGAGACCAAAAGGGAATATTTCGAGTACATCAATTTGAAAAGGTAGAACAGTTTGTCTTTACAAGACTTGAGGATTCATGGAACGAACATGAAAAAATGCTTGCAATAGCAGAAGAATTTTATCAAAAAATTGGCATCCCATATAGAATCATGTTACTATCAAGCGGAGATTTGGGCAAGATTTCTGCCAAGACATATGACTTGGAAGCATGGATGGCAGGACAAAAAAGCTATAGAGAAATAGTATCTTGTTCAAATTGCCTTGATTTTCAAGCAAGAAGATTGAAGATAAGATTTAGAGACAGAACAGACGAACAACCCCAATATCTCCATTCCTTGAATAGTACACTGGTTGCAACTACACGAACTATGGTTGCGATAATAGAAAATTTCCAGACAAAAGATGGACATATTACAGTTCCAAAGGTATTGCAAAAATACGTAGGCTCTAACCTAATCTAAAATGTCGTACAACTTATATTTTGGCCTCAGAAGTTCATCATAGTTGGCTCGTCAAAAGACATCAAGAGTAAAAGACAAGTGGAGAGAAAAAAAGTGGGTCACAGTATTACTTCCTGCTTCATTTGACAAAAAATCAATTGCCTATATTCCAGTAACTGATGACAAGGCTGCAGTTGGCAGAGTAATAGAATGCACATTACATGACATACTAAAAGGAGATCCTTCCCAACACCAGTTTAAATTGTATTTCCAGATTGACAAAATAGATGGAGAAACGGCAACTACAATCTTCAAGAGATTTGAATATGCAAAAGAATTTCTTAGAAGTCTAGTAAGACGTGGTTCCTCACTGATTAGTTTTATCGCAGATTTTAAGACAAAGGACGGTTATATTTTTAGAATAAAGATAGTTGCCTTGACCCAGAAGAAATTGAACACCTCAAGAAAGCATGCAATCAGGCTAGTGGCACAAGAAGTAATGAAAAAGACCATACCAGATATGAC
>CAWIGX010000007.1:0-15762 GCA_963835875.1 uncultured Nitrososphaerota archaeon
TTTATCTTTCTCGCTTCACGTTCTGTCTCTCTTAATATGAGAATGTCAGACATTCTGACAGAACCTTTTACGTTTCTTGTTAGAATTCTGCCTCTATCTTTACCATCTAGAATTTTTACTCTTACTTGAATAACTTCCCCAGCAATTCCGGTTCTTCCCACTATTTGTATAACTTCAGCGGAGGTTGGAACTTCAGTACTCATTTGCTAAGCTTGACCACCTTTTATCTGCGACAATGATGCCACAATTTGGTCTACTATATGTTGAGCATCTCCCGAATCTAATATCGCAGCAGCGGCAGAGGTGACATCAATTCCCAAAGACTTTCCGAGTTCCTGTCTACTTGGAACAAAGCCATATGGAATTCCGTGTTCCTCACACAGTATAGGAAGGTGAGCAACTACCTCTGGTGGTTCTACATCTTCTGCAATAATCACCAGTTTACTTATTCCTCTTTCGATTGCTTTTGTAACTTCGTTGGTACCTTTCTTTACTTTGCCACTTTGTTGTGCAACTCTTATACTTCATAGATTGGGCTAACCAAGTCAGTGGGCACCTGAAACTTTACGTAATAAGCCTTAGCCAGATGTATCACCCATTGGGATCATTTCCATTCTTTCTGTGTTTTCAATTGGTTTTAAAAGTGTTATCTGTCAGCTGCAGTCTTTACTTTTTGTAGGTATTTTGCAAAAATATCATCCAATCCAGATTGTGATGAGGATTCTGCATAGATTCTAGCTATTGGTTCAGTACCACTCAATCTTACCATAACCCAGCTTGACTCGTCTAGAAATAATTTGATTCCATCAGTAAGATCTTTTTTGCAAGGTTCTGCTTTTAGAATTTCAAGTATTTTTTTAAAATTATCTTTTGAGCACTCTATTTTTCCTTTTGTTGTAAACGATGGAGGTAATGCATTCATCTCTTGTGACAAAGAGTTTGTACTATTTGCCAAAAGATCAATTAAGATGGCCATAGTCATAGAACCATCCCTTACATGATTATGTTTACCATACATGAAGCCACCATTTTCTTCAAAACCAATTAATGCATTTTCTTGTATCATCTTACGTGAAACCTCAACACTACCAACTTTAGTTCGTAGAACTTTAGACCCCGAATTTGACGCTATTTTTTCTATCACAGATGTAGAATTAACTGAAGTAATTATCTTGGATTTAGGATATTTTTCCAAAAGATATTTGGATAAAAGCAATGCTGATCTGTCACCTGTGAGAATTTTTCCTCTCTCATCACAAAAAATACTTCGATCTCCATCCCCATCAAATGCTATTCCAAAATCAGCTTTTGATTTAATCACCATACTTGAAAGTCTATCTAGATTTTGAGGTGTTGGCTCTGAACCTCTTCCTGGAAAAGTTCCATCTATTTTTTCATTTATTAAAACTACTTCACATCCTAGATCTTTACACAGAGTAGGAGCTGTTACTGCTTGGGCACCATTACCAAGATCTAGTGCTACTTTGAGATTTCGTGATTTGATTTTTTTTATGTTTACTTGTTTCTTGATTCCAGAAAGATATGTGTTGATAGTTTTTGGTTCATTTTTGATTGAGCCAAATTTATTTGAAATTTTCCATTTTTTCTTAAAATAGAATTCTTCTACCTTGAGTTCATCCTCTCTTGAGATCTCAATTCCATCTCTTGCAGTAACCTTTATTCCATTATATTGTGGCGGATTGTGGGATGCAGTTATCATAATTCCTCCATTGTAACCAAGTTGCTTTGTAGCAAACTGCAAACAAGGTGTAGGAACTAAACCACAAACTGTAGAATCTAGACCAGCAGAGCTTAGTGAAGCTGTTACTATTTTTGATATAATGACACTAGATTCTCGCCCATCATAACCTACTAAAATTGGTCCTTTTTTGAAAAGAGTTGCAAGTGATAGAGTAATTTCAGAGATAAATCCAAGGGTAAAACCTTCTCCAAACACCCCTCTGATACCATTAGTTCCAAATAATTTCGCCATACAGACCATCAACAATAGATAAATTTGTCTTAAAAGTCATGGTGCATGCGGGAGTTGCCAAGCCTGGTCAAAGGCGCAGGGCTTAGGACCCTGTCTTTCAGGAGTTCGTGGGTTCGAATCCCACCTCCCGCATTTAATGAATTATACAAAGTTGCATTTCTTTGTGATTGCGAAAATGAACACTACAAAAGTTATTTGAGCATTCATAACAGTGCCAATCACCAATTGTTGAACAGACTTTACAAATTTTTATAGGATTGTTATGATCATAACTATTTCCCCTATTATGTGCCCTGTGAGAACTTTTTGGTTTATCCATTATTTTTCCTCATTTAAATCAAAATTTAAAAGACTTCTATCTCTCATTCAACAACACATTACAGATTTATGATATCTAGTTGGACTAGCATTCTTATAATACGTCATATTTCAAAAGGCTATTTAAGTATTAATAAGTGCAGTATGTCTAACAATTAGAATGGACAAGACAATAGTAGAACTTGTTGTAGTTGGAAAAGACCATGAAGGTGTAGTGGCAGGTTTTACTAATTTCATTTTTCAAAATAATGGTAACATAGAGAAGATTAACCAAAATGTCGTAAAGGGACTTTTTGGAATGTATTTGGAAGCATCTTTTGTAAAGAAGATAAACATGGTAAAATTCAATAAAGAAGCAGAGAACTTGGCAAAAAAACTCAAGATGGAAGTTAATATCCATTATGAAGTATCAAAAAGAAAAAGAGTAGCAGTACTTGTAACAAAAGAGTCTCATTGTCTACAAGCTATTCTTGATGCAAGAGAAAAAGGTAAGATAAGAGGAGAAATTGTAGTGCTAATAGGCACAGAAAATACTTTATCATCACTTGCAAAGAAGGAAAAGATTCCATTTGTTGTGATAGATGAAAAAGATCAGTTAGAGGCAGAAGAAAAAATAATTTCTACCATAAAAAAATTCGATGTTGATCTAATAGTACTTGCAAGATACATGCGAATACTTTCGCCTAACTTCGTATGGAGATATCCTAATAGAATTATCAACATACATCCATCACTTTTACCTGCATTTCCAGGAGCCTTTGCATATGTTCAAGCTTATGAGCGCGGTGCGAAAATTGTTGGATGTACTTCACACTATGTAACTGAAGATCTAGATCAAGGCCCCATAATTTTTCAAGATGCTTTTACCATAGATGAGAACGAAACTCTAGAATCCTTGAAAAAGAAAGGTCAAAAGTTAGAAGCTACAACACTTTTAGAAGCTGTAAAAATGCACCTAGATGGAAGATTAGAAGTATATTGGGGCAAGGTACATGTGAAACCCAAGAGATCTAGATGATAGTAAGAGACCTTACAAATACCGATATTCTCAAACTGACAAAAAGGAAAACAGTTGCTTTAATCCCAGTCGGATCAATTGAACAACACGGTTCTCATCTTCCCGTATCCACCGACTCTGACATAGTCTCACATATTGCAAAACAGGTCTCAGATAAAAATGGGTTTTTGCTATTACCTGCTCTTCAATATGGAGTATCTTTTGAGCATCATCCATTTTTCAACATGAGTATATCAACTTCGACATTACAGAAAATTTTGATTGAATTATGCATATCATTATCAAAAAATCATATCAATACAGTCATTATTCTTAATGGGCATCATGGAAATCAGGATGCCTTGAAAAAATTACAAACCAAAATCTTCAAGAAAACAGGTGTTAGACAACACATTTTGGTCTATTCATATTGGCATTTTATGAAAAGGAAGTTTGATCATGCGGGATTTGTTGAAACATCAATAATGTTGGCAATTTCAGATAAAGTACTCATGAATAAAGCTAAAAAGGGGTTGATTCCGGACAATTTATCAAAAAAGAAATTGAATATACTAAACAAGAGAGCAAACAAGTCGTTTATTTCAGTAACAAAAAATGGCATTTGGGGAGATCCCACCAAGGCTACTGCAAAAGATGGAAAAATCATCTTAGGTGAAATAATCGCAAATATTGTAAAAAAGAGTCAAACTTGCCTTACTGGAACAGGTTGAAGATTACACCAATGAAATTTTAATATATACCCTCTATAGAGTGTGTAATAAGTGAAATAGATGTCAGTAGATATGGCAGTAAAAGTACTTGATGAAAGCCTAAATAAGGTTGTCCTTATCAAGCTAAAAGGCGGTAAAGTGATAAGAGGTAATCTTCATGGTTTTGACCAACACATGAACCTGCTACTTGAATCTTCAGAAGAGATCCCTTCTGAAGGAGAGACAAAGAGTCTTGGAACCATAGTTGTCCGAGGAGACAACGTAGTTATCATATCTCCTCCACCAAAGTGAGTGAATTATGACTAAGGGTACTACCTCAATGGGAGGCTTCACACGAAAGCACGTACACATTAGGTGTAGAAGATGTGGAAAGAATTCTTATCATGTAAGACACAAAAGATGCGGTAGTTGTGGTTACCCAGAGGCTAAGATAAGAAAATACAACTGGATCAAATGGTATACGTAAATGGAAGAAATAGCGCTAATTTTTAGTCTCTGTTGCTGGTGCCTGCACTGCAGTAGCACTTGATAAGGTTCCAAAAATAAAACGCACTAAACAAACTCCCACTATCAATTCTGCCATTACAAATCAATTACATTCACTTAGAATGGAAAAAGAAATACTATCAAAAACTATTGCCAGACTTCATCAACAAGAATCTGAAGTCTCAAAGATTCAAAAAGACAAACTTTTACTTCGTTATCAGCATCAGCTTGGAACTGTTATTTCCAAGATTGAAAAACTCGAATTAGCAAGCAAGTATCCTGATCTTGGTCCAGTGGGTGATAGTTTGATATCATTAATGGATAACAGACTTTCACAATTAGACCAGAGACTACATGAAATTTCTGCAAAGATTACAATTAGCACAATTACCCAAACAAAACAAGTAGAAAAACCAATTGAAGTATTAGAGAAAATTCAAACTAAGAAGAACGAGCCCAAATTAGAAAATCAAATAGAAAACATTCAAGTCCAAAAACAAAAAGTACAGATTCAAAACGAGATAGAAACTCAAAGTATCACATCAGAGATTCAAGAAGAAAAAATACAGGAGTGGTTACCCCCTATCGAGGTTCCAATGTATGAAAAGCATAGAATGGTTGAGCTTAGCACTTTAACAGAGATAACAAACAAAGTTCCACAATTCCCTGCAGATCTAATCAGATCTTCTACTCAGATAGAACCACAAATTCTAGAGAAAGTGGTAGAATCAGAAGTAATTCAGGAGCCAGTTTTGATACCACAATCAAATATTCATGAAATAAAAGAAGTGATTCCAGAACTACCAAAACTTGAAGTTATACAACAAGAACCAGAAAAGAAAATTCAACTTCCAGCAGCAATCAAGATACCTGAAGAAGAGAAAATGGAAGATGATGACAAGGATTTAGATAAAATAAAAAGCGAAATAATGAAAGCATTATCAAAACTTGAGCAAGTAGAGGTAGAATAAGTGACATCAGATGATGCCATTGAGGCATTATCACACCAGGCCTTAAAAATGGTAAAAGCAAATTATGTCATAGGACTTGGAAGTGGAAGAGCTGCAACTGCTATAGTGAGATTGTTATCATCACATATTAAAAAAAATAAATTCTCAGTTAAAGCAGTACCTACATCTCTACAAATTAAAATAGAAGCTGAAAATGGTGGAATCCCCATAATAGAAGCAGACCAAATAGATCATATCGATCTAGTTTTTGATGGTGCAGATCAAATAGATACTAAAGGAAATATGATAAAAGGTGGCGGAGGAGCTCTTTTACGAGAAAAGATTTTGATAAGCATGGCAAAAAAAGTTGTAATAATTGCTGATGAATCAAAATTTGTAAAGAAACTAAAACGAAGTGTTCCTGTAGAGGTTCATCCTTTTGCAAGAAACACTGCCGCAATTCAGATTCGAAAATATGGAGGAAAACCACATGTTAGATTATTAGAACGTGGTTATCCCTTTGTAACTGAAAATGGAAATATCATACTAGATTGCGACTTTGGTGAAATATCAAATCCAAGAGAACTTGCAACAAAAATAATAGAGATTCCAGGAGTAATTGAAGTTGGAATATTTCCAAAGCCAGACATAATTTACAAAGCAAAAGAAAATGGCAAATACGAAGTTTTATGATAACACAGGCCTTAAAACAAATTTGCCATAGCCTGGTTTTTCAATCATTTTGAAGTCTTCAGATACAATGTTTCCTCGTACCATAGTCTTTACAGGCCACCCTTTTAGATTCCAGCCCTCATAAACACTATAATCAGAAAAACCATCAAGAGTTTGGGCAGAAACTTTAGCTTCCTTTTTTAGATCTACTAAAACAACGTCTGCGTCAGAACCCTTTTGGATGATTCCTTTTTTGGGATACATGCCAAATATTTGTGCAGTATTGAAGCTGGTCATATTAGATAATTGCTGAAGATTGATTTTTCCTTTGTTTACTCCCTCACTTAACAAAATAGGTATCATCGTACCAATTCCTGGAAATCCGGCAAGAGCATCCCATACAGTTTCTCCGCCAACTTTTAGTTTTAGACGGTTTGCAACATGATCAGATCCTATAGAATTTATTCTGCTACGTTGTATTTCCATCCACACGTATTCTATGTCTTGAGAAGAGCGTATGGGCGGCATGACTTTGGCAAGATATCCTTGTTGAGAATCATTGGATAATGTAAGATAATGTGGACATGTTTCAATGTGTATTTTTGTTCCATTTTTCTTTTCTTCAGAGATTGCATCAATAGCTGCTTTTGATCCAATATGTACAAAATAGATAGGGCACCCATATTTTCTTGCAAATTCAGATGCAGTCTTGATTGACTTGACCTCAGATTCTACAGGTCTACTTTGAGACCATGCTGCTAGTCCATCCATTTTTTTCTCTTTTGCAGTCTTTATTCCACAAGAGCACATTTGATAATCTTCTGCATGAACTAGAACTGTACAATTTAGAGAAGCTGCCTTGGCAATTATTTTTTCAATCATCTCCTTTGTCATCTCTACTCTTTCTTCTCTGAGAGATTTTTCTCCAGGTTGCATGTCCATATAGACATGGCCTACTTCATCCCCAAGATTCATGTATATCTTAAACGAGTTGATTCCTTTACTTTTACAAAATTCCATTTCATCAATTTGATTCTCATGGAGTATGGATGCATGAATAGAATAATCAACATAATGAGCTTTTGAGCTTGCAGTAAGATGAGATTCTAAATTCTTTTTATATGAACCACTTAGTCTGAGCATTCTCATCATTGTAGTCACTCCACCTATTGCAGCTACTTTTGATTCAGTAATGGCAGCTTCATCAATTGGAGAATAAACCCCATAATGTACATGAGGATCAATTGCACCTGGAAGAGAAACAAGACCGTCTCCTTTTATTTTAATATCACATTGTGGAATGTCATTTGTCAAAGCAACAATTTTACCTTCATCAATTACAATGTTTTTGTCTACCATTCCATTTTGAAGAATAACATGTGATCCCGTAATCACAGTATCAACAGTCATCAAGAATTTTGCTTGAAAACCTAGTATTATTCTTTGAGTAAATGAATAAAAGCAGATACTATTCTTGATAACAAAAGGGCTGGTAGTCTAGGGGTAGTGATGCCGCGTTCGCAACGCGGATGTCGGGGGTTCAAATCCCCCCCAGTCCACTCATACACATGGTTGGGAAACTTTCCTAATTCTAGAATGATATGACAAAACAAATCTTACAATACACATAACTGTGAGAGTTCAAGTTATTAGCAAATTTTAGTACAATGAAACTTCAATAAGCCTAGTAATTATCGAAGAAACAATTTGAGTAAAATTATCTCAATTGTATATAGGAGCACAAACACGAAATGGTTTCTACCTGCCTTATTTTTTTTGGGTATGCTGATACTTCTTTTAAGAAAACCATTCTATGTGCTTGCTTTGCCTGCTAGGTGGGAAGACGTAAGTGCTCTTTTGGGATCGGCAATACAACATTCGTGGAGTAGTATTTTTGTCATTCACTGGTATTATTTTCATTTAATCCCAGCTCTTGTGACCCTTTTTTCTCTGCGCGTATTTGGAATCACGAATGTTCTTCTTGGGATGAATCTTGCAGCCATAATAATTACATCGCTATGTGCAGTATTTTTTGCTACCAAGCAATTTCGATTCATAATCAGAAATGATTTGCTTCGAGTCTTTCTGTGGATTATTTGTTCTCCTCGTTCCTGGGATTACTGAACAGATCTACTCCAATATTTCCAGCATCCAGTGGTTTTTGAACATATTCATTATGCTATTTGTAGCATTATTATTATTCAAATATGACGAATTTGAGAAAAAATCTAGAACCAGAAAGTATCTGTATTCTTTTTTCCTCTCCATGTCATTTCTATCTTCAGCCTTTTCAATTGTATTTCTTCCAGTATTGATCTATATTATAATACGTGAATTTCAAAGAAATAAAAATGAGATAGTAATAATATCTAGCTGCATAATACCTACAGTTTTACTGTTCGTTCAAGCGTTAACAATTTCTATTAGCTTTTTACAAGAACCCAAATCATCCATACATTTCACAAATAATATTTTTTTGTCAACGGTAAATAGCTTTACCATATCTGCAACAAAGATATTTTATTATGACACTTCTGACATCTTTCAGCACATAGGATTGTGGATGTATCTCATACCTATTGCTCTTGTCACATTTATTTTGTTAAACTCTATGAAAAATGGAATAAAGTTTGAGATTTTCACATTGGTTAGCATAACTTCAACCCTCTTTTTTTCATCTTTAATTAAGAACTCTCTCATTGATTGGAATTGCCTTTGTGGACAAGCACAAGAAAGGTATTTTTTCTTTGCAATGATTTTCTTGTTCATACTAGCAATTAGACAACTTGACAAAAGACAATCATTTCCTTTCCAACTCATTGTTTCAGTTATAATAATAGTTGTTATATTCAATTTGGCATATGGATTTTTTATACCAGTTCAAGCAGACAATAACTGGAAATATGTGACAAATCTTTATGATCCATCAGGCAAATACCAGTGCTATGTTGGAGAACTTCCAAACTGGTCGATTACCATACCATGCTCAACACAAAACCCGCAATATTCAACAACTACTGGTCCTCAGATAACATTTACACCCCCGGTAGTACCAACAACTACATCAATAACATCAAGTTCCTCATCTACTATAGCAGGTCGTGTAGTAACATTTACTGCAATAATATCACCAATACCCGACTATGGTGCAGTACAATTCTACATGGATGAAACACCAATAGGAAGGCCAGTTACAATTTTTGGAGGTCAGTCTACCTTAAGCACATCTTCAATGTCAGTAGGCTTGCACCATATCGTTGCATCATATTCTGGCGCACCCAACTTTTATGCCAGTACATCAAATCAGACTAGTATCACAGTATTATCAACTTCAAACCTAAAAAGTGCAAATCTTTCAGCTGCTAGTACTAATGGTTGCAATGATTGTCCATAAATTAAATAAAGAATTTGGAAGAAATTTGTATCTACTCCGATAAGATTAATGGAGGATCCTACAGAACAGTTAATTTGAGTAGTAAAATGCGCACAGTTTTTTCTGGCAATATAGAATCCAAGTGGTTTTTACCAATCCTATTCTTGTCAGGAATAATACTTTTTATTCTTAGAAAACCAATCTTTGTGTTGATTCAACCCGGTAGGGTTGAAGATGTAGATGTTCTTTTGAGAGAAGCTATCCAGTATTCATGGGCAAGTATTTTTGTTGTTTACAACTTTTACTTGCATGTTATTCCAAGGCTTGTGACAATTTTTTCCCTATACCTGTTTGGCATAGCCAATGTCAACCTAGCAATGAACGTAGCCGCAATAATTATTGCAACACTTTGCGCAGTATTTTTTTCTGCCAAACAATTTCGATTTATAATAAAAAATGATATGCTGCGAGCTCTTTGTTCTTTATTTATTATAGCAGCTCCTGGCATGAGTGAAGTTTATTCAAACATTTCAAGCATGCAATGGTTTTTGAATATATTCACAATGCTATTTACATTATTGTTATTGTTTAGATATGAAGAATATCAAAAACAATCCAAGAAAATAAAGTATCTGTATGCATTTTTCTGCTCAGCATCATTTCTATCCTCTGCATTTTCAATTATTTTTCTTCCTGCATTAATTTACGTCATAATTCGTGAGATTAGAAAAAACAGCAGAGAAATTATTACTATAATTAGCTATGCCATACCAACAAGTTTCTTATTATTACAAACATTAATTCTATACACAAACTATTCTCAACAATTCAAGTCACCCATAGTTCAATTTAGTACAGACTATTGTTAGTTCAACAATCCAGCTATTTTCTATAACAGCAAACAAGATCTTCTATTACAATATTTTTCAATATTCGGGAGAGGGGATTTATCTTATACTGATTGGAGTAATTGCATTCATTTTATTAAATTCCATTAGAAATGGATTGAAATTTGAAATTTTTGTTCTATATTGTATAACTGCTACATTGTTTTGGTCTGTAATAGTCAGAGGAGGAATGGCAGAAAGATTCATGTCATTTGCAATTGTATTTTTATTTATACTCGTTGTTAGACAGTTTGACAAGAAAAAATCACTACTTTTCAAATTGGTTTTTTTGTTTGTAATGATAATTGTTGTTTCAAATATTGCCTCTGGATTTTTCATTTCATCTTCTGCTGACAGAAACTGGAAATATGTTACAGATCTTTATGATCCATCAGGCAAATACCAGTGCTATGTTGGAGAACTTCCCCACGGTTGGGCAATTTTAATCCCATGTTTAAAACCAATGCCATACAATGCAACTACGATACCCTCAAGTTCTTCACCTACATCATCTGGTCCTCAGATAACATTTACACCCCCGGTAGTACCAACAACTACATCAATAACATCAAGTTCCTCATCTACTATAGCAGGTCGTGTAGTAACATTTACTGCAATAATATCACCAATACCCGACTATGGTGCAGTACAATTCTACATGGATGAAACACCAATAGGAAGGCCAGTTACAATTTTTGGAGGTCAGTCTACCTTAAGCACATCTTCAATGTCAGTAGGCTTGCACCATATCGTTGCATCATATTCTGGCGCACCCAACTTTTATGCCAGTACATCAAATCAGACTAGTATCACAGTATTATCAACTTCAAACCTAAAAAGTGCAAATCTTTCAGCTGCTAGTACTAATGGTTGCAATGATTGTCCATAAATTAAATAAAAAACATTATACATCTATTACAATTAGTGCATTTGATGAAAGTATTCAACGGTAAGACAGCAGCTGATGATTACATGTCAAGTCATACATTGACTTTTTCCACACCTGAGCTTACATTAACTAGATTTGCATTTTGGTTAGGTGATATGGTACCTGATCCAAAAAATCCAGGACAGCAGATGCCTAGAATTATGAATTTTGTGGAAGAGAAAGATTTTGCTCCAACTCCATTAGTAGATGATGACAAATTTGTACCAACCGGAGCTATGAAATCCATCGGTGGTCTTTATGGTAGTGTAAATACTCAGACTGATTCAAACTCAAAATTTTGTCAAGAGTGTGGCTCAAAATTATCATTGATTGCTAAATTCTGTACCGAATGCGGTGCAAATCAAGATTAATTCCAATAGTAGAATTTTTCTTTTATTACTAAATCTTATTTCCGCACTTAGGACAAAATTTTGCATTGTCTTTTACAGCAGATCCACAAGAATTACATGCAAGACCACCGGCTGAACTTTGTTTTGGCATGAGTGCTGGATCGGGTGGTGGTAGAATACCAGGTGTTGAGAAAGCTGCAGCAGCTGAGACAATAGATGGAGGTTGATTAAGTCCCGATAAAGTTGATGCTGTTACCTGTGATGCTTGTGGTCCCATACCTGGAGGCATAGGACTTACCATAGTTGAACCAGAAGTACGACCACTTGATATTTTATCAAGTGATTTCTTTAGACTCAAAGATTACTTTGACAGATAGAAATTCTAATGATGAATATGATACAACATAATCACCTAGTTTCTCAAAAAATTCTTTGTCAGATAACTTTCCTTGTTTATACATTGTATTAGCATCAAGAAACGATTCATAGTATCCTTGAGTATCATTTAGTAGATTTTGTAGTTTATCAAATAGAAGGTTTAGAGTATCAATATCCCCAAATGACATGTGGACTGTTTCCCTGACCAGTATTAATTATTTTAGATTGAAAAAAGAAGATAAGATTTAGATTTTTGATAGAGCGCTGTCTATCATATTTTTATAGGATCCCTTTGATGCAGCACCTACTTGTTGTGCTACAATCTGACCTTTACTGAATAATGCAAGTGTCGGTATACTAAATACATTATACTTTGATGCAAGCTCGTTGTTTTCATCAACGTTAACCTTCACAAAGTTGATTTTTCCTGCATATTCATTTGCTAGTTCTTCTATTACAGGGCTAACCATCCTACATGGGCCACACCATTCAGCCCAAAAATCTACAAACACAGGAATTGAAGAAGCCATGACTTCCTTTTCCCAGTTCTTAGAATCTACTGGTTTTGCTTTATCCATACATTATAAAATTCTGAATCCCTAAATATATTGAACGGTTTCTTACCAACGACTTCTTAGACCATAGTATTTCTTATCGTCAGTTCTTCTACGATCGCCCCTTCTATCATCATTTCTACCATAGCCACCACCGCCACCAGATCTGCCATAACCTCCACCTGATCTACCATAGCCACCACCGCCACCAGATCTACCGAAACCTCTTCTATGACTTACTTCTCTCTTCAATGGATCAGGGATATTGACTACAATTCCTAGTTCTTTGTTTAGATCTATCATCTGAACCTTAGTTTGACGTGATATTGCCTTGAAATCACCAATTGAAGAATATGATACCAAAGTGATTGCCCTACCTTTTTCTCCTGCTCTTGCGGTTCTTCCAATTCTATGGAAATATACCATGTCTTGATTTGGAACATCATAGTTTATCACTAGTGCAACTTTTGGAACATCTATACCTCTAGCTGCTACGTCAGTAGCCACCAAAATGTCTGCTTTGCCTTTTTTAAACATGTACATTGCTTTATCTCTTCTAAATTGGGACATGTCGCCTTGAATTGAAACTACATTGAATCTTCCTTGCTCTAGTTCATGAGCAACTCTTCTTGTTCTATCTTTTGTAGAACAGAAAACTATTGCTTGACCAGCACCATTTTCTTTGATAAATTTAAACAAGTAATCTGTTTTTTCTCTATCTTTTATTACTAGAAATGCTTGTTCTATTCCTTCTCCACTTAGATCATCTGAGTCTATGAATATTTTTTGTGGATTTTTCATATATTTTTCTGCCAGCATCAATATTGCAGCTGGCATTGTAGCTGAAAATAGGGCATTTACATGATCTTCTGGAACTAGATCCAAAATGAATTTAATATCTTCAATAAATCCCATGTCAAGCATGGTATCTGCTTCATCAAGTACAACCCACTGTACTTTCTGTAATTTTATTGATCCACGTTTGATATGATCAATAAGACGTCCTGGTGTAGCAACTACAATTTCTACTCCTCTACGCAGCTCGTCTAGTTGCACATTCATACTTTGACCACCATATATGGTTACACTTCGAACTCCAGAATGCCTTGAAAATTTTACAATCTCATCTGATATTTGTACTGCAAGCTCTCTTGTTGGAGCTATGATGAGCGCTTGTATTCCACCTTTAGGAATAATCTTTTGAATTATAGGAAGAGAGAATGCAGCTGTCTTACCTGTTCCGGTATGTGCTTGACCTATAACATCTTGACCTGAAAGAAGTACTGGAATTGCACCTGATTGAATAGGAAACGGTTCTTTGAAACCCATTTCATTAAGTGCAGTAAGTATTGTATCCTTTAGTCCTAGTTCTTCAAATTTTGTCAAATTTATTCATCATCTTTTTATTGAAACGACAGAGAGAAGTTTGATTACCTATTTCCGTCTATTTTTGTTTAACATAGCCCTCTGGCTCTAATAACTCTTTCCAAATTATTAAAAAAAAGTAGATAATTTTTAAAAATTGTATAATCTCTTACTCTGATACGTAGCATAGATTTGACCAATCAAAATGATATACATAATTATCTGACATCTTGTAGGTTAAAGCATGAGTAGTGAACTTCGATTAAAAAAATTGAGAGGATCAGGAGGTTTTATCATGGCAACAGTAAATGATGATCAGCAAAGAAAAGGTAATCTTGGTGGACCAGATTTGTTTCTTGCTCCAATTGGTCGTCTAGATTCAGAAAAAATTTCAAAGTATTCTTGTAATACATGTGAGAAAGAATATGAAGGAAGTCCAAAGATAGAATTTGAAAATCCTAACGAGACAGTGGCAGAAAATCTTGTCCTATTAGAAAAAGGTCAATACATCTGTACTACTTGCGGTTCAATTCTTGCAGAGTATAGAAATTTTAGTAAACCCGATGAAGCTGCTTCAGTAGGAGCTGCAATACCTGTTACTAATAATGTTGTAACACCGCCTCCAGCTCAAAACTTTGAATTACAAAATCAGCCTAAAACTTCTAGTGTAAAGACATTTAGCTCAATTACAGGTTTAGGGGTGTATGATATAGAGGCAAAAAGAATTGGTGTGGTCAAAGAGATGGGCATTCAGCCAGATCAATCAAGCATAGTTCTAGTTGTTACAAAAAATGATGGAACAGAGGCTACAATAAAATGGGATGAAATAAGAAAGATTGGTGAGATTGTATTACTTGGGGGCTCACTTGGTGAAAATAATTTGAAATGCATCAAGTGTAATTATACCAATAGCCAAGGCTCAAAATTCTGTGAAAGTTGTGGTAACAAGCTAAAATAAAGCGTCATTGTTAAGTAAGATTTATCTTACGATTTTAGAGGACTAGAAACAATTGAGTAAACTTTCTCTCAAATCAGGCATTGTAAAGGACATCATAATAGTGGTAATAGGCATTGCAATAATTTGGATTGGTCTTCGAGTAGCTTTTGGAACAGAAAATCCATTTTATGTAGTATCAAGTGGAAGCATGATACCAAATCTCAATATCTTTGACGTCATAGTGGTTCAAGGACATGTAAGTTTTGATCAATTAAAAGTTGGAGATATCATAGTATTCAATAGACCAGTCGTGCACGATAAGGTAATAGTTCATAGAGTTGCAGAGATACTAAGCAAAGATCCTTTGGTAATCAGAACAAAAGGAGATGCAAATCCTGGGTCCATACCTGGAACTGACTTTCCAATTACAAAGGGTGACTATATTGGAAAAGTAGAATATGTTGTTCCTCAGATAGGTTACGTCACAAGGATACTTACCCCTCCTATTAATTACATCATAATAGCTGTCATTGTTGGAATAATGCTAGTAAAACAATTTGGAAAACCAAAATCTAGTATTGAAAAGTTGTCTGATGACAGTCCAGATAAAACAGATTCAAGTGAGTTGACAAAGTCTGATATGAAAAATTTGTCAAATGATCCATACATATCAAAGGACTCGAAGGAATTTGTAATCTCAGACGATAATCCTGAAAAGACTCAAAATATCCAAGACAAAGATTCAGATAAAAACAAGATTGAATAAATTTTAGCTATTTTCTCATCTTGAATACACGTTGAAAGTAATCAGATTGCTCAGGCTCTGATTCTGAACTTTCTTTG
>CAWIGX010000008.1:0-22391 GCA_963835875.1 uncultured Nitrososphaerota archaeon
TATACAGTTTTAGTCTTCTTTATGCTTGGATAGACTACTTTCATAAGAAATATCCAGCTTATTACAAGACCAACATGATAAGTTGCTATTCTCCATCCGATCACAATATTCCATTGAAGACTATTCTTGGCAGCCTCAAATGTCAAGCTATTCAAGTGTGCCAAATATGCCCAGATTGAAAATTCAGTCAGGCCTGATCCGCCAATAGTGATGGGTAAATTACCAACAGCAATTGATGCCATTGTAGCCATTAGAGAATGGAAAAAGTCTATCATATAACCTGCACCATTTGCAATTATCATAAAAGAAAGACCATAAAGTGACCACGTACATATAGAAATTATTATTGAGACAACAAATGCTTTTTTGATTTCTTTTGTATGAAGAGTTTGCCTGCTCATATCACAAATTTCTTTCATCCACAGATTGGTCTTGTCAATGTATTTTACTGAACGCTCTTTTCCTATCCTTGTAGCAATTCTGGAAGCCCAACTAGGTACTTGGAATGTTCTTTTTGATGATAAAAAGAACATTGTAGACCAGAGTCCTGTTATAGGAATACTAATTGCAAGAATTGTTATCCCTATAGCATAAGCACCATTTACAAATGAAATTACTGCTGCAGTAATTGCAAATGCTCCTGAAACTAGCACTTCAGTTACAATCTCAATTATTGTTACCCATGATGCTTTTCCAATTGGAACGCCCTTCTTACCTAACCACATTATTCTAACTAATTCACCACCCACAAAAGATGGTGTAGTAGATGTGACAAATTCACTACCTACTCTTACAGAAATTGTTCGCCAGTTTACATCTACAGGACCCAAGAATTTCTTTACAAGATAATTGAACTTTAGTCCTTGAGTGAATAGCTTGCCTGCCATAGCTATTGAGGCACCTACAAAAGGAATGATACCTATTGCAAGAATATTCTCAAAACTTACATTAAATGTTGCAGCAATGATAAGAAATGGAATTACACTAACAGGAATAGCAAGGAGTTTCCAATTCATTGCCTGCCTTACTCATGGATGGAAATATAAGCCCAACATAAAATAAATTATCAGAAAAATGAAGGCAATTTTTTTAGTTGGAACTGCTGGAGCCGGAAAATCATTACTGGCTTCTAAAATTCTTGACTATTATTCTAGAAATGGCGCTTTTGTTGGAATGCTAAACTTAGATCCAGGTGTAGAGAATTTACCATACACATGCGATATTGATGTTAGAGACTATATCGATATTGTAGCAATTATGAAACAATATGATCTTGGACCCAATGGATCTATGATCATGGCAAATGACCTTATTGCGTCAAAAATAGATGATCTTCAAAATGAAATAGATAATGTGAATCCAGATTATCTTATAGTAGATACGCCTGGTCAAATTGAGTTGTTTGCCTATAGAGCAAGTGGACCTTTCATTATACAAAACTTGAATGTAGGAGAAAAAGTATCAATATTTCTTCATGATGGATCGTTGATTACATCACCTACCAATTTTGTCTCAATTGCATTACTTGCTACTTCAGTAAAATTGAGACTTGGTTTATCGCAGATAAACGTTCTAACAAAAACAGATCTTATTGAAGATAAGATTAAAGATATACTGAGATGGTCAACAAATATGGCAAGTCTTGAAGATGCTCTTGCTAAAGATGCTGATGGTGAAAACTATATTCTAGCAACTAATATTCTTAGAAGTCTAAATTTAGGAGGATTTGCCCAAGGAATGATTCCAATTTCTAGTGCTACTGGTCAAGGAATGGTTAATCTCCAAGCCGCTCTAAGCCGTGTACTCAATTTAGGGGAAGAGGTGGAAGATTGATACAAAGTGTAATTGCAAGAGCTCCTTGTTCCACTGCTAACCTAGGTCCGGGTTTTGATGTATTTGGTTTAGCTCTTGATGCATTTTATGATGAGATCCAGTTAACAAAAGAAGGAAGTAAAATTATCATTGAGAGTTCGGGATCAGTTCCTCTTGAACCAGAGAAAAATTCTGCAGGATTAGTAATAAAAGAAATGTTAAAAAAATTTAAGATAAAATCTGGACTTCGGATTAAAATTAAGAAAGGAGTCCCTGCTGGATTTGGAATGGGTAGTAGTGCAGCATCAGCAGCAGCTGCAGCAATTGCATTTGATGCATTATTTGGTCTTGATCTTGATCAAAATACTTTGGTAAGATTTGCAGGAATAGGGGAGAGAGCTAGTGCCGGATCTATTCATTATGATAATGTTAGTGCATCAGTTCTTGGTGGATTTGTAATAGTACGAACAGATCCACTTGATGTGATAAGAATTGATCCTCCAAAGGACTTGGTCTTATGTGTAGCAATACCAAAAATTAGTGTTCCAAAGAAAAAGACAGAGGTATCCAGAGGAGTATTGCCTCAACAAGTAAAATTATCTGATCATGTAAAGAATCTCTCTAATGCATCTGCAATAACTGTAGGATTTATCAAGAAAGATGTGGGACTAATTGGTCATTCAATAAAAGACATAATTGTTGAACCTGCAAGGAAGCATTTGATTCCAGGTTTTGATAAAGTGAAAACAAATGCACTCAGAGCTGGCGCGTTAGGTGTCACAATAAGTGGTGCAGGTCCATCAATAATTTCATTTACATCAAAATCTGCAGATCATAGCAAGATCTGTAAAGCAATGGAAAGGGGATTTGCATCAGCTAATACAAAATGTACTACAATAATTTGCAGACCAAGTAAAGGCGCTTTTGTATTATAGTTATTTTTTTTCAATGAATTTACGCATTCGTTCTTCCCTATCTTTTGTTGAAAAACATACAGCCCATGAATAGATTTCAAGTTTCAATCCAGTGTCAAGATTAGCATCTGTTCCTCGGTTTACAAGCATCTTAGAGATGCCTATTGCAAAACTACTATTTTTGGCTAATATTTTGGCATATGCTTTAGTTTCATAAAGTAAACTCTCAGAAGGAAATATTTTATTTATTAGACCCATTGAAAGCGCTTCTTCTGCCATAATTTTTCTGCCAGAAAATATGAGATCTTTGGCTCTTGCAGGACCCACAATTCGTAATAGTCTCTGTGTTCCTCCCCAGCCTGGACAAATTCCTAATGTAACTTCTGGTTGACCAAGTTGTGCATTAGGAGAAGCAAATCTGATATCACATGAGAGTGCAAGTTCACATCCTCCACCCAGTGCATAACCATTAACTGCTGCAATTACGGGTTTTTCTAATTTTTCAATTCTATTTAGAACTTCATGTCCTCGAAGGGCATATTTTTCTGCCTCGGTTGGTCCTATATTACTCATATATTCAATATCTGCACCAGCTGAGAAAGCTTTAGGACCATCACCTGTGATAATAATTACTCGTGAAGAATCTCTTTCCAAGATATCCAATAGAGAAATAAATTCATCCATGACATCTAGATTCATAGCATTTAGTTTATCTTGTCTGCTGATTGTGATTCGAACAATTTCTTCCTCTCGTTCAACCTTTAGATATTGCATATAAGAAAAATATTTTAGCAGAAATTAAACTTTAGAGTATGCATTTAGAATAGAAACCGAGTTATACTGCTATTCTCACAGTCAAACCACCTTTGAATACGTCTGGATTAACTTCAGACTATTGGTTCGGCTATTTGTTGGGGAACTTTCTTTGTTCCAGTTAGAAAAGTTAATGTTGTAAGCATTTGGCAGCTGCAAGGATCTACTGGAATAGGAGTCATTCTTTTTGCAATACCAATTGCTTTTTTTTGGGGATTTGGAATTTTACCTAGTGGTCTTCTTAGTGGAGCAATATGGACTGCAGGAAATATACTTGCACTGTATTCTGTTAGATTGATAGGACTTTCAAGAACTTCACCATTTCTTGCAGGTTTTAGTATTCTAGTTTCGTTTCTCTGGGGAATTTTGTTCTTTGGAGAGAAATTCAATTACATGTTATTAGCTATTGGTGCCATTGGTTTACTATTAGCAGGTTTACCATTAGTTGTAAGCGCTGCAAAGGCCTCAGTTGTTCAACGAAAAGGATACGTTATTGCTGCAGCCTCAGGTATTGTAGGAGGTTCATATGTTATACCAATGCAAGCAACACATACACTTCAATCAGGATTTTTTTCATCCAGCATATCCATTTTTGTAATTGGAATCCCTTTACTATTTTTATCACGAAGATGGATTAAGAAGGAGATCATAGCTGGAGTAGTTTCAGGAAGTTTATTTAATTTAGGGAGCTTATCAGTCTTGATAGCAATAACCTCAATAGGGATTACAGTAGCATATCCTATTTCTCAAACAGCTACACTTTTTGCTGTATCATGGGGAGTTTTGTATTTTAAGGAAATAGTTCACAAGCGAAATATACTCAGAGTTATTATGGGATCTGTTATGATTTTGTCTGGAGCAGTATTACTCTCTATTGCATAGTCAAACATTTTATTTGGTCTAATTGGAATGTTTTCAAATTGAAAGCTATCATAGTTTTTAGTGGAGGTTTAGATTCGGTATGTACTGCCACATATCTTAGAAAACAATATGATCTTTATGGAATAACTTTCTCTTATGGTCAGAAAGCAGGTAAGGAAGTAAAAGTTGCACAACAATTTTCGAAATTACTAAAATTCAAAGAACATAAAGTAGTAGACATAGGATTTATGAAAGATTTGTATGACAAGACAAACGCTCTAACCAATTCTAAAATAGAAATTCCCTCTAAATTTGATTATTCAATAGTTGTTCCAATAAGAAATGCTATTTTTCTTAGCATAGCTTCGGCTTGGGCATTTTCAAAAAAGACTGAACTTGTTGCATATGGTGCTCATTTAGGAGACATGAGATATCCAGATTGTAGACCTACATTTGCAAGATTATTCTCAAAGGCCTTGAATGAAGGAGAGATTGATGGAATAAAACTTGGTCTCAGAAAGAAGATTAGAATTTGGAGTCCATTTATGGAAAATCTCTCAAAGAGTGATCTTCTAAATAATGGATATGCAGAATTGGGTGAACGTATTTTTAAAAGTTGGAGTTGTTATGGAAACACCAAGATTCATTGTGGAAAATGTGAATCTTGTAATAATAGAAAATTAGCTTTTCGTCAATCAAAGATTTTGGATAAAACCAAGTATTCAACAAGACTCTAGATTTTTGACAATATTGGTTTTCTAAGTATAATAGGTCTCACAATTAGATAATAGACTAGAAACACAATACCTACCATACCCCAAAAAGCCCATGTCGTCATGGAATCATTAAATCCAATTTTCCTAAAATAATCCATCGACTCATAGGAAATTCCCAATCCAACTCCAAGTGCGATGAAAAATTCTATGGCATACCACATAAAGTAAGGCCAAGACTCTTTTGGAACATGTATGTTATTATGTGCGCCCATATCTGTATTGCAACAGATGTTATTATTTAATTTTT
The DNA here is from genome assembly GCA_963835875.1 of uncultured Nitrososphaerota archaeon. GTDB lineage: Archaea > Thermoproteota > Nitrososphaeria > Nitrososphaerales > Nitrosopumilaceae > Nitrosotalea. Next base: position 5,424 of record CAWIGX010000008.1, read on the forward strand.
TAGGTCAGAGAATATTTGGCTTTGATTTTCCACTATATATCAAATTAAGAACGTCTGATCTAGGCTTCTTTTTTATCATAAATTCCTCTTGAGGCTACCGTTGTAACTATAGCATCATTTCTTACTCCTCTCATTTTCATACAAAGATGTTCACCCTCTGCAATTACAATTACACCTTTGACTCCTTCAGAGTATAATTCATCAGCTATATTCTTCGTAATTCGTTCTTGTATTTGTAATCTAGCAGAATATTTTTCTACAAGACGTACCAATTTTGAGATTCCAAATACTTTGCCATCTGGTGCATATGCTACACTAACTTTTCCATAGAATGGCAACATATGATGTTCACACATGGAATAAAATTGAATGTCTTTTGCAATTACAATATCAGAATCTTCGGAAAACTTTACGGATAGTTCCGACTCTCCTTCATATCCCTTGAATATCTCTTCATACATATCGGCTATTCTATTTGGTGTGTCAACTAGACCCTCTCTTGTTGGATCTTCGCCTATCTCTGCAATTATTTCTCGAATTAGTCGTCTCACTCTATCTTTATTCATTATGGTGCACCTATGAATTTGTGTAGCTGTGGTACTATTCTAACTTGATCATAATAAGAATAAACTGCATCATAAAAGCTAAATAGTTGTTCCAAACTAGGCTCTGAAATACCATACGTAGGCTGTATTATAAATCCTGCAAGTTCTGCTTTGGATATAATTTTGAATATTTGTCTAAGAAGTTTCTTAAATGAATCTATCTGAGTTTTTGAACTTATTACTACTTTGATGTATGTAATTTTCTTTGATTTCTTGGCTATTCTAAGGCACTCAAGTTCATTTTCTAAAAGTTTAGAATAATGTTTTGTATCAACAAAACCAGATTCTGGAGTTTTAAATTCAATTTTTATAAAATCTATGTAAGGAAGAACTTGTCCAAACTTTGTAGAGTCATAACAAGATGATTCTAAATATGTAGGAATTTTTTTTCCTTGAACAAACTTTGCTAGTTCTGCAACGGCTTTAGATTGAGCCAGTGGATCCCCACCTGTAAAATTGACTTTGTATGTATTTTTTTTTAGATTCTTCTTGATTATCTCTTTTGCTTTACTAATTGAGTATTCTTTTCCTGAATCCATTGGAAGTGCACCTTTAGTATCACAATAAAAGCACTTGAATGGACACCCAGCTAGTCTTACAAAGAGGGTTTTTGTTCCATACAAAATTCCTTCTCCCTCAACAGATGTGAATATTTCATAGAGTCTTACGTTCAAGTATTCAGTCTGTGCTTGTTCATTATTTATTTAATTGGATCTTCTTATGAACGGTTTTCTGCCAAAGTAATTAATTTGTGAGAATCTGACAGTAATCAGTGAAAAAACTAATTCCTTTGTTTTTAGTTGTAATCTTGGTTTATGTCACTTGTCAAAATGCAAGTGCCTATACAATAAGTGCAATTCCTCAACAACAAGAATTTGGTGCAAATGATTGGATAAAGATCAATCTTGATATTAGTGGATATAATGGTGGCCCCATAAATTGGGTTGCTCATAGACCTGATAATTCAACGATATCAGGAATAGTTGCTAGTCAAGTTAGGGGAGAACAAACAGTACATCAAATTCAACGTGATGCGTTTGACAATGAGTTTGGTTCATGGTCAATCAATTATCAATACGGAGGCATTAATCAGACAGTTAATTTTAAGGTCAATTCACTTGGTTTAGCAGTATTCACAGACAAAATAACTTACTATGAACCCGATATAATGAACATCAATATCACTTCATCTTATTATGAACCAAATGATAAATATGCACACTCTATTTTTCTGGATTTTTATGATAGAGATGGGAATCTTGCAAATGATGTAAGTGAAATTGAAGTAAGAGCGGAACAACATAGTACATCTTATCATTTTCCAATGTTTTTACTTTCCAAGTACAATTCACCAGGATTATACAAATTAAAAGTTCAATACTTTAATTCTGTTGTGGAAATACCATTTCTTTTGGGAGATATAAATAAATTTATGGCATTATCAACACAAACTTCACCCACTTATTATCAAGGAAGTGATGTAACAATTGATACAATATTTACAAGATTAACCCAGACAACTGCTACTTTGAAGATAACAGATCCTTTAGGAAATACAACTAATAATCAATTTAATCCACGTTCAGTACATGATACTTTAGTACTAAGGAATTTTTCCAAAGAAATTGGTACATACAAATATGAAATCCACTATGCTGGTGCTACAAGTATAGGTTCTTTTAACGTGATAAAAAATCCTCATGAGTTACCTAACATTAAACTAATGATGTTTACAGATAAATTGAATTATAGACCAGGAGAGATTGTTCACCTCAAAATATACGCTTCACAGGTCATTACAGATTCAATAGATGTTTTGATTACAAATTCAGATGGCATAACTAGTCAAAGGATATCATTCCCAGTAAATACAACAGAAACTATCATTCCGCATAAGATTGGTGTAAATGATTCTTTAGGAGAATGGAACATTCATGTAAATTATGATGGTATTGAGAGGTATTCGTCTTTTAATGTAGTTGGTTCACCTGTACAGGGTTCACAAATTCTTGATGCTGTTCAATATGAAATACCTACTTTTATTTCAACAATTAATTCAACAACATTTGACTCTCCAAAGGGCATTACTATTGATTCAGACAACAGTACATACATAGTAGATTCTGGAAATTCCCAAGTAAAGAAATTTGATAAAAATTACAATCTACTCCTTTCTTGGGGTGATGCAGGTTCATCGATGGGACAATTCAAAAATCCATCAGGCATATTTGTTGATGAAAAGTATGTGTATGTAGTAGATACAGGAAATTCAAGAATAAACATGTATAACAAAACTGGAGGTTTTGTTTATTCTTGGGGTACGTATGGCGAAAATCCCGGAATGTTTCACATACCAGTCTCAATAAACTCAAATCAAAATGGTGAACTTTTCGTGGGAGATGCAGAAAAAAAATCTATTCAACTATTTGATATCAAAGGTATCTATAAAGATAAAATAGATTCATCACTCTTACAAGGAGCAAGTTTCTCAGGCATCAGGGCATTAGCATTTGACTCAGAAGATAACATGTTTGCTGTTTCTACAGATAACAAGATATTGAAATATTCCAACATTGGAGAATTTGTAAACTTTTTTGGTTCCAGAGGATCTACAGAAGGTTGGTTTAACAAGCCATCAGGAATAGTTATTGATTCTAAAAATGATATCTATGTAGCAGATACTGACAATCATAGAATTCAAAAATTTGATAGTAATGGAAATTTCCTTGTGAGTTGGGGAACAGAAGGAACTGGACAAGGTCAGTTTGAAGAACCGGTAGGACTTGTAATTGATAAAGCAGATAATATCTATGTTGTTGATAAGAAAAATAACAACGTACAGAAATTTGCACTTTATGGTGGAGTGAATAATAATGTTTTACCAAGTTGGATAAAAAATACGGCTATTTGGTGGTCTGAAGGAGCTTTAGATAAGAAAGATTTCTCGCAGGCAATTAGGTATGTGATAAACCAAGGTCTAATCACAGCACTATCAATAAATCAAAATGAGAATGTAAAAATTCCAAATTGGGTAAAAGGAAATGTAAAGCAATGGTCTTCTGGCCAGATTGATGACGAAACATTCTGGGCATCCATTCAACATCTAATATCAATTGGAATTATGAAAGTTTAGGACGTAATTTGAGGTATTTTTCTTGAAAATAATCCTGCTATAAAAATTAGAACTCCAAGTATTCCAATAAGACTTCCTACAAATTCTATTGTATCTTTTAGATTATCTTGCATAGGTGCTAAAAGGAAAGCAAGTATAACACCAACTATAATCATTGGGATTCCTATTCCTACAGAAATTTGCTTTGAAGCCATTCTACTTTGGTTCTAGTAAAAATCTATATGAATTTTATGTAAGATTTGTGTTACTCAAAGAGCAATTATTCATGGATTCCCACTAGTTTTTAATTTCTCTTTTTGGTATGCTTCAAATGATTTTATCATTTTTAATGCTTCATCGACTTTACCCTCTGCGGAAAGTTTCTTTAGTTTTGTAACTACATCTTTTGGATTTTCATATATTGTAAAATTTGAGATAGTTCTAGTTGGTGGAATTTTTGGAGCCTGTATCAGGGAATTCTTAGTTGTATTTTCTATTTTGTCAAGTCTATCAATCTGTTTTTCTGTAAAATCCTTTGCGCGTTCAGAAGTTCTTTGTTTTGCAACTTCTGTAAGGGAATGATGGGCGTCAATTACAATACTATTTGCCTCATCTATTGATTTTGATGCTTCACTGGTATTTCCATTATCAAGATCTTGTTTTGCTTTTTGAATTAGTTGATCAAATTGCGTAAAATCAAGATTTGCATGATTTGTAATTGATATTGTTTTTAGCATCTTACCAATCTTTTCTATTCTTGAAATTTCACTTTGTAATTGTAAAGTGCCTGTTTGTTGTTGATCATTTGTTTGTGGTGTATTAAGAGAATTTATTTTTTCATTAGTTACTTTAAAGAAATTCATGGCAGAGAGAAAATGTTGTCTTGCAGATGCAATATCATTTTGATTTATTGAATTAGATAGTGCGTCAGTTTCATTAGATCCTTGATTGAAGAGATTTGTAATTTCATCGGGAACATTATTAATTTGTGAAATGTTCATCTTTAGATTGTCTCTTGCTTGGGTAGCAATTTGTAACAGTGCATCAAGTTGGGGATCTGCATAGGATTGAATTGGACCATTAAGGAGTAATGTTCCAACTAAAGCCAACAAGGTTACTGCTAAGGTCTTCATTTCTTATCCACCTCAGTTTTTCGAAGTTTAATGAGATTTTGTTGATCAACTTTTTCTATTTCAATGATATCTTCTCTTTCAAGCCGTTTAACAGCACGCCACATTGTTGTACGTGGCATCAGGAACTTCTTTCGTAGATCACTTTCAAAAACTTGGCCTCCTTTTTCAGAGATAAATGCTACAATATCTTTGTCATCTTGACGTAATTCTGGTTTGAGTTTGTAAATTGTCTCCTTATCTGGTGTAATGTAATTGTTCTTTGCAACATCATTTGGAGATATGATATTACTAGATCTTGTTCTTTTGATTATAATAAATCCGATTGTTCCTGCTGCAACAATACCTCCTACAATTAAAAGATAAGTTGGTAAATTATCAGATGATATTTTTGGTACAGAATTGGTAGTTTGTTGTTCTTGAAGTGCAAGACTTTTGGCTGCGTTAGCAAGAGATTCAGCATCAGAGTACTTGCCTTGGTTAAAATCTGATTTGGCATCCTCAAGCTTTACAAGAGCCATTGGGATTTGTACACCTGTAGATGTTATAGCATTAATAAAATCTTGAGCTTGTTGTATTGCCAAAGTAGCAGTCTGACTTGTTCCCAATACACCAATGATGTAGTTAATCTCTGATGAACCACTGGGTAGTGAAATAAGTGATTGATCATCAGTTATTTGCATATTTAATGGAGATACACTCATTCCCACAATCACTGAATTTTTTGGTAAAAGTATAGAATAATCAATTGGTGAATTTATATGAAAAGTCCAGGTTTTCCCATTTTTTGAGATTAAATCTGGAGTATCATAATCTACTTTAATGGTAGAAGAACCTAAAGTTTCGACTGTTGTAGTATTTTCATTTTCTTTACTTGAAAGTAATGTTCCATTTTCATCTTGTACAACAAGATTTTCAATATTATTACCATAGAGATTTACAGTAGAATCAGGTGATTGAGAATCTACATCAGTTTGATAAAAAACATGAGTAGTTCCATCAGAATAGATTGTAAAATCAAGAACTTTTGGACTACCCATAGCACATTGAACAAAGGCAGAGAGAGAAAGTAAAATAAAACATGCCGCTATAACTGGTGTTTTAATCATTGCTGTGAGAATACAATTGATCCTTACAAAAAGCATTCCTTCCGGTGACACTTCCGGTACCTCAATCACTTGATATTCCTGAGGCATTGCTAATACCTGAGGTTGAATCCTTGCATCACACCTTGAAATCTTTGGAATTCTTGGAAGAATCTTATTCCCTTGTCTGTAACTTTAAACAGCCTGTTTCTTTCAGCCTTCATTGATTCTACCAATCCTGCATCTATCAATTTCTGGCATTTCTCAAGAACTGCATAATGTGATAGATTTGCTCGTCTGGATATGGCCGAGATAATTACTCCTTGTGTTCCTCCATCCATAGTTACACCAAGAATATCTGCAATGATACCCATTTCTGACCTGTATTGTTGTTTTGACATGGATATACTATGGAATCAATGTTTTATCAGGGACGGTATGAAATTCCATAGCGGAACACATAGCGGAACAGCTATTTCATACTTGAAAACAGTCAATTTTTCAGTTATTGAGAAGCGGGGCAGATAATTAGGTATTTTATATGGTAAAAAAATAATTGGTTCAAAAGAAGATGTAACTGTGATCTATAACATGGTGGTTTTTGTGAAATCCCATGTAGAGAATATATCGAAAATAGAGGTTATGGAGACAGGTAATAGATCAAAACGCAAAAATAAAAATCATACAGGTAGGCTGACGCTTTGCTACTGCAGATGTAATAGGCGAAGGTATCACTCAACCAGTAATACAATAAATCTAGTAATCTGGAAAAATTTATTTTCCTTAATTTTTTATAATTTTGTAGTTCTCTTTTTGATTGATTCTACAATCTCAAGTTTACGTTTCATATCCATTTTGGGTTCCATTGTCACATAGACAGTCTTTCGTTTAGGATAGATAACAATCTGAGTAATTTTTTGACGTTCAATATGTACATAATTTACTGGTCCAAGACTCTTGTCGAATTGTTGTCTGATTTTTCTCCTCATCGCAACTTGCTTACAAAAGTGTTCTTCTTCCTTTTGTGACTTGAGAGAAGTCTTACCTTCCTTCATTATGGCCTCAGATATGTTTCCTTTTAGATCTATTATTGCTGCAAATCTCATCATTGGATCTAATCCTATGATATCTTCAACAATTGGAAGAAGGTCGATTTTGTTATTTTTCAAGTTACTCGAACCAAAGATTCTATTCTCTAAATATATCTCAATCCAATGTTTTCGTGGGTTTTTGATTTAAAATAAGCATAAAATCTAGCCAAAAAATAGTTTTTATTTATTAACTTTTTATATATTAAAAATAACAATATCTCATAAGCGATATGTTTGACAAGTTTCGAAAGAAAAAAGATGAGTTCGAGTCCGTTACTTCAGGAACAAAGGATAATAGGACTGACCAGCCAGATAAGACTTTTCAATATGAACCAAAGCCAGATAGCACAAAAACATCAGAAGTCATCGAAGAATCGCGTTTTCGCCCTTCAGAACAAGTAAAAATACCGGAACCTATTCAACAAACTAGTATGAGCACATCAAATGAGGATATAGGAATTAAGGCATTAATGGATAAGAGGACCAAGTTAGAAGAAGCAATTGACTACGTAGGTCTAATGATTAAGGACCTAAAAGACAAGCGAACCAACCTAGAAAAGAATATCGAAGATGAATCAGTAGATATCAAAAATCTTAAGGAGAAACTTGTCAAGGTAGGTCAATACATTGAAGAAGAAAAACAAGGTATCAAGACATTACAACAAAAAAGAGGCCAAGTTGAAAAAGAAGCAGATGATGTTGCAACAATGATTACTAACCTGCGAGAAAGGCTAATCAGTATTGATCAGGTTGTAAATGAAGAAGGTAATAAGATTGCAAAATTCAAAGAGACACGACCAAAGACAGAGTCTTCTTTAACTTAGAATGTAAAACTCTCTTTTACTAGTGTATCAAGATTTTCCTTTATTTCATCATCAGATGATAATGAGTCGAGATCTATTACCAGTACCTCAGTTGCAAGACATTGATTCTTAGAATATTGATAGTAACAATCCAGTTTTTCCTCATATGTTTTTGCACTATAATAGGTAGTCCAGAAATTTTCTGTAGAGTGTTGAACATATAGAAGGAATTTTTGAATTATAGATTCGATCTTTGGAGAAGGATTGTCCTTTACCAATCCAATTAGAATCTGTTCCAACTTGCTGTCCAGATTTGATTCATAAATAAGTTGATACACATCCCCAGTTTTTTTCATGACTAAATTACATCATCGTATCATAAAAGCTTTCATAGAGAAATTTCAAGATATTTTGAAAATCATATGACAACTTTTGGTTAATTAGGTAAATTCAGAGTTTAGTATCAAATTATACATAAACCTTAAATATTTTATTCACATATAATTAATCCCTATCAATGGAATTCTCCTTAGATAGGAATCATGTAAGCAAAGTGTATGTTGCAAGGTCAAATCCTTCAACATGAGCATCCCAAGGTACCCCCGAAGGAAAATGATGACAATGGTCATCACTGCTTTGAGTGTATCACACTAATCATGTGTGGTCTCCACACTCTTGCATGATTAGATTTTTCCACCTGTAACAAAGATAGACAAAACTATGGAGATTTTTCAAATGCATTATACAATAACCGCTAATCGTTGATTATCTAGAAAGATGCAACTTCAAGATAAACGATGGATGTGGTATTTGTTACCAGGTCAGATTACTGCTCAAGGATTAAGTACAGTAATTCCCCTATACGTAATTTTTCTTGGAGGCAATATAGGAGAAGTAGCTATCATATCTGCACTTCAGAGTGGAACTGTAGCTATAGGTTCACTTGTGTGGGGTAGAATAATTGATAGGTTTCACGCTAAGAGACCAATACTTGTTATTTCATTCTTTTTTGTTCTACTTTGTAGTCTGGGAATGTATCTTACCAATTCAATTTACATTCTTTATGGATTAGCAATAATTCTTGGTTTTTTTACAGTAGCAAGAAGCCCAGTGACACAACTCCTTGTAATGGAATCAGTACAAAAAAATCTTTGGAGTTGGTTATTTGCACGGACATCAATTATCAGCACTATTGGAATGTTAGTGGCTATGGTCATCGGAACAGTTGGAAGTTTTTATTTTGATCTAAGGCCATATTTTCTAATATGTGCTGCATCAAGCGGTACAGTCTATGGTTTTGAGTACAGTCGTAAAAGGTGATAGAGTCCATCTTGAGAGAAGCAGTATTGCATATTCTTTACACGGTCTACGTTATTCAATTAGTAATTACCATTTTATTTTTCCAAAAGTGCTTGAGGCATACGATTTTAGGCACATAATTACAATATTCAAGGGAAGAATAAGTCATGAAATAGGCATATTTTATCTAGCATCATTCTTTTTCTATTTTGGAAGTAACATTTACTTTACTGCGTGGACACCATTTTTGAAAAATCAGAATTTTTCCAACTCTGATGTCTTTCTAAATTATACGATTCAAATGGTAACTATGTTATTGATTTTTTTTATTGCTCCAAAAATAATAGCAAAGTTTGGAGAAGAGAGATCAACGATAATATCATACATACCAAGAATTTTGGCTGTAATTATTCCTGCTATTTCACTACTTTTCATAACAAGAGTATCAGGATTTCCAATGACAATAACATCAGCTTGTCTAATGGTAATTGGATTTTCAATTTTTAGTACATCAAGTTCGGTGATATTTTTCAAGAGTATACCACAGGGATTTGAAGGAAAATATCTGGGGGTAAATAGTGCAGTAACAGGATTAGGAATATTTGTTGGTTCAATTATAACTGGTGAACTGACAAAATCTCTCGGTTATGCTACTATGTTCCTATCTGCCTCAGTTATACTAGTAGTGTCAGTAATCTTATTCCAAGTATATTTCCGCTACAAACTATCTCATAAGATAGCCTAGACGTATCGCGTTGAGGCAGAAGATTGACTTGCAGGCATAGAGGGCAATTTGTCATTGATTGCCGCTTCTGCAACTGCAGAAGCCTCTTGAAGAATCTTCTCAGATTCTTCGCTTGTGGCTTCCGAGTCAATTCCAAAGTCTCCACTGTGGAATGTATCTGTCATAAGACCGCCTAGCATTTCAGTCATTCCTGATAGCTCACGGTCAGCTTCGGGCATGAATTTAACAAGTGAGGATTTTAGACTTTTCATCAAGCCTATTGTTGGCATTATAGTTACTACAGTATCTCCCAAGTCATGGAATGTGGTAAGTCTAAGCTCAATCTGTTCAAGAGCAACTCTAGCATTTCCCAAGAGTTTTGTTACTTTTCTAACTTCGGATAATTCTTTTGATAAAACCTTACTTGTGATAATATCATGATTTTGTGTTGCAATTACAATTCTTTTGAATAACTTTTCATCTTTTTGTTTTAGTTTTGTAATCATTGCATCAAGTTTTCCAACTTGAGCCTGGATCCTTTTTACACCATTTTCTAGTCGTGGTTTTAGCGCACCTTGTGGTTTTATTGCATCATGAAATTTTTCACCAATGCTTGGTGTTTGGGGCTTTTGCCAGTTGTTTGCAAATGTTGTCATGGCTATCACTAAAATAATTGGTTTTTAATTTCAGTAGTGAAATACGGTTCACAGTTTGCTAAATTTCAGCTGACAAACCGTTCCATTCAATATAGCATACGCTTTGTTTTATTTCTAATAAAAAACCAAAAATTCGTGGATAACCTTGATTGGATATATCCTACGCCTATCCTCCACACAGAGATTTATTGCATCATCTGAATTGCAGTATTTCTCTGCGGATGGATTTTCTTTAGGTGAATTGCCAGTGCCTGATTCGACTGCTGAAACTCACAACAAAGTGGACATTGTTCCATTTTATTTAATGCGGGTTCTTCAAAGAAAATGTATTTAAGGTTTTGCTTCAGACCTCAAATAATTTTATAATAATTTTTTGAAAGATAATTTTGTAATAATTTTTTTTAAAATAAATTAAAATGATATTTGAGGAGATTTGATCTGAATAAAATTTAGAACAATTATTGATTCAAAACATAGTCTGTTTCAAAAAGAATGTAATGTATAAATTATAATTTCCACATGTTAAGAATGTAAATATTATAATTTCCATAAAATTCTTGTTAAATTTTAATAAATTATACAATTCCTACTCATAGTTAAACCTTTTTATCTATGTTAACCGAAATTCTTATAAGATATAATATGGCTCGCGAATCTTTTGGGGGCGGTGGACGTTGTCCTCGTTGTGGAAAAGGTCCAATGGTAACTGATAATACTACAGGAGAAATGTTTTGTGGAGGTTGCGGTTTTGTACTTACTGAACGTGTAGAGGAATCTGGGCCAGAATGGAGATCATTTTCTAAAGAAGAACATGAAGATCGAAGTAGAACTGGAACTCCAACTTCACTAGCAATGCATGATATGGGACTTGCAACAATAATTGGTCCCGCTGATAAAGACGCATCTGGAAAACCACTTTCTGCATCCATGAAAAGTACAATTGAGAGATTGAGAACTTGGGATAGTAGAAGTCAAGTTCATGAGCCAGTTGATAGAAACTTTAGACAGGCTTTCAGTGAGCTTGATAGATTAAAAGATAAACTTGCATTATCAGATGCAGTAATTGAGAAAACTGCGTATATTTACAGAAAGGCACTTGACAAAGGCCTTGTTAGAGGCAGATCAATTCCAGGACTTGTGGCTGCTGCTTTGTATGCGGCATGTAGAGATACTGAAACTCCAAGAACGCTTACCGATGTTGCAAATGGAATTAACATAAAACGAAAGGATGTTGCAAGATGTTACAGACTTTTGTTGCGAGAACTTGATTTGAAAATGCCAGTTGTTGATCCAATAAAATGTGTTGCAAGAATTGCAAGTAAAGCCGGCCTGAGTGAGAAAACAAAAAGAAGAGCTCTTCAGATCCTAAAAGATGCTGCAGAAATTGAGATTTCTGCTGGGAAAGATCCCATGGGACTTGCAGCTGCTGCTTTGTATTTATCGTGTGTTATGAATGGAGAAAACAAAACACAGAAAGATGTTGCACAAGCTGCAGGTGTAACTGAAGTAACAATCAGAAATAGATACAAAGGATTGAAAGAATCTCTTAAACTCTAAATTTTTTATAAAATTATTTTTTGATCAAGAATTTTAAATTGAAGAATAGTTTTTACTTTACAGTATTTGGAAATTTAGTGGCGTGGCCCTTGTTCGTAGACAAGTAGAGATTACCTCTTTTATCCTCACCCAAGTGCGGATTCCATTATTTCAGTCTACGGAGCCACGCTCATTTAAGCAGTAGATTTTACATCTTTCTGCATTATATCAAGTAATACATCATCGTATTTATTATTTTATATATATTTTTTCATGTTTTTATAATATTTTAGTGAAATCTTATAAAAAATTCTCGTATAACTTACAATCATAGTATTAATATGATATACCTTTTTGAAGATTTACTAAATACGGATTTTAAGATTTTATCTTCGACAAACTAATCTATACAATGTATAAATTTAGAGTTAGATGAAACTCTCAGGTAAAGTCGCAATTGTTACTGGCGGTAGTAGAGGAATTGGGAAATCTACTGCAATTCTACTTGCACAACATGGTGCAGATGTTGTAATTACATCAAAGAATAAAATAAATCTTGAAAATGCAGTAAAAGAAATAAAAAATGCCATAGCAATTGTTGGTGATATTCAAAAAAAGCAGATGTAGAGAATGTTGTAAAAAGTACTCTAGAACATTTTGGTAAAATTGACATTCTAATAAATAATGCCGGTATTTTTCCTAAAGTAAAACCACTACATGAAATTTCTGAAGAAGAGTGGAGTGAAGTAATTGATGTAAACTTGACCGGACAATTTCGTTTCACAAAAGCTGTGATACCATATTTAATGAAAACGAGTGGTTGTATTGTTAATGTTTCATCAGATGCAGGATTAAAATCATTTGAAAATTTTGAAGCAGATGCGTATACTGCTTCAAAAGGAGCATTGGTTTGCTTACAAAGGCATGGGCAATAGAGTATGCCAAGTATAAGATACGCGTAAATTGTGTTTGTCCTGGAATTGTGGAGACTGATATGACACAACCATATCTTGAAAATGAAATTGATAGATCAATGGCAGTAGCAGAACATCCAATTGGAAGAATAGGAGTGCCAGAGGAATGTTGCAAAGGCTATACTTTACCTTGTTTCAGAGGATTCTTCGTGGATTACCGGTGCAATTTTACCCATAGATGGGAGAGCCATCACAAAATAATCACCCTAATCAAATTAATAGAACCTAATCTAAGACTATAACATGACGCCAAAAAGAAAACGTACGCTTAAGATAATCATTATGCTTTCAGTTATTTGGTTTGCCTCTGCATTACCAGTACCTTTTCTAGTAGGCACTAATCCAACTCCCCAGCAATCAGAACAATTCAAAACCTATTTGGAAATAGCTCTCATAGTTGCCATACCTTTTACTGCAATGGGTATTGCTTGGACTCTCAAACCCGAACTTACTACACGTGGTTAGCCAAGAAACTCTACCGCTCCTAGTCCTTCAGGTGTTGTTTTTATCCACCTGGTCCTTCCAATTCTTTCAACTTCTATAAACTTCCATTCATTTAGAAGTGGCTGGATTATGTTTTTATCGAGACTTGCAAATCTAGCTTGCTGAAAATTCTCTTCTCGTGCATTTACGACAATAAGTTTTTTTTCGTATGCAATCTTTGCCATTTCTTTTTTAGTAATTCTCCCCCCATTTTCTTGTATTATTTTCAAAGCTTGGACTAAAACTAGTTTGGGAGTATGAATTTCATAAGCTGGTAATTTGACAATGGATTTAAGACCTAATGATAATTGTTCTCCTTTTATGCTAGAGTAACTTTCTGGTTCTGCATAATATGGTGTAAGCTTTGTCTTTCCCTGAAACATCATACATGCCATCATGCATGCAATTGCCTGAATTTTTGATCCCGAGGAACAGTTTACAAAAATATCATTACCTTCCTCTTTTTGTACAATTTCTTTTAATGCTCTTAAGATTTTGAAAAGATCAAATCTGTTAGAGTGTGCAATTTGTACTTCGATCTTTTCTTTTTTTACTGTGTTTTAATTTTCTCCATAAAACCTTGTGCCCTATCCTTTGATGGTTCTTCATGCATGAGAAGCCATACTCGGTCTGCTTTCATCTGTTTAGCAGGAATTGCTATTCTATCTATCTCAAAGCCTACAGGCGCTATGTGTATACGAAGATTCACTATATTACTCATGTTAGTATGTTTAGTTATCATACTATGGTGATGATATATAATAATTATGCATCCCATGAATAAACATGCAACAAAAATTCACATCAGAACAAATTGAAGTCTCTATTTATCCCAGAGTAAGATCAGTTTTTGAGAACTAGTTCTTCATCCAAGGTGTAGTTTCGAGATAATCTATTGATTTTATCATCTCATCAAGTTTTGTAATAACTGCAGTCACTGCTCGAAATTCTTCATACATCATTTTTTCTTCGTCTTGGGATAGAATTTGATTTTCTACAATATCAAAGAATTTGTCTTCCTTAGTTAGATGTTCATCAAGGTTTACTGCATACGCCTTTAGAAATCTTGCAACTGGCTCTCGCTGGTTTTCTCCGGACTTCCACTGTTGTAAATATTTTGAAACATTGGATGCCATTCTTCTTCCAAATTCGTGTTCAATCATAAATGCTCGGATCTCTTGTTTTAGAGAATCATAGGTTGCAACACATGGAAAATACTGGTCTTCTTCTCTTGCATAATGTACTGCATCCAGAAATTCTGACATGATTAACACCATTATTTCAATATCAGAAAATGGAATATCTTTGCCTTCATAGAGTTGAGTATAACATTTGATAATTATTTTTTCTAGCCTACGTATTTGTCTATGATCGTTTCTTAGAATATCAGTTCCGCTCATTATATTTCTGTTAATATCTCAAGGGTTTATGGTAAATAATATTACTTTTTTTGGATTATATTGGATTATAGCAAAATGTGGAACAGATGAACCTACACCATAATATCCCGCAGGTCCTCCCAATCCTAATCTGATTAGATAATTGCTGGTTTGGTCTATCTCAATTTCTTTACTTTCTAATACGTGCCCAGAGATCATTTCTTTTTTTGGCTTAATCTTGGAGTATATATCATGAATTTTACCTCCTCGATGAGTTATCGCTGCTTCCATATGTTGATGTCCACACAGTATGATGTGATTGTTAACATGTTTTCCAACCTCATTAAAAGCAGATGATGCCTTGTAATGATATCCATGATAGCTAAAGAATTCAAAGCCTTCATCAGTAAGTCGCTGCCAATTTCTTTGATAGAGCCAAGCTTCATTGTCAGCATTTCTAGGAGTTATTTTCTTTGGGTCCAATGGTCCTCCATGAACGCAAAAAAGACCATTCTTTGTATCAATATACTCTTGGTTACCAAATGTTCCATCATTATTTTTCTTAAAGAAGGAAAGATCTTCATCACTGAGTTTTTCATGTGCGTCCATGCTTTCAAAAGAACTGGCACTAACTTTTTTACCGCTTAGTAATCCTTCATCATGATTTCCCACTACAGAGAAAATTGGATAATTTTTCTCAAGTGATTTTAGTTTTGATATGACTTGTTTTGGGTAAATGCCACGCTCAAGCAAATCACCTAGATTGATGATTCTAGAGAAAGAGCCATATTTTTTTATAAATTCTTCACTTGATACAGTATCAATTATCAGATTAAGCGCATTGATATCAGCATGAATATCAGAAAATACTAGGTCCAATATACTACCTAACTTTTAAGCCTAATTTGAAATTTATGACATAAATTTCATTTCAATATGTAAATAGTATTTTGAATTATTGTTTTATGTATCTCAATACAACTGGTTCTAAGATTTTAGAACAAGAAGGTAAAAGTTAGATCTTAGATAAATAAATCAAATTTCATATCATTATCAATATCATAGCTCTGCATCCTCATTACAGTCTACTCTATGAGGATGCAATCGTTTTATTATTCGGGATCAATTTTTTGAAGGGATTGTTTTGGAATGCGTATATCCCGAAATGTATCTGGATGAATTATCTTGGCTAAAATCTCAAGACCTACAACAGTTCTTGGTCCAGGTTTACTAAAATATTCATTTGAATTTACTGCATAGACTTCACCTTGTTTTACTGCCTTGAGTGAACTCCAATTTTCATTTTCAAGTAACTTGTCATACTCTAGTATAGTTCTCTTGACATCAAATCCACATGGTATTAGTACTAGAATATCAGGATCAAATTTTACTATCTCATCAATCTCCATTCTTCTTGATTTATCTCCTGTAGAGCCTATTCCATTTGTCCCACCTGCTATCTCTACCATCTGTGGAATCCAATGACCAGCTGTAAACAATGGATCTAGCCATTCTATACAAACAACTTTGGGTCGTGATATTTTTGGAATGTTTTTGATGTAATCTATTCTCTTTTGTAACTGGACCACAAAGTCTCGTGCCTTTTCTTGTCTTCCTACTTTATTTCCTATTTTAATTATATCTTGTAATATATCATCCAAGTTGCTGGGATCTAAAACTAGAACTTGTGTTTTACCTCCAAGCAATTCTACTGCTCTGTTAATTTTGCTAGTATATGGAGAACACACTTCACATATTCCCTGTGCTACAATAAGTTCGGGATTTACTTTTTTGAGTACTTCTTCATCGAGAATATAGATGTCTTTTCCCGTGTGCACTAGTTCTAGTACTTTATTATCAATTTCTTGACTAGACATTTTCTCTGGATCAAATGAGGCATGAATTACTCGAGGTTTTGTTTTGGCGTCTATTGGATAATTACACTCATGGGTAACAGCTAGAACTTGGTCTCCTGCCCCTAGCTCGTATAATATTTCAGTTGCACTTGGAAGAAAGGAGACAATTCTATTTTGCATTATTGTGTGGATATTATGAATATTGTTTAAACCTATTTTAGGTTCAATTTTAGTG
>CAWIGX010000009.1:0-31819 GCA_963835875.1 uncultured Nitrososphaerota archaeon
GGACTTGTGTGGGGTGCATTTGCACTTGGTCAACAGGAGTTGCCTTTGAAGCTCTAGTAACCACAACTCCAGCTCTTGCCAAAATTCCTCCATTAGCACTGATTTACTTGTCTCCCTTTGGTGTGATGGAGCTTGTTGCATATTCACTTGGAATGTCAAGAAGCTTTTACTGATAAATACTATAATTCGAAGAAAACCTCTAAAAAATGAGCTGCGCCAGACTGGTATAGAAATAGGAATTGCCTTAGCTCTCTTACTTGCAGGGGGATTCATTGAATATGCAATGATTCAACAATTTGGTTCAAGTATAGGTCACACAAAATCTAGACTTGTAAAAACAATCAACCGGGAATTGCCTAATTGTGTGATAAATTATACCCAGTAATTAAATATGTAACGAAGAATTAGCTAGTCTGATGAAGAACGTATTCCTGTTTCTAATGGTAATTACAGGACTTGTTACCATACTATGTTTACCTCATGCATATTCTGATTTTTCACCTAATGATAAATACATAATCAAAGCCTCGGGATATCTTTCCGGTAACCAAACCATTCTTGATTCTAGCATTGCATTAGAGCTTACAGTAGGTTCCAAGAATGGAAGTACTACACAATCTACCCTTGATAACGGTCTTGTTACTATAGCACATATTCAATACCTAAATTCAGGAATTTGGCAAACTCCGATCTTACGAGATGGAAAATATTTCGTCATCAAAGGAGACGCACAGGATCAAAATGGAGATATCATTCATCTAAATTTATTTGGAAGAATCATAAATAGTAACCAAGAAGGTTCAGTTTACACCATAACAGGCAAGATAACCGGTTCTGAAACTATGAAAGTAAGCTATAGTGCTAAAATAATATCTACTAATATCGTAACTACAAAACCAACAACAATTCCTACTACATCAAGTCAACAATCATCTTCAAACACAGTGAATGTAAGCATCGTATATCACGGATCTGACTTTTATAATCAAGTCCACTTTAACCCGTCAAGTTTACAAGCATCTGTTGATACTACAATAGTTTGGACCAATAATGATGTTGTTCCTCACAGAATAATGAGTGGTATAGCTAAAGCAATTACTGCCGATGGTTCAACTCCAGTATTTACTGCAGATGGAAAAATTGACAGTGGAATTTTAACTCCAGGACAATCATTTCAATATACAATAACTGGTTTTAATTCCACAAGTAGACTTACTCCCGCAATGGCACAGATCTATAACCTTACTCCTGATCAAACACTAGGCGATATTACTTTCTTTGATCCTACATATCCATTTATGACAGGAATCATATCCCCCTCAACTCCACCTCCACCTGCACAAGGAAATATGGTTCAGATGACTATTGTTCAAGGTGCATCTGATCCAAATAATTTACAATTTCTGTCACCTTCATCTATTCGAATAACTTCCGGAACGACGCTGAAATTCATAAACAATGATTCTATTCCTCACAGAATACAAACTGGTCAAATTATTAGTACATCACAAGGTGGAGCAAAAGGATCTGCTCCTGCAAAACAGCCACAGTTTACTCCTGATGGAATGTTAGATACCGGTATGATTGCTCCAGGACAATATTTCACACTTACAGTTACGAAAACTGGTACTATACATATTTTTGATCCTTCATTTACTTGGATTAATGGAGTAATTGTTTCATCATCAACTTCCTCATCTGCTTTAATACCTCCGAAACAGATTAGCATAGCTCTAGGTTCATCATTAGCAAATGGTGCGGCTTCACAGCAACAATTTAATCAATACAATTCATACTATTATCCAGAAACCGTACAGATAGTTCCTGGTACTCCAATCGTTTGGGTAAACAATGATTCTATAGTTCACACAATTCTTAGTGGGGTAAGTACACAGAAAAATGGCAATCCATTTACACCTGATGGAAAGATAGTAAGTGGTCCAATTGCTCCTGGTCAGACATATACTGCAATAATAAATGATACTGGAATAATCAGATTCTATGATCCACAATATACTTGGATGAATGGAATAATAATTTCGATGCCCCCAACTCAATCATATGTGCTTGGAACTACTCCTAATCTTCGTTAAATTATTTGAAGTTAATGTACGACTCTAGTTTTGTCTGATCAAAGATCATTACAGAAAGATCAGAAAATTGTTTTCCCTCTAAATCTTTTACTCTACCAATAAAATGTGTCTCCTTATCTGTAGTTAAAAACTCAAAGACATGCACCTTCATATTTGAAGTGTCAAAATCATGGTCTTTCAAGTAAGTTGCTATTTCAGACTGCATGAAATGTTTTGAAGGCTCTTTTGGCCAAGGTCTTGGTACCAGTATGACACTAAATCCATCAATGAGTGCCTTTTGAAGCTCAAGTTTCTTCTCTTCTATACTTGTAGAAATATGCATTGTGATGACCTTGCTTTTATCAATTGGTACTCTTGCCTTTGATGCAGCTACTTGAATAGAACTAATTCCCGGAATAATTTGTACATCTCCAAAGATCTCAATTAATCTATCAACTACTTCTGATTCTGAAAAATTCACATCTCCTGTAAAAGGAATAACACATGTCTTATTACCTATAGTCTTTGAGACTCTTTGATATGCATCCTCCTGGTCTTTCATAATGATTTCATGAATCTCTTTATTTTTCAAAAGTGCCTCTATCGTATTTAGGGTGTATTTGTAACCAATTACAATATCCGAATTTAGTACTATTTCCTTTACAATTTCGGTTACATATTTTGGTGATCCTGGTCCTACTCCAACAGCAAAGACTTTTCCCATAAATGCTATTTTATAATCTTCAATATATTTCACTAATGTTATAGTCGATTTACTAAAAATTATCTTTGAAATAAAAAATGTAAGATACAGTTATTCTTTAGTTGTATCTGGTTTAGTTGTATTTGTTTGTGGCTGTATTTTTGGTAAAGATTTGTTTTTCTTACTTCTTATGTAAAATACGATGGCACCGGCTGCAGCTACAATTATGCCTGCAACAATTAGTTCTGTTTTCATCACAAATAGTAAGTTTGAGTTGTATTAAGTCATTGTAATTTTTACCAGACATCATCAACTTCATCAAGTTCTTTGAATTCTTCAATAGGCTTTTCACGCATAACTTTCAATCTTGCAATATCTCTATCAAAGAACAAATCTATTGTCCAATCAAGAAAGATTCTCACTTTTTTATCTAGTCGTGGAATTTTTGAGAGATAAATTACTCTCCATAATATCCATGCAAAAATTCCATGTAAATGAATACCAAACATACTTGCAATTGCACTTTGTTTTCCTATTACTGCCATCTGTCCTTTAGGTGAATAAACAAATTTTTCTTTCTCTTTATTCATAATTACAGCACGAAGATTTTTTGCAACAATTTTAGCTTCTGATTCTGCATTTTGTGCTGTTGGTGGAAGAAGTCTATTTGTCTTTGGATCAATTAGATAACAGCAATCTCCTATTGCAAAAACTTCGGGAAAATCAACAGCTTGAAGAAATTCATCTACTACAATTCCACCTCTATTAGTTTTGAAGACTGATTTTTTTATAATATCTACAGGTGTTACACCTGCAGTCCATACCAAAGTCCTTGTTTGTATAGCATTTACTATAGTCTGTTTACTAGAATATTCTGTGGGTGAACGAGCGTCGTCAATTATTACTTCATCTCCTGAAAAACTAGAAAGTTTTGTACTCACCTTCACCTCAATTCCACGTCCATGAAGTTTTTCTAAAGCAAATTTTGCAAGCTTTTCATTAAAACCTGGAAGTATAGCTGGAAGTGCCTCAAGAACAATAACTCTGATATCAGTCTTCTCAATATTAGGATAATATTTTCTTGCATCATGTAACAAATCCATTAATTCTCCTGCTGTTTCTATACCTGCAAATCCACCTCCTACAATTACAAAAGTAAGTAAACTTTTCTTGAGAATAGGATTAGTTTCATTATCTGCTTGCTCAAGCATATCTATTACTCTATTTCGTAGTACAACTGCATCGTTGAGAGTTTTCATTGAATAAACTAATTTCTCTAGTTGATCCATTCCAAAGAAATTTGTCTGACTACCAAGGGCCAAAACAAGATAATCATAATGTAAAGAAATTCCACGTTTTTCTTTTGTACCGCTTAAAGTCACAGTTTTTCCATAAGGATCTATATTCTTGACTTCGGCCTCATAGAACTTGGTTTTTTTTAATAGTGTTCTGACTGGAATTACAATATGCCTAGTCTCAATGGTTCCTGAAGCCACTTGTGGAAGCATTGGTGTGAACAAGAAAAAATTATCCACACTTACTAGACTGATCTGAACATCATTTTCATTTGGAAAATATAATTCAAGTTTTCTTACACACTCGACCCCTGCAAATCCACCTCCTAAAACAAGAATTCTTTTGGTTTCGGACATCTAAGACATCTAATGTTTGTTCATGGGGATAAAAAAGGTAGTATTGATTCCCATAGAATCTGTCTACTAGAACATTTGAGCGAAAGATAAAATATACTCATTTACAGGAATCTAAGATATGAAGAAAGAATACATTGTCACACGAATAGATGCATCACCGGATGGATCTCCATATGTGATACTCTCACTTTCTACATCCAAAGATTTTAGAGAACAAAGTACACCGGCATCACCTTTTGGAGCAGGAGGAGTAATGGGCTTTACAAATATGGATGATATGGTGAAAAACCTCAACAAGATGTTATCTGGAGGAGGTATGGGTCAGCCTGGTAATGTTACCTCAATCAAGCTTGACATACATGAATACAAAGAACTAAATCTTGGAGTAGGAGACAAGGTATTCCTGGAAGTAACAAAAGCAGAATCTATTGGTGTTTAGAAGCTTATTACAGTAATTATTGACGAGAAATTTCTCTTCTTAGAATTTGATATGCTCTCACTGCATCCTTTTCATGTAAGACTGCAACTATATGGTCTTGTCCAAAGAACGCATTAAAAAGCTCGATTCCATTATCATGTAAAATCTCAGATACGTATGAAACTACCTCAGAACTGTGCTCATTTTCGGGAATATGTATGGTTATTTTTGCTAGTCCAGTTTGGGAGGAATTTCTATGTGATGAAAAAGATTCTAAAATTTTTCTTACATCACTTATATCTTCAGTTAAAAATCTAAACGAATCAGTGGATCTAAAAAATTCATAATCTGGATCAATTCGCATAAATCTATCCATCAAATCTACTGCATCTTTCATTTCAAAATCATCTGAGAAAAATTTAATGTCAACAATTCCATCAGTCAGAGAAAGTCTTGCATTTTTTAGTACCGTTTCATTTTGCATCTCATCCTTTTTTTCAAAGGAATCTGCATACCTTTTAATTGCAACAACAATTGTATTGGGATTTACTGGTCCTCCCACATGCGACTCTACCTCCTTTTGGAGTTTTATTGCAAGTGATGTGTAATTTATCAAACCCATCTTGATACAGTCGTAAATGGATCTATTTTTTGTAATTATTTCTCTTACTGCATCTGGAACAGAAAGATTCGGGGTTCGCATGAAAGTAAATTATACTAGTAATTATATTAATTTATGTAATTATATGATCCATTAATTCATAATGCTTATATAATGTCATATCTATTACAATATATGCATAACTATGACATAACTGACTGGGATGAGTTTGACCATCTCTTCCAAAAAATGATGCAACCTTTCAAAGGACTTGATACAATTTGGGACAACATGAAAAGTTCTGACAACTCTCAGACATTTGGTCCTTACTATTATGGGTACTCGATGGCTGTAGGACCTGATGGAAAACCTGTGGTTAAGGAATATGGAAATGTTCCAGGTCTTTTACCTACATCGGAGAAAAGAGAACCATTTGTAGATGTTATTGTAGATGACAAGGAAAAAGTTCTCAAAATTGTAGCAGAAATACCTGGAGTAGAAAAAAATAACATCAAAATCAAAGTAGTAGGACGCACTGTAAATCTTGATGCAGAAAATGGTGATAGAAAATACCATGCAAAAATCCCAATAAAACAAAAGGTTGACGAAGATTCTGTCAAGGCAACATATTCCAACGGAATCTTGGAAGTACAGTTCAGACTCAAAGAAGAGGATCGACCGCAAGGAAAGAGAGTGACGGTCGAATGACTTTATTTTTTATGGTGATAAAATTATGAGCGAAATTATATTAAAAATTGCAGAGGCAGCACAAAGACATGTAGGAAAAGGAATAGCAGTAGTAGATCCAAAAATTGTTGAAGACAATGGATGGGAAACTGGCCAAATTCTTGAGCTAGTTGGAAATAGAAAAAGTCACGTGAAACTCTGGTCTGGTTCTACTCCAGATTATGGAACAGGAATAATCAAAATAGATGGAATTACACGTCATAACATAGGAGCAGGAATAGGCGAAAAGATTACGGTAAAATCAGTTGATGCTGAAGATGCTGAACAGATAACCCTTTCACCTATTGAAAAACTAGGTGAAGAAGGACTCCAAGAGTATATGCAAACATACTACATGGGTCATGTGTTAACTTCTGGTGATACATTAATAGTAACTACACAGTTAGGTGGAAAAACACAACTTGTTGTTAGTGGTACTAAACCATCAACAAAACCTGTCATTATATCAGAACAGACCGAGTTCAAATTGGGAGCCATGACTAAGGCTATTGATAATTCTATTCCAAGGATAACCTATGATGATCTTGGCGGACTAAGAAATGAAGTTCAGAAGATACGAGAGATGGTAGAACTTCCTATGCGACATCCAGAACTATTTGAAAAACTGGGAGTTGAGGCACCAAAAGGTGTATTGCTTTATGGGCCACCAGGAACAGGAAAAACACTATTAGCAAAAGCAGTGGCAGGAGAAACCAATTCTCACTTTACTTCCCTTAGTGGTCCTGAAATCATTGGAAAATTCTATGGAGAAAGTGAAGAGCGATTACGGGATATATTCAAACAAGCAGAGGAAAATGCACCAAGTATTATATTCATTGATGAAATTGACTCGATAGCTCCAAAGAGGGAAGAAGTAACTGGAGAGGTAGAAAAGAGAATTGTATCACAACTTCTAACTTTGATGGACGGAATGAAATCAAGAGGCAAGGTAGTTGTAATTGCGGCAACAAATAGGCCAGATTCAATTGATCCTGCATTACGAAGACCAGGAAGATTTGATCGTGAAATAGAGATCGGAATCCCAGATCAGCAAGGAAGACGAGAGATACTAAATATTCATACAAGAGGTATGCCAATTGAAGAAAAAGTAAACTTGGATCAGATTGCAAGAGTAACTCATGGATTTGTAGGAGCTGATTTAGAAGTACTTGCAAAAGAAGCTGCCATGAGATCTCTTCGAAAAATTCTACCTGATTTAGATCTAGAAGCAGAAAAAATTCCAAATGAAATTCTTCAAAAAATTATCATTACTGACAACGATTTCAAAGAGGCACTAAAAGATGTTAGACCATCTGCACTACGAGAAGTTCTAGTTCAGGTACCAGATGTAACATGGGATGATGTTGGCGGCCTGGAATCTCTAAAGGAGGAACTCTATGAGGCCGTAGAATGGCCACTTAAACACAAAGAAGCCTTTGAGTATACTGATGTTGCAACTCCGAAGGGAATATTGCTATACGGACCACCTGGAACAGGAAAGACACTGATTGCAAAGGCAGTCGCTCATACCTCTGAATCTAATTTTATTAGTATTAAAGGTCCAGAACTGCTCTCAAAATGGGTTGGCGAGTCAGAAAAAGGAGTCCGTGAAATTTTTAGAAAGGCACGTCAAGCTGCCCCCTGTATAATATTTCTTGATGAACTTGATTCATTGGCTCCAAGCAGGAGCTCAGGAAGTTCTGACTCTAATGTTACAGAAAGGGTAGTGTCTCAATTACTAACTGAAATAGATGGTCTTGAAGAATTACATGATGTACTAATAATTGGTGCAACTAACAGAGTAGATCTTATTGACAGTGCACTACTAAGACCGGGAAGATTTGACAGAATCATTGAGGTACCATTACCAGACACAAAAGGACGTGAAAACATATTCAAAATACACACTAGAAAGAAACCTCTTACAGAAGATATCGACTTTGTAAAGCTAGTACAATTGACTAACGGTTTTAGTGGCGCAGAAATAGAAGGAGTATGCAATAGAGCAGCTATGAGTTCCATAAGACGATATGTAGACAAGAAAGAGAAAAACGTAAAATCAATCAAAATAACTCAAGAAGACTTTGAGAATGCGATACAGAAAATGCGACCACTTGCTGTAAAACCAAAACCTGGAGCAACACCAGCAATTATATGATAAATTGAGTAATGTATAATGACGGCAAAGGAAGCAATTCTCTATCAAAAATTACCTAATGACAAGGTTAGATGTACAGCATGTGCTAGATATTGCGAAATTGGAAAAGATCAGATTGGTCTATGTGGAATCAGAGCAAATAACAACGGAAGACTAGATCTTCTTGCATATGGAAAAGTAATTACAGGTCATGTAGATCCTATCGAGAAAAAACCTGTAACTCATTATAGACCTGGTACTAGCATATTTTCTATTGCTACAACTGGCTGTAATTGGTTATGCAAATACTGTCAAAACTATGACATCAGTCAACGAAGAAAGATAGAGGGAACTGATATGACACCTCAGGAAGTAGTTGATTCAGCAAAACAATCAGGTGCTGATGGAATTGCGTATACTTACAATCAGCCATCTATATTTATCGAGTTTGCGCGAGATTGTGGAGTAATTGCAAGAAAAAACGGATTGTTTAACATATTTGTATCAAATGGATATGATACTCCAGAGACAGTCAACATGATGAATGAATTTCTTGACTGTATCACAGTAGATTTTAAGGGAAATGCAGAACCGCAATTTTCACGAAAATATATTGGGATTCCAGATCCTCAACCAATATTTGATACCCTTAAGGAAATTCATAACAAAACAAAGATTCATGTGGAAATAACTGACTTGGTGGTACCACAAGTTGGTGACAATTTGGAATATGCTAGAAAACTATGTAAATTCATTTATGATGAATTTGGTCCTGACATGCCAATCCATTTTCTTAAATTTCATCCAGATTACAAAATGATGGATTTTGAGTCAACACCAATACCTACACTTGAGAAACATTATGAAATTGCAAAGGAGGTTGGACTCAATTATGCCTATTTGGGAAATGTTCCTGGTCATCATCTTGAAAATACATACTGTCCTCAGTGCAAGAAAATTGTAGTCAAAAGATATGGTTTTGATATCCAGGGGTGGTATATCGATGATAAAAATAACTGTAAATTTTGTGGTAATAAAATAGCAATTGAAGGAAAACTTTCTGAAAACTACAAACAAAATCGATTTCAGTTTGTTCTATAGAGTAAAAATCCAATATTGTAAAAATCAATTTTGGAATTTTAATCAAAGGTTAAATATCGTCTAACTCGAATTAATACATGCCAACTACTTACATTTTGATTAATTCCGATCTGGGTTCTGATGTTGAAATAATTCAAAAAATAAAACAGATACTTGATAATGAAAGCAATATTCAATATGAGGTCCAAGGTGTATATGGCGTATACGATATAATAGTCAAGATAACCGCTGATTCAATGGATCTTCTAAGAAGTATAATTACAAATAAGATTAGAAAGATAGACAAGGTTTACTCTACCTTGACTATGATGGTAATTGAAGAGCAAGAAAGATAATTAGCCTCTTTTTATTGCATTAGCTACAGTTTGAATTTCTGCTTCTGTATTGAAGAAATGCGGAGAAGCCCTTACAACCTTTTTAGAAAAAATATCTCTTACGGCAAGTATCATGTTCTCTTTTTCAAGTCTAGCAACCAAGATCTTGGAATCTTTATCTTGAATAGAAAATGATACTATACTTGTCCGTTTTTCTTCCTTCTCTGGTCCATACAGAGTTATGCCATTAATTTTTGAAATTTCCTCACGTAATAGATTAGCTAGCATGATGTTTCTTTCTCTAATAGTTTTCATTCCTATTTTTTTTAAATAACTTATTGATGCTTCAAGACATGCAACACCTGACCAGTTACGAAAACCTGCTTGAAATCTAGCTGGCATTTCTTTGAACACGATTTTATTTTCATGAAAGATTGCAGATTCTCCACCAACCTGAAGCGGTTCTATAAGATTACTTGAATCTCTCCTACAAAAGAAGACCCCCATTCCCATTGGACCACATAGCCACTTGGAACCATTAAAAGACATAAAATTACAATTGATTTTGTTTACGTCTACATCATTAATACATCCCACAGTTTGTGCGGCATCAACAAAATATGGTATGTTCTTTTCTGAGAGAATCTTACCAATCTCTTCAACTAAAAGTATTGCACCTGTGTTAAATAATGCATGACTTAATGCAACAAGTCCTGTTCTCTCGTCAATTGTATTCTTGAAAGAATCAAGTTCAAAGTAACCTGTTTCATCTACGGATAGATTTCTTAATTCAACTCTCTGACCAGCTCTTACCCATGGATAATGATTAGCTGGATGTTCATGGGTAGATCCACGTATTACAATATTGGAGTTTGGATTTAATTTCAATCCATTTGCTACAAAGTTTATTCCATCAGTTACACTTTGAGTAAGTATTACTTCCTCTGGCCTACATTTGATTAATTCTGAAATTTCCTTACGTAGATTAGTCAACCTTTCTTTTACATAATTATCAGAAGCCTCTGAATCAGGACCAAGTTCGTTATACTTTACTAGAAAATCACTCATTACTGATATGCTTGACCTTGGCATTCTGGAAGTAGAGGCATTATTGAGATAGATTTTCTCTTTATATGGAAAATCTTGGGAATAATCTAAATTCATTATTATATTACAACCTACTACTCTTTGTATTGTTTAAAAATCCTAATGGTGACTTTAACTCATCTAATCTAAATTTGCAAACAATACTAGAGCAGGACCTTATCAATTCTGTATTTTACTCTGATCCATTTTTGAAAGCAGGATTTATCTCTAAATTAGTTCAAGATGCAAAACTTGAAGTCTTATACTTGGACCTTGATCTGTTATATAGCGGATACACTGTCTCTGGAATACTTCCTACACAAAAAAACGTAAGTTTGTTTCAACCTACTACTGAAACTTTGTATCAAATACTCAAAGAGATTCTAGTCAAAGCTAGTCTATCACAAACTATAATCATTGTAGATTCACTTAATGGACTTTTCAATATCTTAAATCGAAAAAAGAACATTGGAAAAGCTGTCATGTCTATCATAATGTTACTTGCAAGTATAGTACGAATGACCAAATCTTATCTTGTTGTTGCAAGCATGGTTAGATACAAAAAGGAAGAAGGATGGATCTTATCACCTACCGGTAAACGTCTGATTGAAACAAAAAACAGTAAGAAAATTCTTCTTGAATATGGAGTAGATGGTATTGTCTTGAATATTCCTAATGATTCAAGTAAACTTGTTATCTCTTCAAATTTGATTCCACTAGTCTAGTCTTTTTATTATATGATATCCAAACTGAGTTTTTACAATATCTGAGACTTTTCCTTTTTCCAGTGCAAATGCCGCCTTTTCAAATTCTGATACCATGGATCCTCTGGCAAAAAATCCAAGATCTCCGCCTCTTTTTTTTGAGACATCTATTGAATATTCTTTAGCAAGATTTGCAAAACTCTCACCTTTTGAAATTCTTGTCTTAAGATCTTGTGCAACACTTAGTTTTTCAACTAAAATATGCGCACAATGAATTTTACTTCCCATGATATTCTAGATTAATAATAAATTATAAAAAAACGTCGGTTCTGATAATTGTTATTCTAAAGATTTGGAATACCCTGATCGCAAATTAACGGTGTTATAAAATTCCCAAACGCCGTTATAACATGGCATTTTTCAGCAAGTTATATTAAGATCTTTTCTTGAAGTACACAACATGCCAGTTGGAATTATTCCAGATATAGGCGAACAAATGTGCATAGGTTGTGCACTCTGCGTAGAGATCTGTACAACACTAGGCCCAGACGTATTAAGAGTAAAACCAGTAGAAGGCTGGAAGAGAGGTAAAGCATTTGTATTTTATCCAGAGAGATGCATTTCAGATGGTGCATGCATAGGTGTATGCCCAACAAAAGCAATCTTTTGGATGAGACCAATGGACTTTACTGTAGGTCAACCAGTACCACTATACAGAAACTCTATATTCGTCAAGGGTTGGACCGAACTAATCGATTAAGTCCTAACATCAAAATCTCTTTTTATTATTTTTAATTTCTCTACTTAGTTTTCTACATATATGGATCCTCTGCTTATGATGTATAATGAGTAAACCCGGAAATATTTGGAGAAAAGTACATGGCAAGATTGCAAAGAAACCTACTAATTTTAGTTGGTTAATTAATAACAAGTTAGCCGGAAGTGGAATGCCTACTTCTCTTTCTGAGATAGATTGGATACAAAAGCAAGGAGTAAGATCTATCATCACAATGACCGAGAATTCACTTCCTGAATCATGGGTAAAAAATTTAAAATATCTTCATGTTCCAACAGAAGATTTCTCAGCACCTGATATGGAACAAATTGATGAAGCAGTTGAGTTTATACAAAATAGACTTGAAAATAATGAACCTGTAATGGTTCATTGCGCTGCAGGTATTGGAAGAACTGGTACAATTCTTGCTTGTTACCTTGTGAAATATCAAAAACTTTTAGCAAAAGATGCTATACAAAAAGTACGAAAAGAAAGACCTGGTTCTATCCAGTCTGAATCTCAAGAAATAGCAATCAGTCTATACTACAAATTCCTTAACAAGTAGTTTATTCTGGTATGGATGTAGCTACCATCTTGCCGTTTTCTAGTTTGATGAAGAGAAACCTATTGTCTTTGAAAATCAAAGTTATTTGATCTTCTTTTTCTGACTTGTCTTCAACTTCAAGTAATTCTTGTCCTCTAATTCCATCGAATTTTGCCATATTGATGCATCAATAATTCCATTTATATCCTATTTGGTAACTTCAATCTCAATCTCTTTAGATTGTACAGTTTCATCAAATGGTTCAATGTAATCATGTTTAAACCAAGATACATGAATCTCAACTCCTATCTTGTGTTTGCCAACTCCAAGATCAGATGCATTAAACTGTATTTTTTCATCAAAATCAAGAAGTAACTGTTGTGCATCAACTTGATTTTGTGGAATGAATGGCTCAAAATTCTTGGATATCTGTACCCATACTTTCTTCTCTCCCATCTGAGTCAGCTTTGGATTACGTGTCCAAAAAAGGGCAACTTTCTTGTACGTCTCTAGGGACTTACCAATCTCTTTCTTTCTAAGCCCACTAGTATGGAGCTTTACTCCATATCGTAGCTTGAAGGCATTGTCATGATTATTGTAAGCTTTTTCCCAATTTTTCTCATTGAAGGCTTCTCGGAGGGCTCCTGTTATAGAGAATTTTACGTCTATTGCAACGTTATCATCTATTTTTGGTTTATCAGGGGATTTCTCAAGAGAAACTCCACTTATTGCATTTTTATCGCTAGTCAACTATTGGTAATGGTTTATATCCTCAATAAGTATTTTTTTGACTTACATGGATGTTCAACTGAAGAAATCTTCTCCAAAAGAGGTTCAATTGGACATAAGAAAATCAGACATTAGCACTCTTTACATAGTCCAATATGAGATGCTCAAAGATCCTACTGTAGAGTTTGCAGGTGTAGTCTTGAAGCATCCACTTACTAAACAACTCTCAATGCGAGTAAATACTTCGAAAGGTAATCCAGTGAAAGAAATTGAGAAGGCAACAAAGACTGCCATAGAATACACAGATGAATTAAAAAAAGCAATTTTTTCTAAAATTAAAGGTGTTTAAATGAAATTCTGTCCCAAGTGTCAGGCGCGATTAAAGATAGATAGCTCTGACTCTGAATTTGTATGTCCAAAATGTGGTTACAGTGAAAAAGGAAACAAGACAACAAAAGAAGTAAAAAATGAAACTGTTTCTTCCATCATCTCTTTGGATGAAAAAGAAATGAAAGAGGCATTACCAACAATTAAGATTGAATGTGAAAAGTGCGGACATAATGAAGCTGTTTGGTGGATGCTTCAGACAAGAAGTGCAGATGAACCTACTACCCAGTTTTATAGATGTGTCAAATGTAGTGATACTTGGCGAAACTACGCATAAGGTTTAACTTGAACATTCTGGAGATCTGAGTAAGTTTGGTATTTTCTGCAAAGACTGGAGGTTCTGAAGAATGGAAAGCTGTCATATCTGCCATATCAACCCTAGTTGAAGAAGCTACATTCGAAGCAACAGGTGAAGGAATTGCTTTTAGGGGCATGGATCCATCACATGTAGCACTAATCGATATTGCTTGGCCTAATTCTGCATTTGAAAAATATGTTTGTGATCAAGATGTTAAGTTTGGAGTTAGAATAGATGAGTTTTCAAAATTAATCAAAAGAGCTGATAAAAAAGACAATATAGAAATTAGTATTTCTGAAGATAATCTTTTACTTGTTACAATAGGTAAAAATAAAAAATATAAGATGAGATTAATTGAAAGTTCAGCAACTGATACACCACTCCCAAAAATTACCTATAACGCTAAAGTGGGAGTTACCTCTGGCGAATTTGATAAGATACTTGGTGATATCCAAGTAGTCTCAGAATATCTCTCAATTAATGCCATACCTACAAAAGCAGAATTTTCAGGACGTGGTGATTCGGGTGAAGCAACTATAACATTAGAAAAAGGAACGCCTGAAATGCCAGAGATTGAGGTCAAGGAAGATAGTAATGCCACCTATAGTTTGGAATATCTTAACAGTATTGTTAAAGCGGTAGGTACAGTTGCAGGCACAGTAGTTTGTGAATTTTCAACTAAAATGCCTCTTAGATTAGAATTTAAAGTCGCAAACATTGGAAGGATTCACTTTTACCTTGCTCCTAGAGTTGAGAGTTAAAAGATTTTAAGGATAATAAGGCGAGGTTATACTGATTTGAAACTTGTTCTAAAATTTGGAGGAACCTCTGTTTCTTCAACACAAAATATTCGAAATGTTGCAGAGCTGATAAAAAAACTTACAAAAGATCATAAAATAATTCCAGTGTTTTCTGCCATAAGTGGAGTTACTGACGATTTAATTCGAATAACAAATTTAATTCAAAATAGAAATAAAGAAGTGCAAACTTACTTGCAAAAAAAATTATCAAAATGCATATTGATATTGCAAATCAATGTGTAAAGAATTCAAAGATAAAAAAAGAATTACTAGACAAGATGAAGGCAGATCTTGATGAATTCCAAGATCTATTACATGGAATGCTACTACTTGGAGAAGTTACTCCACGATCTTCTGATTACTTGATCTCATTTGGTGAGAGATTATCCATTAATTTGATTACTTTTACATTAAATGAAATAGGTGTAAAGGCGGTACCTATGACAGGAAAAGATGTAGGAATAGTCACAGATTCTAATTTTGGAGGAGCAAAACCCCTTATGGACACTACACGACTCCACGTTTCTCATACTGTAGAAAGTCTTTTACAAAAAAAGATCATGCCAGTAATTGGAGGATTTGCTGGTGCAGATCAACATGGGAACATAACTACATTTGGTAGAGGAGGTTCTGATTATACGGCAACAATTATCGCATCTAGTATCAAAGCTGATGAAGTTTGGTTGATGAGCGATGTAGATGGTTTGATGACAACTGATCCAAAAATTGTAAAACATGCTAAACTAATCAAAGAAGTATCATATATTGAAGCAATGGAAATGGCACTATTTGGTGCAAAATATATTCATCCAAGAGCACTTGAACCACTTGTTACAAAAAAAATTCCTTTACGTATACGAAATACGTTTAATGTAGATAATTCTGGAACGCTAGTTACTGCCACTCCACAAGCTGATACTCAAAAGATGGTAAAGTGTGTAAGTACAATTAGACATACTGGACTCATTGATGTTCGTGGTGGAAGTATGGTTGGTGCTCCGGGTACTGCCGCGACAATATTTTCTATTCTTGCTAAAGAAGGAATTAACATAATGATGATATCTCAAAGTCCGTCAGAATCATCTATATCAATAATTGTAAAGAAGAATGATTTGGATAAAGCAGTAAATGCACTTGAAATGAATCTACTTGGAAAGATCATAAAAAAAGTGGATGTTACAGTAGATGTATCCATAATTGCTCTCATAGGTTCTGGAATGAGGGGAATGGCAGGAGTTGCTTCCAAAGTATTTACAGCTGTAGCAAAAAAAGGCGTAAATGTAATAATGATAGCACAAGGTTCTTCTGAGCTTAATCTTGCTTTTGTAGTAAAAGATTCAGACTGTAATGTAGCAGTACAAGCATTGCATGATGAGTTTGAACTTGGAAAATAGGCTTCTTTCTAAAAGCATATTTATATAAATTGAATATTTAGAGCGTATGAATAGACTACTACTTTTATCAATTATAGTAATAGTTGGAGTTCTGATAATTTCTATTCCATTACTTGACAATCAACTTGCCAATGCAGGTTCAACAAAAAAAATTCAGTTTACTCAAACAATTACATCATCACAAGATCCTGGACTTGGTCATAATTCAGAACAGATGGCAATAATCTTGCCGCCAAACAGCGGTTCTATTTACCATGGTTCAATTACATATAGTGCAAGTCAACCAGTTCAAATCATTGTTTTACATCAAATCGATAAGAGTGATTCAAAAGGTCAACCAATTTGGACAGTAGATAACAATACATTTTATGCTCTAACAACAATTGATTCAAATTCAAATAGCGGTAGTTTGGATTTCACAGGTTCTGCTATTGGTCTTCATTCTACAAATTCTAGTCAATTTACTGCAACTGTAAGTGTAGACGGTTGGATAAGAGTAACAACCCCTGAAGTAGGTCAGGCTATGCCACCGCCAACTGAGAATTATACCATAAAACTTGTAAAAAGTACTATTCCGATACAGATACCCATGCATGAAGGAATAGTAAACGGAAAAACTGTTTACTATATAATAACAGATGCAAGCAATGAACTTGTCGCTAATACTATTTCAGACAAACAAAACTGGAAAGTTCATCTTTCCCCCGTCTTGGCACATGCTCCGTTAATATCATTTGGTAACATGTTTGTCTTTACAAATGGAATTACTGGTAATGGAACAGATGGTTATCAAAATGATGTATTATCATTTACACCGTCTGACAAACAATATAGTCCGCTAAGCAAAGTAGTTCAAGTATCTTGGAATATAGGACGGGGACCATTCATTCTTAATTCCACACAAGCAATTCTTGATGCAAACATGACAGGGAAGATAAGATTGGTTGTGACTGATACAATTATGAATACTCCAGAGATAATATGGGATAATGGCGCATTGAATGTAAGAACCAACAAAGTCTTGTCAGATCAGACATCCTATCTTGATGGACAAGTACTTGACATCAATATAGATAACATGACAGCTACCTTTGTAGGTCATAGGGGATGGGGTCCTGATGGAAAAACAATATACTATATCATAACTTCAGGAACTCCTGAAGGACCTACCCAGACTATGCAAATTCAAAATGTACCTTCACTTTCAATTCTTGAATCATCTTCAAGAGATCTCTATCACTTTGCTAATGGTTTACAAGGTGCTGGACCATTTGGTTACCAAGAAGGAATATCTAGTGCACAACCAGGTGATTCCACTTACAGCCCTATTTGTAAAGTCTCAATAATAACTTGGAAAGATCCTCAAAATGCAAAAATTCTAGAAAATAAAAATGACATTGATTATGAAATATCATCTGGAGAAATAACAGTGCAAGAGGCATCAGTTCTTGACAAGAATTACATCCTTGATTGTCCAATCGTAGATAATCCATAAAATCATGAAAAGGGATAAATTTACTTTGAAAATCTCCTAAGTTTGAATGACCGGCAAACTGTTTATCGTAGGTGTAGGACCTGGTCATCATGATCATATGACTTTTCGAGCAAAGCAAGCAATTGAAGAAAGTGATACAATTGTTGGATATGAGACATATGTTAACTTGGTTGCAGATCTAATAGAAGGCAAAGAAGTTCATAGATATGCAATGACACAAGAAGTAGAAAGAGCACATCAATGCATTGATCTTGCAAAATCTGGAAAAATAGTTTCACTTGTATCCAGTGGAGATCCTGGAATATACGGAATGGCTGGTTTAATCTATGAAATTCTAGCAGAAGAGGGTTGGGACAGAAAGGCTGGTCTTAATGTTGAAATAGTTCCAGGTGTTTCATCGCTTAATTCTTGTGCAGCACTAGTTGGCTCTCCTCTCATGACAGATTTCGCTGTGGTAAGCATGAGTGATCTACTTGTTCCTTGGGAAATTATAACAAAAAGAGTAGAGGCAGCAGCCCAAGGTGATTTTGTTATTGTAATATACAATCCTGCAAGCAAAAAAAGAATTCATCAGTTACAAGATACAAGAAAAATTCTTTTAAAATATAGATCACCCAATACACCAGTAGCAATTGTAAAAGGAGCATTTAGAGAATCTGAAGAAGTTGTTTTAACAGACTTGGAAAACATGGAAGAACACAATGACAAGCTTGGTATGATTACTACTGTAATAATCGGAAACTCCTCGACTTACATGTATAAAGGCTTGATGATAAACCCCCGTGGTTATACATCCAAATATAATATTGTAGAACAGCAACAGACTAGAAAATAGCATGACATCAGTCCAGATAGGACTTACCTTGCCACAGGGATGGCTAGATGAATTTCCTACAAATAATCCCTATGAACAATTTCTATTTTCAAAAAATGTCGCATTAACTGCAGAAAAACTTGGATTTGATGCAGGATATGTTTATGATCACTTTATTCCACATCCTTCAGATAATCGTACTGAAACTTTTTTTGAAGCCTATACACTTCTTTCTGCTATTTGCTCAATAACATCAAAACTTAGAATAGGACAGGTAGTTACATGCAATTCCTATAGACATCCATCTCTTTTGGCAAAAATGACATCTACACTTGATGCAATCAGTAATGGAAGACTAGAGTTTGGTATAGGAGTGGCTGGTTTGAATATGAATACAATTCCTATGGATACAAATTTGATGATCCAGTGACACGAATTGAGCAGCTAGATGAATCTCTTATCATAATCAAAAAAATGTGGCAAAATCAAAAATCAAGCTTTAAAGGAAAACACTATTCTATCAAAAATGCCATCTGTAATCCAAAACCAATACAGAAACCTCATCCTACGATTATGGTAGGTGGAGCAGGAAAAAAACTCATGAAGGTTGCTGCAAGACACGCTACGAGATATAATCATCCTTTTGGTACACCTGACATTTTAGAAGAAAAAATAAAACTTCTAAAAGATAATTGTAAATTAATTAAAAGAAATCTTGAAGAAATAGAAAACTCTGTATTGTTACGAGTCTTGGTTGGAAAAGATAATGATGATGTTAAAGATATTATCTCCAAGCTAAAAAAGAAAAATGAATCTATTGCAGAATTTATCATCCATTCAAAGGATAGTATAGCATTAGGTACCCCTGATCAAGTAAGCAATTATCTGCAACAATATCTAAAGATCAGAATAAATTACTTTATTGTCAACTTTATAGGATTATCAAAATCACTTGAGATGTTATCGCTATTTTCAAAGAAAGTAAGACCAAGTCTCAAGTAGTTTTCTTTATTGCCTCAGAAAGTTCATCTGTCAAGACAATTTTTTCTCTTATTGGTCTAATTATGTCTGTGACATATTTGGATACTGTAGCTTTTAGATCTGATGGATGTAATTTTTTCTGCGCAAAATCTCCTTCTAAATCTTGATAGGATGTATAAATAATATTTCCACCAAATTTAGCTGGACGTTCTACAATAACTTCGTTGAATTCGTGAAAGATAATGTATTTTGATATTTCAAGTACAGGATTTTTATCTATAATTCCTTCTGGACACCAAGACTTTCTTAAATTTTGAATTAATCTCTTCATCTGTATCATGAACAAATATTCCTGATGCTGATTTTGATTTACTCATCTTACTTGATATGATGTCCGAAGCCGAATCTGAAGCAGTTTCTGGCTCACCAAGTCCTGCAAGAATGTGATGATGAACTGCAACTGGCACCTTCCACTTCATTTTTGGAAAAATCTCTCTGACAAGCATGTGGATCTTTCTTTGATCCATCCCCGCATGTACTATATCCAAATCCATCGTATGAATATCTACAGCTTGCATTGGGGGATAGAAAAGTTGACCAAGATCAATCTTGTCTTTCTCAGTACTTCTTCCCATTATTGTAAGTGAACGCATAGTACGCTCAAGTGACATATTCTTTGCAAATTTAACAAGATCCAACCAATAACCTCTTCTTAATTCATAAAGTTGTGAACCTTCAACAATCTCAACTCCGGGACAAAACATCTTGAATGCATCGGCATAGTATTTTGATACCATTCGTATTTTTTCCCAATCTCCTCCAAGTTTGTTATTTAAGTAAGTATGCCAGTCTGCCAAAAATACTGTACACTTGACTCCAGCTCTGATAAAATCATTTATTTTAAATCCAGTAAGTATCAAACTTCCCAAATGCATAAAGCCGGATATCTCAAGGCCGATGTAGTGTTTGGGATGTGTATTGGTGTTAAACAGATTCACTAACTCTTCTTGAGTTACTACCTCTTCCGTAGGTTCTCTAGTTACTAGTCTAATTTTTTCTGTAACATCCATTTCAGTCAGATTCCAACATGTATTCCTATAAATTTAAGCATCTAGTTCTTGAACCGACTTTCTGGGACGTGTACTAAGATAAAATGCATGTGAACTTATCAAAAATGCAGCAAGAAACATCTTTGTTGCAAAAATAAGATTCCACGGTCGATTATGATCTGGATAGGCTACTGCAAGTGAATCAATATCTGGAGTTACTCCATTTATCATTCCTGCAGTAATTTGAGAACTCAAGAGAATAAAATTGTAAATTGTTTCATAGAGTGTAATTACTGCTAATCCCAAGAGCATTAGTTGTACCATTGTAAGCTTCCATTTTGAAACAGTTACTGTTTTTTTCCAACCTATTCGGGAAACACAATACCAACTAACAATTGATGAAAAAAATAACCATGTTATTAACTTGGCAAAGTGAGGAGTTGGAAATTCTGTCTTAACAAGTACTTCTCCCATCACATAGGTACCCTTGGCAGACCATTCCTGAATCATAGCATAGAATCCAAATATGGTGATAGAACACATTATGAACGCACTAACATAGAAAACATACAAAAATATCTTGTAACTAGAATCATTTTCTTGTAGATGTACTTTCATTTGATCTCGATGTATGTCTCTAAAATATAAGAATTGGTTTTAATTTAGGAAGTTTAATTATGGTCTAGAATTTTCTACTGTATCATTGAAAATTCCAATAAATATACCAATTATCGAAAAAGACGAAATAAATGAAGTATGCTCTGTGTTAACAGAGAAATCTCTTACATCTGCTGCAAATGCTGGTGGAAAGAGAGTACAAGAATTTGAACAACTTTTGGCTTCTTTTGTAAAATCAAAATATGCAATAGCCGTAAATTCAGGAACAGCAGCTCTACAAGCTGCACTTTATGCCCTTGACATAAAACAAGGAGATGAAGTTTTGATACCCTCTTTTACATTTGTAGCAACTGCCAACGCTATTGTATCAGTTGGGGCAAAGCCCATATTTGTTGATATTCGTCCAGAAAATTATACTATGGATCCAAGTGATCTCAAAAAGAAAATTACGAAAAAATCTAAAGTAATAATGCCCGTTCATCTATATGGAAATTTTTCTTACATGGATGAAATTTCTGAAATTGCAGATAAGAATAATCTTGAGATAATAGAAGATGCATGTCAATCATTAGGAACTACATACAAGAAAAAACAATCTGGAACATTTTCAAAAATGGGTTGCTTTAGCATGTATGCTGCTAAGGTTATGACATCTGGAGAAGGTGGAGTGATAGTTACAGATGATAAAAACCTCTTTGAAAAACTGCGCAAGATTAGAAATCATGGAATGCTTCACGGGTATGATACAAGAATCCTTGGACTAAATCTAAGACTTCCAGAAATTTGTGCTGCAATAGCTGAAAATCCAAATGAAAAAACTTCCAAAATTCCTAGAAAAAAGAAAAAAGAATGCAACAATACTCAATGAATTATTGTCTGATCTGAATGTTATCTTGCCCGAAGAAAGAGATGGTGTAAATGTAAATTGGTATCTTTATACAATTGCTACTGTAAATCGAAATAAAATCATGAAACAACTAAATTCACAAGGTATAGGGGCAACTGCATACTATCCTATTCCAGTACACAAGACTCCATTTTACAAAAAAGATCTCAAACTTCCTCTTACTGATTGGGCTGCTAACTCTGTACTAAGTCTACCAGTGAATCCTTTAGTTATGGAAAGTGATCTACATCATATTTCTAAAGTATTACATAAGTTAACTAAAAAATGAATCTAATTGAGGATATTGCAGGAGAATTGTGTAGAATTCTTCTTCCAATTGAAGAGGAAATATTCTTTGGAAATAATACATCAAACATTGCAATTTGTACTCTATCAAGTATTAATCTTCTAAAAGATATTACGCATTCAGATATTATCAAAGAGATTGCAATAGCTGGTAGATTACTTTCTGAAAACAAAGGAATTGATTCTCT
This sequence comes from uncultured Nitrososphaerota archaeon, assembly GCA_963835875.1. Classification (GTDB taxonomy): domain Archaea; phylum Thermoproteota; class Nitrososphaeria; order Nitrososphaerales; family Nitrosopumilaceae; genus Nitrosotalea. The sequence continues at coordinate 22,779 of CAWIGX010000009.1, forward strand.
TATAAGATCTGTATTATCAAATGAAAAAATTGATCTCATAATACTTTGTGGAAAAGATACAATAGGGCACAAACCAGGAGATTCTCTTCTCTGTTTGTACAAAAATGGAATTGATGCGAATCACAAAATTATTGGTTCACCTAGTCCACATCCAATACTAACAGTTACAAATAAACAAGTATTACAATTTCAAAGACAAGTAAAAATCATAAATAAAATAGGTGAAGCAAATATCTCAAGACTAAAAGGCATAGTTAAAACTTTTAAGAAAATTCAGTAACCATCTATCTGTCTTTGTCTGTTTATCTGATTCTTTTTTTGATATTCTTTTAGAATGTCATCTGGAGTCATGTTAAGCTCAAGTGATGCTTGGATGACAAAATGCCAAATATCTATCAACTCTTCACGAGCTGCTGCTTCATCAAAAGGTGTGGGTTTTTTCCACCATTTCCAATCTGTATTTCTCTGAAGCTCAACTGCCTCATGAATTATTGCTGTACAAAGTGCAGAAATCTTTCCTTGAGTGTCTTTTGGATAACGTTCAAGATTCATCATTTTCTCTAGATTTTTTTGGAGCTTGAAAATCGTATCTAGTTTATCGTCCATTACTTTATTTTTTAATTTGATGTCTATAACCTTTGTTAGAAGTGGACCATTTTTTTGTATCTGTCAAATCTTTTCTTAATATCAGGTTTCTTCAATCCTGTTATTCCATATACTCCGTATTTCTCTACGGCAAATGAACCCATGATGTTTCCATATACTGCAGCCTCTCTAATAGTTGATATTTTTGTACTATTTTTACTTGAAAGATATCCTATCATTCCTCCTGCAAAAGAGTCACCTGCACCTGTCGGATCTACTATATCTTCCATTGAAAAGGCAGGTGATGGAAATATGACATCATCATAAAATAACAAAGAACCATGTTCTCCTTTTTTTATTATGACATACTTTGTTCCCCATTCCATGATCTTTTTTGCAGCCTTGATCAGGTTGTGAGTCTTTGTAAGCAATTTTGCTTCTTCATCATTGATTACAACTGAATCAACAGAACCCATCATCCTGATTACATCATCTTTTTTACTTGATATCCAAAATTCTATGGTATCACACATTGAAAACTTGACCTTGTCAAATTCCTTTATGATTCTAGTATTCTGGGCAGGATCATTGTTTGCAAGATATACAAATTCCGATTTACGATACTCTTCTGGTACAACAGGTTTGAAATCCTTCAATACATTTAGTTCAGTCTTGTTAGTTGTTCGTAGACTTAAAGTTGAATCATAACTGCCATCATATCTGAACGTCTTACCTTTTGCATGAACTACTCCACGTGTGTCAACAAATCTCTCTAGTGTATTTTGATAACTTTTTGGAAAATCCTTACCCACAACTCCAATCAAGCCAGGCTTGACAAAGAAACTTGCAGAAATTGCAGCATATGTTGCGGCTCCCCCTAATGCATTTTTAACAATTTTTGTCGGAGTCCTTATCGTATCATAAGTGATTGATCCAAATACTGTAAGCATATTTTTCTGGTTTTAAGAACCGTGTATAAATTCGCTGGCTTCTTGTTCTGGTATGGGAAATATGAATGGAACATTAACTGATATTATTGATATTCCATACTTGCTTGTTCCACTCAACTTGGCATTTGGAACACTAGTACTTTTTGAATATTTGTCAAGAACCGTATTGTCTGCAGTAAATGCTGTCTGTGAGGAAATCTTTCCCATGGGTGGTATTACAAGTGGTTGCAGCGTACCGGTTCCAAGATTTTCATTATTAATTGATATGGCAAAATCCGTCTGTCCTACAGTAATAGGAAGCAATGACGGATTCTGGAATTGAAGTGTCATATTGTATAGTGAATTATTGGCATTTCTCTGTATTATTTTACTCTCAAGTATTGAGATGCTCGTATGAGTGGCAGACAAATACTGAGAATAAACAAATATTCCTACTGCTGCAACAACACAAACTGCTATGATTATTACTTTTGAACGTCTTTCCACGATGTTAAGTCAGAATATTCCCTTTTAGTACTATGTAGAAAAAAAATCCCAATAAGTTGTGTAAATATTTTGATCAGTTTTCTAAGTCACTTAGAGTTAATAAAATAAATCAAGTCAATCATGATTAAAAGTTACAAATGGCAAGAATCAAGATAAAATACGGTCAAAATGAAATTGAGATCGAATCTAAGGACTTCTATATAGACAATGAAAGCATAGATCAAGTCATCTGTAATCTGGCATCATTTGTCAAAGACTCTACCAATAACAATGTTCAATACGAATATTCCTATGACCAGTCACCACCACAAACAACTGGATTACTACATTCACTTGATGATGCAGAGGTTCATGAACCTGAATTTGTTACACCTACATTTGTTGACAAAGATCAGATTAGAAGCAAAATGCAGACACTAATTGAGGATGCTTTCTTTGATAAGGCAAGAACAGTCTCTGAGGTGGTAGCACAGCTAAGAGAATATGGTTGGTCTGCAGTTCCATTAGACGTATCAAAAATACTTACAAACATGGCCTTTACTCATGAACTTCAAAAAGATCTGAGAGATAAACGCAGTTATTATTCAAGAGTAAAATTACTTCAAGTCAATTAGAGATTAAATCCACACTTTTCACAAGACTTGAAGACATCACCCTCTAAATGGTCAAAATGTGCTTTGCATTTAAGGCAGGTGTGATGCATATCATAATATCCATCTTTTTCAATCTCTCCAACTCGTTTTGATGACAATTCCATACTGCCACATTTTATACAATGACACCCACATTGCATGCAGTCCATTGTTCTTTTGCTATTAATAATCTAAAGGTGAAATTTGATACCCTAAAACAATTTAGGACTTGATAACTGGCTTTGATCTTGTTTTCTTCACTATGATAATTCCAGCTATTCCTGCTGCAATAATTCCTCCAATTAAAACATAGATTGACGTATTGTCAGATGTAGTCGGTATAGGTTCTCCTATTGTAGCACTATTTGCTGAACTAGATGGTAAAGTACCGGTTTGTTGTCCTTGGCTACCTACTGCTCCAGTTATCTGGACTGTACCACCATTAGCTGATTGAAATCCTATCCATGAATGTGTTGCATTATAATGAAATACTTGATGCAAGGCTGGATGTCCATTTATTGTCACAGAATATGGGCCTGATAAAAGATCCTGTGGCATTATAACGGTGACTGGTACATTTGCCTTGTTGACGTTAAATGAATATGCTAGTAGAGATTGATCAAAAGCATAATCTCCAAGTCCTGAAACAGTTCTTACTCCAACTGCTACATTCTTACCTGCTACTTGAACAGTCTCAATATTTACTGGTTCATTTATGACATATTCTAATGTAAATCCATTTCCATGTTGTCCCAGGCCAAGATTTCCAAGATACACTGGTCTTCCATTTGCCCAGACCATGTCAACTCCTTGTGGAAAATGAAATGCGGTATAATCAGTATCTTGTGGTTCATAGTAATTCCACTTCCACACGCCATCAGTATTTGTTACAACATTTACTAGATCATACTTGATCAAAGTCTCATTTCGTTGTGAAGCATTAATGATTATAGATAATGGTGTTTTTTGGATCTTGGCATATTCAACAGGATTGCCATTGTTATCTGTAACAGTAAGATTGTCCATGTTACCATTCACTATATCTACTTGAATTGGTTTAAAATTTACAACAGTAGAGTTGATCACATGCGTTACATGTGCAGTACCTGTTTCATCAATGGTAGCCTTGACAACTTCGTTAGGAGCCTCACCCATGGATAACTGTTGAGCAAATGCTTGAGAGCCTGAAAGAATCAGTATTGGTATAACAAGAAGACTAAGAAGAATTTTCAACTCTAATTCCTACTCTGATATGCTTATGCGAATAATCTTTGCTTCCTGCTGTGGACAATCGTTTTTGTCTTTTGGAAGCTTGACAATCTTGTCTGCTACATCCATTCCCTGCTGGACCTGTCCAAAGACAGTGTATTGTTTGTCAAGGAAGGTACTATCTGTTGTTACTATAAAAAACTGAGAACCTGCACTATTAGGATCCATAGCTCTTGCCATGGATACTATGCCTCTAAGATGAGATCTGGAGATAAATTCTGCTTTTATTGTATATCCTGGTCCGCCCATGCCCCACTGACCCTTGTCTGATTTTTTTGTATTAGGGTCTCCTCCCTGAATCATAAAACCTGGAATTACACGATGAAATAATGTGCCATCATAAAAGTTACTTTTTGCTAATTTGGTAAAATTTCTAACAGTTTCTGGAGCTATATTTGGAAATAATTCAAAGACTATGTTACCAAAATTTGTTTCAATAGTAGCCTTGGACACCTTTTGACATTTATTTTTTAATCATAAGAACTTTTCTCCACTTTACTATGCAGTGATGTTCTAGACTCAATTAACTAATTCTGTATGATTACAATGGTTTAGTAAGATAAAAACATTTTAGGTAAAATCTTGTTTGTAAAATTTCTTCAAATACTATAATCCTATGATACAAACACCCAATTTTGTTTTTGTGTTAAAGTCAAACTTTCATACATAAAAAATTATTGAAAAAATCATAGTAACAGTCTTATATAGAACATCTTGAAAATAAAATTCGTGAATCGTACTACTCAAAGCACAAGCATCAAACAAGCAATTAATGAACTGCTTGACAAAGGCTTAACAGATAAACAAGATATCTACTCAAAAGTAGTAGAAGAACTTGGGGTTCCAAGACCAACCGTAAGACGCGTAGCTAGAGATCTTAGAAATGAACTTCTACAAAAAATAAAAATTTTACAGTCTGAAGTTCCTGAAATAGAGATCGCGCAAGGAAAAACTACTCATAGTGACTAGCATAACCCCTTTTTCATTTTTACAAGTCATTTTTTCTTCTGACAATCTCCATTACTATTTATATTCTACTACTCTAGAGATAAATTCATGGGGCATATTCCTACAATCGTAGTCGGTTGTCTTGCTTCGGCCTTAACAATCCTGTATTTCATACTTCCAGATGCAGTTCATTTTACTGTACTAGTTTTCATATCAGCTGCATGGTTCCTAGTAGCTGTATGCTGGTTGGCTCAAAAAAGCGCTGATTATATGCATGCAGCTGAAGGCCATGAACATGTACACGAAGAAAAAAAAAGCTAACTAACTATAGCAGTAATCAACAAACCTTGGAGATGACATCTAGTCAGATAAGTCAGGCAAAGTCTGAATTAAACGCTGAATTGGATTCACTTAGAAGCTCACTTAGAAATAAAGATGAGGAGATTGGAAATTTAAAATCAGAGATCTCAAGTCTTCAAACACTTGTTGAGATTGAGAAACTAAAAGTGGATCTTGCCAATTTGAAAGCTTTGGCAGCAAAAGAAAGCGCAAAAAGAAAGAAATAGCTACTTGCAATGCACGCAGAAATGTTTACCGTGATTTTCTTTACATGAAGGACAGCTTATTGCCCCTCCATAATGGCAGTCACACCTGCACCCATCGTTTAGTTTTTCTTCTGATATCAAAGTGATGTAGATATCTAATACGTCATCTTAATATTTAACAATGCATAATGGATCGTATGAAATTACTTTTAGGAGCAATTTTTGGATTCTTTATACTTTTATTTCCAAGTATGACATTACACACTTCACAGGGTACAGAATGGGTTCAAACATTAGTGCCTGAACAAAATGTTGTCTTGCAAAAGAGTGTTATTTACATGCATATTCCGACAGATAGTCCTTTACCTTTTGGTGGTGTTTGGGGAACAGTACAAAATCCTGCACCAGGATATCCTGTTATAATTCAGATATATCAAAATGACAAACCCGTTTACTTTGCACAAACCGACGTAGCAAGCGATGGCACTTATGACCAACATTTCAGAGTAACAGCTGTTGATGGTAACAAAGTAATTCATATCTTTGAGGGAGATTATACCGTTGAAATCTACAAATCTGTTCTAGTAAACAATGCCTCCTCTGGAACAACTACAACCTAACTTTTTAATTTAAAATAAGACGGGCTCGGAGGGCTTCGATCCCTCGACCTGTAACTTAGGAGGCTACCGCGCTATCCATGTTTCGCGTCAATATGACTCTGCGCTACGAGCCCAGAAAAAATCAGATCTAGTAAGCATTTAAGCGTAATCAAGGTTTGATACAATCATATCATGAATTTGTTGCCAGTTAGGATCATTTTCATGGCTCCATTTTTCATAAAAGATAACATCCTTCAAACCAAGACGAGGCAACCATCCTGCACTCTCTAGATCTGGCTTTTCTGCAAAATTTGATACATGACCAAGACACAGATAAGCAACAGGAACTACATGATCTGGAATTTCAAGAATTCTCTTAAGATCATCATTTGAAAGTATACTGACCCAACCAACACCAATTCCTTCTGCTCTTGCTGCAAGCCAGAGATTTTGTATAGCACAACAAACACTATAGATACCTGTTTCTGGAATACTTGATCTTCCTATAACAAAGGGACCAAACTTTGTGGGATCATACGTTATGCATACATTTACTGCACAATCTAAAATTCCTTGGAGTCTAAGTGACAAATACTTTGACCTTTTTGGATCCTCAATAAGAGTAGAAGCACGGATTCGTTCTTTATCAAATGAATCTCTTACTTGTTTTCTTGTTTCCTCATTTTTAATGAGGATAAAATTCCAAGGCTGAGAGAATCCAACAGATGGAGCATGATGTGCAGCATTTAGTATTCGTGCAAGTATTCCCTCATCAATTGATTCTGAAGTAAAGTGAGACCTAACATCACGTCTAGAAAAGACTGCTTTGTAAAAGCCATCTTTTTCCTCTGGTGAAAAATCACCAATCATACAATAGTCACTTGATACATTGCATATTATTCTTGTTTTCTTAAACGTTAATAACGTCTAGAGTAAGGTCGAACTCTATTGGGCCGATGGTCTAGCCTGGTAGGATACCCCCCTGACACGGGGGTGGTCGAGAGTTCAAATCTCTCTCGGCCCATTTCTTTTTATTTCATGTAAATAGTTACAATATGTGTTAAAATTTACCATAAAAGAATCAAAATTTCTCAAGGAAAATGAAGGGTGTAGAATAGCGACATGTACAAAAAATGTACCACATATTGCTCCAGTATCATATTACTTTGAAGATGGTTTCTTTTATTTTGCAACAGACTATGGTACCAAAAAGTATGCAAATCTCAAAAAGAATGATAAAATTGCAATTTCTGTAGATATTTACTTACCCGGAAAACACAAAGTCGTTGTTGTTCAGGGTTCTACCACTTTTATCGAGAAAGGCCAACAATTCAAAAAACTCTACGAGATATTTTATAAAAAATTTGCATGGGTTAGAGAAGATCCTTGGAAAGAAAATGAAGCACCTTTTGTAAAAATTACACCAAAGACCAAAATTAGTTGGGGATTAGGCTAACCAACAGTTACATCAAAATCTTTGGTAATTTCTGTCAAAAATGATTGTATAGTTACTTGGCCTTTTATTTCATATTTTACTGGTTGATGATTCGTTATGGCAGAATATTCATTGGCAATATTATCACTATATACAAGATCAAATGTATCAGGTAAAGTTGCATTGTTATTTGCAAAAAGTATAGGTCTACCAGCTTCTGGAACATCTTCTGTAGATAAATGTCCGGCTCCCAGACTCTTTCCATTTGTAAACAATTCGTAATTAATGTCTGAAACAGTCAATGTAAGAGAACTGGGATTTTGAAGATTAAATCTTACATCAAGCTGTGCACGTTTATTCAGTTTGTTCTCATCAAGAACATTTACACTATCAACTTGAATCGTTACCTTTTCAAGATCACTTTGAAAAGAATTTGCATAAAGATAGAAAAATAACATCATTGCACCAAGACCAGCAAAACACGCTAAAATGACTATTCTTCCTTTACTTAGCAAATCTAGAAGCTACGGGGCTTGTTCAATTAAAAAACCTTCTCCGAAGTTCGGATGATAATAGATATTATTCGTTGTCTCTGCAAATAAAGTCATGGCACTTGTTGACGCGCTAATAATGTGGGGGCATCTAATTGCAGCATCAATTTGGGTGGGTGGTTCGATATTCATTGGAATAGTTCTTGCTCCTCTTCTCAAGACAATCTCCGATTCTATAGAGGGACGATTGTCAATAATGATACGCGTAGGACGGAAATTCAACAAAATTGGAGTTCCATCTCTTATTGTATTAATTCTAACTGGAATTTACAACTCTACTGGTTTTATTATAAAACCATCAATGATACTTTCTACAAACTATGGAATAGTTCTTCTCATTAAAATAATACTTGTAATTATTTTGATAATTACATTTGCTATACATGTAAGACTAATCAGATCTGAGATAGAAAGAAAAATAGAATCAAAACAGCTTTCTGGAGAATTTTTACAAAAACTACGTTCAAAAATTATCATGTTAGGTAGACTAACAGTAATACTCTCCTTAGCAATACTCCTAATGGCTGCATTACTTCATTCAGGTGTATAAGACTCCAGATATTCTTACTTCAAAACCGTCATCTAGTTTACCTATTCCATACTTGCAACCCGTTATTTTTGATGCGACAAAAAGATTTGTTTCTAAATGTTTTGTAATTTGTTTTACCCGATATACTGAAATCTCTTTAATGAGTGAAAGTGGAACTACTAGCATATCGGAAAGATTAAGATCAACACCAAGATTTGACTCGATAAATCTTTTTGCTACTGATTCACCAAGACCGTTTAAGCTTTTTTGATATATACCATCTGAGCCAATTACTGAGTTTTTATCATATGAAATTATTAGAATTGAACATCCTTTATCTAACACATTTTCTTCTTTTATTGAAATCTCACAATCAAATCCATTTTTATCAAGAATAATTTTTGCATTTTGTATCTCCTTCTCTACTATCTCTTTTGGAATATGAGAATAAGAGCAAAAGATCTTTGCAAAAGTTGTTTCTCTCTCAACAAGTGATATTGACTTAAGATTAG